>JAHDLA010000006.1 GCA_018436705.1 Sedimentibacter sp.
AATATATCGAATCCTGGTACAACCGTAAAAGGATTCATGGTGCTATAAATTATATGACTCCACAGGCTGCTCATGAAGCTGCCTGAGTGGTGTAAAAAAAGTTAAACTTTTTGTGTCTACTCTATTGACACAAGTCCATTTTAAATACCTTTTCCTATCATTAAATTTATTTATTGCAAAAGAAAAACTTAAACAAGAAAATATTTAACACTCTTTAGAGTGGTATATGTTCTCTTTTTTAATTATTATTCTCTTTTTTAATTATATGAGTTACTTTTGTTGCATTATTTTGTTGTCTTACTCTAAGTCAAATAGAGTTAAGCAACATTATTTTGCTACAAAAGTAACACCGTAATGTTTTCAACGTTTTTAAGCTAAGTATTATCTTGCTGTAGAAGTTTGTCCAGCATCCCAAAATAATAAGCGTTGGGATAGAACACATGATATACACTATTAGTCTTTTTATTAATTCCGCATCCAATTGGCTTTACATTTAATTTAAACAATTGATTGCACTGTTCAATATCATAATTATAAATATATTTTTTATTACTCATTTTTATTTGCTCCTATGTTTAAAATTATCTTTCATCAGAATTATTAAAATAAGGGATTTATAGCAGAGTATAAACCCTGCTGTTAGGTGTGATTTTTTGGATACTACAAGTTTCAAACTTATATCAAATGTTGATGGTGGTTTAAACACCAATGTCATGAGACAAGTTAGATTTAAAATTTTTAACCATGGGAAGTTTTTTAAATCTATGACATCTTAAACTTGTATTATGTTATTAATTAGCAAATTACTTTGTTCTTCCAAACATTTCTCTTTGCCATTTGCAATAACATTGCCGATTACAATTTAATCTCAACCTGCGCACAGTCAATTTTAAACTGCAATATGTTATCACTTCAAAACATTTAACTTGGCAACAAATAACTTTCCAACTTTGGCGGAGTTGTATTTTTATCTGTTACTAAACTTTATGCCCTGCTATAAATCCCTTATTATTCATTATCTTTTTAAGTAGGTTGAGCACACAAGAAAGTAAGTAATTGCTATGAGTTAACAATTATATTAAATATGCTCAACCTAATAGAAAGAGGTGAAACAATTATATTAATCGTTTCAAGCATTTGCGCGTTAGCGCATAATACCACATTCAATTAATAATTAATTAATACTTTAATACTACCACTATTGATTTTTTTAACTTTCAATATATCAATTTCATTACACTGATACAACGTGTCATTTCCTTGCTTATTTTCATCCTTAATTTGCCTAAAAGCATAAGTGATTTTATTTCCATCTTTAAGCAAATCAATTGAACCATTATCATTGCGAATTACTTGCACATCATTAGCAATTAAAGTGTTCGGATTTTCTACTTTACCAACAAAAATATAACCTGTTTTATTTTTTCTCTCACATTTTTCTTTAACATCAGCCACATCATTAATAGCATTAACAACATATTTATCTTCCAGTAAATAATAGTGTCCAAATATTAATTTTTTCTCTGATTCCCGTAATGTAGTTAAGCCATCAACACATCTTAATACTTTAACCGTCCTAAATTGCTTTGTATTAAGCATTTTTATAACATCATTAAAGAAATATACACAAGTAAAACTATCATTGTAAAAGCTTGCTAATATATTGCAAATATCTTTATAATCATATTTTTTAGATATTCCATCTGCCATTAAAATATGCTCGTCCTTTTTACTTTTAAATAAATCTGTATTATCTGGATTATATCTATTTTGAGCCACTAATTTATTTAATGCTTTTATTTCATCGGCACATTGTTCATTAATGGTATTATCATATAATAAAAATCTTGATATATAATCCTTAGTACCATTTTTATTGATATTTTCAGCTTTATCTAATATGTCACCTTGTATATATCCGCTAAAATCGTCTAAATAGCTATGTGCTTTTATATTGGTTTTACATTTTTTGTTATAACCATCTTTATACTTTAAAAATAAAGGTTTACGTTTATTTAAATAATCTTGCAAAGGTTCTAAATCTTCATCAGAGGGCATCACTAGACTTTTTGGACAATCAATTACCATTTGTTGTAATTCTGTTAGATAAAAGAGATAATTTTTATTATCATTAAAATTTTTCCTAACTTCTGATTTACTTAATTCACTCTGTAAACAATTATTGTTTACCAATGTTGATGTCAATGCAAGTTGCCCTATTTTGTTACCACTACTTAGCAATAAAGCCTTAAATTTATTCTCTTCATTATAAATCATGCTTTTTGTTTCACCTTCAGCTACATGCATATATACTGTCTTATTACTAATAACATTATTATATATAATTTCATTTTCAATACATAATGCCATGTCACCGTCTAAGTCTGCCCCACTTAAACTATTCAAAACCCAATCTTTATTATTCAAAAATAAAATTTCCTCTGAATAGTCTTTAAAATATTCATTAAATAATTTACTGTAAACGGTATTAATTTTTTGTATTTCCCAAGGAGATGCTAAAGGGTTCCTGCTAATAGTAAATTTTTTACTGTTATTGCCGGGTATATAAAATTCATTTTCAGATAGAGTATCTCGGTCTATTCCCAATAAGCCGTCAATAAACATAAACGGATTTGACACAAGCAATTTAAAATTACCTTTCAAATAAAATTTAGTTGATGATAACAATGCTATCTGATTCAGTACTAAAGTTTTTATTTGCTTTAATATCCAGTCACTTTTTAAGAATTCCGCATTTGTTTGTATTAAATAATTAAGCTTGTCCTGTACTATTTTACAATCTTCATATTGTTCAAATTCTTTTAAGTAATATAATATGCTCTCTAAATCACCGTTTAATATATCATCATATAGTTTGTATGTATCTTTACTCAATTCCATCAAATCATTAAAATCTAAATTAAGGTTTGATATAAATTGATAGTTACCTAAGGTATACTCCTTTACCTTGCTTTTTTTATGGTTGGTTTTTGTCACGTACATACAATTAATTAATTCTTTGTTAATATCATTTAAGCCATCAATTTTATTGTAATATTCTTCTATGGAATTGAAATTATTCCACCACTTACATTGGCTTTCTGTCAGTATTAAATCAATTTCTCTTAAATCCTGTTTAACTCCGTATATATCAGTTATAATAAATTTACCATTACAATATTTTTTTACATAGTCTGTCCAATTGAAACGTAATACTAAACCTTTGACGGCTAATCCATAAATGCGTATTATAGCTACGTCCGGAACATAATCCTCTGTATAATCCCTTTTAATCATTTCCGCAACTTTGTTTGACATCAAGCCAAAGCCATCAAACAAAGTGTTTGTAATCGGTTTACCTCTTTCTATATTTTCTATTAATTCTTTTTTATCCTTATTATAGGTATAATAAATAATATCCTTTACTATATCTATGGTTTTATCTTTAACAATACATATTTTAGGCATATAATTAATTTTATTGACTGTGCTAAAGGCTAATGCAATCCTGCTTGTAATTTTCTTGTTTATACAAATCTCTTTATCTTTGAAATTATTAATAGTACCCAAAGATATTAAATTCTCAAAGTAATCAATAAAATCTTTTTTATCCTCCCTAATGTACAGCATTTTACATTTCTGATTTTCTTTTTCTCCAAACAACCATGCATAGTTTTCTTCGTCATAAATCCATGTATTGTAGCTTTCTTCTTTCTTTTGCAATGTTGGAGTTGATGTATAAGCTATGTATTTTATACCGTTAATTACTTGTGTCTCTGTACATAATTTTAATGCTGTATCAAAATCATCAGATAAAAACACCTGAATTATGTCATCATCAATAGTTGTTTTGTTTGCATATCTGCAATATGCTTCCATAAATAAATTGCTCTGTAACGTTATAATGTCACATTTTTTGTTGTTTTCTTTGTAACTTTTAATCTTAAATTCTTTAATCATAAATTTCTCTACTCCTATCATAAAATATTTTATAGTTTTAAAAAAACACTTGACATTTTAAACATTTTATGGTAGTCTTTATTTGACGATAAAAATTATATAAAATATTTGAAATGTACACGTTAAAAAACGTGCTTTTTGTGTTTAAGGCATAGTACCTCAAACTTAATTATATACTTTTTGGAAACGCTTGTCAATAGTTTTTTGATAAGTTTTTTTATTTATTTTTCATGTCCGTTTTTCGTTGAAATTTCAACACTAAAATTTCGTTAAAATTCTTGTTTTATGATAAAAGACAATCTAATCTAAATTCCATATCATCAATATCAATTACATTTACAATTATGTCTATTATATCAGAATAATAACTAGCTACTTCTTGTGGTATAATTAATTGTTCACAATCATCAAAACATTCATTTAGTTTATTAACAGCCAAACTATAATACACATGGTTTATATAAGTACGATTTTTTAATACTTCCATAATTTTATCTGTATCTTTATTATCAATAGTTTCTTTGGTAAAACAATCTTTCCCCTCTGCATCATCTGATAACTTGTACCATTCTGTACATACAAAATCTGTTATTAAAACTTTTTCTAAATCAATTAAAGCTTGCGTATGTATTTCTTTGCTCTTTTTATCGTCTCGTAAAATCTCCTTTAATGCGTTAATTTGTTGTTGAATCTTGTTTGTTTGATTTGGTATTGTTACAGCAATTGTGTTTTTACTCATAGTGTTATTCATTTTTTATAATCTCCTTTGAATTTTATTTTGTATTCCATTTGTACTATTATAAATGTCTACATAAGTATTATAATCCATACTCCCAATTTGAATTTCAACAACATCACTTTCTTTTGTTATTGGATTTTCTGTTATTTCGTAGAAGTAATTATTTTCTGTACAATAATACTTTATAGTTGTTACTCCATATTCTTTTCCTTCAAAAAATTTTATCATTGTTTTTTTGTTTTCAAATATTTCCTCTAACAATTGTCTTAGCATTTTCTTTTTTCTCCTTTGGTTTTTATATTTTTTGTTTTGTTTAAGTAACTTATGTTATTATTGTACACTTAAAAGTTTCTTTTGTCAATAGTAATTTGTAAATTATTTTATTTCTTTAGAAATTTACAACTTGACTTATTACACTTATTAGTGTAATATAATTTTGAGGTGATATTAATGCCATTAACAATGGGAGAAAAAATAAAAATAATAATAAAAAGAAGAAATAAAACAATTAGTGATTTAGCTGATATGATAGGACAATCAAGGCAAAATCTTACTAATAAATTCAAGCGTGATAATTTTTCAGAAAAGGAATTACATGAAATTGCTAAAGCTTTAGACTGTGAGTTTATTGGTACATTTAAAATGAATGATACAGGAGAGGAAATATAACGAAATATAACCAAATTAAGCAATAGATACTATTATTTTTTAGTATCTATTTTTTTAATTTTATGGAATAATTAAGGCAATACTATGTAATACAGGTTTCAAAATACAGAAAGTAGGGAATACGAACATAATGAGCAAAAATAAAATAACTTTTAAAGCAATTAAACTTAATGAGCCGTCACCATTAGCAGTAGAAAATTTAAATCGTAAAATCTTTGAAATGATTATGAGTGAAGATTTTGAGAAAATAGAGGAGACTACGTCTGCCCAAAAACCATTAAAAAAAGATACTACCGAATAATATAGCATTGGTAATACCCTTTTTAAATAGTTTTAAGTCTGTATATAAAGATTCTAGCAACTATCTGCATTGAATTGATGAATTACATTAACAAATTTTATCCTATGCTTTAAAGTCGATTTAAGGCTTAAAAAGCTAATACATATGATATGTTTATATTGTTGATTAAATCTTTATTTTGATTTAATTATTGTATTTAGAGGACTGGTTACTTTACCAGCTTCTATTATTTTTTCATTGGTTAAAGAAGCAAGATATATCTGCGTAGTTGAGATTTTACTATGTCCCAATAATTTTGAAACTGTGTAAATATCATTATTTTCCCACATTTTAACGGCAAAATAGTGTCTTGCTGTGTGGGGAGAACATCTAACTGTTTTCCTTATTGATACACTTTTTTCTGCCTCAGTATAAATTCTTTCTATTGCTTCAACCGTCAGCGGTCTCCCCGTTCTACTTAAAAAATAATTATTGGGAATATCTTTATTAAAGTATAATTTTTTCATATTTTCATACCGTTTTAGTATCTTTCTTAATTCGATTGAAAGGGGTACATATCTTTCTTTACTTCCTTTACCATGAATTAACACTCTATCGCTTTGCAAGTCATTATTTAATACATCGATTGTCTCGGTTGTTCTTGCACCAGTATCAAATTGAAATGCTAAAATAGCCTTATTTCTTGCATTAAAATAACTGGAATAATTATAAGCATTTAACAACATTTTGACTTCTTCATCGTTAAATACATCAATAACTTTTATTTCGTCTTTCGCCCATTTTAATTTTTCTACTGGGTTATTAATGATATATCCCTCTTCTTGACAATAAATAAAAAATGCTTTTAAAACCTTATGAATTGAGTTGATATAAACATTTGTACATCCACTATCAGCCTTATCTTTAAAATATTTTTTAATATGAATAGCATCAATATTTTTTATACTTTCAATATTAAATTTTTCTTCAGCATATTTTAAAAATAATGCTGTGTTATTCCTGTAACTCTTAATCGTTTTTGGTGATAAACCTCTTGACTCACAATTAAATAAAAAATCCTCAAATTCTAGATACATAAAAACACCTCTAATTTCATTAGTATTTTTTGATATACATAATAAAATTTAAGGTGTTTATCATCATTCAAGATTTTAAATTCCTTTAGGATTATCGTAGTCTAAGGTTTTTTTACACACATATTACCTTTATCTGTGTGTCATCATCAAGCCTAATAAACCAAATTTCCTAAAAACCGTAGTTGGATATAACCATTGAAATCACTTGTTTAAACTATTCTTCTTCCTCTTCTTCAGGCTCTTCCCAGTTGTGGTACACTTCTTGTACATCATCACAATCTTCCAAGGCTTCTATAAGTCTTTCAAGATACTTAACATTTTCTTCGTCTTCCACCTTAACAGTAGTTGCAGGTATATACATTACATCTCCCTTTATATTGCTGTATCCTGCCTCTTTTAACCCGTTTAAAACGCTTATAAAATCTTCGGGAGCTGTGGTAATTTCATAGCTGTCATCTTCTGTTTCAAAATCTTCCGCTCCTACGTCCAAAGCGGCCATCATAAGAGCTTCCTCATCTATACTGTCACTCAGTTCTATTGAAATGACTCCTTTTCTGCTGAACAGGTACCCTACGCATCCGGTTGTACCTAAGTTTCCGTTGTTTTTTGTAAAGTAATGTCTTACGTCTGCTGCTGTTCTGTTCTTATTGTCAGTTAAGCATTGAACCATAAATGCCGTTCCGCTTGGTCCGTAACCCTCATAAGTAATCGTTTCAAAATTATCGCCTGAAGATGCCGCCATCCCTGTCTTAATTGCTCTATCAATATTGTCATTTGGCATGTTCTGTGCTTTGGCTTTTTCTATTGCTGTAGCCAGAGATGAATTGTAACTCGGATCCGGGCCGCCCTCTTTGACAGCAACAGTAATGTATCTGGCCAATTTAGTAAAAATCTTTCCTCTTTGTGCGTCTGCTTTCCCTTTTTTATTTTTTATGGTCTTCCATTTAGAATGTCCTGACATATTTCCTCCTTAAATAGTTCCAATTATTTTGACGAGATATTCTATCATATTGTTTATTATAATACAAATATTTTTATTCTATTATTTTTCCGTCTTTAACAGAATAATATGATGCCTGTCCGATATTTATTTCTGTACGGCCAGAAGTTATTTCATTGATCACCTCTTCAATCTTATCTGTTTCATTATCTTTAACAATAAGTTTGATCTTAACATGATCAGAATAAATTTTATCTTTTACTATAAAATTATTCTTCATAAGCTCATTTTCAACTTTACCTAACAGCGTATAATCCAAGTTAAAGGATACATTATAGTATAAGTTTTTGTCAACAATCAACCCGCTATCAAGCCCAGCTTTGCACGCCCTTGTATATGCTCTGACAAGACCTCCCGTGCCTAATAGTACACCTCCGAAATACCTTGTTACGACTACTGCGGCATTTATTATGTTTTCCTGGTTTATAACATTTAATATCGGCATGCCTGCAGTTCCCGACGGTTCTCCGGCATCTGAATATCTTTGGATATTTTTATTTTCACCAATGACATATGCATAACAATTATGAGACGCATCCTTAAACTCTTTTTTGATGCTTTCAATAAATTCTACAGCCTGTTCTTCGTTTTCAACCGGAAGTGCCGTACCTATGAATCTTGACTTATTAATAATTATTTCATCTCTTCCATATTTGTGGACTGACTTGTAATTACTCATTTTTTTCACCTGTTATATAATTATTGTACTGCTGTTTCTCATTTTCATATAAAATAGCAGTAAGCTTCACGCCTTCACCGTCAAACTCGACATCTTCAGTATACCTGTTTTCATACAGCCAATAATAATCTTTAATGTTCTTATTGGGGATTTTTAGTGAATATTCATTTTTTTCTCCATTTATTCTATAATCAACGGTTTCCAAAAGCAAATTAATGTTGTGCTTGTTCTTGGCTGAAATATAAATGATATCACTTGTTGATAGCGCCGTTACCTTATCATTCATT
The DNA here is from genome assembly GCA_018436705.1 of Sedimentibacter sp. Taxonomy (GTDB): domain Bacteria; phylum Bacillota; class Clostridia; order Tissierellales; family Sedimentibacteraceae; genus Sedimentibacter. The sequence continues at coordinate 8,712 of JAHDLA010000006.1, forward strand.
ATTTTATCTACCTTATTGTAAACAGTCAAAACGGGTATATCCTTATCGATTATTTTTTCTATGAGCTTAGTGGTTGTTTCCCTGTGCTGCTGCAAATTTTCGTCGTTTACGTCAATTAAATGAATTATCAAATCCGCATATTTTATCTCTTCCAAAGTACCTTTAAATGCTTCAATTATTTGAGTCGGCAGCCTCTTAATAAACCCGACGGTATCAGAAAATATAGCTTTCCTCCCTCCCGGCAGCCTTACCCTTCTAAGCTCCGTATCAAGAGTTGCAAAAAGCATATCCTGTGCAAATACCCTTTTGTTTTCTGCCTCTTCCTCGCTGTACTCACTTTCGATCAATGAGTTAAGTAATGTAGATTTACCTGCATTTGTATATCCTACTATAGAAATTACAGGAACCTGATCCTTCATTCTTTTTTTTCGTTTTGTTTCTCTTACTTTTCCCAAGTTATTCAATGCACTTTGAATATCACTTATTTTTTCTTTTATTCTTCTTCTATCTAGCTCCAGCTTCTGTTCTCCTGGTCCTCTGGTACCTATTCCTCCTCCCAGTCTTGAAAGATTTTTATTAAGTCCAACAAGCCTCGGCAGGCTGTATTTCAACTGTGCAAGCTCTACTTGAAGCTGCCCTTCCTTTGTAAGTGCTCTTTTAGCAAATATATCAAGTATAAGATTTGTTCTATCAACTACCTTTGCATCGACAGCTTCTTCTATGTTTCTTATTTGAGATCCGCTTAATTCATCATTGAACACAAGTGTATCTATTTCAAGTTCCTTAACGTAGGAATAAATTTCTTCTATTTTTCCCTGTCCTACATAAAACCTGTTGTCTATGCTCTGTCTGTTTTGGACGATACTTGATATAACAATGCCTTCTGCAGCTTCAACAAGCAGCTCAAGCTCCTCCATGTCATTTTGTTCTTCCTCATTTGACAGCTGTACTGCTATCAAAAGACATCTTTCCATCTCTTTCATGTACCCTCCGAATTAGTTAAATATTGTCTTTTGTATTTTATCACAAATATAATAAATATGTACATATTTATTGCATTTTATCTATAATTTTCGGACTATTTTTGCCTAAGCTCTATGAGCGAAGGAAAATTAATATAAGATTCCGGGACTTCACCAACTATTACTATTTCAGCCATAAGTACATTATTTTTTACTGATGTGCTGCTTGTAGTTACCGGACTGACCACTCTAATATTAACATCAACTGTTATGTATATCTTATATCTTGTCTGATTGATTCCTGATTCTTCAAATTCAGTAATGAAATCAACCAAAACGCTTCCGTGGTGATATATTGTAAATTTAAGATTAGGCCCTCTCCCAGCCAAAAGTTGACAATCCAATGCCGTAAACAAAGGTATGGAAAATTCCTGTTTTTCTAACTCTGTTATCTTTTGCTGGACATTTTTTGCTATATTGTTGGAAATAGTGTTCATGGTCATAGCGTCTGTTCGTATCATGTTAATTTTGCCTTTGCTGTCATAACTTGGCATGAGAATTTGATCTTTTATAGAATCTTTATTTAATTCCCTTCTGACTATTTCATTAATTGCTTTTGTAGCTATAACCTTTGCCTGAACATCACAAATTTCAGCTAATGTCGGCCTTATATTTGCTTCAACATAGTAGTACGTAATCACGGAAAATATTAAAATTATAGGTAGTACAAGCTTTATTACACTGTCTTTATATTTTTTCAACTATTGATTTCACACCCTTTCTATTATATAATATGTAAGAACTTAAAATCTTTGACAACATTAGATACTACTGATTATTTCTTTAAGTTCTAACGGAGGTTAATATGTCAAACGAAAATAAGAAAAATATTGAAATAATAGAAAGCGGTTCTGAAGGCAAAAAGCCTTCCAAAAAACGCAGAAGAAAGAAAAATCGAAAAATCAGGGTTGCCCTGAGAATAACTCTTCTTTTGTTATTTGTAGCTGCTATAATTGTTGGCGGGTCCCTAGCTGGCATGATTATCGGAATTGTAAAAAGCGCACCGGATATAGATCCAACAAATGTGCTCGGCACTCTTTCGGAAAGTTCTGTAATAGTTGACGAAAACGGAAATACTATAGAACAGATTCATGATCCAAATGAAAATAGGGATATTGTGCAATTAAGTGATATTCCAAAGCATCTGCAAAATGCATTTATATCTATAGAAGATCAGCGTTTTAAAGATCATTTTGGAATAGATATTCAGCGTATTATGGGATCTGTTCTACATAATGTGAAAGTAGGCGATCCTACAGCGCAAGGTGCAAGTACAATCACTCAGCAGCTTGTAAAAAATTTGTATTTAACAAACGAAAAATCATGGGAACGAAAAATAAAGGAAATATATCTTGCAATTCAAGTAGAAAGAAAACTTTCTAAAAATCAAATACTTGAAAATTACCTCAACACAATTCCTTTGGGCCAGAGCTCCTACGGTGTTCAGACAGCATCATACACTTATTTTTCCAAGGATGTAAGTGAACTTACACTTGCGGAAAGTGCATTGCTTGCCGGTGCTGCAAAAAGCACAGTCAAATATGCACCGTTTAACAGATACAACTTGGAAGATATTGAAGACATCCCTGAAGAAAATATTGTAGGATACGTATATATTGGTTCAGTTCAATATGCCTGTGTTTACAATCAAAATGCAATTGAACGTCAACATGTAATATTGGGCAAAATGCTGGAGTTAGGGCACATAAGCCAGGATGAATATGATACAGCCATGGCAGAAGATATGAGAGTAGCTTTAAATCCCGGGCAGACAAAAGTAGAGGGAATCTCTTCAGGCCCTATGGATTATGTTAAGGAAAAAGTTATAGAAGACCTGATGGAAGCGCAAGGCATATCGTACGAGGAAGCAGAAAGCTATTTATACAGGGGAGGATTAACTATTACAACCACTATTGATATTAGCATGCAGAAATCCCTTGAAGACTCATACAGTAACTTTCCTGCATTGTTCCTTGGAACCGATCCTACAGGTGATAAGCCAACAGGACAAGATTGGAGATATTTCAAATGGTCCGGCGGTGAAGGAACAGGAACGCTGGATTCTGCATTAAATATTTTAAATGAAAATGGTCAGCTCATATACTATGCTAAAGATAATATAATGGATGCTGATGACAGTATTTTCTTGAATCAGGATGAACACTATTATGACGAAAGCGGAAATCTTGTGATTAGCTCAAAGAAATTTGATTTGTATGCTTCTACAATTGACATTGTAGATCTGTATACAATTGATGACAAATACAATTTTGTCTCTCATAATGTAGGTGCTTTAAACATAGGCAACAACTTTGAAATCCTTGAGCAAAAAGGTACAAAAGGCACATTTAGAATTCCTAAAAACTATTTAGATAAAAATCCTGAAATGTTTGCTGTTGGAAGTGACGGCATATTAAGAATTCCTGCGGATTACTTTTATTTTCAAGAAAAAGGTATTGTACAGCCGCAGTCAGCAACAGTAATATTGGATTACAAAACAGGTAAAATAAAAGCTATGATAGGCGGCAGAGATATAGAAGGAAGTAAGACATTCAACCGTGCTGCTGATGCTACAAGACAGCCTGGCTCAACAATCAAGCCATTATCTGTATACCTGCCTGCTCTTGATCTTGGTTATACAGCAGCATATGTTATAGATGATGTTCCAAGATACAATGAAAACGGAGACAGATGGCCTAAAAACTGGTACGAATACAGGTCCATTAAATATTGGGGACTTCAAACTCTTAGAAAGTCTGTAGAACAATCTATCAATACAAATGCCGTAACAATGCTAGAGACTATCGGTACGGATGCAGCAATAAGCTCATTGGCAAAACTTGGTTTGATAGATTTAGAAAATCCTGAAAATGACACGTTTGTTTCACCAGCAGAAAATCCGTCATACAATGATGTGAACCTTGCTTCTCTGGCATTAGGAGGATTAACTAAAGGCTTTTCACCGCTGGGAATGACTGCCGCATATGGTGCAATTGCAAATGACGGTGTATATATTGAGCCTATTTCCTATACAAAGGTTGTAAACAGCAATAGCGAAACCATACTAGAAAATATTCCCGAAACACATGTTGTAGTAAGCCCTGAAGTTGCTTCAGTAATGAAAGACATTCTCAGAACAACGGTAAATCCAGGACTTTCCTACAAGGCTAAGCTGCCTGCCGAATTGGGAATCGAAGTTGCAGGTAAAACAGGTACAACACAAGCTAACGGAGACTTTTGGTTTGTTGGTTTTTCTCCTTACTATGTAGGTGGCATTTGGGTTGGTAATGATAATGTTCAAATGAAGCTTTCAGGTGACAGCGGTGCCAACGCAAGATTGTGGAGTGCAATTATGACACCCATACATGAAGGCCTTCCTCCGGCAAAAATTGAAAGAAACCCAAATTTAATACCTGTACAGGTATGCAGTCAGTCAGGAAAATTACCTTCTGACTTGTGTTCCCAGGATCAGCGTGGGAGTCAAATTATTACAGAGTATTTTGTTCCAGGGACTCAGCCAACAGAAGTGTGTGACGTACATGTTGAAGCAGAAGTATGCACTGCCTCTAACAAACTTAAATCACCGTTCTGTCCAGGAGATTTAGTGGAAACAAGGGTATTTATAAAACGAGAGCCTCTTTATGATCCTCAAGCCAGAACTGATAATTACGAAGCTAAAAAGCTTTATCAGCAAATTTTAGAAGACAAAATTACATTTTCATTAGACGAACTTAAGCAAATATATGCAGGACAGGTTGAGTTTGATGATAAGGGCCAGATTTCCAAGGTTCTTGGTGTATCTGCTGAGAATCTTGCATTCAGCGGTCTTCTAACAGCAGATTATGAGTATCAACTTCCTACAACTATGTGTACTTACCATACAAGATGGCATTATGACCAGTGGATTAACAATAAAGATAATCCGGAAGATGAAAATAATGAAGGCGAAGATGACGAAGGTGAAGATCCTATAGATGGTAACATTATCGATAGCGATAATGAAGACAATAACAACGAGAATAATGGCAATAATGAGCACAACAATAATGGCCATAACGATAACGAACACAATAATAATGGATCTGCATTGGACGATATACTTGATTCCATAGAAAATTAATTGCTGAAAAAACCATAATTAATAAATAGATTAGTTATGGTTTTTTTATTTCTTAACATAAAACGCATTAAAATTAAATACAAAAAAGAGCATATTCCTGCAAACCAATCTGCAGTTAATATACTCTTCTATAATTATTTATTACCTTTGGGGTTAAATATGACTGACACTAAGTACCCTACTAACAGTGCTGTTGCAACTCCAGGTGCTGTTTTAATAACCCCTCCGCTCAATGCTCCTATAAAGCCTTTAGATGCAGCTTCCTCCACTGCTCCCTCCGCCAGAGAATGTCCGAACCCCAAAAGAGGTACTGTAGCACCTGAATATCCAATTTCCACTATTTTATCATATATACCGAAATATGTAAGAAATGTTCCCAAAACAACAAGTGAAACCAACAAATAAGCATTATTTTTCTTGAATGTGTCCATGACGATCTGGCCCAGGACACATATAATCCCCCCTACTACAAAACTCATAACGTAATTCATATTCTCTCCTCACATTTCAATTCCAACACAATGCGCTATACCCGGTATGCTTTCCCCTTGCAGAGTAGCAGTAGGAGAATGAAGTGCTCCGGTTGACGTAAACAAAAGTTTATTTATCTCTTTATTTAAAAGTTTTTTATACAAAAATGCTCCGAACACAGTTGCAGAGCACCCGCATCCGCTGCCTCCCGCGTGAACATCCTGTTTTTCAATATCAAAAATAATCGTTCCGCAGTCATCATATTTTTTTTCAATGCTGTTTTTGTCTTCAGTAAACATTTTATTTACAATTGATTTTCCAACAGTACCTAAATCTCCTGTAACGATTAAATCATAATTGATGTTTGTATCTTCTAAGTGCTGTTTCAATGAATCGTATGCCGCCGGCGCCATGGCAGCTCCCATATTATTGGCATCCTTTATGCCTAAATCCTGAATCTTTCCAAATGTAACATTTTTGACTTTAGGGCCGCTTCCATTCTTCGAAAGCCATACAGCTCCTGTCCCTGTAACAGTCCACTGTGCAGACATGTGCCTCTGTCCTCCCATTTCAAGAGGTAGTCTGTACTGCCTTTCCGCACTGCAAAAATGGCTGGAGGTTGCACAAATTACATTGTCCGCAAATCCTCCGTCAATAATAAGCGATCCCAAGCCAATGCTTAAGGCCATGGTTGAACATGCTCCATAGACTCCAACATAAGGCAACTGCAAATCTCTGGCGGCAAAAGATGATGATGTTATTTGGTTAAGTAAATCCCCCGATATTAAAAGATCTATATCATTTTTTTTAAGTTTATTTCTTTTCATAAGATGCTTAACTGCTTCTTTTTGAAATTTTAATTCGCATTTTTCCCAAGAATCTTCTCCCCATAGATCGTCATCCACAACCATGTCAAATTTTTTACCAATGGGGCCTTCTCCTTCTTTTTTGCCAACAATTGTAAATACATCTCTGACAAATACATTATCTTTTATGCTAAATGTCTGTTTACCAATTTTTTTCAACTTTGACTCTCCTTAAATTAAAATATTATTATTTAAACAGGAGACTTAATACTCCTACGATAAAGGCCGAAAAATATCCGAAAACCAATACAGGACCTGCAAGCTTAAAAATATTTGCTGCGGTTCCCAGCACGTACCCTTCCCTTTTAAATTCAAGAGCAGGTGAAACTACTGAGTTCGCAAAACCTGTAATAGGAACAACTGTTCCAGCGCCCCCTATCTTCCCTAACTTGTCATACCAGCCTAATCCGGTCAAAAGTGCGCTTAGAGTAATAAGAACAAGCGAGCTCATTGGTCCTGCGTCCGTTTCCGGAATACTGAAGCCTGACATCAATATATTTTTTATTATTTCACCCAGCAAGCAAATAGCTCCTCCAAAAATAAATGCCCATATACAATTTTTAAAAATAGTATTTTTTGGTGTATATTCGCTAACTACTTGTTTGTAACTGTTTTTATTGTACTTCATTTATTCCTCCTATAGCAAAACTGCGCTTTCGGGTATGGTTTTTAATGATCTATTTTCAATACTGTTTCCAAAATATATTGCTGATAAGCCAATTAACAATACTATTACTAATAAAAAAATCTTTTTTTTCATATATATCACCTCATAAGTATTATTTACAAAAAATAATATTGAATACTAAAAAAAAGCACTATCTATGCCTTTTTTAATATTTAATGTTAAATTTTATCACTGTTTAACTTATTATTATGTTATTTATTATTTGTAATTTCAATATCAGCATATTATTTATGCTTCGCAGAAATTTTTTTGCATCATAATTTTTATTTCAACATTATTTTTTGACACATATAATTATATCTTAACCCCTTAAAACTAGTAACTTTCTTTGCTTAAAACCTACGCAAAATATGTCGCCAATATTTTTATTTATAAAAAAACTATTGACAAGCATAACTAAGAATGTTAGAATCATGAAAATTAATTAATACAAGCTTTGATGGAGAAAAACACTTTCTTATATGACAAGTTATAGAGAGTCGGCATATGCTGGAAGCCGATACTGTCAAGAAAACACACTCGCTCCTGAGCTTATTTTCTGAAATCAGTAGGAAAATACGTGTGCCGCGTTAAAGGCTAGGATTTGTTAGAATCTGAATTGAGAGGTTTTCTATAATAATAAATATTTATTTTGGGAGACAATTAAGGTGGTACCGCGGAGCTATATCCGTCCTTGATGGCATATTAATATGCATCTTGGACGGATTTTTGTATTTTTTAATAATTTTATTACGGAGGAATTGTAATGACCAAGACAGTCAAAATTTTTGACACGACATTAAGAGATGGTGAGCAATCGCCAGGGTGCAGCATGAATCTGAAAGAAAAAATTGAAATGGCTCAGCAACTTGAAAGAATGAATGTAGACATAATAGAGGCAGGATTTGCTGCAGCTTCGCCGGAAGACCTACGCTCTATACAAGAGATTTCAAAGCATATTAAAAAATGTACTGTTACAAGCCTTGCAAGAGCGCATAAAGATGACATAGACAAAGCGTGGGAAAGCTTAAAATATGCAGTAAATCCGCGCATACATGTGTTTTTAGCAACATCTCCAATTCATATGGAATACAAATTAAAAATGTCTCCTGAAAAAGTTTTGGAAACATCAGAAAAAATGGTATCCTATGCGAAGTCTTTTTGTGACAATATTGAATTTTCAGCAGAAGATGCAACAAGAAGCGATGCGGATTTTCTTGCACAGATTTTCAACGCCGTAATTAAAGCAGGTGCTACAACAATTAATATCCCTGACACAGTTGGATACACAACTCCTGATGAATATTATGATTTTATTACGACGATTATTAATAAATGCCCTTCCCTTAAAACAGTTGACATATCTGTACATTGCCACAACGACCTTGGACTTGCAGTTGCAAACTCAATTGCTGCAATCAAAGCCGGAGCCACGCAAATTGAGTGCACTGTTAATGGAATAGGCGAACGAGCCGGAAATGCAGCACTTGAAGAAATTGTAATGTCGCTTAATACCAGAAAAGACTACTTTGGTGCTGAAACAAGAATTGACACTAAACAAATAGTGCGAAGCAGCAACTTATTGACAAGAATTACAGGTATCAAGGTGCAACCTAATAAGGCAATTGTGGGAGCAAATGCATTTGCACATGAATCTGGTATTCACCAGCACGGTGTTCTTAATAACAAACAAACCTATGAGATAATGACTCCGGAATCAATAGGTTTGGATACAAACAAACTAGTTTTGGGAAAGCATTCTGGGCGGCATGCCTTTAACGATAAATTAACTAAGCTTGGCTATACTTTGACAAAAGAAGAGTTGGATATAGCATTTAAAAGATTTAAGGATCTGGCTGATAAGAAAAAGATTGTATATGACAGAGACATAGATGCTTTGGTTTCTAGGCAAAAAGTCCAAATTCCCAAAATATTTGAACTTGTAAAATTCGTTATAAATTCTGGAAATGCAATTACTTCAACTGCAACCTTGTCAGTGAGAAAGGGCAATGATGTTATTGAAGAGGTTGCGGCAGGAGAAGGACCAATATATGCATCCTTTAAAGCAATTGAAAAAATAATCGGAAAAAGCTTGGAATTGGCAGATTTTTCGTTAAATTCTGTTACCGAGGGTGAAGACGCGCTGGGTGATGCAGTTGTAAAATTAAAGGAAAATGGACGTGTCTACGTAGGCAGAGGTTTAAGCACAGATATAATTGAAGCAAGCATCATAGCGTACATTAATTCTTTAAATAAAATGGTTTTTGAAAATAGGACTATATAATTAATTAGGAGGCTTAACATGGGAATGACAATGACACAAAAAATCCTTGCAAAACATGCAGGATTAGATGAAGTAAAAGCAGGACAGTTTATTGAAATTGATTTGGATTTAGTTTTAGGCAACGATATAACCACACCGGTTGCCATAAAAGAATTTAAAAAAATGGGTGCTGAGAAAATATATGACAAAGACAAGGTTGTCGTTGTTTTCGATCATTTCGTACCTGCCAAGGATATAAAATCAGCTGAACAATGCAAAATTTCAAGATGCTTTTGCAAAGAACAAGAAGTTACAAATTTCTTTGATGTTGGACAAATGGGGATTGAGCATGCACTTCTGCCGGAAAAAGGGCTTGTCGTAGCGGGAGACACTGTAATCGGTGCTGATTCTCATACTTGTACATATGGTGCTTTAGGAGCATTTTCTACAGGCGGCGGAAGCACTGACATGGCAGCCGGAATGGCTACAGGTAAGCTTTGGTTTAAAGTTCCGTCAGCAATTAAGTTTAATTTGTCAGGCAAATTGAATAAGTGGGTAAGCGGCAAGGATGTGATTCTGTATATCATAGGTAAAATAGGAGTTGACGGTGCTTTATACAAATCAATGGAGTTTTCCGGCGAAGGTGTAAAAGAGTTGTCAATGGATGACAGATTCACAATCTGCAATATGGCAATTGAAGCAGGCGGGAAAAATGGAATTTTTTCGGTTGATAAAAAAACAACAGAATATATTAAAAACCATTCAACAAAAAAATTTACCGCATATAAAGCTGATGATAATGCCGTATATGATGATGTTATAGAAATTGATTTATCTACTTTAACGCCGGTTGTATCATTTCCTCATTTGCCTGAAAATACAAAACCGATTTCTGAAGTAGGCGATGTTAAAATTGATCAAGTTGTAATAGGCTCATGCACAAACGGAAGGATTGAAGATATGAGAATTGCCGCTGAAATATTAAAGGGACACAAAGTTCATCCTGACGTGCGAACAATAATTATTCCTGCAACTCAAGCAGTATATAAACAATGCATAGTAGAGGGCTTAGCTGAAATATTCATAGATGCAGGAGCTGCTGTCAGCACTCCAACCTGCGGACCGTGTCTTGGAGGGTATATGGGAATATTAGCTGACGGAGAAAAAGCACTTACAACTACAAACAGGAATTTCGTAGGCCGCATGGGACATACCGGCTCTGAAATATATCTTGCAAGCCCTGCAGTAGCTGCAGCTTCAGCAATAGCAGGCAAAATTGCAGACCCAAATTATTTTGACGGAGGTAATAAATAGTGAATGCACACGGAAGAGTTTTCAAATACGGTGACAATGTAGATACTGATGCGATTATTCCGGCAAGACACTTGATTTCAACAGACCCCTTGGTTCTTGCAAGTCATTGCATGGAAGATTTAGATATACATTTTGCTAAAGAGGTTAAGCAGGGAGACATAATTGTAGCTCTAAACAATTTTGGATGTGGTTCATCTCGTGAGCACGCTCCTATATCCATCAAGGGAGCAGGAGTATCATGCGTAATAGCTAAAAGCTTCGCTCGTATATTTTACAGAAATTCCTTTAACATAGGATTTCCTATATTAGAATGTGAGGAAGCAGCGGATAAAATAGAAAATGGTGATGAAGTTAGCGTAGATTTCAACAGCGGAAGCATAACTAATATTACAAAAAATGAAACTTATCAGGCAGAACCGTTTCCGGAGTTTATACAGCAGATAATCCACAGCGGAGGTTTGGTAGGATACGTAAGGAGTAAAATTTCCGATAAATAATTATTACTAAATATGCTTAACTAACAGGAGGCAATAATGACTTACAAAATTGCAGTAATTAAGGGCGATGGCATAGGACCTGAAATTGTTGACGAAGCCATAAAAATCCTTAAAAAAATAGGAGAAAAATACAAGCATGAATTTGAATTTACAGAGGTTTTAGCCGGAGGAGCTGCAATAGATAAAGCAGGAAAAAATCTTCCGGAAGAAACATTAAAAATATGCAAAGAAAGCAATGCAGTCATTCTTGGTGCTGTGGGCGGACCTAAATGGGACAGCCTTCCTGGGAATGAACGCCCCGAAAAAGCTCTGCTTGCACTTCGAAAGAAGTTAAATTTGTATTCAAACATCCGTCCTGCGGTCATGTTTGATACACTTAAGAACACGTGTCCTTTAAAACCTGAAATCGTTAAAGGTGGAATGGATGTGGTAATTGTAAGAGAACTTACAGGAGGAATATATTTTGGCAAAAAATTTACCGAAGGCACATATGCATGCGATTGTATGGAATACTCAAAATATGAAATCGAAAGAATTGCCCACCAAGCTTTTAAAATAGCTCGAACTCGAAACAAAAAAGTAACAAGCGTCGACAAATCCAATGTACTTGAAACATCAAGGCTCTGGAGAAAAACACTGGAGGAGGTATCAGCTGAATACCCAGATGTAGAGCTGAGCCATCTTTATGTAGACAATGCTGCAATGCAGCTTGTTGTTAATCCCAAGCAGTTTGATGTAATTGTTACAGAAAACATGTTCGGAGATATTCTTTCAGATGAAGCAAGTATAATAACCGGCTCAATAGGTTTGCTTCCGTCTGCATCATTGGGAGATAATAATTTCGGCATGTACGAACCCATACACGGCTCCGCGCCTGACATTGCAGGGCAAGGTAAAGCTAATCCAATTGCAACTATTTTGTCTGCTGCAATGATGCTTAGATATACTTTTGGACTTTATGAAGAATCAAACTGCATTGAAGATGCTGTGAAAAAGGCGCTTAGCAACGGGCATAGAACTTCAGACATATCTAGAAAAGGTGAGAAGGCATCTACAACAAGCGAAATGGGTGACATAATTGCAGAAAATATAATAAACGATTATAAATAGTTAATAGCCAATATTGAATACTCTTAGGATTTCAAACTTTTCAATAAAGCAGCCTCATTCTTCTACTCTAACATAAAAGAAGTGAGGCTGCTTAATTCTCTCTATACAATTTTATCTTTCACTGATTTTTTTACGCATTATAACTTTTGTTCCAACATCTTTTTCTGATAGTATAACAACCTCGTCCATATATGACTCCATAACGGCAAAGCCCATCCCTGAGCGCTCTAACTCAGGCTTTGTAGTATACAATGGCTCCTTTGCCTTCTCAACATCCAATATTCCGCATCCGAAGTCCTCAATAATAATTTCGACCATTTGCCCTTTGATCTTACATGAAATTTCTATGTCTCCCACAGAATTTTCATAGCCATGAATTACCGCATTTGTCACAGCTTCCGATACTGCTGTCTTTATATCGTTTATTTCGCCTATAGTAGGATTTAAAATAGAACAGAATGCAGCAACCGCCGACCTGGCAAAGGACTCATTTATAGATAGGCTTGGTATTTTAAATATTACATAATTATTTCGCATTTTATCCCCCTATTGAATATCAATTATTTTTCCTATGCCGCTCATATCAAGAATTTTCCTTACTTTCTTGCCGGCATTGATAATTTCAATCACTCCGTTGTTCTTTCTTATAACCTTGTATCGTCCGATTACAAACCCTATCCCTGAGCTGTCAATAAAATCAAGGTTTTTAAAATCTATTACTATCTTATTGAATTTACCCTCATTAATTTTTTTATCGATTACAGTCCTTGATTCATCCGCCGTATGGTGGTCCAATTCTCCCTTTAGTCTAATTTTTAAGACTTGTCCAGATTCAATAAATTCTAAGTTCACTTTTCCCAAATCCTTTCTGTATAATGATGTACAAGCTTATTATACAACGGATCAGATATTTTTTCCTTGACTTCTTTTGTTGTTATTTGTCGATTATTATTAAAATTCATCATGGTTTATATAAGGAAGCATTATTGAAAATTCTGAACCCTTTCCCAAAGTACTCTTTACTTTTATCTTTCCTTTATGACCAAGTACAATAATTTTGGCAATAGAAAGTCCCAACCCGTGGCCCCCTATTTCTTTGCTCCTGGACTGCTCTGCCCTGTACAACCTGTCAAAAATCTTTCCCAGGTCCTTTTTTTCCATGCCTATTCCCGCATCTTCTATCTTGACAACGTAGTAGTCCTCTATAATAAAGCTGGACACCATGATATATCCATCAATTGGAGTGAATTTAATAGCATTGTCGATAAGTATTCTTATTGCTTGTTTAATTCTTTTTTTATCGGCATAAAGATTAGCATCTTCATAAAATTTAAAGTACAGCTTATGTTTGCTGTCAATCATCTTAGTTTCTTTTTCGATTTCTTTAAGCACTGAAATGATATTAAAATCTTCTTTTGTATATATTAACGTGCTTTTATCGCTCCTTGCTATAAAAAGAAGTTTTTCTATCAAATCCTGCATATTTTCAGCTTCATTCTTTACTGCCGTTATTGATTCTTCCAGAACTGCTCTGTCGTCTTTCCCCCATCTGTCCAGCATGTTTACATAGCCTTTTATTACTGCAATAGGTGTTCTCAATTCATGGGAAGCATCAGAAACGAATTGCTGTTGTGATTTATAGCCTTCTTCTATCCTATCCATCATTTCGTTGAATGTTTGTGAAAGCTCCTTTAACTCATCCTGAGTACCTTTTATGTCCAATCTAGTGTTAATATTATTTACTGTAATTGTTTTAGTTATTTCTGTCATATTCTTAATAGGGCCAATCATTTTATAGCTTGTTCGAGATATAATTGGTACGAAAATAAAAAGTCCCGCTATGCCTGAAAGCATAACCATTAAACTTATTCTCGCCGCATCGTTTACCATTGACTGGGCTCCATAGGTTAGGTTTAAAAAATATTCCGACCCCCCATTCATGAAGCTTGTTGAAAATATGTACTCATTATTATAAAATAATTTTTCTACAACAACAATTATATTATCCGAATACCTTTTTTCATTTCCCTTAGGATACACCGCATTCAAATTACTGTCGTATATTTCAACAGATACAAGATTCTGACCTTTTTCTTCAAAATTAACATAAGGATACTGCTCTTTAATAAGCTGAACATCTTTACTTATGGTACTCGTTTCAAACTTTTGAAATTCATATATCAAATATCCCGATGACGTAATCATAGCAACCATAAGTATAATTACCATATATATTAATAAGTAGGCAGCAGATATTTTAAAAGCAATAGAAAACTTGAGCCTTTTAAGCAGCCTTATCACAAGTCTTAATAATAGTTTAAATGGGTATAAAAATATGTTAAGCAAAAACCTTAAAATTGACTTTATCATAATATCCTTTTATCATTCACGAATTATATAACCTACACCTCTTACGGTTTCAATCAAGCTTATATTGTACTTTTGATCTATTTTACTTCTCAAATACCTGATATAAACATCTATAATATTGGTATCCCCAAAATAATCATATCCCCATACCTTATCAAGTATTTTTTCTCTTGTAAGCACAATATTCTTGTTAAGCATCATAAATTCCAGAAGTTCAAATTCCTTTTTTGTTAATTCTATGTTTTCTCCGTCGTATTCAACTTTATAATTATTCTTGCTTAAAACTAATTTCCCTCTTGCAAGCAATTCTGATTCTTCTTTTTTCTTGTTATTCCCCGCTCTTTTCAACAGCACCCTAATTCTGGCAAGCAATTCTTCTACGGCAAATGGTTTTGTCATATAATCATCCGCGCCTATATCAAGCCCTGTTACCTTATCCGATATATCATCCTTAGCCGTAAGCATAATTATAGGTGTCTCCATGGTTTGTCTCAACCTTCTGCAGACCTCTATACCGCTCAGCCCTGGAAGCATCAAATCAAGTATAATCAAATCTATATCAATCTGTTTACCCTTTTCAAAGCCGTCACGTCCATTGTTTGCTATATCAACGTCGTAGCCCTCATATTTCAATTCCAGCTCTAAAAATCGTGCAATTTTTTGTTCATCTTCGACAATTAATATCTTCTTTTTATCCATTACGAACCTCAGTTTTTTTCTTATTATACTATCCTTTTCCAAAAATATCAAATTTATAATCTCGTATATCTACTTTCTTAAACTTTTAGATATGGTGTACTAATAACAAATATCAGGCCAAAAGACCTGATATTTGTTATTCAATAATTATTTCATTTTCTTCGGAGTCATCTGATGATTCTATATCATCATCTTTCAGAATTTCTTCAGATTTTACTTTTATTTTTTCAACTGTTTCTTTCATGTTCTTTTTTAGGATGTTCATATTCACAGAACCTTTATCTCTGTATATCCTAATCTTGCACGAAGTTAAGATTGCTAAAACTAATCCGGCTATAACAACCCAAAATGCCATCATAAATGTAAGTAAAACCAAAACCAGAGGTAAATCAATCAACGTGTCTTTTTCCTTGTTCTTGATAGACATCTTCAAGGATAAAAGTTTGTTTGTAATTTTAGTAAATCCCCCCTTGTGCTCGTCCTTTCTTCCTCTTTTATTTTCAAGTTCAATAATAGATTTAATCAGATCGCCATCATTTTTTTCCAAAGTTTTCTTGGCTTCTTCATAACTTACATTAACTCTGCCTCTAAGTTCATCAATTTGTTCTAAAGTTACTTTCATCTTTTCCCTCCATAATTTATTTTTCTTTATGGTAATAATATACTCACAAATAATTAAACTTGATTTAGCACTTTATTAAAATATGATTAAAACCGCATAAATTATTTTAAATATTTATATACTAAGAATGATGAAATCGTCTGCTTTTCTGCTTTTTATTTGACAAATCAAAGAAAAGTGATACAATAGTTTTCGGCATATTAAGAGATAGGAAGTGTATAAATGGAATTATTAAACAGGAAATGCTGTTCTGCTAAAAATTATATCTTAACTTTTTTTAAATGGATTATATTTGCAGGAATTACCGGCTTCATCGGGGGACTAATAGGAACAGCGTTTCATTTAAGCGTTGAGCGGGCTACAGAGTTCAGGGTAGCAAATGACTGGGTATTGTACTTTTTGCCTATAGGAGGAATTGCAATAGCAGTTTTTTACAAACTATTTAAAATGAACGATTCTACAGGTACTAATCAAATTATAGACTCAATACGTACAGACGATCACGTTCCTATAATATTGGCACCTCTAATATTTGTAAGCACTGTTATAACGCATTTATTTGGCGGATCTGCCGGAAGAGAAGGTGCGGCATTGCAGCTTGGCGGAAGTATAGGAACATTTGTCGGCAATATTTTTAAGCTCGACAACAAAGATATGCACTTGATTGTACTGTGTGGAATGAGCGGCGTGTTTTCAGCACTATTCGGAACACCATTGACAGCAACACTGTTTGCCATGGAAGTTATAAGTATCGGAGTAATATATTATTCAAGTCTCGTCCCATGCCTGGCATCATCATTAGTAGCATATGGAGTATCTTTATTCTTTGGCGTCGCGCCTGTTCATTACGACCTGAGCATTATTCCGGTTCTTTCATTAAAAACAATAGCACTAACTACTGTACTTGCAGCATTACTGGCAGAACTAAGCATAATATTCTGTGTTGTAATGCATAAAACTGAACATCTGATGACGCATAAAATTAAAGATGACTACTTGCGAGGTTTTATAGGAGGGTTAATAGTACTACTACTTACAATTATTATTAAAACTCATGATTACAATGGTGCTGGAATGGATATAGTGCAGAATGCTATTGACGGCATTGTAAAACCTGAAGCATTTTTACTCAAGATAATATTTACTGCAATAACAATAGGCGCAGGATTTAAAGGCGGAGAAATTGTTCCTACTTTCTTTATCGGAGCTACATTTGGATGTTTTGCCGGAGGTTTACTAGGTTTAGACCCTGGGTTTTCAGCTGCGCTTGGACTAGTTTCCCTGTTCTGCGGAGTTGTTAATGCTCCCATAGCTTCAATTATTCTAAGTATCGAACTTTTCGGATCTGAAGGAATTATATTCTTTGCAATTGCGTGCAGTGTCAGCTACATGCTCTCAGGCTACTACGGTCTTTATAGCAGCCAGAAAATAGTATATTCGAAATTAAAAGCAGAATTTATAAACATTAACGCAAAATAACCCCTACTCCAGGGACGTACCTCTTAGTGAAGGTAGCCAAAAACACTCTTTCCCATAATTTATAGGAAAGAGTGTTTTTAATATCTCCTGTTTATATCGCCTACGATGATAATACTTCCCTTAATGAACGCATATCATAGTAATACAGATTTTTATTTTTTTAAATATTAAATAATGCGGTTGTATTTAGGTTATTGCATGACTTATAATAAAGATACTTGAAGTTTTATATATAGAAATGGAGACCAGTTATGATTCAATTATGTACAAACAGACTCTTAATTCGCGACCACACAAGTGCAGACCTTGCATCACATCATGAATTGCTTTATAACAAAAAAGTCATGTGGTTCTTACAGGATATAAGAACAAGCAGCGTAGAAGAATCCCAAGCTAACCTGTGTACGGCAATTGACAAAATTGGACACACTGACCGAAAGTATTATTTTTTTAGAATAGAAAACAAACTGACAAATGAACACATAGGCGAAATAGGATATACAGTTTTAGAATTTACACCTGCAGGGAAACACGTTGAAATAGGTTATTTTATACGGGATAATTACTGGGGACTGGGCTATACCACAGAGGCTCTCAAAGCAGTTATTCAGTTTGCTTTTGAAGAAAATGACGTATACAGAATTACATGCGGGTGCTTAAAAGAAAACACAGCCTCGGAAAGGGTAATGCAAAAATGCGGCATGATAAAAGAAGCCGAATTCAAAGAATATCAATGGCATGATGGAATGTTTAAGGACCGCGTAGCATACAGACTACTCCGCTCCGAATGGTTAATAGAACGGTAGAAAAATATTGTGTATTCTACAGCTGGCTGAATTTCAGATATGTTTAAATCATCCAGCCATATGCTTGATTTTTCAATCATAAATCCGAGAAAAATTTTTCAATCATTAATTCTCTGGTTTGACTGTCATTAAAATTTATGTCCCCTGACAAATGCAGCACAACATTTCCTTTTTGTATTATAATTTCATTTTGTTCCTCTGTCAGCGCCATATTATCTGCATTCCAAAAATTTTTCATATCATCATCTATGATAACGGTTTTTTTTAATATAGCCCTTCCTCTCCACTTGATTCCATTTTCTAATCTATTAGTTATTCCGTTAAATATAATCTCGGCAAAGTATGAATTTATTGTCTTATAATATTTAATTTCCATGTACTTATTAACACCGCTTATCTCTCTTTCTTCCCAATAATTGTAATACTTGGGTGTAATAGGACTCATACTGATATCAAATTTTATATTTAATAAATTACCCTGTTCTGATTTGCCCAATATATCTTCCATTGTAACCACAGGATAGCCTTCCGGTATTGAATCTATACTATCCATATCTTTGGATATTTCCCTAATCGATGAAGTAACCATAGGAACAAAGATAATTACTAATATTATTACCACTATATATAGCGCAATTTCTCCATTTTTATTTCTACCTTTACTTTTCTTTATGCAGTACCGTATACCTCCTCCGATAGCAAAGCCAATTCCAGGTGCCAGCAAAGCCGCCCCTACAACATTGGGCTTGAAAAGTGCATCACCAATAAATGACAATATATAAAATAATATAATAAGCCATAACGGAATACTTGCTGTCATTACCCGCCTTCGCGCACTTTTCAATGTAGATTTTTCTATAGGTAATCCACGCTTGATATTTCTTCTGGCTTTTATAATACGAATAATGCCATATGCTGAGGGAATTGCGGCTAGTATGTAAAGTGCAGGAAATAAAATTGTTCCAGTAAATCCTGTAAAGCTTATAAAATTAATATCGCTTACAGGGAAAAGGCTTCTGAATGCAAAGATGGCAATTAGCGTAAGTATAAATATGTCGCGCAGCACGCCTTTCCACAGCGTAAGCTCAACCATTTTTTGTTCAATTTCTTCATCTGTTTGTATTGGAACCGGTTCATCGTCTTCATAAGCATAGAAAAACTGCAAATAGTCCTGTGATGTAATAAATATCCATCCTGATTCTTGGCATAGCTTTCTATACTCTTCCGATTCTTCGGTTTTTTCAGGAGTAAGCGGCCCTTCCTTAAATACATCTACATAGAATTTAAGCTTCTGCGGTTCCATGGCTCTAAACTTAGCCATGCTTCGTCCTACCTTTTCCAGCATCCAGCCTTTGCCTGCCATTTTCTCCAGATATTCTCCCATAGCTTTGTAATCAATGAGAAAAAAATTCCAAATCACCCATTTAGTTTTATTTTTCATTTAGGCGCTCCCCCTTCCAATATTTTATTTCCATCTGAAACCAATTGCTTTAATCTTTTATGTTCATTCCTCAAAACATTTAATCCCTTATCCGTCAGAGTATATATCTTCCTTCTATCCTCTTCCGAGACCTGTACTATAATATCCTCCTCCTCGAATCTGGATAAAAGGTTGTACAAAGTGCCTGCTCCTATCCTTACCCTTCCCTCAGTCCGACTGTCTACCTCCTGCATAATTCCGTAGCCATGATGATGCTCCGTTAATATTAAAAGGATGTAATACATTTGCTCTGTTAAGGTTTTTAATTGTTCTCTTGCCATATCATCATCTCCAAAACATATATCTATATTCGATATATCTATTATCAATATAGTACTATTATTTTGTTTTTATGTCAATTATTTTTTGCTAAAGACCACAACACGCATAAGCAATACAAGAAATTACTTTGTTTTGATATCTATGTAACCATGAATATAGTAACCAATTTAGTTTAAACGACTATAATATTATATAAATTGGCAAGGATGTGCAATATGGATCAGAAGGACGCATTTAATGAAAATATCCAAGAAATAAATTGTTCTGATAAAATACACCGTAATAAATTTTCAACCAAGGCACACCACGGTGTTATCAATATAGTTAAAAAATATTGTCCCAGCAGCATTAAAAGTTATTCAGAATGGATCGATTGCGCTTCATTGGATAAATATTATTACTTTATTAAAAATTTAGGACATGGAGATGTTGAAATATATATTGAAATAAGCCCTGATAAAAGGTTGGTATATGCGGATTCAGATAAAATTATTGTAAAAAGCTGCAAGGTATCTTACTTGCAACCCTTAAGAGAAAGCCGATTCATTCGCTTCTCGTATAAGAACATAAATTTTGCGGGAGTTGGACTAATTACCTCATGGTTCCAAGCAAAATAAAGGAAATACTGTCCTTTTTGACAATGGAACATATTATATAAGAGGGGATTGCCCCTAAAAATATTTTGGAGTGATAAAAATGCCAGGAATGCCTATATTCCAAGATTCACCTTCTCAGTTAAAAGGACAAATTTATGTTTTAAACAGCGTTTCAAGTGAAATTGTTCCATTGCAAGTTGACGATACAGGAAACCTACCCGTAAATGGTACCGTAGATATAGCAACAGGTGCTGAAGTAACATTAGCAGCAGGTACTGATATTGATACAGTCTCTACAATTACCAATGACGTAAAGGTCGTTAACGGCACAACACCACTTACAGTTGACTTTGCCGAAAGCGTAGATATTGATACTGTTACAACTGTAACAACATTAGATACTATTACTAACGACGTTAAAGTAGTTAACGGTTCAACATCATTGAGTGTTGAAAATAAGCTTGTATTCACAAATGTTGACTCATTTGGAGGCGCAACTCCACTGACAGAAACCACCGTTGGCTTAGGTGCCACTGTAAATGCTGACTCACAAGACGTTTCTCTTGAATCCTCCTATAACTGGTTTATCAAAAACACCGGCACGACATCAAGTGATCAAGATATTACCCTAAAGGTAGAGATAAGTCCAGACAACACAACTTGGTTGGAGGACACCGGAACTGTTATAACCGTTCCATTTGATACGGCAAAAATGATTACCGTAACAAATTTCTTGCAATACGTTCGCTTTGTAATAACAGGCGGTGCAGCTGAAACAACAGTTATATCCTGCTTCCAGGCTCAACATTAATTAAATAAATATAAAAGGGACGAGGTATATTATCCGTCCCTTTAGTGCCACCTAACCGATTCAAGGCAGAGCACTTGATGACAGAGCCCCGCCCAATAGACATTTTCAGTGGCTTTCTTTACTTGTCCGATTCTTCTTTTTTTATTTGCAATAATTTCTTTATATTAGAATTAATTTTAAAAGTTATAGCAATTAAGAATAATAATAAAATTGAAATAAATAGCATTAAGATTATATATACGCTATAGACAGATAAAAACATACAATTTCATCTCCTAACTTTAATAATTATTCCATTGAAATCTTTTTTCCAATATACATTCTTAATAGTAAAATACACTAGAATGCCCGTCTCCATGGCTCCATACTTAGAATCTATGTTTATTTTTTACTTTTTTTAATTTTTCTTATATGAATAATTGTTAAAATTAACAATACTGTATTTATTGCTGCCACTGCAGGAGAGCAATCTATATTTTCAAAAAACATCTGTCTTCCGGAAAAATATAACATATATAATTCCGAACATAAAAGTAAGTATAGAAATATTTTAATATCATTAAAAGCATTTTTATTTACTTCTGTGTCATCTTTGTTGTTTTTATCGTTTTCATTGTTCATAATAAAATCCCCCTTATTAATAGTGTTGCATCCTATGTGTTTATTGTTTTGAATCTCATTTATGCACCCACTCCTATCATTCCTTAGTTTGGGGCTGCCATTGAAAAATGATGGACTGAATCAAGCAGGCTGCCTGAACCGTAGTACATTACGGTTATAACAATATTTCCCGATCTGAGCACAATGTCTTCTATTTCTCCGTTCAAAAAATACGAAGCACTGTCAAAGCCGTCAACATATATGGCAGTCATTTCTCCTGAACTTAAATTTCTGCAAAGCTCTTCTTCATAATAAACTGCTAAATTTGTATTTCTCATTTCATAATAATTAACATTGTATCCAAACGGCTCCTCATAAACATCAGGTATGTCTTGCACTTCGTGCCAGTACTGCCTGACATATAATATTGTGGGAGCCACATAGCGGCTTTTTTCTGTTACCGAGTAATTAGTTCCTATATCTGAGCTGCATTTTTCTCTAATTGCCTCCGCTGTATACCACTCATCAGGAGAAATTTGCTCCATAAGAGGGAGTTTTATGTTGAGCGTATATTTGTCCAACGGAATGGTATGAATCCGCGTTGATTTATCAAGTTGCACTATAATAATAAAAAAACTTATAGTAATTATTGCAATCAGACACCATTCAAATATTCTATGAGTCTTTACCACAGGCTGTTTCCTGCGCTCCATAAGCAATTTGATTCTTTTCTTCCTCTTAATATATTCAACAACATACAACAATCCCAATATCACGGCACATATAGATCCCGTCAGTATTCCCATCGGTAGCAAATCATCATAGTGAATAAGCGTTTTTATAAAGCCACCTGAAATAAAACTCAGTTTAATGAAAAGCATAAACACTAAAACAGGAAACAAAATGGATGGTATTACTCCATATCTATATCTCAATATTTGTTTTTTTAATGCAGTTTCCATGCACGCAGAATCAATATCCGGCTTATCTGCATCATTATTATCTTCTGAAATAAAAATGTCAAAATATAGCGAAAGTTTACCTACATACTTCCATCCGGGTATATCGCGACATGCATCGTTCGTGTGGGGATGAATGCAATAGCTTACTTTACCGGTTGACGATTCTTCAAAACCAAAAAATCTCCCTTTAATATGTGTTAGCTTAAATCCCCGTTCAGCCTTTAACTCCAACCAGCCTTCTATAGCTCCTATTTCAGCTTCGTCATATGGGAGAAAAAAATATTTGTAATCAGATATAGCAAACACCTCCTGCATAATTTTCAAAATAAATTATGTATCCAGATAATACATCCAATTATTTGTCTATTATATAGTACTTCTGAGATACTTTATTTTCTCCGAAATGCAAATGATTTCCTGTTATAAACAATATACATATAATATAATTTATTATTGCAAATATCTAATACCTGCCAAGGCTTTAAAGGGTTACTGACAACACGAAAAAAATGCCGGCAGCCATTAAAATAACCGGCATCGTTTCCTTGATGCCATATATATTTTTGCGCAATCTGCCGTCTCCAGACGATACCGTTTTAACTATCTGTGCTATACTCCATTTTAGATGTGACAAACAGATATTCAGCAAACGCATATACGGTTGTGAATATGGCAGCAACCATGTATAAGAAGAAGTTATGTAGTAGTGATTCAAATGCGCTGCCGTGCTCTCCAAACTTGTTTAGCAAATCAGAAACAAATATCGGCACACCACCATTATTTTTAACTAAAATGTATCCAATCAAAAGAAAGCAAAACACAGACAGGAGCCGAGCAGCCAATCTGTAAGCAGAAGCTTTTGAAGCAACATTTCGTGAATCAAAACGGAAATTACCTCGGTGCATTAAAAAACAACAACAGAAAGCACTAAGTATAGGTATTAAGAAATACGGAACAACAAGCAAAAACCACCCTATGCGCGTCCATGGAATGAAAACCAAATATATGTAAAATATGGGCATAAATAAAATATTCTGACACATTGATGTAAAGAAAGCAAGGAATAATCTTCGCACCGAATAATCCATATCACTTTTCTTCATGATGTTTCTCCTTTCCTATTTTACTACATTGTATTACGTAATTTATTGTTTATCAATATTAGGAATTATCATGTTAATTTAATATAAAAGAAATTACCATCAAAATACGCTGTATTTAAAATGCTTTTCTCATATTGTCTCCTTAGAATTTATATACCATATGAGATACTTCATTTTCTCCAGAATGCAAATGATCAACCATTATAAATCATAAGCATATAATATAATTTATAATAATTAATGGCTTAAGCTCTTTGATAAATTTGTTATACATATGCATCCCCTTTCTTCATTTAATTAATGTTTTTTTCAAAGACACGTCAGAGGAATGGGATTGTTGACACCTCAATTTTATCTGACAACTGATCAGAAATTATTGCTGACAACTTCCCGTCCCCTTGACATTCGTCCCCTTGACATTAGTGGGGAACTGCCATTGAAAAATGATGGACTGAATCAAGCAGGCTGCCTGAACCGTAGTACATTGCGGTTATAACAATATTTCCCGATCTGAGCACAATGTCTTCTATTTCTCCGTTCAAAAAATACGAAGCACTGTCAAAGCCGTCAACATATATGGCAGTCATTTCCCCAGAATTTAAATTCCTGCATAATTCTTCTTCATAGCAAATTGCCAGACCTTCATTTCTTATTTCAAAGTAGTGAACATTATATCCAAATCGTTTCCCATAGGTATCAGTCACATCTTGTACTATGCTCCCGTACTGTCTGATACCTAGTGATGTAGGAGCAACATAGAAGCTTTCTTCTGTTACAAAACAGTCAATTATTTCATCCGAACTATATTTTTCTTGTGCTGTTTCCGCAGCAAACCACTCTCCAGGAGAAATTTGATCCATCAACGGTAAGTTAATTTTAACCGTGTATTCATCCAATGGAATTGTTTCAAGACGATCTTTAGTCACTCGTTGAACGTTAATCACCAATAAGCTGATGATAATTATTATAATCAAGCATCCTTTAAACAGCTTGTGTGATTTTATTACCGGTTGCCTCTTGCGTTCCATAAGTAAAGTGATTCTTTTCTTCCTCTTTATATATGCGGAAAAATGCAAAGACCCAAATACTAAGGCACATATAATTCCAACCAGCATTCCTATCGGCAACAATACATCATAATCAATTAGAAATGTTATAAATCCTCCTAAAATAAGAATTAGTCTAATACTAAAAATAATCCATGAAGCAGCAACCCAAAAAAATAGTATTCCGCCATCCCTATGTCTAAGTATTTGTTTTCTAAGTGCAGCTTCCATGCACGCAGAATCAATATCCGGCTTATCTGCATCATTATTATCTTCTGCTATGAAAACATCAAAATTTCGCGAAAGCGCTCCAACATATATCCATCCGTGTATATTATAACATGTATCACCTATGTGAGGATGAATACAATAGCGCACTTTAGCGTTTAATGTTTGTTCAAATTTAAAGAGATTACCTATACATACACGCATAAGCTTAAACCCTCGGTCCGCCATCAATTCCAACCATCCTTCTATAGCTCCTATTTCAGCTTCGTCATATGGAAGAAATAAATATTTGTACTTAAGCATAACAAAACCTCCTTAATAAAATATCAAGTTATTAAATAAAATTACTTATTGTATAGTAATTTACAATAATTAAGCAGCAAAAACTTGCAACAAAATACATATTTAAAATTGAGCCGAAAAACAGCGTATATAAACAATTACGTTTATATGTGACAATGCAATATAAAACGGCATTTACCAGCTAATACCCCAATACTACTAAAAACTTTGACAAGCGTATAAGGATTGAATATTTAACTCAAAACAAAAAGCAACAATATGATATTCCAGTAATTAACACTGGAATATCATAAATACATCTGGTAGAGCAAATAGTATACTAGCTATAACATAATAATTTCATAGCTTTATTTATAATTTAGCTAAAGTAATTGTACTCATAGAATGTATGTGAATATACAGTACCCTTATAATCTTTTCGAGAATAGCATGCTCCTGTATACTTGTAGTGGCGCTCAAGGCTCCAAGACTCTGTACTTTCGTACATGCTGAACTTAAAGGACCAATAGGCATCTTCCATCCCATATATCTCCACATGAGTTATCATAGATGCAGCCAACGAAGAAAAAATTGAAATTCCTAAATTCCCCGCAAAATCTATAACCGCTTGTAAACCGTGGGTTATAATTGCTGAGATTGCTGAAGCCGTCATCCCGGCTATCGTACTAACTCCCCAATCATTTAGATTCGATTTATATTCCTTTATGTAGTTAGTATATGTTGATGCTGAAACAAAAGGTGTAAGAGAAAATGTCGAATCTCTGGCATTCGCAAAAGCAGTACATCTAGCATCCTGTAATGTTCCTTTTTTCGTATTAATATCTTCGTCAATATACTCTAAATCAACTGGAAGTTTTATTCTTTTCCCATCAACAAGTAATCCGCCATCACTCAAATAAACAAGCTCGTTATGCTTCGTACCCTCATAAATATTAAGAATCAAAGAGCCTTGATTGTCTTCCTTTGCTGTTATCATGCTTTCTATTTCGTCTGTAAGCCGAAATTTATATATGATTTCTCCGGACGTACTAACCTTTTCAATATTTATTCTGTTTGATTCAAAACCAACGCTTTCAAGATTATCAATGTCATTTCTTGCTTTTTCAATTAGTCTAGGTGTAACCAAATCTTTTCCTACAATATTTGCTAATGATTCTTCAACGCTTAAATTCTTAGCAAATGCCTGAACAGGCAATGCACATAAAATCATGCAAATAGAGAGAACTATAGATATTATTTTTTTCATTAGTATCCCCTTTCATTATTTAAAATCCAATGCCATTTTTAATGCATTTTCACCATTCACTGAGCCACCAGATGTAATTCGCATAATTAAATCTTCACTTATATCAACAGATGAACATATCAATTCCTTTGCTTTACCTGTCGTCATATCATTAGTTGTTCCATATAGTACTGCTGCTATACCCGTAACAACAGCAGTTGACATTGATGTACCGCTGGCATATCTATATGAATTTTTAGGATATGTACTTATTATACAAGTACCCGGAGCAGCAACATCTACATAGTCAAGTCCATAATTGGAACGTTTATTTAATTTACCATTATAATTCAGATTTGCAACAACAATCATATTGTCCAGTTTATATGAAGCTGGAAAGATAGGTTTTTTACTAATATCAATACCACGACCTGATCCATTTCCTGCAGGAACAACAAACAGCATGTCGGATTCCTCCATTGTCTCCTTTAATACATCGTCATACTCTGTTATACATAGACTTAGGTTGCAAATTTGCGCACCATTTGCTTCTGCATATTTGACAGCTTTAATAATATCGCTTACATTTCCAGAGTTTATCTCTTCTTCACTGTCAAGAACCTTAAGAGACATTATGCTTACATTTGTATATCCTGCAATTCCTAATATTCCAACATTATTGTCAGATGCAGATATAATACCTGCACACATAGTACCATGACCATTTTCACCTGCATTCTGTTGTACTTCCAAAACATTCGCATTGTCGCTACAAAAGTTATAACCATGAATGTCGTCAACATAGCCATTATTATCATTGTCCTTACCATCGTCAGGAATTTCATCAGTATTTGTCCATATTGATTCTTGCAGATCTTCATGTAAGTAATCAACACCCGTATCTATTACTGCAACTATTACATTCTGATTGTATTCATGGGACAGTAGAATTTTCCACATTTCAGTAGCAGAAATATCTGCTCCACATTTCATTTCTAAATAATCACGATAATCTGCGCTTTCAGTTATCGCATCCTTATTACCGTCATTTTGCAAATACCATTGGTTATTCATAAGCGGATTTGATTTACCGGATAAATTATAGTCTGAAATAACGATTGCAAAGATTATACTAATTACTAACAAAATACAGATTATAAGTTGAACTTTTTTCATTTCTTCATCAGCCCTTTATTGATATACAATCATCGTATACAACACAATACCAAAAAGTTTAATTTTCTTTTCTTAATATATCGTAGTTTTAATTTAGCACTCTAATACATAGCATATCTATAATTAGAATAAAACTTTTAGCGAGTTGCTTTACTATCTATTTGACAGTTCAGGTTTGCTTTAATGAAAAAACATCACTGAAAGACCTGCCACCGTAGTGCTCTATTGTGCTAGAAATTTTTTGTCTAAAATAATTTATACCTAGCATACACCCAATGGAATCTCCCCCTTCCTTAAAATTGTCATATAATATAAATCAACACATTATAACTTCTGTAAAATGTTGATTTCATATCCCCCCGAATTATCAACTTACAAATATAACCTTAGTCTGACAATTTCCGTCTTATTTTTTTACGAATTACAGTTATATTTTTTATAACTATATTATATATTATATAATTTTAGTTGTCAACATATAAATATATGATATATTTTTATGTTTTATCAATAATTTTCGTTGACTTTACAAATAAATTTTCCTATAATATTATATATAATATATTAATATTGTATATAATTTATTAAAATTAACATTTAGAGGTGTTTTTATGGATAACGTATCATTTTCTCTTACAAAAAACGAGCAGGAAGTTATGGAGCTTATGTGGACGCAGGGCAGAGCTTTGTCACGCTCTGAAATTATTGAGCTTTCTACTGAACGTTCCTGGAAGAAAAGCTCTATTCACATTTTGCTGAACAGCTTGTTGGAAAAAGGGGCAATCAAGGTGGACGGCTTTGTAAAAACCGGTAAAAATTATGGTCGTACATATTCTGCTACAGTTACTCAAGAGGAATATCAGATTATGCAGTTTAAGCAGGGCTCAAATTATATTAAGTCCAAATCATCTGCCATAGCCAGTCTTGTATCCACACTTGTTGAGGATGAAGATATTGACAATGAGACCCTTGACAGGCTGGAAGCTATTTTGCAGGAAAGAAGGAGTGGGAAAAAATGACTGTAACACTTTTCTCGGTCATTACTTCGATACTGATGTTCAATGCGTACATAATTGTCATTGCTTTCATGCGCCAGAACAACAGTTTTCTCATTCGCTTCAGCCTTGTTCCTTTAGCACTTTTGATTGTTGCGGGAATTTTTCGTATGATTTATTTCGTTGAAATCGCTGATGCTGCTGTTATTGGCTCTTATAATATTTTTCCTGCTGTTTTGAGGTTTTTAAACATGCGTTTGTTTACTGCTTACAATGGCAGTATAGCAGTACATATTTTTGATGTATTGATTGCTGTCTGGATTGTGGGAATCATATACAACCTGCTGAAATACGTGCATCAGTCGAACAAGCTGTATAAGTCTGTCAATGCTGTTTTGCCTACTGATGATATGAGGATTATTTCGTGCATGGACGAGATTTTGGCTAAAAGCCGTAATAACACGAAAATAAAAATCATAAAATCCGAGGAAATCAACATTCCCATGATAACAGGATTTTTAAAACCGGTTATTTGCCTTCCTGATACACAATTTTCTGATGATGAACTTAAAAATATACTTCTTCATGAATATACTCATTTTTTGCACAAACACACATGGATCAAGCTGTCCATGTATTTAATCTGCTCAGTATTCTGGTGGAATCCCTTTGTTCATATCTTGAGGCGTGAATTGAATCATATACTGGAAATTCAGTGTGATTTAAGCATTACCTCGAAAATGGATGAAGAGGCTCGAATTAATTATTTGAGTATTATATTAAAAGTTATCAAAACGGCAAAAAACACTTTGCCTCAAGCAATTCCAATGAACTGTGCAGCCATGGTCACCACAAGCAATTCAAAAAAAATCGAGCAAAGGTTCAAGCTTGTGATAGATTATAATTCCGGTAAAAAACAGAATATGCTTCCGATTTTTTTACTTTGTACTTTTATTTTATTTTTCTCTCTTGCTTCATATAGATTAATTGTACAGCCAAGGTACCAGCCAACAGTTGAGGCGGGTTATGAAGAAACATTTTCAATTACTCCGCAAAATTCATACCTGACAGTTAACGAAGACGGAACTTACTCTTTATATTCAGACGGAAAATACAGATGTGATATAGAAAAAATAGATGTAGAACCATTTTCTTCGTTGCCAATTAAATGATATATATGCATCAAAAAGGAGGTGAATTTATTGAAAAATTTAAAAAATCTTTTAGTACGCTTCTCTGCAATCAGTTTACTCTTAATTTGCCTGGTCTCAGCTTTTAGTCCTGCTTATGCAGCGGAAGAAGTCATCAATCACACAGATGGCGGTGCAGTTATACAAGCGGAAGAAACAGAATGGAGATACCGGGTTGTTGACGGGAAACTGCAGAAACGCCTATGGTCAATTACTTATGGAGTATGGCTTACTGATTGGGAATGGGTATAACTCCTCTTTTTATTTAACACAACAAAACCATTGAATATCAGTTTCAATGGTTTTGTTGTTTACTAAATTATTTTAATTTTTTTATATACTTGATGCTCTATTGTGTATTGTCTTCTTTTATGAGTATTCTGATTGCTTCTACTGCTGCTTTTATTGCGGCCTCGGTGTCATGCTCCTGTGGATCGTCTAATCCTAATTTTCTTCTTTCCTGGTTTGCTACTACATTTAATATTGATCCGACGCGAACTCTTCTGAAAGCTCCCACAATAAAAAGCGCTGCTGATTCCATTTCTGAAGCTAATGCTCCTAATCTCAGCCATGCTTCCCATTTATTCATCAGGTCATAGCTTACGGGCTTAATTTCAGGTGAGTGCTGTCCGTAAAATGAATCCTTGCACTGAACTATACCCACATGATATTTTTTCTTTAAATTTTCCGATGCTTTTACTAATGCGTTCAGTACTTTGTAATCAGCCACCGCCGGAAACTCCATAGGTGCATACTCTCTGCTCGTTCCTTCCATACGGATAGCTCCTGAAGCAATAACCAAATCGCCCCCCATTACATTTACATCCATACCTCCACTGGTACCTACACGTATAAATGTGTCTGCTCCTATATTTGCTAATTCTTCTAAAGCAATAGCTGCAGACGGTCCGCCTATGCCTGTTGATGTAACGCTTACCTTAACACCGCCTAAATATCCCGTATATGTAACATATTCTCTATGATCTGCAACTAAGACAGGATTATCAAAATGTTTTGCAATTTTTTCGCATCTTTTAGGGTCTCCCGGCAATATAACATACCTGCCTACATCGCCCTCCTTCATGTTAATGTGGTATTGAACATCTTTTGAATATACAGTGCTCATATGCCCTCCTTGTGTTATAATTTTATTATAATTTCTTATATGCTTCTATGAGCATTTTTATTTCTTTTCTATGTAGGTTTGCTTTCTTTCTCTCGAATTTCGAGTAAAACATTCCCCCACATTTACTATTATACCCTTTATGGTAGTCACAAACAAATATTTACATAAAAAATTGTCATCCTTCGTTACCGGAGGATGACAATTTGCTTATGCTCGGGTTGTTAATGATTATATAGACTGTGGTGAGTCGTTTTCTCTTGTGCTTATCTTATTTAAAATAATGCTGCTTATTTCTTCAATACTCATGCTTCCAATGTCACCTTTTTGTCTTTCTCTCACTGATACAGCTCCGCTTTCAGCTTCTTTTTCACCTACAATAAACATGTATGGTACCTTGCTTAACTGCGCTTCTCTTATTTTGTAGCCTATTTTCTCCGCTCTTGTATCAATCTCAACCTTAATATTTGATGCCTCTAGCTGCTCTTTTACCTTATCTGCATATTCAATAAATTTATCGGATATTGGAAGTATTTTAACCTGTACAGGTGCCAGCCATGTTGGGAATGCCCCTGCATATTGTTCAATAAGAATTCCAAAGAATCTTTCAATACTTCCGAATGCAGTTCTGTGAATCATTATCGGTCTGTGCTTCTGTCCATCTGCTCCTACATATTCCATTTCAAATCTCTGTGGAAGCTGATAATCAAGCTGGATTGTTCCGCACTGCCATGTTCTACCTATGCAGTCAGTGAGGTGGAAGTCAATTTTAGGTCCGTAGAATGCACCGTCTCCTTCGTTTATTACATAATCAAGTTCTAATTCATCAAGTGCTGCTTTTAATGATGCTTCTGCAAGATCCCAATCCTTAATTTCCCCAAGGAATTTTTCAGGCCTTGTTGAAAGCTCTAAGTTGTATGAAAATCCAAATTGTTTGTAAATTTCATCGATTAGTTTAATAACACCCTTTATTTCATCCTTTATTTGCTCAGGTAATATAAACAAATGGGCATCATCCTGCGTAAATGCTCTTACACGCATCAGTCCATGAAGTGCTCCTGACAACTCGTGTCTGTGTACTCTTCCTGCTTCTGCAACTCTCATTGGGAAATCTTTGTATGAGTGCATAGCATTTTTATATACCAGAATTCCTCCCGGACAGTTCATAGGCTTAATTGCGAAATCCTGTTCATCAATTACAGTTGTATACATGTTTTCTCTGTAATTGTACCAGTGACCTGATACCTCCCAAAGATGTTTGTTAAGCATCAGCGGAGTTTCTATTTCAACATAGCCTGCCTTTCTGTGCATTTCTCTCCAGTACTTCATCAATTCATTTTTAACTTCTACACCCTTTGGAAGGAAGAATGGAAATCCAGGACCTTCTTCTGACATGAAGAACAAATCAAGCTCTTTTCCTAGTTTTCTGTGATCACGCTTCTTAGCTTCCTCCATCATCTTGATGTATTCTTCTAAGTCTTTTGCTTTTTCAAATGATATTCCATAAATTCTCTGAAGCATTTTGTTGTTTTCGTTTCCTCTCCAATATGCTCCTGCAATGCTTAAAAGTTTCATAGCCTTTGGCTTCTTTGTGGACGAAAGGTGAGGACCTGCGCACAAATCAACAAAATCTCCCTGTTTGTAGAAAGAAATAACTGCATCTTCAGGCAAATCGTTTATTAGCTCAACCTTATATGGCTCCTGTTTTTCTTCCATAAACTTTAAAGCTTCTGCTCTCGGAAGTTCAAATTTTTCCAGTTCAAGCCCTTCCTTAACTATTTTCTTCATTTCCGCTTCAATTTTAGCAAAATCCTCCTGAACCAGCCTGTAGTCCAGATCTATATCATAATAAAACCCGTTATCTATAGCAGGACCGATTGCTAATTTTGCTTCAGGCCACAGTCTTTTAATTGCCTGTGCCAATATGTGTGACGATGTATGCCAAAATACATGTTTACCTTCTTTATCTTCAAATTTAAGGAACATAATGCTTCCATCTTCATTTATTTCTTCTTTTAAGCCGATAGTATTACCATTGTATACGGCTCCTACAACCTTTCTTGCCAGCCCTTCGCTTATGCTTTTGGCAACGTCATAAGCCAAAATTCCATTTTCATATTCTCTGACACTGTTATCAGGCAATGTTAATTTTATCATATCCATTCCTCCATTTAATTTTGCAATATTTAATTTTCATTCTATAACTCGTTTCGAACTGATTATTTAGTTCATATAAATAAGAAATAAAAAAACGTCCTTAAACAAATGTTTAAGGACGAATATATCGTGGTTCCACCTCAGTTACTTCTCAACAGATTTAAGGCATCCATACCAAGACCTTACGACTAAGCTTTCAGTCTTAACTCCGGATTAGTTTTCATACAGTCATACAAAGGAAGCTTCCACCTTGCCTTCCCTCTCTTTATTGCTGTGTCTGCATTACTCGATCCGTCACAGTTCATTTTACCCATTATATTACCCAAAATGAATTTTTGTCAACATATTTTTGTTATTTTTTTCTTGATTTCTTTCCGAACCATTTATCTTTATTCTTTTTATCTCTTGAATTTCTTGATCTTTTTTCTTTTGACAGTTCTACTACTACGTTTTGACCCTTTATTTGTGCTCCATCCATTCTTTTCAAAATACGGTTCTTATGCTCTGAGGCCACATTGAAGAAAGAGTAATTTTCAAGAACTTCAATTTCTGCTATATCACTTCCTGGAATGTCACATTCTCCGGCAACTGCCCCCAGTATATCCCCAGGCCTTATTCCCTGCTTCTTGCCTGCATTTACATGGAATCTTTCTGTATCTCCGATGCTTTTTCTTCCGCCTCTTGAGCTTTTTCTGCGTTCAGGCACAACGTCATTCAAATCTCTTTCCTGGGAGTAATCAAATCTAACCAGCTTCTTTATCATAGCCGCTATAAGTGTTTCAGCATCGTAATCTTGAGACATTAGTTTTCCTGCCAGTTCTCTATTTTCTCCAAGATCTTCTTTTTCAATTACTTCAATAATATTTCTGATAAATTTATCTTTCTTAACTTCATTTACCTTATCTACCGTAGGAATAGTTCTTTTTCGTATTGATTTTTTAGTATACTTTTCTATGTTTTCCAGTTTTCTCATTTCTTTTGCCGTAACAAGAGTAAATGATGCTCCTTCCTTACCGGCTCTACCTGTCCTTCCAATTCGGTGCACATAGTAATCTTCCTTAATTGGAACCTCATAGTTTATAACGCATTCAACTTCCTTAATATCAAGTCCTCTTGCTGCTACGTCAGTAGCAATTAAAATTTCTATCAATCCGTTGTTAAACCTGTTAAGTGTGTCTATTCTCTGAGACTGCTTTATATCTCCATGAATCTTATCGCAATTGTATCCAATTTCTATAAGGCGATCATAAAGTTCATCAACAGATCTCTTTGTATTGCAAAATACAACTGTCAGCTTTGGCGTATAAGTATCAATAAGCCTTGAAAGAGCTTCTACCTTATCTGAATGCTTAACTAAAAAATAACTTTGCTTAACCTCTTTAGCCGTTATGCCTTCTCTCAAAACCTTAATTGATACAGGGTTATTCAAAAACTTCTTTATAATATTCTTCATTACATCTGGTATCGTAGCTGAAAACAGAGATGTCTGAACCTTATGATCAATTTTACCCAATATGAGCTCTATATCCTCTCTAAAGCCCATTTTAAGCATTTCATCAGCTTCATCCAAAACAGCCATAGTAAGTTCGCCTAATTTTATTACGCGCCTATCTATAAGGTCTATGATTCTTCCGGGTGTTCCAACAATTATCTGTGCTCCGCCCTTCAGCTTGTTAATTTGGTCGCGTATATCTGCGCCGCCGTATACGGTAACTGTTCTGATACCGTCCATATATTTTCCGTACTTTCTGAATTCATTTGCCACCTGAACCGCAAGTTCTCTTGTTGGCAGCAATACAATCGCCTGAGGCATTCTTATGTTTTTATCTATTTTTTCAAGTATTGGAATTCCAAACGCTGCAGTCTTGCCAGTACCCGTATTTGACTGTCCGACTATATCCTTTCCGTCCAAAATAACAGGTATTGCCTCTTGCTGAATCTGGGTACATTCTTCAAATCCCATTTCATCCAAGGCTCTTTGAATGTTGTCATTCAAAATAACATTTTCAATTTTCATTAATTTTATCATCCTCGTTCTATTTTTAGTAACTCCTCATTATACAATGCATACCTAATAATTACAAATAATTTTTGTAAATTTTTATTAATATTATCATTTTATATATATTTTCCTTATCTCATAAATTATTTTTAACCACTTACATTGTTTTATTCTCTTTTCAGATGTTTTAAACTATATCTATTTATGGTATTATATTGTAAAAACTATAGCGGAGAAAATAAATGAAAGTATACTATATTTATCACAGCTGTTTTGTAGTAGAAACAGAAACCTCATTTTTAATATTTGATTATTTTGACGATAAAAGAACACCTAAAGATGATTTTAATTTCAAAGAAGTTCTTAATGATATATTTAAAAGCAATAAGCATCTGTACGTTTTTTCATCGCACAGCCACCATGATCATTTTAACAGATCGATTCTCTCATGGAGCAGTCAGAAAAAAGAAATATATTATATATTAAGCAATGATATAAAGCTTTACGCCGAAGTAAAAAATATATATACCGTAGGAAAAGATGAAACAACTGAAATAAACAACCTGAAAATATCCACTTTTGGTTCCACTGATGAAGGGGTAAGCTTTTTAGTAGAAATAGATGGGCACACAATATTTCACGCAGGAGATCTGAACTGGTGGAAATGGTCAGATGACACCCCCGAGGAAGAAAAGGAAATGGAAACTGCTTTTAAAAGCATAATTAAAGACATTTTAATCAAAGACGTCGCTATTGATATTGCCTTTTTCCCTGTTGACGGAAGACTTAAAGAAAATTATTTTTGCGGCGGACAATATTTTATAGAACTAATTAAGCCAAGAATATTTGTTCCAATGCACTTTTGGGATAACTTCAATATAACAAGTCTCTTTAAAAAATCTCAGGATCCCACAACAACTAACATTATTGAACTGCAGCATAACAATCAAATTATTATAGAGTAATGAAATTACCGGCATATTATTAGTTTCAATATAGCATATCTGCATAAAAAATCCGGCCTTAGCCTCGCAGCTAAGCCGGATTTTCTTGTACTACGGATTAATTAATTGACCTTTATCATTATAGGCTTCGTATGATACCTGCTCATCTCCTGTATATATCCTGCAGCTTACGGTTTTCCAGGTTATTTCTTTATTTTTTATGATATCTATATAAGGTCCGGCACCCAAGAAAGCCCATTGGAATCTCCTCCTATTAATTATTCTAACGGAAGTATAACGGTTACTATATCAATACCAGAAGTCATAATATCAGGAAGTTTTGCACCATCTTTAGCTAGCGGACTCATAGAATAAGCATTGTCACCACTGATAAAATATAGACAATAATTATCAGCTGCTATGTACATTGGTGCACCTTCTGTCATAGAAGAAAGTGCCTGTATCATTTCTACATCACTATTGGATGACCCAAAGACAATTCGTTCATCATCTAATAATTTTGAAACATAAATAAAATTTGTAATTCGTCCGTTGTTGAAAACTGGAATCCAGAATTTCTTTGCAGTTGGCTCATCACCTTCAAAATTAAATACATGCAGAGCATAGCCACAGTCAATGCCGGGAAACATGTTATCTAATGCTGCGCATATATCTTTATCAGGTACGACCGAATACATATACAGAGGTGCAACTGAATAGGAAGTAGGCACTTCATATTCCACTACTTTATATGTATAGTCTCCTCCTATAATTTTATCTCGCCTTTCTGGAAATAGTGATGTTAGACTAAGTACACTAATTGTTATAAGTAGTGCAAAACAGGATACAAGCATAAATCGTATTTTTTTGGATCGGATTGTATAAGGCTTTACGTCATGTATAATATTATCCTTTATCCTATCAATAGCGGCAAATATAGCTTTAATATTCATAAAAGTACACTCCTTATTTATATAAATTAGCTCCGAGAACGTAAAAGGATAGACCATATGGGACGGACGCAGCCTACATTCCCTGTTACTGCAAAAACATTTTAATCAAAGACATTGTTATTGATATTGCCTTTTTCCCCTGTTGACGGAAGACTTAAAGAAAATTATTTATGCGGTGGACAATATTTATAGAACAAATTAAGCCAAGAATATTTGTTCCAATGCACTTTTGGGATAACTTCAATTATTACGGATTAATTAATTGACCTTTCTCATTATAAACTTCGTGTGATACCTGTTCATCTCCTGTATATATCCTGCAGCTTACGGTTTCCCAGGTTATCTCTTTATTTTTTATGATATCTATATATGGACCGGCACCCAAGAAAGCTCCTTCTCCGCTTCTGAGCACAAATCTGGTAATGACAAAGCTCCGCGCACTGTCAATCTGGTTTTGTTTTACACCCTCATCAAACCAAAAATCAGCATTTAATTCTCCGTCAACCAGATAAACTTCCTGTCGGACTAAATCAGTCATAGCATACTGTCCCTCATCTCTAAGCATGGCAACGGACTCTTCATCTGTATAAACAACAGCATTTTTAGGAATCGCAATTGTTGATTTGTCATTGCTGCCTGAGTTTGAAAGAATCTGCACTGCCAAAACAGCTATAACAAGAATTACAAGCGAAATTAAAATTGTCCATTTCTTTTTCATAATCTTAACCTCCTATGGGGTGATCCGGATTCCAAATTTATTCAAGTTTCGTCATTGCGGTACAAACATAAATACCCTGCTTTTGCTGCCATCAGCAGTAGTATTCATCAATAATCCTAATTTACCTGAAAAGAAAAAATTATTTATACCCGCAGGAATATCGCTGAACAATAATAATTGTTCTTTATCGGTGTCGTACATATATGGTTTTTCCTCGTAATAATTTCTCCATGTCACAAACCGGCTATTGGAATCAAGATTGGCAATAGAAGAATCTGTTGATAAAACAGGCTTATTTTTTAACATATCCGTAATCTGAAAGGTTGTGATTTTTGTTTTGTCATTGGTAGAATTGTTTTCAATGCAAAAAAATCCGTTTCCATTTGCCGTAATTTGTTTAAGATGCTTAGTATTCTTCAATATTAAATTATTATCTACTGAAACGATATCTTTGAATTTACCTTCACTGTTCTTCCTGAAAGATGCAATCTCCTCGTTATAAACCATTGGGTTCTGGGCATCTTCAAGCAACGGAATAAGCTGCTGCTTTCCGATTGTATATTCATATAATTTAACTCTCAGGTCTCCGTTGGTGTCCCCATAAAAATCATCAAAGTATATCTTATCATCAATCAATACAACACTGTTTCCATTATGAGTATAAACCCTGTTCGTGCTCGGGTCTGTGGAATATGAAAAGAAGCTTATAAAATACTCCTGTGCAAAGCTGAAATAATACAATTTACAAGTTCTCCACTCATCCTCAGAAAATCTGAAAATCATATAATCCTCATTATAAGCACATAAACCAAAATATCTGTTTTCTCCTATATTGATTAATTTTTTGTAACCGCCTGTTTTAAAATTATACAGCCCTATTTCATTCGTAATAATCGGAGTATACAAAACCACTATTACATTAGATTCGTCATAAATACCTGTACAAGATAATTCCATTCCGTTCAGAGTTTCAGGTAATATAATTTCATCTATCTTAAGTTCTGTATCAGCATCAGTTATGGGTACAAAAGTTTGATAAAGACTAATTACCTCCTCATCAAAGGTATTATCGAAAATATTATTTTCTATTTCTGAAATGTTCTTATCACATCCTATGACAAAAAACACTGGACAACCATCATAATTAAAAATGTTGTTATTCCCATTATCTTGAACATCTAAGCATCACCTCCTTTAAAAGCACGAACGCAAAATCAGGACATCATGCGTTCATGCCATTTTTTATTACCAAACAATACCTCTATATTTTGCAAAAGCAGCTAACTTAGTAGATGTAACAGAATAGTAAGCATCTATATCATCAGAAAAGTAAACTTCATCTGATTTTGCCGGATCAACAATCCAAATTTCGTCACCATCCGATTTATATCCGTCAACTGCTAACCAGTGCCCGATTTCTACTGCTGGGTATCCGGGTAAAATACTTGGATCATCAGGAATATCACCACGTGATCTTCCACACGCCATAACTCCGTGGTTATCATCTATAGTGGAAACAATTTTATAATCAATGTCTGATGCCTCAACATCAGTACCTCCGGCAGGACCATATGGATATGGAACATAAAAAAATCCTATTTCATCGGATAGATAAACAGGTACAGGAAAATCCTCACGCTCAGAGCCATCGATGATATACCAGGGGCATGATTTTTCTTGACTATTAACCACATCATATGCAATATCTGATTGTGTTTTGTCAATATCTTCATAATCCAAAAGGCTCTTTATAGCCGCAAAACCACACCAGAAATCTGTTGCCTGAGGTACTTGGTAAATAGCTAGCCTCTTGCTTGAAGCAAGAGGAGCGAAACTACCACCATTCTGCCTGGATTTATCGTAGATTGTTTTCATTAATAATAACAAAATTAAAGAGGATTTTCCGACAGCTTTTCAGATAAAAATTTGTTAAAAAATTGTAAAATTTTATTTTTTTACACTCTTCGCTATTTTCACAAGCTCGCTTTCGCTGATGCTTCCTGTCAAGATATATGCCATTTCATTATAATTCCAGACAAGAATCCTAATATTGTTACTCTCACTGTAGAGGGCCTCTCTTCCATTTATAGTAAGCTCCTTTACATTTTTCTTCATCTAACATTAACATAAAAATCATATTTCCATCTGCCCCTTGTTTTTAAGAAATAAAATACTTTCATGTGTTACTGTACAGCCTAACTCTTTATATTTATTATATAATGTTTTTTTGGTATTAACAAGAAAATCAAATTTTGAACATTACCAATATGAAGATTTAAAAAAATGTTTAGAATCTGAAATATTACCTATAGTACCAAAACAGGAAATAAAAAATATATAATAGATAACTTTATATATGATAGAGACAATGATTAAAAATTAAATGTTTTTTGCCTTAATTTATAGGTTCATTATAATTTTCAATGTTGTTTATTAACCACTTGTTATTCTGATTTATAAAATAAAAGGTACTTTTTGATTCCGGACCACTTTCTCCTCCGCCAAATTTTACAACTACGGAAAAAGAATCTTTTTCAATATTGTTGATTTCTTCTATCGGATTGCTTGAAAGTGGCTTTATCATTCCCGACATTACCGCTACATATAGCTGTCCTTCTATCTCTTTAAAAGCAGGGTAATCTCTTTCAAAAATCTTATTATATTTTTTATCTATATACTCGGCAGCAAACACAGAATTTAACAAGTTTTTAATATCGTCTACCGACTTATATTTATCGCTGACAACTTTTTTGTATGCTTTCCCACTCTCATCTTCTACTACTTTACCTTCTGTTTCAATATAGCCGTTAAGAATTTTATTTGCTTCAACATACATGGGAAGAATTTCATTTATTACATCTGTTGCCGCATTCAGTTTTACACCTGCGTTTTCGGAATTTTCCGGGCAGCCTGTTAAAGAACATAATATTGTTATAATAAAAATTAAAATATATAACCTTTTTTTCATATACTCCTCCAAAATAGGCCGCTATCACATATAGCGGCCTTAACTATATTGTAGCTAAATAGCACAATAATGCACTCAACTAATCAACATAAACACAAAGCCTGTTAACAGTCCAATTGTTGTCTAAATATTCATCCAAGGTCGAACGGTCATAATATGATGATGGGTCTTTTATATAAATTGTATCGCCGTTATATCCGTTAGCCGCAACAAAGTGTGTCTCGCCTGAACTGTGTACCATCCCTACAAGAACGGGATTATCTTCATCTATGGAGCCCGCTATAAAATCTATGGCGTCACTATCTGTTTGAGTGGAGCTGGAAAAGTATTGTACAGTGTAATCATATTCATCTGCAGCCTGATAATAATAAAACTTCTTATAAAAGAATATTGTAAATATCCTTTTAATGGTATATAATTTATATAGGCTCTTTCTTAAATACTCTTTTCAAGCTTGGCTGCTATTAATAAGATGAGTATAGGAAAGGCTTTTATTTATTTGGTGACCTTAATTGTTATAATGTAGCCTATTTTCACAAGATGCCGATTTTATAATCAAGTAGCTTTAATTTCAATAATCAACCGTCTCACTATACTTTATAACCGTTTCAATAACATCGCCGGAGCTGTCCAGTGCGGTATGGGTTAATTTCAGACGGTAGGAACCTTTTTCAACATACCACTCCTTGTACAAATATATTTCCTCAACACCTGATTCTTCCCACGTCTTAATAGTTGTCCAGTTTCCGGATAGCTGTTGTAATTCCATTTTTACTCCTGCTGTATATTCCGACTGTACAATTGTATCTCCTTGACAAGCCAGCTTACCTCCCGATTTCAGTTCTAAATTGTTATAACACCATGTAATTGCAATATAATCCGGTTTTATTTCTGAACTATTTTTTACATCAGCGGTTTCAGCATAAACGCTTGTATGTATAGAATTTATTAAAATCATAATAAGAACAAGAAATAAAACTGCCCGTGTTTTCCTTTTCATTAAAAAATCCTCCTTAAATTTGGTCTCATTAATAATAACCAAATTAAGGAGGGTTTTCCGACAACTTTTTAAATAAACTATTGTTAAAAAATCGTAACAAAATAACTTGTTTATTTTGTTATATTTTCCGCTATTTTTACAAACTCGCTTTCACTGATGTTTCCTGTCAGGATATATGCCATCTCGCCATCATTCCACACCAAAATTCTGTTGCTGCTATTTTCGCTGTAAATAGCTTCCCTTCCGTTTATAGTAAGCTCTTTTACATTAGCGTCTTCAGTATCAATAGATAATGAACCTTTTATATCTCTTGTATGAAATTTAAAAAATTCCTGTCCGTTTTTAAATGTCAAATTTAAATATTCCTCAAGTGTTTCGTTTTTTTCAAGCTTAAAGCCTTCCGGGACATATTCCAGTTTAATCTCACCGAATTTATAGTTTTCTGCTTTTGAAGCATCATCTGTAAATTTAATATTTGTATCGTATTGTGTCCTTTCCAGGATAAAATTCATAAATCTAACTCTCCATGCACTTACGCTGCTTATCGTTATTGCGCTTATTGCAATAACAGCAATGAAAATCACTGCGGCACGTTTTGAATAGGTTCGTATTCTGCGAGCAGACCGGAATTTCCGTTCCTTTTTAAACAGTTTTTGCATATCTTCTCTGTGTTTTTCTGAAAACTTATGATTTTGACCTTCGTATTCATCCAGCAAGATGTCCACTGCCTTATCTTCGATATCAGAAGCAGCTGCCTGAAGCATCGCCTCTATAGTCTTATCAGTCACATATTCTTTTTTATCCATTCAGCTCACCTTCTTTGCTCAATAATATTAAAAGCTGTTTTTTTGCTCTCTCAATTCTTTTCTGCACGGTATCAGGCTTGACATTTTTCATTTCCGCTATTTCCGCCACGGAAAAGCCATGTGAGTATTTGAGAAAAATAGCCTCCTGATAAATGGGTTTTAACTCCTCAATAATCTTGTTCAACCGTTCAAAGCTTTCGTTGCTAATAACAATTTCTGTTATGCTTATATCATCTGATGTTATATTTTCATTAATTTCACCTGTTGTCTGTTTTTTTCTTTGATTGTACATATTTATCGAAACATTCTTACATATAGTAACAAATAAGTTTCTTGTTTTCCGACAATTGTTTTCATCTATTTTATGTAGGTGATTATAAACCTGCACAAATGATTGATGAACGGCATCTTCTGCCAAAAATTCATCATGGAGAACATTATAGGCAACATAAAACATCCTGTCCCTATATTTATCATAAAGGCGTTCAAGCTTAGAACCTTTTTCTTCGTCTCCCAGTAACATAAAAATCATATTCCCACCTTCCCCTTGTTTTTAAGAAGTAAAATGTTTTCATGTGCGACCATACAGCCTAAGTTTTTATATTTATTATACAATGTTTTTCGGGTGTTAACAAGCGAATCAAATTTAAAACAAGAAGAGATAATGTTACTCAGAATGACAAAAATAGGATTTGTCAGTAGCACGAATGCCGCATACACATAGCGACATTTTTTTTATGAGATTAACAATTCTGTTTTGTTTATCCATTTAATTTTAAATAATTTTTAAAAATATATTATAAATTTTTAAAAGACTTAATATATTTTACAAACAAATATATCAAGGGGGACTGGTCATGAAAATTACTATAACAAATGAAAGCGGTGATTTTAAAGAAAATCTGTATACTAAGGATAGGGTAACATACGAAGTAAAAAGCCAAGAAATAATAGATTTTTTTATGCAATTGTCCGAAGCACATATTAACGACAGCAATATCGATGTAATGTATGAATGTCTCTACAATTTAATAAATTATGGCTATCTATATACAGATTCTGATGAGGATATTGATTATGATGACTATGGTGATTATGACGACTATGATAATTATGATGACTACGTTGATGAAAAGGATTATGTATCACAGGATGGTTTCAAGTTAATTGGCTCTGAGGTAGAGTATTTTGTAGATGGAGAAAAAGTTGCTAAGGAAGAATATGATGATGCATGGGATGACAGGCTTGGGTACCTTGGTTCATCCAACTGGGAGGAAAACGGACTTTCAATAATAAACTCTGAAACAGAGGAAGTAATTTTTTTAGGGAAAATGTCTTGAATCATGTGCAAAACAAATAGGGCTTTGAGTTCTTCAACCCAAAGCCCTGATTATTTTATTGCACAATATTAAAATCCTCTTCCTGCTCCACCGCCGCCTGAACGGCCTCCGCCTCCGAAGCTTCCGCCACCGCCAAAACCTCCAAAGCCGCCACCGCCTGGACCGATAATAGGTGGTATAAAAATATTTCTTCGTCTGCCTCTTCTTCCTCCGCCGCCAAAACCATTAATTATAATTATCAAAACAATTAATAAAATTAACTTGAATAAAGCCCCATAGTCCGACGAATTGCTATACACAGTTCCTCTGTCAACATCTCCAAAAATTACGTCATCATCATATCCGTACTCTTCATTCACCCTTTCTGCAACCCTGTAAAAAATATTTTCCAAGCCTGTTGAGTAGTCTCCGCTTGATAAATAGTCTAATGATTCATCTAAGATTCTTCCTGCTTCCGCGTCGGTTATAGCTCCTTCAAGTCCGTAACCAACT
This sequence comes from Sedimentibacter sp., assembly GCA_018436705.1. Classification (GTDB taxonomy): domain Bacteria; phylum Bacillota; class Clostridia; order Tissierellales; family Sedimentibacteraceae; genus Sedimentibacter. Next base: position 53,518 of record JAHDLA010000006.1, read on the forward strand.
TCTATTTTAATTCTTCTTTCCTCCAACGAAAGGAGAATCAACACACCATTATCATATTCTTTGTTTCCTATTTCCCATTGCTCAAAAAGGTCTACGGCATATTTATTTTCATCTAAGCCCTGTAAATTTTGAACCGTTGCTACTACAATCTGAGGTTTTTCATCTGTATTTTCGTAGTTAAGATTAATCTTAACCATGTTTGCTTCCGCTTCACTATCTATAATATCAGCAAAATCATTAACATAAAATTCTGTTGTAGGACTAGGAAGCGTTACATCCTGACCATATGCAACTGTCCCTGTAAATAGTAACAAGGCCGCCATTAATAGAGGCAGTAAATTTTTCCTCACGCGTATCACACTCCAAATTAATCAAAGTTAACTTCCGGTGCGGTTTCGGCTCCGGGAGTTGCTTCAAAGTATGGTCTTTCCCCAAATCCAAGCATTCTTGCCCATATAAGTTTTGGAAATGATCTTATTGCTTTGTTGTATTCTCTAACTACAGTATTATATCTGTCTCTCTCTGTTGAAATCCTGTTTTCCGTTCCTGCAAGCTCATCCATCAAAGCGGTTACATTTTGATTTGATTTGAGTTCAGGGTAATTTTCAACCACAACAAGAAGCCTTGATAATGCACCTTCTAACTGATTAGATGCTTCAACCTTTTCAGAAGTTGACCCTGCGCCGGCAAGTTTAGATCTTGCATCCGCTATGGCAGTGAATACTTCCTGCTCCTGCGTCATAGCCCCCTTAACAGATTCAACCAAGTTTGGAATCAAATCATATCTTCTCTGCAGTTTGCTTTCAACATTTGCCCATTGTGTATTTACATCCTCATCCAGTGCAACCAATGAGTTGTAACTGCCAAAAATACTGAATACAAGTAGAGCTATCAATGCTAATATAACTAATAAAATTATAGTTCCTTTTTTCATTTCACACCTCTTAATCTTCGTCAAATTTTAAAACTGCCAGAAAAGCCTCCTGTGGAACTTCAACGCTACCTATCTGCCTCATACGCTTCTTGCCTTCTTTTTGCTTCTCCAGTAGTTTTTTCTTCCTGGTTATATCTCCACCATAGCACTTTGACAATACATCTTTTCTAAGTGCCTTGACTGTTTCTCTTGCAATTATTTTTCCTCCTATTGCTGCCTGAAGAGGAACGGCAAACAAATGCCTCGGTATTACATCTTTTAATCGTTCAACAATTGATTTTCCACGTTCATATGCTTTCTGCTCATGAACTATAATTGAAAATGCATCAACCAATTCTCCATTTATAAGTATATCCATTTTAACCAGTTCTGAACGAACATATCCGTGAAGCTCGTAATCCAGTGACGCATATCCTCTGGTCTTAGATTTCAAAGCATCAAAAAAATCATAAATGACTTCATTCAGCGGAAGCTTGTAATGAAGAATAACTCTGGTTGCCTCCATATATTCCATATTTTCAAAAATACCTCTTCTATTTTGGCAAAGCTCCATAATTGCTCCCACATATTCTGTCGGAGCCATAATGGACGCATTTACAATAGGTTCTTCCATATATTCTATTTCCTGAACAGGAGGCATGTTTGTTGGGTTTTGCATAATCATCATCTGCCCATCTGTTTTATATACCTTGTAAATAACACTTGGAGTGGTTGCAATTATATTCAAATTGAACTCTCTCTCCAGCCTTTCCTGTATTATTTCCATGTGCAGAAGGCCTAAAAATCCGCATCTAAACCCGAATCCCAATGCAATGGAAGTTTCAGGCTCAAATGTCAATGCAGCATCATTTACCTGAAGCTTTTCAAGCGCATCTCTTACCGAGTTATATTCTTCTCCCTCTGCAGGGTAAACTCCACAGTAAACCATGGATGTTACCTTTTTGTATCCCGGAAGAGGTTCACTTGCAGGATTATTTGCATTGGTTATAGTGTCTCCCACACGACAGCTTCTAACCTCCTTCATGCTTGCGCACAAATACCCCACATCTCCTGAATACAATGCAGATGTAGGTTTTTGAACAGGTGAAATTATCCCGACTTCTGTAACATCAAAAGTCTTGCCTGTGGACATCATCTTAATTTTATCGCCTTTTTTTACGGTTCCTTCCTTGATTCTCAAGAAAGCAACAACTCCTCTGTAACTGTCATAATAGGAGTCGAAAACCAATGCTTTCAGCGGATCATTTTCATCACCAGATGGAGGCGGAATTTGCTTTACTACTGCTTCGAGAACATGGTCTATGTTTATATTGTCCTTTGCAGATATAAGCGGTGCATCTTCACAGTCAAGCCCGATTACATCTTCTATTTCCTTCTTAATTTCATCAGGCCTTGCGCTGGGAAGATCAATTTTATTGATTACTGGAACAATTTCCAAGTCCTGATCCAGTGCAAGGTATACATTTGCCAATGTCTGAGCTTCAATGCCTTGGGATGCATCAACTACAAGAACAGCGCCATCACACGCTGCCAAACTTCTTGACACTTCATAGTTAAAGTCAACATGCCCTGGAGTATCTATCAGATTTAACGTATAGTCATGTCCGTCCTTTGCTTTGTACAAAAGGCTTATTGTTTGAAGCTTAATTGTTATTCCTCTCTCACGTTCCAAATCCATATTGTCCAAAACTTGCTGCTGCATCTCTCTGTGAGATATAAGTCCTGTATTTTCTATTAATCTATCTGCTAATGTTGATTTGCCATGATCTATATGAGCGATTATCGAAAAGTTTCTTATGTATTTTTTTCTGTCCAAAAATATGTTCCTCCCTATTTATATGGATATAGGGTATTATATCAAAATTTGCTTATTTATTAAAGATATTATTTGCTAATTTCTTCAATATACTCTATCAAAACATCGCTCAAAAGCTCTGCGCTGTAATTCACCTCGTCTATATGATTCAATGTACACCCTACTTCTACAAGCAGCGCATAATCAGAAAGATATTGGTTAAAATATGCTTTATCTCTTATGATAATTTTCCTGAATAGACCAGGATACATCTCTTCAGCTTTATCATACAAAAGCTGGGCATTTTCTTTAAGCCTGTCATAATTTTCATTGTAATTTCCTATAACAAGAGTGCATGTTGCTGCATTCTCACCGTTAATTTCCGTTGTCTTTACCTGTGATAATGTTTGTTCATACAGAGAGTTCTCCTCAGCACCATCTCGGTGTATATCTATAATTAAATTTTTCTTACTGTCTGAAAGCACCTTGCTAACTGCATTTTTTGAATTGTAATATGATGAATTATAATCAGGATAGTCATTGTAATCCTTAAGGTGAACTGCATTTATTCCATAGCCCTGCAAATTTGCTGTAATTTTTGTTCCTACGCCCATTACATTGTATCTTTCATCCTGTGTTCTATAATTTCCTTCCTTATGCGGAAGAAACGCTTCAGTCGCATGAGTATGAAAAATGACCACATTCAGATTTTCATTAATAGAAGCAGCGTCTATAAATACATCTCGGGGAGAGCTGCTTCTGTATGTTGGTGATTCAATTACTTTAAAAAAGTCTTCTTGTCTGTTTGCAGCTAACAATATTTCTTTTTCAGCTAACTGCGGCTCAGTGTTTTCCTCATCATATATTTTTATTTCATTTTCAGAAATATCATTTTGTTCTTGATTATGGTCTGAAGAATTTAAAACTTCTTCAGATTTGAGAACATCACTATCAACCAATCTGCTTTGTTCTTCACTTTCATTGAAAGTTTTCTCAAGAAAAATATTAAAATAGGACATTAATTTGTCTATAAAATTCATATCATCCTGATTTTCTGCATCTTCACTGTAATGAATGGAGATTGTTGTAACATCCTTCCCTGACTTTCTTTCTTCAGATAAATTGTAGACATAACTGTAACCGATAAAAAGTATCGTCAAACAAAAGATTGACATACCCATATAAATTTTAGTTTTACCCTTATTTCTTCTTCGTCTCTTCATGATCCAACTCCACATATTTTCACAATAGTAATACATTAGTAAATTTCTAATATATTAATGTATATGTGTATTGTTTCCTGAATAACACTTTTATTTTTTACAAATAGGTTACGAAATTAATTCATATCCCGGATGAACTGCTTTATTAATAGATTCAGCCAGCAATTCAGATAAACTTTCAATAAGTTCATCCACCCCGCTAGGTGTAACTATGGATTCTCCGTACATTGGATTTAAAATCTCTTTTATAAATACCTGTTTTTCGTTATATTCCAGGTCGCTTAATATCCCCATTATTTGACCTACATCATCAGTTTTATCCTTTAATGAATTTTCCATCAGCTCTATAGTATCATTAACAATTGTAGCTGTATCTACCACCGTCGGTATTCCCACTGCTACAACCTTAACCCCTCCAAGAGTCTCTTTGTTCAGCGATCCCTGCATATTTCCTATTCCTGAGCCTGGCTCTATACCGGCATCCGTAATTTGAACAACTGAACATAGCCTCCTCATCTTTCTGGATGCAAGCGCATCAATAATAATAAGCAACGTAGGCTTTATTTTTTCAACCACACCCACAATTGTATTAATAGTCTCTATGCCTGTGGTGCCAAGCACACCCGGTTCCAATATGGACACCTCGCTGTAATCCTCATCATAATCTTTGTTATATGCCTTAAAAAATTGTCTTGTAACCTTTATTTTATCTAGGGTTCTTGGCCCCAGCGCATCAGCGGTAATATTTCGGTTTCCCAGGCCCACAACCAAAACTCTTTCATTCTTTAAATCGGACACATCCTTAATCGCCTGAGACAATATATTTATCACCTCAATCTTTGATTCACTGTTAAGGCTTTTAAGGCTTTTGGTTTCATAAGTAATATATTTGCCCATTTTTTTCCCAACAGATTTTTCTGCCGCTTTATCTTTGATTTCAAGCTCTACAACTTCACCATGTTCATAATCGTGAGTATTCAAAGTAATTCCCTCAACTTTTTTTGCCAGCGATTCATTGGCTTCATAAGCTAAATCTGTTCTGTAATACATAATTACCTCCTTTTGTTCATGTTTTAAGTATTTCTCCAAAATCGGAGAATATTTAAATTTCATGAAATTTATTGCATATTAGATTTATTATTGAATTTTTTCATTTTTTTATTCTTTATACTTGATTTTTATTAAAATAGCCTGTATAATTGATTTGCTGTCTAAAATATTGTCAATATGCAAATAATATGCTAAAATGTTATAGCATTTGAATAAGACTACTTGAAGGAGGTGAAGATTTTGGCAAATATTAAATCTGCAAAGAAAAGAATCTTAGTTATAAATAAGAAAACTGAAGTTAACAAGAGCAGAAAGTCTGAAATCAAAACATGTATTAAGAAATTTGAAGTAGCTTTAAACGCAGGTGACTACGAAAAAGCTAAAGAATTATTGGTATTATGTGAAAAGAAATTATATCAAGCAGCTGCAAAAAATACAATTCATAAAAAAGCAGCAGCAAGAAAAGTAAGCAGACTATCTAGAAAATTAAATAAAGTTGCTTAATTTTAGCTCATAGGTTTTATTACCTTTGAAACTAAAATCCTCAAGATTCATCAACTAACCTCATAGTCTGGATGTGATGTTAGTTGATGAATCTCAGGAATCAAAAAAAACCGGTTTATCCGGTTTTTTTATTTAACAATTTACTTTATTATTCCGTTAGTAATAAGCTCAAGCCCTATTCTGCCGTCAATTTCTCCTATCTTAATTTTTCTGTCAATCTCCAGTATTTTTTCCATGTAGTATCTTATTTTTTCGCCACTGGTGCTTCTGACCTGTCTGGAAAGCTTTGATGCAACAAATTTTTTGATCTTCATGGCACTCATAATTTCATTAAAGCTATAGCCCTTTTTAAGCAAAACAGAATATTGGTAAAGCAATCTGTACTGTCTGGCTATCATATGAATAACAAATTGCTCAGGAGTGTTATTAGTGAGCATCTCATCAAGAATTTCAAATGCCTTTTTTTTATTGCCTTCGCAAATATTATCCACTAGCTTAAAAATATTACTTTCAACAGATTTAATTAATAATACATCAATATCCTCAAAAGTTATATTCTTTGAATTCTCCTTGTAAGCCGCAATCTTATTAATTTCATTATTTACATGGTAAAGATTGATTGTGCTTTCATACTCCAAATACCCTGAGTTGTTTGCAATGTAAGCAGCATCATTAGGGTTTATACTGAAATTAAGTTCTTTAAATTTTTCAATAATATATCTGGTTAATTCTCCCTCATTCAGCCTAGTAATTTCAAAAACTGCATTTCCGGCTTTTAAATTTTTAACAGTCTTCTTTCTGGAATCCGGCTTGCCTCCCTTAATCAAAAATAACGTAATACAACTATCGTTTTTATCTAATAAATTTGTTAACTTATTATCTTCATCCTTGTTCAGGCTTCCAGATGAAGTTAAAAATGTTGCCTCCTTTACAGCACACACCTTTTTATTTGACATAAACGGAAAAGTAGTTATAAACTCATAAAAATTACTAAAGTTATTTTCAACTTTTTCAAACTCTGCATAATTCATACTTTCATATTCGTCGCTGACATATTTATTTTTAATGAGTTTTACTGCATTATCTATGTAATATTCCTCATTCCCATATAAAATTAAAAATTCCGGAACTTTATCTTTCTTAATCAAATCAATTATTATTTTATAGCTCATACCTTTCTCCCTTGCATAGTATACAATAAAGCAACAGGCAAAAATTAATTAAATTCGGTATTAATCCCGTAAAATATAGTTTATAAAAATTATCTGATTTCTGTCCTGTATATGTATTATAATATATTTCGCCATCATTTAAAATAAAATTTATTTCTCCTTCATTATATGTAGTTAATATTGTGCTCTTATTTCTTTCATATCTGGATATAACCTCCTCAGACGGCATGCCGTAATTATTATTACCGTAGCTTATTACAGCTAAATCCGGCTTTAACATATTTACAAAACTATCTGTAGATGAGGTCTTGCTTCCATGATGCGGAACTATAAGAATATCAGCATGCTCCAGGCCTAGAAGCATATCTTCTGCTTCCTTTTCAATATCTCCTGCCATAAATATTTTTATATCATCAAAACTCATAAGTATTACCATCGATCCATTGTTGGTGCTTTTTCCTATATAATTTTTATCCGGCCATAAGATTTCTATTTTTAATCGTTCATCTATATTAGAAAAGTTTTCTTTTTTCAATATGTTAACTTTATATTCATCATTATCAAAAGACGAAAAAATTTTTTTGATTTTTATATTGTTATTTATTATTTCTTTTAACCCTGAATAGTGGTCTTCATCCCAATGGCTTATAAAAACTCCGTCTATTGTTCTTATTCCATGCTTTGTAAGATAAGGAACCGCTGTATATTCTCCAAAGCCGCTTTTATTGCTTCCACAATCAAAAATTAAATTAACATTTTTATATTTAACTGTTGTAAACAGTCCTTGATTTGCATCTACAACATTGAAATACAGCTTGTTATCCATAAAAGGAATGATTATAAAGTCAAGTATACAAAAGCTTAATAAGATATTGATAACGCACTTTTTTATTCGAAAATTATTGCATGAAAGAAAATAAAGGATTGCCGCAAGAACAATGTAAAAAAATATAATTTCACATACAGACATCGTTGGAATGATAACTCCGTTATATGCAATATTATCTGCTAAGCTAATAATATATTTGAGACAATAAAGCAAATAATCAAATATTTTAAAAGGAATCGACAAAAAATTTGAGAGAAAACCATTTGTAAGCAATATGATAAAGCCAAAAATAATTATGATCAAAAAAATGTGTATCAAGACAAGATTATAGAATATACCCATTAGTGGCAGATAGTTAAAGTAATATGCTACAACAGGTAATGTAAATAGCTGTAAAAATAAATAAAGAGAAATAGATTTTAATATTATATTTTTATATAGTACATATTTTAGAATATAGCGGTTATAAAAGATTAGGCTCAAAGCAGCCATAAATGATAGTAAAAATCCGGCATCTGTAATCCAAAAGGGGTTATATAAGGTCAAAATAAGAGCAGCCAACCCTATAGAATTAAGAGAATTATATTTTCTGTAAAACATCTCAGCACCGAACAATACAGTAAACATTACAAGTGCCCTCAATACTGTAACAGGAAAACCTATAAGAAAACCGTAAAGCCAAATCAGTACCCATGTTAATACCCAGCTTAATCTATAATTTAAAAAATGCCTAAATAATGTAATCAAAAATACATACATAAGTGCTATATGAGTTCCTGAAACAGCAAATATATGAGCCAGTCCCATTTCCTTTATCCCATCATACGTACTTTCATCCAAGTAGTCTGAATTTCCAAGTATTATAGATAAAATTATGTCTGCATTTTCTTTATCCAGTTTGTCATAGAATGTGTTCTCTGTATAATTTTTAAAATCAACTGATAGATCTCTAAACCACGAAACATCTTCTTTTAGAGTATTGGCATCTCCTTTCAAAAAAACAACTGCTCCTATTTTTTTCGATTTCAAATAATTGTCATAGTTAAACATCATCCTATTTTTACTGAACCTATTATCTGCTATTCTACCGGTAAATTGAGCAACACTGTTTTCTTTAACCTCATTCTCTTCTTTTACATAAATTATAGTATTTTCTTCTTCTTTTAATTTGTAATTATTTATGCTTAAAACTCGCGCATTATAGCTAACATATTCGGAATCAGATTTCTGCTTATTTTTATGGCTAATTTCTACAACCAAGTCTATCTCTTCATTAATATATTGTTTTAATACAAAAATTGAATTATAATAACTATTAATAAATGATAAAAAAACAAATGCTGCAATTGAAAGACTGTATAAGAATCTTTTTGTGTTAAACGCATTATAAACAAGTATGGTCGCAGAAACTGCTAAATAGTATCCAAAACAGCCACACTCATAGGATAATATTCCAATTGCATAAAAAGCAAAAATAGAAATTAATATATGCATAATTACACCTCGACATATTTTACCAAATTTTAGGGCATAAATCAAAGCTAATTTTGTACAAGCAGATAGGAGAATTAATGATCATCAACAGCGGAGAAATAAATTTAATTAGCATTAAAGAAAATGTACATAACTTATTAAAAAAATCCTTCTTTATTGATATAGAAACAACCGGTCTATCCAGAGAATATTCTGATATAATTTCAATAACTGTTCTTCTATATGAAAACAGCGGTTATAAAATTACTCAAATATTCTGTGAATATTCAATTGATGAACCTGAAGCATTAAAATACTTATACGAATTGATTAGTAAAAAGGAGTATATAATCACCTACAATGGTAACAGTTTTGACATTCCATTTTTAATGAGAAAGATGCAGAAATACAATATTGATATTGACTTGAGTACCTTTACTAAAGTTGATTTATACTATTGGATGAGAAATATTAAAAGTAAAATTGAAATTCAAAATTTAAAATTAAAAACTGCTGAAAAATATTTTAACATTAATAGAAATGATACTTTAAGCGGAGAAGATATCATAACATTATACAAAGCGTACAGAATAGAACCGAGAAAGGAATTTGCGGAATTAATATTACAGCATAATTATGAAGATGTTTTTAATCTTCCTTCATTGTTCAGCTGTATACTTGATATGTATGATAATATTCTTCATTATGACAACCTTATGGTTAGTATAAACAGCGAATCCGCAAAAATAAAAAAGAATACTTTAATTTGTAAATGCAACATAATAAGCGCGTTAAAAACTAATTATGTAAACACAAACATTAACTTTAGCTTAAAGACCAATTTAGCCTCTCAAACAATGGAATTACATATTCCATTAGATTTTTTTAATGATGACAAGATTATGGAGTTTTTCTTTATTGATAACATAAATTATAAGGTACCAAAATATACGGCAATTGAAGGCATAAAAAGAAACCTTCTTCCTATAAAATTTAATGACAAAATCTTTTACACAAACATATCAAATCTAATAAAAACCGTTTTAGACTCTATTTTTAAATAATATTATTAAATAACAAAAAGGCTTACTTATCGCAAGCCTTTTTATTTGGTGCCCAAACGCGGAATCGAACCACGGACACGGAGATTTTCAGTCTCCTGCTCTACCGACTGAGCTATCTGGGCAAATTCATTCTAAACAAATTAAATATTTTATGAGTGGGCCTTCAAGGACTCGAACCTTGGACCTACCGGTTATGAGCCGGGCGCTCTAACCAACTGAGCTAAAGGCCCAAAACAATATGTTTTGGTACAGTGGGCTTAGATGGACTCGAACCATCGACCTCACGCTTATCAGGCGTGCGCTCTAACCACCTGAGCTATAAGCCCATTTTAAGTATCGGGGCGGCAGGATTTGAACCCGCGGCCCTCTGGTCCCAAACCAGATGCGCTACCAAACTGCGCTACGCCCCGTTGCATAAAACTATTTTAAACAGGAGTGGCAGGACTCGAACCCACGACACTTGGTTTTGGAGACCAATGTTCTACCGACTGAACTACACTCCTACTATGTAACTTACGGAGAAGGAGGGATTTGAACCCTCGCATCCTTGTCAGATCTACTCCCTTAGCAGGGGAGCCTCTTCGGCCACTTGAGTACTTCTCCATTATGCATAGTTTAATTTGGCGGAGAGGGTGGGATTCGAACCCACGCGGGCTTACACCCAAACGGTTTTCAAGACCGCCTCGTTATGACCACTTCGATACCTCTCCACTGATGATCCATCGGCGATTCGAACGCCGGACACCTTGATTAAAAGTCAAGTGCTCTGCCTGCTGAGCTAATGGATCATAATAAATTAAATGGCTGGGATGGCAGGATTCGAACCTACGCATACTAGAGTCAAAGTCTAGTGCCTTACCGCTTGGCGACATCCCAATTCTTTATTCTTTGGCTGGGGTAGTAGGATTTGAACCCACGAATGCCAGAGTCAGAGTCTGGTGCCTTACCGCTTGGCGATACCCCATTAAAATGCACCCAGGAGGATTCGAACCCCCGGCACACGGATTAGAAGTCCGTTGCTCTATCCTACTGAGCTATGGGTGCTCAGCAATTTTTAAAAGCCACCAAATCTTCAGAAAAAAGTTTCTTAAGAATTTGAATAGTTATGTTGGAGCGGGTGAAGGGAATCGGACCCTCGCGACCAGCTTGGAAGGCTGGGGCTCTACCATTGAGCTACACCCGCAAAATAAATTTATATTGGAGCGGAAGACGAGATTCGAACTCGCGACCCTCGCCTTGGCAAGGCGATGCTCTACCACTGAGCCACTTCCGCATTGGTGGAAGAGATTGGATTCGAACCAATGAAGGCGGTGCCAACGGATTTACAGTCCGTCCCCTTTAG
>JAHDLA010000035.1 GCA_018436705.1 Sedimentibacter sp.
CTATTACTGTTCCGTCATAATCCTTGAACACTACCGTGTAGTCTATGAAGCTTGGTGTATATGTTGCTGTATATTCAGCATTTCCAGCTACTGTTGTTACTACTGTCGGCGTCCATTCGTCAAACTCATATGTGTATGTGTCATCTGCTGCTCTTGTAGGATCTGTCGGCACTGCTACAGTATCTCCATAGTGATAATCTGTGCTATCTATTACTGTTCCGTCATAATCCTTGAACACTACCGTGTAATTATCCTGGCTCCACTGTGCCACATATGTTACACTTTCTGTTACAGTTGCCAATACTTCCGGACTCCATCCTGTAAATGTATATCCTGGATTTCCTGTAGTCTCACCTTCAAATTCAGGTGTGGCAGTTCCATATACTAAATCTGGAGTCGATTGTGTTTCAAATGTTCCCTGGGTTCCAGGCTCATAGTTTACTGTGTAATTTCCAACCTCATACCCGAAATACACAGTATGATTTTGTTTCACAGCATTGATAACAACATTTGATGGGTCTACATTTCCACCATGGGTGCTTGATTCGTAAGAATATTCATACCCTAGCAATTCAGTACTGCCAGACAAATAATCCTTACTGATACTATATGACCCAAAAGGCAAAACTTCATTTTCATTTAAAGAATAATTCTTTTCAAATAATTTTTTTGCCAAATCAGGTCTATCAGCTATTGTGTTACTTTCTGTAATAGGATTACCGTCTTCATCTACCAAATATGCTATTATTTTAATACTTCCTGTATCACCAACCGATACTTCCGGAACTCCAAAGTCCTTATTTGCACTATCACCATTTGCATTTGTATAAGTTATGGTCGTTGTATCGTTAGTAGGATAATACGTATCTGGCAATGCTTCGGGTTTGATATCAACATAATAGCTCATAGTTACAGGAGAACCTTCTGCAATGTTACCAACATTCCATGTAATTGTATTAGGCTGTGTAGTTGTAATACTCGTAATAGTTCCCTGCGATATAACTATGTCAGCAGTATCAGCTTCAGACGTTCCTAGAACCGCCCATGTTGGAGGATTAGATTTTTTAAGATCAAACATATCTCCCATAGGGTCTACTATAACTGCATCTGATGCTGCATAAGCTATACTTCCAGCAATTTCTCCAAAAACTTGATTTAAATCTTGAGTGCTTGCCGTATATGCCTTTTCAGGGCTAGCTATGGAATTTAATACAGTATTTCCCTCATTACCTGCGTCCAATCCAATCGTATATATAATCTGCCCTTTGTCCTTAGCAATTGATGCTTCAGAAATTGCAGCATTTCCTGAATTATGATAGTAACTGTTGTAGTTGTATAGAATTGGGTTGTTATATGAGCCGTCTCCTCCTCCTGTTGAAATATACTCATCAATATTCAAGTCTTCCCTAAGAGAACCTCCCGTTCCTGCAAAGTTCAAATAATCAAAATCTTCATATGATGAACTAGTTGGGTTCTCATAAGCTGTATAAATATCTCTGTACCAGTTACCATTATCCCTGTATCTCCAACTTTGATTATCTCCACCCGGATAGCGTAAAGTATATTTCGTATCATCTGCCATGGCGTATCCATACGTAGGCTGACCATCACTTAGAAGTACAATATTTTTACTCTCAGCAACACTGCTATCTAACATTTCTTCTGCTTCTTTTAGCGCTGCTTGTGTAAATGTGCCTCCAAATGGGACTATTGTCCCACTATCATTGCCTCCATCAAGATAGCTTAATAATGTATCTTTCTCTGAAGCGTCAACAAATCCTGAATGCACGGTAATTCTCTCTGATGATTGACCATCATAGCTGTAATCACTGGAAAATGATATTAAGGCAATTCTTGTTCCAGTGTTATTTTCATCTGACAATAACGAATTAACAAAGGATTTTGCCGCGTTTTTAGCTGACAACATTTTATCATCACTTTTCATGCTCCCGGATCTGTCAATAACTAAGACTATATCAGAAGAGGTTTCAAGATTAATACCTTCTACGGTAAGATCAATCTTCCACCTTCCATCATCGACCTTAGTTTCTGACTTTGTTAAATTTATAGAGCCCGGTTGATCCCAAGGAATATTTCCATTCTCATCTGTTTCAGCAGCACTCACCAAATTCTCCGGCATTCCCGGCATCAACATCAGCAATGCAATTGTAAAACATAAAATTTTCTTAAACAGGTTTTTTTTCATGATTTGTCCTCCTTTCTTTAGAATTTTTGTTTCTTTATTTCTTTTTTTGTCCGAGTTATTAATAACCATTTGATATGTATCACCCCCTTCCCTATATAGTTACTAATTTTTAATTTCATAGGTTTATATAGAAACAACCAGCCCCTTGAAAAAAAGGCAGTTGAGTTCTAGCTCAATAAGTTTGTACTTAAGTAATAAAAAAGCTGCAAAATAATTAAATATTTTGCAGCTGAACGGTCATGGCAGTACCTGCTTTAGACTTCATGGCTTTGCGTCCCTGCCTTTCGGCAGGTTTGCCTATATGTAATTTTGGTTATATGTTATATACTTATACCACCAGAATAACACTGTAAACACATTTTTATTAAACAACTTTTTTTTCTTTTTCAATAAGCTGTATAAACAAATCGGCTATATAAGGATCAAATTGCTTTCCAGATTGTTCTCTTATTTCATTGAGTGCTTCTTCTTTGGTCATTATATTTTTGTATGGCCTTTCGTTAACCATAACATCATATGCGTCTGCAATTGCAAATATTCTTGCAACTATAGGAATGCCTTCCTTTTTTAATAATCCGGGGTACCCCTTACCGTCCCAGCGCTCGTGGTGTATGAGAATCAATTCATCTATTGAATTTACGTCTCTGAATTCTTTTGCTATATAGTATCCTATTTCGCTGTGTCGTTTAACATCTTCCCATTCTTCACTGTTCAATGCTCCTTCTTTTTGAAGAATAGTCTTGGAAATGCCTATTTTACCTATATCATGAAACTCGCACAAAAGTCTGAGTTCTTCTTTTTCGTAAATTGACAGCTTCAATTCTTCTGCTACCATCATAGTAAGATACTTAAGACGCTCGTAATGAGATTTTGTTTCGTATGTAATTATTTCAAGCCTGCTTTTAAGAAAACTAATCATAGCTGTTTTTGCTTCCTTGCTTTCTTTGAGTTTCTTGAAATACATCCTGTCCTCTGCTTTTTTTAGTATCTTCTTAATATCTTCATTTTTATCCGTCTTTGTTGCAGCACCCATACTGATGCTTATTTTTATATAATCCAAAGAGCTGCTTTCACATTTTTGCTTAATTCGGTCAATAATGTCATGAGCAACCTCTTCTTCTGTTCTAGGAAGGAAAATAATGAACTCATCTCCTCCGACTCTGCTTATAATGTCTTCATTTCTTAGAGAGTCCTTCATTATTTCAGCAGATTTTATTAAAGCTCTGTCTCCCATACTATGCCCAAATGCGTCATTAATCAGCTTGAGACCATTTATATCTGCCATAATTATACTAATAGGCAACTGTCTTTTTGTGTCTAATCTTGAAAGTTCTTCCTCAAAAAAGTTCTTATTATATAATCCCGTTAGTTTATCTCTATAATACTGTCTTGCCTTATTTTTCAAATCAGTTATTTCATTCTCGATACCATCAGACACTAATTCTTTTTCTGAGCAATTTCTAATATCAGTAACATCCGCATAGTATGCTACAACTAAGTCTTCATCATTGCCCTTGTCTGTAAATATGTTAATTAAATACCAGCGGTTCAGTTCATCAATATACATATCGAATTTTAGAGTTTTGTTAGGTAGCATACTAAAGTAGACCTCTTTAAGATACAGCTTATCGGAGTAATCTACAACTATGTCAGAAAATTTTTTGCCAAGAAGTCTTCTAGGTTCAATTTTGACAGCATCGTAAAATGCATCACTGATATATTGCAATACATAATCGATAAAATTGCCTTCTTTATTGTATATTACTTTAAATTTCAAATAAAAATCTGTTGAAGGATACTCCACATCCGTACTCCTTTCGGTTATTACAAACAACTTAGTGTTTACATTATAAATCGCATGAATTACATTTGCATTTTTTAAAGATTACATTTTAATTTCATTTCAATTACATTTTAGGCACAAAAAAACTTTTCACAAATTATGAAAAGCTCTCATGGATAAATTTATATAACAAATTGATGGAGGCATGATGTTTTCTGTTAATTATGCATATTTTGCGTGAATATAGAACAACTCATTAGTAAAAGATAAGTTTTTATAAGTATCGATTGCTTTTGCATAGTTATCAAGTATTTACATCTGCTTCATTTTCTCCGAGAACACAGGCTGAAAATCTATATCAATGTCATTTAAACTTAGCTTCGTATAGTCCTTTAAATTATTATAAATCCTCTGCTCAATTATTCTTGTACCGTCTGATCTGACATTATGAAGCATAATAAGTATTTGATTTTTATTCCAAAACGTAAACACATCGCCTTTTCTTAGTGAGTTTCTTAGAAGCTCAGACAACTCTTTCATATGAATATTCCTATATCGATTAACATCAATTATACATAAATAATCGTTTTCATTATCTCTTATGGACTTTCTTTTCTGCAAGCTGTATAAAAACTTAAACGATTCAATATTACATTGCATTGCACCTAGCAAATTTTGATTTTCCAGGTCTTTTCCCAAACTGTTAATATCAGCGCGGTTTTCTCTGCCGGAATAATTTTGTATTTTCCCCTGCATTTCCACAAAGCGATCCGAGGGCTTTGCATCCAATTCTTTTTTTATAAGGTTCGATGAATACTCATAGTGATTATATGCATTTTTTTGTTGTCCCTGCGCAAGCATTGCTTCCATTAAGCTTATATGTATATTCTCCTCGTAAGGTTCAACAAGAATAGCTTCTTCACACAATGTAATGATTTTTTCATTATCATTTTTTTCTTTTAGCAAATCTATCAGCTTATACAATGTTTTTAAATAAAGGCGTTGGTAGTAGTTCCTTGTAGGAACAAGCCAGACTTCATATGCATTATCTGACAAGTACAATCCCTTGTACATTGAAATTGCTTTTTCATATAATTCAACTGACCTGCTGTCATTATACTCATATTCATTATCTGCATGTTTAATAAGGCTTTCAAATTCCTCAACATCAATAACTGTCTTATCTCCGACTTCCATGCAATAATATCCGCTTGTAAAGCTGATTGTCAAATAACCAGATTCTTTTGTTTCTTCAGGCAGCAATAGCTTTATTGCTTTCCTTAGCCTAAATATTTGAGTTCGCAGCATATTTTTAGGATCATCCGATTCACTATCAAAAAACAAGTTATCAATGATTGTCTCGGGCAACAGCTTTTTGTTTCTGAATGTCAGAAAATATTCAAATAGTTTATTCAGCTTGTAGGTGCGGCTTGATTTTTTAAGAATAGATTGTCCATTCATTTTTAAATCAAACCCGCCCAATGTATTTATGCAGAGTTTCATATTGTTTTTGTTCTCCCATTTACAGCCTTTACAATTTATTCCATTATAAATGCTATTTTTATATTTTTCAACAAAAAAATAAATTTTTTAAGTATATTTTTTCTTATTGCATTTTATTAATTCATTTACAAACAAGGATGATTTGCCCGGAACAAGGATGTTTAATTTCTTTTTAGCCCTTGTCATTGCAACATAAAATACACGCCGTTCCTCCTCCAGCATCTTTTCATACTCTTCAACCGGCATGCTATGTTTTTCGGAAGGAAATTCTCCTTCAATATTGTCAATTATATACACAACATCATACTCCAAACCTTTCGCACTGTGAATAGTTGACAATGTAACGTTTGAGCCTTTATTTTCAGATGCCGCTTTAATTACGTTCTGAAAATTATAGATTTTTTCTGTAAATTCTTTAATATTTGAACAATATGAGCCTATTTCTTCGAGTATTTCTATTATGTGCAGTGAATTTGCTATATTACTTCTTCCCTCATCTTGCATTCTTTCAATATATTTGATATATTCAAGCTCCAACTTAATAAATCTTACAGCAACATCCGGCCTTAATTTATTTATATAACTAATATCAGATTTAAATTGATTAATTTTATCGTATACATAATAATCAAAATACTTGTAATTATCTAAAATGTCAAACACAGTAAGATCATCTCTGTCACTTTCCATAACAATTTTGCACATACCTTTTGTAAAATATGTATAGCTCTTATAGTAAATTCTTGCAAAGGATTCTCTGTCCTTAGGATTAAGCGACAGTTTCAAAAATGCAATGATATCATGCAGCACAGGGCTGCTAAAAAATTTAGTTCTGTCTTCTTTTATATAAAAGTCAGTTTTCCTTTCATTAAAATTAATAGCAAGAGTCATCGCTGACATGTTGTATCTATACAGTATTCCCACGGACTCGTTTTTCAGCTCCGACAGCTCATCTGCTATAAGCTTAGCTTGTTCTGCTCTCGAACTTACTTTTATAATATTTATTTCATTTATTCTCTCGTTGTTGGTATCTATAGTCTTTCTGTATCTTCCCTTATTTTTTTCTATAAAGTTGCTTGCTCCTTCAACTATGTTTTTATCAGATCGGTAATTTTTATCCAGATAAAATATCTGACCATCCCTGTACACATTTTTAAAATTAAGCATAAAGTCAGGATAACTTCCTCTGAATGAATATATTGCCTGGTCGTCGTCACCAACCATAAATAGGTTGTTATTTGAAATCAATTTTATGATTTCATGCTGAATTTTGGAAGTATCCTGCATTTCATCAATCTGAACATACTGAAATATATTCTTAACATAATCTCTGAAATATTCAGAATTCAAAATAATCTTATACGCATACAGCAGCATGTCATCAAAATCAATCAACATCTTTCCGGATTTGTACGTTTTGTACGCTTCGTAAATTTTATCAAAGCCTTTTATTTCTATTCCATAATCCTTATACTCAGCCGGATTAATCATCATGTTGTCCACATAACTTATTGTGGATGCCAGGTTTTCTATTTCTTCATCGCTGACAAAGTTAAAATACGATTTTGAATAATGATGCTTTAGAATTTCTCCCAGTACTTGATAATTATTTGTCAGCAAATTAAAATCAATGCCCTTTCTTCTATAAAAACTTCTCACAATTTTATAAGAAAAGGCATGAATTGTTGAAAATTCAGTTCTTGATTTATACCTGCCTCCAAAAAAATCCTGAAACCTATCTTTCATATCATTAGCAGCCATCTTTGAAAATGTTATGGTAAGAATTTTTTTGCCGCATCTGTTTTCATAAAGAAGCTTTCCGGCTCTGGCAATAGCAACAGTCGTCTTCCCTGATCCTGCAGTTGAAAGGACCAAAGCATTGCCTTTGTCAAAGGACACAGCCTCAATTTGCTGATTGTTTAATTTTACTCCGTTAATAGTATTCAAAAAATCAAAGTAATCCATATAGCTCCCGTTTTTATCTCAATTACACCTCATAAAGTGCTAAGTTCTATTGTAAGTTCATTCTTCAAATTTTCTTACTAATTTATCAAATAGTTCTGCAGTTTTTATTTTTACCGGATAGCAACCTTCAGTTTCACTTCTGTGGTGAGCCTTTATGCATGTGCATTCCAGGGAACCAAATTCTTTTTCAAATTCCTGAACAAAAAACTTAATTACTTCTTTCATTGTATCGTTCGTTGATGGTTTATCTTCTGTAAACATAACTCCCAGTGCAGCAACAGCTCCCAAAAGTGCTCCGCAGGTCTTCTCTGACTGCAACCCTCCGCCAAATGGACATACAGCCTTTATAATTTTATCATCAAGTTCCAGCTTGTACCTTTCATTTGCAGCCATCATAATAATCTCCGCACAATTATTATGATAAAAGGGCCTTTGTTCTTCGGGATAAGCAAGCTCAAGCCTATTTAATTTGTCTACTGTTTTCTTCATATATGCCTCTACATCAAATATATCAGCATGCTCATAAATGCTGTTATAATCATTCCTCCCGCCAATACAAGGCAGACAATCCTCATAAATGTATTTGATCTTTTACTATACTTGTTCATTTTATCCCTCCATAATTTTTTCACATTAATAATATATATTTTATCATATTAATTTTAAATTTAATAGCTTGAAGTTTAATTAATTCTTTGTAATTTATATTTAATAGTATATAATTGTTAGTATACAGTCAAAATTTGTTGAGGCAGCCCTCCAGCAGAGCACATTCGAGGTTAATAAATTATGATATACAATAAAATGAAAAAGTCAAAGCATAAAAAAATAACAGCAGCATTAATTGTAGTTATTACAATATTTATTATCATTTCTGTAATGGAAGCTATAATTGAACCTGAAGGATATATAAGACCAGACTATCCTGAAACCGATATTTCATCAATAATAGAAAAGGATAATTTAACCGAGCAAGACTACAAGGATCTGTTTTATCAAACAGGGCTTGGAAAAACTGCCGTAGATGAGATACTGAAATCTGACGGCGGAAAATTAAAATTAATTAAATTTCAGCAGAATTTCTTTAATGATGTCAATGTACTATGTGAAAAAATCGGGATAATAACCAGCCAAGAGTCTATTGTTAATGATGAAGGAAATCCGGCCTACGGATTTGATCTCGCTCCGTTTAAAAATGGATATGTACTTATAACCAAAGCTACTCACTCTATAGGATGGCGTCATGGACACGCAGCTATAGTAACAGATGCGGAAAACAATGAAACCCTGGAGGCTGTAATTCTGGGAAGCAAGACAAGATTTCAGAATATAAACAAATGGAGGGTTTACCCATCATTTATAATGCTTAAATTGAAGGATACATCACAGGATTCACTAAATGAAATAGCTGAATTTGCAAAGAAAAATTTAAATAATATTACTTATGGTCTTACTATAGGGCTAACCAGCAAAAAAAATCCCAGTCCTAAAGATATAAGTTCAACACAGTGCTCACACCTTGTGTGGTACCCTTTCATGCAGTTTGGATATGATACCGACTCTGACGGCTCATGGCTGGTAACACCTAAAGATATTGCAAACAGTGACTTGTTTGAAGTTGTACAAATATACGGTGTTAATCCTAAAGAAATTTGGCCTTAGTATAGGAATAAAAAAAGCACTTCCTAAAGAAATGCTTTTTTATGCTATATTAATCTTTTAATCTTCTTTTTCTGTTGTGTCCATACCTTCAAAGTCATCGTAATCATCATATTCATCATCAAAATCAAAATCATAGTCATCATCGTAGTCTTGATAATCGTCATCATCTTCTCCGATTTCAAGATCACCGAACAATTCTTCTTCTACAGTTGATAAATCTTCATCCAATAAATCTAAGTACTCGTTAACTTCATCTTGTTCTTCAACTATGTCACTCATTGCATCAGCAATTTCTTCAACAACATCCATCATAGCATTGAATAATTTGCCTTCCTTTGTGTCAGCCTTAACATCCAATCCATCAGCCAACCCTCTTAAATAAGAAATCTTTTCATACAAAAAATCCATGACTTACCTCCTTAAACTCTTGATAGATATTCACCTGTTCTGGTGTCAATCTTGATTTTATCACCTATCTCAACAAACAGAGGTACGTTTATTTTTGCCCCTGTTTCGACTATAGCAGGTTTGTTGGCACCGGTAGCTGTGTCTCCCTTAAAGCCTGGTTCTGTTTCCTTTACTTCAAGCTCAACAAAGTTTGGTGCTGTTACTTCAAATGGCTTGCCTTCATAGAACCTCATCTGGGCAAAATCATTCTCTTTAATATATAGAACTGCTTCCTCAACCTGATCATGATTTAATGGAATTTGTTCAAATGATTCAGGGTCCATAAAATAATATAATTCTCCGTCATTGTACAAATATTGCATATCCTTTGTTTCTATACGTGCCAGCGGAAATTTTTCAGTTGGGTTAAATGTTTCTTCTCTTATAGCTCCTGATATAATATTTTTTAATTTAGTTCTGACAAAAGCTGCGCCTTTACCAGGTTTAACGTGCTGAAAGTCTACTATTTGCCACAACCCATTATTCCAAGATATAGTAATACCCTTTTTAAAATCACTTGCTGTAATCATTAGTTGTCTCCTCCTTATGTATATTATAACCAGCAGTTTGCTGCTTATTCCAGTATAATCGTTCTTCCCGTAGCGGGAACAATGGTAACACTTTTCGAATCATTAGTCTTTTTATCCACTATTGTAAAAGTGCCGGGATGAACAGGTATTCCCTCTATTGTAAAATACAAAGCACCTCTTCCGGTATAGTTAATCGAATATCTGTTCTTAAATGAAACAACCTTAATATCCGAAAAATTATTCCTTAAATAATATTTTCCCTTATCAGAATCCACCAGCAAACTATATTGCGGATCAGGGCGCTTCATTGCTTCCATTTGAATAAAACGAACATCAGACAGAAATTCCTCCGACATTTTGTCCATATAGCCAAAATCTGCAGCTATATGCGGAATACAAACTGCCAGAATAATGCCAATCAGAGAAAGCACTGTAATTACTTCGAAAAGAGTAAAACCATAATTTTTCACAGTTCATCCTTCAAAGGATATAATTACATATCCCATTTTATAAATTAATTCAATGTTTGTCAATCTTTTAATTCTTCAATACGGTATATTTTAAAAAATATCTTATCTAACTGTTTCTCATGTAAATAATTTGGTCTGCTTCATAAGACTGATTTCCCTTTTTCAGCCTTATAGTTATTCTTAGTGCTTCGGCCTCTGCGAATGTTTTGCCTTCAGGATACGGAGCAGCTTTCAACTCTGTTATATACCTACCCAGCTCAATATTTGCCGAATCATATGAGTTCCCATTTCCGTAATAAATCCTATTATTTTTTACTACAAAGATATAACATAAATTCAATTGATCGTTATATAACAAAGCCATTTTTGAAATACTAAATTCTCTCTTTGAATTGATTACACTTGCAGCCCCTTCTATTCGAATAATCTCAATTTTTACTGATTCCATTACCCTTGTGGAAATAAAATTTAATATATACTGTGATTGAAATTGAAGTTCTGATTCATTTGAGATTATCTCAAAATTACTCACGTTAGCATTAAACAGCGACATGACAAGAATAATGACGACAAGCATGATTCCAAGAGATACTACTAACTCTAATAATGTATATCCTCTGTTATAGCTCAGCATTTACA
The DNA here is from genome assembly GCA_018436705.1 of Sedimentibacter sp. Classification (GTDB taxonomy): domain Bacteria; phylum Bacillota; class Clostridia; order Tissierellales; family Sedimentibacteraceae; genus Sedimentibacter. Next base: position 11,206 of record JAHDLA010000035.1, read on the forward strand.
CCTCTGATCATAAATCAAAATTTGTTATGCGAAGCAAGTCTGATATATCGGCAGCATTTGAAATAATGTCTAAATAATCAGGAACATATATAATGATATCCGCCGATGTAACTTTTATAATACCAGACTCTGATATATATTTTGAACTTACTCTAGCAACAAGTTTGTCATTTACAAACATAAGGCTGCTGTCATTTAAGACAGATATTTGAGAACTTAAACAATGCTCTACTTCATGTACAAACCCGCAGTAAACAATTTGCTTAAAATTATTTTTAAATACATCCGAAGCTCCGTAAATATCGTCTGGTTCTGCCAAAAGATATTCTTCAGATTTGATAATAGAATCCTCTACAGCTGAACAGATCAAGTCATAACTCTGCGCATATGCATAATCCAAGCCGCCTTCAGATTTATATAGTGCTCTTTTGTTTTCGCTGTTACTTTTCCTTATTCTGAACTGGCTCATTGTTATGCTCAGACATGTTAATCCAAGAGCCGTTATAACTGCTGTTACAATAATTATCAACACTAATGCTGAACCCCTGTTTTCAACTATTTTATTTCCCATAATTTTGTAATTAATAAATAAGCTTGCTCCCTACCAATGAATTTACAACTTCTCCGTCACAAGTTATATAGACCTCTATTGAATATAAAAAATCTCTTTCGGGCTCAACTATTATAACAGCTTCATATCCTTCGACAGGTTGAGATACAGTACGTTTATAACAGCCATCGTCAGAATCATATATATATCCCAAAAGATCAATTTCATCCCTTGCTTTTATATCTTCCATATATTTCTGAGCAGCTAAAAATGATTTATATTCCCTGTTGCTTTCTATGTTCAGCTTTGCTGACATCACAAATAATGTCATTATAGGCGCTATTACCATGCCAAGCACAGCAATAGATATAATGACCTCAGTCAAAGTAAATCCACCGGATTTAAATATATATCTTCTCATTTTATCTTAATTCCATAGAAACAGCATAAAAATTTAGATTCATGGTTCCGTAAAGTCTATCTCCCGTCCATGACAATAGATTTATGTCTGTAATAGAAACATTTTTGTTATTATTAATAATGCTATCTATAAATTTAAGTAAACTGTCACAATGACCGGTAAACTCAATCCTAACACCTACTTTTACCGCACATTCCTCTGTTTTTTCTTCGATAAATTCATCTGCGCTCTGATTATCCAATGAAACCGGCACGGATTCTGAAAAGGCTATCTTGGAAACTTCTATTTTGCTTTCTTCTGCATACAAAGATAAATCGAAAATTATTTCTTCAGGAAAAATTTCTGCAGGTATATCTGTTTTCTCCACCTTATTCTTAAAAAACATTTTCTTTTTAACTAAAGAATCTACAACATCAAAATTTTGTTTCATATTGAGATATTCCTCACTTAATCTTTCAAATTCCTCTTTTTTTGAATAAAATTTCATAAACTGCTTGTACGGAAAAAGTTCACAAAGCATTATAACGGCAATTACAAATGCCAATGCTAGTATAAAAATTTTGAATTTATTGTTTTTCATTTTTATCTAAATCCTTCAATCTGCACATAACAGAAAATGAATAGCTTCCTTCCTCATTTTTCACATCTATTCCGGAGAAATATATTTCTTCTATAAAATTCAGTTTTCTGAGATTTTGTATAAACAAAGTAACTTCGCTCATGGCTTCCGAAACACAACTAATCTGCGTATTATTTCTGTTTACCGACATGGAAACCAGCCTCGTATTGTCGGGAATAGATTCAAAAAATTCACTGATGATAATTGAGCTAACGCTATTTTCATTTTTAATTACATATTTAAGTTTTGAAACTTTTTCAAGATGATTCTCTTTCAAGTCAATCTCATTCTTTAAATCTTCGATTTCTGCATTCATTTCAGCCCTTTCTTCATCATAAATGTAAAGCTTCATATTCTGTATGTTTGTTTCAAGCATAATATTATAATTTTTCCATGTAACAGCTGCCAAAATTACAGTAAGCAATACTGCCAAAATAGCTACTGTAAAAAGTTTGTAATTTGGCTTCAAATCTAAGTCGCTGCCATAAGAAAACCACATATTAGTTTTATTGTTTAATAGAGATAAAAGGCAAATAAAATATTTTCCTGTGATATTATTATCCATATTAAACTTGGTATTCAATTTAAAGCAAGAAATGCGTTCAATTATCTCAGCTTCAATTCTCAAATTATTTGCTAAAAATATGCTGATATTTCTATCAAGAATATCTCCATAAATAAATATCTTATCAATAATATTTGTATTATTCATCGAATAATAATATCTTATATATCTATTTAGCACATCCATCAGTTTATCCATATCCGGCGTCGAATTAGTAGATTTTGCAGCATTATAAGGAGCATATTCCTCCGCAGCCTTTTCAATTACACTGATGTCCTCATTCAATGAAATCCTTGAAAACTCAGTTACACCATTTTTTAAAATACAAAATGAAATATTATTGTTATTTATTTCTAAAAAAGCATATATGCAGTCTTTTTTTATAATATGCGAATTTATTCTAGATCCGTACTTATTTATTCTATTCAGGCAGTTAAAAGATACATCTATTAATACAGGCTTTAATTTTAGTATTTTTGCCAGCTCTTTGCAGCCTTTATAAATATCACATGGGAGACAATAAATGACGTAAAAAGCATATTTTACGTCATTATCATTAACTATATCAGTAATATCATATATTATTTTATATTGGTTTAAATCAACCGGCATAAGCTGTTCAAGCTCGTTTCTTATCATTGACAGTATCTCCCGCCTTTTATCAAGCAGAGGGAGCTTTATTTTTCTGCTTATCACGCTGGCAGAGTTAACTGTAAATACAGCTCTTCTTGTGTTAACACCATTCTTTGCAATCATGTTTTTTATCAATACTGCCACAGCATTCACATCAGCAATTCTTCCGTTCTCAATTATATCTATACCCGTCAACTCATCACACTTCATTACGATCACCGAATCGCTTTTTCTTAATGCTTCAACAATCTTAATACCTTCATCATAAATTTCCAACGATAAAAACAAACACATAATAATCCTTTCAATTTTTCCTATTCGGATCATTTACATAATTTGGTATAAAATTATTATATAAAATATGTAAAATTATGTCAAAATATTTATTGTTAAGAAAATATCATCGTTTATTTTTTTGTTTTAATAAAATTGTTAAGAATAGTTAAGGTTTTTTTCTATATTTGAAAACAGAGACTGACTTTACGCCAATCTCTGTATCTGCTAATTTTGTGAGTTTCTCATATACACAACCTGTTCGGCAGGATATGGAACGCTTCCCTTTTTTAATAACACAAGTGTAATTCTCACTTCATTCGTACCGTTTGTTTCAATTATTAAATTATCTACATAATTACCTAAATAAACGGATTCTTTATCAGCAGTAGTCCCGTATGTATATTTTATTTTTTCGTCATGCTGCTCAAAAGAAGCAAAGCTTCCATCAACAAACTCAAACTCTTCAGATGACTCATTATATGATTTTGCTTCCAAAATTTTATTTGTCATGTAGTTAATAATGTACTGACTCTGATATTGTACCTCAGACTCAGTATTTATTGTTTCATAACTTCTATAATTTGCTATAAAAAATGACATAACAACAGACATGACTATTCCTGCCAAAGCAAGTACAACTATTAATTCAATTAATGTAAAACCCCGTTTGTCTTTCATAAATATTACCTCTTGAATATTAAATAAAAGTTTTGGGCTTAAAATTTAAGCCCAAAATTCCTATTTCACTAAATTACAAACTTATTTATTCAAGCCCAGGCATAGTCCTAACTCTTATTTTAATAGGATTATATATGCTTTCATTAGCTTTCAATGGTGCTCCATCCGTATCAGCAACTTTTATAGTTTCGGTTTGCTCTTCATTATTTCCATTAATTTTGTATGTTATTGTGTATTTTTCATCTAGTATAACACTATCCGCAAATGATATTTTTAACTTATTTCCATCATTTGATACAGTAATAGAATTTTTTATTTCTTTTCCCTCATCATCATATATCATAAAGCTTTCTGTATCAATACTTATATTGTTCTCAAGCTGCTCAATATAAATACCAGACCCTGTGTTTCCCAGCAACACCTTAAATCCAAAAGTATAGTCCATTCCAATTACTATATCAAATTGTTCTTTTGCATTACCTACAGGAATCGCACTCTTATTGTAATACATATTATTATCGAGCAGTTTATTCTCGTTAGTTGTATAATAAATATCTATTTCCGCATCTGACGAAGGCATTGTTCCTTTTACATATTCGCTGTCTATGGAAGGCTTAAACAGTGAAGGGTACTTAGTATTCAAGCTTGCAACGCTTAAACCTCTTTTAAAAGGAAGCCGTATATTTATATTGTTTCCTGATTCAAGAGTATATGTTTCCGCACTTTGTCCGTCGGTTCCTATAGCAAGCGGTGTTTCGTACCCATCAAGTTTATAGTTAACCCTAAGATTATACGTTGATTTGTCCCATATTGCATACAATTTTACATTATGAGCCGGCATACTGAAAGTTGAACCTTGAATAAATTCAGCACTGCTATCCGAAGATGTGTTCCAGCCTTTAAATGAGTATCCTGATTTGTTCAATTCTCCTCTTCCCAAAACAGTTACCTGTTGAGACTGCCTATAAGATTTACTATCTATAGGAGCGATTCCGGATGCTCCATTTCCATCGTAAGAAACTTTATACGATGGTTCTGGATAATACGGAAAATTAAGATAAATCGTTGCTCTTGTAGCAGCCATATTAGATGCAACCTCATTTCCGTCAGAATCTCTGGCAATTTTTGATTGATTTATATACTCTCCAAGTTCACCGGCATATGATGCAACTTCTATGATGCTGTTTAATTCTGCAGACTCAGCCCTGGAGGACAATATTTCACGATTTTCATAAGGTATTATCTCTCCTTCATTATTAACCGGATTTCCATTTATATCTGATAAATAATACTTAATGTTTAAAGTTCCCTCTCCGGCTGAAAGCTGAGTAAGCGGAAAATCCTTCGTTACAAGAACATCGCGATGGTTTTTATAAACTATGGAAGAAATACCACCTGTATCAAGCATTGTATCCGGTGCAATTGAACTTCCCCCTGATACATTCAGCTTTATGTAGTATGTAAGTGTTGCAGTTGATTCGGTTATATCCCCTAAATTCCAGTTTATTTTCTTGCCATTATCCGTTACTGATGTTGTACCGAAACTTGACGTCATTGGGTGTGCTATGTCAGTTAATATTTCAAAATTATAACCTACACTATCATTTGCTATAATCGAGCCGTCTACCTTTGATTCTGTACCAGCCTTGGCAATTCTTCCGGCAATATTGGAAAATACCGGCACAAGATTGTCTGATGTTTCGTAAAACATATCAGGTGAGGACGCAACATGTTTCATAGTATAAATTGCATTATTATTTGAAGCGACATTAAAACCTACAGAATATATTTCAATTCCGTCTCGCTTTGCCATTAAAGCTTGTGATATAGTCGGAATACCGTTATTTGTAATTCTTATATTTCCAATATAATACCTATAATCATATCCGTTCCATCCGGATTTATAATATTCATATGCTGAACCGGAACCAATAGTAGTATTATTGAAAGAATTAAGCACATAGTTAATATCACTTGGATAGTTCATATTCAAATCATCTTGTGTTCTATTTTGCAGTTTTGAAGCCTTATAGCTGAAGGTTGGATCACCATCACTTAGAACAACTATGTATCTATTATCCGCTGTACTGCCAGATAAAACATCCTGCGCTTTTTTTATACCTGCCTGAATATGTGTACCTCCAGTTGCTTTTATGCCTTGTATAGCACTATTCAATAAATTATTATTATTTGAAAGCTGCGAATCCACATATGCCGTGCCATTCCCATATCCGCTGCTTGAATACGAAACCACACCAATTTTATTCAGACTTTTTTGACTTTCGGTTGACAATAATGCTTCCACAAACTCCTTTGCAGCTTCTTTGGCACTTTCAATTTTCTTAACTTGATACTCTTCTGTAAAAGTTTGAATTTCTTTGACCTTGATTACATAGTAAGACTGTACATTTTTTAGAATATCTCTATCAGACGGAAACCTGACAATTATTTCGCTTTCCTTGAAAATTACTGATGATGTCTTGCTTCCAAAAACCTGTATAACAGCATCAAGACAATCATTATCATCAAATGATGTCCAACTGTTAAATTTCCCTGAAGAGCCATTGAGTCTATATCCATCATCACTTGATATGTATCCGCTTACATTTAGACTCCCCTCTTTATATCCAACATATTTTCCATTATCATCTAGATATGCTGTCATATTTATAGTCATAGATGAAGCAACAGCATCTTCCCATGAGCCAAAAAACCACCATCCGTCAAAATATTGATACCTAACATTAGAGGCACTGAAGCTCACCTGAACTTCAGTGTAAGGAACCTGTTTATCTACTTCAACTTCTTTTTCATATGTATTAGTAACAGTGTGCTCATCATTCATACTTCCCGAACGGTCTATTACCAATACCACATCTGTGGTTTTAGGAACGCCCTTGCCATCAATTTTCATGGTAACCTTAGCTATGTTATCCTCGCCTGCTACCCATTGAGCATCTTTCTGCAGCCTAACATATCCCGGATTAGGATACTGAGGAAAGTTAAGTGTATCCTCTGGATTATAAGAAATTGGATTTCCCTCACTTTCGCTTGTTGCATCAACCGTATATCCAAAACCTCCAGCTAAAACCATTATAAAAGCTATAATCAAGCATATACTTCTATAAAACATTTTGTTTTCCAAATTAAACCCTCCCTTCAAATTATAAAATCGTATAATTTCTATTCAATTTTCCATTTTTCAAATTTCAACAACTCTCTAAAATCAACGTTTCCTTCTGCTGCTTCCCCTTCATCTACGAACGACGTTACTGTCACCTCATCAATACTTTCACTACCTTCAAACACATTTTCATACAAATCATACTTGGATATTAATTTAGCCACCACATTTTTTTCATATGTAAATTTCTTATACCCGTCATTTTTTATTGTTATATCTCCATCGCATATTATTGCCCCGGTAAAATCTACATCCCCTGAAATCTGTAGATCTCCTCCGGAGATTATAATAATTCCCTTGTAAGTTCCACTTTGAAGCGTATGAGTTCCTCCGGATTTATTAACGAAAACATAATTATTCTTGTCAGTTATCTTATTTATTTCCTCTTTTATATTTATCTGATTGCTAAGAGTTAAATTATTTGACAGGCTAGAATATCCTAATTTTTCTGTTTGAAGAAAATAATAATCAGATGCATTTTTAAATGCTTCATAAAAATCCGTGCTGTACCTGGCAGGAAGCAAGCTCTCCTCTTTTATCGTACTGCCTATTGTATATCTATCTCTAAACTTTATATATGAAGGGATGATTAGTCCATCATTAGGCTTATATTCATTTTTATACTCAACAATATATTCAGCTTTATCCATTGCCGGTAAGGCAGAACCATCAGAATATTTGTCAGCAAAAAGCAATATTCCTCCGTCTTCATCCGATATATATTCATTAAAGCTTATATTAGGCATAGAAGAAACAGGCTGCATATACGCTCTATAATTGCCTTTAACTGATATTGATTCTCCCGTCTGATATTTACTGCCGTTTCTTGATGCGCTAACATACGAAGTACCCATAAGGTACAAATCCTTTATAATATCAATTTCCAACCCTGAGGCATTATTTATATTTATTCCGCTGGATTTATCCGGCTGCGTACTCGTGCGTCCGTCTGAAACGCCATAATAAGAATCTTCTATTATAACCTTTTGTCCGGAATTATTAATTTCTAAATCATCCTCTACATATACTGATCCGGTTGATTTGAATTTGCTGTTCTTTCCATTCACCAGAATATTTTTTGCAAATACATTTGCCGCAGAAAACAAAGAATCATTAGCATCAAGATAAATGCCTCCATGCTCAGATCCTTTAACCGTTATATTCCCTTCAGAAATTTTGACTTCTTCATTAGTTTTAACATACATATTTTTCGACAAATACACATTTCCTTTGAAAGAGCTTTTATCATTGACAGATAAATTTCTGGCAGTAAGGACATTCATGAGAAATGGATTAAGCTTTACTACCTTTGTTTCCACAGTATAGGATTCTCCATACTCCGGAATCTCTACAACTAAATCAACAGCAGTTGTTTTCTTTATGCCTTTATCAGAAATATATTCCGAATGAATCGGCACTGTCATTTTATCACCATCTGAAAAATCTAATTTAGTCTTTGAATAGAGTATCTTTATTTCTCCTCCGCTATCAACAGAGCCTTGGGCAGAATCAAGAGCATTTTCTATTTCACTCTCTACATAATTAATATATTTTGTTTTAAATTCTTTCTCTGCATCTTTGCGTATTGCATCGTCATTATACAGCCATATCTCTTTATCAGCATCCCATTTTAGATATTTGCTGTATTCATAATCACCTATATAATTTTCCAATTCATCAAGAGTAAACTGACCGATAAATTCTTCTGCTGCTTTATTGGATTCCTCCACCGCTTCCAAAATCAACTCATATACATTAACATACGATTTATCAAGCCCTGATTCTGAAAGGTAAAAAGCCTCTTTTATTTCAGTATTTGCTTTTTTAATTTTGTAGTTCATCATGGTAACACCAAGAATAGATGTACCCAGCATGGATATTATTCCGATTGCCATTATAAGAAGAACCATAGTAGATCCCTTACTATTGAATAATTTTTTTTCCATATTTACCACCCTATACAACAAATATTAAATAGTTAATATCTGAAAATTGCGGTTCCGGAAACAGTATTTATCTCCTTGCCGTCCTTATTGACTTTTATGTTTATCTCATACAGAAAATTACTAGGCTTGACGTGAGATACAGTCTCAACAACTCCTGCTTTTCCTTCCAAAACATTTACATGAGCCTTATATTCAGGTTCATCGTTAACAATATATATTGTTAATTTCTCATCTTCAAGGTTAGTAACATCAATGCTTATATCTGAGGAAAGCCCTGTCAACGTCAACTTGATATTTTTGTGCACAAAGATTGCTTCACCAAAGTCAGAAAAGTCAGAAAATTTTATTTTGTCATTATCAACGGTTATTTTTATGTTATTGCTAATTTTTATTTTTTTATCCCAATTTATGTCTGCTATAGAAGCTGCATCACCTGATAGCTTATTAGCATCTATATGTAGATTATATCCTTCTCGCAAAGCATCTCCTGTAATATGTTCTTCATTCACGTCATTATACGAGTCTAAATCCAGCAGGCTCATATTTAAGCTTTCCATTGATTTAATCTCTTCCATATACTCCTGAGCAATCTGAACTGCCTTATACTCATTATGGCTTTGTGAGTTTATTCTCTGCGAAGTCAAAAACATACTCATCAAAGGAGTTACTACTACCCCAAGAACAGCTAAAGTAACTATTACTTCAATTAGCGTAAGCCCACTATAGTTTAACAATCTTTTCAATATACTACCGCCTTTTTAAATTCAAGCAATTATTATCTTGTAATTATCAGCTCTTTTGGTTCTTTGAATGATATTCTTGGATTTAAGGAATCATCATCATCAATATCAATTCTTATCTTAAGTCCTGAGGTATTGGAAACAGATACGTTAGCACCCGCAGAATCCGTTTTTGAATTTCTGGTGCTTGAATAAATTTTCAGATTAATATCTTCAGAGGATAATGGTATAAATTCTGACCAACCTCCTCCAGCAGGATACATACTGTTTTTAGTGCTATATTTATAATAATATTTATTGCTTTCTTTTTTAAAGCTCAAGGATATATTTTCAACAGAATTACTGTCAGCATACACATATGTCATTCTTTCTGTATCTCCAGCTTTGCCAAGCATAACCGTAGGTAAATCAGAGCTTTCTGGAACAACACTCATATAAAAATCATAACTACTCCCGGAAACTCCGCCAAAATAGCCAGCACCATCCTCCGAAAACGGGTTAGCTTTACCTGATTCAGCTAGATCTTTCCACAGCCATTCATCATTGTTTTCTTGAAATTCAATGGGCTTTGGTACTTCATAGAAGTTCATGGTCATTGTTCCCTGAAGTGCTCCGCCTTCTGAAGCAACGGTACTTATGTTGGTTATTGATATATCAACAGCATTATTTTGTATTGCATCGATAAATTTGATCATATCATTGTATGTAGACGAAAAATCTATATTCACAGATATTGATTTCGCTGATATGGATGGCGCTTCTTCTTCATTAGCCTCTTCAGCGTTCGCAGCCACAGACTTCTCAACGCCTTCGTTTTCATCCTCATAGGTATTATTTATATCACACATCAACAATTCCATAGAACTCTTTTCTTTTTCGGCTGACTTCGGGACAACAATACTCATCGGAACAGCAGCTGCATCAGTAAAGCTTAAGTTGTTTGCATTAATATTATTGTCTGCAAGATATTTATTCAGAAAAACAATGAGCTTTTCTTGCTGAAGGTTGGATATTACAGGCATATTATTTATTTGTTCGGTTAATATCTGAACATCTTCTTCATAGCTGCTTTTGAGTGTAATGTTCTTGGACATGTTATCGTACTCAAGTGTTTTATGACTATGCTCTGCTCTCAACTCATCAAGGTTGAACATGCCTGATGATGGAATGAACATATATCCTGCATATACGGTCAGGGCTATAATTAGTATAATTATTAGCACTTTTTCTCTTCTACTCAGTTTCATTTGTTATCACATCCTTTATGTCGCATACTAACGAATAAGTGAAGCTAATACTGCCGTCATCTGCCGAATCTACCACCGTTGGCAAATATACATCATCTATAAATTCAATCGCCTTTAAATTCCTTTCAAACTGTGCAGCTTCCTGTCTGGATGCGGATGTACATTGCAACTGTATGCTTTCCTTGTCCACAGACATGGAGTTAATCCTTGTTCCGCGAGGGATTGCCAATGAAACTTGTTCAAAAATAATGGTATTCACCGCATCTTCAATTTTTATTGCAGTTTTTAATTTATCGGCCTCCAACAAATATTTCTCCATAAAAGATACTTTTTTCTTTATTGTCAGCGCTTCATCATTAAGCTTTATGTTCTCCTGATTTTCCAAATAAGCATTCAGTGTTTCTATATCCCTTTCAAGAGAACTTTTCTCTACAATATACGAATATGCATAAAAGGATACGAGCAATACTGCTGACAGCCCTGCTGCCATAAGGAATACTCCAGTCCTGAATTTATTGCTGTGTTCCTTCTTTCTGTCCGAAAGAAAGTTAATATCTTTTTTATCTATGTATAACGAAAGAATGTTATTTAAATATGATTTCGCTTCAACAGCTTCGCCTGATTTTGATATCACGTTTGAAATCTCGTTAATTCTTTCCGTGCTCACGCTTAAGCTTGACTCTATAAACTCTTCCAGACCATTTATGTTTGCAAAGCTGCCATAAATATATATCTTTTCTATCTGCCTGTCCTTGTTGTTTGAATTGTAGTATCTGATAAATCTGTAAAATTCATCTGTCCACATATTTACATTGTCTTCAAGAATGTTTAATTTAGATATATATGATGTATCATCATTGTATTCGGCGAGAGATAAGCGTTCTATTTCTTCTAATGCCTCTTCGCGTGTTAAATTAAATGCCGCCTCAAAATTTTTGACTATATCGTTCAAACCATTTGAAGAAATTCTGGAAAAAACCTCCTTGCCGTTGTTAACAATGCTGAATAAAGTATTGCTGAAACCTATGTCAATAAATGCAGCTGACGTTCCCGGATTTAAATGGTTTTTGTTTATCGTCAGTTTCTTTAATGCTATTTTATCCAGGCAGCTTGAAGTTAAATCTATTGCTACAAGCTCAAGATTAAGCCTTTCCGCAAGTTCTATGTACTGCTCATAAATAGATGCAGGAAGACCGTATGCAATATATGTTCCCTTTTCAGCTTTATCAGATTTTATACTGTCGGTTTTTTTGTACACTATTTTGTACTGGTCAATATCTACCGGAAGCATCTGATCCAACTCGCTTTTTATCATGGAAAATGTCTCCGAATTTTTCTTCAGAACAGGAAGTTCCATGTTTCTGGTTATTGTTGCATTTGTATTGATGATAAAAATAGCTTTTTTAGATTTAATGTCATTGTTTTTAATCGCCATACCGATATTTGCTGCAACTAAATCCATATCAATTATTTTTCCATCGTCAATACTCCCGGATTCAATGTCTAAAAGCAGGCTCTTGTATACAATTATAGATGACCTGCTCTTGGAACCCTCAAGTATTTTAATATTGCGATTATTGATTTCTACAGATAAAATTCTCCCCATGCCTTTTACCTTTCTGAATATATTTGCGATTATGATTCCTAAATATTGAAGCTGGTTGTATTACATGAATAAAGAAAGATAGCTTCTTATAATTTCAAAGCCAAAGAATATATATATTAAAGCAGATAAGGATATGAACGGACCGAAAGGTATTTCGTCCTTTCTGCCCTTAATTTTCAATACTATTAAAAATAACGACACCGCGGCTCCGATAACGAAGGAAAACAATGTTATAAACAATGTTCCCTTTAAACCGAACATCAGCCCCAGAGCAGCCATAAGTTTTATATCTCCACCGCCCATGGCATTGGTTAAAATTGCAATTGCAACAAAAAGTCCGAATCCTGTCAGTGCTCCTATAATTCCTGTTAAATATGTTTTATTTACTAAGATAAATATACTTCCTGCCATTGCCCCGGCAATATTGAGACTGTCGGGAATAATTTTGTGCTTCATGTCAATCATGCTTACGGTTATTAGTATACTTATCATTGCGCAATACAAAATCGAATTGACTGTTAAGCCGAATTTTAAGTATGTCAATGCATACAACACTCCGTTCAGCAATTCTATAACGGGATATTGTATTGAATAACAGGCACCGCAGTACCTGCACCTGCCTTTGTTAATTATATAGTTAAAAACAGGTATCATGTCTATGTAATTAAGTCTGTGTCCGCATATCCCGCAAGAGGACGGCGGTTTCACTATTGACATTCCTGAAGGTATACGAAAAATGCATACATTCAGGAATGAGCCTATAAATAGGCCGTAGATTAAAAATATTAGTATCATTGTATTTCCCATTATATATTTAATAACTGTTAAAATAAATGTCTTAGGTTCTTCACGAAAGTTTAAAGCACAAGCATGTATTCTTAATCAGTATAGCTAACCTCACTTGAACCAGACCCAACACTAACACTTATAGCGCCAGTCGAACTTATGTTAACAGTAACATCTGAAAGGTGATGAGAAGTATTACCGTCTGATTGGAAATCAACACCATTAGGAAAATCATCTCCTATAATATTTGTTAGTGTAGTACCTGTATAGCTTTTATCTTTTTCAAAATCCCCTTTTACAAGGTATAATTCAGAAATTTTCGCAATGCTTGCCAATGTAGATTCATCTGCATCAACTTTAGCTTTGTCTTGCACCCCTATAAACCTCGGAACTGCAATCGCCATAATAACTGCCAGCACTGCCAATACAACAATTAATTCAATTAATGTAAACCCCTTTTTGTTTTTCAAATTGTTAATTAATCTAAACATTTTTTTCTCCTCTTCTCTTGTTTTTTTATTTTGAACCTTCCTTAGCCGACTGTAACTAATAATATTAATTCATTAATATTCCATGTGCCTGCTACTGGAGGTTAAAACACTTACTCACCCTTAACTTACTAATAAAAATTATCTATTGCACAGTTTTAACCATGTCAAACATTGGTGTTACCATTGATATTACTATAAAGCCTATTATTACTGCCATAAATACTATCATTACAGGTTCCAGCATTGTTGTAAGTCTTGTTACGGCCGTATCCACTTCTTCATCGTAAAAATCTGCCGTCTTGTCTAAAATTTCTTCTATGGAACCTGAATCCTCGCCTATTTTAATCATTGAATGAACCATGGGAGGAAACACTCCCTGCTGCCTAAGCGGCTGTGAAAGAGCTAACCCACGCCTCACATCCTCTCTGGCTTCCATGATTTTACTTCCTATGTATGTATTGCCCGTTACTCCGGCTACAGTTTCAAGCGCCTGTAAAAGAGGCACTCCGCTTCCCATTAATGTGGAGAGCGTCCTTGTAAACCTGGAGGTTGCCACCTTAAGCACAAGATTTTTTACAACAGGTATCTGAAGCTTGTAATAATCTTCTTTAAGCTTGACATTCGCGTTTTTGTTCATTGCAGATACAGTCAATGCTAATCCCGCTGCAACCAGAGCAATCATGTACCAATAAGATTTAAGTGCCTCGCTGATTGCAATCATTACCTGTGTTATTTTTGGAAGCTCTACTCCGGAACTGGAATACATCTCAACAAATGTAGGCATTATTGTTGTAAGCAGAAATATAACCACCGCCACACATACCACAGCAAGAATTATAGGATATGTCATTGCTCCCTTTACTTTGTTTTCTATCTTATATTCTTTCTCGAAATGATTTGCAAGCCTATTCATTATAATATCAATGTTTCCGCTCAGCTCACCTGCCTCAACCATGCTTATAAAAATCGCAGGAAAGGCGTCTTTGTGATGTGACAATGCTTCTGAGAATGTGTTTCCCTTCTGCAGGTCGTCATACATCTGTGAAATTATTTTTGAAAGCCGCTTGTTTTCTGTCTGCTGCTTCAGAATGTCCAGGCTGTTGACTATGGTCACACCTGCCTTAAGCATGGCATACAGCTGCTTGCAGAATACCGCAAGATCCTTTGACTTGATCCTTTTACCGGAAATACCGCTCAAATCAACTGAACCTGCTGACTGTTTGATATCTATTATTACATAGTTGTTTTGCTTTAAGTAGTCAATCATTTCCGCCTTTGTTGCAGCATCCTTGTTGATTTTCTGCTTTTTTCCTGATTGATCTACCACACTGCATTTATATACCGCCATGTCTGCCTTCCTTTTACTAAAAATGTAATTATATGGCTGTTTCAGCCGTTATATCTGCTTCATAACATATTCTAAATCTACTGCTGATTTCAATAATGTCTGTCTTGATATTTTTTTGTCCGCGTACATATTCAAAAGACTTGAATCCATCGTCTGCATACCATATTTTGATCCGGTCTGAATCTGGTTCTGAATCTGGTGAGTTTTCTTTTCTCTTATAAGGTTTCTGATAGCAGGTGTAGAAATCAAAATTTCAACCGCTGCCGTTCTCTTTTTCTCATCTATTTCCAGCACCAATTGCTGGGATATTACTCCCTCCAGCACATTGGCAAGCTGTATAACCACCTGTTGCTGTTGGTGAGGAGGAAATACATCTATTATTCGGTCTATGGTCTTTGCGGCTCCTGTCGTGTGCAGAGTGGAAAAAACAAGGTGCCCTGTCTCTGCCGCAGTAAGTGCTATTTCCATAGTTTCCAAATCTCTCATTTCTCCCAATAGTATTACATCCGGATCCTGCCTCAGGCATGAGCGCAATCCTCCGGCAAAAGATTTGAAATCACTTCTGTACTCTCTTTGATTTACAATGCTTTTATTGTGTTTGTGCAGATACTCGATAGGATCCTCAAGTGTTATTATGTGACACTTTCTTTCATTGTTTATTATGTTTATCATCGATGCCAGAGTTGTAGATTTCCCACTGCCGGTAGGTCCTGTTACGAGAACAAGCCCTCTTTGTTTCTGAGTGAAATCATATAAAATTTCAGGCATGTTAATTTCCCTAAGTGTGGGTATGTTCATCTGCACAGCTCGGACAGCTATGGAGTAGCTTCCCCTCTGCTTGAATATGTTTATCCTGAAACGTCCGAGATTGGGTATGGCATATGACATATCAAAATCTCCTATATCGTTTATTTCTCTTAACTGTTCTTCGTTAGTTACCTGCTTAGTCAGTTCTTCCGTATCATCAGGTGTCAGCTTTTCATTTCCGGTGCTTATCAGCGTGCCGTTCACTCTGTATATGGGTGCACATCCCACAGATATATGCAAGTCTGATCCTTTGATTTCAATTAATTTGCTCAGCATTTCATTTATATTCATTTCTTCCCCCCGTTAATCCATTTTATATATTATCTGTGAATATTCTTCAACCGTTGTTATTCCCGATAATACCAATTCTCTGCAGTTATCCTTCAGCGTATTCATTCCGCCCTTTTCAGCAGCCTGTGTTATTTCATCAATACTCTTGCCGCCCTGCACCGCTTCCCTAACATGCTTGTCTACCTTCAGTATTTCGTGTATTGCAATTCTTCCGCTGTATCCTGTGTTGTAGCATTTTGGACATCCTCTGCCCTTTCGAAGAGTAATATTACCTTCTGCTTCAAGCAGAATTTTCTCCATATCACTTGCCTCATATTCAACCATGCAGTTAGTACAAACTCTTTTCACAAGTCTTTGAGCCACAACTCCTCTCAATGAAGCAGCAATTAAAAATGGCTTGACACCCATATCCTGCAATCTCATAATTGTCGACGGAGCATCGTTTGTGTGTATTGTAGATATGACGAGGTGTCCTGTAATGGCTGCTCTTACAGCTATTTCAGCTGTTTCTTCATCTCTTATTTCGCCGACCATTATTATGTCCGGGTCCTGCCTCAGTATGGATCTCAAACCTGTTGAAAAGTGAAGTCCTGCCTTATTATTTACCTGCACTTGATTTATTCCCTCTATTTTGTACTCCACTGGGTCTTCAACCGTTATTATGTTTTTATCTATTTTATTCAACTCGTTCAGCGCCGCATATAATGTAGTCGTTTTTCCGCTTCCTGTCGGGCCTGTAACTAAAATGACTCCATTTGGAGAGTTTAATATTTCTTCAAACATAAAGAGGTTTTCTTTTGTAAAACCAAGCTCACTCTTTTCTTTCAAAAAATTTCCTCTGTCAAGCAAACGCATTACTATTTTTTCACCATGAACGGTCGGAAGTACGGAAATACGCAAATCAACCTCTGAATCATCAACTTTTATTTCAATTCTGCCATCCTGAGGTATTCTCTTTTCTGCAATATTCATACCCGACATTATTTTTACTCTCGTTACAATAGCGGACAGCGTATGCTTGGACGGCGTAAGAATTTCTTGTAAATCTCCGTCTATTCTTACTCTTACCCTTATTCTGTTTTCCAACGGTTCTATATGTATATCGCTTGCCCCCATCTTTAGAGCCTGCCTGATAAGAGAGTTTATAAGCCTTACAACCGGTGAATTGCTCACATTTATGTCGGTTTCTTCATTCAATGCGTCAAAATCATCATAAAATAAGTTTTCTTTATTAAAATCTTCTACCGCTTTCTCTGCACTTCTACGGCTCATGTACTTTTCTATTGCACTTGTTATTTGAGATCTGTACGCCAGTACAATTTCCGCTTTTTTACCGGCTTCCATTTCAATATCTTCTATATCAAAAATATTCAGCGGCTCGCTCATAGCTAAAATCATTTTATCGCCGAATATTTTTAGCGGTATAGCATTGGTTCTCTTGGCAAGCTTTTCTGATATAAGCTTTGTTGCTTCAACACTAATATGATAATTGTCTAAATTTACTATATCCAACCCCAACTGCTCAGACAGTGTGTTCATTACTGATTTTTGAGTTACAAATCCCTTTTCAATCAGTATTTCTCCTAATTTTTTGCCGCTTCCTGCCTGTGACTTTAGTGCCTCATTCAGCTGTTCCTGTGTTATTTCTTTTTTTTGCAGAAGAATGTCTCCGAGTCTTGCGGTCTTGCTATATTTATTCATGTTTTCTCCTTTGCTATATAAAATAACACTAATTTAAAAACATTAGTAATTTGTAATATTTTGTCTTATTTCAACAAAGTATGTTTCTCAATTTATTAATAACATTTGTATATTTAAAACATGTAACTTTTATGTAAATATTCAAAATATAAAAATAATTTTATATTTTACAATACCCTTGCATAAGAATTCAATTGCATTATACTATTTACTCATTTAATTATATGGTGTTAGTATATAAATGTGGACACGAAAAGTTTAACACGATAAAATATAAATACAATGAAAGGTGCGTGTTAAACAATGTCCAAAAATGGTATCCGTTATACGGATGAATTTAAACAACAGATAGTAGATTTGTATAA
>JAHDLA010000007.1 GCA_018436705.1 Sedimentibacter sp.
ATTTTTCTAAACAATTAAGTATATACAATAGAAGAGATTACAACAATTTTCCTATGCGTCCTTTATTATGGCGTTCTCCTAAACAAGTTTTAGATGTTTTTTTTAGTTCTAGCGTGTAACATATGTTTGACAAACCAACAATTGTATTTGCCCTTAATCTCTTATGTTAAATATAATTCATATTATTTCCTTCCTTTTTGTTAAAAAATTTATTAACACAGCCATTACATATTTCTACACCTATTGAAAATAGCCGTTTACAGATTAAATTACTTCATTTTCATATAGCAAACACATCTACCTGTACAACCAACACAAGAAAAATCTGTCAAAAGATTGACAATTATTGACAATCTTTTGGAAAAGTGATATATTTTTTTACATATTAAATAGCAGGAGGAAAACATATGTTTGATTTAGCAGGTAAAGTTGCTGTTGTTACAGGAGCATCAAGTGGTCTGGGAGCAGATTCTGCTCGCGCATATGCAAAAAGCGGAGCAAATGTTGCATTGCTTGCCAGAAGAAAGGACCGCCTTGATGAACTTGCAGCTGAATTATCTGACATGGGAGTAAAGGCTTTTCCGGTTCAATGCGATGTAACAGACGAAACTCAGGTAAAGAATGCCATTGCGTCCGTAATTAAAGAATTTGGACGAATTGATATTCTCCTGAACAATGCAGGAGCCGCAGTACGTGGCGGTGTTCATACATTAACTGAAGAAGAATGGGATAAATCAATGAATATTAATGTTAAGGGCATGTTCTTGGTAAGCAAGTACGTTATTCCTCACATGATGGAACAAAAATATGGCAAAGTAGTGAATATCAGCTCAGTCAACGCTCGTGTAGCAGACAAGCTGGACGTATTTATACGCCATGGCTACAACGCCTCTAAGAGTGCTGTGCTCGGTTTGAGTCTTGGCATGGCAGCATCTTACGGAAAGTACAACATTACAGTGAATAGCATTGGGCCAGGACTGTTTGAGTCGGAAATGACCAAGGATACCTTATTTAAATCAGAAGAATTCCTCAAAGGTTATAGTGCTCACTGCCCAATGGACAGACCAGGAAAGCGCGGTGAACTTACAGGAACTGTCCTGTACCTGTCCAGCGATGCTTCCAGCTATGTAACAGGCCAGTATATCATCGTTGACGGCGGTACTTCTCTTGTGTAATTTTCATAAATAAATATCATATTAATATTAGCAGTATTTTAAATAAATTCTGCAGCAAAATTTTAAAAACTACATTTCATTGGTTTATTACCAAATAAATGTAGTTTTTTAGCTTGCAAGCAATGTCTATTTTTTATATACATTATACCGCACCTTCCCACCTCTTGAATAAAAAAGCAGCTCAGTTTTGCACTCAACCTACCCTATGGGCAGGCATTTCTATTTCTTATTTTCTTCCTTTTTGTAAAAAAGCTTGACAGTGAATCCTACCAGCGTGAATAGTCCAAGCGTCATACACCATGCAATGATAGCATGAATTTCCAAGCCTTTTCTATATATCCACGGTGTAAAAGCCCACCAAAATCGAATGCCTGTTGCGTAGCGAAAATATGTGTAAACCTGAATAAATAATGCCCAACCGCACCAAAAACCGGTATGCTTTTTTATGAAGAAGCATATAACACCTAAGATAAGGAATGGAAAAGCAAAAATAAGCGCATACAGCGGACCGGTTAAAATCAGAAATATAAGGAATATCACAGAAGCGACAATCAGCAAAGCGATGCCAACTGCCCTGTTTCTAGATAAGTGGCTGTCTCCCGTATGCCTATTCACCTCAGTAAGCTGCTCCTCAGGTAGATTTCCACATTCGGTTCCGCACACAAGTTCATCTATAGATACCTCAAATAATTTTCCCATATCGACAAGTTTATTTATTTCTGGCACAGAGTTATTTGTTTCCCACTTTGAAATAGATTGTCTCGAAACACCAAGCTTTTCAGCCAAATCACTTTGTGACATATTTTTCTTAATTCTAAGCTCTCGAATTCTTTCGCCTATGTTCATGTCGTATCCTCCTTAGTTTTCTATGCGGCTATTATATCGAATACCTTCATACGCAGTCTACCAACCCTACTTTGAATATTAGCAACTGACAGTTGCGGTATAAAAAGAATTTCTTTTCAGAATACCATACTGGGATTATATAAATAATCTGTTTTTAATTTTATCATAAATAAAATAAAAAAACATGTATAAGTACAAATCTCATACATGTTTTTTTATTAATGCCGTAGAAGGGACTTGAACCCCCACGGTGTTGCCACCAACGGATTTTGAGTCCGTCACGTCTGCCATTCCATCACTACGGCTCGACTGCTTTAAAATACTAACACATCTAAAAATAAAAATCAAGAGGTTTTTCATTATTTTTAGTGGTAAATTTTTGCATTTTTTAATTTTCCGTCAGTATCGCTTCTGATTCATCATTTTCATCGAAGTCAAAATCACTTATTTCCACCTTTGATATCTTATCAAATCTTTTCTCGATTTTATTTGATGTTATGTGTATCTTATCAACATCATCAGACACTTTTCTTATGTCCTTTGCCAGAGAATCCCACCTTTGTTTGTAAAGTCTGAATTCATTTCCAAGTTTGCTGAGCTCTTCGTGAATAATGCCGGCATATTTTTCTCTTTCCATATTTCTTAGAACAACCTGCAATGTTGATAAAACAGACATAAGTGTCGTAGGCGAAGCAATCCAGACTTTTTTACTTCCGGCATAATCAATTAAATCCTGATGATATGCATTAATTTCCGCAAAAATTGCCTCTGCAGGCAGAAACATTATCGCCTGCTCCGAAGTTATTCCTTCTATTATGTATTTTGATGAAATATCATTAATATGTTTTTTTACATTTGTTTTGAAATCCCGTTCGTATATTTTTCTATCAGCATCAGAAATTTTTTTATCAATCATTCGCTGGTAATTTTCCAAAGGAAACTTTGAATCCACACACAACATTCCTACGGGCTCCGGAATATAAAGCACTGCATCAGCTATAGTTCCGTTGCTCAATTTTTTTTGAAGCTCATAAACCTTATTATTATTCTCGCCAAATACAGAAGACAATATATGATTCAACTGAACCTCTCCAAAGGTTCCCCTGCTTTTTTTGTCTGTTAAAACATCCTGAAGAGATACTATGTTTGTGGAAAGACTGTCGATTTTTTTCTGTGCCTCATCTATTTTTGAGAGCCGCTCCAATATACTGATAAAAGTCTTGTTGGTTTTTTCAAATCCTTCATTAAGCCTTTCTTCAACGCGCATATTAATCTTTTCAAGATTTGTACTGACCTTTTCATTTAAGGATGAAAAGTTATCATTTAATGATTTTGATATCTCTGAACTGAAGTTCATAAAGGACTGATTCATTTTTCCAGTATTTTTTTCAAGTCTTTCAACCGTTTCAATCTTATTCGTCAGTATCTCTCTAAGCTGTTTCTGCTCAGATTCAGATATTTTTTTTAAAACCTGATCAATTAGTTGAAAGTTATTATTGCTCATATTCAACTTCATTTCAGAAATTATATTTTTTTCTGAATTCCTGCTCCCTAGCTTAATTAGTACAATTATATTGATTATCACTGATATTGTAAGAATAACAATTATAAATAAATCCATAATTTCCTCCTGTCGCTTAGTTAATAATAAACCATAATCGAACATTTGTCCAGTCGAAAATCAGTAAATAAAAAACACCATTCTGAGATAAAATTAGAATGGTGTCATAGTTTAATAGAATTTAAAGTTGTATCTTATTTGTTTTCCCAATCTTTTATCAACACTTCAGCAATTTGAACAGCATTTGTTGCAGCTCCTTTTCTTATCTGGTCTCCGCAGCACCAGAGAGCCAAGGATTTCTCTTTGCTGATATCTTTTCTGATTCTTCCCACATAAATAAGGTTCTGGTCTGATGTATCCAAAGGCATAGGGTATTTTTTATCAGCCAGATCATCTACCAACTTTACTCCTTCAGCTTTCGCTAAAAGCTCTTTTGCTTTCTGTGGAGTTATTTCTTTTTCTGTTTCTATTGTAATTGATTCTGAATGACTTCTGTATACGGGAACTCTGACACAAGTGCAATTAACCTTCAAATCAGGATTATGCAGTATCTTTCTTCCTTCATTTTGCAGTTTCATTTCCTCTTGAGAATATCCCATCTCATCGAAATCTCCAATCTGCGGTATCAAATTATATGCGATCTGATACTGGAATGTTTTTATTTCCACAGGCTTGCCTTCGTCTATGTCTTTCACCTGCTGATTCAATTCTTTTATGCCGTTGATGCCTGCACCAGAAACTGCTTGGTATGTTGAAACAATCATACGGTTTATCTTAGAATATTTATTCAATTCATTTAATGCTGTTAATGCTATTATAGTTGAACAGTTAGGGTTTGCTATAATTCCCTTGTTGTTTTTAACATCTTCTCCGTTTACCTCAGGTACAACCAAAGGCACATCGTCATTCAATCTGAATGCAGAAGAATTGTCTATTACAACTGCTCCCGCCTTTACTGCTGCTGGCGAAAGGACCTCGCTTATGTTGTTTTCTGCCGCACACAATACAATATCAATATTTTTGAATGAATTATCTGTTGCTTCCTCTACAATATATTTGTTCCCCTTGAAATCAATTTCTTCGCCTGCACTTCTCTTGCTTGCCAGCAATTTTAATTCACCGAATGGGAAATTTCTTTCGCCTAGTATTTTCAGCATTTCCTGCCCTACTGCTCCTGTTGCTCCTAATATTGCTAAGTTGTACAATTTCATAATGATACCTTCTTCCGTTTTATAATTAATTACGCTTTTAAATATATAAAACTTATTATAACAAGATATTATTCATTGTCAAGTTATTTTGTGTATATTTTTGTTACACAAGTTTTCAAACTACGAACAGATCTTACAGCTTATACGTGCAGCTAATAAAGTAAAAGCTGTCTCTTTATAAGACAGCTTTGCAATTTTCTACAGTTCATCGGCCGAAGTTTCAAATTCGGCATTTATCTTCCATATGTTGTGTTCTCTCACGGCTTCCCACTTCACATTATCTTTTTCTATTATATGTTTAGTTTCATTTTCTGTCACTTCTATTTTGTAATATACCTCAGCTTTAGCCAAATCACAGTTATCCTTATCCATTTCATACCCGTAAACCTTATAATTTAACAGCTTAATATTTGATGTAGCCTGAAGTTCTGAATAATCGTCAAAATCCTGTATCCTTTTGCTTACCGGCTCCATTAAATACATGTAGCTGTATCTCCCCTGAATCATCCCAGTCAGGTATTTATCAGCAGCATCTGACGGGGTTTTTTCCCTGTAGTCCATTTCTCCTTTATCCGCAGGATATGTTTCTGATTTTTCTTTAGACGTCAACATGAAAGAATATGGATCATATGAGTTGCTCGGGTTCCAAATCATGTATTCCGCTATGCCCAGCTCTTTTGCTGCTATAATCTGATCTCTCACCTTATCAGGGCCGTATTCAATTCCTGCCCAGTCAAAATCCTGAATCCAAGGCCTGATTACAGGTGGCTTTTCCATAGAAGAATTTTTTTCCACTGCCTCTTCCATGGCTCCCTTAACTACAAGATAAGGATGAGCGTTTGGATTATCAAGATTGTACCATCCGGTTGAATAATGGCTTGGGTAAACCATAGGAGCCATATTGTCTACATATTGTCCCATAAGAACCCATGTTTGCCCTATATCTTCCGGATAATCATCCCAAGTTCTTGTGATAATTCCAAATACATCAGCTCCCAAATTCACATTGTACGGCTCTAGCTCTTTTTCAGCATACTCCAAGAAATCTGCAATAGCTTCATCTTTATCTCTTCCTTCTCTTCCCGGGAATTCCGTAATAGGATTGTATCTTTTTGCACCGTCAGGAAATCTTACATAGTCAAACTGTATTTCATCAAATCCCAAAAGTGCAGCTTCCTTTGCAATGGAAACATTGTAATCCCAAACATACTTATCAAAAGGATTTACCCACGGTATGTTCCCGCTGTTGGGATCAAGCCAAGTTCCACCTGATTTTAATTGAATAGAATGTTCTGGGCTTTTTACCGCAAAATTTTTATCCTTAAAAGCAACAATTCTTCCTATAGTATAAATATCATATTCTTTCAAAATCTGAAGCATACCACTTACATCATCAATTTGTATCGGGGTTTCTTCGTTCATTTTTTGTACAATTTCAATATCACTGTCATAAGTTATAAATCCATTGTCATCTTTTACATTTATTACAAGTCCGTTTATCTCTGTGCCTATAGCAATACCGATAATTCTTTCAAACTTGTTTGCTTTTTCGGCTACAGACGAAAATTCCTTTGCCTTTAATGTATCTCCTTCGGACAGTGCCTTTACATATTCGCCATAAGCATCAATGTTTTCCTTATTTAAAGCGTTCCCGGCAGTATGACCGGTAGCATACAGTGCTTTCACTTCAACGCTTTTCTTTTCTTGCTCTTTTCCTAAGGAAACAAGTGGAACATAAAATTCACCCAATTCTTCTTTTCTCTGCTTTTCCAGCTTTTCTCTCTCTGCTAGTTTGCTTTCCAGCTCAATCTGAGCCCTTTCCTCATCTGTTTGAGTAGCAATAGCTTCCGTTTCCTGCTGTTTCGATTCATCCTCGGGTATGGGTGTGTTTGCGTTGGCTTGATTTGCACAGCCAGCCAACACTGCTGCAATTATTAATAAAGATATTATTTTTTTTGATTTATTTATCATAAATCCTCCTTGATGTAATTGTGATATGTAAACCATACCCATAATATGTTATTAAAATACGACATAAAAATATGACTAATTTAAAATAATTCTACCATAAATACATTCTTTGTTCAACAAACATTACAGGTTTTTTGCTTTTTCGACAAATGTAATTTTTAGCAAAATATGCAATATAAAAATACATACAAAAAAGTATTTCTTGACATTAATATTCGTAAAATATATAATTTTTTTAGCGAAACTTAAGGAGGTTTTTATGCTAACTGCAATAGTAGGAATAAATTGGGGAGATGAAGGTAAAGGCAGAATGGTTGATTTATTGGCCGAAAATTATGATGTTGTATGCCGTTACCAAGGAGGAAACAACGCTGGCCACACAGTTGTAAATCATTTAGGTAAGTTTATACTTAACCTTACGCCTTCAGGTATACTTAGACCTGATGTAGTAAATGTAATGGGAAATGGTATGGTTATAGACTTAGAACACCTCCACAAAGAATTAAACAACCTTAGAAGCTCTGGTGTTAAAATAACACCTGACAATTTAAAAATCAGCGACAGAGCAATTATCTGCCTTCCTTACCATGTCAAACAGGACATATTGGAAGAAGAACGTCTTAAGGATATGAAGTTCGGTTCTACAAGAAGAGGAATCGCTCCTGTTTATGGAGATAAGTATCTTAAAAAAGGCATACGTATGGGAGATTTGCTTAACAAAGCAGCACTTAAAGAACGCATTGAACAGGTAGTTGAATGGAAAAACCTCACAATTGCCGGCGGATATAAATCCGTTGAATTCAGTGGCGAAGACATGTACAACTGGCTCATTAAATTTGGTACAGAATTTGAAGAATACATATGCGATGTTGGCTTGTATCTTAATGAAGCTGTAAAAGAAGGAAAAAAGGTTATGTTTGAAGCACAGCTTGGTGCATTGAGAGATATAGATTTTGGAATTTATCCTTATACTTCTTCATCATCGACAATAGCATCCTATGCACCTATAGGTGCCGGTGTGCCTGGCATGAAGCTGAGCAGCACCATAGGAATTATGAAAGCTTATTCTTCATGTGTAGGTGAGGGACCGTTTACTTGCGAAATGTTCGGCGAAAAAGCTGATGCCCTCAGAGAGGCCGGTGGAGAATACGGTGCAGCAACAGGACGTCCAAGAAGAGTCGGCCCTTTTGATGTTGTAGCATCTAAGTACGGCGTTACAGTGCAAGGAGCTGATATGCTTGCATTGACAAAACTTGATGTATTATCATATTTGGATAAGATTCCTGTTGTTACCGGATACGATGTTGACGGAAAAATTACTGAAGAGTTCCCAATGGGAGTTTTGCTGGACAAAGCAAAACCTATAGTAGAATATGTTGACGGTTGGAATTGTGATATAAGCAAATGCAGAAAAGAATCTGACCTTCCAAAAAAAGCATACGACTATGTTAAATACCTTGAAAAAATGGTTGGATGCCCTATAAAATATGTATCTGTAGGAGCTAACAGAGAAGATTACCTAATCATGAACGACTAAACAAATAACAAAAAAATTAAAACGGCAGGACACACCAGATTGTCCTACCGTTTTAATTTTGGCTTTATACTGTTCACATAGGTCGTTATGAACATGGTGAACGCATAGTCATAAATAATAAAAAGCACTTGGGCCGCAATTATCATCCACCACGCCAGCTCAAGAGGTATAAATAGTTTCACTGTAAAATACATAGCAATCAAGGCTACATTAAAAAACAAAAGCTTTGTTGCGTAAAGCAGCGCCGCATTGTTAATTTTTATCTCCTCTACATACTTTACTATGCTGTACAATCCAAAAAATATAATGTATGTAATAATTTCAACTTTATTAAATGTCAAAAAAAACCCGAGTATACACGAAGCTGCATAAAACAAAATTCCGCTTTTAAATCCGAATTCAACAATCACGATACCTACCAGCAAGGCAGCGGCAGCAAAAAGTATGATTGTATTTGTTTCAATCACAGATGAAAGAATTATAAAAAGCTGGTTTAATCCCAAAAGTACTCCCAAATATGCAATATCTTTGCTTTTTAGCAGCATGAAATTAAGTCTCCTCCCAGACATTCACATAAACAATCCGCACAAATAAGCTGAGTGCAGCAGTCAACGCTTGAATTTCCTCTACCGTAATTATATGTCCTTTGTTGATACATGTTCTGTGTGCTTAAAATCTGATTCAAGAAATTTCTGTATTCAAAATTGCCGGGATCCATTTTTACGGCAGTTTGCACAAACTTCATGCCTTGACCTAATGATCCCATGTTTACATAGCATACACCCATGAGATAATTCCACTCGGCATTTCTGACAGACATGCCGTTTAGCATCCTTATTGCATCTTGGAATCTTCCCGTTTGTATTTGCTGCCTAATATTAAATAAGCTAGTTGAACCATTTTCGTAAGAACTCCCGCTCTCATTACTGCTCTGGTATGAACCTGCGGAGCCGCCTTCCATAATCTCATCGTATGCCCATTGAATTTCCTTGAATTTTTCCTCAGCCAAATCCTTAAGAGGGTTGTTTTCATTCATATCGGGGTGGTATTTTTTAGCAAGCTTTCTGTATGCACTCTTTACTTCATCCTTTGTTGCACCTCTTTGAAGGCCGAGCACTTCATATGGGTCTTTCATTTGCATTTCTCCTTTTGTCTAATTTATTCAATACTCCGGAATATATAATATTGTCTATTGTTCCTTTATCCTGTACAAGAGGAAGCTTTTCTATTTCCTGGCTTAAAAATGAGAGATTGAGCATTATCAAATCTTCCGCATATTTTTTCTTGTCTTCAGATTTTAAATTGTTGAAGGGGTTGTACGAACTGTTTTCTTCATCTTTTTCCATATCTTCATACGCATCAAGATAGTATATAAACTTGCCCAAGTAAAATCCTATTTTTCTCAAGTTTTTTTCCCATTGATCATTTTTGTACAGTATTATTTCTTCCATCAGATGTCCAAATTCATTAGAAACAGCATCAATATCATCTGTATTGCTTTTTTCCAGTTCAGATATGTTATCCAAACATTCTTTTATTGCTGCTGCTTTTTTGGACAGTTCTGCACTTGCCTTTCTAAATTCTCCCCTAAGGGCCTTCATAGCTGCAAAAGACTTATAATCTCTGTCATCCGTCCAATTATCAAGCATATTGTAATATGAGAGAATAATATTCATCGATGCTGCGTATTCCGTTATTTCGTTTTGTATAAAAAGCTGTTTTTTCATTGGATGAACCACGCATCTTTCACGGAATGTTTTATTTTCGGGTTCATACAGAGAACTTAACAGCAATATAAGAAACGTCATATCATAATTCAAGGTCATTCTTGCCTTGTTGCTGTACTTTTTTTTAAGACACTTGCAAAGCCCGCAATAAAACCCTTTGTAGCTGTAATATTCTTTAAATTTCAGTTCCATTTTATTTATAGTCACATATCCAAACATATTGCACTCATTTCTGATTAATTACAATTAATATAATTGTATCAATATATTTTCAATTTATCAATATATTTATATACTGCAACCCAAAAGAAAAGCAAAAATACCAATAAGAATTTTTGCCTTTTTATCTAAATTCTAAAAAAAATTATAATTATTACAATATTTATGTACAATATCTTTACATAAAAATTGCATCTTAATTCAGAGACATATTTAAAATTCCCAATATGTTTTCTACATAAATTTTTACACCCATTCTTAGACAGCCTTCATCCAGCAAAAATTCACTTGAATGAATGGGATATATGGCCCCTATCCTTTCATTCCTGCATCCAAGGTTAAAAAAGCAGGCCTTTGAATTGCGGCTGAAATATGAAAAGTCTTCTGTCCCCATATTTGGGCACTCCAAAATTTCCACATTTTCCGCTCCAAGCACTTTTTCGGCAGCTTTTTTGAGTTTATCTACAGCATCATCATTGTTAATAAGTGCTCCATAGCTTTCTCTGATAGCCAGAGTTCCTTCTCCATCCATTGCCTTAGAAATATTTTCAACAACTGCGGCAATTCTTTTTTTCATATCCCCGCGTGTCTCTTCATCCAAGGTTCTCAATATCCCTTTCATTTCCACTGAATCTGATATTATGTTTGGCGCTGTACCACCATGAATACTACCTATTGTAAGGACTACTGAGTTTAGTGGAGACGTGCTTCTGCTTACTAGGGTCTGGAGTGCAACAACTATATTTGATGCGATAACTACCGGGTCGGTTCCTTTTTCGGGATGCGCTCCGTGGGTGGATTTTCCGCGAACATTAATAAAAATCTCGTCAGATGAAGCCATCATTTTTCCGTATTTTATGCCTACTTTACCTGTCTCAAGCCCCGGATCAACATGCAATCCAAATACATATTCAACATCCGGATTTTTTAGGCAACCTGCATCGATCATTCTTTCGGCACCTCCTGTAGTTTCTTCAGCCGGCTGAAAGAAAAATTTCACATCGCCTTTTAGTTTTGATTCCATTGATTTAATAATTTTGGCCGTACCAAGCGCGACAGCTGTGTGTGCGTCATGGCCGCAGGCATGCATTACTCCATCATTAACAGATTTAAAGCATACATCTGTTTCTTCATTTATTGGAAGGGCATCAATATCCGCTCTTATACCTATGCATTTGTAGTCATCTTTTAATTTGTTTTTGCCTCTTATTATTGCAACTACACCTGTTTCGGCAACGCCTTTTTTATATTCTACACCCCATAAATCTAAATATGAACATATTTTGTCCATTGTTTTATATTCACATCCGCCAAGCTCCGGGTATTTATGAAATTCTCTCCGTATGACTGATAGTTCATTACCGTCGATAATATACATGCTTACACCTCTCGAATTAAAAAATGATAGTAATTGATACTATCATTTTTTATGATATTCTTCAAGAGTCTATGCTACGGGAAATTTGATTATTATCTCTGTTCCCTCATTCTCTTTGCTTTTCAGTTCAATTTCTCCATCATATATTTCAGCGATATGTTTTACAATAGATAGTCCCAATCCTGTACCGCCGGTTTCCTTTGATCGGCTTTTATCAACCCTGTAAAACCTTTCAAATATTCTGCCCTGATGCTCTTCAGCTATGCCTACTCCCGTGTCAGCAACTCTTATTACTATATGTTTGCCATCTCTCTCAATATAGACAGAAACATTACCGTCCTTTTTATTATATTTTATACTGTTGTCTATTAAGTTATACATAAGCTCACTTACATAATTTTCATTGGCCTTCATTGATAGATTCTGAGCTTGTAGCTTAATTCCAATATTTAAGCTGTCTGCTTTTGATTTAAGAAGAGATATAACGTCTTCGGCAGTTTCCTTTAAATTTATGTCATTATTTACATCCGCATTAATTTTTTCTTCAATTTTTGAAAGTCTCATAATGTCTTCGATAACGGATATAAGTCTCATACCTTCTTTATTTATCATGCCGCAGTATTTTTTTATACTTTCAGAATCAGTAATAAGTCCCTCTTTAATCATTTCAGCAAACCCAATCATAGTCGTAAGAGGCGTCTTTAATTCATGAGAGACATTAGCAGAAAATTCGCTTCTCATTTTTTCTGCATCTTTCTGAGTTGTTACATCTTCAATTAATATCAGCAGCCCGTCAACCGATAGACTGTTCTGCTCCTTTACAGGGCTGAAATAATATCTGAAATGCTTTCTTTCCGTATCAACATCATATACTATGTGTTTATTTTCATTTATGGAAATCTCAATCTTATCTAGAATTTCTGCATTTCTTGTAAGTTCTATAACATTTCTGTTTTTGCTCAAGTCAAACTTTTCATTGTTAATCATGTGTTTACCGCTTGTGTTGATTGAAAGAATCTGCTTATCCTTATTTAAAAGCAGAAAGCCTTCTTTCATGTTTTCGGTAATAATGTTTATTGTGTCTCTTTCATACTTCAACTCATCTATATATTGATTTATTTTCATTTTCTGCTCGTGAATTTTACGGGCCAGAGGTTCAAACTCATCATATATTTCCAAGCTGCTGCCTTCACTTCCGTCCAGCATATCATCAAGAGACCATGCCATCTCATCAACAGGACTTAAAATTTTCCTTGTAAACACACTTGCAGCAGCGTAATTTATAACAGCAAACACAACGAATAAAATCACAAGCATCGGCATTACACCAACAAATGCTGCATTAATACTGTCAATTTCCCTTGATACTCTCAATACTGTTTCATCATTTATTTTTACGGCATAATAATACATATCTGAAGATATGGTATCCGAGTACCTTGTATATTCTCCGTATCCATCTGCAAATGCCTTCTTAATTTCAGGTCTGTCTACGTGGTTCTCCAACGTATCCTCTTCTGCCCAGCTGTCATATATCACTGTGCCCTGTTTGTTAATTAGTGTAAACCTTATATTGTATTCTGAAGCGCTTAATATTTCTGCTGCCGATTTTCTTATTGAGCCTTCATCTTTCCACTTTGCACTGTCAGAGGATAGTTTAACTATTGTTTTAAGTTGGTTTTCAGCATCTTTTACATAAAATTCATGGTGAATCAAAGTTGTAAATACAAAAGCCATTGCTGAAGCTGAGACAGATAGAAGCATTATAATTAGAAACAGTCGTTTTTTCATTCAGTAACCGTCTCCTCAAATTTATATCCTACGCCTCTCACCGTAATTATAAAATTACTGCATCCTGCAACATCAAGCTTCTGCCTTATTGTTTTAACATGCATATCCACAGTTCTTGTCTCGCCTTCATAATCATATCCCCAAACCTCTTGAAGAATTCTGTCCCTCGACAAAACAATTCCCCTGTTGAGCATTAGATAATGAAGAAGTTCAAACTCTTTGTATGTCAGAGTTATGGGATTATCGTTGTAACTTAGTGTCCGCTTATTATAATCCAAAACAAGCCCATTGTATTCCGACACTAAGTCTTCGTCATCTTTTTTACCTGATCGCCTTAAAACAGCTTTGACGCGCGCTAAAAGCTCAAGAATTCCAAAAGGCTTTGTTATAAAGTCGTCAGCTCCTGATTCCAACCCTTTTACCTTATCAAGCTCCATAGATTTAGCCGTAATTATTATAACAGGAATATGACTGTAATTTGCGTCTTTTTTCAAGTCATTCAATATAGTCATACCATCTGTTTTAGGCAGCATAAGGTCGAGCAATATTAAATCAGGAGTCTTTTTTTTCATTTGGGCATAAAAGCTTCCCGCTTCTTCAAAGCCTATTATCTCAAAATCTGCCGTTTTTAAAGCCAGTGTAATTAATTCTCTTATTCCCGCGTCATCTTCAACGCAATATACAAGCCTCATATAATTCTCCTATCTTATCTTGTGTTCGCCTGTTATTGAAAATATAACCCATTCGGCAATATTTTCTGCATGGTCCCCAATTCTTTCGAAATATTTCGCTATCATCAGAAGATCAAGAGCCTGTTCTCCATTTTCTTCTTTTTCCTGAATCTTTTCAATTAGTTCCTTCTTAATAATTCGGAACAATTCATCTACTTTATCATCTTCCCTGCAAACTTCAAGTGCCAGCTCTTTATCCTTGCCTACAAATGCATCGACACTTCTTTTTACCATTCCTATGGTTGCATCAGCCATCTGCGGAATGTGAACGAGGTCTTTTATAAACTTTTGATTTACCATGTATCCGGATATTTCAGCTATGTCTTCCGCATTGTCTCCGATTCTTTCCATATCTGTTATCATTTTTAAAGCTGTACCTATGATTCTTAAATCAGATGCCACAGGCTGCTGTCGAAGCAGTAATTTTAAACAATGGCTCTCAATAGTCTTTTCCATTTCATCTATTTCTACTTCTAGTTCTTTTACTTTTTTTATCTGCTCTAAATCTTGGTGCATAAGCGCTTTTGCGCTTGCTTCAATAGAAGTTTCGATAAGACTTCCCATTTTTATAAGCTCAAGATTTAGTTTTTCAAGTTCTGCATCAAATCTGGTTCTCATATTAACCTCCTTTAGCCAAATCTTCCTGTTATATAATCTTCTGTTTTTTTGTTTTTAGGCATAGAAAACAATTTTTCCGTTTTATCAAACTCAACAACCTCACCATGCAGAAAAAATCCCGTCTTATCTGATATTCTGGTTGCCTGCTGCATATTATGTGTTACTATAATTATAGTATAATTTTTCTTAATATCAACTAATAAATCTTCTATTTTCATTGTCGAAATCGGATCCAGTGCTGAAGTTGGCTCATCCAGTAAAATAACCTCGGGATTTACCGAAAAAGCTCTGGCAATGCACAGCCTCTGCTGCTGTCCTCCGGAAAGTCCCAATGCATTTTTCTTCAACCTGTCCTTAACCTCATCCCACATTGCAGCCGAACGAAGGCTTTCTTCAACTATATCGTCAAGCTTCGACTTTGACTTTACCCCATGTGTCTTAGGCCCATATGCTACATTTTCATAAATGCTCATTGGGAAAGGATTAGGCTTTTGAAAAACCATACCAACTCTCTTCCTGAGTATGGTCGGGTCCATGTTCTTATAAATATCTACACCATCCAAGGTCATTTTTCCTGTAATTTTAACTCCTTCAATTAAATCATTCATTCTGTTTAATGATTTTAAAAGAGTTGATTTACCGCATCCCGAAGGACCTATAAACGCAGTTATTTCATTTTCAAGAACTTGCATATTTATATTTTTAAGAGCATGAAAATCTCCGTAGTATAAATCTACATTTTCTATTTTAATCTTACTTTTACTTGCCATTACTCATCCTCCCTATTTTTCCCGCAAGTTTTGTCGTTGCGTAATTAACCATAAACACTATCAATATTAAAATTGCTCCGGTTGCAAAAGCCATATCTTTAGAATGCGGAAGCCCATCACTTGCAAGCATATACATGTGAATTGAAAGAGTTCGCTGGGATGCAAATAAATCAAATGTAGGATTTTTGAATATATTCGTACCGCTGGTAAAAATCAGCGCCGCAGTTTCTCCCACAATACGCCCTATTGCCAATATTACACCGGATAATATTCCGGGCATCGCAGCAGGCAATACAATTTTGAATACTGTTCTAAGCCTTGATGCTCCTAATCCGAGACTTCCTTCTCTGTACGTATCCGGAACAGATTTAATAGCTTCCTCCGATGAACTTATTATGACAGGGAGTATCATTATAGATACAGTGCATATTCCAGACAGAACAGATGCTCTGAATCCAAGCAGATTTACAAATAAAATCATGCCGAACAAACCATATACTATTGATGGAATACCGGCAAGTGTATCTACTGCTACCCTGATAACCTTGACTACCTTGTTCCCTCTTTTTGAATATTCCGTAAGATATATTGCGCAGAAAACTCCCATGGGAACAGCAATCACCAGCGATATAATAATCATTTCCATTGTTGTTACTATTGATGAAAATGCAGAAAGCGATTCGGAATTATATTCTCCGAATAAAAATTCCATTGTAATATTTGGAATCCCTCTCAGAAGAATAAATAAAAGTATATAAATTAATATTCCTACAGTCAAAATTCCACAAAACCAAACCATTGCTTTCATAATCATTGATGCTATTTTTCTTTTCTTTAGATATTTCTCAGCTTTAATTTTTTCTTTCATAGTCCCACCTAATTTCTAACAGATTTTGATTTTATAAGGGCTAGTGCCGTGTTTAGAATTATTATAAATACGAACAGCACAACACCTGTAGCTATCAGTGAAGATTCGTGGAGACCTGAAGCATAACTCATTTCAGTAACTATGTTTGTTGTAAGAGTTCTTATTGGTTTTAATAATTCGATTTTATCTAATGGCATAACTGCATTTCCTGCAACCATTACAACTGCCATAGTTTCTCCGACAGCCCTTCCTATTCCCAGAATTATGGATGTTAGTATCCCTGATTTTGCTGCCGGAACCACAACCTTAAAGACAGTTTCTTCCTTTGTGGCACCAAGTCCCAATGCCCCTTCCTTATAACTGTAAGGAACAGCCTTTATGGAAGATTCACTTATTGATATTATTGTAGGGAGTATCATTATGCCTAAAATAATTGAAGAGGACATTATGCTGAAACCGTTGCCTCCAAAGTATTCTCTGACGTATGGTACAACAATCTGCATTCCGAAAAATCCATATATTATTGATGGTATACCTGCCAGCAGGTTAACTGCAGGCTTTACTATTTTATAAACCTTCGGCGGACAAAATTCAGCCATGAAAACTGCGCACATCAGGCCTATCGGTACGCCTATAACTATTGCTCCTGCCGTAACATAGACACTGCCGACAATCATTGATAGTATTCCGTAAGAAGCCGGAGTATTTGTAGGACCCCACTTTTCATTTAATATAAAATCCACAAATCCTATCTCAGCTATCGCAGGTATTCCTCTTAGTAAAAGGAAAAGACAGATGGCTATTACCGCAATAACCGAAACCAGTGCAGACACAAAGAATACTGCCTGCATTAAGTTTTCTTTAATTCTGTATGATGCCATTGTCACTGACGGTTCATTTTTATGCATTTATTTCTTTCTCCTTTAATTCATTTATACTGTCCATAATATAATCTTCAAAAGTAAAAAGACATGCTCTGCAATGTAAAAAATATGTAAAGTTTTATATAAACTTTACATATTTTTTGTGCTTTTTATATTTAATTTAACAGCAAACAACTAAATTTCTATTGTTTCCTTTAGCGCAGTATAAATTTTTATCTGCTAAATTCAAAACATCTATAAAAGACAAGTCTTTCTCTTTATATTCATGGACTCCCAAACTGATGGTTACCGAAACAACTATGCCTTTTCCCAATTCAAATACCTTGTTTTCAACCGCATACCTTATTCGTTCTGCTACATCAACTGCTTCAGGCTCTCCCAGCCCGGGACATATGAGAAGAAACTCATCTCCGCCGTACCTTCCTATATAATCTGTATTTCTAATGCAGCTGGAAATAACTCTCGCAACCATAGCAAGAACACTATCACCCACAACATGTCCATAGGTATCATTTACTGATTTGAAATTATCTATGTCAATCATTGTTACACTGAATCTCAAGTTACTGTCTTTATATTTGTCAAAAATAATTTCTCCAAGCCTTATAATTTCAAATTTAGATAAAAAGCTTGTCAGATTGTCATAGGTAGCTAAGTCTTCTATTTTTTTATATGAAATAGCATTCTCTATAGCTATTGCGGAATAATTTGCGAGTATTTTAAGCGTGTGCAAATCATTTCTGTCATACGCGTTATGTTCCTTGCTTTGTACAGTCATCACACCTACAACTTTATCGTTAATAATCATTGGTGTATATATGAGAGAATTCATATATGACTTCCCGTTTTCATATGTTTTTCCAATATCTATAGGTGTACTATCAATATACTGTTTATATTCTTTGTCTAGATTTCCTATTATAATATCTTTCTTATTTTTCACACAATAATATCCAAAAAAATTATATGCATATTCCTTGTAACTCACAACTTCCTTAATTTCAAATCCTTCGCCAGCAAAATAATATGTAGCTTTATCCTTTTCATTATCATATACAACTATGCCAAAGTAGTCAGCCTCAAGCAACTTATTTATTTCTTCATTAATTATGTCAACTATCGATTTAATATTTAAATTAGAAATTATCTTTTGGCCTATTGTGGACAAAAGTTCTGTCTTTCCATAAAGTGATTTATACTGATCTGCTTCTCTCTTGGTATGTTTAAAATTCATTTTTGCCATTAACTGATTCTGTTCATAATCGTACATCTTATCATCAACCAATATATAATTCTCCAAGCATTCCAATGCTTTATCCAACATTCCGGATTCCTTGTATATTCCGTAAAGAATATGGTAAGATTCTCTCAAAAGCACATTAAGTTCCTTAGAACGGCACATTTCTATTACCTCGTTCAAAAGATATATCGCCTTCTGATTCCTTCCCACCAGTACATTCAGCTTTGACCATTCAACCATTGAGATGTATTTTTCATAAACAAAATTATTATCTACAGCAAAATCATATGATTTCTTAAATGCCTTTTCTGCCATATCATATAAATTAAGTTTCACGTATGCCATTGCCGTTAACTTATATATTTCGCACATATCAGTAATTAATTTAATATCACTCTCTATTTTCAGAGATTTTTCTATATATGAAAGAGCCTTGCTTGATTCTCCGATATTGATTTCTATTTCGGCCATGGCTAGATTACACGAAATTTGGTGAGTGCTGCTCAATTCATAATCCATTATCTCAAGACTGTGAAAAATTTCCCTGCCTTTTTCGAAATATTTCATCTCAATGTAATTTATGCCTGTGTTTATAAGAAGTATCACCAGTGCGTCCTTGTTATCCATTTCTTCACAAAGTGAAATACCTTTAAGTCCCCATTCATTTGCAAGTTTAAATTGACCAATTTGACAGTAAACGTTTGTCAGCCCATTGCAAGCATACACTAAACCGTCTTCGTTTTTAATCATTTCAAATAAATCATATGAAGTCAAAAAACATTCTGTAGACTTATTATAATTGGATTTGTCAAAATTGTACCAGCCTAAATAATAATAAGCCCATGCATTTACACTATTAAGATTATGTTCTTTCGAAAATTTAAGCAGCCCTTCAATTATTTCCTTCATGAAATAATTATTGTGTCTTGCAGATAAAAGGTTGCGAAAAAAGTCAATATTATTCTCATTTTCTTTGAGATTATTCAGTTCATCTTCATACTTTCGCCGAAAGTTCATATTTCCACTCCTAGTATAGCAATGAGCAATATGTATTTATATTTATATGATATAATGATTTTATCATAATGTCAAACGAAACGATATCACAACGCAAAATTTTTATAAGAAAAAAACAGCCCTGAAGGTTCACTGCAGGGCTATTGATTGTTTTTTATTATGCATTCATTCCGTGAGCTTTTTGATAGCTTTGTACATATTCTTCAAGCTCTCCAGGAGATTTTTTGTACTTCATAGGTCTTACATACTGTTCAGATGCAGGGTCTTCTTCCAGTGTCATTATTGTAATTCCAAAGAATGCAAATGCAACTGATATAATCGGGCTTAAAATATTAAAGAATGTGTATGGAATATAACTTATAGTAGGCACGCCAAGGAATGTTGACATTGTCGCACCGCATGTATTCCACGGAATAAGAGCCGATGTAACAGTACCTGAATCTTCAAGTATACGAGACAAGTTTCTCGGCGCCAATCCTCTTTCCCTATAGGTGTTTCTATACATTTTACCAGGAAGGGCTATAGCCAAGTACTGATCTCCGCAAAGAGTATTTACAAACAAACATGTAACTGCTGTAACAAGAATCAGCGAACCGGTACTTTTTGCAAGAAGTAAAAGCTTGTTTGCTATTGCAGCCATCATGCCTGATTTTTCTAATACGCCGCCAAATGTCAGGGCACACATAATTAACGAAATAGTCCACATCATGTTCTGCATACCACCATTTGTCAAAAGTTCATCAACAACAGCATGACCTGTTTCAGAAACTGTTCCATAGTTTGATATATCTAAAATGTAACCAAGATCTCCGCCTTGGAACGCAGTACAGATTGCACCCATAATGCATCCGATTATAAGCCCCGGAAGAGCCGGAACCTTCATAGCAACAAGAACAATAACTATTACGGGAACCAGCAGCAACAACGGATTAATAATGTATGCTTCAGATATGGCATTCAGTATACCGTTAATTTCAGTTGTATCAAGAACAGATCCTCTGTACTGAAGTCCTATAAATATAAAAATTACTAAAGTTATTCCGTATGATACCGATGTTGTGTAAAGCATATGCTTAATGTGATCAAACAGCTCAGCGCCTGCCATTCCAGGTGCCAAGTTAGTAGTATCGGATAACGGCGAAATTTTATCACCAAAATATGCTCCGGATATTATCGCACCTGCTGCTAAAGGAACTGAAATTCCAAGTCCTTGTGCAACACCTATAAGTGCAACACCAACCGTTCCGGCTGTTGTCCACGAGCTTCCCGTAGCCAGAGATATAACACTGCAGAGCAATACTGATGCCGCCAGGAAAAATGTCGGCGACAAAATCTGCAGTCCATAATAAATCATTGTTGGTACAATACCTCCACCTATCCATGTACCGATAAGAACGCCTATTATTGCAAGTATTAAAATTGCCTGCATTGTTCCACTTATTGAATTAACAATGCCTTCCTCAATCTCTTTCCAAGTAAAACCAAGTCCATATACTGCTATCAGCGTTGCTATAACAGACCCCATTACAAGTGGAATGTGTACGTCCGCGCCGTATTTAAGGATGGCCACCCCTATTAATGCCACTGTTATGGCTACCGGTATGATAGAAATTCCTAAAGTTGCTTCCTTCTTTTGTTTTGGAACTTTACTCATAGTTATCCTCCAATATTATTTGTTTGTGTGCAGCATGTATTAATATAAGGATGATAAATGATAACCCCACAAATCTAAAACAAACCCTAAAAAACCCATTAGCTAACCTTATACTCTACCTACAATACACACTTTTTTGCATAAAACGCTTTCACAACATGCAATTTTTATGCGTGAATTCGATTTCCTGCATTATAATAGTAGCATATGAACAGGCATTTGTAAACAGAAATTTGTTAGCTAATTATTACTTATTAGTTAATTTTATAATTTTTCAGTGTATAATACAAAATTTTACAAGAAAAAATCAGAGCTTCAAGCTCTGATTTCTAAATATTAATATTTATTAAAAAATGTTATTTTTATACTCTATATACAAAGCTCGTATTTCAGTCATTTTTTCATTCATTTGTTTCTGAAGATCTGAAGAGGAATCATAATCGCCCTCGTTCAGTGCATTTTTTATCTTAGTAAAAATACACTTTTTCGACATACTATCCTTCATAAGCTTTGTTTTTAAGTAAACTATTCTTTCCCAGTTTACAACATCCAGATCAGTTGCATGGTCGTGTTCGTTATGAAGCTTTACAAATGTTTTTAAGAGCATTATATTATCATGGATTATTCTACCTTTAAGTTCATTTTTCCACTTCTGAAGAGTAGACTCCTTAAATGAATTAATTAATTCATCCGTAAATACATCTCCTGATTTAAGTACCTGCTCTTTGAGACTGTTCGATTTAAATCCGCTTAAATTCTCCCACACTGTAGCAGGAGCAGTTCCATAAAGCTTGTTGCGTTCTTCTTCGGAGTATTTCTCAAATACGTCTTTTTCACTCCTATACTCTCTGAATTTTTCGAGGTATACCGCATCTTCTCCGTATTTTTTGGAAATCTCTTTTTCCAGTTCTTCACAGTTTAAGCCGGCGTCCGTAACTTTAATTATTCCGTCCAACATAGCCTGATAAGCTGCAGCAATTACAAGATACGTATTGGTATACGGGTTTGGCGAACGCAGTTCGAATCTGATAGCTCCAGGATTGTTTATATCTCTTATGACACCAACCAGTACGGATCTGTTTCTTGACGGCTGCTCTTTGGTTCCGCCTAATGAAGTTACTATACACACAGGTGCTTCAAATCCGGGTTTCAACCTGTTAAAAGCATCATTTGTAGCAGTTACTATAGGATTGATCACTTCATAATTTTTCAATACACCCATTAAAGAACCATAGCCTATTTCGCTCAAATAGTCTTTTCTGATATCCTTAGGTGCAAACAGGTTTATTCTTTTCCCGCTCTTTAGCTTAACCGCAACGCCAAGATGCGTATGCTCCCCGTTTCCGGCAACTCCTTCTATGGGCTTTGCCTTAAACAAAACTTCTAACCCATGGTGTCTGAACTGATCTTCAATCAATTCTCTTATAAATATTTCATTGTCCGCAGTCTGTAGAGATTCAGAAAATCTCCAATCTATTTCCAACTGCTCCATAACGTGGGTAATTCTTCCCTTTGCATCAATCCTGTTTGGAATTCCGCCCACTTCTTTATGAGCCATTTCAGGTTTTAAATCGTAACGTTCAAGCATTTCCATTATTTTTTCAATCACTGTCCTCACAGTGCCCATGGTTCTTTTCCAGTATTGTTCTTTCAGCACCTGTGATGTATGAAGTTCTTCAAAATCAGCGCTTTGCTCAGGCGTCTTAACCCACATTTCAAGTTCAGTGGCTGACGTCAAAAGCACATCTTCGATATCTTCATATTCAAATCCGAAACTTTCGGGAATTCTTGAATTTTTCTTTAATACTTCCAATA
Source organism: Sedimentibacter sp. (assembly GCA_018436705.1). Taxonomy (GTDB): domain Bacteria; phylum Bacillota; class Clostridia; order Tissierellales; family Sedimentibacteraceae; genus Sedimentibacter. Next base: position 23,014 of record JAHDLA010000007.1, read on the forward strand.
TTTGAGTTTTAAAGTAACTTGTTGCTCTTTTCAAAATTGATCTGGAGCAAACCTGTTTTCCGCCGTGTATTATAAAAGAAGGAATCTTTAAAGTCCCTACCGGAAGCCCGTTTTCATCATTGTAATGTTCATAATTGTAATCAACAAACCAATTACAGTCCAAGTCAGGCAGTATGTCAACTCTTGCATCATTTAAATCTGCGATACCCTGAAGCTCAACGCTTGATCCGTCTGTCTGAATTCCAAATTTCAGCATTTCCTTCATATCTTTTATGAAAAGCTTAACAGGTATTTTCTCATCTGTTCCGTTGCCGCCTATATCAACGCCCATAAACGACACAAACTGTATTTCCGGATGCTCTTCAAGTACTCTTGTGAGTTCCGGTATTTCATGATTTTCGGGCTTAATTATATAAATCATAAAAATATATTTCCTCCTTGTTTGTTTTTATAAGGTATTTTAGCACACGAAATTTCATAATGCAACAAAATTGTATGTTATATATACGAAATATTTATCTTTTTTATATGGTAAAGTTCGTAATATTACTTTTTACCTGCATATATTTATCAACTCGCAGGGCTCATATATCAAGTATTCCGGCTTATGTTTTTTCAGACTTTCCACCGTATTGTAACCCCACGCTACTGACGCTATATCTATTCCCGTATTTTTTGCAGCATGTATGTCCCTTATTTCATCTCCTACATAAAGAACATCTTTCAACTCCAATTTCTCTTTTTTTATAACCTTTTTCAGCTTGGATTCTTTTCCGAACATGGATGAACTTGCAATGAAATCAAAAATATCCGCATTTTGTTCTTCTAAAAACATCTGAACGTTTGTCTTTGAATTAGTGGTAATAATCGCTGTACTTATTCCCATAGACTTTAGTGCCGAAACTGTATTGAATATATCATGCTTGCATGGTTTAATGTTCCTTATGTCGTGTTTTAAAAGCTTTTTCCCTCTTTTAAGAATAAAAGGCAGGTATCTTTTCTTAAGCTCCACATAAGCCATCAATTCTCTTGCACTCATTTTCTTGATATGCCCTAATTCATCTATGGTAATATTTCGCAAATTATATTTTTCCGCCAGCTTCTGATATATAACAAAATTAACTTCTTCAGTATCCGCCAACGTTCCATCGAAATCAAATAATACATATTTATATTTCACCATAATCCATCCTTAATCTAATTTATCCATAAATAATAGCATAATACAAGTACTTGTTCAACTATATTATATTTTATCTATCCAGTCAATTTTTAATTTATAAATTTTTTTGCAATTTTAAAAAACTCCTTGTTAAGGAGTTTTTATGTTACAATGATTTCATAATTTTACTGCATCCGCTTTTTATAAAGCTCATATATTCCTGTTCTTCAATCAGATTCGGGTAAGTAACCTCAGGTACATGCTCGTTTAAAAATTCTATTATCTTTTCTTTAGAATTTTTGATACTAATACTGCCGAGCTCCTTTAAATTTATATTACTGTTAAATTCAACTATTTCTTTAATATACTTTTCAAAGAAGTTATTTATAGCTTTACTATCATAATATCTCAGAATTGTTCCTACTGCCGCGCCCAGTTCATCATCACTCAAATCCACACTGTTGTGAAGAGTGAGCTTGCTTGCATTAAATTTATAGTATTCATCAAACCACAAGTGACAGTAGTATCCCAATATGAATGACTTCTGAACATTATTAAGTTTATTTAGATTAAACTTTTCATAAAATTCTCGAACGTCTATATTGCCATCCTCATCAAATGTATGCATCTCCTCAAAATCATCTTCAGTGATTGTATCCGGCGACATCATACCTATGATAAAGCTGGGAACATGAATACCTGCTTTAAAATTTTCTATAAACAATTTACCAAAGTGCATGTTGGTACTTATTGGCGGCATTTGTATTTTTAACTCCTTTTAAAATATTCTCGTACATTATACCAAAATAATAAAAGTTTGTACAGTAATATTTATGATAATGCGATCTCAGGAGGTTCTGTGGTTTCTCCGGTTTTTGGATTAACAAATGCAAGCCAGTAACCATGTTTGTCATAACTATCCTTATTGCTGTATGACCAATTTTTGAAACCCGTTACCCCTTTGTAAGGCTGTTCTTCCTTGGAAAATTCACCAGGAATTCCATATACAAACTTGATAACATCACCTTTTTCTTTATATACGCCAAAAATATAATGCCCATATTTTTTCATGAGATTGCTGCACGTCGTTACGCGATTTGACATAGGATACGGATAGTACGAGCTGACTATTTGATTATAATACGGCAGGAATCCATTCTTAATTCCAGATTCATCATATGGTATGTACCACCAATAAAAGCTCTTTATTTTTACAGATAACGGCTCGACCTGTTTATACTCTTTTAAAACATTATACAGGCTCTCGTCAAATTTATTTCTGTACTTCCTCGACTGTGCCTCTGCCGAAGCATCTTTTTTTTCCTTATTATTTTCATTTATATTGATAGCAGAATTTACGGTTGTATTTTTCATATTGTCTTTTTTATGTGAAGCCTCTTCTATTTTTGATTGCTCTTCATCAACTTTCTCTGATTTTTCTATTATTTCTTTAACCTCTTCTGTTTTTTGTTTTTCCGCTGATTCGTTTTGTTTTTTTCTGTTGTCTGTTTCGTTTACGACGTCATGAGCTTCTGATTTCTTATTCGCTGTTTCATTGGTAAGTTTATCTTCTTCTTTTTCAGAAATCGATTTACTTTCTTCTACGATATCTTCCTCATTAACAATATCCTCTTCATCCAGTTCAAGTTTTTTTATATTCTCGACAGATGTTGCATTAAACAAGTTTGTGTACATAGATATTTTCTTGTCCTTTACTACAGCACAAACATTGTAATCTTCAATTGCATTGTTATTTCCAAATGTCAATAGCTTCTTGAGCATACCCTTTTTGTTATTAATTTCGCCAAGCTTTATTTTGTTATCCCTATCCTTATACAAATATACTTCGCTGCTTGTTTTTGCATCACCTAAATTTTCCACAGATACAATTATATTGCCTCTTATGCCCCTTATGTCAAGGCGAACATAACCCCTTGATCTGTCCTTCTTATTTATCTGTTCAAAAAACTTCATTACTCTATAGTTTTTATTATTCATGAATTCCCTCCTACAAAATACCTGTTACAAAAATATATGCTAAAATTTCCGTAACATTACTTTTTTATGGCAAGCTTTGATTATATTAGTTTTGCAATGTCATATAATGAGCTTAGCACAAGCCAGTTTTGAGGGAAATATCTCATGATATTCCAGTACCCTACTCCTTCAAAGCCATATTCCGAAAAAACATCAAGCTTGGATTCTATGCTTCTGGCATCTTCAAACCACACCTGATGCTGGTTCCCCTGATCGTCGTAGTAAATAAAGTATGGAGCTTGAGATACTTCATTGTACTCTATGGGCGCCCCAACTTCATCAGCCAGTTCTACCGCCTGTACGTTTGAAAGGGAATTCGCTTTTGAAACTCCCTGGACATAAGGCAGTACAAAATCATAACCATAATTAGGAATTCCCATGTAAATTTTATCTCTTGGTATTTCAGTTACAGCATAATCTAAAACTTCTCTTACCTTGTCAACAGGTGAAACCGCCATTGCAGGCCCGTAAGTGTACCCCCATTCATATGTCATAAGCAAAGCTCTGTTGGATGCATCACCAAGGGCAGGATAGTCGTGAGCTTCATACAACAACCCTGACTGGTCAGCTGAGGTTTTAGGCGCAAGCGCCGTCAGTACCGTAAATCCTTCCTCATTCAATCTGTCAGTCATTTTTTGAACAAATGCAACGAAATTATCTCTGTCTTCCGGCAATACATATTCAAAATCTATATCAAGCCCGTAATACTCTTTCTCCTTCATTGTATTTACTACGTTTTCTATCAGGTTGTTCTGTATATTTTCGTCATTTAAAAGGCTATGTGCAAGTTCATTACTGAATTTGCCTTCTTCTGTCAGTGTTGAAATCAACATCAGCGGCGCAACTCCAAAATCTCTCGCTATCCCTATAAGCTCTTCATCGTCTATATCTATTAGATTTCCTTCAGGCGTTATGCCGTAAGTGAAAAGTGTCAAATACGTTAAATAAGGAAGAGTTTTCATAAGCACTGTTCTGTCAATATTGGGATATGCATATCCTATGACATGAATAGGCCCTCTCTTTTCCTGATCAAGACTTATTATTATCTGTTCACCTGGAAATATATCATCGGCATACATAATCTGAGGATTGTACTGCAATAAATTTACAACCGGTATGCCATATCTTTGAGCAATATTTTCTAAGGTATCTCCCGGCTGCACCGTATGAACCTGGTCAGGAACCAGTATTACTATTGTCTGCCCTACCACCAGCTCATTGGGGTTGGCAAGTTCATTGTAAGCAATTATTTGTTGAGGCGTAGTGTTGTATTGCTCTGCAATACTATATATGGTATCACCTGGCTGTACTACATGAATTATCATAATTTCTCCCCTTTCTTTTCTTTCATTAGTATATGCACAAAAAAAACAATTGTTAAAATTTCAGCATTATTGGCAAACACAAAAAATTCCGAATATTTTTTCATATCGATAGTAATAACATCTCTGCTTTGCAATCCTAGCTGTATGCCGAGAAAAGAATTTTATTGGTAAAAAAAATGACATGAGCAATGATTTCTCATCGCACATGCCTTATATAGGATCCTATTTAGGAGGATAGGCTTATTAAACGCTGAATAAAAGCTCTCCGTAGGTTGGGAAGGGCCAGTATTTTTTTGCAGTATTTGTCTCAAGTTCATCCACTACCGCTCTTACTTCCTGCATAGCCGCAAATATGTGCCTCCTGCTGAAGTCTGCGCATTCATTCGCGTTTTCCAGATTCTTAATATCAATAAGCTTATTTTCAAGCAATTCTGTCTTATTGTACAACGAACGCATCAGCAAAGATAATTTTAGAACCAAGGCTTTTTCTGTTTCGCAATCTACATCTATTAAAAATACTTTTTTAGAGTTTGCAGTATCACTCAATTCCTTAATATATAAATTAACTGCCGGTATTATATATTTCTTTACTATATCTATTAATGTAAGGGCCTCAATACATATTTCCTTACAATATTCGTCAAGCACTATTTCAGTCCTTGAATATATTTCCTTCTTTGATAGTATTTTAAATTTCTCAAACAATTTAACATTTTTATCTGATGTAAAATACGGCAGGCTTTCAGGTGTTGATTTCAGATTGAGCAGCCCTCTTTTTTTCGCTTCCTCAACCCATTCATCCGTATAGTTGTTTCCGTTAAATATAATCCTCTTGTGTACCTTTATGGTATCCTTCAAAAGAATATTTAACGCTTCATTAAAATCATCCGCCTTTTCAAGAACATCAGCAAACTGAGACAATACATCTGCAACTATAGTATTCAAAACCATATTCGGTCCTGCTATAGAAAGTTTCGATCCTACCATTCTAAATTCAAATTTGTTCCCTGTGAAGGCAAAAGGAGATGTTCTGTTTCGATCTGTGGTATCCATAGGAAATACAGGTATTGCATCCACACCTACAGCCATTTCTCTTTTGTATTCCTTATCATATACCACACCGCCTTCTATTGATTCGAGCACTGAAGTCAATTCATCTCCTAAAAATATAGATATGATTGCCGGAGGAGCTTCATTTCCGCCAAGCCTGTGATCATTTCCGGCAGTGGAAACAGATACTTTAAGCAAGTCCTGATAATCATCTACTGCTTTGATAACAGAGCACAGGAATAGTAAAAACCTTGCATTCTCTCTCGGTGAGTTTCCCGGCTCAAGCAAATTTATGCCCTCATTTGTCGAAACAGACCAGTTATTGTGCTTACCGCTTCCGTTTATGCCGGCAAAGGGTTTTTCATGCAAAAGACACGTAAGTCCGTGCTTCGAAGCAACCTTCTTCATTAATTCCATAGTCATCTGATTATGGTCGCACGCAATATTTGTATTCGTAAATATTGGAGCAAGCTCATGCTGCGCGGGTGCAACCTCATTGTGCTCTGTTTTGGCTAATATCCCCAGCTTCCACAATTCTTCATTCAAATCCTTCATATACTCCGCTACTCTGGGTCTTATTGCTCCGAAATAGTGGTCTTCCAATTCCTGCCCTTTTGGCGGTTTTGCCCCAAACAATGTCCTTCCTGTATAAACTAAATCTTTTCTTTTATTGAATAATTCTGTATCAATTAAGAAATATTCCTGTTCAGGCCCGACTGTTGTAATGATTCTCTTTGTATCCTTGTCTCCGAACAATCTTACTATTCTGAGCGCCTGAACATTTAATGCTTCCATTGACCTTAGCAGCGGTGTTTTTTTATCAAGAACTTCCCCTCCATATGAACAAAATGCTGTTGGAATGCATAACACCGAATCTTTAATAAATGCAAATGAGGTTGGGTCCCACGCAGTATATCCCCTTGCTTCAAATGTTGAACGAAGTCCTCCAGATGGAAAACTGGATGCATCCGGCTCGCCTTTTATCAGTTCTTTTCCCGAAAACTCCATTATTACCTTTCCGTCAGACGTTGCGGAAATAAAACTGTCGTGTTTTTCTGCAGTAATTCCTGTCATTGGCTGGAACCAGTGTGTAAAATGGGTAGCCCCTTTCTCTACGGCCCAGTCTTTCATTGCGTTTGCCACAACATTTGCAATATTTAAGTCCAGGCTGCTGCCATTCTGAATTGTTTCTTTGAGTGCTTTATATATTTCCTTAGGTAATCTTTCCTTCATTACTTCATCATTAAATACCATGCTTCCAAAAATCTCTGATATATAACTCATAATTTCCTCCCGAAAAGCAAAAAGACGCCGTAGGTATAGTCCTACAGCGCCTTTGCTGTTTTATGTATGCATTATATACACCAGCGGATTATTTGTCAATAACTTTTTAAAAATTTTATTAATATATTTAAAAAAGTTAATATTTATAATAATTATTCCTGCACAACTTTCACATTGCACCAAAATATATAAAAAAAACTTGACATTTTATATCAATTAGATTATAATTCCAACAATACAAATATCCGCTGCAGGCGAACTTTGTATTTCATGCGAAGATGAACAAAGGCGTTCATTATAACCATTAGTTATAATGCGCCTTTTTTTATACTCAGGAGGGACATTATGAAAAAAGAAGGCCAGATCAGAATCCCTTCCGGTTGTGCCATATCCGGAATATTCTCTAAAGACAACAAAAAAATTAATGGTGAAACAATTATTAAGTCAATTTCTACCATGCATGATCGTTCTAACGGACTTGGAGGCGGATTCTCCGGATATGGAATATATCCTCAGTACAAGGAACTTTATGCTTTTCACGTCTTTTATGAAAATACAGCATCAAAAAAAGAATGCGAGGATTTTCTCGAAAATCACTTTGACATAGAAAACCTCTCTAAAATACCCATAAGAAAAACTTCTTCCATCACCGATGAACCACTGATATGGCGGTATTTCTTGTACCCAAGGCATTCTAAATTAGCGGACTCTCAGCTGGATGAAAAAGAATTTACCGCACGCTGTGTAATAAGAATTAATTCCAACATTAACGGGGCTTATGTGTTTTCCAGCGGAAAAAACATGGGTGTTTTCAAAGCTGTTGGCTTTCCTGAAGATGTGGGATATTTCTACAGGCTTGAAGAATATGATGGCTACTGCTGGACTTCACACGGCAGATATCCAACAAACACTCCGGGTTGGTGGGGAGGAGCACATCCATTTGCCCTGCTTGATTTTTCTGTTGTTCACAACGGAGAAATTTCATCATACGATACAAACCGAAGGTTTATGGAGATGTTTGGTTATAAATGCACTCTGTTAACCGATACCGAAGTAATCACATATATAATCGACTATCTTGTCAGAAACCAGGGTCTTACGCTGACTGAAGCAGCAAATGTTATAGCTGCTCCGTTCTGGTCAACAATAGAAATGAAAAATCCAGATGAAAAATCTAAGCTGAAATATTTGAGAAATGCATTCAGCAGCCTTTTGATCACCGGACCATTTTCAATACTTCTCGGATTTGAAAACGGCATTATGGCACTTAATGACAGACTCAAACTTCGCTCAATGGTAATAGCAGAAAAAAATGATATGTTTTACGCAGCCAGCGAAGAATGTGCTATAAGAATTATCGAGCCAAATCCGGATAAAATCTGGTCACCTGCAGGCGGAGAGCCTGTTATTGCAACGTTAAAGGAAGGTGCATCAAAATGAAAACAAATTTATTCTACCCTGATTATGAAATCATAAGAGATGATAATAAATGCATAAACTGTAAAATTTGCATAAACCAGTGTTCAAATAATGTGCACGTATATAACGAAAAACTAAATAAAATAACCGCTGACAACAGAAAATGCGTAAACTGCCACAGATGTGTCGCCATGTGTCCTGTCACAGCATTAAAAATAGTGAAAACTGATCATGCGTTCAAAATTAACAACAACTGGAACGAAACTGCAATTGAAGAAATATATAAGCAAGCTGAAAGCGGTGGTGTACTGTTATCTTCTATGGGAACTCCGAGCAAATATCCTGTTTATTGGGATAAGATCTTAATAAATGCTTCGCAAGTAACAAATCCTTCAATAGATTCACTTAGAGAACCGATGGAAACAAAAGTTTTTCTGGGTAAAAAGCCGGATAAAATATTGAGGGATAAAAACGGAAACATAAAAACAGATATGGAGCCTCAGCTTGAGCTTTCTGTTCCCATACTATTTAGTGCCATGTCCTACGGTTCCATAAGCTACAATGCCCATGAATGTCTTGCAAGGGCATCTGAAAAATTAGGAATACTTTATAACACAGGCGAAGGAGGTCTTCATAAAAATTTATATAGATTCGGAGGCAATACAATTGTGCAGGTTGCCTCCGGGCGTTTTGGAGTTCATAAAGAATACCTTGAAATCGGAGCCGCCATAGAAATTAAAATGGGTCAGGGAGCAAAACCCGGTATAGGCGGACATCTGCCCGGTTCCAAAATAGTCGGTGATATTTCAAATACAAGAATGATACCGGAAGGAAATGCCGCCATATCGCCAGCGCCGCACCATGACATTTATTCTATAGAAGATTTAAGACAATTAATTTATTCTTTAAAGGAAGCAACTGATTATAAAAAACCAATTATAGTAAAGGTAGCTGCAGTTCACAACATATCTGCTATTGCAAGCGGCATCGCCCGCTCAGGTGCAGATATTATTGCAATAGACGGCTTCAGGGGAGGAACGGGAGCTGCCCCCACAAGAATAAGAGATAATGTGGGAATACCAATTGAACTTGCACTGGCATGCGTGGATCAGAGACTCAGAGAGGAAGGAATACGCGGAAATATTTCAATTTTGGCAAGTGGAAGCATTCGAAACAGCTCTGATATTGTAAAGGCGATTGCCCTTGGAGCAGATGCTGTATATGTAGCCACAGCTCCTATGATAGCAATGGGATGCCACGTATGCAGAAGCTGCCATTTAGGAAACTGTAACTGGGGCATAGCTACTCAGAACCCGGAGCTTGTTAAAAGACTTGATATAGATGAAGGCAGTCAAAGACTTTATAATTTAATTTCTGCATGGAAAAGTGAAATAAAAGAAATGATGGGCGGAATGGGAATAAATTCAATTGAAGCCCTCAAAGGTAACCGCCTTATGCTGAGAGGAATAGGTTTAAACGAAAAAGAGCTAGAAATATTAGGAATAAAACACGCCGGAGAATAAAGGAGACCAACTATGATTATTAATGCTGAAAAACTCAATTTTAAGGATTTAAACAATATCATAAAGCATTCAGATGAAAAGACTATTAATATAACGGACTGTATAGGTCAAAGATACATTGCAAGCGGCTTATCCGAAAAAAATATTTTTATAAAAGGAACTCCGGGAAACGCACTTGGTTCATACTTGAACGGTTCTAATATAACCGTACTTGCAAATGTTCAGGATGCTGTCGGCGACACAATGAACGAAGGTAAAATATATGTTCACGGTTCAAGCGGCGATGCCGCAGGGTATGCCATGAGAGGAGGTAAAATATTTATAAAAGGCAATGCCGGCTACAGAACCGGCATTCATATGAAATCATACCGTGATAAGCTGCCTGTCATTGTAATAGGAGGATCAGCAGGCAGCTTTCTCGGTGAATATCAAGCAGGCGGAATTATTATTGTTCTCGGCATTAATTCCGATTATGACCCTCCGGTTGGATATTTTTGCGCTGCCGGAATGTACGGAGGAAAAATATACTTGAGATGCAATAACCCTCCCAAGGATATTCCATCTCAAATCAACGCACACATTGCAGATAAGAATGATCTTAAAGAAATAGAAAGCTATATCGATGAATTCTGCGCTGAGTTTAGTTTTAATAAAGATGAAATTTTTTCTCATAACTTTTATGTGCTTACTCCAAATGCTCAAAATCAATATAAACAGCTTTATATCGACAATTAAATATTGTATAATAATAAAAAGTAATTCGGAGGTGAACCAATGAAATATACAATGGATGAGGTCTTACAATTTATTGATGACAATGATGTTAAATTTGTTCGATTGTCTTTTTGCGATATATTTGGAACTGTAAAGAATATATCTATATTATCTGAAGAACTGCCGAGAGCATTTGAAAGCGGAATTTCATTTGATGCTTCTTCCATAAGAGGCTTTCTGAATGTGGAGGAATCTGATCTTTTTCTGTATCCAGATCCTTCGACATTGTCTATATTGCCTTGGAGGCCGCAGCAGGGAAGAGTAGTCAGGTTTTACTGCAATATAAAATATCAGGACGGAACTCCTTTTGAAGGTGACGGAAGAGAAATACTTCAAAGAGCTGTTGATGTTGCCAAAAAACAAGGCTATCGTGTAGAAATAGGACCGGAATGTGAATTTTATTTATTTGAAGAAGATGAAAAGGGGTATCCCACAAAAATACCTCATGATAATGCGGCATATTTTGATCTTGCTCCTCTTGACAAAGGTGAAAATGTTCGAAGGGACATAAGTCTGACTTTAGAGCAGATGGGAATACACCCCGAGTGTTCTCATCACGAGCAGGGCCCCGGACAAAATGAAATTGATTTTAAATACAGCGATGCCATGTCTGCTGCAGACAACCTGGTAACATTCAAATCGGTGGTTAAGACAATAGCGCATCTAAACGGACTGTACGCATCCTTCATGCCCAAGCCGCTTAAAAATTACAGCGGAAGCGGCCTTCATATTAATATTTCATTGCTTAAAAACAACAATAATTTGTTTGATAATTTGTTTGATGATGGACAAAACATTATGTCCGATGAGGCAGAAAGCTTTATAGCCGGCATTTTGAATAGGATAAGAGAAATTACCGCATTTTTGAACCCTCTTACTAATTCCTACAGCCGTTTGGGAAGCTATTCTGCACCGAGATTTGTAACATGGTCATATCAGAACAGGTCACAGCTTATAAGAATACCGGCAGCAGACGGCATATATTCGAGAATGGAACTTCGTTCATCAGACCCCAGCTGCAACCCTTACTATGCATTTTCCCTGCTTATTTATGCCGGACTGGAAGGAATCAATGAAAATCTGAAACTAAAACCTCCGTCAAACATTAATTTGTTTGAGGCGGGTGACGAAACACTGAAAGATTATGAAACAATTCCGGAAACTTTGGAGAAAGCAATAGAATGTGCAATGAACAGCCAATTTATCGCAAGATGTATACCTAAAAGAACTCTCGGAAAATATATAGCTGCAAAAATGGAAGAGTGCAAGCAATACGATTTGGCTCAAGATAAGAATGATTTCGAGCATGTTACTTATTTTTATAAAATATGACGCCGGAAATAAAGATGCACCTGACTTTGCTTAAATAATACGAGAGGTGGTGATTTCATGGATAGTGCACTTATTGTATGCGGCTCTGATAAAGGAATCCAAGTCATATCAAAGCTGATGAATGACAATGCAAAAATACAGACCTCTTCTGCTAAAAGCAGCTCCGAGGCAAGACGTTTAATAAATGATTCAGACTATGACATTATTGTTATTAATGCTCCTCTTCCCGATGAATTCGGTGATAATCTTGCAGTCACTATTACTGAAATCAGTTCATCTGGGGTTATATTGATTGTTAACAACGAAATGGTTGATGATATATCGGCAAAGGTTGAAAATTATGGAGTTCTTACCATTGCAAAACCTATTATAAGACAGGTTTTTACGCAGACTCAGAAATTTGCACTGGCATCTAACAGACGAATAATAGGGTTGAAAAGCGAAAATATTTCCTTACAGCAGAAAATACAAGAAATACGCATTGTGACAAGAGCCAAGTGTGTGCTCATTCAATATTTAAACATGACAGAAAGCCAAGCACACCGATATATAGAAAAACAAGCCATGGACATGAGAACATCCAGACAGATAATAGCTCAAAACATATTAAAAACATATGAATCATAAACTGTTTCAGCATAAAGCGAGCTGCCCACGATTACATAAAAACTCATGGGCAGCTTAATTTTACATATCTATATTTATTGATTTTACATTCTTTTTCTTGGTATATATTTTAAAGCCTACATATATTGCCAAATAACACGGTGCGCAAATATATATCGCAATGGCTTCACCCGGGTCCATGAGTGTAATAATCAGCATTCCTATAAATGATGCTACTCCTAATATTGGAATCAGCGGATAAGCCGGAACTTTGTATTTAAGGTCTTCAACTCTTCCGCCTTCGGCAGTATATCTCTTTCTGAATTTATACTGGCATATACATATTACACTGTACATGAAAATATTACATCCCCCTATCAAATATATAAGGAAAAGATACACAGTATCTTCTGCAACAAATTGTGAAACAACGCCCAAAAGTGCAAATGCCATACTTATTCCCAGAGCATAAACAGGAACACCGTTTTTATTTGTTTTTGAACAGAATCTCGGAGCTTGTTTAAATTTTGATAGAGACCATAGATACCTTGAACATGCATACACAAAATAATTTCCCGAAGTCAATGCTGATGTCAGGACTATTATATTAACAACAAGAGCTGCACCGTGCAGGCCTGCATGCTGAAAAGCATATGCAAAGGGACTTCCGTTTAAATCGGCTTTATTCCATGGCAGCAAAGCAATTAGTACGCACATGCACAATATATATACTCCTATTAGTAAGAATATCGTCCAATTAACAGCCTTAGGAATATCCTCTTCCCTCTCAATTTCTCCGGCTGTAGCCGCAATCATTTCCGTTCCTCCAAAAGCATAAAATGCGCTCAGCATAACTGCGCCAACTCCCGCAAGTCCCAGCGGAAACAATCCACCGTTATTTGTATAATTGCTGAATCCAACCGAGCTTGTACTTCCAAAGCCTAAAATCATTGCAATTCCAACGATTATAAACACAGCTGCCAGTACCAGTTTTAGACTTGCCAGCCAAAATGATACATTACCATACTGCTTAACGTTAAAAAAATTAACCCCGGTAAGTAGTATAGAAAATACTATTACCCACAGTATTGTTGGCGAAGAAGGTATTATATTTTTCATTATTATTGCAGACGCAACAATTTGACATGTAATTGTAATAGCTCCGCCTAGCCAGTTAACCCATCCTATCGTAAATCCCATTGCCGGATTAATAAATTCAGTTGCATAAGCCTGAACGCTTCCGGATATGGGCATTGCCGTACACATTTCGCCAAGGCAGGAAGTCATAAGCCAGATAATAAACCCTCCTATAATATAGGCCAATATGGCTCCTCCGGGCCCAGCTCCCGAAAGAACATCTCCAGAACTCAGAAACAGTCCTGTCCCTATCGTTCCGCCTACTCCTACCATTATAGCATCACGTGTTTTCATTGTTTTTTTGAGCCCGCTTCCTGTTTCCATAACTCTTTGAACGGAAGTCTTCTTTTGTACACTTGATTCCATTTTTCTTCTCCTTATTTTAATATTTTTTTAATAAGCGTGTCATATAAATCAGGTAATACATTAAAATTATAGTTTTTATTGAGTCTTTCTGTGTGTTTGTGAAAGTCTTTTCCATATCCGCCCAAAACAATTCCGGGAACTTTAAATTTTTTTAACTCTTCCTTTGGAAGCTGATAAATCATGTCAGCTCCTACCAAGTTTTCAAATAATTTATCAAAATTCATGTCTGTTGAAAGCCCGGTGTAGCACATATCTGAAATACCCATGTAGTAATCTTTCAATTTAAGTGTTTCACCATACTTTTCTTTAGCATAATCAATTATTTCATTTACGTACCTGAGGAGGTTAGAAGCATCTTCTTCGTCTCTGTCCGGATACACATCTGGATAATACGGCGGAATAATTGAAACGATAATAATAGGACCTTTATCTTTATAAAGCTCATAAAGCTTTTTGACAAGCATAATACAGATATCCTGCATCTCCATTTTATCCGCAGCGAGTTTTTTAGCGAACTGAGACAAATATTCGTTCAGATCACCTTTGTAGTATGATTTAACTTCATTATAGATCTCACCGAAGGTTTTTACTCGTGGAGTAATTTTATATGATACAGGCCTGCTGCCGGCAACAGCGGCATACTCATCCATTTTTAAATCCATAAATTTCAAAGAGCTGGCAAATGCCTCTTTTGCAATTTCTGTAAGCTTACACATAGCTTTTTCAGGACTCAAACTTGTTGTAATTATATTGTAGTAAGCTGCTGTATACAGAGGGGTGGAAACAGAATATGTGTTTTTTAAGTCCTGCATTTTGAGACACACAGGAGGCGGAGTTGTTTCACCATAATTTTGCTGGCAGAATTCCGAATTAAAATGTAGTTTTTTATATACTTCCGCTGACATTAAATTAGGATCTATTCCCAGAAAAGGCTCTCCTCCGTGCGTAGCTTCTCCTACAAAAAAATACATAGGCATAACTTTTCCTGATGCTCCATAATGAATATACCTTGTGTAGTCATTAGCTTGATCTTCCATCATGTAACATTCTGTCAGAAGAAGCGCTTTATATTTTAATCCTTTCTCATTTGCTAATTCATTGAAAAAAGGTACCGCTCTCAGCATTCCCTCAGAGTTTGTTTCTTCGCCGCATACTGCAACATATAAAATATTACCGTTTAAGCACTTTTCTTCATGATAGTGCCTAAGCAATTCAACACACAATGCATGGCCGAATTTCATATCTGCTGTACCTCTACCGAAAAACCATTCTCCGCTCTCGAAATCTTTTCTGCTGTCTTCATCTAACGGCATTTCACAAATACGTTTTGAAATTTCCTCCACATCATAAGCTATATCCTTCAGATGTCCGTACTCTTCCACGTCTACAACATCAAAATGCCCTGTAAGAATTACTGTATCCTTACACTCAGGCTTCAGCTCCAGATATGCTGTTACAATACTCCTGTTAAGCGGATCATCCTTCAAAGGTACGAGCCTGACATTTTCCCTGTGCTCGTTAAAATAAGGGATTTCATACAATAATTCCCTCAGCGTATATGCTGCTGTCATCTCATCTTCTGTTCCCGAAACACTTGGTGCTTTTATAAGCCTCAGCATATTTTTATAAATATTTTCTTTTTGTATCATTGTGCCCTCCTTTAAAAGGTATTTGTATATAACTAATGGCAATTTCCGTGCCAACATTTTTTATTTAATAAAAGCTTTGAAATATCACAAAAAAAATCGGCATTACGCCGATTAGTAAAATTATTTTATTTTACGTAAAATATTTTAAATTGTATTTTTCTAATTTATTAATTGTCAATTGCCGTGAGATGCCGAGCTGCTTAACAACATTTTTAATGTTTCCGTTGCTTTGATTTAATGCTTTTTCCACTTCTTCCTTTTCACAATATTCTAAGTAACTCCTTAAGTCAACTCCGCTTTTTTTAAATATATTCCATTCTTCCTTTCCCGAGGCAATGTCTTCACATGAAATTCTCTCTTTGATATCATCGGATTCGATTATGTCTTCTCCCAAAGTGTGATATACACTCTCCAGCAAGTTGCGCAATTCCCTGATATTTCCCGGCCAACTGTAATTCATTAATTTTTCTTTACAATCCTGCGATATACCTATGACAGATTTATTATATTCTTTGTTAAACTTCCCTATGTAATAATTCGCAATCAATAAAATATCACGTCCGCGCTTTTTTAATTCAGGCAGATGAAATTGTATTACAGATAATCTAAAAAACAAATCCTTCCTTAACTTATTTTCCATTATAAGCTGTTCTATGCCTATATTACATGATGTAATTATTCTTACATCAAGATATATTTCCTCACCTGCACCTATGGGACGTATGCACTTGTCTTCAATGACTTTAAGCAGTTTTCCCTGCACACTCAACGGAATAGAATCAATTTCATCTAAAAAAATAGTGCCTTTATCCGCAAGCTGAAATAAACCTGTTTTATCCTCCGCATCTGTAAAGCTTCCTTTTTTCGTCCCAAACAAAAGCCCTTCAAGCAAATTTTCCGGCATGGAATTACAATTTATATATACAAATGAGTGCGAAGCTCTTTTGCTGCTGCTATGTATGGCACGTGCCGCCATCTCCTTCCCGGTTCCAGTTTTTCCTGTGATTAATACAGGAGATTCCAAGTCGATAATTTTTTTTACTTTTCTTTTAAATTCTTTCATTTCCGGACATTCACCTATTATTTCTTCCAAAGAAACAGATATATCCGCTTTTTTGGTTTTTTTCTTTGAGCTTTTAATAACATCCTTGTTTTCATCATAATATGCAAACTCTACTGCTCCCACAACTTCCCCCTTGCTTTTTATGCAAAAGGTATCGCTGGACTGCCGTATTGTTTTATCTTTCCTTGTCACCAAAGTCTGTACAAGACCTACATTATTCTCCGAATATTTAATAGCCCTGTACAAAGTGCTGTCTTTTTTATCCATATTGGTATACAACTGCCATGGCTTTTTTTCCAGCAAACTTTCAGGTTTCAAATCAAAAAAATCCAGATTCCCTATATTAAAGTATTCAATAAAACCTTTTTCATTTATAACCATTATATCTTTAAAATCGCTATTAATTTTCATTTTTTATCCCATACCTTTTCAGCTTATAATTCATCAGCTGTTTGGAAATTCCCAACATCTCCGACGACTTCTTCAAGCTGCATCTGCTTTCCTCGTATGCCTGTTCAATAAGATTTTTTTCCACAGCATTTATCTTATCCGTCAAACTTAATCCTTCATTTTTTATTAACCGTAACGGTTTCACAATTTTTTTATTTTTTACCGAATCAAGAATATATGCAGGAATATCTCTTATGTTAATTGTATTATCTTCCGAAAGTGCAAAAACTCCTTCTATGACATTTCTAAGCTCTCTTACATTCCCCGGCCAGCTGTATTCCATAAAAATCTTCATTATTTCCGGGCTTAGTTCCTTTATGCTGCAATTCATCTTTATATTAAAATAATTAATGAAGTGATTTGACAGCACATATATATCATCACCTCTATCTATAAGACTGGGCAACTTTATATATATAACAGCAAGCCTGTAAAAAAGGTCTGGTTTAAACCTTTTTTCTTTAATTAACAACTCGGGTTTTTCATTTGTTGCGGCAATTATTCTAACATCTATATCTATTTCACTGGTAGAACCGATTCTTCGTATCCTTTTTTCTTCAATTGCCTTTAATATTTTTACCTGCAAATTTATATTAAGCGAATTTATTTCATCTAGAAATAATGTTCCTCCTTCAGCCAGTTCAAAAAGCCCGGGATTATCCTTAGCCCCTGTAAAACTCCCCTTGGTTGTCCCAAACAATATACTTTCAAGAAGATTATCAGGAATAGCACTGCAATTTTGCGATATAAATTTCCTATAATATCGTTTGCTCTTATTGTGCAGTGCCTGTGCCACAAGTTCTTTGCCTGTTCCTGTCTCTCCGTAAATCAAGACTGTTGAATCTGAAACTGCATATTTCTCAATTCTTTTTTTCAGATTTACCATCGATTCATCCCCGGTAATAATATCATCTAAAAGGTATTTTGTATTATTTCCTCTGTAAATTGGGTGATCTGCATGAACTTCAATTTCTCCTATGTGATTTTTATCGTAGAAAAAATCAGCAAATTCCACCGCCGCAATAGGTTCGTCATTATAAAACAAAGGATATGCGCATCCTTTCTTTGACAGTTTTATATTTCTTGACGTCGTCACAGTTACTTCAAAATCATCATATGCAGTTCCTTCATTTACAGCTTTTAACAATGGATAGCTGTTATCCATGCCTAAAAACAATTCTTTTATACGTTTTCCTTTAATGCTGTTCATGCCGACTTTGAAACACTGAGGGTTTCCTATATCAGCATATAAAATTATACCGTCTTTGTCTATTATAATAATATCCTTGTAATTATTCTTATTCAGCATGGCGATTTTCCTTTATAACGTTTTCTACTTACTGTATATTATAAGAATTATAACACCATAAATATTATCCTTCAATATATTAACCGCGGCTATTATAAAAGCAATCAAATGTCTTATTAATTAAGTGGAATAAAATTAAATATTATATAAAAAAATACTAGTTTACAAATATTTAGTATAATGATAATATTAACGAAAATTGGTAAACGTTACGAAAAATAGGCAGGAGGAAATTAATGATTAAAGATTATAACAAAATAATGAAAAATTTTAATTACATTGACTCTATTACAATAATAGATAATACAGGGAAGATAGTATCTCAGTTTAGATATAATCCCAGATTTTCTAAAGCTGAAAATGAACAAGATAATCTCTTTGCTATAGGAAAAAACCTACTGGAACTCATACCAACTGTTACACCAGATAACAGTACCTTACTAAAAACAATAAATACAGGCAAAATTGTCTATATGGACAAACAAATTGCTTGGGATCATAAAGGAAGACAGCTTGTTAGTACAACTTTAAACTTCCCAATTTTATCTAGAGGTAAAATTATTGGAGCTATAGATATCTCAAAAGATTTAACGCAAATTGACAATATAGACTTAACGCAAAAATATTATAAAATTCCTGAATTTAAAGTAAATCAAAAGAAAACAGCAAAATATTCTTTAGATAATATTGTAACCGTAAATAAAAAAATGAATGAACTAAAAGAAATAGTTAGAAGAATATCAAATACCAGCTCAACAATTATGATATATGGAGATACAGGAACTGGTAAAGAGCTATTTGTTCAATCTGTACATAATGAAAGCTATCGAAAATATAAAAAGTTTATACCATTAAATTGTGCCGCTATTCCAGAAAATTTGTTAGAAAGTATGTTGTTTGGAACTGAAAAAGGTAGCTTTACAGGAGCAGAAACTAAACAAGGATTATTCGAAAAAGCAAGCGGTGGTACTATTTATTTGGATGAAATAAATTCTATGGATAAAAGTTTGCAAGCAAAATTACTTAGGGCCATTCAAGAAAAAATAATTTATAGAGTTGGTGGACAAAATCCAATTGAAATTGACGCTAGAGTAATTGCCTCTTCAAATATTCCTCCTGAAAAATTGCTAGAAAGCAACATTATAAGAAAAGATCTTTTTTATAGATTAAATGTTATACAATTAGTAATTCCTAAATTAGAAGATAGGAGAGAAGATATTCCTATTTTATTAGATTATTTTATCGAAAAGTATAACAAGATTTTAAATAAGAAGATTAAATATGTAGATGATGATGTAATGGAACTTTTTCTTAATTATAGCTGGCCAGGGAATGTGAGGGAATTAGAACATATAATAGAAGGTTCAATGAATACTGTCATTAATGATAGGATAAGCATAAATTCACTTCCTGTATACTTAAGTAATAAAAAAAATAGTAGAGATAATTTTTACGTAGAAGATGTAAGTTCATTAAAAGGTGCCGTTGAAGAGTTTGAAAAGAAAATTATTGCTAATACAGTAAAAGCTTCTAAAAATAATATGTCTGAAGTAGCAAGAAAACTTAAGATTCCTAGAACTACGTTGCAGTACAAGCTTAGCAAATATAATATAGAAGTATAGCTTACGAATTTTCGTAAGAAAAACGTTATGTTAAAATACCCTCTTTTTGCGAATGCACTAAATTCAATGTTTTTAGTCATTTAATAACTCTTGGCATATATTTTGCATTTTATGAATTGTGCCGGCAAAAACTTAATTATTTTATTGGAGGGTTAAAATGAAAGTAGCAGTTTTAGGTTCAGGAAATGGCGCACTTGCTGTTGCGTTTGAATGGGCAAGGGCAGGACACAAAGTATATATTTATGACTTCGAAAAATTCAACAAAAGTATTGAAGCCATTAACAAAGCTGGAGGAATAACTTCAGAGGGAGAAATGGAAGGATTTCAAAAGATAGAATATGCAGGCCACGATATTTCAAAAGTAATACAAGATGCTGATTTAATATTTGCAGTAGGACCAGCTTACAGTACCGAACCATTTGGAAAAGCTTGCAAGCCATATGTAAAACAAGGGCAAAAATATATAATATGTCCAAGTTCTTGCGCAGGAAGTATTGTATTTAAAAATGCACTAGGCATTGATATCGAAGATGATTCAGTAGTTGTTGCAGAAACTTCTACCCTGCCATACGCTGTAAGAATTATCGGAGAAGCAAAAATTTCTATATATAACAGATTAAAAGGCGGATATTTTATAGCTGCGTTACCAACTAAATATACAAAAGAAATGTTTGATATTTTGGTAAAAGTATTTGATACAATTCAAATGGCAGAAAATATTTTAAAAACAACTCTGCAAAACGCTAACCCTGTGATTCATCCATCTGTATCATTATTAAATGCTGCATTAATAGAAAGAACACATGGAAACTTTTTCTTCTATGAAGAGGGAGTTACACCTGCTGTAGGGAGACTTATGAAGTCGATAGATGAAGAGAGAATAGAAATAGGGAAAAAATTAGGAGTCAATATTATATCAGACCCTGCGTTAGGGATGATGCAAGGCTATCAAGCAGAAGAATCTTATGATATTGGATATTCTAAGGCACCCGGCTTTAAAGGCATAAAAGCCCAACCACAGCTTGACTACAGATATTTTAATGAAGATGCTGGTTTTGGTTTAGTTTTCTTAATAGATTTAGCTAAACAAATCGGAGTCGAAACTCCAACTATGGAAGCTGTATTAAAATTAGTATCAGTTGTCATGGATAGAGATTATAAAGCGGAAAAAGCAAGAACAATGAAAACATTAGGTTTGGATAAATACAGCTTAAATAAATTAAAGCAAATATTATAATTTTTTTATCAAAAAAATTATTTCGTTTTATTTTTAAAGTATCATTTTAGTGCACTTCTACATATTCTGTAATACCTGTAATGGAATAAAAAAGAATATGTAGAGCATGCACAATGAAAAGGTTTTACTAGGCAAAACGAGTTTTATATATCACAAAAAACTAGTTTCAAACCATAAAAGAAGTTATAGTAATCATTTTTGATACATAAAACCATTCGCTCAATAGTTATGTTGAAAAAATGAATGGAGGTATTTATGGATTTTGCATTAGAAGCTAAAAAAATACATGAGGAAATAATTACATGGCAAAGAGAATTGCATAAAATTCCAGAAATAGGGTTTGATTTATTTGAAACAACTAGTTACATAAAAGAACAGCTTACCATGATGAATGTACAATACAAGGTATGTTCAAAAACAGGAGGAATTATTGTTCTAATTAATGGCGACGTTGATGGGAAAACAATTGCATTTAGAGCGGATATGGACGGGCTTCCAATAGTTGAGAAAACAAATCTTAAACATGCTTCTACGAATGGAAACATGCATGCATGTGGGCATGATGCTCATGCCGCAATGCTTTTAGGCTCTACTAAAATTATAAATACAAACAAAGAAAAATTTAAAGGAAAAGTTAAACTGATTTTTCAACCGGCAGAAGAAACATCCGGAGGTGCTAAACCTATGATTGAAAATGGTTGTTTAAAAAATCCTAATGTAGATGCTATTGTAGGGCTTCATATTGGCCCTTCTTACAGAGAACTGAAAGATGGACAAATTGGTATAAGTTATGGAAGTATTATGGCTTCCGTAGATTCGTTTAAATTAAAAGTAATAGGTAACGGCGGTCATGGAGCTAAACCTCATCTCTGCACAGATCCAATTGTTACAGCATCAGAAATAATACTTTCTTTACAGAAAATTATAAGTAGAGAAATTAACCCTTCACATGGAGTTGTTATAACAGTTGGAAAAATTGCAGGAGGAACAGTGCAAAATGTTATTCCTGATTATGTTGAATTTTGGGCAACTGTTAGAACTTTAGATAATGAAGATAGAAATTTTGTAGAAAAACGAATAAAAGAAATAGCAACAGGAATTGCAAAAGCTAACAGAAATAGGGTTGAAATAGATTACAAAAGATATTTTCCCCCAACAATAAACGACAGAGAATTTACAAAGTTTTTTTGCAAATCTGCAATAAAAATAATTGGAAGTGAAGATATTGTTGAATTAACAGATAAAAATATGGGTTCTGAAGATATGTCATACTATTTACAGGAAGTTCCAGGAACATTCTTTTACTTAGGTTCTTTCCCAACGAAACACCCTGCACACAACTCTAAATTTGAAATTAATGATGAGGTACTATGGGAAGGGCCTGCGATCTTTAGCCAAGTTGCATATGATTTTTTACAATAAATAAATTCAAATAGTTCTACCTATTTAGAACTTAATTTTGTCAATGTCACACTGACTTATAAATACTGCATCATTAGAACAAAAATAATTCAATAGATTCTATACTTCCAAACAATTAAATTACATTAATATTTTAGCTAAATTACTTAAAGATTTTATTTAACTACACAATAGCATTAAAGTATTGATAAATGGTTTAGTAACTAAAGTAAATATATTTATTTAATATTTTGAAAATTTGTGAGTAGAAGTTCCTTAATATATCAGAAAAGATACTATAAAAATTTGAAAGTGAGGGTTTATTATGAATAAAAAGTTTAAAGTTCCACACACGTATGTAATTATATTTACTCTTATTATAATTGCAGCTATAGCTACATATATTATCCCAGCTGGGACATTTGAAAGAGTTGAAGACTCAGAAACCGGAAGAACTTTAGTAGTTTCTGATTCTTTTAAAGAAGTTGAACAAAGTCCGGTAAGCTTTTTAGATGTTTTTAGAGCAGTGCCAAAAGGAATGACAGAAGCCGGATGGATTATATTTCTAGTATTTGTTATTGGCGGTTCCTTTGGAATAATTAATAGTACGGGTGCGATAGAAGCTGGCATAGGTAGCGCTGTAAAATATTTAGATGGTAAGGAAAAAATAATCATCCCTGTTACAATATCTATATTCTCTTTAGGCGGAGCTACATTTGGAATGGCTGAGTCAACTCTTATATTTATTCCAATGGGGATAACTTTAGCACGGTCACTTGGATTTGATTCAATAGTAGGTTTTGCCATGGTTTCTATCGGTGCAGTTTGCGGTTTTGCAGGTGGAGCTTTGAATGTATTTACTACAGGAGTAGCTCAAGGAATTGCTGGATTACCGTTATTTTCTGGAATAGGTGTAAGAATCGCCACTACAGTTATATTCATTATAATTGGATCAATTTACACATTAAGATACGCTATAAAAGTCAAGCATAATCCTGAATTAAGTATAGTATTTGATTTAGAGAAACAAGATAAAATTGATAATAAAGAAGGAAATATTATTGCATTAAATAAAAAGCATAAATTTGTATTACTTGTAATTTTAATTGGCTTTGTTTTTATAATATATGGCATAACTCATGGTTGGAGTACTGGATCAGATTTATCAGCAATTTTCCTACTAATGGGTATAACAAGCGGTTTAGTATATGGCATAAGACCTAGTCAGATTGCTGAAGCTTTTGTTGAAGGGGCACGTAGCCTAACTTACGGAGCGCTAATCGTTGGTCTTTCAAGAGGAATAGTTGTAATATTGGAAAGCGGACAAATAATAGATACTATTATAAACAGTGCCTCTAGTGCTGTAGGTATTTTCCCTCCTATTATTGCAGCAGTCATAATGCTTTTATTCCAATTGTTTATTAACTTTATCGTGAACTCTGGTAGCGGACAGGCAGCTATTACGATGCCTATAATGGCACCATTGGCTGACATGGTAGGCATTTCAAGACAGACTGCAGTTTTAGCCTACCAAATGGGTGATGGTTTATCCAATCAATTATGGCCAACTTCAGGAGTATTAATGGCTGGTTTAAGTTTAGCTAAGATACCTTACGATAAATGGTTAAAATTTGTAATGCCTCTAATAGTAATATTGTATATAGCTTCAGCATTAATTTTAATGGGGACTGTTGCTATTGGCTATGGACCATTTTAAAATTATTGATATAAGCAGTATAACTATTTATGCTGCTTATCCCATCTCATACCAATTCTAACATATGTTAAATCACTTACTACAACGTTCGAATTGAGTTTACTTTGTTTAGAAATAGTAGCAAGAGACATATATAAGGTTTTGTAGAATAAAATGGAGGTTGTATTATGTATGATATATTAATTAAAAATGGCACAGTAATAGATTTTGCAAAAAATAAAAAATTAGTAGCGGATGTAGGTATTAAAAATGGCAAAATCATAGATTTAGGCAGATGCACAGAAAGTAGTAAAGAAACTATTGATGCAGAAGGACTTTTAGTTTCACCAGGATTTATAGATATTCACATGCATGAAGAAAAAATAGGAAATTCCGCAGATGGAGATGACTACGATATTGCAAATAAAATGCTTGGCATGGGAGTTACAACCGCTGTTGGAGGTAACTGCGGTATAAATAAGCAAAGTGTTCAAGAGTTTTCAAACTTTGTAGATTATAATGGTGCGCCTATCAACTATTTAAATTTTGTTGGTCACAATTACTTAAGAGAACTTTTAGGTATAGATATTAATAGAGAAGCTTCAAGGTTCGAAATTGAAAAAATGAAACATATGATAAAAAAAGATATTGAAGATAGTGGTGCTATAGGCATATCATTTGGAATTGCATACTCACCAGGAATTACCTCTGATGAAATTGTGAATTTATGTAAAATTGAAGATGTTACAAATATCTTATTATCTGCTCATTATAGGGCCGATTCTAGCGAATCGTTGGATTCTATAAATGAGCTAATTGAAATATCTAAACACACGAATTTACCAATGCAAATATCTCATATTGGCAGTTGTTCAGCTTTTGGCTATATGAAAAGCTCTTTAGATTTAATCCAAAATGCTAGATATGAAGGTGTAGATGTAGCAGCAGATTGTTATCCCTATGATTCTTTTAGTACTTACATAGGAGCTGCAGGGCTTAAAGATGGTTTCTTCAAGAAATATAATAAAACTTATAAAAATATATTGCTTACAGAAGATCCATATAAAGGAATGTTTTGTGATGAAATTCTCTATAAAAAAGCAAGAAAAGAACATCCAGAAATGTTAGTTGTAGGTTTTGTAATGAATGAGGATGAAGTAGTAGAAGCTTTAAAATCCCCTTTTGTGTATGTAGCAAGCGATGGTTTATTAAATAGAGGGCAAGGACACCCAAGAGCAGCAGGAACTTTCCCTAAAGTACTTGGAAAATTTGTGAGAGAAGAAAAAAAATTAGATTTAATAGATGCATTAAAAAAGATGACTTTATTGCCAGCTAAAAGATTGGGACTAACTAACAAAGGAGATATTAGACCCGGTATGGACGGAGATATAACCATATTTAACCCAAATACTATCTCTGATAATGCAACCTATATTGAACCATCAACCCCTCCTACCGGTATAGAATATGTAATAATTGGAGGTGTAGTTGCTTCAAAACAAAATAAAACAATCAATAACCGCTTAGGCAAATTAATAAGAAGGGATAAATTATCTTTTAATTAGATAATTTATCCCCAACTAAAGAAAGCAAAATTATAATGTTGTTTTAACAATATTATATATTAGAAAGGGCATATATATGAATAGTTATCCAAAAATAATAGTTAATCTAAATAAAATTAAGCATAATACCCAAATCTTAGCTCAAATATGCAATGCAAATAATATTGATTTAGTAGCTGTTACAAAAGTATTTTGTGGCAACCCTGAAATTGCTAAGGCTGTAGTTGAAGG
This sequence comes from Sedimentibacter sp., assembly GCA_018436705.1. GTDB lineage: Bacteria > Bacillota > Clostridia > Tissierellales > Sedimentibacteraceae > Sedimentibacter. The sequence continues at coordinate 49,252 of JAHDLA010000007.1, forward strand.
CGGCGCTAAAATGCTAGCAGACTCAAGGCTTAAAAATTTAATTAAGCTTAAAGATATAGATATTCCTAAAATCTATTTGCGATTACCAATGATGTGTGAAATTGATGAAGTCGTAAAATATGCTGATATTAGCTTTAACTCTGAAATTACAATCATAGAAAAATTATCCGAATGTGCAGTAAGCCAAAACAAAATACATGATATAGTTTTAATGGTTGATATGGGAGATTTAAGGGAAGGGCTTTGGCCAACTGATATTTTTGATACTGTTGAAAAAACATTGAAGCTTAGTGGGATTAGGATAGTTGGAATCGGTACTAATTTAGGTTGCTATGGTGGAGTTTTACATACAGAAGATAATCTAGAGAAATTATGTAGTATTTCAAGATCTATTAGAGAAAAATTCGATATAGATTTTCAAATTATTTCAGGAGGCAATTCCGGAATTATATACTTGCTCTTGGATAGCAAGGTTCCAAAAGAAATAAATAATATTAGAGTTGGTGGAGTAATTGTACATGGATATAACATGACTGAAGGAAAGCCTATAGAAAATATGTATCATGATGTATTCACTTTAGAAGCACAAATAATAGAACTTAAGAAGAAGCCTTCTATACCAATTGGGAAAATTGGGCTAGATGCATTTGGAAATAAGCCATTTTTTGAAAATAAGGGTGTTAGAAATAGAGCTATTATTAGCATAGGTAAACAAGATATATATCCAGATAGAATAATACCTACAGATAAAGATGTATTAATTATTGGAGCCAGTAGTGATCATCTAATTCTTGATGTCACAGACAGTAAAACAGAATATAAAGTTGGAGATGTTGTAAGCTTTTATCTAAAATATCCCGCTATTCTTCAATCGTTTACATCAGAATATGTTTTAAAAGAATTTCTTAAATAGTTAAAAACAAAAATCAGATGCTGCAGCAAATAAAATTACTGCAGCATCTTACTTTATTTAACACTAAAAAAAATCTAGCATCTCCTGTTTCGGCAGCCGCATTTCGGCGGTGGCGGCGGAGGTGGTGGAGGAGGACAGCTGCACCTTCCGAAACCATATCCGAGCAATAGCCAGGGTATTATTCTACATAGCATATTCATCAATCCTTTTTTTATGCTTACAATATACTATTCTTGTCCTGACAGTAAGTTACAGAAAATCCGACACTCCTTCAAATATTTTTTGCACTGCTAAAAAAACCAATATTATTTGTATTTGTCGTTTATTATCTGTTTAACCAGTTCCGTGGCCATAACAGCATCTGCCCTGCCTTTAGTTTCTCTCATAATGTATCCCATTATTGCACCTATGGCTTTTTCTTTGCCATCCAGATACTGAATCGCCGCTTTTTCGTTCGATTCAACAGCTTTTTCGCATATACTCCTGAGAGCATCCTCATCTATGCCTTCCATATCCTTTTCAGTAATAAATGATTTCGCAGGCTTTCCTGTATCAAGCATTTGCTCCAATACATTTCTGGCCATACTTGAGTTTATCTTTTTCTTTTCTGTTAAAATAACAAGCTCGTTTAAAAATTCAGGAGGAATAGGAATATTGCACTCTTCCTTCTCGGTATCCGTTGAAAGACGCCTGAATATGCTTCCCAGCATATAATTAGCCGTTATCTTTTTGTTTTCCACATTCTCTGAAGCTTTCTCAAAATATTCAGCTACTTTTTTATATTTAGTTAACAGTTCGGCATCATCCTGCGACAAGCCCATTTCATCTATGAAACGTGTCAGCTTTTCTCCCGGAAGCTCCGGAAGGCTTTCTTTATATTTTTGTATTTCTTCATCTGAAATGGATATGGTAACTAAATCCGGGTCCCTGAAATATCTGTAATCATCAGCATCTTCCTTGCCGCGCATGCTTTCCGTAATATTTAAATCGGAGTTGTATCTCCTTGTTTCCTGTTCTATTTCTTCTCCGCTTTCCAATATGTCAATCTGCCTGTTAAATTCATATTCCATTGCCTTTGCAATAAAGTTTAGTGAATTCATATTTTTAATTTCAGTTCTGGTTCCGAATTTTTCATCACCCTTTTTCCTGACTGAAATATTTACATCGCACCTAAGAGATCCTTCCTGCATCTTCACATCTGATACACCTATATACTTCATTGTTAGCCTGAGTTTTTCTATATATTCAATCGCTTCTTCAATACTTCTTATATCAGGCTCAGATACTATTTCTATCAGCGGAACTCCTCCTCTGTTGTAGTCGATGTATACATCTCCACGTTCATGCACAAGCTTACCTGCATCCTCCTCTATGTGGATACGGGTAATATTGATGTTTTTTCCTGATGACAGTGTTATAAACCCTTGTTCGCAAAGCGGCTTGTCATACTGAGATATCTGATACGCCTTAGGAAGGTCCGGATATACATAGTTCTTGCGGTCCATCTTTGAAATGTTTCTTATTTTGCAGTTTGTAGCTAGTCCGGCCTTAACTGCATATTCAACTACTGCCTTGTTCAGCTTAGGAAGTGTCCCAGGCAACCCTATGCAAACTGGGCAGCAGTGTGTATTCGGCTCTCCACCAAACTCTGTTGTACACTGGCAGAATATTTTTGTCTTAGTTGAAAGCTCTACGTGAGTTTCAAGTCCTGCAACCATTTCCCAACTCATATTATCTCACCTCCGTTGCAATGTTTATATATTTCTCCGTTCATCTGCTGTTCATACTGATATGCGGCATTTAATATTTTCGCATCCTCAAAACTGTCGGCTATTAGCTGCATTCCTATTGGAAGCCCCTTATTATCAAAACCGCACGGTATGGACAATGCCGGCAAGCCGGCTATGTTAGCCGAAACAGTGCAAATATCTGTCAAATATGTTTCAATGGGATCCTTTGACGTAAAATTCAATTCAAATGCAGTCGTAGGAACCGTTGGAGCAAGCAACACATCACATGATTCAAATGCACTTTTGAACGCTCTGATTATTGAGCCCCTTAATTTCTGAGCTTTTTTGTAGTAAGCATCATAGTACCCTGCACTGAGTACATAAGTTCCCAGCATAATACGTCTCTGCACTTCTTTTCCAAAGCCTTCACTTCTCGTTTTGCATATCATGTCGTTAACATCACTGTACAACTCAGACTTATATCCATAGCGTATTCCGTCATATCTTCCCAGATTTGATGATGCTTCTGCACATGCTATTATATAGTAAACCGGAAGCACGTTCTTGATTTGCGGCATATTGAAATATACAATTTCAGCTCCTAAATCTTCATATACCTTTATTGCTTTTTCAATAGATTTTTTTATATCTTCTCTTATTCCATCAAAAAATTCCTTTGCTACTCCTATTTTCATGCCTTTTATGCTTCTGTCCAATTTATCGGAAGTCTTTGATCTTGACCCCCTGGATGTTGCATCCTTGCTGTCATATACAGATATTGAATCATAAATACAAGCCGCGTCCTCAACACATGAAGCTATGGGACCTATCTGATCCAGACTTGATGCGTAAGCTATGAGGCCATATCTTGAAACAGTTCCGTAGGTAGGCTTCAGTCCCACCAGCCCGCAGAAGCTTGCAGGCTGCCTAACAGAGCCGCCAGTATCAGAACCAAGTCCGTACACTGCAATATTTCCTGCCACAGATGAGGCCGCTCCTCCTGAGCTTCCGCCGGCCACGTGCCTCATATCATGAGGGTTCAGAGCACCACCGAAGCATGACGTCTCACATGACGATCCCATGGCAAATTCATCCATGTTTGTTTTTCCCAGCAATACAGCATTTTGGTTTTTTAATATATTCCATACCGTTGCATCATAAATAGGAACATATCCTTTCAAAATGTTGGAGCCGCATGTTGTCTCAATACCATTTGTCGATATATTATCTTTCAACGACATAGGTATTCCTTCCAAAGGCATCAAGCTTTCTCCCCTTGCTATTTTTTCATCAACTTTCTTTGCGGTTTGTAATGCTTCTTCTCCTGTAATCCTTATATAGGCATTCAGAACTTTATTTTCCTTTTCTATTCTGTCTAAGTATTCCGACGTTAACTCAGCGCATGATACCTGCTTTGTTTCAAGAAGCTTTTTTATATGTTTAATTTTACTGAATGTTCTTTCCATGATACCTCCCATCATTTCTGTATTCTTCTGCAATATGAACATTATCTCAGAATCGAGATATCGTAATTATTTGACTTTTCTTCTTTTGATCATGAAATATCCGTTTTCTCCGCCGCTTCTGTTTTTAAGTATTTCCTCCCTGTCATAGGAATCAACTACCACATCCTCATGAAATGCGTTGACTATATCATTAATGTCATCGAATTCAACATCTTCATCTTCCACAGCCGAATTAATTGTATCTGCAAAGCCTATTATTTCCGACATATCCCTTGTAAGCTGATCGATTTCATTTTCATCTACCGACAGCTTTGAAAGTTTTGCGATTTTTAAAATATCTTCTCGAGTAACCATTATAACCTCCTACCTTATTTTTATATGAACTTCTCTGAGCTGCTGCTCTGTTACCTCACACGGTGCATTTGTCATCAAATCTTGTGCATTGCTGTTCATAGGAAATGCAATAACCTCTCTTATGTTTTCTTCTCCAGTAAGAAGCATTATTATTCTGTCTATTCCCGGTGCCATACCTGCATGAGGCGGTGCACCATACTTAAATGCATTAAACAATGCGGTGAATTTAGTCTGTAGATCCTCTTCAGTATAGCCTGCTATTTCAAAAGCCTTAATCATTATATCGGTATCGTGATTTCTCACCGCACCTGAGGAAAGTTCAACTCCATTACATACAATATCATACTGATATGCCAAAATGTCAAGAGGGTCTTTCTCTGTAAGTGCTTCAAGTCCTCCCTGGGGCATTGAAAAAGGATTGTGCGTAAAGCTCATGTTCCCTGTTTCTTCATCAATTTCATACATGTGGAAATCTACTATGAAACACATTTCAAATTTATTTTCGTCAATTAATCCCAACCTGCTTGCAAGCTCTGTTCTGATTTGACCCGCCAGCTTCGGAGCATATTCTTTGTCATCAGCAATGAAAAACATTACATCACCAGGCTTCAATCCGGCTCTCTCTTTAATAATCACTCTGTCATCGTCAGTTAAAAATTTATCTATTGGCCCTTGATACTTCATTTCATTGTCAACTTTAATATACCCCAAGCCTTTCATTCCTATTTTCATAGCGAAATCCAGCATTTTTTCAAAAAAGCTCTTTGACTGAGATGCGCACCCCGGAACATTTATCGCTCTCACCGTTTTTTTCCTGAAAGGAGCAAAGCCCGTTTCCGTAAATAAATCGCTTATATCTATAATTTCAAGAGGATTTCTTAAATCCGGCTTATCACTTCCATACTTAAGCATTGCTTCTGAGTACGGTATTCTTGCAAACGGAGGTTTTGAAACCTCTTTATCAGAAAATTCTTTGAATGTATCGTACAAAACTTCCTCTGCAACGTTAAGAACGTCCTCTTGAGTTGCAAATGCCATCTCAAAATCAAGCTGATAAAATTCTCCAGGTGAACGGTCTGCTCTTGCATCCTCATCTCTAAAGCATGGAGCTATCTGAAAATATTTATCAAATCCCGATACCATTAATAGCTGCTTAAACATTTGAGGTGCCTGAGGCAAAGCATAAAACTTTCCCTGATGCTTTCTGCTTGGTATAATATAATCTCTTGCTCCCTCTGGTGATGAGGCAGTCAATATTGGTGTCTGTATATCCAGAAAACCAAGTTCATTCATTTTATTTCGCAGGTACGAAATAACTTTTGAACGAAAAACAATGTTATTGTGTACTTCTCTGTTTCTTAAATCAAGAAATCTATATTTAAGGCGAAGTTCCTCCTTCGTTTCCTTTGCTGAAGTAATTTCAAACGGAAGCTGTGATCTTGTTTTTCCCAAAACTCTTATTACGTCAGCTTCAATTTCCACAGTTCCGGTTTCTATCTTCTCGTTTATTGTATCATCGTCTCTTCTTACTACTTTGCCTGAAACAGAAATTGTGCTTTCCTTGCTTATGCTCTCTATAAGAGATTCATCCTCTACAACAACCTGTACCACTCCATAGTGGTCCCTTAAATCAATAAATTTTACTCCTCCGTGATCCCTTACATTTTCAAACCATCCTGCAACTCTTACTTCCTTGCCAATATGGCTTTCTCTTATTTCCCCGCAAGTATGTGTACGGTACTCATTAATTCTTGTCATAACTTTCAATCCTTTCAATATGCTTAATTTTTTCGTATCTTTTGAGTCCGGGCAGACCCGCAAAATCACTTCGTTTGACTTATTACGGGCATACAAAAACTCCTCCATCCCAAAGGGACGAAGGAGTATATCATTCGCGGTACCACCCTAATTAGCATATACTTGCGTACAAGCTCACTCGAAAGACACTAACATGTCTTTGCCGCTTTAACGCTCGGATGCGTTTGAGCCTACTCTTGCATATGCAATTTGGGTCAAAAGCTCAAGGATGTTCTTCATTTAAAACCATTGTGATAGACTTTCACCGACGCTATCTCTCTGTGACCTAAGTTCTAAATTACTCTTCCTGTCATCGCCATATATTTGTTTTTATTTAATTATATTTATTTTTTTTCATTTGTCAAGAGTTTTTCTGAGATTTTTTTTATTATTTTTATACTACCACGTCTGTTTAAATAGAAATCATGTATAAATCAAAAATTTCCTGAAATTATACATGATTCAAGTTAATTATACTTTGAGCTATAATTTATACTTTAGAAAAGCCTTTTTCTAAATCTTCAATTATATCTTCTAAATCCTCTATTCCAACAGATAGTCTAACAAGTCCGTCTGTTATTCCACCTTTAAGTTTTTCTTCTTTTGGAACAGCAGCATGAGTCATTGAAGCAGGGTGCTGTATAAGTGAGTCCACTCCTCCAAGGCTTACGGCAAGTGATATCATTTCTAAGTTATTCAACAATTTTTCACCTGCTTCAAATCCGCCTTTTAACTCAAATGCAATCATCCCGCCGAAATTATCCATTTGCTTTTTTGCAAGTTCATGCTGAGGAAAGGATTCAAGTCCCGGATAATATACAACTGCTACTTTAGGATGAGATTCCAAATATTTTGCAACAGCCATAGCATTAGAGCAATGTTTTTCCATTCTCAGTCCTAATGTCTTTAACCCTCTTGCTACTAACCATGCATCAAATGGCGAGCCTGTACCTCCTAAATTTACCAAGTATGGATTGTTAATTTTATTGATATATTCTTTTTTACCCGTGATAATTCCTCCAACCACATCACCGTGACCATTTATATATTTTGTAGCGCTATAAACCGCAACGTCTGCGCCAAGTGTCACAGGTCTTTGCAAATAAGGTGTTAGAAATGTATTGTCCACAATAAGCACTGCCCCGTGCTCATGCGTAATTTCTGCTACTTTTTTTATGTCAATCAATTCAAGCGTTGGGTTTGCCGGTGTTTCTATATATACAACCTTTGTATTAGATTTAAATGCTTTTCTAAACAACTCATAGTCGTTTATTTTAACATAATCTGAATCAATTCCGTACGTTTTTATCACTTTATCAATAACCCCAACTGTACCTCCATATATACAGTCTGAGGATATGAAATGATCTCCGGATTTCATAAGACCTAAAAGCGCTGTAGATACAGCTGACATACCTGTACTTGTATAAACTCCTGAATCTGTTTCATCTAAGGCTGCCATTCTTCTGGCGATTTCATGAGTATTCGGATTTCCTAGCCTTGTGTATTTATAGCCACCATCTCTGCCGGAAAACCTATCACCGCCTTGTGCGCAGTCATCAAATATAAATGTGGAAGTTTGATATATTGGTGTAATATGGGCACCGAACTGTTTATCATGAACTTCTCCAAAGTGCATAGCTTTTGTACTAAATTTCATATTTCTGCTCCTTGTATGTTTTCTACAGCGGTTTTTAACCTATGTAATCCTTCTACAAGCATTGCTCTGGGACATGCTATATTAATTCTCATAAATCCGTTGCCCGCTTCTCCAAACCACCGCCCGCTGTCTAATGCTATCTTTGCTTTATTGAAGAATAGATCATCAATGTCGTCTTCGTCTAATCCCAGTTCTTTACAATTCAACCACATAAGATAGGTTGCCTCCATCTTATAAGGAATAATCCCTTTTATATTCTCGCATATATAGTCGTAAACATAATTCATATTTTCTTCAAAAAAATCAACCAGATAATCTACATATTCTGCACCTTGTTCATAAACAATCTGCGTAATTTCTCTGCTGAATGAATTGGAACGATTTAAATCCAATAACCCCAATTCTTTTCTGTACTCATTCATTCGCTCTCTATCCCAAATTATGCAATATGCCGAGTGCAGCCCAGCTATATTAAATGTCTTGCTAGGGGCCGTACATACAATTGAATTATCTTTATACTTTTTATCCATATTTGCTATAGAGATATGCTTATTGCCTTTAAAAACCAAATCGAAATGTATTTCGTCGGAAACCAGCAGCACATTGTTTTCAAGACAAATATCTGAAACTTTAATAAGTTCTTCTTTAGTCCATATTCTTCCTACCGGATTATGCGGGCTGCATAAAATCATCATGGTGCAATCCGGATCTTTCGCCTTTTCTTCAAGATCCTCAAAATCCATCATATATTTTCCGTTATCAAATATTAACGTATTATCATTTACAACTCTGTTATTGCCTTCTATAATGCTTTTGAACGGATAATACACCGGAGACTGCATAATTATTTTATCCATGGGTTTGGTGAATTTGCGAATCATTATATTAAGCAAAAACACCACTCCCGGCCCGTACTCAAGTTCATCTCTGTTCACTTCTATATCGTGCCTGTTTTTTAACCAGCCTATGATTGCATTATAAAACTCCGGCATTCTTTTAGTGTATCCAAACACGCCATGCTCTGCTCTTTTTACTAAAGCTTCTATCATAAAGTCTGGGCACTTCAGATCCATATCTGCTACCCAAAACGGCAAAAGATCCTTGCGTCCGAATTTGATGTCCATTTCCTCATATTTTACCGAACTTGTGTTGTTTCTATCAATTGTCAATTCTAAATTATACATACTTCCTCCATCTAAAGATACTAAACCATAGTCTCTGCTTCTATTATTTCTTCATCATGCATTTTATCAATCCAGTTCTTGCCTTCAACTCTTTTGGCGACCATCATTGCAGCTACCGCATCCCCGGTTGCATTAACCATTGTGGCTATCGCATCAGTCAGCATACCTATGGTAACTATTATAGGTATTACCTCTGTATTAAACCCATAGAATCCTACGATAATCAAGGATCCCATCATTCCTCCGCCGGGAATTCCGCTCATAACCACGCCGCTCATTACCGATAGTGCAATCGCCGTAGTCCATACCCCTAGTCCTGAAAACGGCATATTGAAAATCCCGAATAGAAAAGCAATTTTCATAAGTGTCGTCAGTGCTGTGCCATCCATGTGTATTGTTGCTCCCAGAGGCAATACAATGTCTGCTATATCTTTAGGAACTCCCATCCTTTTAGTTCCTGCCAAATTTGTAGGTAATGTGGCTATAGAGCTCTGCGTCGCCAATGAAGTTATAAATGCAGGGAAAATATTTTTGTAAAATAGTTTAATACCTCTGATTCCTCCCGCATAATAAGCGTATGCTGTAAATGCGATTAAGAAGTAGAATATGCATATAGGGAAAAACATAACCACTGCCTTGGTATATGCTCCTAAAAGCTCGGAACCATAGGTTCCTATCAAAGATGCAAAGTATGCACCCAATCCAATCGGAGCATACAACATAATGATATTTATCATTTTCATTAATGCATCGGCACAAATATCAAGCACATCTACCACAGGATTATTAATCAATCCTCTTTTCTTACTAACATAGCTGATACAATAACCAAATGTCATTGCAAAAATTATAAGCGGAAGCATCGCATTTCTTGATAAGATCAAATTAAAATCATTCACTGAAAGCGCTTTTACCACTTGATCCATCATATTCATTTGTGATGACTCTTCATAAACTCCCATATCGATATTAACACCATCAGCAGGCGGAACAATTGTTACCACAGCAATAATGAATATAGAAGCTATAATTCCTGTTATAAAAAATATTGCAACAGTATTGCCAAGTATCTTACCAAGCCTTTTCATATTTGACATCTTTGCTATAGAACTTGATAGACTAAAAAACACAAGCGGTACTACAGCAGTAAACATAAAATTTAAAAATATTTGACCAAATGGTTCCAGAACTTTTGCCTTTTCACCATATACCAATCCTATAATACAACCGACTGTGATACCAATAATCAATAGTATCATGGATTTATAAGATTTTAGTACAGACTTTGTGGTAATTTTAGCTGACATAAAGACCTCCAATAATATTATATTTTTTCTTAACTGACACTATCTACCTCCTTGCATATACAATAGCAAATAATATGCCAATTCTTTAATTCGAATATAATAAATCAATGCACTGTAATAACAACAATTTTTATTTTACTGGAATTTTTTTCAGCATTTCAATATTTTTATTAAAAGGGTTATATGGCGATGCGTTCGCCATATAACCCTTTTAACCAAAGTTCACTTGTTTCATTTCTTCAATCAATTCTATCCCTTTTTTTGTTATTGTACTGCCACCACGTCCGACAGATACATTAATATAACCATACCTGCTTAAATCTGTTAAAATCTTTCTTACATCATATTCGCTTAAAAATCTGTTATTTTCAAATGCCTTCATGGATATACTTTTCCTTCCGAGCTTCACTCTATCTTTAAATGCATTGTAATACTGATTTAAAACAAAGCTTTCATCATTTGTCAAATTTAATAAGTTGATTTCATTTTCTTTATCTACAGTTTCTTTTAAAAATGTCTTCATGTGATATGGCAAGTGATCCAAAGTAATAAGCCTGACTCCGATGTTATCAAAATATTCTACGCAGTTTCTAAGCTCTCTGATGTTACCCTGCCAAGTATAGTTATTTACAAAGTTAATTACTTCTGCAGATAATTCAAATTTACAACCATGCATTTCCTTAAAATACTCAAATAGCACACTAATATCCTCAATTCTCTCTCTAAGAGGCGGTATGTTGATAGGCAAAACATTCAATCTGAAATATAAATCTTTCCTAAAAAGACCCTTTTCAACCTGTTCATATAAATTTTTATTTGTAGCAGCAATAATTCGCACATTGACTTTTATAACCATGCTTCCGCCCACACGCATAACTTCTTTTTCCTGAATTACTCTCAACAATCTTACCTGTAAATCTATCGGCATTTCGCCTATTTCATCAAGAAAAAGAGTACCATTATTTGCAAGCTCAAAAATGCCTATCTTCCCACTCTTCGAAGCTCCTGAAAAAGCTCCGCTTTCATATCCGAAGAGTTCGCTTTCCAGTAAATTAGGTGATAGTGCAGCACAATTGATAGCCACAAACTGTTTATCCCTTATGTGCGAGGCATTATGAATGGCCTGTGCTACCAGTTCTTTGCCCGTTCCGCTTTCTCCTGTAATTAAAACCCCCGATTTCGAATTTCCCATACGAATTACTAGTTTTTTAACCTCTTCAATTTCTTTACTTTTACCTATTATATTAGAAACATCATATTTAGCTATATGTCCTTTGTTCGCCAGTTGCAGCCTCAGCATATTTTGAGCAGTTTCCTGAGATTCAAAACTTTCCATAATAACATACGCACCATTATCTACTCCATCATTTTCGTTTAATCCGGAAACAGGAAATATGGACATTGTAATATTTTTTTCATTTATTTTAATTAACTTATTAATAATTTGTTTTTTTGTCTTTAAATATTCTTCAAACTCAATCTCTGGTAATACTTCATTGATATATTTCCCAATGTATGCAGTGTTTTTGCCAATTAGCTTTCTCGCATTTTCATTAAAGCTTTCAATAACAGCATCCTCCCCTACTCCAATAACTCCCTTATTCATAATAGATAACAAAGTATTAAACTGATTTTTCAGTGTTTTTGATTTGCTGATAAAAAATTCAAATCCTTTATCCGAAGAAACAAGCTCATCAAAATAATCAAGTATCCTTCTGTCAGTAAGTACGTTTTCCATTTGAAGCTTTATGGCAATATCAACCAATGTATTTTTATCTATAGCTCTATGTCCAAGATCCAGTATAGTTTCTACCCCAGCCGGCACGTATCTCTCTTCACCGGTTGTGATAGCCGCCTTTAAATCAGGCACTGCCTTCATATTCGGAAATACAGGTATCAGTTCATAATCATCAAAGCCAAGCTGATAAAGTAATGCAATTGTTTCAATACACATTTCGAAGCTCAGGTTTACCAGCATTACTTTTTTATCAATAACGGTATCCTTCAGCATATTGTAACCGTTTTTTGAAAGAGTCAGTTTCGTTATGACAATAGGTATATTCTTATCTATATCTTTTCTGAGAACCTCATATTGTGAATAAGTGCTTATGAGTAAAACATCGATGTCTTTAATATCTTTTACATTATTTATATCAAAAGAATAATTGACTATCTCTATATCATCATTAAAAACCTTAAGCAGTTGCCTTTTATATTCACTGCCGACATCTTTGCTCTCAGTAACAATACCAAGTCTTTTTTTCATAATATCAGTTCTCCATATAATTTATATACATTACTTATTCATAGCTTCAAGCACATTTATAAATATAGATTAATTATTTTTTACATTGTACCACAAACTTTTTAAGTTGAAAACGTTTTATTATTTGACTGCTATAAAATAGAAAATACATTGATAAAGCTGTTGCCCTTATTAATATTACACTTTTCAGTGCTTATTGAAATTGATATTAAATATATATTCTTTTCTTGGAAATACTGATTCGTCATAATCCATATTTATTACTTTTCTTCCCTTTGTTCTTGCATATTCGATTAAATTATCTAGACAGCTTGTACCTTCCCCGAAAAATATGATATATTTAGATTTATTTATCATGTATTGATTTCGTTTTTTCATACAGTCATCGGTGTAGTGGTATTGCAGAAGAACTTCTCTGTCGATTTTATTCATAATTGAATAATATTTGTTTCTTTGCCCTCCTGTCCAGTTTATAGAATGGTTTTCGTATGGCAATATGCCTTCCAGCGTCAACTGCGGATACTTTTCTTTCAGCTCTATTACAGCTTCGGCGGCATACTGCTCAAAGCCTATATTCATTCCGCCTAAAAAATGTGACACATGTGAATTTTCAACTAAATCGATGATATTATTTTTAGTTCTTGACTTAATAAGCTCATAGCAAGAAGCATCTTCTTGTACTACTATTTTTTTGACACTGCATCCTCCGATGATACAGCAAGTATCTAATTTACTATAATTTTTCAAGTATTGCACCTCATTTCTCAAATAACTTTTAAATACGCTGTCAGCGTAATTATATAATTATAGCTTATTTAATACGCTGATAGCAATAGCTAATATATAAAAGAGGTGATTTAATGGAAGAAAATATCACGCTTCAAATCGGCAAGCGCCTGCGTAAGCGACGAGAAAAATTTAATATGACAAGAGAAGTCTTCGCAGAAAAAGCCGGAATTTCTCCTCAGTTTTTAGCTGAGATAGAAAACGGGAAAAAAGGAATGTCTGTGACAACACTTTATAAAATATGCAATAATTTTAAAATCTCTGCAGATTATTTGTTATTCGGAACAATGCCTCCTAAACCTTTATCCGAGACCACAAAAGAAGCTGTACCGATTCTATCTGAGCCTTACCGCTCATACACAGAAGATATCATTGAAATCGTAAATGATATAATAAATGAATCGCAGGGAAAATACAAAAAAAGTAAACACTAAAAAATATAACAAGTGCTTACTTAAGAAATGAAAATTTTGTTTTTACAGTCATAATTTTGCAACAATATACAGCAAAAAACCGCGTATTATTTTTATGAACCGACCCCCAAAAGTTAGACTAAAAAATCTAACAATTGGAGGTCGGTTTTTTAATTTTTCTATTTCAGTAATACACTTAAATTCTTTGATAGGTCTTTAATTATTTATAGGTAATTTAATTCTTATTGGTTCATCCAAAAATATTATTGGAGCAAGAGACCTTTGCAAAACAACTTTACCGCCTTGAGGATATTTTACTGTAATTAATGTTTCCATTTGAGAATTGTATGAAGAAGTCCCTTCGCCATCAAGTCTATATGCATTCCCATCTGTATCCTTATAGTCATGATTAAACATTTGAAAATTATCTTCATTTGCTGTTTGGGTTGAAAAAACTAATGTGGCGTCATCAGACTCCTTAATAACTTGTTTTAACTCTAACCCTTCAATATTGGGAGTTATTGTTTTATTATCTATATCAACGGTTATAAATTCTTCATCTTTGTTTAATATACGAACTCCCTTAATCAGCAGCTCTTGTTTTTTAGGTGCATCAAAATAATTGGATTCAATAAAGATGCGCATCCATTTATTTTCAACATCATTTGTAGAACTAAAGCCGTTGCTATTACCTTTTAAAATTTTATAATTATCCTGAACAACTTCTAACTCAAGCCCTTTAATAAAAGCAAAATTTTCATCTGGAAATGAAAAGTTCACTTCTGTTCCTGTAGGGTATACTTTCATATCCTCCACTATAATATTTTGATCGAGCATTGTATATCTCTTGTTTATTTCATAAGTTTTGGGCTCAACAAAATCTTCTAATTCTATGTGAAAATTAAAGGTTCCCATAGTTTCAAATGAAGATTTTGATTTAGTATCATATGGTTTTTCCGATATTACATCTTCCTCTGAATCTAATATATTTTCAATTTTAACTTCTACTTCTAAATCTATTGATCTTGGCATTTTCCCTTCCGGGAAATGATAATCTTGCATAATAAAACCAAAATTTTGATCTTTGCCTTCTGATGACAGGCCAGAGGCTGAATAGCCGTATCCTTCAACATCCTCTCCTGTATCGCTATTTTTCATACTTTTCAAGAAAATATTAATCCATTGATTTGGTTGTTGTTGAAATTCTTCAGGCATTTGAAAAAATAAAATTAATTTCTTTTCATCAGCTATAGCATATGGCAAAAGCAATCTGTTATTACCATCCCAAGCAACAAGATCTAGTCTTTGTACATATTCATTTTCAATTGCCTTACTTAAACTTTTATCAAACTTAACATACTCAGCAAGCTTGCCGATAACAGGAACCTCCGATACTGCATTAGCAAATGCCGGGCTCATATTTATCAAGAAAACAAAAAGTATTGAAGCAGCAAAAGCAGTAATAGAGCTTAATATAGTTCTCTTTTTCCTTTTTTCTCTCTTAACACGATTTTCAAATCTTGCCTCTACTCCAGAAAGATTATCTGGATATATAAATAACTTGTTTCTTAATTCATCCCATTTTTCATTATTATCCAGCATGATAACTCCTTTCTAATCAGATATCTCAATTTTCAAAATTTTCAATGCTTTTCTTGATCGTGTAGACACTGTACCATTTGGTATCTCCAATATTTCTGCTGTTTCAGATATTGTAAAGCCTCCAAAATATCTTAGTATGACCACTTTTCTTAGGTCTTCCGGCAGGTTGTTAACTGCAATCTTTAAATGTATTAAATCTTCTCCCAAATTTTGCGAGTCTTCCGGCAGAACATCCATACTTAATTCTCTCTTGCCTTTCCTAATAATTTTCAAGCATTCATTGATCAATATTCTGGTAACCCACGTTTTTAGATATTTGGGTTCTTTCAAATCATGCCTGTGTGCATACCCTTGATACACTGCCTCATCAACTGCATCCAACGATTTAGTTTCATCATGGAGATAACTAAATGCAACCCTATAAAGCATTTCCTTATTTTCTGTTATAAATGAGATATAAGTTTCTTTGTCAATTTTACGATTAAACATTGCACTAATTACCTTCCTTTATACTTATTAGAGTAAGAAGCATGACATTTTCATTTCATAAATAAAAAAAATTTTTAAGAAGAATATACGCCCAACAGAAGCTGCAAAGTATGTGCAATAAAGTTATTGAATATTGAGCATACAAAATAAACCCGTTATCATAGATACGAGCCTATTTTGCACCTCAATCTGTTTAAGCTTATATAAAGTGCACAATTCAAGTTCTAATTATACTGCACTTTGCTGATTCCTTTTCCTCTTCTTATAATTTTTTTGCATATTTTGCCTGTTTCCTCAGCTATAAGATTTATATCTGCCTTTAATTTTCCGTCATACTTCAAAAACTCGCCTTGTACCATTGTACATTTTATGTTGCGTGCATCAGAACTGTATATAATCGATGAAAGAGGATCATATACTGGAAATGTATTTGGAAGATTCAAGTCCCATATAAGCAAATCTGCATCATAACCTTCTTTGATTTTACCTGTATTAAAGCCTAGTGCCCTGTGGCCGTTCATGAGGCTTTTCCATATTTCAGAAATTTTAAATTCAGCAGCATCGCCAAGTATGAGCTTGCCGTTCAAAGCAAACAGCCTTGCTTGCTCCAAAGGGCTGAGAGTATTTGAGCTGGCTGCTCCGTCCGTACCGAAGGAATAGTTTAGCTTATTTTTAAGTTTATATATGTTTCCCTCGCCCATGCTGAGCTTCATATAGGTTTTAGGACAGAATGCAAAAAAAACATTATCATTTAACAGACTCACATCATCATCAGTGGTCCATAATCCGTGAGCTATTATTGCACTGATATCAAATCCTCCACTTTCCATAAGAATTTGAATAGGTGTCTTGCCTGTAATCTTTACGCTGTCCTCAACCTGTTCTTTTGTTTCAGAAGCATGAATGTGTATGCCTACACCAAGTTTTTTTGCACTGCCTATTATTTCTTTAAGCTGCTTGCCGGGACAGGTATATGGAGCGTGAGGCCCAAACCTTAAATTAATTCTTGAATTTTTCCCGTTGTATTTTTGTATAAAGCTCTCTGCTTCTGACAATTGCTTTTCGTAATCCTCTGACAATCCAAATATAGTAGGAGCGATGTCCGCTCTTATTCCCATATATTCGGCAGCCCTGTATACGGATTCCTGAGCAAAATAATGATCTGCAAATTCCGTTACTCCATTGTCAATCATTTCTGCGGCTGCCATTGCTGCCCCCCAGTAAACATCTTCCGCCTCAAGCTTGCTCTCATAGGGAAATATTTTCTCATTGAACCAATCGCCAATTGAAACATCTTCAGCAATCCCTTTTAATATATTCATCGGTGAGTGTGTATGGAGATTTACAAAGCCTGGAGTAATGTATAGTCCTTCGCAGTCAACTTCATTGTATTCTTCTTCAACACTTTCAGCATCCGTAATCTTTTCTATCCTGCCTTCGCTAACATATATGTTTTTTTGTTCAGAAACACTGCCGTTTTCATCAATAATGCAGCCCTTACGCAAAAGTATTTTTTCGCTATTCATATGCACCTCTTCAACGCTTTTTATTTAATTATACTATAAATAATATTTTTTTAAAATAAAAATGCCGGGGTATCCGGCATTTTTACAGTTCATCATTGCTATTTATCATTAGAAAATACAAGTTCCTTGTCTTCGGCACTTATTTTTATTGTATCTGATTTCTCTATACTTCCTTTTAAAATCTCTTCCGACAATCTGTCTTCGATTTTTCTCCTTATTGCCCTCTGCAAAGGTCTTGCGCCGTACACAGGGTCAAACCCTTCGTCCGCAAGCAGTTCCTTTGCTTTATCATCCAAATCTATTTTAATGTTCATCTGCTCAAGACGTTTTGAAAGATCTTTTATCATCAATGAAACAATGTTCTTAATATGTTCCTTATTCAGTGAATGGAATACAATTATTTCATCAATTCGGTTTAAAAATTCAGGTCTAAATGTTCTCTTCAATTCAGACATTACATTTTCCTTCATTTTCTCATATTCATCTTTTTCTTCATCAGTTGCATTTGATGCAAATCCCAGCGTTCTTTGTTTCTTGATTGTGCTTGCTCCAACATTTGATGTCATGATTATTACTGTATTCTTGAAGTCAACCGTCCTGCCCTTAGCGTCGGTAAGCCTTCCATCATCAAGTATCTGAAGAAGTATATTAAATACATCTGGGTGAGCCTTTTCAATCTCATCAAACAATATTACAGAATATGGCTTTCTTCTTATCTTTTCAGTTAATTGTCCTCCGTCATCAAATCCAACATACCCTGGAGGTGACCCTACCAGCTTGGAAACTGAATGTTTTTCCATGTATTCAGACATATCAACTCTTATCATGGAATTTTCGTCACCAAACATTGATTCCGCTAAAGCCTTTGATAATTCTGTTTTTCCAACACCTGTAGGTCCCAAAAATATAAATGAACCTATGGGCTTTTTAGGATCCTTGAGCCCTACTCTGGATCTTCTTATAGCTTTTGACAATGCTTCAACGGCCTGTTCCTGACCCACGACTCTTTTATGCAGAATATCTTCCATGTGAAGAAGCCTTTCTGATTCATCACCCTGAAGTTTCTTTACAGGTATTCCTGTCCATTGTGACACAACATCCGCTATATCTTCATAACCGATTTTAGCATCTTTTGAATTTTTTGCAGCCCAAATCTTTCTTTGCTTATCAAGCTCTTCTGCAAGCTTTTTCTCTTCATCTCTGAATGATGCTGCTTTTTCAAAATCCTGATTATTTATTGCAGCTTTCTTTTCTGTCTTTATCTCATTTATTTTTTCTTCTATTTCTTTTAATCCTTTGGGGGTGGTTGAGGCTTTAAGTCTCGTTCTAGATGCAGCCTCGTCAATCAAATCTATTGCCTTGTCCGGCAAAAATCTGTCAGATATATATCTGTGCGACAGCTTTGCGGCAGCATCTATGGCATCGTCGGTTATTGCAACCTTATGATGAGCCTCGTACTTGTCTCTTAATCCCTTTAGTATTTTCACTGTATCTTCGACAGTCGGTTCATCAACTGTTACCGGCTGAAATCTTCTTTCAAGAGCGGCATCCTTTTCGATATGCTTCTTGAATTCGTCAAGTGTTGTGGCTCCGACTATCTGCAATTCCCCTCTGGCTAAAGTAGGTTTTAATATGTTAGAAGCGTCTATAGCACCTTCCGCTGCACCAGCACCTATAATTGTGTGAAGTTCATCTATAAACAATATTATATTACCTGCCTGTTTAATTTCCTCCACAGCGTTTTTTAATCTTTCTTCAAATTCTCCTCGATACTTTGCTCCTGCTACCATTCCGGCCATATCCAGAGTTATAACCCGTTTATCTTTTAATGTTTCAGGAACATTTCCATTCACAATTTCCTGTGCCAGGCCCTCGGCTATAGCTGTCTTTCCTACTCCCGGCTCTCCTATAAGGCACGGATTGTTCTTAGTTCTCCTTGACAATATCTGAATTACTCTTTCTATAACGTCTTCTCTTCCTATTACGGGATCAAGCTTTCCTTCACGCGCTCTCTGGTTTAAATCAGTTCCGTACTTATCTATTGTCTTTGTACTGCCGCCGTTCTGCGTTTGAGCCGCACTTTCTCCAAAATTCGGGATACTACCGTCTGCATTTCCGCTTCCCTGATTGATTGCTTCAATAACTTCATTTTTAATTTCTTTCAGGCTTACAACTGATTTAATTATTTGAGCTCCTATTCCTTCGCCCTCGTCTATTAATCCCAGAAGAATGTGTTCTGTTCCCACGTACGGAACGCCCATCTGCGATGAATACTGTCGTGCAAGCTCCATAATGTACTTGCTTCTCGGACTAATGGCTATATATTCCGGCATGGTTTCTCCAACTCCGGTTGAATTTTTAATAATATCTCTTATTTTTTCAACATCTAATCTGTTTCTTAGTATATTTCCTGCAATTCCTTCCTGCTCAAGCATAAGTCCTATAAGTATATGCTCTGTTCCAAGAATATTCTGTCTGAATCTTTTTACTTCTTCCTGAGCTAATTCTACGGCTTTTTTTGCAGAATTATTGAATCCGCTTATCATAATTTCATCTCCTTTTATATTATATACTTAATCAGCTTAATAATTCTTTTCTGATAATCTCTGCCCTTTTATTGTCTCTTTCCTTCGGCAGCAGTTCATTGCCCTCTGTCGTCAGCAAATTGTTGGGCTGTATTCTGACCATAAGATCGTATAAATTCTTCCCATCTGCCACATCTATCATTTCCATCTCTCTGCCAAGCTTTATCAGCGACAAAAGCCTCATTGCTTCTTCTGTAGCCATTTTTCTGGCATTTGTAAGAAGCCCGTATGCCCTGTAAAACTCATCCTCAATATCTTCAAAATTGTTTTTCTTCAGATGTTCTCTCGTCTTCTCTTCCTTTTCAACAATTTGTTTGACTATCTGGTTAATTTTATCAATCAGTGTTTCCTCGGATGCTCCTAGTGTGCCTTGATTTGAGATCTGGTAAAGATGTCCAAGTGATTTTGTTCCTTCACCATATACGCCTCTTACTGCTACACCCAGTTGAGAAACTCCATACAATAATTTTTCGATTTGATTTGTAATTGACAGTGCAGGAAGATGAATCATCACTGACGCCCTCATTCCTGTTCCAATATTTGTAGGACATGAAGTTACATATCCCAGTTCTCTGTCAAAAGCATATTCAACCGAATCTTCTATAACATCATCGATTTTATTGCTTAAGTCCCAGCATTCCTTCAAAGACATGCCTTTTTCCAAGGTTTGAATCCTAACATGATCCTCCTCATTAAGCATTACGGATACTTTTTTGTCAGAGCTGAGCAATAGCGCCCCTCTGTCCCTGTTGTCAGCAAGCGCTGGGCTGATAAGGTGATTTTCCACCAATGCATTTCTCTCCATATCAGATAAATCCTTCAAGTATATAAGGTTGTAATCTAAATCTGTACCGCTGACAGCTTTTTTAACCTCCTGAATCACCTTACTTGATTCTTCCTGACTCATTTTTATGGGAAATCTGTAATCCTTTAAATTTCTGGCAAGCCTTATTCTGCTTGTTATTACTATGTCCTTGCTTTCCATACCACACACCCCCTACATACTGCCTTCCATCTGGCGTATTTTATCTCTAAGCTGAGCAGCCTTTTCATATTCTTCACTTTCTATGGCTTGTTTTAACTGAACTTTCAGCTTTTCAATATCTTTTTGAATTCTATAATTTCCTCCTGCCCTCTTTGGAATTTTTCCTGTATGTCTATCATATCCCTGTATGTTTTTAATAACAGGTATCAACCTTGGCTTAAAAGTTTCAATACAATCGCTGCAGCCGAATTTTCCTGTAGTCCTGAATTCATCAAATGTCATCCCACACTTCGAGCAGCCCTTGGCAGGCAGGTATGTTGTTGTATTAAACGCATTATTCAGCATTGCTGAAAATAAGTTTTCCATTGAAAAACTCGAATTTAATAAAGTTTGACTTTTCTTTGCGCACTCCTCGCACAAGTGGCTCTCAGTCTTTTTTCCGTTTATTATTTGTGTTACATGAACCTTAGCTTCATTTTTTCCGCATTCACTGCACAGCATTTTTATACCCTCCTCTATTTATTAATCATCGTCAACTGACGTTAAGATCATTTCCTTCAATAAATCTGACCTTAATTTATTTCTGTCATCATAAGATACATTGTTCAGAGCACGATCGCTCAAAACACTTTGCATTATTCTGAGTTCTCTTTTAGAAATAATTCCCCTGTCTGACAGAACATGCAAAAGGTCAAATGCCTTGTTTAATGTGATACTGTTCCCGATACTGTCGTTCAATAATCTCTCCAGTTCATTTTCCATAGATGACTGAACTTTGAAAATTCTTATATATCCTCCGCCGCCTCTCCTGCTCTCGACTATATATCCTCTGTCATTATTGAATCGTGTTGACAGAACATAATTTATCTGAGAAGGAGAACAGTCAAACTGCTGAGCAAGTATATTTCTCTGAATTTCTACTGCTCTGTAATTATTAGCCTCAAGAAGCTCCTTTATAAAACCTTCTATTATATCACTTAAATTATTAGACATTTTCTCACTTCCTTCATCTGACTTTAACTTTGACTTTCTTTGACCTTGGTTTTATTATATCATTGTTTAAAATAATTTCAATACTTATTTTTCAAAAAATTTCCCTTATTATTCTCAAAACTCCGGAAAATTTAGTTTATTTATCATATTTACATCATCTTTTCTTTACTTTTTGCTATTTTCGCATAATAATACAATCTTCCTCCAATGAATTACATTTTATCTTTCAACACACCAATACATATAATAGACATCCTTAACCATAAATGATTCACCGATTTTTTATTTGTTAAATAATAATCATTTTCACCTTCGTTTTATTGACAATAAAAATTATATATTATATACTTAGAATCTAAAGAATATTAATATAGTTAACGCAACATTAACAAAGGAGACTGCATATGACTAACGAGATATTGCAACATGTGGGTAGTCAAATAAAGATGTTTCGAAAAATAAAAAAAATGACCATTGATGATCTTGCAAAAGTTATAAGTAAAAGCAAGTCCACTGTATCAAAATATGAATCCGGTGAAATAACCGTGGACATAGTAACACTGTTTGACATAGCAAAAGCTTTAAATATAAATATTATTAACCTTATTGATTATGACTATGGCGGAAACGCAGAAATTGAACAGGTTCACATGTGGCAGTCCAACGTACTGCATATGTACCTTCAAATAGGAAAAGATATTTCAAGCTCTGTAATTCATCTTAAATATGACGACACAAAGAAAAAAACAACAGCAACACTGTATTACAAGGTTGACGACAATGATGACCTGAAAAATTGCGAATGTGTATACCAGGGATATATGAGTCACCATGACAACATAATAAACTTTAATCTAAAGAACTGCCTTTACGAATCTGAATCGGTATTGATTAATTTTTTTGTACCCATAAAAAAGGTAGATACTCTTTCAGGTCTTATAAGCGGGTTGTCCGCTGATTCTATCAGACCAACAAGCTGCAAAGTTATTTTGTCAAAATCTCCACTGCCTTTTGAAGAACAGGAGGAACTTCTTCAGATATCTAAAGAAGCTATAAAAAGATTGAAAACAGAGCACATATTTATGGTTGATGACTAGGAATACTGATATACGGGCGTTCAGGCTGCATATTTTTTAACAGCCTGCAGATTGATGAATTATCATTAATTTGAACACTTATATATCAGTTTTTTTATAATTTTATTAATTTACATATTGACGGCCATCTATATATCGATTATAATTAGTTTTGTAGTGCATTAGTTTTTATTCTAGCACCATAAAGGAGATAAGATGGTTATATTTGACTTTTTTAACGATCAACTTTTGAAAATGAACTGGCTGTCAAACCTTGTAAACATGCTGGTGGAAAATGTACTTGGACTTAATGTCGAAGAAAAATTGGGTGGAAGCATACACTTCTTTATATATGATGTTATAAAAATATTCATACTTTTATCTTTCTTGATTTTTGTTATATCATATATTCAAAGCTACTTCCCTCCGGAGAGAACAAAAAAAATATTGGGAAAATTCAACGGAATTTCCGGCAATATCTTTGGAGCTTTGCTTGGAACAGTTACACCTTTTTGCTCGTGTTCGTCAATTCCGCTGTTTATAGGATTTACAAGCGCCGGATTGCCTTTAGGAGTAACTTTTTCATTTTTAATATCTTCACCTCTCGTTGATTTAGCCTCATTGTTGTTGCTGGCAAGCATATTTAACTGGAAATTGGCAGCGGCATATGTAGTAGTTGGATTAATACTTGCGGTTGCAGGAGGAACTCTTATAAGCAAAATGAATCTTGAAAAATATGTTGAACCCTTCGTGTACGGAAATAAAGCTCTGGAAACTGATCAATATACATTAACAGTAAAAGAAAGAATTGACTTTTCTAAAAATCAAGTATTAGAAATAATAAAAAGAGTGTGG
This sequence comes from Sedimentibacter sp., assembly GCA_018436705.1. Taxonomy (GTDB): domain Bacteria; phylum Bacillota; class Clostridia; order Tissierellales; family Sedimentibacteraceae; genus Sedimentibacter. The sequence continues at coordinate 73,239 of JAHDLA010000007.1, forward strand.
AAATATATTTTAATTGGTGTGAGTATAGGCGCTTTAATTCACAATTGGATTCCTGAATCAATTATATCTGCTGTGCTCGGCAGTGATAAATGGTACTCAGTAATTATTGCGGCAGCTGTGGGTGTCCCAATGTATGCAGATATTTTCGGAACTTTGCCTATTGCAGAAGCATTAGTTGCAAAGGGTGTCGGTATAGGAACAGTTCTTACATTTATGATGGGAGTAACTGCTTTATCACTTCCCTCTATAATTATGCTAAATCAGGTTGTAAAAAAGAAATTATTGGTTATATTTGTTGCAATAGTAATAGTGGGAATTGTTATAATAGGATATGGTTTCAATTTCATTGGATATTTATTTTAATAAAAGGAGCTAATTATGATAGTAAAAATTTTAGGATCAGGATGCAAAAATTGCGAAGCACTTAAAAAAAATACTGAAGCTGCAATAAGCGAAACAGGAATTGAGGCAGAGATTGTAAAAGTTGAAAACATTAAAGACATTGTCTCATACGGAGTGATGCAAACTCCGGCCCTCGTCATTGACGAAAAAGTCGTTTCATATGGCAAGGTGCTAAAGCCAAGTCAAATTGCAGAAATTTTAAAAAATCAAAAGTAAATGCAATACGACCTACCAGCAAGATGGTAGGTCGTATTTTTAACATAATAAAAACAATCCACTTATCACTCCTCAGGAGAAGTAAGATCTGAAATAAATTTCTTAAAGTTTTCTACGCTTTCCATATTTAATGAATAATGCGTCCATTTCCCTTCTTTTCTCGAATTCACCAGGCCACATTCCGACAACACCTTCATATGATAAGATAGCGTAGGCTGTGTAATCTCAAATCTTTCTAATATTTTGCACGCGCACAATTCCCCTGATGAGAGGCTGTTTAAAATCATCATTCTGTTAACATCAGACAGTGCTTTTATTATTTTATAGTTGTATTCAAAATCTTTTTTTTCCATATTTCACTCCGGACAGTTTATTGTTCCATTTCATTGTACATCACATTCACATGTCTTTCAAGAAAATAGTGTAAACATAAACTATATCTAATCTACTTATAAAATTATGTATTTATTATTGATTTTACCTTATTGTCTGATAAAATGTATATAGTTATAACATTCTTTATTGAAATATAAATAAAATTTAAAGAGGATAAAATGATTAATTACACGAAACAAAAAATGATTAAAAAGGAAAAAACAATCGGTACTTTTTCTGAATTGGGAACGGCTAATGCTGTTGAAGCGCTGGGATACAGCGGTCTGGATTATATTATAATCGACACAGAGCACGGGCCATTTGCTGAAGAAAGCTCGATGGAACTCATCAGAGCAGCTAAACTGAGCAAATTGACACCCTTTGTTAGAATAAAGGAAATTTCAAGAGCTGCTGTACTTAAAATGCTTGACATAGGAGCAGAGGGATTGATTGTACCCTGCGTAGAATCTGTTGAGCAGGTTAAAAATCTGGTTAAGTACGGCAAGTACGCTCCATTGGGAGAAAGAGGATTTTTCTTTGGAAGAGCTGCCGGCTACGGCTTTGAAGATTTTACATCGCCTCTTGAGGATTATTTTAATAAATGCAACAAAGAAACAATGATCATTCCACAATGCGAAACATTAGGATGTCTTGAAAATATTGAAGAGATTGCGTCTATTGACGGAGTGGATGCTATATTTGTAGGTCCTTACGATTTATCCATAAGTCTGGGCATACCGGGACAATTTAACGCTGACAAATTTAAAAAAGCTCTCATAAGAATAGTTGCAGCTTGTAAAAAAGCCAACAAACCGGTAATGATATATGCAAATGATATGAAAAGTGCTTCAATAAATTTTGATCTGGGATTTGATTCCGTTGCAGTAAGCTCCGATATTGCAGTTCTCACCAACGGTTTCATCAACATGACCAATTCATTAAAATCAGAATAAACATAAAGGCTGCAGAACATTCTGCAGCCTTTATTAATGGCAAAACTATAGATATGGCAAATTATTAAAAAACTTCATGTCGTTTATTTCCCACATCCACATATATTGGAGAGTTTAATATCCATTGAAAAATTAGTTATATCGTCCATTGCATCATATATTTGAGGAATCAAGCTCAATACCCTGCTTTTTTCACCTCTGACAAAGGTTGACAGCGCGCCCACCTCATACTCCAATCCTGAATTATCTATGATTTTAAGAACCTTGTCTACATCCTCCATGTAGTCATCACTTACTATGGGAGTAAATGCAATCTGGCAGGAAGCTATTTTTCCCATAGGGCACATATGAAGCCTCCGTTTGTAGTTTTTGATAGATTCTTTTCTGTTTCATCGTTATAGTCACAGTCCTCTGCAAGAGGAGCAACAAAAAGACATTCACCTGTGTCCACAAGCTTTTCTCTGTTCCAGTCCTTTATTTCTTCAACGGTTCTGAATTTAGCATATTTAAATACTGTGTTCTCCCTAAAAGGCTCGGAAAGATATAACTCGCTCCAGCTACTTTCACCTGCAATGGTGCCTATTAAAACCTGGCCGCCTTTTTTGACCACTCTCAGCAATTCTTTTAACGCTTTTGGAGCATCTTCAATAAATTCAAAAGCCGTCATAGATATTATGCCGTCAAATGTATTGTCATCAAAGGATAAATTATTTACATTCATATTCATTAATTCAATGTCCAGGTTTAAATCCGACGCTTTTTTTCTTGCAATGGAAAGCATCTCATCTGAAACGTCGATTCCTGTTACACTGCAACCTTTTTTCGCCAGCTTAACGCTGAAGTTTCCCGTTCCACAGCCTACATCAAGTATCTTCATTCCCTTTTTGATTTCCATCATATTAAACGCAAGCTCAGTTTCCACTTTGTCAACAAAGCTTCCTTTTTTATCTGTATACCATGCATCATAGTCAGACGCACTTTTATCAAAAATAGCCATTTTATCCCCTCCTTATAACTTTAACTTTCTAATTTCTCCAGAATGTGCTTCTTATATCTCATAAAGCTCTCACTAACCACGAAATCTTTGTTTCTGGGTTTAGGGTCCTCTATAAGTATCTCTTCAGCTATTCTGCCGGGTTTTCCTGCCATAACATATATTCTGTCGGATAATAAAACAGCCTCATCAATGTCGTGTGTTATAAGAAATGTTGACAGCTTTATCTGTTCCATTACACCAAGATACCACTGATGCATGCTGCTCTTGGTTATGCTGTCAAGAGCACTGAAGGGCTCATCCAAAAGTGCAACTTGATCAGAAAATAAATATGTTCGAAGCAGTGCCGCCCTCTGTCTCATTCCGCCGGACAGCTGGTTCGGATACTTGTTTTGTGTTCCCTCCAGCCCAAACTCATCAAAATACACAGAAGCGGTCTCTCTGGCTTTGGATTTCTTTTCTCCTCTTATTACTAAAGGAAGAGAAACATTATCGATTATTGTTTTATAGGGCAGCAGTAAATCCTTTTGAAGCATGTAGCTTACATTTCCTGTTGTTCCCGTAATATTTTTTTCATCAATCTCAACTGTTCCCGAATCAGGATTTATAAGTCCTGATACCACATTGAACAGCGTTGTTTTTCCGACACCGCTTACTCCTAATATACTGACTATCTCGCCTTCGTTCAGTTCTATTGAAATATCTTCAATTATTTTAGAGCCTCCATAACTTACAGTTATGTTATTAGTAGTCAGTTTTTTCATCATTAAATCCTCTTAATTATATTTTTCTATTCCGGGAGATATTCGTTAGTAAATCCTGTTCCCTCAGGGATTTCATTTTCAACCAATTTATTTTCATACAGCCAGCCGTAGAATGCATCCCATCTTGCCTGGTCAATGTATCCCCATTTTTCAGCGTCTGCAACATATTGATCAGCTAACCATTTCTGGCTTTCGTTAACTATCTCTGAATCCAGCTCAGGAGCTGCATCTAATAAAATTTGAGCGGCTTCCCCTGGGTTTTCTATAGCAAATTCATATCCTTTTTTAATAGCTGCCAATGCTTTTTTAACAGTTTCAGGATTGTTTTTTGCAAATTCATCGTTAACTATCAAAACAGGGCTGTAATAGTCTAGTTCTTTTCCATAGTCGGCAAAATTAAGGTAATTTGTATCCAGTCCCTTAACCTTTGTTGCAATTCCATCCCATGCATAGAATATCCACACTGTGTCTATATCTGTCTGCAAAGCAGTTATAACATCTGTAACTGTACTTGGAACCATTTCTATATCTTCAAAATTTCCGCCGTCATCTTCTACAATCTTTTTAATTATGGCTTGCTCTATCGGCATATCCCATGTAGCATATGTATGACCTGACATTTTTGCAGGAGAATCTATTCCCTTATCTTTCAGAGAAATAATACCTGATGTGTTATGCTGTATTAAAGAAGCAACTGTTGTAACAGGTATTGGATTTTCCGAAGCATTATTAGGAGCTAATGTATCCTGAAAACTGATTCCAAATTCGGCTCCACCGCCTCCAACCAAAGTTTCAGCTCCTCCTTCCGGCGGCTGAAGTATTTCTGCTTCAAGCCCCTGCTCTGCAAAGTAGCCTTTTGACTGAGCAACATATAACCCGGTGTGATTTGTATTAGGTGTCCAGTCCAACACTATTTTCAATTTTGTTTTTTCAGCATTACCAGCGTTATCCACCTCATTTTTAGGTTCGTTAGAGCTGCATGATGTCAGCATCAACGCTGATAAAATTAATATGGATATTATGCAAAATACAATTCTTTTTTTGCTTTTCATTTGTTTTCCCTTTCTAGTTAATTATTTTCTTTTTTTGCTCTTTCCCATGGCATTGCAATTTTCCTCATATACGATACCAAAAGCATCAATACCAAACTTATGAGAGAAATAAAAAATATTACAGCAAACATTTTGTCAAATGAGTATGACTTTCTTACCCTTGTCATGTATACTCCAAGGCCTGTAAATCCTCCCAGCCACTCGGAAACTACGGCGCCCACCACAGAATAGGACACCGATATTTTAAGCCCTGAAAAAAACTGGTTCAAAGCATTTGGAAGTTTAATGTGCATAAAGCATTGAAACCTATTAGCTCCCATAGCCCTCAATAAATTCAGAGCATCATTATCTGCTGAGCGAAAACCTTCCAACAAGCTTACAGTTATTGGGAAAAAGGTTATTATAACAATCAGTGTTATTTTAGGCAGTATACCATATCCCATCCACAGAACCAAAAGAGGCGCTATGGCAACGGTAGGCACCGTCTGCGTCAGCACAATAATAGGATATACAGATTTATAAAATAAATTAAATCTATCCATCAATACAGCAATTACAAATCCAAGTGCAGTACCTGCTGCAAGTCCCAAAAATGCTTCAGTTAAAGTAGTTTCGGCGTGCTCCATCAGCAAGTCAAAGTCATTTACAAATGCCAGTACAACATCAAAAGGAGACGGCAACATGTACTTAGGTACAATGCCAGCTGATGATAAAAACTGCCACAGTACTAAAATAATGGCTATAGCCATTACAGGCGATACTTTATTTATGATGTTTTGTAACTTTTTGGTCAATAGTCAGCACCCCGCCATCCGGAACGAAACCAATTTTAACGTAAGCTGATACTTTGGGCGCTCCTGCCTTTACTGCAACCAACTGGCAATTTTTTACGATTTCCATTAGCTGGTCATAGTCTCCCTCTATTGAAGTTTCGCTGGGCCCAACGTAGTAATTTAATCCCGTACTTTTAATATAAGCAATCACCTCGTCAACAATACGTATAACTTCCTGGTCTGATTCAACATGCGGTAAAACTTGAATAGCAATATTTGCGTTCATTTTAAATCCTCCTTATAATATACAATAAAAACCTCCCCGGTAACGGAGAGGTTTGTAAACAACCTTTAAGGTTAATATCCTAATGATATATACAATCCCTACGCCAGCATTACCTGGGTCAGGTTCCAAACAGTTGTTCTGTTTTAGGGTTTTGAACATTTGAGTAGTTCTATCTCAGCCTAATTCTTTAAGCTCCCCGCAGATTGATATTAGCACATGTAAAAAATATTGTCAACCTTTTTTACTCTGTACTTACGTTATATAGTAATCAGTTCATATTCACTGCTTCCCAAATTCAGCTTCACAGAATGTTCTATTGCAGACATCCAGTCTGTTTCGGGATGTACATTTTTGAAATGATCGTGATGTTCATGTATTTTTTTAGCAAGCATGCTTCCTTCAACAGCCGCCTGACGATTAACTGCGTCCGCACATGCCACGTCCAAAGCAACCGGATCAAAAGATGCGAACATTCCAACATCAGGAACTATTGGTATGTCATTCTCGCTGTGACAATCGCAATAAGGCGAAACGTCAATAACAAGACTTATATGAAAATGAGGTCTTCCCCTCAAAACTGCTGCAGTGTATTCAGCAATTTTTTTGTTAAGAATATCGTTGGATTCATCCGAAGCAGATTTAACCGCATCAACGGGACAAACGCCTATGCATCTGCCGCAACCAACGCATTTATCATGATTGATGGAAGCCTTGCGTTCTGCCAAAGTTATAGCACCGTGAGCACAGTTTTTTGCACATGAACCGCAGCCTATACACTTTCTCTGAGAAATTCTAGGCTTTCCGCTGCTGTGCATTTCCATCTTGCCGGCGCGGGATCCGCAGCCCATTCCTATGTTTTTTATAGCTCCTCCGAAACCTGTAAGCTCATGGCCTTTAAAGTGGTTCAGCGAAATAAACACATCGGCATCCATTACAGCACGCCCTATTTTCGCCTCTTTTACATATTCTGCTCCCTCTACCGGTACAAGAGACTCGTCAGTACCTTTCAAGCCGTCCGCTATAATTACATGGCATCCTGTGGAAAACGGTGAAAATCCATTAATATACGCAGATTCTAAATGATCCAGCGCATTTTTTCTTCCCCCTACATACAAAGTGTTACAATCTGTTAAAAACGGCTTGCCTCCAAGCTCTTTTACCATATCCGCAACAGTCTTTGCGTAATTAGGGCGCAAATACGCAAGATTTCCAGGTTCTCCGAAATGTATCTTTATTGCCGCATACTTTCTATCAAAATCAATTTTATTCATCCCAGCCGTCTCAATAAGACGCTTCAACTTCTGCTGAAGGTTCTCCTGCGAAGTCGTATGCATATTTGTAAAATATACCTTTGATTTTTCCATATAAGCACCACCATCCAAGTTTTCTGTATTCAGTAAAATAAGCCGCTGTATTTAATTCATATTCAACGGCCGATACACATTAATAATACCATATATTATCAAGTAAATAAACGATTTATTTATTATTAAGTAAATTATTTCCATCATAAAAATCATATTTAGTTTGACCATCTAAATTCAAATTCTACTATTATTAAAAAGTGCCTCCGCAAAATGAACTTTACCCTTGGTTTTAGAGCAATCGTAACAAAACCATTATAATGGCATAGTATGTACTTTAAAAATATATAAAGAAAATAAACTGTAAAAATATTCAAAAAATAAAAAAATTAAATTTCAAAAACATATACTTTACATACACGAGAAGCAAAATTAAATGATTTAAGAAATAAGCAAAACGAATTTTCATTACAATTCCAACGTTTTGTATTTTCGACAGGCGGACTAAAGTATATACGCATTTATGAATAATAATTATTTTAGTCTATTCCATCCAATACAACACATCCTGGGATATTTCAAATCCAAGTTTTCTTTGCAATTTTATTGATTTTAGGTTGTCTTTTTCAATTTGTCCAAAAGGAACCAAATCTTTTTCAAGCATTCTGTTTACAAGATAGCTCTCAAGCATTGTTCCATAGCCAAGCTGTCGGTATTGGGGAAATATTTCTAACAGTCCAAGGCTTCCTTCCAAGTGAATACCAACAAAACCTACAAGTATCCCATTTTTGTATCCACCAAACAAATTGCCGTTATCTAATATCTCTTTAATCTCATCATAAGACAGCATGTGGTAGTTTTCCAATACCACTGATATTTGGTCCGGAGTAAGCTTTCTTATTTCCAATACATTATTTTCATGAAGCTTTTCTTTTTTCATGTATACAGCCTGAACAACTTCTATTTTGTGTATTAGGCCGAACTTATTCATAATATAATCTGTCATAAACCCTTGATGTGACACTATAAGGCTGCAATTAGGTATTTTCCCAACCAATTCTTTTCCTTTATCAAAATTATCCGCAGTTATCATATAGGCGTTGCTCTTTTTCTCTTTTATAAGCATGCCATGATTATCTGAATGTATTATGTCAGCTGTATTTCTTCGTATAGCCTCAATCATGCCCATGTGAAGCAATGGTTTTTTCATTAAGTACTTAATTGTTATATCATTCATATTTTGTACCTCGTGTAAAATTAATCTATTGTGTTATATTGTTAAAATCATTATAATATTTTATTTAGTTTTATAAAAGAAATATTTTCCGTCATTCATTATACAACACATAAAGTTCAGTTTGCAAAGTGTGCCACAAGTCATTTGGTTGATAATTTATCCTGTATATGATAAAATAAATTTTATACAAATCAATTATAAACCTTGCAAGGAGGATTACATTATATGTTGACATTTGAAAGCGATTATACCGAAGGCGCTCATGAAAAAGTATTGCAAAGACTCTTTGAAACAAATATGGAAAAGCTATCCGGTTACGGTAATGATAAATACTGCACTGAAGCAAAAGAAAAGATCAAAACACTTTGCCAATGTCCTAGTGCGGATATTTATTTCCTAGTTGGAGGTACACAAACCAATCAGACAGTAATTGATGCCGTCCTTCAACAGTATGAGGGAGTAATTGCAGCTACATCCGGTCACGTAAGCGTTCATGAAGCCGGCGCAATTGAATTTACCGGTCATAAGGTCCTTGAAATTCCTCACGCGCACGGCAAGTTACAAGCAGACACTCTTCTTAATTACATCAAAACTTTCTACGCAGACGAAAATCATGAACACATGGTTTTCCCAGGCATGGTTTACATTTCACACCCTACGGAATACGGAACTCTTTACAGTTTGAAAGAGCTTCAATCTATTTCTCAAATATGCAGTAAATATGATTTACCATTATATTTGGACGGAGCACGCTTAGGGTATGGTCTAATGAGCAAAAACACAGATGTTACATTACCTGACATAGCTAAACTCTGTGATGCTTTTTATATTGGCGGTACAAAGGTTGGAGCCTTGTGTGGTGAAGCTGTGATGTTCACTCATAACAATACGCCAAAACATTTTATGACAATTGTAAAACAGCATGGTGCTCTGCTGGCAAAAGGACGTTTGCTTGGAATACAGTTTGATACACTGTTTGCTGATGGCCTGTATTTTAAAATCAGCCGCCACGCAATTGAAATGGCTGAGATACTAAAAAATGCTTTTGAAGAAAAAGGGTATACCTTTTATCTAAACTCACCCACAAATCAAATCTTCATTGTTTTGGAAAATTCCAAAATGAATGAGCTGCAAGAACAAATTTCCTTTAGTTTTTGGGAAAAGGCAGACGAAAACCATACAGTTGTGCGTTTTGCCACAAGCTGGGCAACAAAAAAAGAAGATGTTGACGCTCTTGTTTCTTTGCTCTAAATATAAGTAGAATAAACAACAGCGATATTATGTTTGGATAGGCGGCTAAAGTCAGCCTAACCATATTGATGTTTCATGCTATAAAATCCTTTTTAGCAAAGGTGTCCTGCCTATTAAGAAGCTTGTTGCCAAACTTCCCATAAACACTGTTATTGCCACAAAAATTACTGATAAAGCAGGGTTGTAGTTAAGCGTATTAATCCCTGCTTTTAATATAAACATGTTGAAAAAATCATGAACAAGGTAGATTCTAAAAGAACAGTCAGATAATATGTATATAAATTTTGAAGTGTTTTGATTAAATTTTATTTTTGAAACTTCATATTTAAAAAATGTGAATATTGCAATGCTTACAACCATTACGTTAGGGGCAAAATAGCTGTAAAATGTACTGTCCGCCTTGCCTGTCTGCAATGAAATGATATTGGTAAATACATATGTACAAACAAGTCCTAAAATTCCTGATATATAAATAATATTCCTTATGTTTTTGTTAAATTTACACTTGCCCAAGTAATATCCGCCTATATAATACCCAACATAGCCATATGTAAAAAACAGATCAAATTTATTTATAAATAAATCTAAGCTTGTTAAATTAAATATCTTTATTGTTATGGGCAGGACAGATGTAAAAATCACCGAAAGTAAAAGGAAATACTCGGCTGCTTTTTTATCCACCGCAATCTTCCTCAAAAATGGCGTAATAACATACAACCCTACAATCATATATAGATACCATAAATGGTAATGCCCGAACATGAAACTTTTTATAAATGCCTGCCTGTTAAATGTATCATAGCTTGATATATTTGCATACGCAGCATACAGCAGAGACCATGAGATAAAAGCAATTACAATTCTTAATATATATTTTGAATAAATATCTTTATAGCTAATATTTTTAGCAGGATTCAATAAAAACATCCCGCTTATCATTACAAATATAGGAACTCCAAATCTTACAAGACTGTCATAAAAATTAAATACATTCCATTCATATGTACCTAATGCGGCATTACCCCAGTTACCAGCTGCAACATGGAGCAGCACTACGGAAAATGTAGCAGTTATTCTCAATAAATCAACATATATTATACGATTATTCATTTGTTGCCCTCTTTAGTTAATATAATAATTATAACAAATTTCTAAAATTTTACAATATAAAATAGCCGCTGACGGCAATCATTAACTAAATGTGCTCAATACAACGACTATTTCTTTATTTTATTAAATTAGTAGGGGCTTTGTATATTTAGATTTGATTAATCCAGGTATCTGATTCCGTTTATTTTTTTAATGCCCAGACCGGGTTCAGCATTCAATGTAATTTTAGATTCATTGAATACTGAACCGCCTTCTACAGGGTCTTCGCTGCAAAGAACAGGCCCATCCAAATCTATTTTAGTTATGATGCTTTTCGCAGCCGCCAAATGAACTGCCGCATTTACACTTACCTTTGCTTCCAGCATGCATCCAATCATGCATTCAACTCCATATATTTCGGCAATAGAACAAATTTTTAAGGCATTATGCAAGCCTCCTGTTTTCATCAATTTTATATTAATAAAGTCCGCAGCCCTTTTTTGAAGTATTGTCAGAGCATCTTCCGGTGAAAATACCGATTCATCGGCAAGCAGCGGAATTGATACATTGTCTGTTACATACTTCAGTCCATCAATATCGTGAGCAATAACCGGCTGTTCAACAAATTCTATATCCAGACCTTCATCTTCCATTTTTCTCAGTGCTTTAACAGCTTCTTTCGGCTTCCATCCTTGGTTTGCATCTATCCTGAGCTTCACATCATAGCCGACTGCTTTTCTGATAGCCTTCATTCTCTCTATATCTCTGGCAGCATCCTTGCCAACCTTTATTTTTAAGGTTTTAAACCCCCTGTTTATGGCATCTATGCTGTCTTTAGCCATTTCTTCAGGTTCATTAACGCTGATTGTTATGTCTGTTATTATTTCTTTCCTGTATCCTCCTAACAGCTTGTAAAGAGGAGAATTATACAGTTGGCCGTACAAATCATACAATGCTATGTCTACGGCAGCTTTTGCACTGGAATTTTTTATTACACATTTATCAAGTTTGAGCATAATATCTTCGAAATTTTCAATATCCATGCCTATGATATTTTTGATTATATGTTCTTTTAACGCTCCTACTATTGCTCCTTTTGTATCTCCTGTTATAACACCCGTAGGAGGTGCTTCACCATATCCTATATTTCCTGTATCAGTATGGATTTCAACAATTATGTCCTCCACGCTTTTTACTGTCCTTAAAGCCGTCTTAAAAGGTGTTTTAAGAGGCACTGAAATTTCGCCAACTCTTATATCTGTGATTTTCATTTTCTCACTCCACTTTGAATTAATATTTTAAACAATTGATACTTTGCAGTATTTTCCACCACTTTCTAAATGACACTGCTAATTTCCAAGCTCTTTAATAGCTTCAGCCATTACATTAATGTTTTTCATCAGTGAATCAATTTCTATATATTCATCGGGCTTATGTTCAACCATTGGCTGCCCTTTTAAAACAGGACCAAACGCAACTATATTTTCCATAGCCTTTGCATAAGTACCTCCTCCTATGGAAATTAATTCTGCTTTTTCACCGAATTGTTCCTCATAAACCTTTTGAAGTTTTTTGATAAATTCAGTATCTGGTGACACATAGAGACTTTTTTTATGCCTTAAATAAACTTCTTCCAATTTTCCAAGGCTGATTTTTTCTTTAAATGTATCTATGAATTCTTCAAATGTTTTTGTAACAGGATATCTGATATTGATTTCAAAACTTATTTCATCTTTATTTCCAAACATTTTTCCCAAGTTAAATGTGAGTTTTCCCGATATGTCATCCTCTAAATAAATATCTAATCTTTCTCCATTTAAATCTGTGCCTATATATTTATTGAAATAATCAATAAATTCTTTTAAATCTCCCTTGAAATCAAGTTCGCCAAAGAACATCATCAGATGTGTTATTGCATTTTTCCCATTTTCAGGTGTACTCCCGTGAGCAGATATGCCATAGCTTTTTACAATTATTAAATTTTCTTTTTCTTCAATTTTTATTTCTTTAAATTTTTCTGAAATTCTTTTTATTTGCTCTTTTTTATTTACAGGGACCATAATTACAGCTTCTGCATAATCAGGAACTACATTTGCAGCAATACCGCCTTTAATTGATTTTAAAATCAAATCGCCGTCTTGATTTAGTTTTCGTGTATACTTGCCGGTGACAATACCTTTCTCTCCGTTAATTATGGGATAATCGGCATCAGGGGTAAATCCTGCGACAGGAATTTCTCCACCATTGTCAACATAATACTTTACACATTTACTCCCTGTTTCCTCATTTAGCCCAAAGAAAATTCTGACCCTTCTTTTTAAAGGAATGTTTAAATCTTTAATAGCCTTTAATGCATATAATGCTCCTATTGTAGGCCCTTTATCGTCAATAGTTCCTCTTCCGTAAATTTTTCCGTCGTGTATTTCAGCTGCATAAGGAGGATATGTCCATCCGTCTCCTTCCGGCACAACATCTAAATGACCAAGAACAGCAATCATTTCATCACCTGAGCCATACTCGGCATAACCTATCATGTTATCTACATTAACTGTTTTAAATCCTAAATTTTCTGAAAGTTGCAAACAATATTCCAGCGCTTTGTGTGCACCTTCACCAAATGGCATGCCTTTCTTAGATTCCTCTTCAACACTTTTAATTTTGACGCATCCCTGAACGCTCTTAATGATTTCGTCCTTCATATTCAATATTTTTTTGTTTAACAATTTATCATCACTCCTAGTCTTAATTTTTACAATTGATAGTAATATATAAAAAATCATATAATATTACATAATCTTTTGTTATAAACATACCTCTATGTAACTTTTCACCAAATTTTCTTTAGTTGCCTTGAAAATTTAAGAGTCTGTAAAAGAGAAGTTTCTCTGTTACCAGACTCTTTGTAACGCCTATATCTCAACGCACAAAAGTTTTTTTACATATTCAAAATTATTGTACAATTTATAGCGCAAGATATCAAGTAGGATGACTAATAAGCAACTAAGTAAGAAATTTCATAATATATCCGGTTATCATACCCAGGTAGGTGCCGAACACAGTTCCGAACAGAGCCATCAAAACCCCTACAGGAACCAGAGACCCGCTATAAGTACCTGCCAAAATCGGTGCGGAAGCTACCCCTCCAATGTTAGCCAAAGAAGAAACGCCGCATGTAAACAGATCCATTTTCAAAAGCTTGGCAAGAATCACGAACAGCACGCAGTGAATTGCAAGTATCATAAATCCAGCCAAAATCCACATAGGAGCATCATTTAACTCCATAAAGTTTGCACGGGATGCCAGCAAAGCAACTACCGAATAAAGAAATACATTTGAGAGTTCCGCCGTACCGGCAATTTTACCGAAAGGAGTCAACGCACATATCAATCCTAATGCAGTAATAAATAGAACACACCACGTGGCTTTGTCCAGGAAGCCCATGCTTTCGTTAAGCAATGCTCCTATATTTTGTCCGATTGCAGATACCAAAAGAGAAGTACCAATCAGAACCATTAAACTGACAAAGGTTATTTCTCTCTTCTGTTCTTTCATTTCTGCTCCCAGATGTGTGCTAACTTCATCCAGGCGAGATGTGTCAGCTTTGGTCCACTTATTGAACATGGGTGCAAAGCGAGTTGCCCACAACAGAAACATAACCCAGATAGAATAGTCAATAGAATCAACAACCAGTGCATATGCATAGTCAACTTCACCTACATTAAAAATTTCCTGTAGGGTTGCCATATTGCCTGACCCACCAATCCAGCTGCCGCATAGAGCACCCATGGCTTTCCATGCATCAGAACCTAAAGCATCTTTCATGACAATAAAAGTAACGATGAATCCGATCATGATAGTTATACTTCCGGTAAAAAAACCGATGATCATTTTAGGGCCCAATTTGACCATCTTGCGGATATCGCAGCGCAACAGCATCAGAAAAATCATCGCATACAGAATGTTATTCTTAAGTGCGCTGTAAGCCGGCTTAGTTTCAGCCAAATCCCAGAAGTTAATGGTACAAAGAATCATGCCGATTAGGTAAACAAGAACAATAGGCGGTAAAAGACCAAAGAATTTTTGTACATACTTGTTTTTGATGTACTTCTGTGCCGCCAACAGGCTTCCGCAAAGTGCACACAGAACCGCAAAATAAGTAAAACCATTTGTAATCATAAAAACCTCCTAGAAATTTATACTCCCGGTTATTTTTTGTTCCACAAAGCCGGGATCTCAGCAGAACATCTATAAAAAAACAAAACCCAGCAAAAGACCGTCAAATTTCCGGTCTCAGGCTGGGTTTCATTTATTCCGATATAGTTGTTACCACATCATATAAATAAAGCAGCTACATATAAAATTTGCTTTTAACTCCTTGATATTTCTTAATGGCATCCTTGTATGATACAATTACGGCTTTTTGAGAAGTGCCATGATAACGTCTTCTTATTTCCTGTTCTAAATGACAATAGTCGCCGATATTTCTGCCTATAAATATTTTCTTGATGAAATCTTCTGTTATATTAATTGTATGAGTACATCCCACATCAACTATTTTATCTGTATCTACGTCAACTTCAAATGCTATATAAAACGAATTGTAAATTGTTGTAATGGCATTATCCATATTTGTTCTGGATTCTCCAATTATATAGACGGTTTCTTTCATTAAATCACCACGACTTTATATGAAATCATTTTCTTATGCCATTATATATTATCTTTTAAAAAATTTCAATTATTAATTTAGGAAATTTAACAGAGTTCATCTATGTTTTTTTATATCTCCGTCTGCCATGTTTGTATTATAATATTGCTCATTAACATTAATCTATTGTATTTCTATTCTTGCGTTTTCCATCCATTTATCCACTGCAATTTTATTAATAATAAAATCACTCCCAACTTTTACATATGGAAAGTCTATACCTTCAGCGTTGATTACTTTTAATAAATCGTTGGTATTTAATCCTAAATATTCAGCCGCAGCATTGATGTCCATAATATCATTATTGCTCTTATTATAGTAAGCTGCATCATTTACGCTCTCAAGCTTTTGTGAAATATCATGCATACCGTTACTAACATAAATTCCATTGAGCTCCACACCCTTATATATTATAAAAGAACTTATAATAATAGATGCGGACAAACAAATAATTGCGATCAAAAAAGTTTTTTCTTTTAGCATTAATCCTCCTACATTATAATATTTAACTTATAGTGTAAAAATACTTATTATAATTTAAATACTCTATCGGTTAAAAAGCTATCAATTTTCTAATGTATAGATAGAATATTATATCATACTTTTGATTCGTTTCCATATCACGCTAAATATTAGCACCAATTTTTTTAATACTTGGTAATGTCTGCTGCTCTCTCATATAATACCAATAGCATACAACCTACTCCGTAGCATATAATGTCTTTCCAGTCAAATACCGAACCCATCGCCACTCTACAAAACGCATTTCCATGCAGTCCCAAAATATTAACTATTCCAATATATTGCAGAAATTCAACAAATGCTGCAAATAAAAATATCCAAAGGGGCAGCAATTTAAATTTCTTTGAGAAAACCATCCGTATTGCACAATAAATTACACCAACCACCAATATATCCCCTACGTATGGTCTAATAAATTCGTCATGAACATATAATGCAATAAAAATTTCTATTAACACAAGCAATATAAATGCCACAGCATATTTTATTCTATTTTCCGCTTTGTTTTTTCTGTAAGTATTCACAGCATTCCCTCTTCTCTAGCTCATTTTCGGCCTACCCAAAACAATCCTGCCGCCAAAATTCCCGTTAAGTACAGCAATGCAGCTTCAGTATACCCATGATGCGAATTTTCTATATAAATGCCTCCAGCAAATATTACAGCCAAAAAAATTGCTAACATAACACCTAAGTCATGTGATTTCTCATTCATAGCAAATCTCCTTATGGTAAATTAATTATTCTCTATTGTCAAAGCTTGTTTAACCGCTTCTGCCAATCACTCAAAAGACATCCTATTTATTCAAAAATTTTACTTTCTTCTTTAAGACGATTGACCAATGATGAATATTTTGCCGTGTAAACAGCGAATAAAACACCAAGACTTACAACCGCAGCTCTTACCGCCCATACCATGACAACATGGCTTGAAGGTTCATCAGCGGCTAATGACACTGCTGCTATTCCCAGCATCATAAGGAAAGCCCATGCATAGGCATTTCTTACTACCTTGTAGATGTTCAGCATGTCGCTTGCATCAGTATACAATTCAAACGGCTTTCCATCCTTTTTTTTCTCTAGAATTAAAAGCTCTTTATTAAACCCGCCAGGTGATGTAGAAATTTGTCCCATTCCTTTTGCGTATGGTCTCCATTTTATTTTTCCATAAGAAAAATTAAGGTTAATGTTTTTTGTAAAAGTGCGGAAGCCCATCTCTTCAAGATATTTACGATAATCCTTTGCCTTTGAATATGACTTATCCCCAACAAACTCTACTGCATATTCATATTCGTTTGGTTTACATTCATCAAAACAATATGTCAATTTACCGCATTTCTTCAGCCGATATCCATGCTCAGACATACTATTCAGCCATTTTTCCTGCTCATCCATAAAATCAAAAAAATATCGGAATACTGTTTTCATTAATTGCCCTCTCCCTTAATAATTGTTGATGCCAAGCTTAAAACCTCGCCCATACGCTTTAGTTCCTCTTCTGCTTTTTGTTTTCCGGTGTCGGTTATAACATACTCCTTTTTCTTGCCGCCAATTTCATCTTCAAATGGAACAATCCATTTTTTCTTTGCCAATGCGTTTATTGCTCCGTATAAAGTACCTGCACCTAAAACAACCCTTCCATTGGTTTCCTTTTCAATGAACTGCATAATTCCATATCCGTGATTAGGCTTAAACACAGATAACAGCACAAGAAACGTTGTTTCAGTCAGCGCGCCTCCTTTTACATTATCCCTCATACCAACCACTTCCTTTATATTATGTTTAGTGTAATATATATATCACTAAACGTAATATATGTCAATATATTTTTGTTTCATAAGTTCCACCTATACCGAAAAAAACTATGCTAAATTTTAAATCTGTATCCTGCTCCCCATACAGTTTCAATACACTGGCATCCTTCAGGGTTCGTATTAATTTTTTCTCTTATTCTTGCTATATGTACGGTTACTGTTGTTGTATCTGACAAAGCATCATATCCCCAAACCTTTTCAAACAGTTCTTCTTTGCTAAAAACTCTATTTGGATTTTCAGCTAAAAATAAAAGCAAATCAAATTCCTTCTGTGGTAAAAAAACTTCATTGTCTTCCATAAAAACTCTTCGGTCCTCTTTGTCAATATATAACGCTCCTGCTCTTATGGGGTTTTTATTTGCATTGTTGTTAAACCTTTCATATGTTTTCAGATGACTGTTTACTCTTGCAACCAGTTCACCCATGCTAAAAGGCTTAGTTATGTAATCATCAGCACCTAAGTTCAATCCTTTAATTTTATATATTTCATCAGACTTTGCAGACACAATAAGTATCGGTATTTGCTTTGAATCGGATATCTCCTTTAATATATCAAATCCGCCCTTTTGAGGAAGCATCAAATCCAAAATAACCAGGTCAAATTTATCGTTTTTTATATACTCAAGACCAGTGTCACCATCAAAAACACAAATAACCTCATAGCCACTCATTTCCAAATAATCCTTTTGCAGCTCTGATATGCTTTTATCATCTTCAATAATTAATATTCTTTTCATGCTACCATTTCCTCTCAATTAGCTTTTTTTAAAGAAATAATGATGGAAGCACCTTCGCCAATTTCTGAAATTGCCCAAATTCGTCCACCTGAGGATTCCACTATCTGCTTTGCAATTGCAAGCCCCAAACCGCTTGAGCCTTCAACTGCCCTTGCAGTATCTGCCCTGTAAAACCTGTCAAAGACATAGGGCAAGTCATCCTTGCTAATTCCTTTGCCGTTATCCTTAAACTCTATTATAACTGATGAATTTGTTTCTCTTAAAATAATTTTCAGTTGGCCGGATTCTTTTTCAATGTTTCTCTTGGCATTATCCAATATATTTTGTATCACGCGTTTAAATTTTTCACTGTCTATTGTTACGAAATATATGTTTGAAAGTTTATTCTCTAAAATTATACTCTTATTTTCACGTTCAAATTCTGCTGAGCTATCCTCAACACAACCTTCCATATATTTCACAATATTAACTTTTTCTTTTTCAAATGGCATTTGATTTAAATCCAGCTTGGAATATAGCAGCAAATCCTCTATCATGGTGTTTATCAGCTTTGTTTTATCTACGGCTTTTGATAAATAATACTTCTTCTTTTCGTCAGTGTCAGCAATACCGTCCAAAACTCCGTCTATATATCCTCTTATGGATGTAACAGGAGTTTTAAGATCATGTGATATGCTTGATATTAGGAATTTCCTGTTTTCATCATATTTTTGCTGATAGTATATGGAATTTTTAAGCTGAAGACGCAGCTGTTCTATAGCGCTTCCAAGCTCTCTAATCTCACCATAGCCATAATCTGTAATTGCTGTTTCGAGCTCGCCGGTTCTTAACTTCTCAGTTTCTCTTGTTAAATTTGTAATGGGCTTTATTATATTTTTCATATTTTGCTTTTGTATAACTACACTTGCAGAAACAAAGACTATAAGAAAAGTTATAAAAACCAATACAATAAGGGACTTATAATTATTATCTGTGTTTATAACAGGATTAAGGGTTATTATAATATATTTGCCACCCTTTGGTGTTGTAAAACTTTCTGTATTTATGCTGTAATTTTTATCGCCATTGTCATAATAATTATTTTTTACACTTATATTCATCAACATTTCTTTAATTTGCAAGCTGCTGAATTCCTCATTATTATATATAATATTATCATCTTCCATAACAATTACGGCTGTCTCGCCCAAGCCTCCGGAAATGGGAGACTTGTTTAATAAATTATAAAAGTAGACATAGGCATAACCGACACAACCGGTAATAATAATTGTGCCTATGAGCGTCATCATACTTTGTGTTAAAAATCTTTGTTTTAAATCCATAAAATTATCCTAAATATCCTTATTTTCAAACAAATAATATCCTGCTGTAAATAACATTATACCGTAACCGAGCAAAATTAGAAATATTCTGAGTATTTTGCTGAAATTTATATAACTCCCTAATATCAATCTATACCAATCAAAAGCAGATGTAAATAATATACTTTTTAAGTACGGAAAAGCCAAGCATAATCCATTAAACACCAAAAATATAAGAATAGAAAGCATAAAAGCACTTGTTGTTCCCTTGGTAATATTTGAAATCAAGACAACCGCCAATGCAAAGATGAAAATCGGAAAGAATTCCATGATATATGCAATTAATATTTTAAAAAAATTTGGCATACTTCTGTTTATAAAGAAAGAAATCATAAGAGACAAAATCATTACAAAAATGAGGTTAGCCAGAATAAAGC
The DNA here is from genome assembly GCA_018436705.1 of Sedimentibacter sp. GTDB lineage: Bacteria > Bacillota > Clostridia > Tissierellales > Sedimentibacteraceae > Sedimentibacter. Next base: position 93,451 of record JAHDLA010000007.1, read on the forward strand.
CGGCAATTCCAAGAATTTTCCCTAAAAACACCTTAAATCTTGAAGCAGGCCCTGTAATAGTAAGTTTAATCGTATGCTCTGCAAATTCTCCGGCAAACATATCAACACAGATAAAGGCAGTAAAAAGAGGAATAAATGTGTAGCTTAAAACCGTCAAAGCCATAATTGAAAATTCTGAGCTTCCCGTTATACCTATGCCTACAAAATTATTCAAGGCATATACTACAATGGCTGTAACAATAACTGATAAAAAAGAAAATATCAATGCTGCTGTGACCTTTTTCTTTTTGGATATTTTAAACATTTCATTTATGTATATTGCTTTAAGAGTCTGCATTCATATTACCTCACTTAAATAATAATTCTCCAAAGAAGAATAATTTTTTAGAATACTATGTGTGCTATCTACGCCTAAAAGCCTGCCATTATACAGAATGCCAACTTTACTGCATGTGAGCTCTATGTCATGTATTAAATGACTGGATATGAAGAATGTTGTTTTGTGCTGTTCTGACAAATTAAGTATTAGTTTCCTCATCTCTACCATACCTTCGACATCTAACCCATTTAAAGGCTCATCCAAAATTAAAATTTCAGGATTTGCTATAATTGCCATAGCAATACCGATTCTTTGCTTCATTCCCAAAGAATAGTGCTTTATTTTCTCATTTTTATATTTAATAAGCCCTGTAATCTCCAGACATTCATCAATTCTCACTCCATCCACATCATCATGGAACCGTCCACACAGCTTCATATTTTCATATGCAGTCAGATAAGGAAAGGGCGTTACGCTCTCTATAATGCAGCCGACCTTTTTCATTGCCTTTTCATAGTCCTTTGAAATCCTATAACCATTTAAAAAAACATCACCCTTGTCAGCTTTCATAAGGCCTACCATAACTTTCATTGCAGTAGTCTTCCCCGCTCCGTTTGGCCCTAAAAATCCGAATATTTCCCCACGGTCAATTTCCAGATTAATGTCCTGTATTCCGCGATTATTTTTATAAATTTTCGAAAGATTTTCGATTATAATTGCTTTATCCAAAGTTACCTCCCCGTAAATGGTTTTGGGACGCGAAGACAAAAGTCTTCACGCCCTTTAATTATACTGTTATTCTAATATTTTGATGAAACAACTGTCAAAATCATCATCATAGTTTGAATATGAATACCCATCAATATTTCCATTATCATCTTCACTAAATTCAACGTTAAATGATACGTTTATATTTTGTAATCCTTCACGATGGATAATTCCCTTTCTCTTTTCGCCGTTACTGTCCGTATAATTTAGTACCGTGTAATGTCCTGACTCTTCAAATTTTGAAGTGAACTCAAAGTTTCTTACCGTATCAGGTTCATATCCTTCATTATAAGTCTCATAATATCTGCCTTTTATGCTGTCTTCATCAACAGAAGTTATCTCTACTATCCTTTCACCTTGCTTCACAAAGGAATTATTTTCCTCTTTTACAATGTCGTTTTTATATTTTCCGATATATTTCGTATCAAATTCAAAGCCTTCCTTAGCATAAGTAACTTTTTGTCCGGCTAAGTTTGGAGCCGTGACAACTGTATTATTAATATCCTTTACGCCAATAGAAAATTCAACAGTATAAATGTGTTCAGTACCGCTATTGTCTTCTGCTGACATGCTTGCAGTAAAAATACCGTTTTCTATAATTCCCTCTTCATTTTCAATTGCCTTGCCTGATGCTTCTATAACATAGATATTTGATTTAGGATATGGAACCTCCAGCCTTTTCGCCGTATATTCATTGATTATTGAATATTTTAATGCAAAGGATGAAACAGCGTTCACAAGAGGAGGGATTTCTGTGTCTGATATATTACCCATATACATTTTCTTTCCGCCAGATTCCTCAATTTGAATAATATCCTCTAGACTTCCTACAAACGCATCCATAATTTTTTCTGCATCCATTACTTGTTCTTCTTCAAAGAGATTTTCAAATATTTTTCTGTCATTATTAGTTTTTTGTTTCTTTACAACATTATATGAACCATCCTCGAAATTTTTATATATAGACTGATTTTCATCAATGTACCTATAACTATTTCTTATTTTACCTTTTTCAAGATTTGTTCCGCTTGTTTCTTTCGCTTGATTTGCAATGTCAAATTTTATGTTATCAGTTGATTCCATTAAAGTTTCTCCATCAACTTTTAAAGATACAATGACATCAACATTAAAGTTATCAACCTCGTTTGTCAATCTTTCCATTGTTGTCTTTGCAGAATCTTTCAAGCTGTGATATCCTGAACCAAGCATGATATCCGCAAAGGCTGATGTTGCAAAAATCAATACACCCAGAATAAAAACAGCAAATATAGCTGATCTTTTATTAAAATTCATTTTCCTACCTCCAATATATAATCAATCACCCTATAATCATAAACGTTTATGTAACTGTATATACATAATACATTGTCAGTATTGAATAACTATAAACTAATTATTAACAATTTATTAATTTTCAAGTTTTTCCTATAAATAATATAAATAAAAAGAACAAGAGTAACTTTGAATACAGACCTTAGAGTGACACAAAAAATATCACTCTAAGGTCTGTCCCAAAAGTTCTCTAAAATTCTATTGCTCTAAGCTTACCTGCTTCCTATTAGTTAAGCTTCTTATAATGAAGAAGTCTGTTTTCTAGAGTACCTGTATGCAGTTCAAAAAGATGGTTATCATAATCATAAAAATATATTGAACGCCCCTCTTCTGTAACTCTGCCCCTTCCTCTTTTTATCTCTAATCCGAGCTTTTCTATTCTCTCAAGATACATTTCATAATCTGATTCATCTATTTTAAATGCTATATGATTATAACTTCTTTCGCATTGGTTGCCTTCCATAACAGCGATCCAAAGATTTTTTATCAAAAAGAACTTTTCTTTTGATATAGAAAATTTATTTTCTCCACTATAATATACTTCTTTGGCTTCAAAAAATTTTTCAAAAAAAGTTGTTGCCTTATCTAAATCTTTGACAATAAATGTTATATGACTAATTTCAGATATCATATTTAATGCCCCTTTCTCTTCTACATAAAACCAGCTTTTAACATAAATTTTCACGTTTATAATAAGCATAAGAGTCATGCTCATTTTTATGTTCTTGCATGATATTTTCTTCATTAACAATCAAAATATTATCTCTTATAATTTTTCTTTAAATCTTATTTATGAAATTTGATAAACCTTCTAATATTTAATCGATTATAACAAATCAAATTTAAATGGAAATTCTTCAGCATTTCGTTCTTCAAAATCAACTTTATATCCGATATCTTCTTTATAAAAGAAACCTTGTTTTAATTCTATTTTTACATAACACATATTTTCATCATTTTCGTCATTGTGCGCAAAATACCATGGCTCAAACACTTTTATCAATTTCTGCCTGATTGCATGATTCTCTTCTAATAATGGATGCCCTATATTACGAGCAATACCACTGAATCTATAAAGTTTATTGCACATTGATATCTCAGGATTTTTTTCGATTTCTTTTACTTTCTTTGATTTTGCGTAAGTAACAATATAAAAGGCACAATCATCATAAAAGGTATCAACAAACCTAACCGACGGAATATTATCATTTGATGTTGCTAAAGCAAATTGATAATCTCTTGCAAATAACTCTTCCAAAATATTTAGACTTCTTTCATATGTGGTCATTCGATATCTCCTTTTAAAATTAGACGTAATAGATATATATAATGTTCCAAATTTTAACAAATTGTGATTCAAAGAATTCATAATAATCCAACCCTTCCAATCTTAGATATCAAACAACCTGCATTTAAATTGTATGGTCGGAATCACAAGATACTTTCATTTATACTACTTAATTATCAACTTTGATTCTGAATCTACTTCCATATAATACAAGCTATCACCTTCTATAAATGCATCAGCAATATAGCCATTTTTCACTTTGTCCTGCAGTACTCTAGCTTCGTCGGTATTCATATCTAAAAGGTAATATGATGTAACTTTATTAAAGCCTTCATCTGTTGAACAGCTTAAAAGTAGTTTATTATCTTTTTCTTTTACAAATCTTATATATGTATCAGGAAATATCATGCTCGTAACTTTTTCGGATTGTTTGCTCTCTATGTTATATTTAAACAGCACAGAATATTCCATGTCATATTTTAAATAAAAAATATTATTTTTATATTTCGTAAATGAAAGCCCACTGTTTTCTATTATTTTTTCTTGCTCTTTCCCGTCACACAACGCCGAATACAAATCTCCTTGGATTTTATAATAAATGTGGTCATCTATGATTTTAAATTCCTGTATAGCCCCATCAATAATCTTCTTTTTGTCAGTGCCATCATTTTTAACTCTATACATGCCGTCGTCTTGACAATAAAATATATAATCATTGTAATCATTGCAAGAAAATACAGACTCTTGAACTAAATCATTTATAAGTACTTGTTTGTTAGTTCCATCCAAGTTGATCTTGTAGTATTTATCAACTGTACAATCATTATTTAGCGTTAGATAATATATTTCACTGCTATCTATATGATAATCATATATATCGCTGTCTAACAACTGCATCTCATTGGTACCATTTGTTTTTGCCCTGTACAATCCTGCACCTACATTTTTCTCGTAATAAATCCAGTCATCTTTTATGTCCAATAATCTGCTAAACATTCCCGGCACAATTACTTCAGATAATTTTGTTTCAATATTATACCTGAGAAGCTTGTTATCTGCATCTGATTCATAATATACATATGGATGTTGCACTTCTTCTATTCTAAATGCATCTTGAATATTGATAACATCATTTTCACCTGTGGTTATGCTGTATCTTTGAATACTTCTTGTCACCTCATTTTGCAACAATATAGCAAACATATCATTTTGCACTCCTATACCTATATCTTCAGAGCCCTCATAAATTAAATCACTCCATGTGCTGTCTTTATCCTGCTTGTAAACATTATGATAACGCCTTACCCAATATATGTTATCTTCGCTAACTAATATGCTATCAGCAGGCTCATTATGTATCTTGCTTTCAAAGCTACCATCATGATTCATAAAATAGCCGTAGTATTCATCCGAAAAATATACTTTATTATCGTCAACGTTTAAACATTTAGCAGATTTACTATTAATTTTGACATTATAACTTCCATCTATTTCAGCTCTATATATATTGCTGTTATCAAGAAGATTAATGTAGTAAATCCAACCATTGACTAAGTTTGGATAAGCAATTTTGCCTTGAATTAAAACCTCTTTATTACGTCCATCTTTATCAATACTGCATAGATTTCCTCCGCCTAACCCTTCACAATAGTACAGCTTATTGTCTGAAATGCTGAGAAAAGAAGCTGCACCGCCGACAACCAGCTGAGTATTAGCGCCGTCAAGGTCACATTTAAATATTCCACCGCTATTATCTTCATAATTATAATCAATGTAATATATTGTCTGATTTTCAATACAAAATTGTTCTACTGAGCTATCAATTATCTGATTATTTTCGCTCATGTCTTGATTAGTTCTGCACAAGCTATTGTCTATATAATTATAGTAAAACCAGTCGTTATTTTTTATTACATTCATGCCATTGGCAATATTTCCATAGTCAGGCCCTCCGGCATATGCTACAGAACTCACACTAGATGATAGAAAAAAAATTGCTATAAAATATGTTAAAATTTTTTTCATATCTCCCTCCTGTTTGTTTATATTTTCCTTCAATTGTGACTAAAAAGATTTCTAATTTTCTTTTATTCCGAAGCCTATCCACCTTCCATCAATATCCTCTACTACAAATTCTTTATTATGGTAATCAGTGCTATATAGTTTTCAAAATATCTGACTGTGCTTCAAACAAAACATCCTTTAATGATATTCTGTTTTCCTTCTGAAAAATTCAGCTTACCCCTTAACATAAAAAATAGATTCATTATAATTATATATTTTACCATAGAAAGCTATTTTTTTATATCTTATTTACAGGCTTTTACTAACAGAATCAAAAAAACTTCGCACAACATCTTTGCACGAAGTTTTTTTATTTTCTAAATTGCTTTTTTAATTTTGGTGATTTTATTCGGATTTTACTGCAGCATCCTCTATTGCAGCTTTGAATTTGCAAATCATTTCATCCACATGCTCCTTGGTAATTATAAGAGGCGGAACAAGCCTTACAACATTTTTGCCCGCTGTTATAATGATGAGTCCTTTCTCCTGTGCCTTAAGAATTACCTCTCCAACGGGAACTGAAAATTCTACTCCCTGCATGAATCCCATGCCTCTTCGCTCCTTGATAAATTCATATTCCGAAACAAGTTTATCCAACTCTGCCTCCAGATAAGGTGTTACTTCAGCTACATTTTCTAATATTTTTTCTGACTCGAACAAATCAAAGACAGTGCTCACTGCCGTACAGCACAGAGGGTTTCCGCCATATGTTGTTCCGTGGTCTCCCGGAACCATGGCTGCCGCAACTTTTTCACTTGCCGCGAAGGCTCCCACAGCAACGCCACAGCCAAGGGCTTTTGCACATGTCATTATATCAGGCTTCACACCGTAATTCTGAAATGCAAACATTGCTCCTGTTCTTCCCATGCCGCACTGAATTTCATCGAATATTAACAAAATATCCTTCTCCTGGCAGATGAATTTTACACCCTCAAGGAATTCCTTGTCTGCCGTATGGATGCCGCCTTCTCCCTGTACAGGCTCTATTATTATGGCGCAGGTTTTATGGTTTACCTGAGATTTAACACTGTCAAGATCATTCATGTCTGCAAATTTAGCTCCTTTAATCAATGGCTTAAATGCCTTCTGATAATCGGAGTTTCCTGTTACAGAGAGAGCTCCCATACTTCTTCCGTGAAACGAATTGTTTAGGGAGATGATTTCATTGTCTGCAACTCCGCTTTTGTTATAGGCGTATTTCTTAGCAAGCTTAATAGCACCTTCTATTGCTTCTGTTCCGCTGTTTGTAAAAAAAACTCTGTCAAGACCGGCAGCTTTTTTGATTTTCTTTGCTGCTTCCACTGCCGGAATATTGTAATAGTAGTTTGACGTGTGAATTAGCTTGTCTATTTGCACCTTAAGAGCATTGTTGTATTCTGTGTTGTTGTAACCCAGGGCAAAAACCGCTATTCCAGATGCAAAGTCAAGATATTTTTTACCGTCAATGTCGTATAGATAGACGCCTTCTCCCTTGTCCAGTATTATTTCGTATCTTTTATATGTGTGAAGCAAAACTTTTTCTGCCTCTTCCATGTATTCTTTTTTGTCCATTGCTGTATCCTTTCTAATTTAAAATCATTGTTCCTGCACATTTATTCGAAAAAAATTCCATGAGAAGGGAGTGCTCTGTTCTTCCGTCTGTAATGTGAACCTTTGAAACTCCGTTTTCAACTGCATCTATACAGTTAATAAGCTTTGGAAGCATTCCTCCTGCAGCATTGCCACTATTTAAAAACTCCTTAGCTTCAACAACCGTCAGCTCAGGAATTAATGTTGAGGAATCTTTTGGATCTTTGCACACACCTTCTATGTCCGTTAGAAAAACCAGCTTTTGTGCTTTGACAGAGGTAGCTACGGCGCAAGCAACCTCATCGGCGTTAATATTATAGCCACAGTAGTACTTATCCACACCCAGAGGACTTATTACCGGAGTTATTCCACCGTCAAGGAGTGTTGTCAACATGCTTGAGTCAACATTTGAAATTTTACCAACCAGTCCCAGGTCATTACCCTTGCAATATCTTTTTTTAACTGTAATAGTTGAACCGTCAATTCCGCTGATGCCTGCAGCTTTTATACCGAAACTTTCCATGAGAGATACAAGCTCTTTGTTGACTTTCGACAAAGCCATTTCTGCAACTTCAAATGTTTTTGAATCCGTCACTCTCAGTCCATCTATAAATTTATTTTCTATTCCAAGCTTATCCAGCCATTTGTTTATTTCTTTTCCTCCGCCGTGAACAACAATTGGTTTAAGCCCTGCGCCCTTCAGCATCGCCAGATCTTCTATTACATTTCTTTTAACTGTATTGTCCGTCATGACGCTTCCGCCATATTTTACAACTACTATCTTGCCATTGTATTCCTTAATGCCGTGCATTGCTTTATTAATCAGCTCAGAATCTTTAGATATAATTTCTGTTTCCATGATTTGCCTCCTATGAGCCATAGGCTGCATTAATTTTTACGTAATCATAAGTAAGATCACATCCCCATGCGGTAGCACAGGAGCTTCCTGCCTTAATATCCGCTATTACTGTTATTTCAGTCTCGGACAGAATCTTTTTTGCGAGATCACTGCTGTAAAAAAGTTCAACGCCACTTTCTATGAGTTTTATTTTCCCCGCTTTGCTTTCAAAGTACAAATCAACCTCCTCCGGGTCAAACTGAGCTCCGGAATATCCCATAGCGCACAATATTCTTCCCCAATTTAAGTCATGACCAAAAATGGCTGCCTTTGTAAGACTTGATGAGACGATGGACTTTGAGAGCTTTGCCGCCTGTTCTTTGTCTTTAGCGTTTACTACCTTTGCCTCAAACAGAGATGTAGCTCCTTCACCATCTTCAGCTATTCTTTTGGCGAAACATGTATTGATATAATTAAGAGCTTTTGCAAATTCTTCGTAATCCTTGTTTTTTTCTTTAATTTCTTCGTTTCCTGCCAGCCCATTTGCAAGAAGAAGCACCGTGTCATTTGTTGATGTATCGCCGTCAACAGAAATCATATTGTAGGTATCATTGACATCGCTGCTTAATGCTTCCTGCAGCAGCTCCTTTGAAATACACGCATCAGTGGTTATAAAGGCAAGCATTGTACACATGTTTGGGTGTATCATACCCGAGCCCTTGCACATACCTCCAATTACAACTTTTTTGCCTCCAAGCTCAATTTCTACTGCCAGCTCCTTCTTTTTTGTATCTGTGGTCAGTATTGCTTCAGCCGCAAGAGTTCCGTCCTCAGCAGAACTTCCAAGTATAGGTACAATGTTTTGTATTCCAAGGTTTATTTTATCCATAGGAAGCTGCTTGCCTATGAAACCAGTTGATGCCACCAGCACTGCTTCTGTAGGAATACCCAGGGTTGAAGCTGTTGTTTCTGCCATTTCCTTGCAGTACATCATACCTGTTGCTCCCGTACAGGTATTTGCAATTCCGCTGTTTACTACAACAGCCTGTGCAAATGGAGATGATTTTACAATTTCTTTATCCCATTTAACCGGCGCCGCCTTAACTATATTTGTAGTGAAAGTTCCTGCAACACAGCATGGAACTTCACTGAACAATAATGCCATATCTTTTTTCTTTCTGCGAATTCCTGCAAAAATACCTGCAGCTTTATATCCTTGAGCGGCTGTTACGCCTCCGTCTATGTGTTTCATATATAACCTCCTGTTTTATGCTACGGAAACATGGGTATCTGCATAAGTCCTGTTTCTTCTTTAATACCAAACATTAAGTTCATGTTTTGAACCGCCTGACCTGCAGCTCCCTTTACGAGATTGTCCATTGCTCCCATTATTACTATTCTGTTTGTTCGCTTGTCTATTTTAAAATTAATATCCACATAATTACTTCCTTCAACCCACTTTGTCTGAGGGAATACATCCTTATTAAGAAGTCTTATAAAGCTTTCATCTCTGTAATATTTTTCGTATACGTGTCTTGCTTCATCGTAAGACAACTCTCTTTTCAACTTAGCATAAGATGTAGTCAATATTCCTCTGTTCATGGGAACCAAGTGAGGAGTAAAATTTATCAATAAATTTTTCCCAGCAGCATAAGATAACTGCTCTTCTATTTCAGGTGTATGCCGGTGATCGGCTATCCCATAAGCTTTTATGTTCTCGTTAACTTCGCAAAACAAATTATCTGTTTTCGCACCTCTGCCTGCTCCAGACGCTCCGGATTTTGCATCGATAATTATCGAATCTGTATCCACCAAATTTTCCTTAAGCAGCGGATAGAGAGATAATATGGTGCATGTGGGATAGCATCCGGGGTTCGCCACAAGAAATGTATTCTTTATTTTTTCTCTGTTTATTTCGCTTAGACCATAGACGGCATCCTTTATAACATCTGGGTTGCTGTGCTTTAGGTTGTACCATTTTTCATAAGTTTTCAAATCCTTTATTCTGAAATCCGCACTTAAGTCAACAATTCTACACTTTGAAAGTATTGCTCTGCTTATAAAGGATGAGCAGTAACCCTGAGGAGTTGCTGCAAATATAACATCAACCATATCTGCCAGCTCATGTATGTTTCCATTGACACAAATATCTGGTATTATTTCAAAAAAATTCTGAAACATGCTGCAGTATTTTTTGTCAACATGACTTACAGAACCGTACCATTTCACCTGTACCTCGCCATGGCCCATCAGAAGTCTTGCAAGTTCTCCTCCGGCATATCCAGTTGCTCCAATAATTCCTGCTTTAACCATAATTTCTCCTTTCTGATGGTTTTGATAATAATTAATAGAATTTATGAATGATTATATATCTTTACATTTAATTATGCAAGTTATTTTTTAAATTTTTTACAAAAAAATAATGTGCTCTTTTTTAAAGAGCACATAGTATATATAAATATTAGCAGTTGACTTTAAGAGAGCCAAAGAGAATTTATAAGATATTTCATTGTAACTTCCTAAATAATTGCAACGAATCATGTTGATTGCCACAATGTAATTTATACATAAATAAACTATTATCAAAATAAATATAAGCTTCTATTAAATCAGGAATCATGTGTCATAGAATATCCATAATATATTTAATGCATATAAATGCACGATATTATATTTTTTGCCATAAGAAGCGCTAAGTTCCCGATTGAAAAAAGGTCTTATTAAAGATAAATGTTCACAAATTAAAAACCCACAAGCTAGCATGCTGTTTTGTGGGTTTAGATAATCAATCAGCTTATTTTTGAAACAAGATTTGTTCACTATTGCCTTTATAAAAATGACTACTAAAAATAAGTTTCTATAATATCTCCGCTCTCATTATAAAAATTGTATTCTGCTTTATTATTATCTAAATCGTCAAAAAAACTAATAGATGGGTTAACATTAATTTCTTTGTTTTGAATTTCTCCATTGTCCCTTATTCGCTCAATTCTGCTAAGCTCGGGATTATTACTAATAATAAACGGATAATTGGATTTTTTAGGTGGTATTTCATAAACAGCAACATAACATTGTTCAAAATCTTTTCGACATGTAATTTCACGTTTTGAATAGGCATAAGGTTCATGTTCATTTTTATATTTTTGCACGATACCTTCTTCATTAATAATTAAAATATTGTCTCTCATACTTTCCTTCCCAAATTATATTTCCGTGATTCATTATCTTATCTGACCACCCGGAAAAAAACACATATTCCATATCAATCACGAACTGATATACCGCCATAAAAACCATAAAATCAGATAGAATCATAAATGTTATTTTTGTTACGGTTTTCATATTCAACATAGACTGCTCCACAACACAGAGTTATCTCGAAGCTTTGTCTAAATTCTCTAAAATTCTTTTTAATACATTATGTATGTTAGTTAAAATTACTATTATAAAACATAGCATTACAAAAGTTACTATTTCTCCTGTAGAGATAGATACTATTCCAAGTATAATAAGAGTAATAGTATATTTAATTGTACTAAAATTCATTATAATTTCCACTCCTTTAAAGGTTAAATACTAGACAATGTATTTATTCTTCTCCTAAAATTCTTGACATGATATATTCATTTTCATATTTTCCATTTCGTATAACTGCAAGACGTTTAAGCCCTTCTTTTTTAAACCCGAACTTTTCATCCGGGGACGTAGCTATTGCAACTAATTAATAATGATTCCTGCCCATAAGTCTTCACTGCTTTTTACCTGTTCGGATGGTTTTCCAATCCTGAGATATATAACAGCGGAGAACAATCTGTTATATATCTCAGGTATAAAGTTCTTAAGCTTGAAATTGATTCAAAATATTTTGAATAAATTAGTGTAAAAAACAGATAAAAAAATACTGCTTTTAATATTCTACCATAAACGTTAAAATTTATCAGTATGTTATTATGCTTACTCAATTGTGAAAGTATCAATTTGGACAAATGGATACTGTACAACAACAGGTACTCCATTTTTGAATTCTGAGCCAATCAAAGCAAATAATGAAAAGATATTAGATATTATAGCATTTTTAACGCATCCACTCTAAAAAGCTGTGGTGTTTCATGTGGTGAAGCCTGTCTTTCATTCTGATTGTGATTTTCATTATAGATGACCAGACTGAATTAAGCTAATAGAAAGCCTGATAATTTTGCTTGTGAAGGTTTCTTTGGTAGGCTAGAGAACGAAATGTTTATATGGTTACTCTTAGACAGATATTTCTATTAACCAGTTCATAAAACAACTTAATAAAAATATTAGATAGTATGCTGAAAAACGAGTCAAAGCTATCGCTTGAAAGAATGGGTACGCTATTTGAAGAGAAAGAGTTCTTTAATGATATTTGATAGGCATGCAAACCTGAAACATAAATACGGGAATAGGCATTTTTGGTGTAGAGGATATTATGTAGATACAGTAGGGAAAAAATGAGAAGAAAATCAAGTAATACATAAGGAACCAGCTTCAAGAGGACATAGCAAATGATCAAATAAGTTTGAAAGAGTATATGGATCTGTTTACGGGTGAGCAGGTAAAGAAAAGCAAATAGCCAACCGCTTTAGCAGTAGCGAGTATAGATATGCGGTTGGCAAACTATTCAGTGAACCTTAAGGCTCAAGCCAGTACCATGCCCTTATAGGGCTAGAGCAAACCACCGGCTGAGCCGGTGGCCATGATTTTTATTATCAATCATATTTTTTAAGGAGTGTAACAAATTACATATTCCGTCCAATTTTCTCTCCTAGGCTATGAAGTTTGAGGATATATTGAATTATTATTTAGGGGTTCAGCTTTATTATTAATATCTTTAGTGAAGTTGCGTTAATATTATCAAGCTGTGTCAACATTTGCCCTGACCTTTATCATAATCCTCTTTATAAATGGCCATAATACAAATGCAACTCCGATAATAAATAAAACACTTGCTATAGATCTATCAAATATTCTCATAAAGTTTCCATTGTCTGCAATTATAGCTCTACGGAAATTTTTTTCAAATAATGGCCCCATTAAAAATCCCATTATCACTGGAGAAAGTGGCACTCTACAGCTCATGAAAAAATATCCAATAATGCCAAATAATATTAATATCCAAATATCAAAAACTCGATTATTTAAGGCAAATGAACCTAAAATACAACTAAGTATTATCACTGGAAATAATATGTACTTGGGAATATTTATCATTCTAACAAATATCTTCATCAATCCAAGTTCCATAAAATACATCATTAAGTTACCAATTAAATAAATTATCATTATGGCTCCAACTATCCCTGCATCTGTTGTAAACAAAAGGGGTCCTGGTTGTAACCCATGAATCATTAGCCCTCCTATTAATGCGGCTGTTGTCATGTCTCCTGGAATACCAAATGTAATTAAAGGAATTATTGCCCCGCCACAAACAGCATTATTAGAAGATTCTGAAGCCACAATTCCTTCAGGATATCCTTTTCCAAATTTTTCTGGCTCTTTAGATCTTTGTTTAGCCTCGTTATAGGTCATTAACGCTGCAGTTTGTTGTCCAACAGCTGGTAGTATTCCTACAAAAGTTCCTGCAATACTTCCAGTAATCATCGTTCTCCATGTACCTTTTAGCTCTTTAAATGGAGGTTTAAATGATGCGCTTTTAAAGGATAACTTGTCCTTTCTTGTCTTAAGTTCTTTTGTTTGATTCATTATTTCACCAATAGCATATAAGCCCATCATTAAAGCTGTTGCTGAAATTCCTGATGTCAATTGCCATGAGCCAAATGTTAACCTTTCAAGTCCAGTTATTGAATCAAAACCTATTGCACCTAAAATCATCCCAAATATCAAACCAATATAGTTTTTTATTTTGTCACCTTCTGTTGTAACTACTATAACAGACATTGCTATAAAGGCTAATCCAAAGAACTCCCAATTTCCAAATTTCAAACCAAATTTAGCTAGCTGAGGCGCGATAAATATCAATGCCATTGATGAGAAAAGGCCACCTATTAGTGAAGCAAACACACCAATTGAAAGCGCTAATCCCGGTTTCCCATTCTTTGTCATTGGATATGCATCCCAACATGTAAAAATTGAAGAAGGGGTACCTGGTATATTTAGTAATGTAGCTGCAATGAGCCCGCCGCTTATACCTCCTACATATATGCACAATAGTAATGCCATTCCTATTACAGGGTCCATTGCATAAGTTATAGGTATAAGTAAAATAACGCCAAGTGTAGCAGTCAACCCAGGTATAGATCCAAACACAACACCTATAAAAATACCGACTAACATCACTATCAAAATTTGAGGACTACTTATGAAAACCTGTATACCTTCAAATAAAACACTCATTTTGTCACCACCTTATTATTGTAGTCCATTTAGAATTGTCTAATTTAGATTATATTCCTCAAATATCGGAAGATTACTATCATACCAAGTCTTCATCATTTTTGTGCCATCTTCACTTCCAACATACTGAACCACAAAACCTAATTCTTCACATGCTTGTACAAAATCTTCATTTTCACATACTTCTTTAAATTTATTATCTAAATATTTTAATTCCTCTTGTCCTAATCCAGGAGGTGCAAAATAAGCTCTAGGAGCTCCCGAATCTACATTAATACCTAAATCAAGCAGGGTCGGAACATCTTCCAAAAATGGACAACGATTAGGTGCAATTACAAATAATGGTACAACATCTCCCGATTCAACATAAGATCTAATATCAGATGATGTTGAAACTTCTATTTGAATGTGATTCCCAAGTAAAGCAGTTCTTGTTTCAGCTCCTCCTTCATAAGGAACTATTGTGCAATCAATATCAAGTCCATTCATTGCTCTAATGCTATCAGCCATAGTTATTCCAGCACCTGTAATTCCCCATTTAATCGCTCCAGGATTACTTTGAGCATATTCTACAAAATCTTCAACTGATGCCCAACCCGTTTCTTTATTAGTTGATACAACAGTCCAGTCATCAACTATAAATGAAATCATTGTAAGTTCTTCCCATAAATTGTTATTACCAGTTAATCCTTGAGAAATTAAGTTCATTGGATTATGAGCTAATATTGTATAGCCATCTGCTGGCGAATTTGCTACTTCTTGAGCTCCTATTAAACCAGCTCCGCCTTCTACATTAACTGCTACCATATTAACAGGCAAATCTATATATTGCATAATTGTTCTTGTTAATATGTCTGATCCACCGCCAGGGCCAAAAGGTATAATACACTTTATTTCTTTCTCTGGTACCCATGCAACTGGTTCAGAAGATGCAGGCTCTTGTGCTGATGATTCCTTAGCTTGTGGTTCTACTGATCTTTCTGTTTGTGACTGGCAACCTAACAGGCTTCCCATCACTACAACTAAAACTAAAAGAAACGCTAACATTTTTTTCATTTTAATACCTCCATTTTTTTATTTTTAAGGTAATACTACCTTTAACCAATTAGTAAAAATGAATGTTATGACTGATACAGTAATTAGAGAAATAACAACTGACTGTAATAATCCTTTGATCAACACAGATTTCTTTTTTAAGTCCAGAGATTTCTCTTCTATCATTATCAAAAAGCTAAGTAGTGTGACTAGCAAAAAGCTATCAACAAAAAATCCAATCCGCTTTAAAACTGCTGTATACACTGCCAACCCAATAAATGAGAATATGGCTAAAAAATTATTTTTTTTCTTACTATTTATATTCTCTTCACTATCTTTAGAAGGTAAGAAAGCTTTTATAAAGACTATAAAGGAGATAATAATTAGTAATACAGCAAGGAATTTAATATAAAAGTCAGCTCTTGCTATTACTATACTCTCTCTAAATATCGAATTCCCTTTTATTACGGATTCACTTAATAGAATATACAGTGAAAAACTAATCATCATGGTTCCTAATATAATATCCTTTATTCTATTTGCTTTATTCATAATAACCATATCCTTTATTTTAATTTAGTTTTATCCCTGATATCTAGCTATAAGATGCATACATCAACGCCTCTTCTCCTAATTGCAAACTCTCTACAAGCTGATTGTTCTGATTTTGTTCTTTCACCGTTTATCACTTTAAGTGTATAATCGAATAATTCTTCGCCTACATCAGATATATTTCTAATCCCATTTATTACATCCCCAGTATCAACATCAATATTATCATTCAATCTTCTAAATGTGTCTGAATTGCTTGAGATTTTAATTACTGGACAAATTGGATTTCCGGCTGGAGATCCTCGTCCTGTAGTGAAATAAATTAAATTTGCTCCTCCAGCTGCCATAGCTACCATAGATTCAATATCATGCCCAGGTGCATCCATAACTACGAGACCTTTTTTAGAAGGTTTCTGTCCATGCTCCAGTACTTCCTGAATAGTAGTACTTCCACCTTTTTTAATGCAACCTAATGATTTCTCTTCAATTGTCGTAAGTCCGCCGACAAGATTTCCAGGAGATATGTCAACCAAACTACTTGAGCTAACTCTAGCAAGATTAAGTTCTGTTTCCTGAATCATATCCAATAACTTATTAGCAACTTTTTCATTTACACATTGCTCTGTTAATATATCCTCCGCACCAACACATTCGGTAAGCTCTGTAAGCATTACTGTACTACCTAAATTAACCAATTTGTCACTTACATAACCAACAACTGGGTTAGCTGATAACCCTGAGTAACTATCAGATGCTCCACATTCTGTTCCAAAAATTAAGTCACCTAAAGAAGCTTCTACTTTTTTAATTGAATCAGCATAATTTATAAAATTTTCTATTATCTCCTTTGATTTTTCAATTGCTTTTATTGTTCCTCCAACTTCTTGAATAACTATCTTTTCAACACGCTTACCAGTATTTTTAATTCCATTATATACTCTATCAAGATTAACTGTTTCACATCCTAAACTAACGAGTAATATAGCGGCAACATTAGGATTATTTCCAATTCCAATAAATGTGTTTTGAATCTCTAGGTTACTAACAGGGTCAAACGTACAACCATAAACATGTGGTATTGTAATTACTTCATGATATTCTCTACCTATAGCTTCAACGACAGAGTTGGCACATATAACCGTTGGAATTATTACAACATAATTTCTAATACCAATTGAACCATCTGCTCTTTGGTATCCCATAAATTTAGTCATAAGAAGTCCTCCTTTTTAATCCTTTACCTCTTTCGCTTTTTATATTATGTATATGAACTAAATCTCCAGGAGAAATCCTTTTCACTGCTATTCCAATTTTCTTACCATATTTAATTATGTCTTCTCCAATTTGAATATTAGAAATAGAAACTTTATGGCCTTTTTCAACGTCTGATGTAGCACATAGATTATCTTTAAGTCCAATAGCCTTAATTATATCACCTTTACTCATGTATTCTAGAGTAGTAACAACATTGTCTAAGGAATCAATTAAAACACAATTAAACCCGTCTATCAATTTCAACCTCCTTATTATCTACATAGTATTTTATAAGATAGCACAATATTTCTACCGCCTTAAGTAATATGTCTTCATCAATCTTAAACTTTGAACTATGCAGTGGAAATGTACACCCTTTTTCTTCATTTTTGTTACCAATAAAAAAGTATAATCCTGGAACATACTTTTCATATTCAGAAAAATCTTCACTAGCCATGCTTGGATTTTGTAGATATACTAAATTGTTTGAAAGTCTTTTTTCATCCATTGCTTTTATACATAATTCTACTAACCTTCTGTCAGAATTTGTTACGTTAAATGTTGGTTCATAATTAAATTCATAAGAACCACCATTTAATTTTGTAATATTCTCAATCAACATTTCCATGTTTTTTTTAAGTTCCCCCTGAAGGTTTTCATCTATATATCTTGTAGTACCTGTCATTAAAACATCATATGGTATTGTGTTAAAGCTTTTACCGGAAGTAATAGTACCAACTGAAATTACTGCGGGTTTTAGAGAGTCAATTTTCCTTCCGACAATATTTTGGAATCCTTGAATAATTTCTGCAGCCATTATAGTGGGATCAATAGCTAAATGAGGGCTTGACCCATGTCCTTCCACTCCAATTAATCTTAATGTAAATTTGTCTCCTGCAGCCATTATTGGGCCTTCTTTTATTCCTATTTTTCCAGATTCTAAAGAAGGCCAAATATGTAGTCCAAGAATTAAATCTGGTTTTGGATTGTCCAATACACCATCCAAAATCATTTGTTTAGCACCCCCAAGGCCTTCCTCAGCCGGTTGAAATATTATCCTCACTCTAGCTTGTAAGCTATCCTTTATCTCGTTTAGTATTCGGGCTATGCCTAAGCCTATGCTTATATGGCCATCGTGTCCACATGCATGCATTTTACCAACATTTAAGGATTGATAATCCATGCCAGTTTCTTCAGTAATTGGAAGAGCGTCAATATCAACTCTTATAGCAACACAATAAAAATCAATATGAGGATTAATATCCACAACAACACCTGTTTTTGCAACTCTTCTAATCGCTTTTAATCCAATATCGTTTAAATAATTAACTATCATCTCAGAGGTCTTATATTCTTCAAATCCTATCTCAGGGTTTTTGTGAAACTCTCTTCTATATCGAATCACTTCTTCACCATATAATTCTATATTTTTTTTGACAAAGAGATCATAATTATCCATTGTTCCACTCCTTAATCACCCCAACTTGCAATATGTAACATCAAGCAAGTTGGGGGAAAACTTATTTACTTACTACTGAATTGTAAATTTCTATAAACTCATCTTTATTTAAAACTCTTCTCTTTTTTCTTCCTTCTTCTTTTACTAACTGAAGTATTTTTTCAATGTCTTCTTCAGAATATTCTAATCCAAGGTTTTCAAGATATATTTGAACGTTTTCTTTACCACTTGATCCACCTAATACTATTTGAGTATCTTCTCTACCAACGATTTCCGGAAGATATGGCGTCATGGCTGCAGTAATACCTCCTTTTTCAAGTCTTGATTTTGCTTGTACAGGAACTCCTGATTCTAACCAGAATAATTTCTTACCAGTTACTGGCTTGTTCACATGAATAGGTATATTCGTAATTTTTTCAACTAATTTGGTGATTTCATCAATATAATCAAGTTTTATTCCTGTTTCAATATTCAGCAGAATTTCAAGAGCTGCAGCAACTTCTTCTGTAGCTACATTGCCAGTTCTTTCGCCAAGCCCATTTATTGAAGAATGAATTCCATCAACTCCTGCGTACGCAGCAGCTATTACCGAGCCAACAGCCATACCAAATTCATTATGGACATGGAACTCAACTGGAGTATTTCCCAATAATTCTTTCAATTCCCTTACAGCATGAAATATTGCATGTGGAGTTGCCACTCCAAAGCTATCAGTAAAAACTACTGATTCAGGATTAGTTCTTCTAACTACTTCAGAATAAATTTTTTTTGCATAGTCTAAAGTCCCTCTAGTTACATCCCATCCCATAAAAGTAACTGTTAAACCTTTGCTTTTTGCATATTCTATTGATGAAACAACTCTTTTTATTAACTCATCTGTTTCTACTTTGTAAGCAAAATAATTAGTATAAGGATTAACAGCGTGTTCTACTATAACTTTTGATACTCCCGCTTCTACTGCATAATCGATATCATCGTTTCTCGCTCTACAAAAAGCTACGATTTCAGAGTCTAAATCCATATCAACTAATCTTCTTACCGCTCTACCAATATCTTTGGAAATTATCGGCATACCAACCTCAATGCTCTTTACACCTAATTTGTTAAGCGCAACACCGATCTCAACTCTTTCATCTTCTGTCCAGTTCAAACCGCAAGTTTGTTCCCCATCTCTAAGTGTTACATCATGAATATAAATTTTTTTTGATGTAGTCGGTGGCATAACTTCTTTTAGAAAATTCATTGGTGAAACCCATTTTTTTTCATTAAAATATGGTGCACCTTTCATTTCCATGTTTTCAATAATTTTCATTTTTGTCCTCCTTTTAAGTTATACTTGATAGTAGTATTGAATTATATTTTTCTTTAATGCTGGCAGATCTAGATGTCAATATTATAGGGTATTTGGCACCAAGCACTATACCAGCTGAATCAAAGCCGCCTATATATGTAAGCCCTTTACAGAATATGTTACCTGCATCCAAATTTGGCATAACCATTAAGTCCACATCTCCAGCAACAGGACTATCTACTTTCTTTATTGCAGCTGCATTATTATTTACTGCAATATCAATACCTATAGGGCCTAAAATATTAAATCTTCCATCATTTTTATAATAATCTGATAGCTCAAGTGCATCAACTGATGATTTTATCTTAGGATTTGATTTTTCTGCACATGAAATAATACCTACTTTAGGTTTTCCAATCCCTAATGCCTTTAGAATTTCTATTGAATTTTCTATTATAATTTTTTTATCTTCAACTGAAGGTTCTATTAATATGCTTGGATCAGAAACAAATAATAATTTTTCAAAATTTCTTAATTCATAAATAGAAACATGGGTTAGTAAACTCGATTTCAATAGACTTCTCTCTGAAAGGATTATACTCATAAATAATTTAGTCTCAACTATACCTTTCATAAAAATATCTGCTTTTTTATTAACGATTAGTTTAAATGACTCCACTAAAGCTTCTTCATCTGATTCCAAATGAATAATTTCAAAATCTTTAATATTAATCTTATACTCTTTTATTATTTTAATAATTTTAGATTTATCTCCAAACATCTTTACTTTGACAACGTCCTTCATACATGCTTCACTAATAGCAGATAAAATATTTCTGTCATATGGACAAGCAACGCTTAAAATTTTTTTTTTCTTATTTTCTATAGCTTTTTCTATAGCTATTTTCTCTACTTCTAAAAAAGACTTCATATATTAACTCCTCCTGGATAAGTTTTAATTTCCTCTAATCCATTAATTGCTCTATAAGTTCTTAAAGCTAATGTCTCAATCTCAAAACTCCCAGGATATATATATACCGGTGATATTTTCATAAAGACATTACTTATAGAACTAGTTATTAAGTTAGAATGTGCAATTCCACCCGTTAAACTTATAGCATCTATATTAAATTCTAAAGCAGCTACCATACTGCCAATTATTTTTGTCAATTGATATATATACGCATCCATAATTAGTTTTGCATATGTATCTCCTTTTTTTATTCTCATTTCTATCTCTTGAATATTTTTAGTTCCTAAATAAGAATAGAACCCCCCTTTACCTTCAAACATTCTAAAAATTTCATCCTCTGTATACTTATCAGAAAAGCAAAGTTTAACAATTTCTATATTAGGCAACCCACCAGATCTTTCAGGAGTGAAAACACCTTCAAAGTCATTTGTTATGTCAACTATTCTTCCTTTCCTATGAGCACTAATACTTGTGCCTCCACCTAAATGAGCTACTACAATATTAATATCTTCATATTTTTTATTAATATCGTTTGCAGTTTTTACACCTACTGCTTTTAAATTCAAGTTATGACCAAGACTTTTTCTGTCTATACCATAAAGCCCAGAAATCTTAGCTTTGTCATCCATCTCATCCACAGAAATAGGATCAACTGTAAATACATCACACCCAATTTCTTTAGAAATTTCATTTGCAACTATAATAGCAAGCCTTGAAGCATGATTACCATTATGTTTATTATATGAATCTTTTATCATAGACTCATTTATTCTATATACGCCAGAAGAAATTGGTTTTAATCTTCCACCTCTTGCAGCAATTGCTCCAATTGAAGTTATATCAATATTCACTTCATCTAAAAGTTCAAATATTGCTTTTTTTCGAAATTCAACTTGATCCTCTACAACTAATTCCAGTTCTTCTCTAGTATGCGATATTGATACAGTCTTCAAATGCATCTCACCTCTAAACAACCCTACTTGTGTTGATGTGGAGCCTGGGTTAATTGCCAAAATATAATCTTCTTTCATTAATCCCTCCGCGAAATAAAAATTTGCATAAAAAGAAAACCTTTTCATAATATATATAAACGTAATGGCATTTTATTTAGAAATCTTCCTTTTATAAAAAGTTATACTCTTATTTTTGGCTTAAATCATTAGTTATATTAATCCTCAATATCCTTAGAATGTTTCATATGGTTAACTACTTCTTGTAACATTTTAATTGACGTTTCTTGAAGTATATTTGAATACTCAATAATTTTAGTGTTTAAAGCATCAAAAAATTGTCTGTTTTCTTCTAATGCAAATTTTGACACAACTAAAATATCAACTTGATCCGCAAGGTGTTTTACTTTTTCTAAATTCTTTGTGCTTTCTTCTAATATGACTCCTTGAACTATGCCAAGATTAATTAAAACCTGTTTTAGCCCAATTGCCCCGCTTTCACTAATACAAACAATTCCTATATTATAATTGCTTGGTAAGTCTCTTATTTGATTTAATACTTTCAAATAAGGTCCGATATTAATAGCGTAAATATTTTCTTTGTTTTTAAGCAATCGTCTAAGATATGGATAATGCCCGACTGTTGTCATTACAATATCATAATCAGATAACTTAGCATAAGATATTATGCCTTCCTCAATATCAGACAACAAACATCCTTCAACTTCAATGTCCAATGATTTGCTAGTATCATCAATATACTGTTTTAGTGCAGACTGATTACATTCTACAAATAACCCTTTAATATTTTTATTACTTTTTTCCTGCAAATAAATAGATTGTGCCATCATTATAAATTCCTCAGTTGTAAATCCATACATATTAGAAGTATCAATTGCATTTCTTACAGTGTCAATAAATTCAGCATAATACTTCTTCTGAGGAGATTCATAATTGTCTGTTACAAATGTCCCTAAAGATTGCTTTGAAATAATCAGGCCCTCATCTTCCAGTTCTTTATAAGCTTTAGAAATTGTATGTCGATTTATCCTCAATGCAGCAGATAGTTCCCTTACACTTGGCAGTTTTGTACCTCTCTCCATTTCACCATTTATAATTTGATATCTTATTTGAACTCTTATCTGTTCACATAATTGAATATTACTTTGTTTATCTATTGAAAAATTCACAAATTACCCTCCGAACAATATTTAAAATGTACATTATTTAATGTTAATTAGTTTCAATGTTTAGTACACTATACCACTATACCACTATTATGTCAAACGTTTTTTGAATTTTTTTATTTAAAAATTTTCCTTATACCAGCTCCCTTTATATTCCACTTTAGATGGACACCTTTGCCCTTGACTAATAATTTCTACCACCAGTCCCTCTATCTGACTTTCAAACTGTCGCCCATGTTAGGCACACTAAAATAGGCCACCCCCTCTAAAGAATGGTTGACCTTATTACGATATAGATATTTATTTTAATTCCATTGCTTATTTGACATGGTTATATTTATATATTTACTCCATTCTTTGCAGGCTTAGAAAAATTTGATATGGACACGATGCACAATAGGACTCCGAAACCATATACGAACACCCCCGGATAAAACCACATTGAATCAACATCTATTTTTAGAAAACACAAATATACGAATAAAAGCATGTTCGCTATTTGATAAAACCAAAACGCGACCTTTTCTTTTCCTAGCAAAGGAGGAAAGAAAGCCGCACGTTTTAAAGCTTCTTTATTGAAAAGCCATAAAAGCCCGTATCTTATCAGTATAAGTGGAATTAGCAACAAAAACCCGTTCATTTTACCTCCTTTTTCCTAACCTGCCTATCAAAACTTCCCTTATTTGTCTGGCTGATCTTCTCCTAAAATTCTGGACATGATGTATTCATTTTCATATTTTCCATTTCGTATAACTGCAAGGCGTTTAAGCCCTTCTTTTTTAAACCCGAACTTTTCATATAAGTGAATTGCTCTCTCGTTATCTTCGAATACTGATAACTCAATTCTAATAAGCATAAGCCAATTATCAGCAATGTCTAATATAGCTTTCATTAATGCTGTTCCAACACCGGCATTCTGATAATCCTTGTGAACCATGATTCCAATTCCGCCGCTGTGGCGCATTCTGGGATTTGCATTAGTGTCAAGCCCGATAGTTCCTATTATTACTTCCACACCTTCCGGGGACGTAGCTACTGCAACTAATTGATGATTATTCCTGTCCATATTCATAAGAAAATCTTCACTGCTTTTTACCCGCTCAGATGGTATACCAAGTATATTTTCAAACACACCCGGCATACGGCGAAGTGCATTTAGTCCTTTAGCATCTGCAATTTCAACTGGTCTGATTATAAAATCCATCTTATCCTCCTAATATTATCATTATTCATTTCTATTATATCACAGTTATCATTATAAATAACTTTTAAGTTGTACATTGCTTCCCACCTATAATAACGCAGAAAATATAATCTTTAATCCACTTTTAAATTTTATTACTTAAATATAACAGTACATGTATTTAAAAAAATGTCCAGAAAGAACCGTCCCTATTAGATATCAAGCGGATAAGATAGTTTTTGAGTGGAAATGTTATCAGTCAATAGTGAATTTATTTTTAAAGTTTTATAAAAAAATTGCAACATTTTCGCTTTCTCATCTGTATATAAAGCAGAACAGCAAATACGCTATTCAAAATCATGAATGACAGAAAGGAAAATAACTATGAAAAAAATTATTATTTTAACATTAAGCGCAATGATGGTGTTCTCCATTGTTGCTTGTGGCAGCAATGGAAACAGCGGAGGAGGTTCCGTTGAAATCCCCAATCCCTTTACTGAGTGCTCTTCTCTTGACGAAGCCGCAAAAACGGCAGGCTTTTCAATGTCAGTTCCCGACACCATTGACGGGTATGACGAGCACGTGATTCGTACAGTCGCTAGTGATGACGACGATTCAATGATTGAGGTTATTTACCATAACGGTGATAACGAAATCGAAAACGAAATCCGTATCCGCAAGTCTGTCGGCAGCAAGGATATCAGCGGAGACTACACGCAGTACGCTGAGAACAACATTGTCATCGTTGGAAAACTCCAAGTTACCATGAAAGGTGAGGATGGAAAAATCAGCCTTGCGACATGGACAAATAATGGCTATACTTATTCTATTGGTGCCTACTCTGAATCTGGCATTTCCAGTACAGCAATGGAAGATTTAATCACTGCTGTACAATAAATAGAACTATCGGCACAAAAATAAGGGCGTGCGATGAGGAAACTTCCGTATAGCCTGTCTTTCTCAAAAGGAGGGATTTACTATTGGGCTATTGTATGGCACAAGAATCTATTATTGAAACATGTAAAACATGTATTCTATCGGCACTTTTCTGGATTTGCAACCATTTCTATATTCTAACGATCGGCCCAACAGAGCACATAATCGCAGAAACGGTTGGACGTAAAGTTGCAAATCAGAAGGCCGCGCGAATACTGGACGAACAAGGAAACCGCATTCTGCGGTTGGCATACTCTTATCTGCAAAACATGAGCGATGCTGAAGAAATCTTACAAGATACACTGATTCAGTTTTTGAAAATGGCTCCCACATTTGAAAGTAAAGAGCATGAAAAGGCATGGCTTTTGCGTGTTGCGGCCAATCTCAGCAAAAACCGAATAAAATATAACTCAATTCGGAAAACGGACGAACTGAACGAAACACTGGCTGAGGAGCACCGAGAAGACTTATCCTTTGTGTGGGAGGCAATTAAAGAGCTCCCATCACAATACCGGGAAGTAATCCATCTGTTTTATTATGAAGGTTATTCGACTGCACAAATTGCGACGCTTCTCAAAATGAAAGAAGCAACAGTCCGTTCTAATCTTCACCGAGGACGGGCGAAATTGAAGAATATTTTGAAGGAGGCGTACGATTTTGAAGAAACGATATAATGAGATTATGGATAAGATTGAAGTTACTGATGTAATGCGTAACCGCATCCTGCAAAACATTAAACAGGCAGATGTTACGGCCACAGGAAATGCAAAAGTTGTCCATTTCTCCTCCATAAAAAAATATTTATCCGTAGCCGCTTGCTTTGCAGTGTTGCTGATTGGAGCATTGACCGTTCCTCATTTGCTAAATATAGGGCAGGACAATGAGCCGGGACTAATGGAGCCGAGCGATAACATTGTAACCGTGTCTTCTGTTGAAGAACTTTCAGACGCTGTGAGCTTTAGCGTAGAGGAAGTTGAAGGTTTACCTTTTTATTCAAAGGAACAAGCTTATGTTGCTTATTGGAGTGAACTGGCTCAAATCACATATATTGGCGAGAGACAAACCGCCGTTTTCAGAAAATCTGTTGGAAGTGAAGATAATTCTGGCGACTTCAATTACTACCCTACAATAAAGGAAATGTCTGTCGGGACTATTACTGCAACGCTTAAAGGAAACTCCGACATTTTTACGCTGGCAGTTTGGTCAAATGATAATTTCTCATATTCTCTGCAAATTTCTGACGGACTATCAGCAATGGAGTGGGAATCGCTTATTACAAAGATAAATTAACCAAGTAAGTTGTGTATCAATGCATTGTTTAATACTTGCAATTACTTTGTTGCATATGTTTCGAGCTAAGAGATACTTTGTTTTATGTAGAATACCGTAAACGTCCTGCCAACTGGATAATAAAAAGCGCTGTTATAGCAGCTGTTTAGCTATGCCCTTAACCATAATAATTGAGCCATGCAGCGGTGTCGAGAAGGCATCGCTGTATTTTTTTCTGTTTCAACATTTATACAATTTTAAAACACAATAATGGATTACCTATATTATACCTTGTATTCTTAATAAAAAACATAATCACTTGCTCTCGAGCAAATCTATAATCTTATATAGCCCTAAAAATAAACCAAACGAAAAAACTAGAGCTACCCACAAATAATTATCAGCAGGATAGCGATGAAATTCAAATAGCATGCCCCCTAATCTTAAAAATATCATTTGTAATATCGCTCCAATCAGTGACACATATGATAATATTAGCATAATTTTTGTAGAGTACTTTTTCATTTTTCCCTCCTCCGAATAGAGATTGCAAACAATAATCCTTATATTATTCATTCCCATCTTGGCACAAATAACGAGGATATTACGCACATACAATTTTTGCCTACAACTGAGATGACAATTTCCCCGTCCCCTTGTCATTCTAAGCTTTACAAGTCACTTAGCATAGCATTTAATTTATTAACTGTTTCCCAGTCTCGTACTGTGGCAGAATCAAATATTTTTTCAATGTGCATTGCTAATTTTGATTTTTGTATGCTTTGGTTGCAAAGAAGATATAGTTCTCTTTTTCCTACACGTAAAATGTCCGAACCACAATTCTCCATGCAGCTGTTATCAATCAGTATTTTCTCCAATGAATTATCAAGAAAATATACATAAATGTGTTCAACATGTGAATCGGTAGCTTCAGATGTTGCTATTTCTTCTTCTGAGAAGGGGCAGTTACTAATCAAAGCTCTTATTTCATTTTCATTTCGTATTATTACACAGCTATTAAATCCAAAGCGTTCATAAAAGCCGTTATAAATCACATCATGCAAAGATGCTTCATCAAGGTTAGTCTCAAAAACTACATTGCCACTCTGAATATATGTATTGACTTCACGCAAACCCAAATCAAGTAACATCTGCTTTAACTCTTCCATTTTTACAATATTTTTTCCATCAAAATTAATTTCCTTAAAAAATGCAGCATATTTCATGGTGCCTTTTTTGAAAGTTAAGCCAAGAAGCATATACAGCTCATCTTTGTATGGAAGCACTTGAGTGTATAGCTGAGTGTATGCCCTGCCAATTGCGCCACTAAACGGAATCATTTTTGGTGAATCCTTTCCACAGTTTAGAATATGCTTATAAGATATTCCAGGGTATTGGTCAATATAGTATATTTTTGAAATCCCAGTATGGCATGCTTTCTTAGAACACAACTCACATGGACTTGCTGTTGTAAACAAGTATCCACCTCTTACTGATGGTGCACCAATTCTTGATGATTGAAGAAAAGCCATTTCTTCTGCGTGAACAGAACGTGTATGTACTTGATTTTTTTGACCTTTGTATGCGTTATACGCATCCTTAAAGCAATAGGAGCAATTTCTCCCATCCAGTAAAGAAAAATCAATTTTTGCAACCTTGCTGCGTAAAAACTCCCGGTATTCTGTATCTGTGCGCTCATATTCACTCATCCCAATTTCATCATCTTTATCATCACGAACAAGGGTAAGTAAAGATCTTAAACTGCATGGAATTTGATTAGCTGGAGCCGTATTCCAACCTGTAGCTATGATATTATATTCTTTATCTGAAATGACAGCACCAACCAACCTTGATAAGCATCCAGAGTTCAACTTTGAGTCAAAAGCTACTTGCATGCAGTACTCAATCTGAGTTGGAGGAACAAGCCCTGGGTGCATGATTAATCCAACATATCTTATTACTTGTCTCTTTGCTGCTGCATAGTTTTTGGATTTGGAGTCCGAGTTATTAATGTGAACGTCTGCAATTTCAACAGTTTTTTCAATATTGATGTGAAAGAAATCGTTAATCGAATTATTTAAAGATGGGTATTCCTTTTCGTCAAGATCAATAAAACTGGTATAAGTGAAACCTTTTTGAACCAAACGGTTTTGTCTTTCATCATCGGACGCATTAACCGCAAACAAATAGAATGCAGAGTATCTATCCTTGAAAAAAGTTGCCTCATAGGGATTTCTGAATGCATCTATAACAACCAACACTCGCTGTTTCTCCTTAAGATTCCGTTTCCTAAGAATCTTAATTAACATATTGACGCGTTGAGAAAGATTCAACACGTTCTGTGGAACGATTGAGTTAGAGAACACATCACCTGATGCACGAATATTATCTCCGATTTGTTGCAGCAACTTTGTGTATACACCAATAGGTATAAGTTTCTGAAATTCCACATAATGCATAGGTATTTCATTAAAATAGAATGAGAATATATCATCGCTTGATGGTACACCTTCACCTTTTTCATTAGATGTAATGGTTTCATTTTTCCACTTCATCCTTTTCTCATGAAGCATAGTGTATGTTTCTTTATAAGTCGAGATATCAATCTTTTCATTAGCAATCTTGTTTATAAATTCTGAAGTCGTGTCATAATCATGCTCAAGAATAAAAGTAAATATTACATGTTTCATTTCTATAAGCCGAAAAGGAATCCATGCGTTTTTGACATACTCATAGATTATACTATACTCTCGTCCTTCAATACTTTCGTTGTCTGAAGGAATCGGCGGTTGCATATCCTTAAAACTTTTACAAAGCAGCTGGGCAACAGTAGTACATCCACAGCCTGTTCTTCCAGTTAAGCCAATGATAATAAAATCTTTCCGCTCTGCGAATATTCTCTCAACAGCAGAGTTTTCAAGTGTTAGTACATTTTTCACGACAATACACTCCCTTCAATTTTCAACTTATTTCTGTAATAATAAAACCAATTTCAACTTTCTCTAATTGCTACAATAGCTTGTCTATCACAAATATTGTGTAAAGCAATAGATTACATGTCAGCTATTATCCTCACAATGCTTGCCACCGCAGATACTGCAGCCAGGCAAATTTGAGCATCACCACGTACTGCCATCTGATCATGTGTAAGGTGATTGGCCAAATCAACGGATGCCTTTGCAAACTTTCGTTGCCGTTCGTTTGCAGCACCTTGTAGTGCAAAAGATAAGAAGGCATCAAGCATGCGTTTGGAATCAGTATCGCTAGGGACAACACCGTCTTCAGACTTATACTTATCTTTGTCGAACACTTGCTCCAGAGAGTCTTCGCTTCATTTCAAAACAGTTCTGTCCACTCTATTCCAACCTGTTGGAATAATGACTCTTAAATATGGAACTCTATTATTCTTAAAAGAAATGCTTATGGCATTAAAAACCTAAAAAAGTTTATTCAGTATTAGGATTTAAGGTTCCCAACAATTTACAAAACACCTTTAAAAGAATTTTTTACCACAAAAAAGCTTCTTGGTATTATAGCTGAGAGATTTGAATTTTCATACTTTATTATTAAACTACAAATTGTAGCTCTAAAACAAAGTTTGACTAAATCTGTCTATAATTACTTTTCATTTGCTATATAAACAATTAATATAACAATTTATAACTTCTCAATATAAATATAATGGAAAGTTACATTGTGTACCATCCTGCTCAATTTCTCTGCCAATTAGAGTAATCAATAGTTAATATGATTTCCTGTACAGCTTGTCTAAGTTCCGTCTTAAAACTATCAATATCATTTTTTTTCGCCAAATAACGCCTGTTATGTGCACTTAAATCACCATATTGCTTTACAGATGTCAAACTTTTGCGTATATTACGACTGGCATTCCACTTTGGCGAATTAAGATAACGAGGTATCAAGTCACTCAAATAAAAAAACACACCGTTTTGATCTTTTATCTCACTATCAACCCCATATCGCTCAAAACATTCAATAATTAATGTTTCTGTAAGCTTTCTCATAAGAACTAAAGTTCCATTATAAAAGCCGCTATCATAGCAATGAATCATTTCTTTGGCTATAGATATAATATAGTATGGTGCGTGATCAAAAACTGATAAATCAATGAGATTAAGCGATACTGGCAGAGCAATTATTTCATTAACAGCAATTGCAATTTGTTCTTGAGTAGACCGATTAAAAATGTACCCATCTTTTTTCTTGATATACTTACCGTTCTTTTTGGAATTCCGGTTCAAATAGTAAGGTATATTTGAATATGGCTGTAGTGACAAGCTGTCAAAGCATTTCCTTATTTGTGAAGCTGAAAATGTACTTTGCTTGCATACTTGCTGTAGATAATAAGCAAAGTAATCAATCAGTTGTGCAGCTGTTTTCTCTTTGAACTCTGGGATACGAAAAATAAACAACTCTAATTCTTTCATTATTCATTACCACGATCTTTTTCTAGTTGTTTTGCTCGGTCTTCTCCTAAATGATGTAATTTGTACATCCCAGGCGTATTGCCTGGAACATAATAATTTTTAAAACTCTTTCCATTACTTAATGAACCTTTTAAATCATAGGAGGTAGGCAAACCAGCAATTCTCAGTGCAGTAAATATAGTATTTTCATTAATTTCAATAACATCATATTGGTTAAGTCTATACGCAATAATAACCGCTCTATCCATATTATTCAATGAGGAAAACGATAGTATGTATTGCTTGAAATCTTGACGCTGTCCTTCGTCCAACCCTAAATCAATTATGCTATATGTTGCTTTTGCTGAGTTGATAGTTTTCTTTGTTTTTTTTGAACTGCTATCTTCTGAAGTCCTCTGTAGAATTTCGTAAGCTAAAGCTTTTCCGCGATCAGTCAGCGAATATTCAGTATCGTTTATTGTTATAAACCAATTTGATGTAACAGCTTTTCTTCTATTAGTCGCAAAATTTTTATTTCTACTTTCTGTAAAGCGGTTTGAAGCATGATACATTTGGCGTACATCATCTTCCGTAAAAGCCTTCTTTCCTTCATCTGATGCATAAAAAGCATAAACCAGCATCCACTCAGCTTCTGTTTTAGGTAGATTCTTTAACACTACATCTTTAATATTTGGCAACAAAATAGCACTTTTTTCTTTATGATCATGAGTATCTACATTTTCATTATTAGTAACTGGGACATTCTCTTCAATTTTCGTTATTGATGTTTCGTCCACCTCCTCATATCTTGGCAGCATAAACTCTGATGTGCCTAGCTTTCCTAATCCATTCTCACGCAGTTCCGAGAAAATAGTATGGACTAACTTTCCGTCACCTTCCAATTCAATGTTAGCATCTCCAACACAAACTTTTAGTTTAAAAGTATCATTCATTTTATTCTTCCTTCCTGGTTTTATTTTAAATTCATTCATTAGCCTGATACACATCAATTCTCTTGTTCAAGATTAAAGATTTTAATCCTTGTTCCTTATGCTTCTCATTATTGCTACAATACTACGTTGACGAACATATAATTAATATCCTAATCAAAATTATTTATAGTTCATTTATATTCTTCGAAATTTTTACAAATTATACTATATTATAACATTATTTCTAATTTTGCTCAAATGTATTTCAGTATATTTACTAGTATATTTAATAAAAAACAAGCACTTTAATTTTATAATAAGGATACTTGTTCAATAGTTAATATAAATAATTAAATTTACAACAATATATCTAATCTGCTTATTATCTCGCTAAAATCAGATTAATCTATACCTTCTTTGAACTTTCTATAATTGCATTTGCTTTCTATCTTCCCGGAATAATTCAATTAATTGCTCCACCAACTCTTTTTTGTTATGAATAATCTGTACTTATTTAGGCATTTGTTCAGCATGGTATATAATAAATTAATACCCAATTCTATGCCAAAGACAGATTTTGTAACCCCTCAATATGGGACTCTATTATCTTAAAAGAAATTCTCATGCATTAAAACTTAAAAAGGTTTATTCAATATTAGGATTTAAGATTCCCAACAATTTATAAAACGCCTTTTTTATCATAATTAGAATTTATTTTACTACAAAAAACACCTCTCGGTATTATAGCCGAGAGGTGTAAATTTTTAACTTTATTTTAAATTTTCAAACTTTTTTCAAAAGCTACCACAAAATCAATTCTCATTCTTAGCTTTATAGTCAGCTACTACCTTTTCAGCCATATTAGTTGGCATTTCGTCGTATCTTATGAATTCCATGGTAAAGCTTCCTCTTGCTTGAGTCATTGATTTAAGCTCAATTGCGTAGGTGTACATTTCAGCCATAGGTGCTTCAGCCATTACAAGCTGGCTTCCGTCTGTCTGCTGCTCCATGCCGAGGATTCTTCCTCTTCGCTTGTTCATGTCACCCATTATATCTCCCAGGTATTCATCGGGTATGTTAATTTCAACTTTTGCAACCGGCTCAAGGAGTATTGGTTTAGCTTCTGCCATACCTTTCCTAAATGCTAATGAAGCGGCTATTTTAAATGCCATTTCGTTTGAGTCAACATCGTGGTATGAACCGTCGTACAATGTTGCTTTAATGCCCACAACCTTACAACCTGCCAGAGTTCCTTTGTCCAAGCATTCTCTCAGACCTTTTTCAACTGCTGGTATAAAGTTCCTTGGAACAGATCCTCCGAATATTTCTTCTGAAAATACGAATTCTTCCTCGCTTGGTTCAAATCTGATGTGAACGTCGCCGTACTGTCCTGCTCCTCCGGACTGTTTCTTATGCTTGCCCTGTACATCTGATTTACCTCTGATTGTTTCTCTGTATGCAACCTTAGGCGGTGATAGTTCTACTTCAACCTTGAAGTTGTTTCTAAGCTTGCTTGCTATAACTTCCAGCTGAATATTTCCCTGTCCTCCAAGCACCTGTTCTTTTGTTTCAGAATTTCTTTCTATACTAAAGGTAGGGTCTTCCTCGTTGAGTTTGTGAAGTCCCAGTCCGACTTTTTCATCATTATCTTTTGTTTTAGCTCTTACTGCCATAAAGTAGCAAGGTTTTGGAAAATCTATTTCGTCATATTCAACAAGGTTTGTTTTCAAAGAAATAGTATCTCCCGTAGCGAAATATTGCAGCTTTGAAGTGGCTCCAATATCTCCCGCCTTAATTTCCGAAGCTTCAAGCTGTTCTTTACCTCTCATGTAGAACACATTTCCCAGCCTTTCAGATTCCTGAATTTTAGCGTTGTATATATCTGCATCTTTTTTAATTGTTCCGGACATAACTTTAAATAATGTAATTTTACCAACAAACGGGTCTACGATTGTCTTAAATACAAAGGCTGACAGCGGTGCTGATGAATCCGCCTTCACGTCTTCTGCATCCTGTTCCGTCGGCATGTATTCTTTTATAACGCTCATAAGAAGGCTAGCTCCTAAGCCCTTCGATGCAGCGCCAAGAACTACGGGAACAAGTTCTCCCGCCAATACAGCTTTCTTCAATCCGTCGTGGATTTCTTCATCGGTAAATTCTTCGCCCTCAAAGAATTTTTCCAGCATTTCTTCGTCTGTCTCTGCAACAGACTCCATCAATATTGATCTGAAATTTTCAGCCTTTTCTGCAGTATCTGGTAATGTTTCCACAGGTTCGGTGCCGATGTAGCATTGTCTTTCCAAAATATCCATATATCCGTCATATTTATCGCCTTTACCCAGAGGAATTGCAAATGGCACAACTCTGTTTCCGAATTTTTCTCTTAAATTATCCAGCAATACATCAAATTTAACGTTTTCTTTATCCATTTTATTAACGAATATTATTCTTGGAAGCTTCCTCTGCTCAGCATATTTCCACGCTTTTTCTGTTCCAACTTCAATTCCCGAACTTGCATCTATTACAATTACGGCACTGCTGGCAACTCTTAACGCTCCATAAACCTCACCTACGAAATCAAAATATCCAGGAGTATCAAGGAAATTAATTTTAGTATTATCATACTCTACAGGTATGATTGATGTGCTGATAGAAACTTGTCGATCTTTTTCTTCTTTATCGAAATCGGAAACAGTATTTCCGTCTTCAACTTTGCCTATACGATTTATAACTTTAGTATCAAATAAAAATGCTTCGGTTAATGATGTTTTGCCACAGCTACTGTGGCCAATCAAGGCAACGTTTCTAATTTGGTCAGTGTTATACGTTTTCATTCGCTTTATTCCTCCTAATAGATTCTGCTTATTTATTATATTTTACATTATAAAGTATGATTAATCAATATAATTTTAATTATGTGACTTATTTGTTAATTTATACAAACAGTATTAAAATTTTATTGTTAAAAATATGTCTAATGCATAATTAAACCATTATTGAATTTATGTACATAATAATACTTTGCAAATTTCAAATGCCAGTGATATAATTTTCAAAAGTACAATTAAGGACAGCATTATGAACGAAATAATACTCAATTACATAGCACAGGCAGTTTTGGGAGGTGCGTCAGGTTACATAACTAACGACTATGCCATAAACATGCTTTTTAAAGAATACACACCTCTTAAAATCGGGGGCGTCATTAAAAAAACGAGATCGGAATTTATCAATAATCTCAGCAGTATGGTTGAGAATGACATAATAAATGCCGAAAAGTTTCAGCAGATACTAAATGATGAATGTTTAAAAAAAGAATTTGATGCAATGACATCGGATTTTTATAAAAGCTGCCTATATGATGCAGTTGGAAATAATCGCCTGCAGCAAATTAAAGGCTTTGACAAAACATTAGAATCTACTGACACTTTCATATCGAATATCATTAACGAATACATGCCTGATTTATATGAAATTATGCTTGATAAACTTGACCCATGTGTATTTTTAACTCCAAAACAGCTGAGCAATATAAGCAACTCAATATATTCTGAAGTTTATGAAACAATAAATACTTCCAACATAATCAAAGATACTCTTATGTCCATTTACAGGCATAACAGTGACTTGGTTCTGGGAAATATAATAGACCGTAATATATATGAGAACATCATAGGAAATATTATTGAAATACTTTTAAATAAATATCCCGAAAAATTTAAAACCATAATTTATGAAGCTTTAGATTCTTTGGGAATTAAAGAATCCTTAAAATCTGCTGAAAATGTGTTTTATGACAAAAAAATCGGAGAAATTGTTATGCTTGATGAAATTCCGGAAAATTTGCATAACAGAATATCTTCATATGTGGATTCAAAAGAAGGAACGGAACGTATCGGAAATCTGATAATTTCTATATTTTCATTTGGAAAAAATTGCGACAAATCACTGTTTGACCTGCTAGATTCGTCTTTTGAAAGCAGCCTCAAAATTTACCTCACAGACAACATTCCTTACGTAACTGAAAACATTATTGACTGGATCAAAGAAAACAGCAATTTGATAGATACCATGATTGAACAGTCAATGGATGAAGTTGTAAAAGAGTCAGACGGATTAAAAGCAAAGTTGTTGTCTACTATTAAAACTGTGTATTTAAATAATTTGAGCAAAAAATACAGCCTGGCAGACAAAATAATATCTTACATTAGAAAAATTTCAGATTCTGAAAAACTGGAGAACATACTTAGTGATAAGCTTATTGATTTGTTAGAGAGCCTTACAATTCGAGAAATAATTGAGGAAGCAGAAAAAAATAATATAACTCCCGAAAAAATAAGCTCATTCATAGTAAATTACATCAAGGAAAATTCGCGATCCTTTATTAATTCATTCACCGAATACATTGAAGAAAAAAAAGTCGGGGATATATTTTCTGCCGAATTAATAAGAAATGAAGTATTACCTGGTCTTATGAAGCAATTATCTGAATTTTTGCCATCTGAAACTGTAAAAAATTATCTGACACAGATTGCTGCTAATGGCACATCATGCTTATTAGATGAAGAATTAAGGTACCTATTTAATGAAAAACAGGCTGAATGTTCGGCAGAAAAGCTTAGCCTTCTCATAGGTGAAGCGACATCTTCCATGGAAGATTCCATTAAAAAATGGATTGGTATAAATGCAGAAAATTTAGCTGTAAAATTGACATCAGAAAGCCTGAATCTGGAGACTATTGATGCATTAAATGACAGCTTATACAAAGCCTACATAAATGGCGCTGAAAAATTAAGACCAGCACCTGTTTCTTCTGTATTGGATAAATTAAATTCAATAGATGACCTGGTAGAAAACAGTTCAGATTCTCTGCGCACATATGCAGTTGATAATTCCGGAATAATTTTAAACGGATCAATAAAAGCAATTGTTTCGGACAATTTAAATAAGCTGGATGACAAAGCTCTTGTGAACCTTGCAAATGATTTTATCGGCAGGGAGTTAAAACCGATAATGTATTTTGGTGGTATATTGGGTATAGCAGCCGGCTTAATTCTTGCCGCTTTTCATACGGTTTCTCCCGGACCAACTGTAATCAGAGCAGCCAATATGGCAGCATATGCACTGGTGGGATATATGACAAATGTAATTGCAATAAATATGATTTTCAAACCCTACAGGAAAAACAAACTGCTTTCAAAATTGCCGTTTTTCCGCAATTTTTCTTTGGGATATATAATAAAAAACCAGAGTACCTTTGCTCAAAAAACAGCACAATTTATAGATAAAAACCTGCTTAACAAGAAAAGCATAAGCGAATTGTTTGACAAATATGAGCACGACATCACAAATGCCTTTACTAAATCAATTGCCGACAACAATTACAAAACCATAGGTAACCTTCTAACTAATAATAAAAACAATATTGTTAATAAACTATATTCTTATCTTAAAGGAATGTTTGAAAAAAGTGCAGCCAAATTAGGAGAATTTTTATATAACAAAATCGCACCTACCCGTTTGTTGAATTTGATAAACAAAAGTACAATAATAAAAATAAGCTCTGAATTTAAAAAAGCAATCGGCAACAACAGTTCATTTGTAAATTCAAAAAGCACACTAAACAGTAAATTTTCAGGCGAATTTATAAAGGATAATTTAGCCACCTTCAACAACAGCTGCTATGGCAAGCTGAACAATGCATTAGCGAACGACACATTGCTTACAAAGGAAATCTTGAAGTATGAAAATAAGTATCAACTATCTATAAACAAGCTCGTTAAGGAAATTATAGGCACAGAGGCTACAAAAAATATTGTAGATAAAGTTTCAGAGAAAACTGCCGGTGCTATTTTGAACAAAGATTCAAGACACAAAGCAATCTATAAAGTAATGGAATTAGTTAACACCAATAGTGACAACAAAACCCTCGGAGAAATCTTTGACGGCAGGATTAAGCAGTACATTGATTCCAACACACCTAAGATTTTAAACAAAGTCTCCGGTTTAATAGTGAAAAGCATTAATGAAAGCAAGAAAAAGATATCTTTTGCAGTTCAATCTGAAATTAAAAACAACCTTGGATTTATTGAAAAAAGCATGTACACCGTTATAGGCGGAGATGGAATAGTTGATGAACTTCTAGCAAAAATTATAGATGATAAAGTTCCTCAGTTTTTTGAAGAAAAAAGCGATGAACTCCAGACTGTATTTTACAGCATCCTTAACGAAAAACTCTACACTGTTAAGGCAGAATACGTGTACTCAAATCTAAGTGGAGTAAAATTAAATGAACTGGCAGACATTTACTTTGACAGTGATAAAGCCAAAAGCCAAGTAACCGACTCAGTAAATCACTTCGTCGGCAAAATAGGAAATATAAATTTATCTGAATTTTTGAAATTTTTAAGAGCCGGAAGCCTTGAAGAGCTTCAAAATGTTTATTATGATGAAATAAACTCGTTTTCTGATACATTGCATTCAAGCATTAGTCAAAATAAAGAGCTCATTATTGAACGCATGACCGAACTTACAGATACGGCAGTTGATGAGTTTATGAAATCTGAGTTTAGAGAAATATTCAAAGGAATTTCCGAAACAAATGTGACTTGTACAATTCAAAAACTCTTCGCAGAGCTGGATAAAAACGGGTTTGACGAAATACTTCAGTCTGCAGCATCTGAATTAATTTCAGAGCTAAATATAGACGCAGGAAGCATTCTTAATAAGGATGAATTTGTAAATTCTTCTGCATTATACATTCACAAACTGCTGGAAAATCCTGAATTTGAAAATGCTGTTAACAGTCATATCAGCTCAGTGATTGACGAAGCAGTCTCGGAAAATTTTAATTTTATAGATGGGAACTTTAAAGAATACATTCTGAATACTTTCACGGTTTCATGCATCAACAGTTTAAAACGCAACATGGATAAAATATTGAAATCTGTAGAGTTTGACAAAATTGCCATGGAAGAAATAGAAAAGATGGAACCCGAAAAAATACATGAAATGTTTGATTCATTTGCCGGAGGTTATTTCAAAAAACTCATGTTTTATGGTTTGGGAGGTTTTGTATTCGGAATAAACACATATGTTGGATTTGCACTGGCATCGCTAAAGATTTTAGCCGAGCTAATTAACTTAAATAAAAAGAAAGATAAAAAATAAATATATATTTAAAATCAAAAATCACGACTGTTTTCACTCGCCGTGATTTTTGATTTTATATTGTAGATTTCATCATATTATTATAAAACCTTGTATATCCAACCTTTTGGAGCTTCTACATCTCCCATCTGAATTTTGTACAGTGTATCATAAAGTTTTTTTGTTACAGGGCCTACTTCTGTCTCGCTGTGGAATACATGCAGTTTTCCTTTATAATCAATGCCGCCTATTGGAGTTATAACCGCAGCTGTACCGCATGCTCCAGCCTCCTTGAATCTATCCAGATTATCTATAAATACATCATCTTCTATTGCTTCCATTCCCAGGTACTCTTTTGAAACTTGCATCAAAGATCTTCTGGTTATACTTGGAAGTATTGATGAAGATTTAGGAGTTACAAATTTATCATCCTTTGTAATTCCAAAGAAGTTTGCTGCGCCGACCTCATCAATTTTTGTATGTGTTGCAGGATCCAAATAAATACAATCCGCAAAGCCATTTTGTACAGCTTCGTGATGTGAATGAAGACTTGCTGCATAGTTTCCGCCTACTTTAATTTTTCCTGTTCCGTTAGGCGCTGCCCTATCTTCAAGAGTTGTTGCAAAGTTTACAGGCTTCATACCGCCTTTGAAGTAAGGTCCTACAGGCATTCCGAAAACGCCGAAAATATATTCCGGTGCAGGTTTTACTCCTATATTATCTCCAACACCTATTACATACGGTCTCAAATAAAATGTTGCGCCTGAACCGTAAGGAGGTACCCATTCTTCGTTTGCTTTAACAACTTGCATACATGCATCTACGAATTTTTCCACCGGAACCTTAGGCATCATAACTCTTTCACAGCTCGTCTGCATACGTTTAGCGTTTTCATCAGGTCTAAAGAGCTGGATTCCGCCGTCCTTTGTGCTGTATGCCTTCAGGCCTTCAAAGCACTCCTGGCCATAATGCAGGCATGTGGAACCTTCACTTATGGATATTTTGTTATCTTCAACAAGCTGTCCATCATCCCAGCTTCCGTCTTTCCAGTGAGAAATATATCTCTTGTCTGTTTTAATATAACTAAAACCCAAATCTGACCATTTAATGTCCTTCTTTTTCATACTTTCCTCCTAAATAATATCGTATTATAACAAATATCATACCTTCAAGCAATAAATTTCAGCCATCTCCTTTAATATGTAGCAAAATTCATTCCAATTTCTACCTGCAATAAATACTGCATTTATCAACAATTTAGTAACCGCAAAATTATTTGTGCACACTTTTGCATGCAATATAGTTCATTTTTGAAATTTTTTGCAATATATTAAAACAAGGAATTCCTAAAGTAAATTCCTTGTTTATTGCACATTTATAATTTACTGAACTGAGCTTGAACTTCCCATCAAATTTGAATTGTCAAACATCAGCTTGCTGATATTATACGCAGACAGCATCTTGTATCTCCCGATCTCAGCCTGAGCAAGGTTTGTATCTGCATCTATTACATCTAGTGATGTTGCCATTCCGTTGTCGTATAGCAGCTTATTTATGCGCGCTGCCTCTGTTGCAAGCTCCACTGTTTTATCCATGTTTACAAGACTTCTTTCAGCTTTTATCAGGTTCAAATAAGCTTTTCTCACATCAAGCTCCACATCTTTATAGGCCTGAGGAATGTTTAATTCAGCATCTTTCAGCTTTTCTACTGCTGCCTTGTGTTGTCTGAGATTTGAAGTGTAATATGCTTTGTACGCATGTGTTTCTATTTCCTGAAGCTCCAGATCATTCTCAGCTTTAAGGATTTCAGGTCTCTCCTCTTTAGCCTTTTCTATAACAGCATCTAAATCTATTTCAGATGTTGGAACATAGGTCAGTTCCGTATCCGTAAGTACTATCTCCTGATCAAATGGCAGGTCAAGCTTGTTTAACAAATCAAGCTTTGCCATATTCAAATCATCCATGGCTGAATCAAAATCAGTTTTGGCCTGCTGTACTGCCATCTCCCCATTAAGCACCTCCGCTTTTGTAGCAGAGCCATTATCGAATTTCAGGTTTACAACTCTGAGCTGCTCATTTGCTTTGTTTAACTTGGCCTCGTTAATTTCAATTGATTTTTCAGCCAGCAGCACGTTGTAATACAGTGATTTTGTTGATATTTCAATTCCTTTCAAAAGCAATTCCCGATTTTTTTCAAGCTGTTCCATCTGAGTATCGGCTAATTTTGTGTAATAATCATTCTTTGCCAATAATTTGTCAACATAATTATTTGTTATGTCAATACCCATAGCAGATATTGCATCTAAAGACAGATCCATAAGCATTTCTGCTTGATCTTTAGCGCTTTTGCCGGATCTTCTGGCATCTTGAGCCTGTTTAATTCCATCATCTATCTTCCACATTTCTCTGTCACTTTCAGTTGCAAGCTTAACGGCTTCATCCATGGACAACTCCAATACACCACTTTCTTCCTCAACTGCTTCGTTTATCTCATCTGTGTCTGCCGGAACAGCATCCTCAGCCAGTGCAACATTTGTTAGTGTGCCAAGCATAAGTGCCATTGCAAGCAGAAATGATATTTTTCTTTTCATGTTTTACCTCCGATTATCATTTTTTTAAGTTTTTAAAAATTTCCGCCTATTACTATTTTACACCAATACCGTTAAATAACAAGTCAAAGATTATATCTCCTTCTTTAAATATATAATCCTCCTTGGTGATTTTCAAATTGAAATATTCTTTCATAGTTCCCAGAATAAGGCATGAAATCAAGTATGAAGGTACTTCCTTATTGACTACCCCTTCATTTTTTCCCTGGTCTATCATTTCTATTATTATCCTGTTAATTTCTGAGACATAATCAAACATTGTTTTGAGTACCTTCTCAGAGATTAAATTCTTATAAGACATTATATAATCAAGAGGATTTTTTTCAAAATCCTCGTTGCCTGAATCACATCCCCTTTTAAACAGCAACATTGCTTTTTCCTTGAAACTCCTGTCCATTAGGGATATTTCCTCAATATTGTCCCTGACTGTTTTGACAAAATCCACGCATGTTTCATCAAAAATATCCTGCTTGCTTTTAAAATACCCATACAGCGTGCCTTTTCCCACTCCTGCACTTTGTGCTATGTCATCCATCTTTGTATCATGGTAGCCTTTCTCTCTGAACAAAACTCTGGCAGCTGACAATATCCTGCTTCTCTTTTGATTTTTTCCCGCCATGTTTCCTCCTGCTCATATTTTTTTATGTTATGCCCGCTCTATTGTTTATTTTTTTATGTTATGCCCGCTCTATTATTTTATTTTTGCTTTTCTTAAATTTTCTTTTAAAAAATGCAGCTATATCATCAAATATTGTATACATTATCGGTACAACAACCAATGTCAGCACAGTTGATAATGAAAGTCCTCCGATTACTACAATACCCATGGATCTGGTAAGTTCTGCTCCTTCTCCTATACCTATTGCCATAGGTACAAGCCCCAGTATCGTCGTAAGGGCAGTCATCATAATAGGCCTTATTCTTATGGGTCCAGCTTTCATTATAGCTGTTGTTCTGTCTTCTCCCCTGCTTCTTCGGTTGTTTATATAGTCTACAAGAACTATGGCATTGTTAACTACTATACCTACAAGAATAATCAACCCGATTATTCCTATTACATTCAGAGGAAGACCTGCTAAAAACAACCCTATAAATCCTCCGGACAATGCAAGTGGAACCGAAAACATTATGGACAATGGCTGAATGAGCGATTCAAACTGCGCTGCGATAATCATGTAAACAAGAATGATTGCAACAAGCATAACCATTGCCAAATCTGTAAATGTCTCTTCAATCTGCTCCGTCTCTCCTCCAAAAGTATAGCTGTATCCGTTTGGCATTTCATACTTGCTGAGCAAGCTTTCTATTTCTGTTGAAACAGACTGAGTATCTCTTCCCACAACACTCCCGCTTACTGTCAGAACTCTTGTCTGGTTTTCTCTCATGATGCTGATAGGACCTTTTTCAATACTGATTTCTGCTATTTCCGAAAGCGGTACACTTCCTCCCTGCGGTGTTGGTATTGGAAGCATCTCAAGCAAAGAAATACTTTGTCCATATATATTATCTCCCTTTAATATAACGTCCAGCTCGTCACCGTCAACTTTAAACTTCGTAACAGTTGATCCTGATAAAACATTATTTACTTCCGAACCTATCTGCGCTGTAGTCAGTCCATACTGTGAAGCTATGCCTCTGTCTGTTTTTATCTGAACCTGCGGTATTCCGTCATCATAACTTGTAGTTACTTCTCTTGTTCCTTCAACTTTTTCGATTATTTCCTTAAAATCATCTCCAATATCCTTAAGAGTATCTATTTCGTCTCCCTTGATACTGATACTTATGGAACCAACACTCATTCCCATCATCATCATTGATGCTTCCGAAACACTTATCTCGGCACCGGGGACATCCTTAACCATTTTTCGAATCTCATCGCTTATATCTTTTGCACTTCTGTTTCTCTCATTCAGCTCGCTCAAAATAACAGTCATAGAACCGGCACCTGAACTATCTCCTATACTCATTATGCCGGAGCTGCCCGCCTGAGTAAATATCGAAACAACTTCCGGTATTTCCTGTATCGATGACTGGATTTCCTTTAGCGTCTCATCAATCTGTTCTGTCTCAGATCCTGCCGGAAGACTGACACTAACATTTATTATCCCCTCGTCTGTGGCAGGAAAAAATTCCGCTCCCACCGATGAAAGCATAGCAATGCTGGCAATAAACAGCCCTATACTCACAGCTATTGTAATAAAGCGATGCCTTAAACTCCAGCTTAAAACAGTTTTGTACAGCACGACCAGCGGTCCATGCTTTTTTTCCTGAGTTTCTTCAGATTCAAGGTTTCTAACTGTAACGAGTTTGGATGACAACATAGGAACCAGTGTAAGCGCAATAACCAGTGAACTCATAAGAGCTATTACTATGGCAAGAGC
Source organism: Sedimentibacter sp. (assembly GCA_018436705.1). Lineage (GTDB taxonomy): Bacteria > Bacillota > Clostridia > Tissierellales > Sedimentibacteraceae > Sedimentibacter. The sequence continues at coordinate 137,591 of JAHDLA010000007.1, forward strand.
AAAATCCTTGAATATGGTTGCAGCCAACCCTCCCGTAAATACAATCGGCAGGAAAACTGCTACAGTAGTGAGTGAAGAAGCTGTTACTGCCATTGAAACCTCATTTGCACCGTTTATTGACGCCGTTGTTCTGTCCATACCCAGGCTTCTGTTTCTATATATATTCTCAAGAACAACTATGGAGTTGTCTACCAGCATACCTATCCCCAATGCAATCCCGCCTATGGTCATCATATTGAGTGTTATCTTTGTAAAGAATAAAATAACAAACGTAGTAATTATGGAAATAGGTATAGAAAGCGCAATTACAAGTGTTGTTTTAAAGCTTCTTAAAAATATCATAAGTACGATTACCGCAAAAACTCCACCTAAAATCGCTGTTCTTACCATATTTTTAATTGCAAAATTTATATAATCTGCCTGATCAAAAAAGGATATCATATTTAAATCCGGATATTCTTTTTTTATTTTTTCCAATTCTTTGTTTACTTTTTTTGAAACATTAACTGTATTTCCGTCTGACTGCTTCATAATGGAAATCTGAACTACTTCTTTGCCGTCCATCTTAGTTATAGTAGATTGATCCTTATCAGACATTTTAACATCGGCAATATCCTGAAGCCTTACTGTTCCCCCTGTAGTAAGAGGAATTGTCAAATTTCTTATGTCTTCTATTGATTTAAACTCTCCTATTGTTCTGACTGTAAGTTCATTGCTTCCTTTTTTGACACTGCCTCCCGGCAAATTGATATTTGCTGCCTGAATCACTTGTGTCACGTAGGATTGACTAAGATTGAAGCCCTTTAGCGCCTCTTCTTTAAGCATTACCTCAACCTCTTTTTCAAGGCCGCCGGAAACAGAAGCAGAAGCCGTTCCTTCAATTCTTTCAAGGCGCGGGGCTATAATATCCTCAGCCATTTTTTGAGCATTATACAGATCTCCGCCGCTTGAAACAGCCATCTGAATAATTGGCATTGCACTTGGGTCCAGTTTCGCTACTATGGGTGATGTTATACCGTCCGGCAGGAATCCTTCAATCAAATCAATGTTTTCTCTAAGCTGAAGCATTGCATTATCCATATCCGTTCCAAATGCAAATTGGATCAATACCAACGAGCTTCCTTCGTTTGAATATGATATCATACCTTCAATATTTTCAACTGTAGCAACACTCTGCTCCACCGGCTTTGTAATTAAATTCTCAATTTCCTCCGGTCCTGCGCCGGAATATCCTGTTTGAACCATAACATACGGCAGTTCCATCTGCGGAAGCAAATCTATCTGCAATTTACTTAATGACACTACTCCCAAAACAATGACAATTAATATCATCATTGTAATTGTAACGGGTTTTTTAACCGAAAATCTTGAAAGCATTACTATTCACCCCTTACAATCTTTATCATGCTGCCGTCGCTTACATAATCCTGACCTTTTACGATTACTTTATCTCCTTCATTTAGACCGGATATAATCTCTGTATAAATTCCAGTGTCAAGTCCGGTTGTAACTTCTCTCTCAACCGCAGCTTCACCTTCAGCTACAAACACATATTTTTTGTCTCCATTTTCCTTTACAGCTTCCGTCTTAACTGCAAGTGCGTTTTCTATTCTGTCCGTGTCTAAGTAGACCTTGGCAAACATTCCCGGCTTAATCATACCGTTATTGTCAAGAATTATATCAACATTATACAAGTTTGTCATTAAATCAGCAGATGAACTTACACTATTTATGACGGACTCCTGTTTAAATTCGGCGGCTTTTATTTCCACAATTGCTGCATCACCTTTTTTTATCTTGTTTACCATATTACCTGGAACACCAAACTCAATTGTTATGCTGTCAGAATCAACAATTGTTATAGGTGGATTAGCTGATGTTGCATATTCGCCTTCTACAATGCTAATATTAGAAATAACTCCTGAAATCGGAGCTTTTACTTCTGCATTTTCAAGCATGGATGCTGCATTTTCATATGCTACTCTTGCCTGCTCCGCTCCCATCCTCGCCGCTTCCAGCGATTCGTCCGATGCCGCCAGCTTTGCCTGTTCATACTGTGTCTCGGTTACTGCGCCTTCTTCGTACAGCTTCTTCATCTTCTCAAATGAATCCTTTGCCGTCTGAATTTGAGCGGCGCTTACATCATACCCCGCCTTTGCAGCTTCATATGCGGTATATGCCTGATTTACCTGCTTGTTAATATCATCCTTATCCATAACAAACAAAACCTGATTCTTTTGAACCTTGTCTCCTACACTTACATTTATTTTTTCAACCTTTCCCGCTGTAAGAGGAACTACGTAGACATCCTTGTCCGCATATGCTTTAGCCGTCATAATATTTTCTATGTAAAGTTCCATCGGCTTTAGCGTTTCAACTTCTACTGCCGTATAAGATACTTCTTCCGCTGCAGACTCGCTGCCTGTGCTGCTGCATCCTGCTAAAACGAATGCAGTAATTAATAATAATGTCAATAATTTCTTCAAGTTTTTCCTCCCTATTTCTCCGACCGACTGGTCAGTTCTATAAAAATTATAGCATCGCTTTATTATAAAGTCAATTAATTATATTTTGCTTAAATTATAATTATGTTTTGCTTAATTAAGGTCAAATTTATGTAAAAAATAAGAGATTTTAGGCTAAGTCATTAAATTGACCAACCCAAAATCTCTTGGTTTATTTATCTTTTGAACAATTTATCTTTATCGTTAAACGGTAACTTATCTTCTTTTTCTGCCGGAATGTGTTGTTGCCTTTGTATGGCTTGAAACAATTGCTTCTTCCATTGACTCTAAAGTGTTAATATCTTCCGGTGTAAGTTTTTCGTACATACTTTGTCTGTAGGCTTTGACTTCATCAGATTTTTTTACTTTTCTATTAGCTGGGCTAACATCAAGCCAAGAAATTTTTTTATTTTTATGATATAAGTCAAAGTCTACCAGCCTTTTGCCATCAATTGTATATTCCAATGCAGCCAAAATTCGTTTAACCTCCTGAGGAGTAAAAAATGTAAATAACCTAACTTGGTAGGTCATCACTGAATATAGGAGCACTGCATAATCCTTAGTCCAGCTTTCTCCTAAAACCATTCCCATTTCCAGCTTTGACAGTATGAACATAAGCCTGTCATAGTGCTTCTGGTACTCGCCCATAGAATCATATATATTAATTCTAAGCTCGTACCACTGACTGTCTTTTAAGCTTTGGGTCATAAGTCTCAATCCCTCTAACCTCAATTTTCCTCGAACCTCTATAGATGGACGCGGGACTAATATCTTTGTATCCAAAATATCTGATGAAACCAGTGGGCCGTTAATTGATTTTTTGGTAAAGGCCAGAATAGTATCGTCCTTTTCACCCATTCCAATACCATCTATCCAATCAACTTCTTTGCCGTCAAATATATCCTTAACCCTATCTATTAGCTTGCTTTCATCGCCGGCTATACGCATAATCATTGATGTTGGACCCATGTCAATTTTTTGCAAAAGGTTGTAGCCGCGATTATTAATAATTGTAGATAGTATCACTGAAGCCACATCATTGATGAGCACAATTTTTCTTGCATCCTCTATGTAAGTCTTTTCATAATTAATACCTGTTATAAAACAAAGAGTACTATTCTCTGATGCCCTTCCCATACCCTGCTGGAAGTCTACAACTTCTCCATTAAGGCTTTTCTCTAAAAACTTTGTAGTTCCTTCAATATCTTCAGTTCTAATAAATAAATATCGCGGTCCCATCCTAAATAACAGCATAGTAAATGCCCCCTTTCAATTATAAGCCGATTCTTTTTAATACAACGCCTCTTGACTCATTTGTCCCCACAGGATACTCTAAATGGAATACATTTTTATTTGATAAATCAATTATATTTATATTCAACACCCCATTTAAACCAACCGTTTTATTCTTCTTGTAATGTCCCGGCTCAATATTATGACCATAAAGATCAAAATCTGCCTCATGAAAATATTCCTTGTAATAGTGTCCAACTCTAAATTTACAATTCTCTATTGTAAGTAAACCCTCCTCAAGAATTGTTCCTCTATTAGTTAGTTGGCTTACGGTTTCATAGTCATCGTGGTTGCCCAACACATAGTAGATTTTTGAAAATTCATTTTTCTCTAAATTTTCAATAAGCTTTGCAACGCCTCTGGAATAGCAATCAATTTTATTTTTATAAATTCCCAACTTAATATTATCCGCCATATCTCCTGTATGTATAACATACCGAGGCTTTATAATATTAATTATTCTATAAATATAGTCGTAGATATCTACAGGGGTATCACTTATGTGAAGCAATACTGGCCCTTTTAATTCTTTTAAAATCTCCTCGGATATATAAGGAAAATTAAACAGTGATAGAAATTCTCTGTATATATCCTTTAAGCTTTTCATTATAGCTATCTACCTCCCCAGTTAAAATACAGAAAAATATAACTTTGTCTCAGCATTAGTTAAATTGCATTTTTTTCATTATATCATAATATTTACCTTTTTAAATATTAAATTCAAATAAAAAACAGATCCTTTACGGCTGTGCCTCCGTCGTTAGAATCTGTTTTTATATGGTCTTTTGCCACATCCAAATTATTGATAATTTCACCAAAACTACAGTCTCCTAAATGGCTCGCCCTGTAATTTCCGGCTTTCTATTTTAATATGCTCTGGCAACGTAAATCATGTGCTTTGCCTCTTTGCCGCAAATGTGGCATTTGCACCCTAAATTCTCCTGCTCAAACGGGATGCATCTGATCGAAGCGCCTGTTTCATCTTTTAATTTATCTTCGCACTCTCTGTCTCCGCACCACATCATTTTTGCAAATCCCGGGCGGTTTGGAAGATCTTTTTTATACTGTTCGTAGTCATCAACTACATAAGTATGTGTCTCCCTGTGCGCCTTAGCCTTTTCAAACATATCTACCTGCATTGAAGCAAGCATTGATGAAATAGTTTCTTCGATATTGTCAAGCGACAATGTTTCTTTTTCGAGCTTATCTCTTCTTACTGCAACTACCTGATTGTTTTCTATATCTCTCGGACCTATTTCTATACGAATTGGATATCCTTTCATTTCATATTGATTGAATTTCCATCCTGTTGAGTTTTCCTTGTTGTCATCAAGCTCGACTCTTATTCCGGCAGCCTTTAAAGAATCATACAGATTGTTTGCTTTTTCCATAACTCCTTCTTTATTCATTGCAATAGGAATGATTACAACTTGAATCGGAGCCATCTTCGGAGGAAGCACAAGCCCTCTGTTGTCAGAATGAACCATTATAAGTCCTCCTATAAGCCTTGTTGATATTCCCCATGATGTATGATACGGATGCTGTTCCTGACCGTTTCTTCCCTGGAATTTAATATCAAATGCTTTTGTAAAATGCTGACCCAGATTATGAGAAGTTCCTGCCTGCAGAGCCTGACCATCATGCATCAATGCTTCCATGGTATAGGTAGCATGTGCACCTGCAAATTTTTCTTTCTCGCTTTTTTGTCCGGTAATTACAGGTATAGCCATTAGATCCTCTGCTACCTGCCTGTAAATATCAAGCATCTGAAGAGTTTCAGCCTGGGCCTCTTCATTTGTTTCATGAAGTGTATGTCCTTCCTGCCATAAAAATTCCGAAGTTCTTAAGAACGGTCTTGTGGCTTTTTCCCATCTTACAACACTGCACCACTGATTATAAAGATAAGGCAAATCCCTGTATGAATTCAACCATTTTGCATACATATGACATATGATTGTCTCTGATGTTGGTCTGATAACCAATCTCTCTCCCAACTTCTGGCTTCCTCCGTGAGTAACCCATGCCACCTCAGGAGCAAAGCCCTCCACATGCTCTTTTTCCTTTGTCAATAAGCTTTCAGGAATCAACAGAGGAAAATACATATTTTTATGACCTGTTGCCTTAAATTTTTCGTCGGCAAATCCCTGTATCCTTTCCCACAAAGCATATCCGTAAGGTCTTATTACCATGAACCCTTTAACTGGTGAATAATCCACTAATTCATTTTTTAGTATAACATCTGTGTACCATCTGCTAAAGTCTTCTTCCATAGGTGTTATTTCTTTTACAAAATCTTTTTCTTTTTTAGCCATAATTTCTCCTTTCACATTGCAGTCTCGCATTACGCATTATAATATAATTACTATAGTTCCCGTAAATCAGAAACTTATTGAAGTAACCCTATTCAGTTTATCCATTAAAAATGGTTTTAGGGTATAAAAAAAAATTAACCGCCTCTTAGCTAAGAGGCGGATTTCCGCGGTACCACTCTAATTGCTGCAATTATTTACAGCATCTCATTAATATAAGGGGATTTCCCTTTGGGTTGTTACTCCCAAATACTCCGAGACGGGTTCGATATACAGAGGGCCAAAAACCTTTCACCAATCAGTTTTCTCTCTATTGCCATGTAAGTTCTACTGTTTCTCTTCATCGTAAATATTTATTTATTACTCATATTATAGAAAAAGTTCAGTTTTGTCAATCATTTTTGATATTTTTCTTATATTTATATGAATATAATATTTTTTAAGTGCTTGAAAATGTTTCCAACTATTATTATAATAAGTACAAGCATAACAATAATATAATTAGGAGGAAAGTAAGTATGAAAAAAAGAGTAACAAGTTTAGTCTTAGTGGCATTATTAATACTAAGCAGCTTCAGCTTTGCATTTGCAGACGAAACAGAAATTACTACTATTACTATTATCCACACTAATGACATTCACGGAAGAATTGAAGAAGACAGCTATAATAATGTAATGGGCCTTGCTAAAATAGCTGCATTGATTAAAGAGGCCAAAGAAGCAAATCCTAACACTCTTGTACTTGATGCCGGTGATGTTCTGCACGGAATGCCCATAGTTAATATAAGCAAGGGTGAAAATGCCTTAAATGTTTTAGAAGCCGCAGGGTATGATTATATGACTATCGGCAATCACGATTTTAACTATGGAAAAGAAAGATTGTTTGAACTTAGAGATATGTCCGAAATCGGCATGCTGTGTGCTAATATTTTAGATGAAGAGGGAAAACCCGTATTCACTCCATACACCATTGAGGAAATGGGCGAAATAAAAATAGGAATATTTGGATTAGCCACTCCGGAAACCATGTATAAAACCAGCCCGTTAAACGTTGAGGGTTTGACATTTGCTGATCCGGTAGAAATTTCAAAAGAAATGGTTGAAGAATTAAGTGATCAGACCGATGTAATAATTGCTCTTGCACACATAGGTCTTGATGAAAGTTCTGTTATAACTTCCAAGGCAATAGCCCAAGAAGTAGACGGAATTGATGTAATAATAGACGGACACAGCCATACCCTTTTAGAGGAAGGTATGCTTGTAAACAATACACTGATTGCACAAGCCGGAAATTATGATAAGAATCTCGGCTATGTTGATATAAGCGTTCAAAACGGTGAAGTCATCGAAAAAACAGCTCATCTTGTTTCGGCTGAAGCTGCTGCAAACACTGAAGCTGATCCTGAGCTAGCAGCTATTATTGAAGAAATAAATTCCAAAAACAAAGAAACATTTGATCAGATTGTTGCAAAAACTGATGTATATCTTGACGGTATAAGAGAGCATGTAAGAGCTCAAGAGACAAACCTTGGTAATTTATCCGCCGATGCCGTAAGAGCAGAATCCAGCGCAGACGTTGCATTCGTTAATGGCGGAGGAATAAGAGTAGACATTCAGCCAGGTGATATTACTCTGGGAAGAATAGCAGAATTATTCCCGTTTGGAAATATAGTACAAATTAAGAAAATAACAGGTGAAGATTTATTGGCAATGCTTGAACATTCAGTAAGCGGTTATCCTTCTCCGCAGGGAGCATTCCTTCAGGTCAGCGGGTTAACATTTGAGTTTGATCCCGAGCAGCCTGCAGGTCTGAGAGTTATAGATGTAAAAATCGGTGACAGCCCTCTTGATTTAACAGCAGAATATACTGTTGCTATCAATGATTTTATGTCAGTGGGCGGAGACGGTTATGAAATGCTGTCAAAATATGACGTGGAAGCTGAATTTGGTACATATGAAGAAATCTTTGCAAATTATCTGAACACTAATGGAACTGCCGGCAGTGAAGTTTCAGGAAGAATAACCGTTAAAGAAGCTGTTGCCGAAGAACCTGCTCCTGTTGAACCCGTTGAGCCCGAAGAGCCGGAGCCTGTTCCCGAACCAGAGCCCGCTCCCGTTGAAACAGTTCCGGAACCTGCAGCTGAAGTAACATACATAGTTGTTTCAGGCGACGTTCTATGGAAAATAGCTGAAAAATATAACACTACATGGGAAATATTGACTGAATACAACAACTTATCTAATCCACACCTGATTTTCCCAGATCAGGCAATTAAGATTCCCGTAAAATAATTACCTGACAAAATGTAATAAAGGATTTGTGCATTCTCACACAAATCCTTTTGTTTATTGATTATTCAGCAAAAATACAGACAGCTCCGGAGGAGCCATCAGCCTGAGAGGTAATTGTGATGTCCCAAGGCCTATGTTCACATATACCATGGTCTGTCTAAAATTATTAAAAGTATATATTCCTCCCGTATATTTTTTTGCCAGAGGCGGAAGCCATTTGATAAAGGGAAGATTAACCTGACACCCGTGACTGTGTCCTGCTAAATACAAATCTATTTCATATTCCAGCAAATAATCAATCACATCCGGCTCGTGGCTCAGTACCACATTATAGCGTTCCTCATCCAGTAGGCTTATGAGCATTTCTTTGTCAAATTTTCCGAATATTGAGTCGTCCATTCCTATAATATTAACATTATACTCATCAAAAACAACCTTCTCATTTTTCAATATAACGAAGCCGCTGTTCTCCATTATTTTTTTGTATACATATTCTGCTCCTCCACCATAATCGTGATTGCCGTAAATGGCATACTTACCCATAGTAGCCTTGATCGATCCAAGTATTTTACTTATTTCATCAATATTGTACTTACCTTCGTAGCTGCTGTACTCATCTAATAAATCTCCGGTAAAAACTACTATATCCGGATTTTCATCATTTATTTTTTCTACAACCTTCTTAATGTCTTTTTCATCAAAATATTCCGATATGTGCATATCGGAAAACTGAAGTATTTTCAAATCTTTATCGCTTAGACTTATGCGACTGTCCTTTACATTTATATAGTGAACCATCAATAAATTAGTTTCAACATATCGGGCGTATATATACACAACAAAAGCAATCAACAAAAGAGTACATATAAATCTTAAAATTTTTTTCACTGTAACACTCCATAAGAGATTTCAAGTTGAAGTATATCAAATTCGGCAAAAAAAATAAAGCGAAACTTGATTCATACAAAGAGAATTTATGTATTGAATATAAGTTTACTTTATTTTTCGAGTTTCATCTTTTACACTATTATACGATTTTTGTTTCTTCTTCATCACATATGAAAAATTCAACGTAATTAGTTAAAATATCAATATAATTAAATGACACAACTCTTCTTAATCCTTTGTTATCAACGTGAACCGTAAATACTGAAGGATACGTGTCAGCGATTACCCCTTCGCTAATATGTGACCTGGTTTTCCCTTTTCTTACTTTAAACTTAACTTTTTGGCCTACACATCCTTCTACCAATCCTTTTACCCTAGCTACAGAATTTGCCGTCAAAAAATCACCTTCTACACTATATTAAATGAAAATCAGGTAAAATTTATTCATTTATTAATATCTTTACCATTACAATGAAAAATATGTGCTTTTTCTTTAATTTACTTATTTTTAACTTGCAAATAATAAGAAAATAGACTATTATAATTAAGGCAATTAAACATATAAAAAAGGAAGTGAATGTAATGGACGAGGTCCCTACGGTCAAACAGATTGCACAAAATAAACTTAATACTTCTCTATTACTGAACTTATCATCAATTTGGTAATAGAGGAAATCTATTATTAAATTGAGGTGAACAATGCTTGATATATTCAAATCTATTAACGACACTCTTTTCACACTGGAAGAAATAGAAGACGGAGCATGGATCAACCTGGTTGATCCGACACCCGAAGAACTGGATTTTATTGAAGATGAACTTTCAGTAGACAGAGATTTTTTAAGAGCAGCACTTGATGAGGAAGAATCTGCACGTTTAGAAACAGAAAATGACCAGGTTTTAATACTTGTGGATACGCCTTATGTGGAAAAAACTGATGATCACATAATATATGAAACACTTCCTCTTGGAATTATTATAACTGAAAAAAATATTATTACTGTATGTCTGAAAAATTCTATTGTTCTTGACCAGTTTGAAAAAAACAGCATACGAACATTTTACACTTATAAAAAGTATAGATTCTTGTATCAAATACTTTATAAAAATGCGCAGAGATATCTTCTCTATCTGAGACAGATCGACAGAATGAGCAATTACGTTGAAAAACAGCTGCACCAGTCGATGAAAAACAAGGAACTTATTCAACTTTTAGATCTTGAGAAATCACTTGTTTATATAACCACGGCACTGAAAGCAAATCAAGTAGTGCTTGAAAAAATTCTTAGAATCAACATAATTAAAAAGTACTCTGAGGATGAGGATCTTCTTGAAGATGTTATAATCGAAAATAAACAGGCCATCGAAATGGCTAACATATACAGCGGAATACTTAGTGGAACAATGGATGCATTTGCGTCAATTATTTCAAACAATCTCAACATTGTAATGAAGCTGTTAACATCAATAACAATATTGATGGCTATTCCAACAATGTTCTCAAGCTTTTTTGGAATGAATGTTGCAAACATACCATTTGCCACATCTCCTTTCGGCTTTTGGATCGTATTAGGAGTATCGGTAGTTACAGCCGCAATCGTTGGGGTTGTTCTGCTGAAAAAGAATTTATTTTAATAAATGAATAGCACCCGATTTTCTTCAATTACACACTGGAAAATCGGGTGCTATTCATTCTGATTATCTAATTCTGTTTTTGGGGGAATCACCTCTTCCATTAATCTATACATTAACGCTTGTTTTATTTACTACCGCTTAGATTATGTAGAGAATACAACCAACAATTCAAACTCAGCTCATCTCATTCTTACTTTAAACGTCACATAAACTAATCAAATAATTATCTTTATTGTACTTCTCAATACATTTAACAAACAACCTAAATTCAGCCTTCTAAAGTTTACTTGAACTAATCTCAACGGTAAATTTAAATAAAACATTTGCTGTATTTATTATATACCCAATAAAATATTAATTAATCACAGTTTTTCAAATAATTTTAAAAAAATTTTAAGTTGTTATAATTTGCTAGTTAATATATAATAAACACTAACTTTGTATTCTGATGAGGTTATAGCGATGAAAATTTATTCTTATGGAAAAATAAATTTATTTTTAGATATAGAAGGAAAACTACCAAACGGATATCACCTTATAAAAACAATCATGCAATCCATAGACATGCATGATGAAATTCAACTGAGTAATTACGATAAAGATGAAATCATTATACAATGCAGCACTCCGAATATTCCGGTTGATGAAAGAAATACATGCTATAAAGCTGCAGCTGCAATAAAAGAAATATATCATATAAATTCGGGGATAGTCATACAAATTAATAAGGCAATACCTTCCGAGGCCGGGCTGGCAGGCGGAAGCGGTAATTCGGCAGCTGTCATAAGAGGATTGAATATTTTTTGGAATCTGAATATGTCTGAGCCTGAAATGCAGGAAACAGCTCTCAAAATAGGGTCTGACGTTCCGTTCTGCCTTACGGGAGGAACTTATGCAGCTGAAGGTACAGGCGAAAAACTGACTAAGTTAAATGATTTTACTTGGGATAATATTTTAGTGGTTAAGCCGGATTTCTCAATGTCCACGAAATTTGTATACAGCAATACTGAACCAAGCCATTACAACTTGCATAAAATCAGTAAAATATTAGATTATATTAATTCAAGCAGCTTCGAGAGCGCTGCCCGATCTGCATGTAATTCACTTGAGAAGGTTGTAGAAATATTTCATCCTGAAATAAATAATATTAAAAAAATGATGATACAAAACGGAGCAATAAATTCACTTATGACAGGAAGCGGCTCAGCAGTGTACGGGCTGTTTGCTGACAAGTTGAGCCTTGAAGAGGCATATAAAAACATTTCCAGCATATATCCTCAAACATTTATAACCAAAACAATTGATAAGGGTTATCAAATAATTGTTTAGAGCAATTTATATGAGGGTATCAGCATAATAAATAAAAAGACTGAGGTAGATTATGAAAAAATTGCTGTTAATTATTGGGCTGGTTGCCTTGCTGATAACGGGCTGTGCCACAAAAACAGAAGAAATCCCCAATGAAGAAGAAATAGGCGGACAAGAAACCGAATCGGAGCAAAAAAAAAATGCTGCATTAATTGCCCCTGATTTCAAGCTTGAATCGCTGGACGGCACTACTGTTAAATTAAGTGAATTGAGAGATAAAAATGTAATAGTAAACTTTTGGGCAACTTGGTGCGGTTATTGTGTAATGGAAATGCCAGATTTGCAAAAATTGCAGGAAGCACATAAGGATGACCTTTTGGTGCTTGCTATCAATGTTGGAGAATCAAAAGATGTTGTACAAAGCTTTATAGAAGAAAACGGACTTGACATTAATGTGGTTCTTGATGAAGATATGAATGTTGCAAGCACATATGGCATACGCTCCTTCCCCACAACCATATCCATAAATAAAAAAGGCGAAGCTATACAGGGCTACACAGGAATGCTTACATATGAACAAATGGAACAGCTTTACAGTTTTTTTGAGGAATAATATATTTTCTGACATTTATACTATCCATAGTATACTTTAAAATGCGGCTGAAATTTATCGCAGCCGCATTTTTATTTATAAAATTATATTATTTAGCTTCCTTTATCTTTTCGGTAAGCATAGGCAGAATTTCCTTTACATCACCCACTATCTTGTAATTTGCAACTTTGAATATGGGTGCATCCGGGTCGTTGTTTATTGCCACAATGGTTTCTATGTCTGCAAGGCCTGCAAGGTGCTGTATGGCACCGGATATGCCGCAGGCAATATATATTTTGGGAGCAACTGTCTTGCCAGTCTGCCCTACCTGCTGGCTGTACGGCATCCATCCTGAATCCACAACCGGTCTGGAAGAACCCAGCGCGCCTCCCAAAGCATCTGCCAATTCCTGTGCCAGATGAATATTTTTCTGACTTCCTATTCCTCTTCCTACACTTACGATTATATCTGCATCCGCAAGATTTAACCCGTCATCATTGTCAATATCTCTTATCTTTTTTACAAAACCTTCAACAGGAGATGGAACATCCATAAATGTAATTCTGCCTTTCCTTTCAAAGTCAGGTTCCTTTTGTTTGAAAACCTTGGGTCGAACGGTGGCCATCTGAGGTCGATTGTTGGGACACACTATGGTCGCCATTAAATTCCCACCAAAAGCCGGCCTCGTCTGAAGAAGCAGCCTTTCTTCCTTATCTATTTCCAATATTGTACAGTCGGCAGTAAGTCCTGTACGAAGCGCCGACGAAATATGAGGAGCCAAAGACCTTCCGTTTGATGTCGCTCCTATTAGCACTATTTCAGGCTTGTATTTCTTTACTAGATCAAGCATTGCCTCTCCGTAAATGTGGTCATTGAAATCTTTGAGCCATGGAGCATCCATTATCATAACTTCATCAGCTCCATATGCAACGAGCTCTTTTGGAAGACTTCCTATGTCTGAACCCAGTATTACCGCTGTAACATGAGTATTTAATTCCGCTGCCAATTCCTCGGCCTTTCCCAGAAGCTCCAGTGCAACTGGTTTCAGTTTGCCGTATCTCTGCTCAGCAAAAACCCATATACCCTCATATGCACTTAAGTCATGTTTTATACTTTCATCTCGTATAAATTCAATTGCCCCAAATTTGCAACTTTCCACACAGGAACCACAGAGGGTGCACTTAGGCCCTATAACAGCCTTTTTATCCTTTAATTCTATAGCTCCGAAGGGACATGTTCCAATACATCTTCTACAGCCAACACACTTTTCCTTTATGATGCTTATACTTGCCATTATCTTCACCGTCCTTAAACTTCTATGGAAAGCAGTATCTCGGCCAGCTTTTCTGCCTTCTCCCCGGGACTGCCCTTTATTTCGACGCTGTTCACTTCATGAACAGGCACAAATGTCTTTCTTACCTGTGTCGGAGAGCCTTTCAATCCTGTTCTCTCTTCATCAGCATCAATGTCGCCAAAAGTAACAATTTCTATCTCCGCTTTCTTAGCCTTCTTGATGCTTTTTATAGAAGGAAGTCTAGGCATGTTTATCTCTTTGACAACTGTAATAAGCGCCGGTAACTTTATTTCAATTTCTTCATATCCATCATCTGTTATTTTCATGCAGCGCATGGCATCTTTTTTTATTTCAATTATTTTGCTGATATTTGTTGCATATGCAATTCCCAAAGTTTTTGCAAGGCTTGGCCCCACCTGCGCCGTATCTCCATCTGTTGCCTGTTTTCCGCAGATTATCAAATCATAGCCACCAATTTTTTCCACGCCTTTGCTGAGAGCATAAGATGTTGCCAAAGTATCAGAGCCTGCAAATTTTCTATCCGTAAGAAGCACAGCCTTATCAATTTTTAATGATACTGCTTCTCTCATCATTTCAGCCGCAGCTGGGATTCCCATGCTTATTCCGAAGACTTCCGCTCCGTATTTCTCCTTTATCCTCACGGCTTCTTCTATGGCATACGTGTCAAAAGGGTTAATTATTGCCGGTACATTCTCCCTTATAATTGTATTTGTTTCAGGGTCCATTTTTACTTCGTTTGTTCCGGGAACCTGTTTAATGCATACGATAATTTTCATATGTTCCCCTCCTCTACCTCATAGGGAAATATTGTTCCTCTGTTAAACAGCTGATTCGGATCAAATATTTTCTTGATATTTCTCATTTCATTCAATTCATTACTGCTGTACATTTTTTGAAGAAAAGGAACCTTTAGCTTCCCAACACCATGCTCGGCCGACACAGCGCCGCCCATTGCGGAAATTTTTTCAGCCCACAACAGGAACAGATCCTTCCCCTTTTTATACTCGTCCATATTTCTCGGAATTAAATTTACATGAAGATGATTATTCCCTATATGACCAAATATCACAGCATGGAGCCTGTTCTTTTCTATATCTTCGTTGTACATTTCCATAACTTCCTTAAGTTTATCATCCGGAACCGACATGTCTGTTCCCAGCTTCGTTATATTTGGATCTATCTTTTTTACTTCATCTATCTGCATATTTACGCACTCGGGACATGCATGCCTGAAAGCATGCAGCTTTTCAAGGCTGACAGAATTATTTGCAACCCATGTTGCATCCTCATCACCGCCCAGCTTTGAAATAACATCTCCCAGTTTTTCAATCCCATCCCAGATTTCTGTGTCTGAATCTCCTTCAATTTCTGTGTACACTGCCGTATGGTAGCCTTCCTTTATCTCTTGTACAGAGGAAAAAGCCGGGTTTGTCTTCTGCTGTACTTTAAGCATTTCCAGTGCCTTATGGCTGAAAAACTCAATAGCAGAGGGCTTGATGTTAAGCGGCTCCATATTGTCAAACAGCTTTTCACCTCTCAATGCCCTCACCAGATCCAAAGCCTTGTCCTCATCCGGCATAAAAATAGTAACGCCCCAGTTTGATTTATGTGTTCTGTTTAGCTCAATTTCAATCTCTGTTATCACTCCCAGAGTTCCGTCAGAGCCTATAAACAAATCTATCATATCCATGGCGGGCTTGTTGTAGTATCCTGAAGTATTCTTCTTCACATCGGGCATTTTATACTTCGGAAGTTCACCCGAAATTTTCCTTCCGCTCTCGGTTACAAGGGTAAATCCATCTTCAGAAACAATATTTCTCCCCCTTGCCATGCTTAACACATCTCCGTCCGCAAGAACAACTCTTATGGCTGTCACATGATCTCTTGAGGAACCATATCTAAAACTTTTTGCACCTGATGCATTGCATGATACCATACCACCTATGGATGCAGACGCCTCAGTAGGGTCAGTTGAATAAAACCATTCATTTTTCGTCATATGTTCCAAGGCATCTTTTGATTCCTTATCCCAATCCGTCGTTATAAATGACTTGTTAAGCAGGTATTTTCTGATTTCGGCAAGAAGAACACCTGGCTGTACTCTCAAAAAGAACCTATCCTGCTTTTTATCGTACCTTGCTCCGATCACACTGTTCATTCTGCTCAGATTTATAACATGCCCTCCCGTGGGAACTGCGGAAGCGGCAAGCCCGGTGCGCGCTCCTTGTATGGTTATGGGCACACATTTAGAAGCACATTCTTTAACAGATACACTAATTTCTTCTTCTGTTTTTGGAAATATTATACTTTCGGCAGTACCTGTCTGACGGGATTCGTCTCGTAAATATTCTCCGTAAGTTTCTATAAAGTCACAATTCATTTTATCCTCCTATGAAAAATCATAGTTATAAGCAACAAGTAATAATTATAATAGGAATAATAACATAAAAAACAGGAGGATACAAGTATTCCTTTAATCAGGAAATTATATCCGCCTGCCCATTATTCTAAATAAGAAAAATTTATTTATCTTTTACAAGACTTTTCATAGTGCCGACCACATAGTCGATATCTTCTCTTGTCACGCCTATGTGCGCCACAAATCTGTATTCTCCGTCCTCAATTCCATTAATTTTTATGTTCTTTTCATAAAGTTTTTCTACAAGAGTTTCTTCCGAAATTACATCTTCTCCCATTTTAAAGAACACCATATTTATGTCAAGTCTGTTCTTGATTACCTCTACGCCTGAAATTTCTTCAAGCTTCTCAGCCATGTATCTTGCATTATCATGGTCTTCCTGAAGTCTCAGAGTCATTTTTTCGAGAGCTATTATACCTGCAGCTGCCAGTATTCCTACCTGTCTCATACCGCCGCCCATAAGCTTTCTTTTTTTTCTGGCTCTGTCAATAAATTCTCTGCTTCCGGCAACCATGGAACCTGCCGGAGCGGATAATCCCTTTGAAAGGCAGAACATAACAGAATCACTGCATGATGCTATTTCCTTAGCATCTACTCCTAAAGAAACCGCCGCATTGAAAATTCTTGCTCCGTCCATATGAACAGGAATCGAATTTTTTTCCGCTATCTGCTTTATTTCTTTTAATGTATCCATGGGAATAACAGCACCGCATCCATGAGCCTGCTCCACACATATAAGCCCTGTTTCAGGCTCGTGAATATCATCTTGGCGAATTGCTTTTTCAACATCCTTCGGGCTCACAGCTCCGTTGGATGTCTCAAGCGTTCTCAGCTGCACGCCTGCGATTACTGCAGATGCACCCACCTCATGCACTACTATGTGATTATTTTTTCCTAAAATAACTTCCTGTCCTCTTCTTGCATGCGTAAACAGAGCCAGCTGGTTTCCAAATGTGCCGCTGGGAACAAATAAAGCCGCCTCCTTACCCACCTTCTCTGCAGCTATCTTTTCCAACATGTTTATCGTCGGATCATCTCCGTAAACATCGTCCCCAACCTCTGCAGACATCATTGCCTTTCTCATTTCCTCAGTGGGCATAGTAACAGTATCACTTCTTAAATCAATACATTTCATATGTCACCTCATACGTTTAATTTGCACGCTTTTACAACATTATATGTTTAATTTGCACGCCTTTACAACATTTTTTGCCAGTACAGCTGTTGTCACAGAACCTACTCCTGCCGGAACAGGCGTAATAAATCCGGCTTTTTCGATG
The DNA here is from genome assembly GCA_018436705.1 of Sedimentibacter sp. Taxonomy (GTDB): domain Bacteria; phylum Bacillota; class Clostridia; order Tissierellales; family Sedimentibacteraceae; genus Sedimentibacter. The sequence continues at coordinate 155,425 of JAHDLA010000007.1, forward strand.
CAGTCGGAAGTATCAACATCGCCTGTAATTTTTCCTTCCATGTCTACGTTTATGCCTACATCTATAACAGTTGCACCTTCTTTAATATAATCTGACGTAACCATTTTTGACTTTCCGATTGCAGCTATAAGTATATCTGCCCTTGATGCTGTTTTACTTAGACTTGCTGTTTTTGAATGGCATATGGTAACTGTAGCATTTTCTTTTAACAGAAGCATAGACAAAGGTTTACCTACAACCATTGATCTTCCCAAAACTACAGCTTCCTTTCCCTTTAATTCCACTTTGTAATATTTCAAAATTTCTATGGCTGCAGAAGGAGTGCATGGAGCAAAGCCTGTTTCGTCTCCCTCGGTTACTTTGGATACATTGATCGGATTCATACAATCAATATCCTTTTCAGCACTTATAATATACTTAATTTCATTTTCGTTTAATTGCTTTGGCAGCGGCCTGAAAAGCAGTATGCCATGCACTGATTTATCATTGTTTACCTTTTCTAATTCCTTTGAAAAATCTTCCTGACTTATGTCTGCAGGCAGGCTCAAAACATCGCATTCTATGCTGCATGCACTCATTCTTTTTACGGCAGCCCTCTCGTAGGCAAGATCATCCTCACGCTCTCCTACTCTGACAATTTTAAGTCTCGGCATGATTCCTTTTTCTCTTAAAGCTTCGGCCTCTTTTTTAACCTCAGCAGTGATTGCATCCGCAACCGGCTTTCCCTTTATTAAGTCACCCATTTCAATCTCCTGTTAGCTTAATATTTTTAATACCTTTTCGTATATTTTGTCAGCTTTTACGTTTCCGTCCTTCAACAGTTCTTCGACCATTTCTTTATTTTTATTAACGTATTCCTGATCCGATATGGAATTAATGTTTATCAAAACATTCAAATAAGCACTGTTCAAAGCAGCTTTAAGCAGCTGAACACCGACTCCTATATCGCTTATTATAGTTTTGGAACTTATATCTATCAGCTCCTCATGAAGAAGTATTCCCTCATACACAAGTCTGAGTGTTTCAAGCGGCGCTTCGTTTGCAGCCTTGAGACAATTCTGCATAACCTCATTTTTGATCCTTTTCTCCTCTTCGGTACCGGACGGCATAACGTATGCCTTTGATAATGGCTCGAAATTCTCTGCATCTTTCTCAATCGCAGTCAACAACTTTTGAGCTAATTTTTCTCCCTTTTCCAATATTTCCTCATGTTGCTTTTCAAAGCCGATAAATTTTTTCTTTCCCTTGGAGAAGTTTGCCACCATTGAATTTAAAGCCACACCCAGTGCACCTGCCAATGCCGCAGCTCCTCCCCCGCCCGGAACAGGTTTTTTAGATGCAAGTTCACTTGCAAATTCCTCACATGATAATTTTGTTAAATTCATAATTCATCCCTCACTTTACAATAGTATATATCAAGTAACCTGGCGATTACAATATTATTATTTGACATTTTTAGTATCATTGTTTACCATATTAATAACTATAAGATTAAGGGAGCATAATATGAACAACTCTTCACAAAACAAAATGGCCTCCGGCTCAATGACAAAACTAATTGTTACCATGTCTCTACCGCCTATCGTTTCAATGTTTATTCAAGCTATGTATAATATAGTTGACAGTATCTTTGTTTCAAAAATAGGAATGGACGCACTAACTGCGGTTTCTCTGGCATTTCCAATGCAGCTTATTCTTGTTGCATTGTTTGTGGGAACGGGCGCCGGAGTTTCATCTCTGATTTCAAGACGCTTGGGCGAAGGAAATCGCGATGCTGCAAGTAAGGCTGCAAGCCACGGTTTTATGGTAAGCCTTATATACTCTGTATTGATCGCTTTAATAGGAATTTTTCTAACAGACTTCTTTATTCGATTGTTTACAGACGATTCATTGCTTCAGGGGTTAACAGCTCAATATTTAAGAATTATATTAATTTTTTCCTTTTTTAATTTTATCTCCAATGCCGGAATTTCCATACTGCAGTCTACGGGAAATACAATGATGCCCATGGTTTCACAACTTGCAGGAGCTTTAACAAACATTATTCTTGATCCCATAATGATTTTCGGTTACTTTGGCATGCCTGCCTTGGGTGTATCGGGAGCGGCCTTAGCTACTATTATTGGTCAGCTTGTTTCATTTGTTTTGATCGTTGTAATGTTTAAGAAGGACAAGTCTCTTGAGATTAAGCTTAAGAATTTTAAATTTGAAAAGGCAATTTTAAAGGATATGTATATTGTGGCACTTCCCGCAATTATAATGCAGTCCCTTGCTTCTGTAATGGTAAGTGGATTAAACCTGATCCTGATAGCTTTCAGCGATGCCGCCGTTTCTGTGCTGGGCATATACTTCAAGCTGCAATCATTTATATTCATGCCTATTTTCGGAATGATGCAGTCGTTTAGAGCTATTCTCGGATATAATTTTGGTGCAAAAAATAAGGGCAGAGTCTTAAATGCATTAAAAATCACCCTTTTATTTTCTGTGTGCATCATGCTTGCAGGAACATTTATTTTTCAAATATTTACCGAGCAACTTCTTGGGATGTTTGACAGCAATGCTGAAATGATGTCCATAGGAACCAAAGCTTTAAGAATAATAAGCTTGACCTTTCCGGTCGCTGCCGTTGGAATTATGATAAGCACTTCGTTTCAGGCCTTTGGCAAGGGAATGCTCAGCCTTGTCATATCATTTACAAGACAGCTTTTAATACTGTTGCCTGCTGCATATGTGCTTTCAAAAATAAGCGGTTTGGGTTTATTCTGGTATTCATTTACCCTTTCGGAAATATTATCTGTATCGATAGCTGTACCAACAATGAGCATCTATCTAAAAAAAACATTTAGTGCTTGGGAATGATTATATTCTATCGTTGTAAAACGCAAAGTGAATATGATCTTCCCACTTTCCGTTTATTTCCAAATATCGTTTTGAGAAACCCTCTTGCTCGAACCCCAGCTTTTCCATAACCCTGAGCGATCTGTCGTTTCTGGGCACAACATTTGCTTCTATCCTGTGAAGCCCGAAATTGTCAAACATAATTTCTACCGTTCTTTCAATGGCTTCCGTCATGTATCCTTTGTTTATTTCATCTTTATCAAGCTTGTATCCCAAGAAACAAGACTTGAAATTGCCCATAACAATATTGGAATAGCAAACATTTCCTATTAACTTATTATCTTCTTTTTTTATTATCCAAAACCTCACCTGCAAATCATTCTTAAACATGTTGTATTCATTATATAATTTTCTTTTATGATATGAAAGCGTATAAAAATCTCTGGGATGTGCCGGTTCCCACTCATTTAGAAAACTGTGATTTCTTTTGTAGTAATCAAGAACCTCCTGCGCGTACCTGGGCTTTAATATTCTTAAATATAATCTTTCTGAATCGTATCTAGTCTGTTTGAACATTTTTTTCTCCCTTGTAAATTTCAGTTCTAATTTTATATTTTACAGCTTAAATAGTCAACTTATTTTGCTTTACTATATATTTTTTTTATGTTAGTATAATACAGAATTCAATGAATTGGATGAAAGGGCAAAAAATGATAACAACTAAAGGCAATAAAATATTTTTGATATTCACTCTGTTTTACATATATTTTACGATGGCTCTGTTTGACAGTTCCCGCGGTAATTTCATACCTTTTTTTATTCAGGAATTTAATATAAACAACACCATTATAAGCTTAGTATTAAGCTTATTTACATTGGGAAATATAATAGGAAGCTTTTTAGGCGGCCACTTCTGCGAAAAATACGGTCATAAGACAGTTTACATAATAGGATCTGTCACATCAACAATTGGCGTATTAATTGCTCCGTTTACTCAAAATGTATATATGCTTGGACTTTTCTACTTTATATACGGAGTGGGACGTCAATTCCTGTGCATAGGAATCGATTCAATGATTCCTGTTCTGTCCGTAGGATTTGAGTCTATACTCATGAATATCACACATTTTATGTTTGGGTTAGGAAGCTTTGCGGGACAGAGTGTTTACGGAAGGCTGCTATCCAATGGAATTTCCTGGAGGACAATCTATCTTTATATAGGTATATTTTTTGTTGTTTCCGTAATATTAACTTTAATGGTCAAAACTCCTAACATACAAGTACACAGCGAAATGTCATTCAAAAGAAAAGACATGTACAAAAATACCCTGATTTATATGTTTGTAGTTGCACTTACTTTTGCGCTGATAGCAGAAACTATTGTACAAACATGGTTTATCAGCTACATGACAGATTCATACAGCCTAAACCCTGCTGATGCAGCAAAGTATGCTTCGGTATTTTTCCTTTTGTTTGCACTGGGAAGGTTGATCGGAGGATTTATAATCAATAAAACAGGTACTTCACGCGGATTGAAACTATTCCTGATTGCAGCAGCAGTATGCATGCTTACCGGACTTCAGATGAAACGAGAAGGACTTATTCTTGTAGCGGCATCAGGCATATTTATTTCCATCACTTTCCCTACAATGATGGTGTTAATAAGTTCAGCCTTCAACCATAATTCTTCATTTGCAATTGGGCTGATCGTTACATTAAGCAATATATTATTTGTTGTATTATTTAATATAACAGGAGCATTAAATGACTTGCTGGGATCTTACAGTGCCTTTTATATGGCACCGATATCAATACTGTGCTGTCTTGTAATGCTCATTGCTATAAGCAGAAAAACAAAAAATGAAAGCATTTAATATCGGAGGTTTTTATGTCATTAGAAAAATTATTGATTCCGGAAAGATACGTAAATAAATTTTCTCTTCTGGAAACACAAATTGCAATTAAAAGAATAAAGGATTTTTTTGAAGCAAGCCTTGCAAAAAATCTTTCTCTAATAAGAGTGTCCGCTCCTTTAATGGTTCGTCCTGAGTCAGGGCTTAACGATGATCTGAACGGACACGAAAGAGCCGTGCGCTTCGACATGCTTGAAACAAAGTATGATGTTGAAATTGTTCAATCTCTTGCAAAATGGAAAAGGATGGCTCTTGGAAGCTACAGCTTTGATACATACACAGGCCTTTATACAGATATGAACGCAATCAGACGCGATGAAGAATTAGATAATATCCACTCTATATATGTCGACCAATGGGACTGGGAAAAAGTAATAAAGAAGGAAGACCGAACAAAGGAAACCCTTATGTCGGTGGTAAATCAAATATACGGTGCATTTAAATCAACAGAGATATACTTGAGAAGCTTATATCCGTTCTTAAGAAATGAACTTCCAGAGCAAATTCATTTCATGACAACAGAGGAACTTCTTCAGCTCTATCCTGACAAAACGCCTAAGGAGCGTGAATATTTAATTACAAAGGACAAGAAAGCTGTATTCCTTATGGAGGTCGGCAAAAAACTTTCTGACGGAACTGTCCATGACGGACGTGCTGCAGACTATGATGACTGGTCGCTGAACGGAGATATACTATTTTATTTCTCTACTCTTGATATTGCCTTAGAACTTTCTTCCATGGGCATAAGAGTCGACAAAAATGCACTGTTGAGCCAGCTTGAGGAAAAAAATCAGCAGTACAAAGCCGAATACCCATTCCATCAGGATATTATAAATGAAAAAGTTCCTTTCACAATCGGAGGCGGCATAGGACAATCAAGAATATGCATGTTTTTCCTGCAAAAAGCGCATATTGGAGAAGTTCAAGCGTCTGTTTGGTCCGAGGAAATGAAGGATCTGTGCAGAAAAAACGGAATACACCTGCTATAGAATCAATTTAAATAACTAAGGCTGCATGTGATTATCACAGATGCAGCCTTCTTTTTATTTCCGCATGGAGCCTTTTTTCTTCGAAGATGAGTATTGTTGACAATGATATTATGCTTGTAACTATGCATATAAGCGAAGGATACAATGTAGTTAATCCCCCGGTAAATATAAATATTATCTGAACCAGGCCGAATAAACCGTCTATTATTATATACAATATATAATCCTCAACATAAAGCTTGCGCACTTTTGATATTATAGCCATTGAAATCATTGCAAAACAGCATACAAATGGAATAACATACGTAATTGACCATCCCTTCCAGTCTGTTAAAAAGTCCCATATCACTACTATTACAGATATAATCATTACCTGGTAAACAATATTTTTTGGAATATTATTTCGCTTGTTTATGGCTGATATCATGCTTGCCCAAACCGAGCCCAGCCCTCCGAGAATAAATATCGACCACGCCCCGCTGCGTGGCAAAAGAATATTTATGGAAACAGAAACAGATGCTATTACAATCGAAACAAGAAGCATTATTTTAAAAAACAGACCATGCTCCTTGTACACAAATGAAATAGCCGGAAATACCTCATCGCCGTACTTATCTCCATTGAGTGCTTCCTGACAGAGAGGGCATTTCTTCCTGTTACCTTTCACATTTACCTTACAATTATTACAATATTTCAATCGCTCACCTTCTATTCCTCATGTACTGTGTTTGATTCTATAGTTACGGGAACATCCATATCCGTCAGAGTTTTAAAAAATCTTCTCTGCACCTCTGTACTGACAAATGCGGATGTAAAACTGATTCTGAACTTATTCTCAAATGAGCATGCACATGCCTGCAGCTTGTTTGTGCTCACAAATATATCAAAGGAAGATATGAATTGTCTGATATCCTCTGGCATACTTACGATTCCCACATTTGATAAGGTTGAAGTGTAGCTTCTGTCTACTATGCTATTTGCAATTTTCAGTGCGATATCCTTTATCGATAGAGGAATTGCGCGAAGGATAAAGTTGTGCTCCAATGATGAAAGCATATTTATTCTTCTTCCCAAAATTTCAGGAGTCAGATTTTCCCTGAAGCTTTGTTTGAGATGTTCTATTACGTCAGGCAGCTCTCCGCTCCCTGCAGAAAAATTATAATCCACATTTATTACACCAAAAAAATTTCTGGCTGTGTGTGAATAGTAGTAATTTCTCAAATTAACCGGTATGCTTAAAACAACAGGCCTCTCCTTAAGTCTGACAGGTATTTCCTCATTAATTGCACACATAAGGATTGCAGCAAGGAAAATAGTCATGGAAGTATTATATTCCTTTACCTTTGCCAACAATAAATCAACCGGAATAACTCCCTCTATAACGCTGATTCTGTACTCTGGTATCTTGGATCCTCGAAGTTTAAAAGCCCTCTTCCCTTTTTTCTTCTCATTGCTGCCTGACCCCGAATAATATCTCTGAAAGCTGTCATCCATTTTCTGTGTCTTGGATGACTCAATATCCAGCACAGGCACTTTATCTCGAAATTTATGTTCATGCTTAATCGTAATGTAATGGAAAACCAGGGTTTTAAAAAACTGCAAAGCCCCAGCTCCGTCTGATAATGCATGGTAAACCTCAAAGCTTATTCTTTTTTTATAGTACATGACTCTGAAAAGCAGCGTCTTATTATTTTTATCATAAAGAGTCGTGCATGGAGGAAGGTGTTCTTCCGTTACAACAGCTTTAAAATGGCTTCGCTCAAAATAATACCAGAACAGCCCGCTTTTAATTACAGATTTATACAGCGGATACGCATCTACTGTTATGTCCAACGCCCTTTGCAAAACATTTTTGTCAATATTCTCATACAGCTCACATGCAAATCTGAAAACCTTCGTATCACTGCTCTTACTGTTTGGCGGAAATATCTTTGCCGCATTATCTAGTTTACTCCATTCTGATATTTTTTTTCTTTTCAATTATTTCACCTCGTAGCTTGAAAGAAAAGTGTTAATTATCTCGTAACACAACCTGACCTGCGGAAATCTCGGTGGAAGGGCAAAAAAACCGTGCAGACCGTCTTTGATTCTGAATATCTCCACATTGTTTCCGGCAGCTCTTAATTTTTTTCCATATTGTTCCCCTTCATCTCTCAGAGGGCAAAACTCCGCCGTTATTATGAGAGTGTCAGGCTGACCCTTAAGATCTTCTGCCAGCAAAGGAGCAAAATACTTACTGTTTCTGTCCTCTTCACTGCTTTTGTACAGGTCCATGTAATCGCAGATTTTTTTTGACGTGAGCAAATACTCCGTTCCGTAATCATGAACTGATTGGAACGGCGTTGTTTCACTGTGGTCGTTATACGTTGCCGGATAAATCAGTATCTGCCTTTTAATTTTAAATTCATTTCTTTCTTTTGCCAGCAGCGACAACGCGGCAGCCAGGTTACCTCCCGCACTGTCTCCTATTATTGTAACCTCTTTCTCATTAATTACTTTATTAGAAATAAATGCTTTCGCTACACTGTAACAATCCTCAAGTCCGGCAGGAAACGGGTTTTCGGGTGCCAGCCTGTAGTCCACGGAAACAACCTTGTGACCTGTCAGTTTTGCCATATTTGCACAAACCTTGCTATAGCTGTCTATATTTCCTACTACCCATCCGCCCCCGTGAAAAAAAAGCAGTACAGGATAATTACCTTTATCTCCCGGAGCATATATTCTGATAGGAATATTGTGACTTCCCGAATCAATTGAGCAGTCCCATGTGTTGGAAGGCGGTTTTAAATAATTTCTGTGGGCAAGATTCACAAAATTTCTATGAAGAAGATAGTTCTTCTTAATATCAATATCTCTGTAGGTTATTGCCTTTAACGCAGCCCTGACGACCTTATTTATAGCCATGATTACCTCACTGTTTAGTTTACACCATTATATATATAAAAATTACAAGTGTCCATAATTTTATTTATTCTTTAAAATCAAGCGCTTTTTTTGTTGACAATTATTAGTATTACGTTAAAATAATAGTAAGTACAATTTTAAGGAGGAAAATTATGCAAAAATATGTTTGTGACGCATGCGGTTATGTATATGATCCAGCTGAAGGAGATCCGGACAACGGTATAGCTCCCGGAACTTCATTTGATGATTTGCCGGAAGATTGGGTTTGCCCTCTTTGCGGAGTCGGAAAAGATCAATTTTCACCGGAATAAAATTTAGTATAAAAGGGGATTGCAGCATCTTAATTTTGCCGCAATCCCTTTATCCTTAAACGAATATTCTTTCTCATGAAAAGCCTTAATTTTGCACGCTATTTCTGCCAGGAAGTATTATATTATAAATTAATATTAAAACGACTGATACAATTAACATAAAAATGTATGAATAGTTGTAGCTTCCTGTCATATCAAATACCACACCGTTTATTATCGGAGCTGCCACTCCCCCTATGCTGCTTGCTGCACAAAACAATCCATAAATGTTGCTGAAATCTTTTTGTCCGTATAATTTATCTGTTATGATGGGAAATGCAATTGTTGAAAACGCACTTCCAAATCCAGTTCCTAAAACAATGAAAATTAGAAATATTTTATACTTTGCAAACAACAGACCAACAAGCCCTACAACATTTAACAAAATAGATAGTATAGAAGATGTTCTTACTCCAAATCTGTCAAACATCCTGCCCAGAGCCAATTTACTTACCGCTAATACTCCCATAGTTAATGCTGTAATATTTGCGCTGGTTGCTAAGGAATATCCTGAGTCGCTCATGTGAGGAGATATTGTAAAAAATGTTGTAGCCATTCCAATGCTTCCGACAATGAAACATATCATCAAAATCCAAAATTTATATGTTTTTCTCGCTTCTTGAAGTGTTATTCCGTCATCGTAATCTATAACTTGAGATTTATTTTCTTCATAATATGATGCTTCTGTATATACGTCTCTGGGATGAATCTCTATAATGAAAAACACGCATGGGATTATTACTATTCCCATTATAACAGCCAAGGACATATAGGCAAATCTAAACCCGTAGACTTCCATTAAAATGCCGGCTAATGCATTAAACAACATTCCTCCTACTCCGCTGCCCATAAATGCAAAGCCTATGGCCAGCCCCTTTTTATCGCTGAACCAGTTGTTAATAATAAGAGAGAGAGGAAGTGTTGTTAAAAATGCTGCGGATACACTTGCAACTATTGTTATTGCATAAAATTCAAGCAGCGAGTCAGCTAAGGAATACATGAAATATGATACGGAAATAACTACCGATGATATCCTCATTAATCGTTTAATATTAATTTTTGAAAATATTTTGCCTGATACAACAGATATAATTGTCTGGGAAAACATAGACAATGTAACTATTGCGCTGACATAAGAACGTTTAAAACCAAATTCATCGCTTATTGGCTTAACAAATATACTTGCACAGTTAAAAATAATCGCCCATGCTGTAGCCATAATTAAAAACCCGGCAAGTACGATTATCCATCCATAGTATACTTTACTTTTTAAAAGCAGTTTATTCATATTAACATACTCCTTTAGTTGCCAGTTATCTTAAAAGGGTTATCTCCTGTTAGAAACTAATCTCCCTTTAAGATAACCCTGTCACACTTTTTTAAATATTTTTTGCAATACTGCTGTTTCAAATTATTAAATAATTGTGCCTCCACCAATTACAACATCTCCGTCGTAAAACACAGCTGCCTGCCCCGGTGTCACGGCACGCTGCTTGTTTTCGAACTCTGCAATGATTTTATCATCACCCTCAGGATGCAGCACTGCTTTTACTTCTTTCTGACTGTACCTTGTTTTTACCGTTGCTTTCATTGGAGATGTAAGTTTCTCCACAGCAATCATATTAATATCACAGACCTCCATCCTGTCTGTATACAGATCATCCTCATTTCCCAAAATTACCGTGTTTTTATCCTTGTTCTTGCTTACTACATAAGCAGGTTTCCCCAAAGCAATTCCAAGCCCCTTCCTCTGACCTACGGTGTAATGAATAATGCCTTTATGCTCACCTACTTTATTTCCGTCAACATCAACAAAATCTCCCTTTTTAGATATAATTCCCATTTTGTTTTCAAGAAATCCCGCATAATCTCCATCCTGAACAAAGCATATATCCTGACTGTCAGGTTTTCTCGCATTTATTAGATTTCTTTCCTCTGCTATTCTTCGTACATCAGTTTTATTCATAGAGCCTAGGGGAAGCAAGGTTCTTGACAAGTCATGCTGAGAAAGAACATATAGCACATAACTCTGGTCTTTTGACAGATCAACCGATTTTTTTAAGAGATATCTGCCGCTTGCATTATCATATTCTATCTGAGCATAATGACCGGTCGCTATATAATCTTTTTCCAATAAAAGAGCCCGTTTAATCAGCTTGCTGAATTTAACGTATCTGTTGCAGTCAATACATGGATTCGGAGTAGTGCCTGCTTCATAGCTGTCAGCAAACTTTTTTATTACTTCTTCCTTGAATGTATCACCGAAGTTAAAGACAAAATGCTCAATCCCCAGCTTGTAGCATACGCTTCTTGCATCTTCCACATCCTCGAGAGAACAGCAGGTTCTTGTTTTGCAGCTTGTAAGCACATCTTCGTTGCTGAACAATTTCAATGTTGCACCGCATATATCGTAGCCCTGATCCCTTAGAAGGACTGCTGCCACTGAGCTGTCAACTCCACCGCTCATGGCAACCATAACTTTTTTATTCATACTTTCTCCTATCTTAAAAAACAGGACATTTCTGTCCTGTTTATAGTATCTTTTGTATACAGCAATTATATAACTTGCACAAAACATTGTCAAATATTTTGAAAGTTAACATTTAAAAGGTTAGTCAATTTCATCCTTTTTATTTTTTCTCTCAACAACTGATGCGAAAATTACACCTACCTCAAACAGCAGTATCATAGGCAGCGCCAGTAATGACTGTGTTATAATATCCGGCGGAGTAAGCAATGCTGCTACTACAAATATAATCAAAATTGTATATTTTCTGTTTTTCTTAATAAAGCTTACTTTCAGTATATGGAACTTTGTCAGAATAACCATTAAAATAGGAAGTTCAAATATTAATCCAAACGACAACAATGTATTGATTACAAATGACAAGTAATTGCTGAAGCTGATCATTTCATCGATCTGTTCTATCTCAAATCCCATAAAGAACTGAAGCATTATTGGAAGCACCACAAAATATGCAAATACAACACCTAGAATAAAAAACATACCTCCTACAAACAACGAAACCGCAATTGTTTTTTTCTCGCTTTTTGTAAGCCCCGGACTTACAAAAAGCCATAGCTGAAGCATCAAAAACGGAGCTGCTATAACTAACCCTCCGATTACCGCAATCTTTACATATGACAACAAGAGCTCTGCGGGAGCTATAAATACAAAATTGATTTCAGGAGCAATGTCTATTATATTCTTAACTACTACTTCCGCAAAATTATAAAATATAAAGACAGCTGCTACAAGAACAATACTTGAATAAATAAGTCTTTTCCTAAGCTCAGATAAATGCCCTACCAGCGTTAAATTTTTCTCATTTTTTTTATTTTTTTTTCTCATAATAAGCCCTGCTCTGCTATTGATATAATTCTTCAGTTGATTTTATTATGCAGTAAAGTACATGATTAACGGGTGTCGGAATATTCAACCTTTTCCCCATTTCAACAACTGTTCCCGCAAAGTAATCAACTTCTGTCTTTCTCTTTGCTTCAACATCCTGAAGCATGGATGTTTTACCATTTGGTGAAAAATTGCTCATTAGAACAACAAATTCCTCAATATCTTCTTCTCTTAAATCTATTTGAGAAGCTTCTGCAATTGTGAGCACTTCTTTCATTGCTTCTCTGAACAGTGTTAGGTTTGTTTCAAGGCTTGTAACCTTTCCATATGGAGATCTTGTAACGGCTGTTACCTGATTAACCCCAACGTTTAACATAAACTTTTTCCATACCATTCTTTTCATATCCGGAAATACAAGGTTTCTTATTCCTGAATTGTCAAAACATTCTTTAACTGCTTGTACTTCTTCAGAAACATCCGTATTATCGGCTTCACCAAAATGTATTTCACCATCCTCGGTATTTACTACGCCGCTTTCAGTCCTTATTGCGTCAATTTTCATTGATAATCCGTAGAGAACATTATTGTCTGGATATGCTTCTTTAATCTTTTCTCTTGCTGTTACGCCGTTGAGAAATGTTATTAGAATTGTTCTTTCTCCAACAAACGACCTTACGTCTTCGATTGCATGTTCAAGCTGATAGTTCTTAACCGCAAATATTATCAAATCGTATTTTACGCCGTTATTTCCTCCTGATACAACTTCAGGATAAAAAGTATATCCGTTCAACGCAAATCCGTTTTTTCTTAATTTTTCCTTTCTTGAATCATCAGCTATTACAGCAAAATCCTTACCATATCTTTTAAAAAGCAAATTTCCGTACACGGTGCCTACTGCACCCATTCCTATAAGTGCAACCGTTTTTATATTCATATCTATCACCCGATTCATTTTTTAAAACAAACTCATCGCAATATATTATAATAGAATTATTCTCTTTATGCAATGCATTAAATTAATTAAATCATTACATATTGCTTAAATAATCAAATTAAGCTTACGATATGCAAAGCTAAAGCAGAAAAATACTGTTTTATTTTGCATTATTAAGCAAATCAACTACATAATTCGGAAGTGCAAATGCCCCTCTGTGGAGATCCGAGTTATAATAATTTGTGGTAATACCCAGTGATTCCCACTTGCCTGCTTCACGGTTCTTAACAGGATCATATTTTTTCGAAGCAAATCCAAACAGCCAGTGACCTGAGCCGTAAGTAGGGATATGAGCTTGATATACATTTGCAACAGGGAAAACAGATTTTATCTTTTTGTGAGTTCTTTGCATAGTTTCGGCTTCTCTTCTATAATATGGGCTTTCATGCTGATTTACAAGAATTCCGTCTTCCTTCAATGCATTGTAGCAATTTTTGTAAAATTCCTGTGTAAACAATTCGACTCCCGGACCGATGGGATCAGTTGAGTCTACAATAATCAAATCATACTCATTTGTTTTTGCCTTTACAAATTTCAATCCATCTTCAAAAAATAGATTGACTCTTTTATCATTTAATTTTGAAGCTGTCTGCGGAATATGCTCCATACACACATCCACAACCATTTTATCTATTTCCACCATATCAATTTTTTCAACTGTAGAATATCTTGTCAATTCTCTGACAGTGCCTCCGTCTCCAGCACCGATTACCAGAATGTTTTTTATGCTAGGATTAACAGACATGGGAACATGAGTTATCATTTCATGGTATATAAACTCATCTTTTTCTGTCAGCATTATAAACCCATCAATTACAAGAACCTTTCCAAATTCGGGTGTTTGAAAAACATCTATTTTTTGAAAATCACTTTTCATACTTTCTATGTGCTTGTCAACCCTGACAGAAAATCTTACATTGTCTGTATGCTCTTCAGTAAACCATAATTCCATTTAATTCTCCTCCTGAAATATATTCATGCCGCTGAAAATTTCAATCATTTCTTTTCTTAAGCTGTCTGAAATCTCAAGTCTCGTTTTTGGAGATATCTCATAAACATCTTTATTAAAAAGATAGTTTTGAAGATCAATATCTTTTATTAGCATCTTTGTGTGAAATGTATTAGATTGAAAAACATTGACATCAATAGCATCGTATTTTTTCAACGTCGATTTATCTATATAATCCTGTATTGATTTAATATCATGATCGATATAGAATTTCTTACCGCTTAAATCTCTTGTGAATCCTCTTACTCGATAATCAATTGTAATAATGTCGGAATCAAAACTCCCTATTAAATAATCCAAAGCATTAAGAGGAGAAATTTTGCCGCATGTTGATACATCTATATCTACTCTGAATGTTGAAATAGCCTTGTTCGGATGATATTCCGGATATGTGTGCACAGTTACATGACTCTTGTCCAAATGTGCATGGACTGTTTCCTGATAGCACACGTTATTGCATACCAGCTTTCCTTGATTACATGATTCATCAATCTCTTCGACATTCAACGCTGCTTCGGCAATCAATAAATTAACCGACGCTCCCTGCGGATCATAATCCTGCTTTGATATATTAAGAATATGTGCTCCGATAATTTCAGTCACCCTGCATAGTATCTGCGTAAGTCTTTCTGAATTATATTGCTCATCAATATACTCAATATACTCTTTCTGTTCCCTCTCGCTTTTAGCATAGCATACATCGTAGATATTAAAGCTAAGCGATTTGGTAAGATTATTAAAGCCATACAATGCCAGCTTTTTTTCCAACCCTAACACCACTACCTTTCTTAATTAAAATTTTTTTCATTATAAACTATATATAAATATATATCAAGGCTTTTAAAGAGTAAAATAATGTTAATTGGGACAGCTTTAAAAACATTTAGCTTAACCGTTACAACTCCTGTTTAAACAGCCATTCTTCCATTTAATTATATTGTTATTTTTGTCCAGTTTCCCTTTATAAATCTTGTATAATTAATAATAAGCCGGAGTGTCTGGTCAGTTCCGAAGGCAATCCATGCCCCCATTAGACCCAAGCTCAATGGGTAGCAGAATAACCACGTAGCTCCCGGTCTGACTATTCCTATGCTGATAAACGAAGTCAAAGCTACAAACTTTGTATCTCCCGCACCTCTTAAACTTCCCGAAATAACCACACCGGAGGTCTGAATTGGTGACGTGAATGCTATTAGAATCATAATTTGTGAGCCCGCTAAAATTACTGCTGCATCGTTTGTATATAATGAGATTAAAAAATATCTTCCTGTAATAAATATAGCTACAAACATTAACCCCATTGTTAAAGCAATTCTCTGAAGAGTTTTTCCATAAATAGTAGCTAAATCTCCGCGTTTTGCACCAAGACTTTGCCCAACCAATGCAGATGCAGCTATTCCGAGACCATCACCAAATGCAAAAGATATGCTTACCAGGTTCATACATATTTGATGTGTTGCAAAATCAACCGTTCCAAGACCGGCTATAAGCTTGTTTGTGGTAAAAAAACCTACACGCATGAAAACCTGCTCTACGAAAGCACTTCCGCTTATGCCCAGAATACTTTGTATTGTTTCTTTTTCAAGCTTCCAACTTTGATTTCTCTTAAGTTCCAGGAAATGATATGCAAAGGTAACAGACTTTAACGAAAGCAAAAATCCTATAAGATTTCCTATTGCCGTAGCAATAGCAGCCCCTATAACCCCTAATGCAGGAAAACCCAAATGCCCGTTTATGAGAAGGTAATTAAAGAATAAATTTACCAGATTGGCAGCAACATTTGTTTTCATAGATATTTTTGTATTGCCTGCACCTCTTTGAGCTGCATTTATTGTAAGACTTAATGATGTGAAAAAATTTCCTATACAAATAATCCTGAAATATATTATTGCACTTTCAACCACGTCACTTTGCGCTCCCGCAAATATAATCAGCGGTTCGGCGTATATTATTCCCAACGATGATAATATTACTGACAGCACTGCACATATTAATAATGACTGTCTCAGTGTCTTATTGGCCTCTTCCCTGTTCCCTTCTCCTCTTCTCCTTGCCACAACGGCTGTTACGCCAATATTGAGTGAAAGTATCACAGCAAGCAGTATAAATCTGGGCTGAGTTGTAATTCCAACCGCTGATATTGCAACGGGACCCAGACTTCCAACCATAATCAAATCTGCAGACGATATAAGCTGCACCAATATTGCCTCTAAAGCAGACGGCCATGCAACCTCCGCAGCATTTTTGTATATTTCCTTGTCAGAAGGAATATCTCCAACTATATTCTCGGCTTTGACCATATATTTAATGGAATATATCCTTTTAATTAAACCGGTCATTTTTTCCTCCTTTACCCAACATAATAAGTATTGTAATCCATTTACCTTTATTATTCAATACATTTTGTTTGCAGCAAGGAATTCAGCCATGCAAAAGAGCCGATATTCTGAAATACAGGTATCAGCTCTCATCTAAAAAATCTAAAATGTTATACTTTTTTTATTTGCTGCAGTCATTCAGCCGTTCAAATTCTTCAAGCAGTTCCTGGGTTAATTTTGCATATCGCGGATCTGATCTGTCTCGTATCCTTGGCATATCTATAGCAATTTCTCTTTCGATAAAACCTTTGCGCCGGCTCATCATTATTATTCTGTCGGCAAGGTAAATTGCTTCATCAACACTGTGCGTAACAAAAATGATTGTCCTTTTATCATATTCCCAAATTCTCAGTAGCTCTTTTTGAAGCAGAATTCGTGTATAGGCATCCAATGCTCCGAAAGGCTCATCCATAAGCAGAACATCGGGACTGTTTGCCAAGGCACGTGCAATGGCCACTCTCTGCTGCATACCGCCTGAAAGCTCATAAGGATATGATTTCCGAAAATTTTCCAGTCCTACTATTCCTAAAAATTTGTCTACTGTCTTTTTTTTCTCTTCCTTTGAAGCCTTCTTAAAATTAAGCCCCATAGATATGTTATCTTCCACACTCAGCCATGGCATAAGAGAATAATTTTGGAATACCATGCCTATTTCCCTGCGCGGCTTGACAAGTTTCTCTCCTCTGTAAAAAACCTCTCCATCCGTAGCAGGCTCCAATCCTGCAATTACACGAAGCAATGTTGATTTGCCGCAGCCTGACGGCCCAATTATACAGACAAATTCATTTTCCTTGACATTTATATTTATATCTTCCAAAACATCCAGCTTCTCACGGCTTCCTTCAGTAATAAATGTTTTGCTTATTCCATCTATTTTTATAATCGGCTGTTCCATTTTTTTTAACTCCTATTTAACCTTATTTTCCCATGAAAAATATCTGGACATAATAATCCTGAATAATCCATCCAGAAGAGCACCGATAATACCTATACATATCATTCCTGTAATTACCAAATCCATTCGTGCGAGTTCATAAGCATGTGTAATAAGGTATCCAACTCCACTCATGCTTCCGGGCAGCATTTCTGAGCTTACAAGACATACCCATGAAGCTGTAAGTCCCATGCGCATACCGTTAATAATAGTGGGCCCCGCCCCTGGAATTAATACATGAATAAAAATATCAAGCTGTGATGCTCCAAGAACCTTTGCTGTTTCAACCAGCACTTTACGTACATTTGTAACTCCAAAAAGTATATTGCCCCAAATAGGAAAAAAAGCTCCTAATGCAATTAAAAATATCATTGAAAGTTTAAAATTATCCCATACAGCAAAAGCGGGTCCATACGGCAATCCGAATAATCGAGCGAGGCTTCCTATTCCAAACCATCCCAGAACCAATGGCTGCCATGCGATTGACGGAATCGGCCTGAAAAGGCTTATGAAATTTTCGAAGAAATTTCTTACAGGCTTGAAGTAACCCATCGAAAGCCCCAGAGGAAACGCTACAGCAGCACCAATAAAGTATCCCAGCAGCACACGAACAACGCTGTATGCTACATTTTTGGGTATGCTTCCCAATCCCACGAAATTATCAAAAGCGTGCACAAAGTTATAAAATACCATCCCAACTGTTGGCAGTATGGCATTGTTCCCTATTTTTACCGCATAATAATTCCATAAGTAAAGAAATACCGCGGGAAGTATCATAGATATAAGTTTTTTCTTTAATTTATACTTGTCCATATTATTAAAACGGTGCTTCCTTTATAAAAGAAGCCCCGTTTACACCTTTCAAAATTGATTTTATTTTAATATCATATTATTTTGCATTTTTTTCAATAAATGTAAAGTCAAATACCTCGTCCATTATTTCTTCCATCGGCTTGTCATGTAGTCTTCCGGTAAATTTGCCCATATCAGACATTACATCACAGTACAAATTCATTCCATCGGTGAAATGATCAGTAATTTCAGTTAAATATGTTGTATCATTTTTCATGAGCACTTCTGTATCCAGCCCTATATACTCACTCATAAGTTCAGCTGTTTCCTCACGGTTGTTTTGTGCATAGCTGCTGATATCAGTTGTAACCTGCACCATGGACTGAACCACTTCCGGATACTTTTCTTTAATTGAGTTCATTACATTCATAGTGCAGCACGGAAAATCAACCCATTTTCCGTCAGGAAGATCATCAAGTCTTGCAATAATTTTTCCGATGTTTTGCGCTTCCGCATTTTGAGGATTAGGTACCGGACCTGCCCAAAGCTCAACCTGACCTGAACTTAAGGAAGGAATCAAATTGCTTATACCCTTTAAATCCATCATCAGAACATCCGCTGAATAATCGGAAGCGTCTTCAGTAACTGTAAGACCTGCCTCACGCAGTGCATATTCGAGAACTATTCTCGGGCTGCTTATGGCTGAATGATATCCTGCCATTATAGGAAGTTCATATTCTTTTGCATACTCTACGAGCTCTTCAAATGTATTGTATGGTGCATCGGTAGCAGCAACAATAGATACTCCGCCGCTCTGAATAGGGCAGAGCACGCTGACATCGAGTCCTGTATCATATCCCGCCATTATGGCCGTGCTGGAGCAATACGCTAAGTCCATATGCCCCTGGTTAAGTAAAGTGACACATTCAGCTGCTCCCTTTGTAAGTATATGATTAATATACGCTATCACTTCACCATCCTTAACAAGTTCCAGCTGAGAATCGCTTATAGGTCTCAAATGGACACTATTGTTTTCAAAAAGTTCAGGTTTCAAGAAGCTAAGATGCATGTTGCCTGTATGCAGCTCGTTACTCCATCCTACGTTAAGCGTAGGAATTTCCGCAGGTGATTCATCAGACCCTTCTGCCGACTGAGTTTCAGGTTCATTGCTCGCTGCTACCGGTTTTTCCTGAGAACAGCCTGTAAAAGCAAACATAGCTAATACTAAAATAACTGCAGCCATTAAAATACAAACTACTTTTTTCAATTTTTCCCTCCTGTAAATGTCAAATTTTTATCATATAATTACAGTACCATAAATAACATTTTCCTGTCAAATTCATTATTTTTATACAAATTTTTACAAGAAAAACATTTTCTTATGCTTTTTTGTAACTATATTGCATTACAAATTAAAAAAAATCTCCAGCACGCATACTGAAGATTAATATAGCATTTTATATTGTTAAAGCATCTCTATAAATGCAGCTATCCTTGTCTCTGTTTGGCCGCTGTCCGTAGCTGAATAATCTGTTTCAAGTTTTAAGAAGGGAATTCCAATCTCATGAAGCATTTTTCCCATTTTATATGATTCCACATTAAAAGTATGGCACGCTTGAAGAACTATGTCTATAACTCCGTCAACCTTGTATTTTTCAATCATATTTTTTGTATTTTCAAATCTTCCTTCATTTGGAGTCATAATTGAGCAGTTTATTGATAAATATCGGTCAGAAATTGCTCTCAATATATCATCTGCATTTTCGTCAACAAGTGTCTCATTAGCTCTTTCACCGCTGCAATCATCAAGACAGACAATGACACCTCCGTTGTTTTCTATAACCTCTCCTATTTTCTGAATGACACCTCCGGTGGGGCAGCCGGTAAGCAGAATCCTTTTTGAATATGTATCGACAACACGTTTTCCTTCTTTATATGCATTTCTCTTTTCCGCAACTAATTTACAAATATTTTCAATGTATGAATTTTTATCAAAATTGAAGGAGCCTGTATGAAGCGCATACATTATGTCTGTACCTTTCATTGCCGGAGGGCAGCTCTCTTGAAGGCTGAACAGATCACACACTGACCGCCTTAACCTGTTCCTCATCTTAGCTGCTTCTCTAAGATTTTTTTCTGTTATTTCTACCTCAAATTTTTCTTCCAGTTTTTCCTTCAAAAGCTTGACTTCCTCATACCATATATCATTAGAATATGACCTGCTCTGACTCTGCGGCAGATGGAGAATATATGTTTCTTTTATCTCATTCAGCATTTCATACATTTTTTTCTTTCCGTCACAGGTTGTTTCCCCAATAATTATATCTGAGAAATACGTATATGGACACTTTTCAGTATAAGCAAATCCATAGGTTGACTTTATCAGAGGACATAAATTTTTTGGCAGCATCCTTTCCGCATCTGGAACAGTTTCATTACTTGTTCCGCATAACCCTATTGCTGCTATACCTGCTGCATCCAGCAGCTCCACGGGTGTATATGAACAAAGACATCCCGCAATTTTGCCTCCTTTTTCCTTAAATTCCATCGCATTAATAAACCCTTCTTTTCTGGCATCGACAAACTCGTCAAATTCACTGGGCAATTTCTGTACTGACATACGATCTCCTTCCTTATTTCTTGTCCGAATTTTATCATTATGAAAATCGTATAACAGTATCAACAAAATTACAAATTCTATTTTGGAATAACTTTTTAAATCAATATAAATTATTATTATTAACACAAAAAGCTGTCTAACTTTATAACACG
The DNA here is from genome assembly GCA_018436705.1 of Sedimentibacter sp. Lineage (GTDB taxonomy): Bacteria > Bacillota > Clostridia > Tissierellales > Sedimentibacteraceae > Sedimentibacter. Next base: position 176,650 of record JAHDLA010000007.1, read on the forward strand.
TTAGACAGCTTTCATATTAGAACAATTTATTATATTTCCTTTGAAAATTTTGGATCCGCAGGTTTGGGAAAAAGAACGACGAATATAGAGATGTCTTCATATACCTTTGAAATACCAAACTCTTCTTTTCCTTTAGCCATTACAGCCGTACCTTTTTGGATTCTTTGTACATCATTGCCAACCTGCAATTCTGCACTTCCCTGAAGAACCAGCAGTGTAAGTGCGGAATCATTGTGCTGATGAACAGGGAGTTTATGCCCCGCTTTAAGATTAAGCACAAATCCCAATACCTCATCATCATTAAACGCAATTTTTTTGGTCAGCTGATTGTCATTAAATACTATGCATTCATTCAAATTTTTTAAATTCATTATTATCTCCTCTTTTAAATATATTTCTTTTCTAGGCTTTCAAGAATATCAATAAAATATTTTTGAGTTCCCATCTTTTCAGCTTCTCTTTCAAACTTATCCGTTTTTTCATTAATCTTATCTATCACTTCTTTTGGCAGATTCTTTTCACCAAACATATAAACTGCTTCGTTTTCCTTAGCTATATGTCTTTTAAGGAGGTTTGTATAGGCAACGGCATTGCTTATTACATCAAGCTTACTTTCATCATCGCCCTTTTTCAACTTATGCAAAGCATCCTCAAGATTACTTACATACAACCTTCCGTAATCGTGTTCAACCAGCATTCCGTGTGTTATTAAATTCTCTCCTAATTTTCCCAAATTTATCTGCATTTCCTTAAAAAGAAATTTTTCTTCCTTGCCATGATGATGTGCATCAGCATACTTTCTTATAAATTCAATTATTTTGCTGAAATCGTCATAATTAATATTCTCACCATTCATAGCATTAATGCATGCCTTGCGCATAACATTTAGCATACGCAAAATATAGTCATGCTCCATTACCATTATCTCCACACTTTTCATAGATCTATCCTCAAAATTTTATAAGTTGTATCATTTAATTTCTTGTATTTTATATTTGTAGAATGCAGAAGACCTTTTATAAACTCATCTCTTAAAATATAAAATACGCGCACATCACTGTTAAATTCATCCCAATACTTACAATGGACACATTCATATCTCTTCCATACGGCTTCATTCTTATCCTGCTTGACTATAGCATTGATGTGATCGCAAGGCATGCCGTCAAGCAGTGTATCATTAATGGCTTTAAACGCCTCTTCAATTCCGGAATTTTTGTCCAATGGAGAATATCTTTCCCCATTTAATTTGAATACTTCCTTAATATCCTCAATATTATCCGCTTCATTTTTTATTGCTTCGGTTACAGACTCAGCAAGCTTATATTCAACATTTGATATCTGATTTTGAAGCCACTTGTGTATATTCTCCTCATCTATTACTTCATTCAATGGTTTTAATTCTCCGTCACCGTATTTCACATTAATTCGTTCTCTTATCTCTGAACTAATGCCCAATTGTAAATCTAATATATCTTCTACGATTTTATTTTGTATTTTTATCTTATTATACAGCCAAAAATGTATAGGTCCCAAAAATGCACTCATACTTCCTCCATTATTATTTAAAAATATGAGCATGAATTTCTCCATGCTCATATTCATATTACTACTCCGCTTTCGAAAAACTATTCAACTGCTCTAATAGATTATCAACATTAAATCCATGAACCATTGCCGCCTCTTCCAGCGTTTCCATCTGAGAAGATGGGCATCCCAAGCAATGCATTCCTGCATTCATCAGAATGTCTGCAAAACCTTGGTTCATTTGCAATATTTGGCCTATATACATATCCTTTGTAACTTTTCCCATGTCATTCACCTCTTTATTTTATTTTGCGGTAAAAGACATAATTTTTTACCGCTGAATTATTATTGTATTTTAACCAATCAGTCAAGAAATATTTTCAAATCGTCTTCCACAGTACCTATTCCTGCTATTCCAAAATCTCTAACCAAAACATCCACAACGTTTGGCGATAAAAATGCAGGTAGTGTAGGTCCTAAGTGAATATTTTTAACTCCAAGATATAAAAGTGCTAGCAATACTATAACAGCCTTCTGCTCATACCATGCAATATTAAATGCCAAAGGAAGTTCATTAATATCCTGAAGTTCAAACACTTCTTTTAGTTTGAGTGCTATAAGTGCCAGTGAATACGAATCATTGCACTGTCCCGCATCCAATACTCTCGGAATACCGCCTATATCTCCCAAATCAAGTTTGTTATACTTGTATTTTGCGCAGCCGGCAGTTAATATTACAGTATCTTTTGGCAATGCCTTAGCAAATTCGGTATAATAGTTTCTTGATTTAGCTCTGCCGTCACACCCTGCCATTACAAAAAATTTCTTGATTGCTCCTGATTTAACTGCTTCAACAACCTTATCGGCAAGCGCAAACACCTGCTCATGAGCAAATCCGCCCACAATTTCTCCTGTTTCAATTTCAGTAGGCACAGGACTTTTCTTGGCAATCTCTATAATTTCTGAGAAATCTTTTTCTGTCCCCGTAGACCCGTCGATGTGCTTGCATCCGGGATAACCTGCAGAACCTGTTGTAAACAATCTATCTTTGTAGCTGCTCTTTGGTGGCACAATGCAGTTAGTAGTCATTAGAATAGGCCCGTTAAAAGATTCAAATTCTTCTTTTTGCTTCCACCATGCATTTCCGTAATTACCAACTAGGTGTTTGTACTTCTTCAAATGAGGATAGTAATGAGCAGGAAGCATTTCTGAATGTGTATAAACATCTATTCCGGTTCCTTCCGTTTGTTTCAGCAGCTGCTCTAAATCGCCCAAATCATGTCCCGAAATCAATATGCCTGGATTTTTGCCTACTCCTATATTTACCTTTGTAATCTCTGGGTTACCGTAAGTGCTTGTATTTGCCTTATCCAGCAAAGCCATTCCGCTCACGCCAAACTTTCCTGTTTCCATTGTCAGTGCAATAAGCTCTTCTGCCGACAAATTATCATCTAAAAGTTTAGCCAATGTACCCTGCATAAATGCATTTACATTTTCATCGTCATAGCCTAAAACATTAGCATGCTTCATATACGCCGACATACCCTTTAGTCCGTAAGTAATCAGCTCTCTAAGACTTCTGACATCTTCATCTCTGGTTGCCAGCACACCTACGTTCCATGCCTTTTCATCAAAGGCTTTATTAGTATCAGCATACCATATTGCCGCCTCTGATAAACCTTCTCTGCACAACAATTGGTCTATTAAATCCTTTTTAACATTAAGCGTCATTTTTATTCTGTCATAGAATACATCATCGTCAAAATTTGCATTTGTGATTGTAGTAAATAAGTTTAAAGTTATCAAATGATTAACATCTGATGAAATTTCTTTTCCTTCATTTCTTAATCTAGTTGTCACTTCAGACAATCCTTTGGAAACATATATTAACAAATCCTGTAATCTTGCTGTTTCCGGCTGTTTACCGCAGACTCCTGCCTTTGTACACCCTGTGCAGCCTGCTGTCTCCTGACATTGATAACAAAACATTTTATTTTCCATTAATATATTTCCTCCTAAATTTTTTTATTTCTTTTTTCTTGATGACTATATGATAAAGCAAATAATTATATTTTTCCGTAACAATTGTTACGCTTTTTAAAAATTTTTAATATTATTTGAAAACATTGAATCAGCTATAGCCAAACGTTACATAATAGTAAAAATGACTGATTGACATATTATAATTATTAATGTATTGTCTATTTCATAAGCGCAAATAAATTTTATCGGAGGTAATATGGACTTTATACACGAAAAGGAAAGAATATATTTGGAAAATGAAAGCGGAGAATGTATTGCTGAAATTACATTTCCTTCAGTGTCGGAAGACATGGTCAATGTTAACCACACATACGTTGACAAATCATTAAGAGGGCAGGGAGTTGCCAATAAGTTAATGACTTCATTAGTTAAAGATTTGAAAAAAAACAGCAGAAAGGCAGCTGCAACCTGCTCATATGCTGTCGACTGGTTTGAAAAGCACCCTGAGCACAAGGACATATATATAGAAAAAAACTGAGACATAATAATAGCGAAAGCCGCCTAGCAGCTTTCGCTATTATATAATTACAGCTAAATATTTATAAAATTTCTTCTATATATCTTGTTAGTATAGCGGCTGTTTCTCCACGTGTTACACTCTCTGTCGGTGCTAACATCTCATTGTCTCTGCCCTGTAACAAGCCTTCATAAACTGCCCACTCCATTGCAGGACTACTCCAATCAGCAATTTCATCACTGTCATTGTATAAACTCAAGTCACTTTCGGCTGTAACATCTATTCCCCTATTCTGAGCGTAACGGTAAAGTATAACAATAAATTGTTCTCTTGTCAGAGTCTCATTTGGAGCAAAAAAATCGCCGGTAAGGCCTTTAACAATGCCTTCGTTAGCCGCCCATGCAACTCCGTCGCCGTACCATGAGTCTCCTTGCACATCCTTAAAAGATGGAACACTATTTATTTCAGGATTATTCTCATAGCGGTAAAGTACAGTTACAAGCATAGATCTGCTCATGGTGTAATCAGGAGCAAATTCATCATCTGATACGCCGCAAAATAGACCTTGTGCAATTACAAAATCAATACTATTTTTTGCCCAGTGGTCATTAACATCCGTAAATTTACCTGTATTGATTTTTTCTTTAAATACTACTTCTACATTGTGCTCTTTATTATCAGAAAATTCATAGGAATTTAACGCTCCTACGGATTTTCCGTCAATAATTAAATCAGCTATTTCATACCCTTCGTCAGGAACTATATTAACCGCTTTCTTATCATTAGATATTGCTACTTTCCCGCCATGTGTTTCTTTTGGAAGAACAATCCCCGGTGTTTTCACAGTTGATGAACCCTTGCTGCTTCCACTGCTGCTTGATTTACGATAAATAATATTATAGGATGCGGAATCCGGAAAATCTAAGTGATTTTTATTACGAGTGTACAAGTTAATCTTGCCGCTTGATTCAAAGCCTGTATTATGATCAAAAGCAGTTGCATCTAACTTTTCCAGGCTTTTAGGAAGATAAACTTCTTTTAAAAGACTTACGGCAAAGGCTTCAGACCCGATTTCCTTTAAACCCTCATTAAGTACAAGCTTCTCCAAACGGATGGCCTTTGTTGTACCGGAAAACGCCCTGTGTCCTAATACTTTAACACTGCCCGGTATTTCCAATTCCTTGATTTGATGATAGTAGAACGCTCCCCTTCTGATTTCCGTAACAGAATCAGGAATGTCCAGACTTTTCAACTGAGCGCCATTGAACGCATATTCGTCAATTATCTCTACTCCCTGTGGAATGTCAATATGCTGCAATGTAATGTTGCGGGCAAATAAACCTTTTGGAATCACTTTAATATTATCAGGCAAAGTAACATCTACCAGCTTATTGGTGGAAAATACACCTTCTTCAATGTTGATAACAGTCTCCGGAATAACAAGTCTTTGCAACTTATTACCATTAAAGCACTGTATCTTTAAAGTAGTTAAAGTGCTCGGAAATTCAACGGTTGCTAAATTGTTATATTGAAAAGCTCTTTCTTCAATAACTTCCAGGTATTTCGGCAGCACAACTTTGTTCAAGCCGTTAGGAGAAATAATTTCTTCTTTTACTATATCATAGCCGTCAGGAACAAAAGCATCCTTACCTATTATTGTAATCTTATCCCCTTCAAGATTCAAATCAGGCAAAACTGCATATCTATATAATGCAGCTTTTGTTTTGCCTTCTTCTGAAAAGCCCATTAAAGTTGTTCCTTCATAAATGAAATCATCAGCTGTCCACAGCTCATCTGGACTAAAAAATATTATCTCATGGCTTCTGCTATCTGCAGAAAAATCTTTATGAGCTTCATTCGTAGTGTAAACACGCACACAGACTGCATTATTATAAAAACTTTTGCTATCTAGTGCAGTGACGCTACTTGGGAGATCAACTCTTGTCAGCAGATTATATCTAAATGCATATCTATTAACGGTTTCCAATCCTTCATTAAGAGTTAGGAATTCCAAAGTTTTAAAATTTTTATCCCCCTCAAAAGCCCCTTTTTCAATATATTTAACATTTCCAGGAATAGTCAGCGTATCTAGTCGGTGCAATTTAAAAGCTGAACTGCCGATTTTTTCTACCGTGGAAGAAACAGCTAAAGTCTTTAATGGAGCACCTGCAAAAGCACTCATGCCTATTTCCTCTACTCCTTCCGGTATCTCAAGGTTTGTTAAAGTTGTGTTGGAAGTGAACGCCCCCGCAGGAATCACTTTTAACTTACTATTTATCTCCAACGTCGTCAGTTTATTTACCCCAAAAGCACCACTGTCCATTGTTGTTAAATTTTCCGGTAACGTCAGTGCTGTAATTTTATTCCCATTGAAAGCCATAACTCCTATGTGCTCCAGGGACTGCGGGAACGATAGATCCGTAAAATTATTATATTGGAAAGCATTATTCCCAATTACCTGCAATTCCTTTGGAAAAGCTACACTGGTAAACCCGTCGGGAGAAATAACTTCATTTCCATTGAAAGTAAAGTTTTCCATCTTAAAAGCACTGTCAGCAATTTCTGTAATTTTCTCACCTTGCGTGCTTATATCAGGCAATACGAGAATTTTATTAGAGATCGCTTTTGTTGTCCCTGATTCAGATAAGCCTGTAATTTTTCCTTCATCATAGGTAAAATCCGTTGCTTCCCAATCATCTGAATATTCTGAATCCCTCAAAATCAGTTTTTGATAAGGAACAGGATTTGTTCCGCCAATGCGTGAAATACGGTCATTATTAAAATGGTTGGCATTTGAAGTATACATATAAACAATACCGGAGCCGTCTATAGATGAAGGTTCCATGCCGGGATTGTTCAGAAATGCAGTACCTGCTAACTTTTCCACTCTATATGGAAGGACAAATGATTTTATATTGTTATCATAAAAAGCATTTCCGTCTATTTGAATTTTTTCTTTTGTATCCGCAATAGTCAAAGAAGCAATTTCATTGTCTCCAAAGGCAGAATTTCCTACCTTTAGAGTGCTTTGAGGCAAGCTTAATTCCGTAATTTTATTGTGAAGAAAGCATTGGCTTTCAAAAATACGAATACCTTCAGGAATCGTAACCTCACTGATATTGTTGCTCATAAAAGCACTGCCGTCGATTGTAAACTCGTCTAAGCCTTCCGGAAAGATAACCTTTGTCAGACCCTTATTTGTAAAAGCATTGGAAGAAATAGCAGTAATTATATTGCCGTCTTCATTTCTTAAAGGAATTTCTAAAACTTTATTGTCAGCTAGTTTATCACTACCTTCTGGGCTAAAACCAGTTATGATTGTTTCATCATTAGCATCATATGTGAAGTCCTCTGCTATCCATGGTTTTTCTTCCACAATCAGTTTTAGAGAACTTTTATCTTTTATATCATAATGATAAATTTCTGGATTGGTAGCGTGTGAAGGGTTTTCCGAATATAAATATACTAATCCCTCAACATCTGGGTCATTGCCTAGATTCTTCGTAAATGCATTGTAAGCAATTCCCATCACATTATATGGAAGATGCGCTGTTTTAAGCTGATTCATAGCAAACGCGCCTGCTTGAATATCAATCCCCTCAGGCAGTGTATATCGGTTTTCTTCAAAAACAAGAGTTTCTATTTTGTTATTTCCAAAAGCGGTTGATCCTATAGAACTAACCTTATTATGTATAGTAATTTCCGTTAATTTATTAGCAGCAAATGCACCATTATTAATTATGGTAACACCTTTAGGGATTTCAACCTGAGTAATTTCATTTTTATAAAAAGCCTGCTGACCTAATGAGCTTAAATTGTCAGGGAGCTCTAAGTTGCCGGTAATGCTGTTTGAGCTGAAAGCGGTCTTACCTATAGTTTCAATCGTATCCGGAAAAGTAACGGATGTTAAGCCTCCACCCTTAAAAGCACTTACTCCAACACCTGTAATTGCAGTACCGGTAACATTTTGAGACGGTATTACAAGATCTTTGTTCGTTTCAAGCTTAGCTATGCCTGCTTCGCTAAGTCCCGTAACTATGGATTCATCACTTTTGTCATATGTAAAATCTTCCGCAGCCCAGCTGTTTTCTATATCTGCAAAGGTTATATTAAAAACAGGAGAAAGGCATGCTACTATTATAAAAATAGGAACTAATACTTTTGTTAAATTTTTAACTAATTTGTTCATTATGCACCTCTTACTTGCTTATATTCTAGATATTGTTGACTATAAAATAGTTTTATTCAAAATACATGCATTGAAAAAGGGATAGCCTAAAATCAAGCCATTCCCTCTATTGTTTCATTAATTTTATTTTTCCAGTAAATCAGAATAAGTCCAGCCTTTGTAGCCGCCTTCTAAAGTATAGATATTAGCCGCATCTATACCTAATTCCTTCAAAATTTCTGTTCCGGCTGCAGCATATTTTTTACCTGAATAGCACAGCAAAACAAATTTTTTATCTTTGCTGTCAGTTTCAGCTAATGCTTTTTCCATGTTTGCTTTAGCTGGTGCAGGGTCCTCATTAGATATTACAGAATCTACATCAGTAGATATAGAACCTTTGATGTGTTCAATGTCATAATCTGCTTGTTTTCTAACATCGAATATTAAGTAATCGCTGTTTCCTTCTGTTATAACAGCTTGCAGTTCATCAGCAGTCATATACTGCGTCTCTACAGCTTCTTGCTGAGCATCTTGCGGCTGTGCATCTGATTGAGCACTGCATCCTGCAAATACACTTGCCATCAACATTAGCACTAAAAATAAAGATAAATACTTTTTGTTCATTTTCATCCTCCAAATTTGTTTAATACATTAACATTTTTAGGGTAACAGCTTTAAAAAATTAAGTCAAGGTAGCAAGCCATGAATAATAATTATAAGAATATCTAATTTATATACAAACCTTCATAATCCTTTTTATTGATTATTTGGTATTTATTGGAGTATAAATTTTGTGCCTTTTTCCTACTCTGTATAATGAAATCCGTCCGTTTTCTTTTTGCAATATCATTTTAAAGGCCACAAAAAAATCGTTGATATTCAACGATTTTTTATGGCTTTTATATTTTTTTCTTTATATTAATATCTTTATATGCATCCATCTGAAAAATCCGGATGGCAAACAATTTCTATTTCTTCTTCTCTGACCAGTTTAGCTATATGCTGATCTAATTCTTCAGGTGTAATGTTAGGAGCAAATCTTGCTTTTACATTTCCTTCCTTGTCAATCAAGAACTTAGTAAAATTCCATCTAATATCATTCTCTTTTATATCCGGTGTGAATTGTTTTACTTTTTCATAAAATCCTAATGTGTCTTCATTTCTGTACTCTTCTGCAGTAGTTTTTAAATATTTGTACAAAGGTTCCTCGTTTTTACCGTTAACTTCAATTTTTGAAAATTGTTTAAAATCAACACCGAAGTTCAGTCTGCAAAAACCGGCAATTTCTTCGTTTGTTCCAGGAGCCTGCTCTAAGAACTGATTGCTTGGAAAATCCAGTATTTCAAATCCTTCATCTTTATATTTATTGTACAGCTTCTGTAATCCGTCATATTGAGGAGTGAAACCACAGCCTGTTGCACCGTTTACTACAAGCAATACCTTTCCTTTATACTCCGATAATGATACTTCTTTATTTTCTATATCTTTTACTTTAAAATCATATATTTTCATTTATTCCTCCTGAATTTATTTATATTATAAATGTACAGTCTTTATATACCCTCATATTAAAATTTTAAGCAAAAACTTTAATAATTTATTTCATTAGATGTAGAAAAGCAACTTGACGCTATCCAGATTTTCTTACATATTGTTTAATTTAATAATTTCTGCTATACTTATTTTAAAAATACCGGGTGGTGATAATCATGAAAACAATACTTTACAATGCAAAGATTTATATTGAAAAAAACGTTTTTCAAGAGGCTGTTTTAATTGAAGACGGAGTCATTAAAGCAATCGGGCCCAACAAAAATATTATGCTGAATAATGCAGACAAGATAATAGATCTGCAGGGAAAAACCGTTATACCCGGCTTAAACGACAGCCATCTTCATATTGCCATGGTTGGAGAGTCAATGAAAGCATGCATCTTAACAAGCGCCAAATCCATTGATGATATAATTATCATAGGAAAAGATTACTTGGAAAACTGCAAAAATCCAACCGCTCTCCACGGGAAAAACTGGAACCAGGACTATTTTACTTCAGGGGAACAAAGAATGCCAACCCGCCATGATTTGGATAAAATATCATCAGAAATACCTATTGTATTAGAAAGAGTTTGCGGCCACGTTGTGTGCGCTAACACAAAATCTCTTGAACTGCTGGGAATTGATGAAAATACAGAGGTTGGCGGCGGTGAAGTTATAAAAGGAAGCGATGGAAAACCTAACGGAATATTTACTGAAAATGCCACAAGGCTGCTGCTGCCTGTCCTGCCTGATAAAAGCCTTTCTGACAGAGAAACTGAAATTCTTAACGCCGCAAATTATGCATTAAGTACAGGGGTTACTTCCGTACAATCATGTGATGTAATGAGTAAAGAATTTAAAAGTGTATTTAAAGTAATACACAATATTTACGATAACGGCAAAACAAAACTAAGATACAATCCTCAGTTCAATTTTCAGGATATAGATGTATTTAAGGAATATTTGGAAACCGAACATATAAACGGCAGTTACGACGGCAGATTTTTATCAAGAGGAGCACTAAAGCTGTTTAAGGATGGTTCTTTAGGCGCCAGAACTGCACTTATGACTAATGATTATAATGACGCACCCGGCATAAAAGGCGTCCCTGCTTTAAGTGACCAGCAGCTTCAGGCCCTCTGCGATTTAGCAACGGAAAACGGGATAAGAGTCGTTACTCACGCCATAGGAGACGGCGCAGTTGAAAGTGTTATAAATGCTTATGAGCGGACTATGAAAGGAAGCGGCAATACTCTTCGACACGGAATTGTCCACTGCCAGATTACAAACCGAAGTCAAATAGAAAGGATTGCACGTCTCAATATTCCTGTAATGCTGCAGCCTATATTCCTTGATTATGACATACAGATAGTTGAATCCCGCGTAGGAAGAGCGTTGGCTGAAACTTCATATGCTTTTAATACATTGAATAAGCTTGATGCCCCCATAAGTTTCGGAACTGATTCACCTGTGGAAGATTTAAATCCATTTCCAAACATCTATTCAGCTGTGACAAGACAAAGAATGAATTTGACACCTGAAAAAGGATTTATCCCCGGCGAAAAGATGAGCGTCGAAGATGCTGTTGATGCATATACCATAGGCAGCGCTTTCAACGAATTTAAGGAAAATGAAAAAGGAAGGCTCAAGCCCGGATTCGCTGCAGACTTGGCTGTACTGGACTCTGATATTTTTACCATCGATCATAATAAGATTAAAGACATAAAAGTAGTTAAGACTATGGTCGACGGAGATTTCGTCTTTGAAATGTAAAAAACGGTCTTACAGGCCGTTTTTTTTATACAAATTATTACAATATTGTACAAGAAATTTCATTATGTGAAAAAAGAAATATATTTCAACTTATGAATCTTATTACCAAGCAATATTTTTCATTTTAAATGTTAATATTTTTTCAATTATTGTAACAATTTTAACAAATTAGCTAACTATTTTTCAAAAAATTAGTATTTTCTTTAATTTGAAGTACTTTTTATAAGGCCGCAAGACATTTTTTCGTTAGTTAATTAACTATATGTTAACAAAATGTAAAATTTTTCAGTCTTGACTTTTATTTCTAATATATATTTTTTTTCAGCAAAGGACAACTTTTAAAAATCAACTTAGTTTTTCCCATATATGAACATTTTTTCATTTTTCAGCATTGTTTATGTGTGGTTTATATGATAAAATAATGAAAACGTTATATCTTATAATCACTAGTATAACGCTTTTTTATTCATCATATTATTTTATAGGAGGCTACTCTATGGAAGCAATTATGAACATCAACAGTTGGTTAAATAATATTGTGTGGGGCCCGCCAATGTTAATACTGATTGTTGGAACAGGACTATTTTTATCAGTAAGTACAAAGTTCTTCTCAATTACCAAATTGGGGTACATCTTGAAGAACACACTTCTTAAAATTTTCTCTAAAGATCAATCCGGGGAAGGTGAAGTAACGGCATTCCAGGCTGTTGCCACAGCTCTTGCCGCTACCGTCGGAACAGGTAACATAGCAGGTGTTGCTACTGCTATCGCTGCCGGAGGTCCGGGAGCATTATTATGGATGTGGATTGCTGCAATACTAGGTATGACTACTAAGTTCTCAGAAGTTGTATTGGCAATTAAATTCAGAGAAAAAACAGATGATGGACGTTTTGTCGGCGGACCCATGTACTATATAAAAAATGGCTTGGGATGGAACTGGCTCGCAGTGCTATTTGCTCTGTTTGGTACACTTGCAGCATTTGGAATTGGTAACATGGTTCAATCAAATTCAGTTGCTGACGCTCTGCAATCTTCTTTTAGTCTTAATCCTTGGATTACAGGTATTGTATTGGCAGTTGTAACTGCTTTGGTTATAGTTGGCGGAATAAAAAGAATAGGTGCTTTCACAGAAAAACTTGTTCCTTTCATGGCTGCTATTTATATCATTGGCGGATTAGCAATTATTATAATTAACATAGGCAAGGTTCCTGCTGCTTTCGTTACTATATTTGAAAGCGCATTCTCTGGAAGAGCTGCTGTCGGCGGTTTTGCAGGAGCAACAGTTATGCAAGCTGTTAGATTCGGTGTTGCCCGCGGTGTATTTACAAACGAAGCCGGTTTAGGTAGTGCTCCTATAGCTCACGCTGCTGCTACTACAGATCACCCTGTTCGTCAAGGTCTTTGGGGAGTATTTGAAGTATTTGCAGACACACTTGTTATATGTAGTATAACAGCTTTGGCAATAATTACGTCAGGTGTTTGGGAAACAGGTATGACAGGAGCCGCACTTACAACACAAGCTTTCGACGTATCGTTGCCAGGCGGAGGATACATCGTATCAATAGGCATTGTAATGTTTGCTTTCTCAACTATAGTTGGATGGGAATACTACGGTGAAAGATGTGCTGAGTACTTATTCGGACCTAAAGCAATTATGGTTTACAGAATAATTTGGATACCGTTTGTATTGATAGGTGCTATCGGCGGCCTTGAAGTAATTTGGTCTTTAGCAGACACATTAAACGGATTAATGGCTATCCCGAACTTAATAGGCGTTGTAGCATTGAGCGGAACAGTGTTTAAACTTTTGAAGGAATTCTTTGCTTCGGAAAAAGCTAAAAAACAAAGCAATTAAAAAAGCTGAGATATAATGATATGACCCCCAAAAGTTAAACTTTTGGGGGTCGGTTCAAAACCTCAGCTTTTTCTTTTTTCTCTCTTTATTATTTTACATAGATTTTAATTAATCCGTCATAACCATTATAGTTATCTTCATCTTCAAAAACAGTATAATCAACTTCTATATTACCTTCATCCTCAAAAATATATCTTATATATTCAATATCCTCTAATTCATAGCTTACACCATTTTGAACATTGATTAAATTTTTCTTGCCATCAAGCTTAATTTTAAGCGTTCCTTCGTCAGGAATCACAAACATTGCATACTCGAGTTCTTCTTCGTCTATGTCATCTTCAACTAGTTCAGACAGCCTTTCTGCAAAATCAACGTCTATAAATTCATCCTCATAGTCTGCCGTCAGTTTCATCGTAGAAATTTCCTGAACAGCTTCAACCGTTATCTTTATTTCCCCTTCGTATTCTTTATCGCTTGATTTTTCTTCTGCATAATATTTTATAACAACTTCTCCGTCAAAACCTTGATTTGGCTTAAACATGATGCAATCAACATCATCTATATCATATGTTTTTGTTCTGGTCACAGCTTCCTTACTTTCAGGTTTTCCGTCCCCATCACTGTCATAGTACAAAACGCCCTGCTTTTCTGAAGGAATTATAAATTTAACCGTATCAACAAAATCTTCAAAATCGTCTTCATCTATGCGCACATATTCATTTTCAGAAATTTCATAAGTGATAAGTTTAAGATTATCATAGTCAATTTTTATTATCATTGACCCATCATAGGAATCTTCTTCTGTATACGCCGTATATTTTACTGTAACTTCTCCTTTGAAATACTCTTCCGGAACAAATGTGATATTTCTTATTATGTTTTTTTCATACCTGCCTAAATAATACTTTGTTACCTCAGATACCAAGGAATTTTCATTTTGATCTTCATCATAATCATAATATAATTTTCCTCCGGATTCCGGCAGTTCGAACTTCACATATTCAATATCATCGTCTGTAACATCATCTAAAGCCTCCGTAAACCAGCTGTCTTTAAAGTTCAATTGTTCTCCGTTTTCAACATCTGCCTTAATATCGTTTATGTCATCTTCCTTTTCATCATAATCATAATCGTTCAATATATAAAACATCATCCAAAAGACATCTCTTCTTTTCGCAAAGCTGTTTAGTTCATCTTTGTAGATTTCTTCTAACTCCTCTATCTTGTCATCTTCAAAATCCACATTTAAAATTTCTCCCGAACGCTGGATAAGCCATATTGCCTCTTGAATTGTAACCGGATTTCCGGGTCTGAAATATTTTCCGTCTCCTTTAGCAATACCCAGTTTTTTTGCTATTTTGACCGATTCATAATAATATTCATTAAAATCAACATCCTCAAAAATATCTTTAAATTCTTCGGATTTATCGTCATAATCGTCTTCGTCAATTACACCATATTGGTCAAGCATCCTTGCAATCATTACAATCACATCTGCACGTTTTATATTACCGCTCAAGCCAAAGTCTCCATTGCCGTATCCCTTCACTATTTTCATTCTAATCAATAGATTCAGAGCATCTTCATAATCATTTGCTTCTATTTTTTGATAGGTCCTATGCTGTATTTTCGGATGTGTTTTCCATTTGTCCTTCTTTGCCGGCATTGCAAATGCCGCAGTTGTAAATATCATACTCAATGCAACTGTGGATGATATAATTCTTAACACTTTGCTTTTCATAAATTCCCTCCATTTACTACTAATTATAATTGTTACTTCTGAAATTCCAGATACACAATAATGTTCGGGACCGGCAAATAAAATTTAGGGGTGTAATTTAATTTAATGAAATTCTATGTATTGATTATTAACATCCACCAAATATTTTTCGCACATACCTTGGAACCTTTCTGACACTAAATTCTCAATTTCAGCCATAGCATTATACAGTGATGACCCCTCCTCATATTCAAAACCCACAAGCTGAAAAAATACATTTTTACTGTTTAAAGTAATTTTTCCCAACTCGCTCTGTCTCCAAACCCATTTTAAAGTTTGGACTTTATTTCCGCTTGTAAACACAAGTTCACCTTCAGGCACACTTTCATACTCGCTTGCACCAAAAGGCAGAAATATATCATTATTTCTACTGTATCGAACTTCTAAATCTTCGCTAATGTCTTTCAAATCATGCCCGCCAAGAGAAATACAATTTTCAATAGACACCGCATTGCACAAGTCAACCAAGGCATTTATAACAGGAAGATGTCCACCTTTTAATACTCTTTTAAACATTGCTTCTACAGAAGGCGGATATTTATTAGGATTTATCCCCGATTTAATCATTATTTCCCTGTAAAGCTCCACATTATGCAGCTGCCTAAGTTGGTTCGGATCTATATCTTCTCTCATTCTGGATTCTGCCTTTCTTAGCCGCTGCTCGTCTTCAGGCAAAGTTTCAGAATTTTTAATATTATGCGCAACTATAATTCCAAATTTTATTTTTTGTTCTAATTCAAAAACAGATTTATCAATTGTGTATTTCATTACGCTCTCCTCGTTTTATATTTATATTTATTATATTATATCGTAACTTCCAAAAAATTCAATTTATTTTGAATTTATATCTTTTATTTTTCAACATTAGTAGGATATATTTCGATATTTTGAAAATAATATTACAGGAGGTGTTTTTATGAATTTTACACAAAAAGAAAGAACTTTGTTAGAGGATCAAAAAAGCCACGAGGAAATTTGCATACAAAAATATACTAACTATGCAAGTTTAGCACAAGATCAAGAGTTAAAGAATATTTTCAATCAAATTGCTCAAACAGAACAGCAGCATTACAACACTATTGACCAGCTCTTAAAAGGGCAGGTACCGCAAATGCAGCAGGGAGGATCACAGCAGAATCAGAGCAGCAGCATGCAGATGAAATCTCAGCAGTCACAGTCAATGCAAGGCAGTCAACAAACGCAGGCAAATCAATCGCCCAGTTTTGTGCCTAAAGGCCAATCTTCAAATTATAGCAATTCAGACAAAGATTTGTGCAGTGATTTGCTTATGACTGAAAAATATGTTTCATCAACGTATGATACAGCCATATTTGAATTTAGAGATCCACAGGTTCGTAGTATTTTAAATCACATTCAAAAAGAAGAACAGCAGCATGGGGAAACTCTATATAAATATATGGAAAGCAAGGGAATGTACCAGGCTAAATAAAACAATCTTCTTCAACTATCTGAGCGGCATTATTCTTGGTGACTTTGTCATCAAGAATAATGCCGCTTTTTAACTATTTTTGAATTAAAAATAATATTTTATTATAATTATAGCAATTGTTTGTTTTTTTACATTCGAGCTTTTTGTATAACATATTTTTATTAAAAATCATTTATTTTTAAAAATTATTTATGCTTTAAAGCTGTTGATTTTGCTTGTTTTTATTGAAATATCAGCATAATTTTCGGGCATATGTCAAAAATTAATTATTGATATATTTCAAATTTTAGATTATAATTATTGTATTGATTCAACAAACTACTTATATTAGGAGAGTGAATATGTCAGAAAACAAACAGATATCAAGGAAAGAATTCATCAAAAGCATGGGATACACGGCAGCAGGTGTAGTTGCAGCCGGTTCATTAGGTGGACTTCTTACAGGTTGCTCAACTTCTGCACCAGCAGCAGATGTTGATACTTCTCAGGCTCCAGAGTTTCCATGGCCTTATAAAAAGCTTGACCCTGCAGTAGTAGAGGCGGCAGCTTTTCAAGGATATAAAGAAAAGGGTGGCTGAGGCTCCGGAGTGGCTGAAGGTTTCTTCGGCGTATTGTCTCAAGAAGTAGGATATCCATTCAATCAAGTTCCTGTAGCAGCATTTACAAATTTTGGAGCAGGATTCCAACAAGCAGCGCTATGCGGATCTGTAGGAGCAGCAGCACTATGTTTAGGAACTGTTTGCGAACCAGATGTAGCTAAAAAACTGCTAGGAGAATTAGAAAGCTGGTATAAAGAAGCTGAACTTCCTATATACCAACCAGATGTTAAATTAGAGACAACCGTTGCAGGCTCCATACTGTGTGCTGATTCAGTAGGTACTTTTATGGAAGCAACAGGAACAGAAATGGGAAGCGACGAAAGAAAAGCTCGTTGCGCAGGCGTTGCAGCAGATGTAACCAGAAAAATGGTAGAATTGCTTAATGAACATTATGCATAAAAGCTAATTATTAAACAAACGAGGATTATTCTTCCTCGTTTATTTAATAATTTTAGATTGAAAAATATAACGTTTCATAGTATAATAGACAAAAAAGCACAGAAGGTGGAATTTACATGGGCAAAATTGGAGCACCAGAGCTAATTTTAATATTAGCCATTGCATTAGTAATTTTTGGTCCTTCTAAGCTACCCGAAATCGGAAGATCAATCGGCGAAGCTTTTGGACAGTTTAAGCGTCATGCAAACAAAGTCTCAGAAGACACTACTACTGAAGCTAAAGATTCAGACAACGATAAGAACAGCTAACATAGGATAAAAATACTTAGTATTAATATTAAGTATTTTTTCTTTTTAAATAAAAAAAAGCATTTAAAAGTTTTAACAATAGTTTTTTATTGTTAAAACTTTTACTTTTATTTCTGCCCATAAAAAGCAGCAAGTCATTTTTTTATTTTTAATTATTCGTTTAGAACAAAATAAATAAAAGTTAAACTATTAATTGACAAGCTGTACATCTATGTGTTATCATTTAATCGTTAATTAATTAACCTTTCAATTAATTCCTCCATCGATACATCCAAGTATATATAAATTGCTCCTCCTTGCCATAATTACAGGCACGGAGGAGCAATTTTTTTACAATCGATTACAATCTGACGGCAACATTATTTTTAGCTTCTATTGAATTTTCTGTAATTTCACAGTCAAGTGCCCATATGGTAACTCCTCTTTTTTTTGCTCTTATTAAAGCTTCTCCGAATTCCCTATGAGTTTTGTAGTTTGGAGTAAAATATAGCACATCCCTCATCTGTACAATAAATACAACGTATGCTTCATATCCTTCATCCAGACATTCTGTTAACTCATTAATATGTTTTAGCCCCCTAGCCGTAGGTGCGTCCGGAAACAGAACTATATTATCTTCCTCTAATGTAACTCCTTTAACCTCTATGAGTATTTTTTTATCGTCTGCTTCTATATAAAAGTCAAATCTGGAATTTTTATATTTATATTCCGGTTTAATCAGACTTATATTATTAAACAAATACCCTTTCTTCACCCACTCATGAAATACTTTATTTGGTGCCTGGCTGTCAATATTAATGAGCCTGTTTCCTTTATATACTGAAATCAAGTCATACTTTGTCTTTCGTTTTGAACTATCAAATTCCTGGACAAATATTTTAGAATCCTTAATAAGAAGCTCCTTGCACCTGCCTGTATTCTTAACATGGCAGACTTCATTTTTACCCTCGATTTCAATATTGGCAATAAATCTGTTCGGTCTGTTAATAAATTTGGCCTTCTTTACATTTTTATATTTCATAGTGTTCTCTTTTCTTATGCCGAGATTTAATCATAATATCACATAAAGCTTATTATTGTCAAAATCTTAAGTTATACAGAATTTTATATGGAATAATATTTAGTTTATGTTCAATAATAAATATAGTTTAATTTAGAGGTGTTTAATTTGAATGAAGGTTTAGTTGTTTTAGTAAGATCAATAATAGGTTTTTTTACTCTTCTTATATTTGCAAAGATACTGGGAAAACAGCAAATAAGCCAATTGGCTTTTTTTGATTATGTATTGGGAATTACCATCGGATCAATTGCCGCTGACCTTGCCACTGATTTGTCAAGCAGAGCATGGCCTCATTGGGTTGCATTATTAACCTGGGCAGCATTAGGTTATTTAATGGAATTTATAACTATGAAATGGAGATATGCAGCAAAGTATATAGAAGGAGAACCTACAATAGTTATAATGAACGGAAAAATAATGGAGAATGCACTAAGAAAAATGCAGTTCAGAGTATCTGACATAATGGAACTCCTTAGAAATAAAGATGTGTTTGATTTATCTCAGGTTGATTTTGCCATTATTGAACCCAACGGCCAGCTGTCAGTACTTAGAAAACCTGAATACGAACCGTTAACAGCCAAGGACATGAATATAACCAAAAAACCTTCCGGTATAAGTACAGAACTTATTTATGACGGAATTTTGATAGAAGAAAATTTAAGGCAACTGAACAAAAGTAAAAAGTGGCTTATGGATCAACTAAAAAGCAAAGGAATAAAAGATATCTCTGAAGTTTTCCTAGCAACATTAAATCCAGCCGGTTCCTTTTATGTTGATAAATATGAAGATCACATCAAAAAAGTTATTGATGTAGGAGATTATAAAGGCCCTTACTAAGGAGGTTATATGAGAAAATTTTTAGTTATATCAATACCGATTGTTACGACTGTATTATTTATTCTATTAATGTTAAGTGACAAAGTTTTGAAAAATCCACTGACTAACGATGATAATATACCTGCTGTAATAGATTCAATAAGAGATGAAATCAAAAAGGATAATTGGGCAGAGGCAAGTAATAAAGCTCTGCAACTGACGGACAACTGGGACAAAATTGCTAAAAGAGTCCAATTCAGCGCCGAAAAAGATGAAATAAATGGCTTTTATAAAAGCCTAGCAAGATTAAATGGCGCAATAGATGCGAAGGATATGTCCGGCGCCTTTATGGAGCTTAATGAGGCATACGAGCATTGGGCTAATTTGGGGAAATAAATTTTAAATAAAGGTGTCTTACAAATTGACAAGGTTATCAAAAAAGGACTTCTCCTTTAAGGATAGTCCTTTCTATTCTTGCTCTATTTTTCTCCGCCTTTTTTTTATTAATTCTTTGAAATCTATCTCCATAATAAAAATACTTGCAATCATCAGTGCTGCGCCAAAATACGCCTTAAATGTAAGAACCTCTTTTGCAAACGCAAATGCCACTATTCCTGCAAAGACAGTTTCAAGAGAAAAAATTACACCTACGTGGGATGCTGTAGTATATTGCTGAGCAATGGCCTGCACTACAAACGCCACTCCTGTACATAGTATTGCCAAAAACAACACAGATGCCCATATGTTCGGCTGTGTTGGTAAGTGGGGTTTTTCAAATATAATTGCAAGCGTAAAATTCAAAATTCCTGTTACTCCCAACTGAAAAACTCCAAGCTGAAACGGATCTACATCTTCAAGAGAAACGGCTTTTTCAGTAATATTCAAGTCAATGGCATATGCAAGTGCGCACATTACCGAAGCAGCATCTCCAAATAAATTACCTTTGTTAAGCGAAAAATTATCTTTTAATGTTAATAGAGCAATTCCAATGGTTGTCATAATTATCACCATTGTTAGTTTTTTATCAGGTGCCTTCTTATGAATTATACTTGACACAATAGGAGTAAATACAACCGCAAGCCCGCATAGAAAACTTGTGTTTGATAAAGTTGTATACATAACGCCAAAATTTGCACCTATGTACACCACAGTAAGTGCCGCGCCAATAATAAGACTGTACTTCAATGTATTTTTCGAAACATTTTTCAATTTTGGAAATGTCAATAATGCTGCAATAAAAAAAGCGATTAGAAATCTATGCGCATTTAACGTAAATGACCCCATATCTGACAAACTCACATCAGAAAGATAATAAGAAATCCCCCAAAATATAGTTATCATCAGCAGCATAAGGTCTGCTTTTAATTGCTTAGTCATGGCTTCCCCCTGTATTTAATCATAACACATTATAACTCAATCTTAGTTTAAATACCACCAATTAAAAATTATTTTATTAAATAAAATATGCCTGCATATAATTTATAAGCAGACATATTTTTCAAGGAGTGTTATCTTGAAACGAAAAACTATTTTAATTGTTTATAACGTCCTGGTCTTATTTAATTTATATTTTATTATTGCCGCATTATTTACTACAATATATATAGCAATTGATTACGCGGGGCTTGGATACATCGCTGACCATTATGCGGCTGTTTCGAACCAGCAGCATACACCTATCGGCATTATCACTCATTCCCTTTACTTCAGCTTCATTACATTATTTGCAGTAGGATACGGCGACATAACTCCCTTTGGACTATCAAGAGCAGTTTCAATGGTTCAAGCGTTCGTAGGGTTTATATTACCTTACGCAATAATATTAAACTACGCCATCATTAATCCCAATATCATAAAATTTAAGAAATAGCTAATTCAATGCGTTAAATACTGAATTTAAAAGCTCATTGTTGTAGTCCTGGCTGAGCTCCCAGATCATAACTCCTGCAAGACCTTTATCTTTAACGTATTCTGATTTCAATGCAATTGATTCGGCATCATCATAGCTTATAAAAATATTATCATTATAAAGCCAAGGAACCAATGATTCTTCGCTGTACATTTTATTAAAATTACCGTTCAAGTAATTTAACCTGATCGTGCTGTAACTCAGCGCCTCGCCTCCGGTGCTCACTTGGTAAAGTCCACTGTTATCATGGGTCTCTACATTGTACAAATAACCGTAAAATGGCACTCCAACAACAATCTTGTCTTTTGCAAACCCTGCACTTATCCATAGTTCCACACTTGAGTCAACACTTGCTTTGTACTGCGGAGACCATGCACTGCTGCTATAGAGCGGCGCATTAAAATCAGAATATGAATCCCACGGCCCATGAAGATCATAGGTCATAAGATTTGCATAGTCAACATATTCATTTATTTTAGAAGCTTCTATGTTTTCTAAGTAATAGCTGCTCGCTCCGCATGCTATGGTAAGAAGGTAATGTTCATTATCCTTTGCCCCTTGTTCATCCAGTTTCTCACGTATTTCCTTAAGAAGAAGTGTAAAGTTCTGCTTATCTTCAGGCCTATTAGAATTTCCCTCCAGACCACCGCCTACTGGATATTCCCAGTCTAAATCTATCCCGTCAATGCCGTACTCGACTATAAAGTCTACACAGCTTTGAGCAAATATCTCTCTCGAAGAATCTAAACTAGCAACATCTGAAAATTTTGCAGACCAATTCCATCCTCCAACAGAAATTAAAATTTTTATATCGGGATTTATTTCCTTAAGCTCGTTTAACTTTTCAAAATTTTCCGGGTCCTTGTCGGGATATCCTAATTTTATTTTATTGTCCTGACCTATATCAGCAAAGGCATAATTAATATGTGTTAACTTTTGAGCATCAATATTGTCCGGTGTAAATTCATCATATGATTTCCAAGCAGGATAGTATCCAATAATTTTAGCCACTTCAATCGATGCATTAGTTTTTACAACAATTGGGTCTCCCGCAGGCGATACGTTGTTATTTGTTGTTTCTGACCTTATATAAAATTCATATTCTGTATCCGGGTTAAGATTTTCTACTTTATAAGTATTTGTTTTTGTTGAATCAATATATGTACTGTTCTTATAAATTTTGTAATTATTAATATCGCTGCTTTGTGGTTTGTCCCATTCCAAGGTGACTGAACTTTCAGTTACTTCCTTAACCGTTAAATTCACAGGTGATTCCGGAGCTTTTAAATTTTTATCCGCAAATACCGTATTATCTGCCTTGTAGCCTAAAAGCATTAAAATCAGCAGCAGTACCGCAATAATATTAATTTTAAGGTATTTCTTCATGACGTCTCCCTAAAGATATTTTTATAATTATATCATAATTTTTTTCATACCCCATCTGAAATTATTGGCAAGTTGTTTTGGCATTAGGAGGTTAACCATAATAAACCAAAGATTATAAATAAACAGAAGCAATAAGTTTCATCACTCATATTATAATACATCAAGCTATAAGGAGGTTCATTTTGAATTTTACGGCAATTACCCACAGTGTTGTATCTCTTTTTATAATAATATTAGTTGGTTTTTACGGAAGCAAGAAAAAGATAATAACACCGGAGCTTAACAAAGGTCTTACTGACATCCTTATTAAAATAGCTCTTCCTTTTATGATAGTATCTTCCTTCATGTTTTCATATGATGATTCTATTAAATACAATGTTATTAAAACTTTTTACTACAGCCTCGGCGCCTATGCTGTTATGGCAGCTGTTTCATACATCATGCTTACTCCTGTTAAAGGAGAAAAGCGCACCGTTCTTCATTTTGCAAACATATTTGTTAATACCGGTTATGTTGGCTTTCCCATATTAAATTCTGTATTTGGAGCTGAAGGCGTAATTTACGGTTCCATATTCAATGTTTTTTTCGTTATATTTGTATGGACTTACGGAATCATGCTTTACAGCGGAAATTTAGAAAAGGGTTATTTAAAAAAAGAAATTAAAAGCCTTTTGATGAATCCATCCATAATAGCCGTTGTGATCGGCATAACCATGATGTCGTTGGAAATAGAAATTGAAGGTGCTCTGCTGACAAGCATTAAAAGTATAGGAAGCATAACGGGTCCGATCTCTATGTTTATTATAGGTGTTATATTATCAAACATTAAATTAAAGAATTATTTAAAGGACTGGACAATATATTACGGGATTTTAATTAAATCAGTAATTATTCCGATTGTTATATACTTGCTGTCTCTTCTGCTAAAAGACAATTCTAAAGCTGTCTATTCGATTGTTATAATGACTGCCATGCCCGCCTCCGCCATGACATCAATTTTAGCGGAAAACTTCAATAAAGAAAGAGAATTTGCCGCAATAATTGTTTCTGCAACGACTCTTATATCTTTACTAACAGTTCCCGTACTCATCAAGCTTATTATGTGAAAATCCCCCTGGGCTCTATCAACCAGGGGGAGCTTATACACGTTACTTATATTCAACTACTAAGATTATCTACTCACAATTTTATAATATGTCCTTGCAGTAATCTTATATACAAGTGCATACATAATCGAAAATATTATAATAGTAACGGATGTGCAAACTGCAAATAATGGTACATTTGTAAGATTAAATATTGCCAGCAGTCTCGTTATAACTTTAAAAGAAAACGCAATATGAACCGCTGTCATTAAGAGAGGAAGGAAGAATACCGACAAAACTTGATTTTTTATTGTATCTCTTACTTCTTTGCTGCTCATTCCTACTTTCTGCATTATTTCAAATCTTTCTCTGTCATCATACCCTTCTGCAAGCTGTTTATAATAAATAATGAGCACCGTTGCCATGATGAAAAGCAATCCTAAAAATATTCCCAGAAAAAACAATCCACCATATAGACTGTAAAATGAATTCCTGTATTCGTCAACGCTTTGTGCATATATTGGGACATCTATACCTTCAAATATACTTTTTAACCCTTTTACTGCTTCTATTCGATAATTTTCATCCGCCTCCGTGTCAAACCCATAAAAATATGACAGCTCTTCCATTTTCTTTTCGCTAGTATTCAATAAATTATATATCTTCTCGATGGTGTTCATATTATCAACTACCACATAGCTGCTGTATGTCATTGTATCAACCTTTTCAATCACGGAATCAAATGAATCCATATATTCTTTAACAGATAATTTATACCCGTTAAAATCCAAGTTCTTTCCCTTAACATCACCATCAGCGCTGAAGACAAGGGCTTCTCCTTCTTCTAGTGAAACCGACCTGCCTTCAAGCTTGTTGTACTCGTCCTGAGTCATAAAAATAAGAACATAAAAATTATCTGATGCGTAAGATTCATCAGTAGCCGGCATAAATACAGTTCCATCTCTCACTGCATATACATTCATGGATCGATATCTTACAATATTCTTCTGCTCCAGTTCGTATTCAGAAGAAACCATATTTATATACCAATCCAATTCTTCAGATTGTTCTTCTGACACATTGTCCGCACTAACTATAATATTTCGCTGAAATCTACTTCTTAAAGCATCCTCTACCCCCACATACAATGAAATTGTAGATGAAATCATTATAATTACAGCAGTGGATAAAATACATATATTTGCAAGCCCTGCCGCATTTTGTTTCATTCTGTACATCATTCCCGAAACAGAAATAAAGTGTTTTGGATTATAGTAATATTTTTTGTTGTTTCTAAGCATTTTCAGCACCGCAATACTTCCTGCCGTAAATAAGCAGTATGTCCCAACCATTACAAGTAGTACAGCAATAAAAAATAAGTTGAGAGCGGCCAAAGGAGATTCAACGGTAATCGCAATATAATAACCGGATGCCAGAGTTATGATTCCAACGAGAGCAATTATCCATTTTGTCTTTGGTTCTTTTTCCCCTGTTTTTCCACCTTTCAATAACTCAACCGGATTTGATAAATGAACCTGATGAATATTGTAAGCAAGATTTATAACAAATATACCGCTGAACAGCAGTACTGTTACCAGCACAGATGTCGCAGGAATTTCAAAACCAAATACAGCTTCAATGGAAATTAATTTAAATAAGAACAATATTATAAGTTTGCTGAGAAGAATCCCTGAAAGAATTCCTGCCAATATTGCAACAGCCGCAGTAATCAATGTTTCATAAAACATTATTTTGGCCACATGCTTTTTTTCCATTCCCAACACATTAAACAATCCAAATTCTTTTTTTCGCTGCTTGATTAAAAAGCTGTTTGTGTAAAATAAAAATATGGTAGAAAAAATTCCAATTACTATAGCTCCCAAGTACATAATAACTCTTAGAGACGCACTGTCACTGACAATTCCTATACTGTCAGCAACAGTAAGAAAGCTCATGTTGTAAAACATCATAATTGTTCCTATGCATGCAAAGATATAAGGAATATACATCTTTGAGTTTTTTTTAATATTGTTCAAGGCTAGTTTCTGATAAAAAAATTTACTCATTTTGCACCCCCCCGGTTGCAATCATAGTCAAAGTATCCGATATTTTTTGATACATGTCCTCATTAGACATATTTGCCCTGTATATTTGATGATATATGCTTCCGTCTTTTATGAACATCACTCTTTTAGCATGACTTGCAGCCTTCACACTGTGTGTAACCATAAGAATAGTCTGACCATCTTTGTTCAGTTCACTGAACAGCTTTAAAACCTCGTCGGAAGAGCGTGAATCAAGAGAACCGGTAGGTTCGTCAGCAAGTATTACCTCGGGTTTTGTAATGAGCGCCCTCGCTATGGCAACTCTCTGCTTTTGTCCTCCTGAGATTTCATAAGGGTATTTATTTAAAATTTCTTCAATACCAAGTCTTTTGGAAATCGGTTTTAATTTATCTCTCATTTCTTCATATTTTTCCCCTGCCAGAACCAACGGAAGAAAAATATTATCCCGCACTGAAAATGTGTCTAGCAAGTTGAAATCCTGAAAAACAAAACCAAGATTATCTCTCCTGAATGCTGATATTTCCTTTTCGTTGATTGATACTATATTTTTCTCATTTAATAATACTTCTCCGCTTGTCGGCTTATCGAGAGAGGCAAGTATATTCAGCAAAGTTGTTTTACCCGAACCCGATTCACCCATAATTGCTGTATATTCTCCACGTTCAACTGAAAATGATATGTTTGCCAATGCCTGAACAGGATTTCCCGAAAATCTTGTTGAATATATTTTCTTTAAATTATTTACTTCTAATAGTGACATAGCTTCCTCCTTAAATTTACTTCCTGTTCATAATATCAAAAAAGAAAAATGCACTGCCATAACTTCGGCTTACATTTCCCCTATCATCCTTACAGTTTAGTAAGGTTATTCAAATTCAACCTTTTGGGCTTCAAGTTTTATTTTTACCTTTGTTCCCTTTCCTACTTCCGACTCAATTTCTATTGAATGCGACAGCCTGTTCAATATCTGCCTGCACAAGTACAATCCAATTCCCGTTGATTTTTTATCTGCTCTGCCGTTGTATCCAGTATAGCCCTTTTCAAAAACTCTCGGCAAATCTTCCTCTTCAATTCCCATTCCCGTATCTTCAATAACCAACGTGCATGGCCTGGTTTTATCCATATATATTGAAATATTGCCGGAGCTGGTGTATTTAAGAGAATTGGAGATTAATTGCTCAATAACGAATACGAGCCACTTTTCATCAGTCAAAACATACCTGTTTAAATTTTCATACACTAAATTTATTTTTTTACGAATAAATAATTTGGAATATTTTCTTACAACCTGCTTAACCATACTATCAAGCGAATAATTTTTAAACATTAAATCAGAATTTAAATTTTCAAGCCTAATATACTGAAGTACCATCTCCACATATTGCTCCGTTTTAAAAAGCTGCTCCAAAAGCTCATCATTTATATCAGATTTTTCGGATTGGAGTATCAGGCGCATTGCTGAAATCGGAGTTTTTATCTGATGTACCCATATTGTGTAATAATCAAGCATATTTGAATAGCTTTTATTTTTTTCATTAATAACATCAAGCCTATGCCTGTCTATTTTTTTAATTAATTCCTGATAGTCTTCTTCAATTATGCTTAATGTATCCGGAAATTTATAATCAGATACACAGATATTGTCCATTATTTCTTTAAGGGCCATGTGCCGTTTGTAAAATTTAATAAAGCACAGCATATATACTGCCGCAATAAAGGCAAATGTTAATAAAACTGCATAAAGTATAGGCTCTAATGGCAGTGAATAAAGAAAAAAAACTGATGTAAAGATAATTAAAGATATGATTCCCAACGCTATAAAAATGGTATTTTGCTTTAAATATAGTAAAAATATTTTAAACACATCACTCATATTATTCCACCATATATCCCATTCCCTTTTTTGTTTTAATAAAATTTTCAAGGCTTATTTCAGACAGCTTTTTGCGAAGGCGAGTCATGTTTACAGTAAGAGTATTATCATCAATAAATTGGTCATTTTCCCAAAGGTGTTGCATAATTTCGTCTCTGGAAACTGCAGCTCCCATATTCTCCATAAGAACCTGCAAAATTTTGTATTCATTTTTTGTCAATTCAATTCTATTCTTTTCGTATGTCAGTGAAGCATCGCTCATGTTTAGAATAACGCCATTGCATTCTATGGTATTCATCTGACCGTGCAGAGAATATGATCTTCGCAAAAGAGCTCCCAGCTTTGCCGTAATAACATTCAAATCAAAAGGCTTTGCAATAAAATCATCTCCGCCCATATTAATTGCCATTACAATATTCATATTATCTGAAGCAGAGGATATAAACATAATTGGAATTTTTGAAATTTTACGAATTTCGCTACACCAAAAAAAACCATTATAAAAAGGAAGCATAATATCAAGCAAGACAATATGAGGTTCAAATTTCTTGAAATCTTCAATTATATTTTTAAAATCATCCACACAAAACACATTGTAGTCCCACTTTGAAAGATGAGCCTTCAATGTTTTTGCAATAGTTAAATCGTCCTCCACAATCATAATTTTATACATAATTCCTCCAAAACACACATTATTTATGTTAGTATAATTCCATTTCCATTTATTATCAATAAAATTAGTAAAAAAAAATCCGGTTTACGTAAACCGGACCTTTTGCTAACCTGCAATTGCAAAATAGCCTATAACTATTGCTCCCAAAATAATTCTATACCACCCGAACGCTTTAAAATCATTGTTCTTAATATACTTCATTAAAAATCTGATAGCTGCCAGGGATACTACAAAAGCTACAACCATACCCGTTAATAATACAGCCAACTCCAGCCCCGTAAAATTCAATCCAAATTTAAACAACTTCAGAGCGCTTGCTCCAAACATAACAGGAATTGACAGGAAGAAAGAGTATTCCGCTGCTATGCTTCTTGAGCTCCCCAGTATTATTGCTCCCAAAATTGTAGCACCGGAACGGGATGTGCCCGGAACCAGCGATAATACTTGAAAAATTCCTATGCCTAATGCCGTCATATAAGACATTTCACTAAAACTTTTTATCTTGGAACTTTTTCCTCTATTGCGGTTCTCAATCACTATGAAAAGTATACCGTATATAATAAGGGTAACTGCCACGGTCTGAAAATTATAAAAATTTTCGTCAAACCAATCATCAAACAGCAGCCCAAGAACCGCCGCCGGTATCACTCCTACAATAACCTTTAACCATAACAGTATTGTATCTTTTTTCTGTTTTGAAGTTTTTCTCGGCGAAAAAGGATTCAGCCTATGAAAATACAGCAGTACCACTGCCATTATAGCCCCAAGCTGAATAACCACCCTGAACATTTCCATAAATGCTTCAGATGCATTAAATTTAATAAACTCCTCTACAAGTATCATGTGTCCTGTGCTGCTTATAGGAAGCCACTCTGTAATTCCTTCAACTATTCCCAAAAACGCTGCCTTTAATAATTCAATGTACATTTAATTTCCTCCAAATTCTATGCAAGTAAAGCACACGGCATTTCCGTGTTAAATCGGATAAATAATCCGGCACACCCTAAATAATGCACTACCATATTAATATAATACCATTCTATGTATAAAATCAATAGTTAATTCAGACATTTAGAAATAAGGAGTTGACCGTCTTTTTTCTGGTTATTAAAAATTACAAATAAAAAGAGACCTTACATCTTAGGTCTCTCTTATAATCAATTAATTAAAACTTTGTTCAGTTCTATCTATTATCTCATCCTGAAGTGCTTTTTCAAGATTGTTAAAGTGGTCTGAATATCCCGCTACCCTAACAATCAGGTCCTTATATTCATCAGGATGCTTCTGTGCATCTAGAAGCGTGCTTCTGTCAACTACATTAAACTGTATGTGATGACCTTCCATTTCAAAGTACGCTCTTACAAGAGCAGATACATTATCAATACCTTCCTGTCCGGCTATTGATGAAGGAGTAAATTTCTGGTTAAGCAATGTTCCTCCAGTAGATGTATGATCCATCTTTGCACATGAATTAATTACTGCGGTTGGACCGTTTCTGTCAGCACCTTTTTCAGGAGAAATTCCATCTGTAACTGGTTTTTCGTTAAGCCTTCCATTCACTGAAGCTGTCATTACAGAACCGAAATAAATATGGCAAGTTGTAGGGAGCATATCTATTTGGTAAGTTCCCCCGCACACAGTCTTTCTTCCTCTTATTCTGTCTCTTATATTAGTAAATATATCAAGCATTATATTATCTGCATAATCATCATCATTGCCATACTTAGGAGTATGGTTCAATACTAAATTATGAAGCATTTCGAATCCTTCAAAATTAGCTTTAGTAGCTGCAACCAGCTCACTCATTGTGAAACGTTTCTGCTCATATACATTGTATTTTACAGATGCAAAGCAGTCTGTAATTGTTCCTATACCTACTACCTGTATATATCTAGTATTGTACTTAGATCCGCCTGCATTATAATCTCTTCCGCTTTCCATACAGCCTGTTGTAAGAACTGACATGAACGGCGAAGGCATGTGCTCAGCAAATATTTTTTCAATTACGTTATTTCCTCTTATTTTAACGTTGATAATATATTCAAGCTGTTTATAAAATGCTTCTCTTAACTCATCGAAAGTCTTAAAATCTTCAGGATTACCAGTTTTTAATCCTATTTGCTTGCCAGTATACTTATCGTATCCGTTATTCATCATAAGTTCAAATACTTTCGGAACGTTCAAATATCCTGTGAGAACATATGCTTCTCTTCCGTGGCAACCTGTTTCGACACATCCGCTTGAGCCACCAAATCGTGCATCTTCCAATGTCTTTCCAGCATTCATAAGCTCGCTAATTAATTCTTCAGTATTGTAAAATGCAGGCTGTCCCCAGCCTTTTCTGGATATTTCAACAGCTCTATTCAAAAATTCATCAGGTGTCTTTTCACTTATCTGAACATTGGAACTTGGCTGTAACAATCTCATTTCATCCATCGTATCAAGGATTATATAGGATACGTCATTTACACCATCTTCACCTGTATACGGATTAATACCACCGGTATTTAAATTCGCAAAATCAGTGTATGTTCCGCTTTCTTTTAAAGTTATTCCAACTTTTGGAGGTGCAGGTTGGTTGTTGAATTTAATCCAAATGCATTCCATCAGTTCTCTGGCCTTGTCATAATCGATTATGCCGGCTTCTGAATCATTTTTATAAAACGGATATAAATATTGATCAAGCCTTCCAGGTGAAAATGCATCCCATGTATTCGTTTCTGTTGTAACCCCTAAATGAACAAACCAGTACATCTGCAATGCCTGAGCGTATGTTTCAGGTTTATGCGCCGGTACAACATCGCAGTTGCCGGCAATCCACAGAAGTTCTTTTTTTCTGTTAGCATCGGTTTCTTTTTCTGCTAATTCTCTGGCATATGCTGCATATCTCTGTCCGTAAATCATTATTGCATCACAAGAAATTGCCATTGCTTCAAGCTGTGCCTTTTTGTCATATGCACCAGCATCATTTAAAAAATCTAATTGTTCTATAGTTTCTTCTATTTCTTTTTTAAACTCCAAAAATCCCTTTTTATAAAATTTATCATCTGCAACAGTATGTCCTGGCGCTCTTTGTTCCATAAACTCCGTAAACATTCCAGCTGCATAGCAATCTTTCCACTCCTGAGTCATAGAAGCTAGAATTTTATCTCTAGTTGATTTATTCTGCCAATATGGAAGAATTTTTTCTGCCTGAACTCCCTTATCTTCTTCGTTAACCTTAAAATTAATATACTTTCGGTCGTTCATTACCGTCATATCTTCTACAGTGTGTGCGCAAAGCTCCGGAAATGTAGGAACAACTTGTGGTCCTTCACTTTTTTCTCCAACTATCAGTTCCCCTTCGCCAATGTAAAGCTTCCTTTTTTCCATATAATTTTTAAAATTCATCGCACGAAGTACCGGCGTTTCAACTGCGCCAAAATATTTTTGATAAAATTCAGTTTCCAGCAATGCTCTTTCAAGGCTAACCCTTGGCTGTGTCGTTACGCTTTCCTGTCTTAATTTTTTAGTCCTTTCAGTATATCCTCTCATACTAACCTCCTATTTTTACTTCATATCCTTCATCTATAAACATGTTTTTAAATTGTTGAATTTTCTCATCAGATGGCTTAGACATTTTTTCTTTTTCATAAGAAATGCCAAGCTTTTTATATTTGTGCATTGCTATATCATGATACGGCAATAAGTTGACTTTTTTTATATTGAGTTTTTTAATAAACTCTATTGTTTTCTTAATATGATTTTCATCGGCATTTATTCCTTCAATTATGGGCATTCTTATATTTATTCCGTCATGAATTTCTGACAATTTTTCCAGATTGCTTAAAATTAACTTGTTTGATGCTCCGATATAACGCTTATGTTTTTCATCATCCATAAGCTTAATATCGTACAAGAACAAATCAGTATATTCTGATATTCGCTGCAAGCTGTCAAAGTTTACTGCGCCGCTGGTATCAACTGCAGTATGAATATTTTCGGCTTTTAATCTCTTCAAGAAATCCTCTACAAAATCTATCTGCGTCAAAGGCTCTCCACCGGAAACGGTTACCCCTCCTCCAGACTTGTTATAA
The DNA here is from genome assembly GCA_018436705.1 of Sedimentibacter sp. Classification (GTDB taxonomy): domain Bacteria; phylum Bacillota; class Clostridia; order Tissierellales; family Sedimentibacteraceae; genus Sedimentibacter. The sequence continues at coordinate 209,491 of JAHDLA010000007.1, forward strand.
AACACTCTATCCTTCAAAGCTTCTTTCATTATTTCTTCGATTGTATACTCTTTGCCCACAACCTGTCTCGCGCCTGGTATACAATAAATTTCACACAAGCCACAGTGCTTACACAACTGTTCATCAGTTGTAACAATATTATTTTTTACGCTTATTGCATTTTCCGGACATGCTTCTTGACAACTCAAACACGAGACACATTTGTCCTTATCAAAAAGCACTTGTTTATTATAATTTTGGCTTTCTGGATTGTGACACCACAGGCAACTCAGGGGGCATCCTTTGAAAAAAAATGTTGTCCTTATACCCGGGCCGTCATGAACAGAAAATTTTTGAATGTTAAAAATATTTGCTTTAGTCATACACACTCCAATTTATATATTCATATATATGCCTGCAATTTTCTTGCCAAGAAAATACATGTTAGAATTTCAGTATATGTATTATATATCGTATCTTTTGTACAAATATTTTACATAGCATGTGACGGTTTTTTTGACACGTGTATCAATATATTTATTTGCAATTTACGACTCTCATTGTTCAAGAATTATAGCAGTTCGAAAACTTCATCCTCCTTAATATAAATTTTGCAGTTTCTAATAAGGTAGCAAATATTATGCCAATATTAACAAAATATTACGCATCAGGAAAACACTTACTTTTAGAGTATAGGTAGAATAGCTCTATTTTTAACATGCATAAATTCCAGACAAAAAATGTAAGATTTTTATTACACATGTATAGAAGGCCATAATAAGATTTAACTATTTACTTAAATTATATTTGTGTTATAATAGCCATAATAAAAAAACTTCAGGGGATTTTATGGATTATAAAAATATATTAAAACTGGTTTCAGAAAATCTGTATTGCGGTATATTTATTGTAGATAAGAACGGTAAAGTCCTTTTCTACAACCAATCAATACACGATTTGGCCGGTCTCAAAGTGGAAAACGCTATCGGAAAACATCTTCTGGAAATATTTCCTCGATTAACCGAAGAAACCAGTACAATAATGAGGACGCTGAAAACCGGCGAGAGTTTAAAAAACTATGTTCAAAATTATTATAACTATCAGGATCGAAAGGTTACAATTTTTTCAAGCACTATACCCTTACATGAAAATGGTCAGCTAGAAGGTGTTATTGAAATTTTTTCTGATGTTGAAAAATATAATAATTTGAATAAAAGCAAAAAACGAAATAAAGTTAACGGAAAGGCCGTATACACTTTAGACAATATTATCGGAAGCAGCACTTCAAAGGTCGATTTAAAAAATAAAATCAGAAAAACTGCTAACAGCAATTCACCTGTTCTTGTTTACGGAGAAACCGGAACTGGAAAGGAACTTGTTGTTCAATCCCTTCATAATGAAAGCAACAGGCGTGGAAAACCTTTTATCGCGCAAAACTGTGCCGCGATTCCAAGTACATTGTTTGAAAGTATACTATTCGGGACAAAACTGGGAAGCTTTACAGGCGCACAAAATTCTATGGGACTTATTGAAGCGGCAGATGGCGGAACGCTGTTCCTTGATGAAATAAATTCAATGGATATAACATTGCAGGCTAAGCTGCTGAGATTTCTTCAGGAAAATCAAATTAGAAGAATAGGTGATAATACGGCTCACGATGTAGATGTACGAATAATCACCGCATTAAATGAAAATCCCTATGAAGCAATTAAATCAGGAAAATTAAGAAGCGACCTATTTTATAGATTGAACGCTATTAACTTCTACGTAGCTCCTTTGAGAGAATGCAAAAGCGATATTGTTGAGCTAAGCAACTACTTTTTACAACATTTCAGCCAAAAATTAAATAAGAATATATCAGGGTTTTCTGACGAAGTGCTGCTTTTTTTCCATAACTATTCATGGCCCGGAAACGTAAGAGAACTCAGGCATTCAATTGAGCATGCAATTAACATTACAGAAGGCAGCATAATAACCATGAACGACATGCCGGATTACGTTATTATCAATCAGCAGAAGGACATTATAAAATGTTGCAATTCTGATATTCCTTTGGCAAGTCCTGCCTATACAGGACCACTGTACGAGCAGGTAGAAAAATTCGAAAGAAATGTAATAGTTAACGCGCTAAAGCAATATGGCTGCAATATATCAAAAACTTCTAAGAAATTAGGTGTGCCCAGACAGACCTTATATTATAAAATGGACAAATTAAAAATCCGGATGGATAAGACTCCAGAATAAATAACAGCATAAAAAATAACATGACACAACTACGCTGCATATAACAAGTCCTGTGCGAAAAATCGCACAGGACTTGTTCGTAAAATATGTACTTGCAATAATTAATTGCAGACATATAATGTTTATTTATATAAATGGCATGAAATTTTATGATTGTCTCCACCATCTAATATCTTCAACCTTGGAATTTCTTCATGGCATATGGGCATGGCATATTCACACCGTTCTACAAATCTGCAACAGTTTTTTGGATTTATAGGGCTTGGTATTTCACCTTTTAGCATTACACGTTTTTTATTTCTTGCCACGCTTGGATCTGCTTCTGGTATTGCTGATAAAAGAGCCTTTGTGTATGGGTGCATAGGATTTTTATAAAGTTCATTAGCATTTGCCTGCTCAACTATCATTCCAAGATACATAACTATAACTTTATCCGATATATATTTTACCACACTTAAATCATGAGCAATAAACAGATATGTTAATCCTCTTTCCTTTTGAAGCTTCTTCAACATATTAAGCACTTGTGCCTGAATAGATACATCAAGCGCTGATATAGGTTCATCACATACAATAAATTTTGGGTTTACTGAAAGTGCTCTTGCAATTCCTATTCTTTGCCTCTGGCCACCTGAAAATTCATGAGGAAACCTTGACATGTGGTCTTTGTTCAACCCGACGTCTCTTAAAAGTCCTTCTATTTTTTCATCAAGTTCCTTTTCACCTATGTTCTCATGGAGCCTGATTCCTTCTCCTAGTATATCTTTTACGGTCATTCTTGGATTTAGCGAAGAATATGGATTTTGAAATATCATTTGAATATTCTTGCAGTATTGAAGATTTTCTTTTTTATTTTTTGAACTAAATATATCTTTTCCCTGGTATAAAATTTTTCCTCCCGTAGGGCTGTAAAGCTTTACCAGACATCTTCCGGTTGTAGATTTTCCACATCCCGATTCTCCCACTAGCCCTACAGTTTCACCTTCATAAATATCAAAAGACACATCATCAACAGCTTTAAGTGTATCATTCTTATTTATTTGAAAGTACTTGCTCAAATTATTAACTCGTACAAGCGGTTCCATATGCTTTCTCCTTATTGTTTTTTTTGCACGGAAGCAACACATCATCCGCATGCTCATGCTCAAGCCAGCACATTGTAGTGTGTTCATCCGTAAGTTTGTATTCAGGAGGTATTGCCTCATAGCATATCTCCATAGCATATTCACACCTTGCAGCAAAAGGACATCCTACAGGAGGAGAAAACAAGTCCGGAGGAGTTCCTTCTACTGGTTGAAGTTCCTCATCCTTGCTCGTATCAAGGCTTGCTATTGAACATAGTAGTCCGGAAGTGTAAGGATGCTTCGTATTGTAAAAAATTTCATCCGTCAATCCTCTTTCTATTATTTTACCTCCGTACATTACAAGCACCCTGTCGCACATTTTGGCTATAACTCCCAAATCATGCGTTATCAAAATTACAGATGTTTTTAACTTCTTTTGCAGTTCCTTAAGCAAGTCAAGTATTTGAGCTTCTATTGTAACATCAAGAGATGTTGTAGGTTCATCAGCAATTATAACGCTTGGGTTTCCCACAAGAGCTATGGCAATCATAATTCTCTGTTTCATGCCTCCGCTAAGCTCATGAGGATATTGATTGTATCTTCTTTCAGCATCTGAAATTCCCACAAGCTTTAAAATTTCTATTGCTTTTTCTTTAAGCTGCTGTTTGTTGTATATATGCCTTTGGACAAATATTTCTTCAATTTGCTTGCCTATTTTCATAGTTGGATTTAACGATGTCATAGGATCCTGAAATATAAATCCTATCTCAACACCTCTAATTTTTCTGAGTTCAGAATCTGTCATGGTTATTATTTCTTTTCCCTTGTACTTTATTGATCCTTCCTCAAAAAATCCCGGCGGTTCAGGATTAAGCTTTACCAAGCACTGTGCTGTAACGCTTTTTCCGCATCCAGATTCTCCTACTATTCCTATTATTTCTCCCTCATTAACATCAAATGAAACACCCCTTACAGATTTTACCACTCCCCCGTAGGTGTTGAACGAAAATCTTAAATCATTAACTTCCAATATTTTATCCATTTCTACACTCCCTTACCTTTATTCTGTTCCTCTTAATCTTGGGTCTAAAGCATCCCTCATTCCGTCACCAAGCAGATTGAGTGCAAGCATTGTAGTACAAATAAAGAAGGATGGTATGAACAGCTGGTAAGGATAAATCCTTAACATCTTAATTCCTGACTTAGCAAGAATTCCCCAACTGCACTCCGGGGCTGAAATACCAAGCCCTATATAACTTAAAAAAGCTTCATTGAATATTGCCCTTGGCACAGACATAGTCAAATTTGTTATTATTAATCCCAACACGTTGGGGATAATATGTTTTATTATTATTGTAATATCAGAAACACCGAGAACCTTGGCAGCTGCTACAAAATCCTGCTCTTTTATTCTTAAGACTTCTCCTCTGACTACCCTGGCCGTACTTATCCATCCCACTATTACCATGGCTATTATAAGCGAGGTCACACCCGGGCGCAGCACTACCATTACAAGTATTGCTACTATAAGATAAGGAATTCCGTACATAACATCAATTATTCTCATGAGAACCATATCCAAAGTTCCGCCGTAATATCCGGAAATACCTCCAACAAAACCCCCTATAATTGTATTTAACAGTGTGGCTATAACTCCTATGGCCAAAGAAACCCTAGCACCTCTCCAAACTCTTGTCCACAAATCTCTCCCAAGCTCATCCGTTCCAAACCAATGATCCTTGGATACAAACTGATTCATTTTTGTAGAGTCCTGTGCCGTATACTCATAGCCGCTTATAACAGGACCGATAATTGCTAAAAAAATATATACGATAATGATTATCAATCCTGCATAGGCAGCCTTGTTTTTTTTGATTCTTCTCCAAGCATCTTTCCAATACGTAAGATTAGGTCTGGTGATAGCTTCCATTTTCTCTGAGTTTTTGCCGACATTTTTAAACTTTTCCTCGCTTATGTTGTTCACATCTTCCTCGATTACATTATCTAAATCTATATAATTTTCCATTCTGCACCTACCTTTAAGAAACCCTTATTCTCGGATCTATTACTCCGTACAATATGTCAACCACCATGTTGGCCAATATAAGAAAAACACCGTAAAAAACTGTCATTCCCAATATCAGCGTATAATCCAGATTCTGAACACTCTGAACGTAGTACTTACCCATACCCGGTATTGCAAATATAGATTCTATTACAAATGTCCCTGTAAGAACACTCGCTACGGTTGGTCCAAGCAAAGTTACAACAGGCATTATGGCATTTCTAATCTGGTGCTTGTATGTTACCCTAAATTTTGATATGCCTTTGGACTTTGCTGTCTTAATATAGTCCTGTTGAACAATGTCTAGCATGCTTGCCCTCATCATCCTTGATACCATAGCGATGGTGTAAAATCCCAAAGCTATAGACGGCAAAATTGTATATTCCAGCCCTTTGTACTGTGCAACCGGAAGTAATCCCCACTGTATCCCAAAAAAGTATTGAAGCAGTCCTCCTATTATAAAATCAGGAACCGATGTTCCTATAATGGCTATAATGATACTTATGTAATCCAGAGAATTTCCCCTATTAAGAGCCGCAATTATCCCAAACACCAATCCGAAAGATATTGATAAAGCCAGTGCTCTCATTCCTAAATCGAAGGAATATGGAAATGAGCTTGCTATGATTGAGTTAACAGACTGATTAACATACTTCATGGAATACCCAAAATCTCCCTTAAACAAATTTCCTATATAAGTTAAAAATTGAACCGTAAGCGGTTTATCAAATCCATAGTATTTTTCAAGGTTTGCTCTTATTTCCGGAGTCAGCTTGTCGCTTGCAAAAGGTTCTCCCGGCATAAGCCTTACAAGAATGAAAACTACAGTAATCAGCACTAAAATAGTCAGCGCTGAAATTAAAAGTCTTTTAAGTATGTATTTAAACATATTTGCACCTCTACATTTATTTAAAGCTCAATGAGCTCCCTTACTGCATTTGTAAGGTGTTCATTTCCGTTATCTGTTATTAGCATTTGATCTTCTATTCTTACTCCGCCCCAATCAGGTATGTATATGCCAGGCTCAATTGTTACTACATTGCCTGAAGCCAGTACATCATCAGATCTTGGGCTCAAAAATGGAGTCTCATGCACAAACAAGCCAATTCCATGTCCTACTCCATTATAGTGATATTGATAATACTCTGTATCCTTTATAGCTTTAATTGAAGCTTCATACACATCTTTTGCACTTGCTCCGGGAACCATAGCTTTTTTAGAATCTTCGGACATTTTCATTTCAAGTGAATATACTTTTTTCTGTTCCGGAGTAGCTTTACCTACGACAACAGTTCTCGTCATATCTGAAAGATAGCCCTTGTATCCGCAGCCGTAATCCATAAGAACAAAATCTCCGTATTCAATACTTTTGCTTGAAGGAATTCCGTGAAGCAGAGATGTTCTTTTTCCTGAAATCAGTATATTGCCGTAAGGCTTTGTATCAGCTCCCTCAATAACCATGTAGTGAGACAGCTTAGATGCCAGCTCTTTTTCTGTTATACCTACCTTTATGTCTTTGATTATTCTTTCGAATGCTCTGTCCGCTATTTGGCAGGCGGCTCTGAGGCACTCAATTTCCATCTCTGATTTTATGCTTCTGAACCCTTCAATTACACCGGATACCGGCATTGCTTCCGCCTTAGCGTTTCTTAGTTGAGCGTACATATTATAGCTTACAAAATCACCTTCAAAGCAAAAGCTTTTAATATTCAATTCCTCTATAAGGAGCTTTATTGTTTCCGCAACCGTCTTTCCTTTTTCTCTCCAATTAATAATTTTATATTTGGGACATTCAAGTGCTGCCTGCTCTGCATATCTTGGATCGGTTAAAAAATAATTTTCTTTTTCAGTAATTAGCAAATATGCATCATCACTGGTATAATTACTGATGTATCTTACGTTTTGTAAATTAGCTACAAAAAAACCGCCAATATGGTTTGCTTTCATATATTCTCTAATTTTTTGCTCCATCTAAACCCTCTTAATTTTATTTGCAATGCAATAGTTTAAAATGCTCAAAAAGATGACTCTAACGAATCATCTTTTCAATATTTTATTTTTGTATATCTGCATAAATATAGTCAAAATTTAATCCAACGAAGTATGTTTCAAGTCCTTTTACCCTATCATTAAGAAGCATTGCATTTCTCCTCAGCTGAAGCGGAACAATTCCACCATCTTCAAGCAGGGTTTTCTCTGCATTGAACAGTGCATCCATTCGTTCTTTCGGCTCTGAATTACTTAGCGCTTCTTCTATAAATCCGTCATATGCCTCGCTTGAATATGAACCGTGATTGTAAGGAGAATCTGTCGGCCACAGCTCCAAGTATGACATAGGATCAGGGTAATCAGGAACCCATCCGCTTACAACCATTTCAAATTCATGATTGGATTCCATTTCAAGTCTTTGCTTATATGGAACCTGTCTAATGTTAACCGTAATTCCCAAAGCTGTCTGGAATTGACTTTGAAGAACTTCGGCCTCAATTCTTGCTCTTTCCTGATCTGTCGTCATCAGTTCAAGATGTACATCCGCAGGGTCTGTTACTCCCAGCTCTTCCATGGCCATATTTAGGTAATTCTTTGCCTTATCTGCATCAGACTTAAGAGGATATGCTTCATAAGGATATTCTTCTCCATAGCTCTTTTCAACTCCATTCACCTGAGGAAGAACATACCTTGTATTAGGCTGGTACAGGTTCTGACTGCTCAGCAATATGTACTCCTCTCTGTTAAGAGCATAATTCAACGCAAGTCTTAAATTCTTATTTTTTAAATCGCTGGAGCCGTCCATATTAAGCTTAATAAAATCGTTTGCTCCGTCGTTATAATAGATTACCTGGTCTTCATAATTTTTTAAAACCTCTGCCGGAACATTTACAAAGTCAAGTTCATCGCCTTCATACATTGCAAGAGCTGTCATTGCATCGGCAACAGTCAGTATATGCACCTCATCAAGATTCACTGCATCCTTATTCCAATAATTCGGATTTTTTTCAAGAATTAGCCTGTCTTCATGTCTCCATTCTTTTACTATAAACGGTCCGCTGTAAACATTTTTCTCCGCATCTCCCGCGTAATCCTTGCCGTATTTTTCAACAATATCCTGTCTTACCGGACATAATTGAGACATAGAAAGCATGCTCAGAAAATATCCCGTAGGATTATTTAGCTCTATTACAAGCGTCTTATCATCCGTTGCTTTTACTCCAAGTTCATCAACAGGTAGTTTTCCTGCATTAATTTCGCCTGCATTTTTTATGAGTGTAGTTACAAGAAAAGAATAGTCACTTGCTGTAGCAGGGTCCACCAAGCGCTTAATTCCGTATTCATAATCTTGTGCCTTTATCTCCACTCCGTCAGACCAAGCCGCATCCCTCAAATAAAATGTATACGTTTTACCATCGTCTGATATTTCATATCTCTCTGCCATGCCGGGAAGAATTTCACCTACATGGTTACGCATTAAACCTTCATAAATATGAAATCCTACTGTTGAGCTCGGTATAGAATTCATAAGCTGCGGGTCAAGCGTAGGCGCATCCGCCGTCAAAGAATATCTTAATATTTTTTTGCTGCTTGTTTCCTCCGCATTTTCGCCACTCTGTTCATTGCTTGTTGGTTTTTCAGCATTTTCCCCTGGTGTTGTGCATGCTGCCATAGAAAAGCATAATGTAATTACCAAGAAAAGTGAAATAAGTTTTTTAAACTTTGCCATAATTTCCTCCTTGAATTTTTTACCAATGGTAGTAACGTTTGATGTTTAACGTTTTCTTTTTCCATTACATTATTTATTGCACAAACTATACCAACTAGCATATACTTGAATTTTATGCATTTTTTGGATTCAAATAAATTATAATGTTCAAATATTCAGCATTTTTTGCAAAATATTTTTACACTTGTATATATTATTATACATATTCTATTATTGGAAATTGTATAAATTTTACCCGTTAAGAATACAGCTATGCCGTCTCTTAACAGGTATGGTTAATAAGTTTTACAAATATCTTACTTATCAATTATTGCTCCGGGCTTAATAATAGATGCACCATACTTTTTCCGTATATCGTAAATGGTTTTTTCTATCAAATCTGTTTTGTCCGAATTCATGTCTCTGCTGTCTTCACACACATCAAACAACGATATTTGTTCTGATTCATAATTTTCAAATCCGCTGAGACTTATTCCTATAAGCCGTATGGGTTCGCGATTCCAGTTTTTTTCAAAAAGTTTTATCCCGGCAGAATATATATCTCTTACCAGACATGTAGCCGGAACCATCATCTGCCTTGTAATACTTTTAAAATCAGAATACTTTATACTTATTTGTACGGTACGTCCTTTTTTTGCATGCCTGCGTGCCGTCATACCCACACTGTCAGAAAGCTCAAATAATACAGTCTTTATATATTCCATATCAGTTGTATCATGAGGAAGAGTAGTGGACCTTCCGATTGATTTCATGTCTCCGTCCGAGTTGCATTTGACCGGTGATAGGTCTATTCCGTTAGCCAAAAGTGAAATCTCTAAACCCATTTTACCAAGTTTTTTTACAAGGTATTCTCTGTCAAACACAGCTAGATTCATAATTGTGTATATTCCCATACCCTGGAGTTTAAAGGCTGTCTTCTTACCGACACCATACATACTTCCTACAGGTAAAGGCCACATTTTTTCCTTTATGTCCTTTATCCAAAGTTCGGTAATTCCATGAGGTTTCTTCATTTCCGATGCCATTTTTGCTAAAAATTTATTTTCTGATATTCCAATAGAGCACCATAGATTTAATTCGTTATTAATTCTGCGCATAATTTTTTCAGCTGCCTCACGCGGCTCGCCAAAAATCCCTCCGCACCCAGTCATATCAAGCCACGCCTCATCAATGCTATTTTGTTCTATAACAGGCGTAAAAGAGGACAGAATATCCATTACTTCTTTTGATTTTTGATGATAGAAACTATGATCAGGAGGAATTACAACTAATTCAGGGCAAAGTTTGTAAGCATCTTTGAGAATCATAGTTGTCTTGATTCCACGTTTTCTTGCCTCATAATTTGCCGTTAGAATTATTCCTGATCTGTTTTCGGGATCACCTGCCACAGCTGCAGGTTTTCCTGTGATTTCAGGGTGCCTGGTTTGTTCGCAGCTTATAAAAAAAGCATTCATATCAACTAAAAAAACTACTCTATCCAAATTATCACCTACTGTGAATCTGTTCCGAATCCTGACATTGTAAGGAAACCAATCTTAAAAACTGATTCAACATCAATTACAACATCATTATCTTCAGGCATGTATACGGTTTTTGAAACATAGATATCTATTCCATCAATATTCACCTTATTGTACTCTTCTGCAGATTTTGGCTTTTTTGCAAACACCTCCGGAACGGGAATAACTGCAAAGTCTCCGTTCGTTCTGTATCCCGGAAACTCGATTACAATGGACGCTTTTCCTTTTTTCTCGAGATACTTCAAAGCTTTCTCAGTTATCTTGATTTTATCGTATTTTGTTTCCATACATACATCCTTTTTATAATATTTTATCTATTATATCATAAATTTTAGATATGCAAATTAAAACCCAAAATTTATCTGCTTGTACTAAGATTACTTTTAAGTTAAACTAAGAATATATTTAATTGAGAAAGGATTTTTATGAGCAGCAGCATAAATTTAACAGAAGGAAGCATAAGGTATACATTAGTTAAGCTTGCTCTTCCAATAATGGGAACAGGCTTTATTCAAATGGCATATAATCTTACCGATATAATATGGCTGGGCAGAGTTAGCACCAGTGCAGTTGCAGCCGCTGGAACGGCAGGTTTTTTCATGTGGTTTGGAGCTGCATTAATTTTAATTTCTCAGGTAGGTGTAGGAGTAAATGTAGCACAGTGTCTCGGAAGAAATGACGTAGAAAATGCCAAGAAATTTATAACGAACGGATTTCAGCTGGATTTCTTTATAGCAGTACTATACTCCTTGATTTTGTTTAGCTTCAGACATCAGCTTATAGCGTTTTTTAATCTGGATGACAAAGATGTAATTGAAATGGCAGTAAATTATCTGGCAATCATAGGCACAGGAATCACTTTTCACTTTTTGAATCCTGTTTTTTCGGCAATTTTAAATAGCTCCGGAAACAGTCTCACTCCTTTTAAAATAAACACAATAGGTTTGATTGCCAATATAATAATTGATCCCATCCTTATATTCGGGCTTGGCCCCATTCCAAAACTGGGAATAAACGGAGCGGCGCTTGCAACCATAATGTCACAAATTTTTGTAACAATTATTTTCCTCATAACAGGAAAATTCAACAACAATCTGTATTCACATGTAAAACTTTTTGAGAAGCCTGATATTAATTTTATATGCAAAATAGTAAATATTGGAATTCCGCCTTTTCTTCAAACAGGCATTCATGCATTCATAAATATGTTTATAACAAAAATTGTTGCAGGATTTGGCCCGGTTGCTGTAGCAGTTCAAAGCATAGGATCAAATATAGAGTCCATAACATGGATGACAGCCGACGGATTTTCTGCTGCAATTTCGGCATTTACCGGACAAAACTACGGAGCCGGAAAAATCGAACGCATTAAAGAAGGATACAAGCAGGGAATACAAATATTGGGAGGAATCGGAATACTCTCTACCTTGCTTCTTATATTTGCAGCAGAAATACTGTTCACCATATTCGTCCCCGATGACCCGGATGCAATCAGGGAAGGCATAACATATTTAAGAATACTCGGACTGTCTCAATTTTTTATGAGCATTGAAATAGGAACGACAGGTGCATTTAATGGCCTTGGAAGAACACTTCCTCCCACAATTAACGGAGTTATTTTAAATGCACTGAGAATACCTGCCGCAATAATTTTAAGTTCTACTGCAATGGGATTGTCCGGTGTATGGTTCAGTATCAGCATGTCTTCCATAATAAAAGGAATAACTCTATTCGTATGGTTCAAGTTTGCATCAAAAAATTTATCATCAAAAAAATTAATTGAGAAATCATGACATTAAAAACAGAGTATAGTTATAATAAATCTACATATTCTTATTATATGGTGTCAAATCATAATTTAAGCGCATAATTGAAAGGAGAACACTATGACTATACATCCGGATAATGAAGTGGATTTATTACTGCAAACTGAAGCAAAACAGTTTATAGATCAAATGAAAGCAGAGCCGACCTCGAACAGGGAAGTAAAAAAATTCATAGAACTCGAAAAGAAAAAATATAAAAAAACTGATAAACTTAATGATATGATTAACAGATATTAGCAATTAATGTTCATGTGCATAAGATATTGTTATAAGGTAGGAAAGGAAGGAAAAATAATGTACAACACTTATAATAAATATCCCCGTGCAAATTATATGAATAGACCCTGCTATGGCTCAAACCCTATGTATGATTTAAGAAGGATGAATCATTACCAATATTTTTATCCAATGTACACTGAATACTATATGAAAAGATATCCAAATAATATATATCCTTCTGAAAAATATGTCTCCGGCACTGATTACAGAATGCAAGAAGCCAACGATTATACCATCGGTCTCATAGACTATGGACCCGAACCATTTGCTGTCAACATAAGAGATGCTGTTTTGCAAAATAATGACTACCGCACTTCCCTTTGGACAGGAGACCATCTCCAAATCACTTTAATGAGCATTGAACCCGGAGAAGATATAGGTTTGGAAATGCACCCGGACGTGGATCAGTTCATAAGAGTTGAACAGGGTGAGGGAATTATAAGAATGGGAAGCACCGGAGAGCTTGATGAATTTATAGCAGAAGTGTATGATGATTACATCTTTGTAATACCTGCGGGAAAATGGCACAATCTTATTAATACAGGATCTGCGCCTTTAAAAATTTACTCCATATATGCCCCGCCGAACCATCCGCACGGAACCGTGCACAAAACTAAATCCGAAGCTGAAGAAGCCGAAGAATATAATCATTAGCAAGAAATTGAACCAATTAATTATTGACAAATGATAAATACAGTATTAATATTAATTGTTAACATATGTCAAAAATTATATTAATATTATTAAAATGGAGGTTATTATGAAAATCGCATTACCATCTAGACAAAATAAAATTGATTCTCATTTTGGACATTGTGAGTATTACACAGTTTATACTGTTGATAAAGATAAAAAACAAATATTATCCGAAGAAATTATAAATTCGCCTGCAGGATGCGGATGCAAATCAAATATTGCGCAAGTTCTATCCGAAGAAGGCGTAAAAGTAATGCTTGCCGGAAATATGGGAGACGGTGCTGTAAATGTTTTACACAGTGCAGGTATTGAAGTCTTAAGAGGATGCTCCGGAGATGTTAAGAGCGTAGCAATGAGTTGGCTTGAAGGAAACCTTAACGACTCAGGAGAATCATGTCATGAACACGGACATGATTGCAGCCATTAATATTATCGATATAAAATTTTATTCAAACAAAAACAGACAGCGTAAGTTTTTTTATGCTGTCTGTTTATTATGTTTAAAGTATACGAACGATTCAATACGATCATTCCTTTGCATTAATATTGATAAATCTGCTCCCTCTCCCCCATACAGAAATCATAGGAAGTACTTTTACAAAGGCTTCTGGATCTGTTTCCTTTATAAATTTCTGTATTTTTACGGACTGGTTGGGTGAGCATACGGATTCTATCTGAATTTTTTCCTTTTTGGTGTATCCGCCCTTTGTATTATATATTGTAATTCCCCTACCAATTTTAAACATGATGTAATCTTCTATTTCTTCATGTTTGCAGCTTATTATTTCAAGTTTGTAAAGTTTTGTTCCTAATCCTACAATTACATAATCACATATTTTAGTAACGATAATTTGACTTATAACAGAATATAGTGCAATATTTCTTCCGAATACAAATCCGGATATAATAATTATAACTCCGTCAAGAACAAGCATAATATAGCTGACGCTGATGGAAGGAAATATTTTTCTATTCAAAATTCTAGAAATTGTATCGGTTCCCCCAAAGGAAAATCCTCGCCTTAATATCATCCCAACTCCTATTCCGTAAAAAATCGAAAAATATATTGTTGCAAGAAGCAGGTCATTTTCCACAAATTTGAATTCAATCGATTGCATCCCTAATAATATAGTGGGATATAGAATTGATACAGATGCTATTTTCATAACCTCTTTTTTGCCCATGAGCAAGAATGCCACAATAAGTATGAAAAATGTTATAAAATAATAAATATAGGAGTAATTTATATTTATATATTTTTCCATAATTATTGACAGGCCCGTTATTCCGCTGGTAATAAGCCCGTTCGGTTTAAGTATATAATTAACGGAAAATGCTGTAACAAAACACCCTACAATTAAATAAATAATATTACCAAGCAGGTTCATAATAATATTTCTTTTCATACATCCCCCAAGCCATGTTTTGATAGCGATTACAATCGCAAGTAATTATACATCATTATCCTCTGTTCAACAACAGAAATATACTGCATAAGTAAAAAACTTTTAACACTTGCAATACCAATTGTATTAACAAGTAACATTGTGCAGATAAAACATATTATATAGCAGGGAGGGATGTAAATGAAAAATAACTGCTTCATGGCAGACATCAGCATGAAAAAATATGAACGCACATTCAGATATAACGATGTTGAAGTTCTGAAACTTACCATCAAGTACCCGGTTGTAAATATGATGTACAATCCTCACTCTGAGCTAGTTATCAATAATCAAATATCAACAGACGTCAGAGAATATATGCGTTATGCCGGATACCTGTATAAGCAGGCCGTCAATTTTTATCATGATTCTAAAAAAAATGATTTTCCGTTTCATACTTATGAAGCCTATATGGAATACACAGTTACGTATAATGAGAACTGCTTTCTAAGCATGTATTATGACAAGTACGAATTTACGGGAGGCGCTCACGGAAACACTGTAAGAAGCTCGCATACCTGGGAACTATGCAGCGGTATGTTAATTGAGCTATGCAATTTATTCAGACCCGGCACAGATTACAAATATTTTCTTACTGACAAAATTATAGCACAAGCCGAACAAAATTTAAGACAAAACCCCGGCATTTACTTTGGCGAATACGAAAGCCTAATAGTCAAAAATTTCAATGAAAACAGTTTTTACCTGACACCAGAAGGACTGACATTATATTATCAGCAATATGACATAGCTCCATATTCAACGGGAATTGTTCAATTTACAATTCCATATTCAGAAATTCAATGGTACCCGAGATGTTCATTTTAAAGTTTAGATTAAAAAAACGGAGTCATGCTCCGTTTTTTATATCGTCTATAAACACTTCATTATATAAATTAGAGGAAAAAATGTTTGACATGCTAGTCGGCAATTATTCTGAGAGGCATTTAATAAAAGTTTTATTTCTGCCGGCTTCTTTTGCTCTGTACAGCTGCTTGTCAGATTCTTCAAGCAGTTTTTCAAAAGAATTAATGTCTGAGGCTCTTCCCAGCACTCCGCCAACACTTATAGTCGTTATTTTTATTTCATCGTCAAAAATATAGTGCATCCCCAGTTTTTCAACTTCTTCTCTAATTAAATTTCCTAACTCTAAGGCTTGTTCACAATTTAAGCCTTTTGCAAAATAAACAAATTCTTCTCCGCCGTATCTTCCAAATATCTCTTTTTTAGCTTCATTTATTTCATTAATGCACACGGCCACTTTCTTCAGGCATTCATCGCCCTTCGAATGACCCCAGAAATCGTTATATCTCTTAAAATTATCTATATCAATCATAAACAATATCACTTCTTCGCTATTTTTCTTGCAGCTCTGCCACATGCTGCTGATATGTCTGCTTATCGCCCTTCTGTTCGGTATTCCCGAAAGCTCATCTTCATAAGCTTTTTTTTCTAATATTTCATTAGATTCTTTTGTTTTTTCTAGTTCAGCCCTTTGTTTTAATATTTCATTTTCAAGTCTTTTCTTTACATTCTCAAATTTGTCGTTATCCTTATAATGCCCAAGCTCTATTCTTAATATTTCGAGTTTATTGCCTAAATTAAGAGCACTGATTTCTTTTCCTATCCTATCATATTTTTTATAATATAAAAGAGCGGTCTTATAATTATTCTTCTTTTCATAAAGTTGAGAAATTAATTTATACACATCACACAACTTTTTCTTTGCCCCAAGACTTTCTGCATAATTCAACGCTTTATCGTAATAATACAAAGATTTATCTATATCCCTTTCAAGATTTAGTCCTGCAATACTTACCAGTACATCTACTGCGTAGTATTTATTGTCTAAATTATCTAATCTGCTCAAAGAGTATATAAAATACTCCTCAGCCATAATGTGGTTTCCAATATTAAAATAAACCTTACCCAGTTTATTTTCGACTTCTCCCAATGTAACCATATCATTTTTATTTATGAGTATATCGTAACTTTTAGTAAAATACTTCAACGCATAATAATACTTTTCCTCTGCATAATATATCTCTCCTATGTTACTGTAAATCGAAGCGGTGTTTAAAATATATTCTTTTTCGGAAGTAACCTCCAAAGCTTCAAAGTAATATTCCAGCGCTTTATTATATATTCCTGATTCCCGGTATACTTCACCAATATTATTTAAAACACAGCTGAATAAAAAATCATCCTTAATATTTGAGTAAAGTTCCTTTGTTCGTAAAAAATATTTTAAAGCATCCTCATACATTGAACTGTAAAAATAAGAAATACCGATTATGTTCAATGCTTTTGCCTGACCTGAAATATCTTCTTCCTCTTCAAATATTTCCAATGCCTTCAGCGAACATTCAAGCATGTTATTTATTTCAGACTTTGCTCTGTATGCAAAAGCCATACTTGTTAAAGCATATCCTTCTTCAATTTTAAGGTTATGTTTTCTGGACATAGTATAAGCTTCAAGGCTTATTTCATATGATTTATCAGGATTAACTGCAGATAAGTACTTTGCTTCTTTTAATTTTTTATAAATTTCATCTGTTATTGTTTTCTTCATTTAAGTCCCCTAATGTTAAAAGTACTCTAAATATTATACTGTAAATCGTTCATATTTTCCATAAATTAATATAAAATACCATTTAATGCAATAATAAACATATTTCATTACCTTTTGTAATTAAAATATTTTTCTCATGTGGTACAGTCATATTAATATTGGCGCTGGTTTCATGTTATTTAAATAAAAAAGAAATGCACCATAAAACAATCATTGTACACTTCTTTTTATCTTACTTCTTTGGTTTTACCCTGATTTTTATAAGTGTCTCAATATCACTTAGCTGCTCAGCGCCCCTTACCTCTATCATAAGCCATCGACCGCCGGCAGAAAATGCAGCTTTATTATATAAATCAGCAACATAATCTGTAATCATTCCTGCCTCTATAGCTGCTTTCGCCTCATCGTCTTCTTTTACTCCTACTACAATCAGAGCAATAAAATAATCTTTCATAGGATAAAGCGTACATAGAGATTTTCCGCTCTTTTTATATTTTACATTCCATCCCGGCTGTAATGAACATTTGCTGTATGACATTTGGCAGCTTACCTTATATGTATCTTCAATAAATGAAATGAGTTCATTCCATATAGGTTTCGATTTACCTATATAGCATTTTATATCTTCCATAGAAGGCATACTGCTTATATCGAATAATTTACTCCATTCCATAACAATTCCTCCATTCTAAATTTCTAATTCTTTGTTTGATATATCCATGTATGTAATCTGAGCAGTTCCACCCAAATACCTTGTCGTAAGCTCTGCAAGCGCCTCTGCCGCATGTCTCAAATCATCTTTTCTATCCGCATCAACCGATTCAATAATAAGAAATGCATTCCTAGTATCCTCGGTAAGCATTGTGCGTTGCCCGTCACGCCAGTTCCAGCACCTGCAAACAACTCCTTCATCATCTTTATAAACAATTTCTCCGGGCAGGGCATTGCTGTATTCTTCATCTCCGAGAGCCTGAAAAAGCTCATCTCCGGTTGCCTTTGTCAAAAGCAAATCTCCCTTGAAAGTGTCAATGTCTTCTCCACCGCAGGGCAGTCCGTACTTCAGCGAAACAGAATTGTATATGTCTACAAGAGGATTAAGCGTACCTACCTCTGTACCTTTTTCAACACGCTTAAGCAATGCTTCGATAGAGCAGCGCACTCCCTTCTTGGTTTTAAATTTTTGATATGCTTTCCTCCAAACGGAAACGGCTTTGTTTTCACTGAAAACCCCTTCTGTCAGATATTTCTTTGCCTCTTTATTGCTATTTTCCAGCATTTCTATAATATCAGGCCTAATATCCTCAGCAGCTTCTTCACCGTTGTTAATTCCTTTGGCCAGAACCACGGCAATTTCTACTTCAGGAAATACATCCCAAAATTCTTCTGTTATTATAAATTTACTCATTCGTGTTTCTCCCTTCACAATATAATTAACAATTTGTTATTACGTACTGCTTTATTAACATCTCCTTATTAATATACACTTAACAAGTTAATATGGCAACGATTTTATCATATATCTACAGAACTTACAAATTATATATTTATTGTAATAAAATATATCTTTTTTTAAATATTTTAAAAATTATTGTTGACAAATACACATCTGCTGATTATTATTAGTAATAATTAAATAATCGGCTATGAAAAAGAGAGTAGGTATATAAAACTTTTCAGAGAGCAGAACCCAGTGCTGTAAGTTCTGCAGGCAATATATATTGAAGGTAGCTTTTGAGCTTTTAACTTGAAACAGCAGTAGAGTTAAACGGATTCACCGTTACAGTATCAAGTGCCTATATGGAATTAAGGTGGTATCGCGGGTTTTTTCGTCCTTTGTTATGAAAACGCCTGCTTTTTTTATACCTATATTTTTTATACCGAATTTATGATGAAAGGAAGTGTTTGCATGAAAATTAAAGCAGCAGAAGCAATTATAAAATGTTTTGAAATAGAAAACACAGATGTTATTTTTGGATATCCGGGTGGCGCAGTCCTTCCCCTTTATGAATCCCTGAGAAATTCAAATATAAAACATGTGTTAGTACGCCAAGAGCAGTCTGCGGCTCACATGGCCAGCGGATATGGACGAGCTTTGAACAAAACCGGCGTATGTATTGCAACATCAGGCCCTGGAGCAACTAATTTAATAACCGGCATAGCAACAGCGTACATGGATTCTATACCTCTTGTGGTTATTACAGGTCAGGTCAGTTCAAACAGCATAGGCAGAGACATGTTTCAGGAAGCTGATATAATAGGGGCAACTGAATCTTTTACAAAAAACAGCTACTTGGTGAAAGATGCAAATGAGCTTCCCAGAGTTATAAAAGAAGCATTTTATATAGCATCAACAGGAAGAAAAGGTCCGGTACTCATTGATATTCCAAGAGACGTTCAGGAAAAAATAATAGATTTCAAATACCCTCAAGAGATAAATATACGTGGATATAAGCCCACTTTCATCGGTAATCCTAGGCAGGTCAAAAGAGCTGCAGATATGATAAATAAATCTCATAAACCTGTAATATGCGTAGGTGGAGGAGTAAGGTCAGGAAACGCCATGGAAGAACTGGAATTATTCGTTGAAAAATGCAAAATACCTGTTGTTTGCTCCCTCATGGGAATCGATTCTTTCGATAATAGCAGTCCTTATTTTGCCGGACTCATAGGCTCACACGGATACCCTTTTGCAAACAAAATGATAAATGAATCTGATCTGCTTATTGTTATCGGAGCGCGTTTTGCTGATCGCACTACTTTTATGATGGAAAAAAACAACCACAGGCAAAATATAATACATATTGATATTGACCCTGCGGAAATAGGCAAAAATTTTGAAACACGGATTCCTGTAGTTGGAGATGCAAAAGAAACTCTTAACAGCCTCTTGGAATACAGCTACAAATTAGATACCGCAGACTGGCTGAAAGATGTACAAACAAGGCGTAAGAAATATCTAAAAAAACTTTTTGATAAAAAAACATCTCTAAATCCGAAACTTCTTATAAACAAAATATCAAGTTTCATGGAAAACGGGAGCATATGGGTTGCAGATGTAGGTATTAACCAAATATGGGCCGCACACAGCTTTATTGCAGGCAAAAACAAAAAATTCCTAACTTCCGGAGGTTTGGGAACAATGGGATACAGCCTTCCATCTTCAATAGGCGCAAAGCTGGCAGTTCCAGGAGCAAAAGTTATAGCTTCAATGGGAGACGGCGGATTTCAAATGCTTATGAGCGATCTTGCAACTGCTAAAAAATATAATGCAGGCGTAAAATTTATTATATTCAACAACAATAAACTGGGAATGGTAAGAGAACTTCAAAAAAACGAGTATAATGAAAATTCTTATTTCGGAGTAGACATTGGCTTTAATCCAAATTTTTTGAAACTAGCGGATGCTTATGGAATCAAAGGAATGAGAATAGCAGACGACAGCGATGCAGATCATGCAATACACGAGATGTTTAAAGATAATGAACCGTTTATTTTGGAATGTATAGTAGATCCTGACATACCTTCAGTTCCGCACATGGGAGGCGAAAACTATGAATAATGAAAAAGTTATTTTATCAATTCTCGTAGAAAACTACTCTGGAACTCTCAGTAAAGTAGCCGGTCTTTTCACCAGAAGAGGCTACAATATTGACAGCCTGAACGTAGCTGAAACTCAGGATTCCGGCATTTCAAGAATTACAGTTGCCGTTACCGGCGACAGCTATATAATAGAGCAAATCACAAAACAACTTCATAAGCTCATAAATGTAATCAAAATTACCAATTTGTCAAAAGAGGATTCTGTACAAAGAGAGTTGATGATGGTAAAAGTTAATTCAGGGGCAAAGCGTGGAGAAATTATACAGATTGTTGATATATTCAGAGCCAGCATAATTGATGTGAGCAAAAAAGCAATGATTATATCAATATCCGGCGATGAGGAAAAGAACAATGCCTTCTTTGAACTGCTGAAGCCATATGGAATTATCGAAATGACAAGAACTGGTCCTACAGCTATGGAAAGAGGATGAACTTAATTTTAAAATACTGCATGCAAAACAAGAGAAGAGATTATTATCCTAAGTTATCTCTTCTCCTTCATATATGCTTCGAAATATAGTTTTATTCTGGCTCAGTTTTTTAAATTAATATATCACCTTGCTTAATTTATAACCAAATAATTCAGCATTTTTAGATAGAAAACAAATCATATCGGCTCCACATCACACCAGTTCCTCCAACAGCAATTTAGTATACTCTTCTCTCGGGTTACGGAAAATTTCGCCAGCTGCTCCCTGCTCTATGATAATTCCGCTTTTCATAATATATACCTTATCGGATATTTTTTGCGCCAGCGCAATATCATGCGTTATATACAACATGGCAAATCCTTGTGTATTTTGCATGCCTTTAAGAAGGCGCAGCATATTAGCAGCATTTGACGGATCAAGCATTGAAGTGATTTCGTCCGCAATCATCAGCTTAGGCTTCATTACAAGTGCTCGGGCAACAGCAACTCTCTGTCTCTGTCCTCCGCTAAGTGTATGCCCTCTGCGGTTTAAAAAATTATCGCCATAGGGAAGCTGCACCATGGAAAGAACATTTTTCACTTCTTCCCTTCTTTCCTCCCTTGTTCCACTTCCAATTATATCGAGTGGTTCCTGAACGATTTCACAAATTGTCATGTGCTCGTTAGTTGATGAAAACGGATCCTGAAAAACCATTTGAATTCCATTCTTTTTTCTGCTTTCGCTGTTACCTGTTACTTTTTCTTCCTCAAAATATACTTCTCCCTTATCTGCGCGAATTATGCCGCACAATATCTGAGCAAGTGTTGTCTTTCCAGATCCGGATTCGCCTATTAAAGCCGATACTTCTCCGGATTTTACAGATATGCTGCAATCAGAGCACGCAATTACATCTCGCTTCTTCAATATGTACTTTTTGCTTAATCCCACTGCTGATAAAAGAGTAACTACTCCTCCACGGTGACATGCAACGCATCGCTCTCCAGCAACTTTTTCAAGACATGGACTTTCCTTGAAGCACCTGCAAATGCGCTGTGTACACCTGCTATAAAAGGGACATTGATTTTTTCCTGATATGTGTATTTCACCGGAAATTCCCCACATATCACGCAGGGGATGAAGAACTGGTGAAGAATGTATCAATCCTCTTGTATACGGATGGAGAGGATTTTCCAATATTTCATGAGTATTACCTGTTTCCATAACCTTTCCCATGTACATAACCACTGCCTTTTCGGTAAGTGATGCAATAACAGGCAGTTCATGAGAAATTACTATCAATGAAAATCCATGCTCCTTCTGAAGGTTTTTCAGCAAGCTGACAATTTCCTTTTTTGCAACTGAATCCAACGCCATAGTCGGCTCATCAGCTATCAGAATCTCAGGGTCACATGCCAGCGCCATAGCTATAAGTACTTTCTGTCTCATCCCTCCGGAAAGCTGATGAGTATAGGCATCAAACCACGTTTCTTTCAGTCCTACCATGCAAAGAAGCTTCTTTGCCTTTGCATCCGCTTCTTCTTGATTAAATTCAGTATGTCTCACAATTGCCTCTGATATCTGCTTTCCCACTCTTATTGCAGGGTTTAGTACATCCATATTGTTTTGAAAAACAAGCGCAATTTTATTCCACCTGACTGACTGCAATTCTTGTTCAGAAAGGTCTAAGAGATTTTTCTCTCCATATTTTATTTTCCCTTTAATTTTGGCATTGTTACTTAGAAGACCCATAACAGAAAGAGCAAGCGTTGATTTACCGCTTCCCGATTCACCTATTATACCTATGCTTTCACCCTTATTCACAGACAAACTTACGTTGCGCACAGCATCTGTTTTATTTTCCTGATGATATCGTACATATATGTTTTCAATATTTAAAACGGACATATTTTGCTCCTTCTTAATGTTTAGTATTGACTATTTTCTCTGCATCACGTCCCAGAAACGCAATTGCAATAATCAGCAGCATCAAGGCCAAAAGTGGAAACACAACCCACCATTTCCAATAGTCTGTAAAAAAAATCCCGGAAAAATTAATAGATCTGTTGAGTATAACACCCCAACTTTTTGAAGTTGGATCCCCAAGCCCTAAAAATGATAAACTTGCCTCCGCAATTATTGCATGACTGATTATTTTGACTACACTTACCATGATTACAGGAAATATTCCAGGAATAAAATGCTTTACAAGCAAATGTCCAAAACCGGCTCCATAGCTTTTTGCAGCCGTAATATAGTTTTCGCTGCTTATGGAAAATATTTTTGAACGGGCAATCCTGGCAGGACCTGCAAAGGAAATAAATGCAATTACAATAATGATATTTCTCAGACTGGCCCCCAAAAACGCACCCAATACAATCATAAAAGGCAGCTGGGGTATTGTCATCATTATATCGCATATGCCCATTATTACATTATCCACCCGCTTTCCGAAATACCCAGCTAAAATTCCGAGAATACTTCCCCCAACGCCTGCAAGAATAGCGGAAGATACTCCGACAGCTAAGCTTACTGCTGCCCCGTAGCAAATCTGCGCAGCAATATCTATTCCCAAATCATCCGTTCCCATAATGTGCTCTGCACATGGCGGTTCTAACGAATTTCCGGTGGGAATCCTATATGTTTCTCCAAGAAAAAATTGTGATATTACAGCAATACTGATCATAAAAATTATAATCAATAATCCTAATTTGCCGTATATAGACAATGATAATAAATAATTTTTGCTTTTTGTGCTTATCAAAAATCACACCACCCTTGGATCTGTTTTTTTCAAAAAAATTTCCGACGTAAAATTCATTAGAAGAATCATCATGGACATTACTAAAAAAATTCCCTGCATCAACGCATAATCACGATTCAATACAGCTTCTCTCATAAGTCTTCCCACACCGGGATATGCAAAGACATTTTCAACTAGAACTGCTTGCCCAAAGGACGTCCCAAGGCTCATAAACACTTGAGTCATAACGGGAGTAAGCGAGTTTCTCAAAGCATGTCTGAACAGAATAGTGTGCTTCTTTAAGCCTTTGCCCCTAGCAGTACGCATATAATCCTTTGTAAGAACCGTCATCATGCTGTTTCGTGACAGAAGATAAAAATTCCCAATCCGTGCCAGTACCAAAGTAAGTACAGGCAGTGCCATGTGATGAATTATATCAAACGCCTTCTCCCATAAAGTGTCATAGGAAGAAAAAACCGTACTTCCGCCTGACAGAGGAAACCATACAAAATGCGCTGCAAGAAAAAACAAAAGCAGTGTTCCAATTAAAAATGCTGGTATTTCTGAAATAAACAGCATAATTGTATATGTAATTCTGTCAAACTTATACTCTCTGTGCCATGCAGAAATTATTCCAAGTATAGTTCCTATTATGCTGCTTAGCGCCAGTGACACCACAACAATAAGTATAGTCCACGGAATTCTTTCCAAAATCATTTTTGAAACACTTGTGTTATAAAAAATACTTGTACCCAAATCTCCTTGAACCATTTTAGACATATAATTTATAAATTGTTTGATAACAGGCTGGTCAAGTCCGTAATATGCTTCATACTGCTCTATTTGCTCCTGGGAAAATACAGCCGCAGTATTTCCGTCCTCTACCGAAAGGTAGAGAAACGGGTCCCCGGGCATCAACCGTGGCAAAAAGAAATTGATGCAGATAATCACCGGTATTACAAGAAAATAATTTTTCTTCATTTTACTCCCTTACTAAGTACGAAAGCTTATTGTGATCACACTTGCTGTGATCATAGCGAAACATCCAGCCGTCATGCTTCTCACTGCGGAAAACAAAGTTGTCTACTGTACCATACAGCATTATCATCGGTAAGTCATCAGCTATCTTTTCCTGAATTTTATAAATCGTTTCTTTTCTGACTTTTTCACTCATCTCAACAGCCTGATTTTCTAACAAAGTATATATTTCTTCATCGGACCATCCTATCACAGTTTTTGATTCTTTTCCGAATACTGTTCTTAAATAATCGGGATCTCCGGCAATTCCTCCCGAATTAATCAGCAACAGCTCGTATTCTCCGGTTTTGACTGCATTATCTCTTGTTTTTGATTCCACACTTTTTACTTTAACTTCTATTCCAATATTTTCTAACGATAGCTTGATTAATTCGGCAGCTTTTGTGCCTTCGGAGGAATTATCGGTAAGCAGCGTAAAACTGTAAACTTTCCCCCCTAAAAGCTCCAATGATTTTTCCTGATTGTATTCATACTGCTCAACATCTGAATTATACCATGTGCTGTATGTTGGTACATATCCTGCGCTGCTTACAGTAGCAGCTCCACGAGCAACCTTGTCTACCAACTCCCTACTGTCAATTCCGTAAGCAATTGCTTTTCTCAAATTCTTGTCTGCAAGTTCAGGAACTGCGTCCATATTCAACATGAGACGGTAACTGTGGTATGAAGGGCTTGTTTTTATTGTGTATTGAGAATCACTTTTATATTTACTAAGTATATCAGCCGCAGCATTTATTAAATCTATTTCCTGATTTTCAAAGGCAAGCACTTTGTCGCTTACAGGAATCCACTCAATTGCTGAAGCAACCGGTCTTAAGCCCCAGTAATTGTCAAATTCAGCATATCTGTATGCTCCCTGCTGCTCATCATAGAATTCAAATTTATAGGGTCCGCTGCCCACAGTCGAACCTTCGCCCGTAAATGAATACGGATCACTTACATTTTGCCATATGTGCTTAGGAAGAATACGCACGGAACCTATTTTAGTTAAATAAGTATTGTCAATGCCATTTAACGTAATTTTTACCGTATGGCTGTCCAATGCCTCTGCTTTGTCTACTATAAACTTTCCTCCTGCTAACAGAGTGTTTGATACGGGAGGGTGATCCTTATAATATGAAATTGTGAATTCAACATCCTCAGCCGTTAAAGGCTCTCCATCGTGCCAAAATGCATTTTCCCGCATGTTAAATGTATATACGGTTCCATCCTCACTTATATCCCAATTTTCTGCAAGCCATGGAATATCTCCACTCTCATCCTTCTCCATGAGTGAGTCATACAGCAGTTGCATTTTTGCAATTCCCGGTCCTCTTGCTGTATGCCTGAACGGATTTGGAAGTCCCGTATTGCTTCCTTCAAGGCGCAAAACAAGCTTTTCATCCTCTTTCTTGTCTACTTCCTCCTGTTTTACAGAACTGATTTCCTTGTCAACCTGGTTCACTGTATTATTAGAGCATCCTGTAATCCCTGTTACCAAAACAATCATGCTCAGTCCAACCGCTAATTTTGCAAACTTTTTTTTAAGCTTCATTTATCCCTCCATATTTTAACTACAAAATTTTATACCTTCCAAGTTATCATTGCCGCTGTCTTTTCTTTTGTTGTTCTGATTCTGCCTTTCGTTAATAAAGGTTCAAGCAATGATTTCATATTGATGTTTTTGTCGCCGAGCTCGTTTTCAAATTTTTTAGAATAAACCTTCACTGCCTCTTCTAAGAGCATCTCTGTTTTTTCCTTAGTTCTTAAATAATTTATTTCAGGCTCGTACCCTTCAATCCATAAAAGATTAAAAAATGCTTGAACAGAATCTCTGTCATTGTGAGGATTGTAGCCTTTTTTAATTTTCAACACATCCAATAAATATTCCGTAACCGAATCCTTATCTACAATAAACTGATTAATCATACAATGACCCTTAGAGGCAGCCAACATATTTTTAAATCCCTTTGCGCTTCGTACAGCAGGACACATAGAAGCAAAAACCAGATCGAATTTTTTCTCCCACCCAATAGCCTTAATATCCGCGTCACTCCATTCCATTTTTATAAACTGCAAGTTATTCAAATTTGCATTTTCGGCATTTTTTTCGGCAAGCTCAAGCATATTGGATGAAATGTCCGTAACCGTAATACTTTCCGCATAAGCCGCAAAAGGAATAGCATATCGTCCGCTTCCTCCTCCTATATCCAATATTGATGCTCCACCCAGAATACTTTTTTCATTTAATATCTCAGTTACTCTTTCTGCAAAGCCGTTCCTTTCATTTTGCTGATTAAGATTAAACTGTTTTGCTCTCTCGTCCCATTTCATTTCTGCCTTTGCGTGATCATTATTGTTTCGCAGCAAATTCTCATAAAATGATTTTTCCATTTTTTCTCCCTTCTTTTCCGCACAAACTTGTTTTTGGTTAGTTCCAACTAACTTTTAGACAAAATTTTTTCTGCTTGATAT
Source organism: Sedimentibacter sp. (assembly GCA_018436705.1). Lineage (GTDB taxonomy): Bacteria > Bacillota > Clostridia > Tissierellales > Sedimentibacteraceae > Sedimentibacter. The sequence goes on from JAHDLA010000007.1 coordinate 237,141, forward strand.
CTGCAGAAAACTGAATTTATTATAACATGATTTTGATGAATGTCAAGGTTAATTAATTAAGTATACGCTTATCCACACATATCCCCTTATACAACTTGACATATGTCATTTTAAGCTGTATTCTATTTAGTAAAAAAGCTGTTCATAAACTGACAGCCGCTTTTTGTTTATTGCATAAACAATATTTAAATTACAAAATAAGGCGGATATTAACTAAATGGATAATTTTTTGAATATTATGAAAGCAATTTCAGATGAAAACCGTTTAAAAATTATAGAACTTCTGATTGAATATGATTTCTGTGTGGGAGCACTTGCACGCCATATTAATATATCGGAAGCTGCTGTTTCCCAACACCTTAAGGTGTTGAGGAATGCAGGCATCGTATCAGGCGAAAAAAGAGGTTACTACACTCATTACGATGTAAATAGAGATTTACTTATGAAAACCTCTCATGAAATAAGCAAACTTGTCTCCGGCGATATTGAACGCAAAGGCTGCCTACAGCACCTTACAGGTAATCACCAATACTGTGCAAATGAAAAGAATCCATTAAAAAAGCAAAAAATTTTATAATAAAATAAATATTATATTGTGCTATAATATAATAAATTATTAATAATTGGAGGATGTTTAATGATAATTGATAACAACCCGAAAGAAAAAGAGGCTTTAGAAGCGTACAGAAGAGGAGATCGTTCTCTTTACAAAAAACTTCAAGATGAATTTGTGGCAGAAGTAAAAGAAAGTCTGGGAAAAGAAGATCATTGCAGCTGCAAGGAACCTTGCAAATATCACGGCAAGTGCATTGAATGTGTTGCAATACATAGAGCCCACGGAGATCATCTTCCGAACTGCTTCAGAAACATAATTAATGAAAGAATCGAAAAAATATCAGCATTAACAGAGCACAGCTTTGTTGAGCAGTTAAAATAAGAATTATTTAATTTCCTAATATTAAATTAAGTTTTTCAGAGGAAATTATTAATTAATTACAAGGATAAAAGAACCGCGTCGGTTCATAAAACAACCGGTTCTTTTATCTTTTATTCAACTTCTGCTGTATTAATCCATATATTTGCCAGATTCATTGCTCCCCTGAACCCTAAAAAAGGTGCCTCATAAGGATATATTCTCCACTTTGTATCCGGATTTGAAATTTGAAGTTCAGGATTTTTTCCTGCCCATTCAAGGGCTTCTCCGCTTCCCATTATCCATCCCTTTTTATGATTAGATACTGCCTTTGACCATTGTTGTTCTGAATAATATGGAATTAAATCATCTCCCATTTCCGGCGAATCACACCAGCACTCTCCCTTTATTAAATGCAGTTCATCGCAGCCAAAACCTAGAATACCTTTGACGACATCATAATGCCCACCCAATGACAATGTTGCTTTTTCAGGACTTGTTCGCACAAGCCTTTTCAAATTGGGCATAACGAGGTTAAGCTGTTCATATACCTGCTTCCTTTCCTTTTCAATAAAGCCCCTGTTTATATTCAGTCCTGTTATTTCAGCAATTTTTTTCAACCACCTGATTGTACCCTCTATGCCGTAAGGGCGACCGTACAAATATGGTATATTGTACTTTTTTTCCAGATATTTTGCAGCTTTTCTGCCTTCCCTTCGAATAACCAGATTAATATGAGCTGAGCTCATCTTCTCAATTTCATGTATACCGGTATTGGACGCAAGTACACATATCGGATTAATGCCGAACGCTCCTCTTAAAATCCGGACAATTTCGGCCTCGTCTGCCCTGTATCTAAACATATCGGGACATGAACCAATTAAATTAAACGTAATTTCTTTTGTTTTCTCTATATCCTTAGGTAATGTTCTGCACAAAGTATTCAGAGTTTCTGAAACGCCATGATAACCTGTCTTGTCAAAACCTCCGCATCCCATATGAACCAGATGTATATCGTGGTACTTAGTCCGAAGCTCTTCCCCTATTGCCTTAATATCCATTCCTATAACTTCAGGAATAGACGAGGTAGTGAGAAAAACTGCCTTAGGCGTAACTTCCTTCACAATCTTATCAACAGCCTTTTCTAACCTTGCAGCTTCTCCAAGTGATATATCTGTTTCTGTAATATGTGTTGAATATAGTTTACAGCCATTTGAAATTCCTTTTCTCTTTAGCGTTGATCCCGTGTACAACATATGCCCCATACATCCGAATTCAACAATTACAGAATCCCTAACAGTTGATAAAGTCCAAAGTACACCCATTCTTCCTGAAGGCGCTGGTTTAAATCTGTATAGTCCCATATCATTCTCCTTTATCTGTTGTCTTAAGCCCTGCTATTATTCGCTTCAACAGCTCCTCAGTTCTTTCATATCCTATCCATCCATAAAGATCAAACATGTTGTCAATCAGTACCGTTGTTTCATCAACATCAGGCAGGTATCCAATGCATAAATCCGGCTGCAGCATTTTTAACTTTGAAAATGCTGAATATTCATTTACAATCCTGCATACCGGAGGATCACAGCCCTCTTTTATAATTTTCTTTACATATCTGTCATCCCCCGGATAATATTCTTCGAGATGCAGCAGCAACGGCTCCATTTTTAAAACTTTGGTAAAGTATTCTGTAAGAGGAAGCGGAAGGTCAACGCGAAGTGTCATTACATAATTCTTCCCCTTACATAGCTCTATTGCTTTATGCTGCAGTAAAAGTGACCTTTCTTTTTCGCTTTCCAGTTTTTCGCCCATATTTATATTAAATATTTTTTCAATCTCTTCATATACATCACTGATACTGCTGGGAGAATAGCAGTCGTGTAATGATATAAAAGGTGTTCCAAATTCCTTTTTCATTCTTACAGCAAGCGGATATGCATAGGGGGATACGACAATGTTTAGTACTGCATCAGCAGCAGACTGAAAATCCTCCGCCGATGCTCCAGGAGCAAGATATCTTAATTTAACTCCATTATTTTCAAGCTCCTTAAAAATCAAAGGCATCGGTACATGCTCTTCTTCCGGCGGTCTTCCAAGTATGTTAGCTTGACTTTTATTTATAGACTCCCGTAACATCAGACCTGCCATTGCCTCCATTGTCTTCCACGCTCCCGAAGGATAGCTTATGTTTTTAAACTGTCCAAGCATTATTGATGTGATGCTTGCATTGATTTCAGGCCGTACCTCATGGATTATACTTTCAAAATCTTCTCCTACAAGCTCGGGAATACACGTAGCTATAACTAAAATAGCCTTTGCTCCTTCATGGTCCATTTTTTTGATTGCCTCCATAACTCCGTCGCGGCAACCAAAGATAACTTCTCTGGAATCCAGCACATAAAGCCAGTGAAGTTCACCTTCCTTACCCTCAGGAAAAAGACTGAAAAGCCTTGAATAGGTTGTGCACTCCGGCATACCTACCAGCAGCGAAGACAGTCCTTTGATTTCTTCACTGATTACAGATGCCATTCTCATGGGACAATGAGTTCCCGGAGATACTTCCGGTGTCAGAAAAGGAATTCCCTTCCCCGTTCTGATTTCTGATAGTCGTTTTGTATTAACTAAAATGCTCTTCATACTTGTTCTCCAAAATTGTATTTGCCAAACTTAAATAACGCTTGGACATTTCTGAATCTGGAAAAGCCTCCACACATGTTTTTCCAAGCCCTTCTGCTTTTTGTATTATAGAGTCTCTTGGTATTTTATGAATTACCTTTGTTCCTATTTCCTCGGCAGCATTTTGCACAAGCTCTGACTCACCCTCTATATTTTTTGCATTCAGTACCAGTCCCTTAAGTGAAGCGTATCCTCTTTTTCCAAAACTTTTCACAGCGCGGGCTATATTAGCGGCTGCATAAAGAGACATCATTTCACCGGATGTAACAATATACACATCGTCTGCGTATCCTCCCCGGATAGGCATGGCAAACCCTCCGCACACAACATCACCCAGCACATCATAAATAACAATATCAGGATTATAAATTTCATATGCATTGAGCTCTTCTAATTTTTCAAATGCGGTTATAATTCCACGTCCTGCGCACCCTACTCCCGGAACCGGTCCGCCGGATTCCACACAGTACACTCCAGTGCTGCTTTTATATACCAAATCCTCCAAAGAAACATTCTCTTTATTCCTTAACATATCCAGCACCGTAGGTATATTTTTCCCCTCAGACAGATTCCTTGTCGAATCAGCTTTAGGGTCGCAGCCAATCTGCATAACCGTGTATCCCAATAACGATAATGCAGCCGAAGTATTTGATACAGTCGTTGATTTACCTATTCCGCCTTTTCCGTATACAGCTATTTTTTTCATATTAATTCCTTCCTATTTTATTAAATTATAAGAGAGACATGTTGGGCGATCGGTATTTGGATCGGTAACAATACCAGCTTCTATGCAAAACGTCTCCCTGAGTATTTCCGGTCTCATCAAATCCCACGGTGTTCCGCTGGATATTATTCTTCCGTTTCTTACCGCAACCATGAAATCGGCATGCCTTGCAGCAAGATTTAAGTCATGAAGTACCATCACAATAGTATAACCTCTCTCTTCGTTAAGCTTTTTTAAAAGCTCAAGAACCTCAAGTTGGTATGACATATCCAAATATGTTGTAGGCTCATCCAAAAGAATTGTATCTGTCTGTTGTGCAATTGCCATTGCAATCCACGCTCTCTGCCGCTGTCCTCCGGATAATGTATCTACAGGGCTTGTTTCTAAATCTAAAAGTTTTGTTTCTGCCAATGCCCATTCAATTGCATCTTTGTCTTCTTCGGCCATTTTTCCAATTTTATTTTTGTGCGGGAATCTGCCGTATGATACCAATTCTCCCACCGTAAGCCCAATTGGCGCCAGCGGCGACTGAGGAAGAATAGACATCTTTTTTGCTATTTTAGCCGTATCCATTGTATTTATATCTTTCCCGTCCAAAAATACCCGTCCGCTCCTTGGCCTTAAGATTCTTCCTATTGCTTTTAATAATGTAGATTTTCCGCACCCGTTTGGGCCTATTATCACAGTTATTTTTCCTTTTGGTATTTTTATATTAAGGCTGTCTACCACATTAAGATCTCTGTAACCGATTGACAGATTTATTGTTTCTATACTATTCATTTAGTAATTCCTTCCTTCTGCTTGATTTTGTATATTAAAAACAGAAAATATGGCGCTCCGATTATTGCCGTCATAATTCCGGTGGGTATTCCTGAGGGTTGAAGCAGAACTCTCCCTAATGTATCAGCAGATAAAACAAGTATTGAACCGATTAACGCACACGACGGCAGCAGAAACGAATGTTTCGGCCCTAGTATCTTCCGTGCCAAATGAGGTGCAACCAGCCCTACAAAGGTTATGTTTCCTCCCACCGCAACACATGACGCCGCAAGCATTACTGATATAATCAAAAGTTTTTTCCGCTCCTTGTTAATCGAAACACCCAGTCCGGTTGCCATTTCATCTCCAAGGTTCAAAATATCAAGCACTTTACCTTTGAATATTGCATACGGAATCAGTATGACGAGCCAGGGCAGCAGAGACAGCACAAAATTCCAATTTGCTCCTACTATTTGTCCTGCCTGCCATGAAGCAAAAAAATCAAACTGGCTGTCATCCAGCTTTACAACAAGAATCGTAGTAAGCGCAGATATTCCTGCCTGAACAGCAATGCCAGTCAGCACAAGACGCGAAGGTTCCGATCCCTCCTGCTTTTGATAGGCAAGCAAATAAACTGCAAGTGCAGCCGCTCCGGCGCCGGCCATTGATAAAAAAGGTAATGTCATAATTGATGCGAAATTATTTGAACCAAAGCAAATAATGTATAGGACAACTACAAGTCCAGAACCTGCATTGAGCCCCAAAATCCCAGGTTCTGCAAGCGGATTTCTCGTTATTCCTTGGATAATACAGCCGGACAATGAAAGCCCCGCACCGATTAATGCAGATATAACTATACCCGGCATTCTGAACTTAAATAAAATCAGATTTTGTTTATCTGTTCCCGACCCCAAAATAGTATTTATTGTATCTGCAAATGTAAATTTCGAAAATCCTACTTTCATGCTTACTAAAAAAATTGTAATAAGCACCACTGAGCATCCTGCTATAAAAATGCTGTTCCTCAACAGTATTTTCTGCTTGTGTTTTTTGTTTCTTTCTCGAGATGTCATCATGCTGCTCTCCTTCTTTTTCTTTCAAGATACAAAAAAAACGGCACCCCTATCATTGATATTAACGCACCCACCGGAGCTTCAGCAGGGGGGTTTATAGTTCTGGCGGCCAAATCGGCCAATACCATTAAGTTTGCTCCAAGCACAGCCGATACAGGGATAATATTTCTGTAATCGACACCAACGATAAATCTTGCAATATGAGGGATAACCAGACCAACAAATCCCACAGCTCCCACTACCGAAACAGATATGCCGGCAAGAAGTACGACTAATGCAGAAAACGCAATCTGATATAATTTTATGTTGAGCCCCAGTCCTACAGCTACGTCTTCTCCCAGGCTGAGACATGTTACTTTTTCTGCATTTATACAGGCTGCAATCAATGATGCAATTATAACAGGAGCCATGATTATAACCTGATTCCAGCCTGCAGCAGAAACACCACCTACAGTCCAAAACATTATATCTTGAGAAACTTCAAACATAATTGCAATTCCCTGACTAAGGCTTGTAAACAGGGCTCCTACAGCAGCCCCTGCCAAAATTTTATTCATATATGCATCTCTTGCACTTCGTGAAGATGATATTTTGTTAACCAAAAAAGAAGTGAGTGCCGCTCCGGCAAAACAAAATATAATAGTTTGCAAATAAGTAATCTGAGGCATAAAGGCAAAAGACAGCGATAACGAAAATCCTGCTCCGGCATTAATGCCCATTAACCCGGAATCAGCCATAGGATTGCGTGTTGTTCCCTGCATTATGGCCCCTGCTACAGACAAGGCCGATCCCACTAACATGCTTGCTGCAAGCCTTGGAACTCTCAAATCGCGAAGAATCAGATGATATTTGTTTTCGGAATCAAAATTCATGAAGGCATCAACAACAGACTTTACAGGAATCGAGGAAACACCTTTAGTAACAGAAAAAATTGATATTACCGCCAATGTTATGCATCCTGCAACAATCACAAAAAATGTTGATATTTGTTTTTCTCTAATTTTTATATTTTTTTCTTTTGCTTTGTATTCTTTTTTCAATACAAGCCTCCTTTAAAACAAAAAGCCGGTTTACATACTACTTACATATCCCGGCTTTTTACAGTCTATTCCGAATAAATTTCTACCATCTTCTCTGCTGTCAGTTTCATAGCAATAGGGCCAAATGTATTCATATTTTCGTCGAAAAAATATACTCTGCCATTATTAACAGCGTCAAGAGCATTCCACACACTGGAATCCTTCATGCCCTCAACAAAAGATTTGGCAGCTTCATAGTTATGCTGAAAAGCAATATAGTATGGATCCATTTCAGACAAAGCTTCAAGAGAAATATTAGCATAGGTTTCCGGATGATTTTCTGTTTTTGTAATACCAAAAGTTTCATAATAAGAGTCATCCCCTAGTGTTATAAATCCCTTTCCGTCAGTGCGGAATAGAGCAAATGTTCTTTCTGCATGGTTGCCGGTAATATTCTTCGCTTCTTTTATTTTCTCTTCAATCTCTAAAATGACTTCTTCTGCTTTTTCCTCTCTGTCCACAATCTCCGCACAGCTCATTAACTGATTCTGCCATGTCTCATTGTAATCAAGCAGGATAACCGGTGCAATCTGAGCCAAACTATCATAAATTTCCTCCACCCCTCTGTGTATGGAGAATGTTATTATTACATCCGGTTCAGATTCAAGTATTGCTTCTAAATTCAAATCTGTTGAACTTCCTAAATCAATAATTTCTACATTTTCCATATACGGCTTAAACAACTCTGAGCTTTCAAGAGACCCCTTCTGTCCCAACATATTTCCCATAGATGCTGCAACAGGATTTACTCCCAAAGCAAAGAAATGCTCTAAATAAAAAGTGTGCAAAAGCACTATTCTTTTTGGTTTGGTTTCTAAAACTATTTCCCTGCCGGAAGCATCAGTAATTGTTCTAGGATATGATGAATACTCTGTAACTTCTGTTTTACTATTATCAGCAATTCCAGTATCAACTTCTTCTTGTGTTTTGACACATCCGCATGTCATAATTGCTGCCATTGCCGTAACTGCTATAATACTTAATATTTTTTTCAATTTTTCCTCCCTAAATAAATTAAAATTGCATAGGTTAGTCTTTGCTAACCTATGCAATTTTAACATAATACTATTTAGTTACGGAATTGGTTTATCTTGAACTAATTATGGATTATTCCTGAATTTTTTCTCGCTGCAGTAGGAGAAAAACCGGTTTTCTTTTTGAAAATACGACTGAAATATAAAGGATCTTCGTACCCTACCGCTTTAGCCACGTCATTCACGGACGCTTCTGTTGTCAGTAATAGTTCCTTTGCACGATTCAAACGATATGCAATTAAATAGTCACCAGGACCCATTGATGCATATTTTGAAAAAATATAATACATTCTGTTTGTATTTACTTCGTACATATCTGCTAATTCCGAAACATTTATAGTATCGGAATAATGCTCGTGGATGTACTCGATTATTCTATCAAATAAATCCTTGTCATTATGAATAGCTATCTTTTCATTACAGATAAAAATTTCTTCCAGCACACATCTGAACAATGTTTCTTTTTGAAATTCAGAGAGAGTTCCAGGCATATGCGAAGTTCTCCAAAGCCTGTTGAGTAATCCATTCAGCCTTGGACTATGACCAACTTCAAGTTCAAAATGCAAATCTTGAAGACAGATTCCATTACCTGTTTTTTTATCTGCATCATACAATACGCACATGTATTCCAATGCAGAGTTGCCCAAAACCTTTTTATCTAATACCATATCCGCTCCACCGTGAATTATTTTTTTATTGTTTGCAATATACGGAGTGCCGTTAAAATCAAATTGAGCTTTACCGGCAAATGGTATTATAATACCGGGATACGGTGCTGTTTTTTGTCTGCCGCTTTTACTTGGAGCAACTCTGTATCTGTAAACAGATTTTACATGAAAAAATGATTTTGCATAACAATCCACAAGTTGACTAAATTCATAATTCATTGTTCACACCTCTCAGTTATCTTTATGTTCGCCTTGATATAATACTGTTATTCATTATAAATTAGGCGTTCAAAAAAAACGCCAGTAATTTTACTCGTTAATTATTGTTATGTTTTTATAAATAGTTAGTTCTATCTAACTAATTGTAACATATATACTTTAAAATAAACAGGTTAATTTTTATTTATATCCATTCAATAAAAATATTCCGACATTTTTTCATTGACATATACAAATAAATAGCGTGTGATTAGTTAGCACTAACATTATAGTGAAGTTTTCTCCCTCAAGAAATCTAATGGCTACAGTATAAGCGAGCTATCTTTGTGGAAACGTCTACGATTTGTTACTGTTGAAATCAATTCCAGCTCTGTATCTCAATAATATTACCCTCAATATCTGTAGCATATACAAATGTTGCCTTACTTCCATCCTCATAATTCGTATGCACCAGTTCTCCAACAGTTCCTCCGCCATTTGCAAGTAGTTTTTCAAGTGTTTCATCCACGTTGTCCACTTCAAAAGCAAGGTGAGCTATTCCGCATTCATTTATTTTGTGACTAAGGTTGCCAACCATCTGATCGTATGAAAATATTTCAAGAGTCGGAGGATTCTTATCGTATCCCGGCATAGCCAAATGTTCCCCCGTGATATGTACATTGCTGATTCCGGTCAGCTTATCAAGCCATTCTCCACGCAAATCTCGTTTCTTTCCTATACTTCTGCATCCAAAAACATCTTTATAGAATTTAATTATTTTTTCGCAATCTTTTGCAATAATATTAACATGTCCAAAACGAATCATTTTGTACCCCCTATATTAAATTTGTTAAAAAACCAAATTAGTTTACATATTGTTATTTTAAGTTAACTTCATATATTTCATTTTTTTCTTCATTAGACGCAATAATACTATAGCCCTCACAGTCTTCATTTACTTCATAAATAAGGTAGCCTATTTCACTTATACCCGGTGATAAATTTCTTTTTTCAATATGATTATTTATATTTCCAATAGTGTTAAGATACGGATAAAATTCACGACCGCTTTTATCTTCAAGCTTCAAATCAGGTATATATTCAAACTCTTTATCTGTTGTATTCTTAAGTTCTAATACAACTAATACAAATTTAAATCCTTCTGACGCATATGCCGTTGAACCGTAATATGAGCTGATTAACTTGTCTTCTTCGGCTCCTCTTATTTTTAAATCAAATGTTTCTAGAGCAATTTCATCGCCTATTTGTTTATTTATGCGAACAGTTTCTACTTCAGATTTTGAAGAACCAGTGCAAGCCGACAGACTAATAATAATAAATGCAGTCAAAATACAATAGCTGAAATAGCTCATGTATTTATTAATATTTTTGCTCAGCAAATTTTTTTTGTTCATATTCTCTTTCTCCACATTAAGACTATGTAGTCCGTATAAATTTACGCTTTGCTTATAACCATCAATTTAAAAAATGTGCTGATATAAGCATATATGCATCTATAATTGTCAATTCTCAAAGTATTTTTTGAATCCATTCCAATTCAAGGCACCAAAATCCTGCTTGCATATCAGGAAACAGCAAATCTCCCTTCTCCTTGACAAGATTGTCATAGCGAAACAAGTTATTCCAGCTTTTTATCAGTTCGCCTTTCAGCTGAGGATAAAACGGTGTAAGGAATACATTTCCTTCATAGTCCACCCCATGCTGAACAATCTTTTGATTATATGAATCCTCTTCTTGTTGATTTTTCCCTATGTATCGTAAATTTAAGCGCTTGTTCCAGTCAATCATTCTAAAAAACACTGCCTTTTCCACAGGGACATGAAGCTGTAAAACTTGACACCCACTATGCTTCTCAATATATTTCGGATCGCCATATCCCCAAACAGCCGACTCTGCTTCAACAGGTCTTGGAACAATTTTCTCAGCATTTGATACATACCATTTATAAGCATCAACAAATGTCGTGGCAACTTCACCGTACTTTTCTTTAATAAATTTCATTTTTGAAGTATGATATCCATTTTTTTTCAATTGTTTTAAAACGTTTTCGGTTTGTATACTATAAAGAGTTACTTTTCTATCTTTATTATCCATTCTTTTTTCAACTCCCATAATGTTCCCACCCGAACAGGGCTTAATGTAATACTTTCATCAAAAATCCTATCCCAGCTTTTTATAATTTTTTTCTTAATTATCGGAAAAAACGGAGACATATATGCTGAACAATCGTTTGTGCCGTAGTTGCTAAGCATCTTGTCGTGCTCTCTCTCATCAGCCCTGTCTTTTGGTATATAGCCATAATTTACAATTCGTCCCCATTTTTCAATATCTACTGTGATAAGATCTTCTTCATCCACTTCAATTTCCAACAATACATTTCCTTCACTGTTCGGTATTTTTTCGCTTTCCTTTAAAGATACCCAAATAGGATATTCCGCATCATCAGGCACAGGCGCAATTTCTTCAGCTGCCTTGCGATACCAATTATAAACATCAAAGTATAGCTGTGCGTGGTCCTCCATCTTCTGCTGTATGTATTCCCTTTTCACAATATAGCGTCCATTTTTGTCTAGATCATCTAAAATATTAGCATTTTGCTTCGTCCATACCCTCACCTTGCTTCCCATGTATATTCTCCTTCCAGCAACATTAATTGATATTATTATAACAAATAATAAAATAGGCGTCAATGATTCAAGGTACAACTATAATATTAAGAAATCCATAAAATCAATAATTATTTATGCATAAATTTAAAGTGTATTTAATATATTACTACAAAATGAAAGGAGTTATACATATATGAACAAAAAGATTACAACTTTGCTTGTGAGCATTTTAATTCCTCTTGCAGTTGGTCAAATTTCTGCAATGCTTACACAAAACGGCTTATCCTCTTTTAGCCAAATCAATATGCCTGCATTAATGCCGCCTTTTTTTATTTTCCCCATCGTTTGGACAATTTTATATATACTGATGGGCATATCATCATACATAGTCTTTGCTTCACATAGCCATTACAAAAAATCCGCACTACAGTGGTATTTTGTACAACTGTTTTTAAATTTTATGTGGTCCATAATTTTTTTCAATCTTCAAAATTACTTAGCTTCTTTTATTTTGCTACTAGTTCTTATAGCATGCATTATAATAATGATTGTACAGTTTTATAGAGTAAAGCCTATTGCAGCATACTTGCAAATACCTTACCTCCTATGGTGTATATTTGCAGCATACTTAAATTTTCAAATTATAATATTGAATTAATTATTCATCACATATTCTGCTAAAATATTAATGCATGGATATGCATATTATAAACAGACAAAAAGACTATGTTTCCACTTTAAAGGGTACTATAGTCTTTTTATCAATTAGCAATATCACATATAACTATCAATATCAGGAAACATAGCTATACTTCGCTCTAATATTCCCTGCATGTATGCAATCAAAATTCCATAGTTTGTAAACGGAACCTTCATGTCCTCTGAGCATTTTTGGCGGTACTTCATCTCCCTATCGTTAATCATACAACCTCCGCAGTGAACAACCAGCTTAAAGCTACTCAAATCGTCCGGAAATTCCGTTCCGGAAGTAAATTTAAAATCAATGTTTTTCTTGGTTCGGTTTTTAATCCACCGTGGTAATTTTACTGTACCAATGTCCTCACACTGCCTATGGTGTGTACACCCCTCTGAAATCAGAACTATATCGCCGTCTTGCAGCAAATCAACAGCTCTGGCTCCGTTTACAGCTGTTTTCAGCACACCTTTGTATCTGGCCATCAAAATAGAAAAAGATGTGAGATAAATATCCTCCGGAGTTTCGGCGTTCACCCTTTCAAACACCTGGCTGTCTGTAATAACTATTTTCGGCTTTCTACCAAGGTTTTCAAGAGTTTTCTTAAATTCAGATTCTTTTACAACAACAGAAACTGCTCCAGCTTCCAAAACATCTCTGATTGTTTGCTGCTGTGGAAGAATAAGTCTTCCTTTCGGTGCAGCTGTATCAATTGGCACGACCAACACAGCAAATTCTAATGGGCTCAGTATATCTCCGACAATCTTAAGCTTAAAATTTTCTGCACGCACTAAATTACCTATCTTTTCTTTGAGCTCTTCGATATTTTCCCTTGTTTTTGCACTGATACAAATACTGTTTGCATCTGAAGATTCTCTTTCTTTTTTCAAATCGACCTTGTTAAATGCAAGAATGTATGGAATGTTCTTCTTTTTAAAGAGTAAAATGAGTTTCTCTTCCTCTTCCGACTTTCCTTCAACCGCATCAATTACAAGAACTGCAACATCTGTTTTATTCAATACCTGCTGTGCTTTTTTGATGCGAAGCTCACCAAGCTCTCCCTCATCATCAATTCCCGGTGTATCTATCATTACGACAGGACCCAGCGGCAAAAGCTCCATCGATTTGTAAACGGGATCTGTTGTAGTACCTTTTACATCAGATACCACTGCCATATCCTGATTTGTTACGGCATTCAAAACGCTTGATTTTCCTGCATTTCTTTTTCCAAAAAAACTTATGTGAATCCTGTTTGCGGAAGGTGTTTCATTTAGCCCCATACATGCCTCCTAAAATCTAAAGTCTCGATTTCCGCGACTGATTTTTTCAAGATTTTCAAGAACTACTTCTCTAACCTTCTCTTTAGGGATGTTAGAAATTTCATTCAGAATCAACTTATCCCCTGCAGCCTTTGTTTCAGGAGAAGCATAGTCCTCCAAATATTCCTTTAACGTCATAAGTGCATTTGGATGACAGCAATTATGTATCTGTCCGCTTTTTAAAAGTTGCATAAAACGGTCTCCTGTCCTTCCCTCTCTGTAGCAGGCTGTACAAAAACTTGGAATATATCCAAAATCTATAAGCCATTTAACTACTTCGTCAAGTGTTCTGTTATCGCTAAGCTCAAATTGTGCCGAATCCTCTTCCTCAGGTTCAGCCTCGGCATAGCCTCCAACTGTTGTTTTAGAGCCTCCGCTCAGCTGAGATATACCAAGATGCAGAACTCTCTCACGACATTCCTTACTTTCCCGCGTAGACACTATCATTCCTGTATACGGAACACTTATTCGAATACAGGCTACCAGCTTTGCGAACGTATCTTCACTTATTCCGTTATCAAATGCTGACGGGTCAATATCATCAGCAGGTCTGATCCTCGGTACGCTGATAGTGTGCGGGCCAACGCCGAATGCTGCCTCAAGATGCTCTGCATGCATTACCAGAGCAGCAAACTCGTATCTGTATAGTTCAAGTCCGAACAATACTCCAAGACCAACATCATCTATCCCGGCTTCCATTGCCCTGTCCATAGCTTCTGTGTGGTATGCGTAATTGTGCTTTGGCCCAGTAGGATGAAGCTTTTCATAGCTATCCTTGTGGTAAGTTTCCTGGAACAAAATATAAGTACCGATTCCGGCCTCTTTAAGCTTTCTGTAATCTTCAACTGTTGTTGCTGCAATATTTACATTTACACGTCGTATTGAACCATTTTTGTGCTTAACGCTGTATATGGTGTCAATTGACTCCAAAATATACTCAATAGGATTATTAATAGGATCTTCTCCAGCTTCCAATGCAAGCCTCTTATGTCCCATATCCTGCAAAGCTATAACCTCACTTTTAATCTCTTCCTGTGTCATTTTTTTTCTGGTAATGTGTTTGTTTTTTAAGTGATACGGACAGTATACACATCCGTTAATGCAATAATTTGACAGATACAGCGGAGCAAACATAACTATGCGGTTTCCGTAAAAGTCTTTTTTTATCTGCTCTGCAAGTGCATATATTTCCTGATTCTTTTCTTCTATCTGGCAGTCCAAAAGAACTGCCGCCTCTCTGTGGGTAAGACCTTTTCTAAGACGGGCTTTTTCAATAATACTATCAATAAGTTCTGTGTTACTTTTGTTTTTTTCTGCATACTCAAGTGTCTTCAATACTTCGTCGTGACAGATGAACTCCTCTGCTTTTGGTGATTTTGGATTATACATATTTTCTCCTCTCTTAATCGGGTCAGAATCTCTTTCCCTTCAGTTTTATTTATTGCAGGAACGATGGTCGCCACGGGAAACCACTACACGGCAACCTATACCTTCCATTCGTTTCTGCATGCAAAACCTGCATTCAGCGGCTTCATCACCTGTGCAGATTTTATTATCATATAGCATATATTTATTTCTTACGGCAACAGGAGACAGGTTCGGCATTACTACATTACCGCCGGCCTGAATTCCTTTTTCGCGCCCTAGGGGATCAATTGTACCTAAAGCCGTTGTTGCGGGCATTAATACTTCAGGAATCATCAGCCTTACAAGCCCCAGCATAAACAATGTCAATTCTAATGTTCCGCTCTCTTTATGGGCAAATGGTGTGTCGCTATGCGGAATAAACGGCCCTATTCCCACCATGTGCGGCTGCAGTTCTTTTATAAACATTAAGTCTTCTACAAGAGTTTCGACAGTCTGATAAGGGGACCCTACCATAAATCCGCACCCAACCTGGTATCCGATTTTTTTCAAATCAAAAAGGCAGGCTTTTCTGTTTAACAAAGAAAGGTTTTCTGGATGAAGCTTCTTGTAATGTTCTTCATTAGCTGTTTCATGGCGCAAAAGGTACCTGTCGGCTCCGGCATCATAAAATGCCTTATAGCTTTCATAGCTTCTCTCCCCTATTGACAGTGTCACAGCGCAGTCTGGATAACGATTTTTTATAGACTTAATAATATGCACCATCTTTTCATCCGTAAAGTATAAATCTTCGCCACTCTGCAGTACAAATGTTCTGAATCCAAGGTTATGTCCTGTATTGCAGCAGTTAAGAATATCCTCCTCGGTCAACCTGTAGCGTTCTGCTCCAGTATTGCTTTTTCTAATCCCGCAGTAATAGCAGTCATTCCTGCAGTAATTAGAAAATTCAATCAGTCCTCTGATATACACGTCGCAACCATAATTTGCTATTTTCACCTGTCTTGCTCGTTCAAATAGATATTCTGCAATTTCAGGAGTTCTTTCTTCAATCAGCGACTTAAATTCTTCAATGGTAAGATTATGAGCCTTGTACAGTTTATCAATAAGATACTTCATTCTATCCCTCGCTTGTTTTTGCAGGAAGCTTAGAATAAACTGCTTTACTGCTCACTCCCGGCAATTTGCCCAGCTTGCCTGAAAGGGCACTGATTACATCGTTAGGCGCGTCCACTGCAATACTAATAATACTAATATCCTTTTCCTTGTATGGAATCCCCATTCTTCCTATAATATACATGCTGTAATCATGGAGAATTTCGTTTAATTTCTCAACCGAATCGATATCTTCTACAATCACTCCTATTATAGCAACTCTTGTTTCCATGTTAAACCTCCGTAGTATAATAAAAAAAAGCGCCAAAAGGCGCAGAATTCCACAATTAATCATGTGCTTGCCCGGCCTTTCACCTCATATCCCGTATTCGGTGTCAGATACAGCTATTTATTTAATTATATTAGATATAATTTTTTTTTGCAACCAATATATCACATATTGTTAAAAAAATTTCAAACGTTTTATTGAATTCGAGTAGTACTCTGCCATATCGCCATAATAAATTCTACATGCAAAGTATTTTTAAAAAAACTATTGACAAAACATAATTTTAGTAATATCATACTAAAAACTCAATAATAAAACTGCTATGACAGAAGAAAGTAAATCTGAAGAAGCTACCAGGGAGTATTCGCCATTGACTGTAAGCGAATATTAGAATAATCATTTTGAAGTTCCTTCTTGAGCACTCGGCTGAATAAAGTAAGCTTGAGCGTACTTCCTGCGTTACAAGGATAGAATATCGGATTATAATCCCGTATTCGAAAAAAGAGCGGCATATGCCGAATTTGGGTGGTACCACGGAACAGTTGAATTTTAACCTTTCGTCCCTATATTGTTAACAATATGGAGGCGGAAGGTTTTTTTATTTTATAAAGAATGGAGGTAAATATGACACAATATAGTAATTTAGTTGCTGAAATGAATAAATATGATGATTTAATGAAAGATATATTTGAAAAGCGAATGTCTTTATTAGATCAGATTGTTTCAGCAGAAAGCAGCGTCTCAGGCAAAATAACTTCTGTCAAAAATAATGAAATCAGTAAATACTCTAATGAATATAATTATTTTCTTGACAACTTATTGTCTTTGGACAGCAATTACAGATATAAAAAAAGCAGACAAAATAATAAATGCTCTGTTAATTATATTACTGATCAAATTGAAATTAATAATGTTTGCTACCAAGGCCTGCCTTTTTCATATTCAGAAGGAGCGGCAAAGAGTCTGTTTAAAAATAAAAATTACATTAACAAATCAACATTTGAGGATGTATTTATGGATGTTCACGGTGGAAATGCCGAAGCCGGGATAGTACCTGTGGAAAATTCAACCGCAGGTTATGTTACTGACGTTTATGATCTGCTCTTGAAATATGATTTATATATAAATTATAATTATATCAGAAAGGTGGATCACTGCCTTGCAGGAACCATGGACTCCTGCATTAATGATATAGAGGTTGTGTATTCACATCCTCAGGCAATCATGCAATGCAAGGATTATATAAATTCACGCAGATTGAAGGCAATAAATGAAACAAACACAGCAGTTGCAGCACAAAAAATATACTTAATGAACAACAAAAATGCCGCATGTATTTGTTCGCCTGAAGCAGTTGAAAACTATGGTCTGAAAATCCTTGAAAATAATATTAATTCAAAACAAAATTACACCAGATTCGGAGCAATATCAAAATACCTTATAGCTGACGAAAGCCACAATAGAATCAGCATAGTATTTACGGTACCTCATGAAATAGGAATGCTTGATAAAGCTCTGGCGCTTTTTTCCTACTACAACATAAATTTATCATATATTTACTCTAGGCCTGATTTAGACAGTCCTTGGAAGTACTTATTCTATTTGGATTTTGAGGGAAACATATTAGACAAAAAAGTAAGAACTATTCTTTATCAGCTTGAACAAGAGCTTCCATTTTTAAAAATCCTGGGTAGCTTTAAATACTAAACATACGGCAATATATTGACTGCGTAAAATTATTAATAATTATAAATTTTTTATTGACAAGTTCAAATTATGTGTTAGAATAGCTTAAACGATATTTGAAGGAGAAATTTATAATGGAATTTATAAATAACTTTTATGCAACTAACTTATATAGCCGTTATCAGAGTAATTATTACTACTATTATTACTTCTATTGTTATATAAAAAAACTGCATAAATATATTTATAAAGGATTAATGCCTGCATTTTGATAAAAAATGCTTTGCCTGTTTTATCTCAGGTAATTTAAATTTTTCTCATCTTATAAGAAATTATTGGAGAGTCCTTTATAGGGCTCTTTTTATTTATTTAGGACAAAATACAAATCGGAGGACAGAAAAATGATATTAGTTATTAACAAACTTGCAACTGAAAAGGAAATTTCTTCAATAAAGGAGAAAATCTGCAGCATGGGCTGCCAACCACACGAGTCCATAGGAATAAATTACAGAATTATAGGTATTGTAGGAGACACCCACAATATTGATCAAAGTGTATTTCAAAAAAACAGAATTATCGATAACGTAATTCGCATACAGGAACCATATAAAAAAGCTAACCGATTATTTCACCCGGACAACACAGAAATAAAAGTAGGTAATGAAACCATAGGCGGTAATAAATTGGCAATAATAGCCGGACCATGCTCTGTTGAAAGCGAAGAACAAATTTTATCCATAGCAAAATCCGTAAAGGCATCCGGAGCAGGATTCTTAAGAGGAGGCGCTTTTAAGCCCAGGACTTCTCCATACAGCTTCCAAGGACTGAAAAAACATGGGCTTGAACTTTTGAAATACGCAAAAAAAGAAACCGGTCTTCCAATTGTTTCAGAAATTATGTCAACAGAATTTCTTGATGATTTTGTGGAGGATGTTGACATCATTCAGGTTGGTGCCAGAAATATGCAAAACTTCGAGTTATTGAAAGAACTTGGAAAAATTAATAAACCTATTCTGCTAAAAAGAGGATTGTCTTCAACCATAGAAGAACTTCTTATGTCTGCCGAATACATTTTAGCCGGTGGTAACGAAAATGTAATATTGTGTGAAAGAGGCATACGAACATTCGAAAAATACACAAGAAACACATTGGACCTAAGCGCAATACTTGCAATTAAAAAACTTAGCCATTTGCCTGTAATTGTAGATCCAAGCCATGCAACTGGTTTATGGTGGATGGTGGAGGCACTGTCAAAGGCAGCTGTTGCTGTCGGAGCCGACGGACTGATAATTGAGGTTCATAACGACCCTGAAAATGCACTGTGCGACGGAAGTCAGTCTGTTAAACCAAACAGATTTGATGATATTATGAAAAAGTTAAAACTCATTGCTGAAATTGAAAACAAAGCTATATAAAGGTTAGAGAGGTGTTGAAATTGAAATCCATGTCTGATTTAAATATAACCATAGTTGGGATAGGCTTAATCGGAGGTTCTTATGCCAAAGCTATAAGAAAAAACATAAAAACAAACAATTTATGGGCAATTGATATAAATGCAGATGCATTGAATGAGGCTGAATCATCAGGCGTAATAGACAATGGATATATAGAACCTCAGTATCCTCTACAGCATTCCGATCTGATAATATTATGCACATACCCTAATGCTACCATGGATTTTTTGAAAAACAACATGAGATATATTAAGAAAAATGCGCTTATTACAGATACAATGGGGATGAAAAATAAAATTGTTTCAGACATATTAAGTATAATGAGGAGTGACCTTGTATTTATAGGAGGTCATCCTATGTCAGGCAAGGAGTCAGCAGGTTACAACTATTCTGATGCTGATATATTTAAAAATGCACAATACATTCTAACCCCAAGCAAAAACACTTCGGACAGCTCTTTAACAATGTTAAAGCAAATAATAAAAAGCATAGGCTTTAATACAATTATTGAAATGTCCCCTCAAACCCACGATGAAAAAATAGCATTCACCAGTCAGCTCCCTCATATTATAGCCTGCACATTAATGAACAATGCAAGCCTTGACGACAATTTTCAATGTGTGGGTGGAAGTTTTAAGGATGCTACAAGAGTGGCAGACATTAATTCTCAGCTATGGAGTGAACTGATACTGGAAAATAAGGATAATATATTAAATGAAATCAGTAATTTTATTTCAGATATAACTGACATCTATAATGTTATTAAATGCAACGATAGAAACAGCCTGGAATTTTTCATGGACAAAAGCAGCGCAAGAAGAAAAGAGATGAATATATGACAGTACTAAATGTAAACCTTCAGACAAAAAAATATGATATACTTATAGAAAAAGGAATTATTAATAATATTGGGTTTGAAATAAAAAAATTATACGGCGGAAATAGAATTGCTGTTATTACAGATGAAAATGTATATTCATTATATGGCGAGTCAGTAAAGAACTCATTAGAACATTGCGGTTTTAATGCGAAATTTATTATACTGGAGCCAGGCGAAAAAAGCAAATCTATTATGGTGCTAGAAGGTGTATATACTCGCTTGCTGGAATCAAAAATAACCAGAGGCGACATGATAATTGCTTTGGGAGGAGGAGTTGTTGGCGACTTAGGCGGATTTGCTGCGTCAACCTATTTGAGAGGTGTAGACTATGTACAAATTCCGACTTCCCTTTTAGCACAAATCGATTCAAGCATAGGCGGAAAGGTAGCTGTAAATCTGGAGCAAGGCAAGAATTTAGTCGGAAGCTTCTACCATCCCAAGAAAGTGCTTATAGACCCAGAGGTGCTTAATTCTCTCCCTGATAAATTTATTAAGGACGGCCTGGGAGAAGTAACAAAGTATGCGTGCATTAAAGATTCAGCACTTTATGAATTATTGATGAGCATAAAATCTAAAGAAGAATTACTAAATAATATTGAAACTATCATTTTTACATGCTGCAATATTAAAAGAAAAATAGTTGAACAAGATGAACGAGATACCGGGATACGAATGATATTAAATTTCGGTCACACATTAGGGCATGCTGTTGAAAAATACTATAATTACGAGACATACACTCATGGAGAAGCGGTAGCAACAGGCATG
The DNA here is from genome assembly GCA_018436705.1 of Sedimentibacter sp. GTDB lineage: Bacteria > Bacillota > Clostridia > Tissierellales > Sedimentibacteraceae > Sedimentibacter. The sequence continues at coordinate 258,442 of JAHDLA010000007.1, forward strand.
TATTTTATAACACAGAAAAGCGAGGATCTCGGATATACCGAACCGGGAACATCTGATAAAGTAAAAAAACTGTTGAATAATTTTAGCATAGATTACAACTTCCCCAACATTGACATGAATTATATAGAGGAAACAATTCTTTTAGATAAAAAAAATATTTCAGAGAATATAAACTTAATTTTATTGAAAAAAATAGGCGAAGCTTATATAGCGCAAATGCCTGTTAAAAATATAAACAACTTCCTAAAGTAAATCTGAGCAGGAGAATACAAATGAACAGCATAACGATAAAACCTTCCCAACTTAAAGGAGAAATAAAAGCACCTCCATCAAAAAGCTTAAGTCACAGAGCAATAATATGCGCTTCTTTATGCAGCAGCGGCGAAAGTTTAATAGACAATGTCGTTTTATCAGAGGACATAAAGGCTACCATAGGAGGCATGAGAAGTCTCGGTGCAAAAATAAATTTATTTGAGGACAGCAACGGCACATACAGCTTGCGTATAAAAAGAGAAACCGATAAAATACAAACGGCTCATATTGACTGCGGAGAATCAGGCTCAACTTTAAGATTTCTTATTCCCCTTGGCTCAATATTGTCAGAGAAATGCACTTTTACAGGCTCCGGCAAACTTGTTGAGAGGCCTTTAGATATTTATTATAAAATATTTGATGAACAAAAAATCAAATATAAAACAAATGGCGGTTTACTTCCCCTGTCCGTACATGGCTCATTGATGAGCGGTAGCTACGAGGTTTCAGGCAATATCAGTTCACAGTTTATATCAGGACTTCTCCTTGCTCTTCCATTGCTGAGCGGTGATTCAACGGTTAAAATTAAAGGTCCACTGGAATCAAAGGGCTACGTTGATTTAACACTTGATATCTTAAGCAATTTTAATATTAATATTGAAAACAACGGCTATAATGAGTTTAAAATTCATGGTAATTCCGTGTATGAGCCTGCAAAATATACAGTTGAAGGCGACCTGTCTCAAGCTGCTTTTTTCCTTGTAGCTCATGAAATCGGAAATGATTTGATCTGTACCGGATTTGACAACAGCACAAAACAGGGAGACAAGGAAATACTAAATATAATAGAAAAATACAAACACATAGATAAAAGCAGCAATGAAGAAATAATAATAGATGCATCTCAAATACCTGATTTAGTTCCGATTTTAGCAGTGCTTGCATCGCTAAAAAACGGAATAACAACGAAAATAATTAATGCGGAACGCCTAAGAATAAAGGAATCCGACCGTTTAAAGTCAATCTCTACCGAAATGAACAAACTTGGAGCAAGTATAAAGGAATTGCCAGATGGACTATTAATAAAAGGATTAAACAGTTTAGCAGGAGGTGCCGCAGTAAGCAGTTGGAATGATCACAGAATTGCAATGGCCCTTGCAATAGCGGCAACAAAATGCGAAAAAGAAGTTATATTGGAAAACCACACAGCTGTAAATAAATCATACCCTTCATTCTGGGATGAATATAAAGCTTTGGGAGGTATGTTAGATGAGTTCGATGTTCGGCAATAAATTAAAAATAAGTATTTTCGGCGAATCTCACGGCGAAGCCATAGGTGTAGTTATAGACGGACTTCCGCCTGGAATAAGGTTGAATCACGACTATATTAAAAAACAGATGCTGCGCAGGGCTCCCGGAAGAAGCAGCTTTTCCACTCCAAGAAACGAAAAAGATTTATACCATATTGTAAGCGGCTATTTCGAAGAGAAAACAACAGGCTCTCCATTATGCGCAATTATATACAATGAAGACAAGAAATCAAAAGATTATGACATTTTAAAGGATACCATGAGACCCGGCCACAGTGATTATCCCGGATTTGTAAGATATGCCGGATGCAATGATTATCGAGGCGGCGGCCATTTCTCCGGTAGAATAACTGCACCTTTGGCATTTGCCGGTGCAGCTGCAATGCAAATACTTGAAGAATATAAAAATATTTTTATCGGCAGCCGTATAAAAAGCATATTCAAGATTAAGGATGATGATATTTCTAAAATAGAAATAAATACTCTTAACGATTTGCGCAACATGAGTTTTCCAGTTATTTCCGATGAAAAATCAGCATTGATGCAAGCAGAGATACTTAAGGCAAAAGATGAAGGAGATTCTGTTGGGGGCGTGTCAGAAACATTTATAATTAATACTGATGCAGGCCTTGGTCAGCCCTTCTTTGATTCAGTAGAAAGCAAGCTGTCACATATAATATTTTCCATACCTTCCGTCAAAGGTATAGAATTTGGAGCCGGGTTTGATATAACCAATATGAGAGGCTCAGAAGCAAATGATTCATACTGTATGAAGGGAAACAAAATTATTACCGATAGTAATAATAACGGCGGAATTACAGGAGGCATTACAAACGGTATGCCCATAGTGTTCAGAACAGCTATTAAGCCTACACCGTCTATAGCAGTTTCTCAGAAGACCGTTAACGTTTCATCCATGCAAAACACTGAACTGACTATATCAGGACGTCACGATCCATGCATAGTACCAAGGGCACTGCCTGTTATTGAGGGGGCTGCAGCGCTGGTGATACTCGACTTAATATTGGAAAGGGAAGGTGAATTATGGAACCAAAAATAGATTTAAATAAAGTAAGAAATGAAATTAATTCAATAGATGCTGATTTAGTAAAACTTTTAGAAAAGAGATTTAATTTAGTATTGAAGGTTGGAGAATATAAAGCAGCACACAACTTGCCTGTACTAGATGGAGCAAGAGAAAAAATTGTTATTGAAAAATGTAAGAATCATTTAGAAAACCAGAAGTACGAAACCTATATGGAAAAAGTTTTTACACAAATTATGAATACCTGCAAGGATATTCAAAAAAATGAAATTAAAATATTGTAAAGAGGGATCTGTTAATGGAAAATTTATATGGCTTAATAGGCGAAAGGCTTGGACATACCTTCTCACCTCAAATTCATAATAAAATAATGGAAGAGACTCATAAAAGCGGTCATTACGGACTATTTGAAGTAAAAAAAGAAAATTTAAAATTTGTTGTTAACGGATTAAAGGCACTTGGTTATAAAGGCGTGAATGTTACTATACCATATAAATTGGACATAATTAAATATCTCGATTTTCTCAGCCCAGAAGCTTCGAAAATTGGAGCCGTTAATGTGGTGAGCATAGATAAAAATGGTGCATCCACAGGATATAATACGGACTATTATGGGTTTGGAATGATGCTGGATCATGCAGGTGTGAAAATTGAAAATGAAACAGCTGTTGTTCTTGGTACCGGCGGTGCATCAAAAGCAGTAACGCAGTATCTAAAGGACAGTGGCATAAAGGAATTAATTCTGGTATCCAGAAATACAAACTCAGCAAAAGAAAAATATCCGGATGATAAAATTATTACGTACAATGAATTAAATAAATTATATAATTGCTCAATGGTGATAAACTGCACTCCAATAGGAATGTTTCCAAAAACCGAACAAAGTCCGCTAGATAAAGAACTTTTAAATAAATTCAACACGGCTGTAGATTTAATTTATAACCCGCCAAACACTCTGTTTCTGCAAGAAGCAAAAGAAAAGGGCTTGAAAGCAATAAACGGACTATACATGCTTGCCGCCCAAGCTGTTAAATCACAGGAAATATGGAACGAATCGAAAATTGAAGCAAAAGTCATAGATAATATACTAGATATGTTTTAACAGGAGACCTATATGAATAAAAACATAGTAATAATAGGAATGCCAGGGAGCGGCAAAAGCACCGTAGGTTATATGCTATCCCAAAAAATGAACATGGACTATATAGATATGGACAAATATATAGAGACAAATGAAAACAAAACCATCAAGGAGATGTTTCAAATAGGCGAAAAATATTTCAGAGATGTTGAAACAAAGTACACTAAGGCATTGAGCAAATTAAATTCCCATGTAATATCCACAGGCGGCGGAATTGTAAAAAGAAAGGAAAATATAAAAATGCTTAAAGAAAACTGCATCATCATATTTTTGAACAGGCCTCTGGATAACATAATTGGAGATATTGACACAAGCATAAGACCGCTTCTGGCAGACGGAAAAAATAAATTATATCAGCTGTATAATGAAAGGTTTCCTTTATACAAGGAATATTGTGATATTGAGGTAATAAACGACCGTGAAATTTCTCATGCCGTAGAGCAAATCACAAAGCTTGTAGCAAATCTAATATAAAATAACTGTTCTTTTGATAAATAATAAACCAAAAGAACAGTATGTTTGTTCTAAATGCTTTTAGAGTTTGCTTCTATCCGCATTCAGCATTTTTTCAAACGCCTCGTAGCGGGTTCTCAGAGCCCTCTCATGATTTTCTTCATCTGATTTTAATTGTTCAAAAAATTTTTTAACTTTTGGATCATCTGCTTTTTCAGCAAGCATTTGGTAATGTTTCTGAGCTCGTATCTCATCCTCAATTGCTTCTAAAATTCCTTCCAGTATCTGCTGCATACAACATCCATCCTTTATATAAGTTTTGTATCTTGCCGGTTTAATATAATAGTTTTCTTCAACCAAACATCTCAAATTTTATGCCTGCTAAAATTATAGCATAAATATCTCTTATAATCTACTTGAATATTAATTGAAAGAATGGTCACAAGTAATTATTTTTATATAATATTATTCCTCTTTTACTGCTACAAGATTGTCATTATTATTTGCCTGATTATACAGTAGGCCTTTAAATATCAGCAGTATTGATACTATAATTACCCCTGAGGAAATTATCCATACTGCGGGTATTGAAGTGTGTTTAATTATAATGCTGTTCACAATCGAACCAGTTAATCCTCCTATCTGAAGAATCAATGAATTAACAGATAACACAGATGCTCTTATTTTATTAGGAACCTCCTCGTTTAATATCACGCCCTCCGGTATACTCGCCATACCGAAAATCAAATACACCAATGTATAAAGCACTATGAAAGAAGCAATGTTCAATTGCAAAGCCATTATTATCAATGATAATGACAGAAATACTCTTAGGATTAAATACATTTTTTTAGTGTTAACCTTTTTAATCAGCGCACCTGACACAATATGTCCTGCCGTAGCCGCAGCTAAATACAAAAATGCCATAACGCCGAGAAGCGTAATATAGCCTTCATCATCCATTAGTGATATGAAATGAGGCTGCCAATATACTTCTAATGCATAGAGTAAAAATCCCGTTGAAAAAACAGAAATAAAAATGCAAATAATAGTCCTGTTTTTTAATATAAATGCAGAACTGCTTTTAACATGTTGTTTTAATGATATCCTCTTTTCTGTTTCTATTTTAGCTATTTCCTTAATAAAAATAAATGCAAGTAAAAGAACTGTCAGCGTTAATAATATTTTAATTATAATATTCAAATCGTATGTTCCTAATAATGTAAAATAATTCTTTGAGATTTCAGGAAATAATCCACCGGTTAATGCTCCTGCCGATAGTCCAAGCGCATCCAATACGCTTATCCTTGTAGTCACTTTATGCAGTGCATCCTTTCCAAATAAATCAGTGTATGAATCAATAAATAGTGCTTCAAACGATCCCGATGATATTGCTCTGGTAAGCCCCTGCATAAAAATTCCAATACATATTGCAACTATACCATCTCCAAATAAGAAAAATAATGAACTTATCAAGGAAACAACCAATGATATGCAAAATGTCTTTTTTCTTCCAACCATATCGGCCATTATTCCCGTAGGAAGTTCGAAGACAACTACAGTAACTGCATACATTCCTATTATTAATGATAAGTTGCTCAGAGATGCGCCTTTATCCATAAGCAATAAACTTAATATAGGAACCATGAGGCCATTTATATATGAATTGAGGAAAAATATCAGAGAATATATGTTTAATCTCATAATTAACCATTCCTGTCATTATCATTTAAATCTGATCTATATGCAATCAAAGCATACTCAAAGGGGTGAGTGTTGTCTGAAGCTCTTGAATGTTTTTTTATAAAATCGTCTATAATGCTGAACAATTCATTTGCCTCATGGGTAGTTAAATGAACAACGCCTGTCAATTGATCTACTAATCTATTTCCATTTCTGTACTCTTCACTTATTAATTCTCTCTTTGACGTTATCAGCTCATTATAACCGTTATATGTTTCATTTATAATGCTTCTTGCCAGAGCATCACGTTCCAGTGATAAGCCATCATTTAAATCCTGTCCTATGCTGACAGTCTTGTCAGATAATCTAAGATACCTGGCTGTTATGCCATTTATAATTTCGTTGTGGTCAAATTCGATTATTCCAATTTGCTCCAACTGCTTAATATGATGCTGTGCCGAAGATGGCGAAGTGTTCAATTTGTCGGCGATATGTTTAGAAGTTACCGACCTGCCTTCTCTGCTCATTATTTTTATTATTTTTTGTCTGACAGGTGACATAAAAATCTTCAATTCTTTATCAGTTTTAAGTACAATGTAGTTTTTTCTTTCCATATTCAACCTCCCAATATCGTTACATTTATTATAACATTACATTTTATGTAACGTCAATATAAATGTTACTACTTTCTACTTAAATAAAAGTTCTCACACCATAATTATCATATATTGCTGGAATTTTCCGGAACTTTGTTTCATTTACAACAAAAAATAACGCCCGAAGCAATATGCCATAAGCGTTAGTTTCAATGTTTTCAACCTTCTTTTAGCAAACATATTATCATCGTAATAGCACAGAGGAGCCCTATTACTGTTGTGTAAACATCGGAAAGTTCAAACGAAATACCGTACCTTTTCCCAGTTGACTTTCAGCATTAATATTTCCATCTTGCATTTGAACAAGTTTTTTTACAATTACCAATCCTAAACCTGTTCCTTTCATTTCTACATCCAGGTTACGCTGGTTCTTAGCCCTATAAAATCTATCCCATATATGCGGAAGCTCATCAGGAGATATACCTATACCGTTATCTTGAATGGTTAGCTGAACCTCATCTTTATTAGATTCTATTTCAACCTTTATTGTTCCGTTATCGGTTGCATTAATTGAATTTTTTAACAAGTTCCTAATAATTTGTTCCATACGGTCAACATCCCCAAGCACTATTGATTTATCTGATTTATTCATAAATACAATTTTGCTTTTGTTGCATTTAGCTAATCCTTCCATTGACATAACTACGCCATGAGATAGTGCTGCTAAATCTAACGGAAGTTTTTCCACAGTAATATCCCCGCTTTCTAAACGGCTTAATGCCAATATGTCATCTACCAGCCTTGTAATATGTAGAGTTTGAGTGCAAATCATATCTAAATACTTATTTTGAAGTGTTTCATCTTCTATCATGCCATCACGAATAGCTTCAGCAAATCCTTGAACGGCTGTAAGAGGAGTACGTAATTCATGAGATATTTCTGTAAATAACCTTGTTCTTTCTCCTTCTATTTTATCAGTTTTTGACTGTATACTCTCTAAACTGACAGTCAACTTTTTAATTTGCTCTGAAAGAACATTTATTTCATCTAATGAATGATTTTCATTACTAAATATATAGTTTCCGCCATTATATTCTGCTACACTGGTTGATAAACGTGAAATAGGCCTTGAAATGCACATTGCCAAATACACGGATACTACTATTACAATCATTAAAATAATTATTCCTCCAAGAAGAAGAATTAATCGCATTTTATTTAATGTAAGATCCAGATTAGTCGGACGTGACTCTAACAGTATTCCACTTTCAATTGTTTGTTCATTATCTTCAGTATTACCCATAGGCACAACTGATGTAAAAGTCAGCTGGCCTGTTTCACTATCAGTTTTATGCACGACCTCGGTTTCGCCACTTGTAAGTACTTCTATAAATTTAGCATCCACTTTGCTTCCGGGCACAACTTCCTGCTCTGCTGATGTACTTAGTATTGTTCCTTCTTTATCAAATATAGTAATTCGTGCATCAAAGCTGTCTGATAAAAACCTTAATAATGCTTGGTCCGTTTCAGATTGGATTCCACTTTCAGATTCCAATTCAACAGCTTGCTTAGACAAGGCATAATTAACCCTTTTAGATTTACGCAACAAGTCTTGATTAAACTGGTCATATACCGACTGCTTAACCATAAAATTCGAAAAATTAATTAATAAAGCAAGAGCTATACTAAAAACTATTACATTAGTAAAAAGTATTCTTGTATATATGTTCTTATTAAATTGCTCTGTTAGTTTATAATTAACATTATTGAAAAAGGTTTTTATTTTATTGGCAGCACTTTGAACATACTCTTTGCAATTCATAGATTTATTCAATTTATATCATTCCTCCTTAGATGGAGGTGTAAATTGATATCCAACACCCCAAACTGTTGTTATATACTCACACGACAGGCACTTTAATTTTTCCCTCAATCTACGAATATGAACATCCACAGTACGCTGGTCGCCATAATAGTCATACCCCCACACTGCTGTTAGAAGCTCGTCTCGTGTAAAAACACGACGTGGATTCTGAGCCATATGGTAAAGTAAGTCAAACTCTTTGGGCGTCAATTCAACTAATAAATTATCTGCAATTACTCTTCTGATATCAGCCTGTATTTCTAATCCAGGGTATTTTAATTTGTTATATTTCACAGCATCAATAGGCTGTGTTCGCCGATGAACCGCTTTAATTCTTGCAACAAGTTCCCTGGGGCTGAAGGGTTTAGAGACATAATCGTCGGCACCCATTTCAAGACCCAAAACACGATCCGCTTCTTCTCCCTTGGCTGTAAGCATAATTATGGGAACCATTTGAATAGACCTTAACTTTCGGCAAAGTGTAAGTCCGTCTATATCAGGAAGCATAATATCAAGAATTACAACATCCGGATTTTCCCTGTCAAAAGCTGCTAATGCTAAACTGCCGTTATTTATTCCTATAATATTATATCCTTCTCTTTCTCCATATAACTTAATTAACTCCAATACATTTTGATCATCATCAACAACCAAAACTTTACCCAAATAAGGCATTCTTTTTTCCTCCTTATCTGCACTTTTGATTCTGTTATCCAGTTAATTATATATGTCCAAAATTTTAATGTCAACCTTTATCAAATTCTGCACCTTAATATAAGATGCCCGGCAACAAGAAGTATTTTCTTAATGCCGGGCTTATTACATGAATGTTTAAGTTATTAAATTAATATGATTAGTTAAATCTAAAAATTTAAAAGTTTTTCAAAAAGATCCAGTAATTTATTATATGAATCTATAATTTTAATATAAATCTCATTATTTTGATCTTCTTCATCTACTGGTGTTTCTTCATCCACTGGTGTTTCTTCATCCACTGGTGTTTCTTCATCTATAGGTGTCTCTTCATCTATAGGTGTCTCTTCATCTACTGGTGTTTCTGCATCTACTGGTGTTTCTTCATCTACTGGTGTTTCTTCATCTACTGGTCTTTCTTCATCTACTGGTGTTTCTTCATCTAC
>JAHDLA010000030.1 GCA_018436705.1 Sedimentibacter sp.
ACCTGCCGCGAAGCCTTCTGTCTGTATATATGAAATTTCTTTTAATTTCAATGAAGCCTCCAGGCAAACAAAATAATCCATGCTTCTTCCGATATAGAAACAGTTTCTGCTGTCAACCAGGTATTTTTCAGCCAGTGCTTTATAATTGTCCTTGTCGTCACAGAGTGTTTCCATAGTGTATGCTATTTTGCTGAGTTCTTTAAATATATCTATATTTATTTTGTTGTCAACCAATGCCGCAAGTATTGACAATACAGCAATTTGAGCTGTGTATGCCTTTGTTGAAGCAACTGCTATTTCCGGTCCTGCATATAATAAAAGCGTGTTGTCTGCTTCTCTTGACAGTGTTGAACCCTTAACGTTTGTCACAGTCAATGTCTTGAAGCCCATTTCTTTAACCTTTACCAATACCGCTCTGCAGTCTGCTGTTTCACCGCTTTGGGAAATAAACATAAACAATGGTTTTTTTGACAGCAATGGCATATTGTAGATAAACTCGCTTGCTATTACTACTTCAGTCGGCTTTCCTGCAATTCTTTCAAAAAATTGTTTACCTATCAATCCTGCATGGTAGCTTGTTCCGCAGGCTATGATATATAATTTGTCGCAGTCTCTTACATCCTCTACTATTTCCGGAGCTATGCACATATTTCCGTCTTCGTCAGAGGATCATGAACACAAGTGTATAAATGTAGTATTACAGAGTATTAAAATACTATGCGCAACTGTTGCGGAACAAATGCAAAATTCATGCGGTAGCTATGCTCGTTTTGAGCGGTTAAGATGCACGATTCCGTGCGGAATATTTAATAGAGCAATAGTGCATGGTCAGTATACAGATAAATAATGGCTGTAATATCTCACTCACTATCCATTGTTTTACTATCTTCTTACGCTATCAAGTCCTTCAAGCGCCCAAACACCATCCCAAATCTCATAATCATCGGAAATTATTAATTCAATAACCGTAGGTCCATTAATTTTTCTTGCGTTCTCAAATGCCATTCGTAATTCTTTAACTTTATCTTCAGTATTTTTTGAAAAATCTATTTTAGTTGAATTAATATTCAATGCGCATGCAATTTGAACATAATCCATGGATTTAGAATTACATAGAAACTTGTTAAGTTGCGCACCTCCGTAATTGTCTAATTGTAAGTCACTATCATGGACTGTTTGCTTTGTTAAAGAAACACTTCTTCCATTATTACATATAATATAAACGACTTTTAAATTCATATCCTTAGCACAAACTAAGCCCTGAAAGCCATTTGTAAAAGCCTGGTCACCTAATAGTATATATATTGAAGAATTTTTAAAGACAGTCGTTTTTGATTTTCTTAAGTTTACATGAGAACTAAACAAATCATTTTAACCGCTGTAAATATCATGAAAATGTTGTGTATATAATAAATATCATTTTATATTTTTAAAGCTAACATTTCCTCAAAACTATCAATAACATAATCGTATTCTTTAACATTACCAAAGCCATATCTTGCATATACAAATGGAATTCTTGCCACCCTCGCTGACTCGGCATCTCCGTTAGTATCCCCTACATAGATTGGTCTTTTCAATTTATTTCTTTCCATTATGATTTTATTATTTTCTCCTTTTGATAATCCTGTTGCCCCTGAACATTCAAAGTCAGAAAAATATTTATTGAGTTTATGTGCTTTTAAAAAAATTTGTATATAACCATCATAACAATTACTAACTATAAATAATTTATATTTTTCAGATAATTTGTTAAGTGTTTCTTCTAATTTAGGATATAACATTCCACCATGCTCTTCAAGATAAACTTGTTCTATCTCACAGCACTCTTTCATTAATTTTGTTTGAAAGCTTTCATCTAAATACGGAAATAATTTTTTGCCTATTTCATTTATTGTAAGTCCCATACATTTTTCCAAATCTTTACTCCCTACTACTTTTGTTATGTTTGGATAATTTAACAATACCGTTTTCCACGCTTCACAAACTCCGTCTATTGTATTCCAAAGAGTACCATCTAAATCAAAAATAATACTATCAATATTCATTTTTATTCCCCCAAATTTTAAAATAATACTTGCAATTTATCACAAGGCGATTAAATCTTTATTAAATCTTATCCCAATATAACAACATTTTCAAATATCTCTAGTAGGTCAAGGACGCTTGCGCGTCCAAGCCCCTAATCAAAACCGTACGTGCGCTATTAACGCATACGGCTTTTCACTCTATATTCATTTTCTATCCGTAAAACAGACTAACCATTATTGTAGGCTCAAGCAACGGAAAAGTTCTAAGCAGCCCGTTGAAGAAAGTATCATAGTTATAACTCTTCTTCTGGCTCCTGCGATTTAACCATTTGAATAACAGCCACTTTGTCTGCGAAAGGTAATTCTTTACTTCTTTTATGTTATCTGTGACACCGTAGTATTGATAGTGCCCCCTCAACTTCGCATTAATTGTTCTGAACATCATTTCAAGCGGTAGTGTTCTATGGTTCTTTATCCATTCCTTCATTGCCTTTATCTTGCTTCTGTATTTCTTCTTGCTCGTTTTCACTCTGCACCGAAAGAATTCTTTCTTGCCGTTCATTCCGCAATAGAATGTAAAGCCCAGAAAATCAAAGGTTTCAGTTTTATCTTCTCCTCTCATTTCTCTGTTATGCCTGGCAAACCTCCCAAATTCAAGTATCTTCGTCTTCTCCATTGCTAGTTCTAATCCGAATTTCTCGAATCTTTTACCTAACTCTTGGTAGAAATCTTCTGCTTCCCATTTGTTTTGGAAACAGCATACAAAATCGTCGCAATATCGTATCAGATAGCTCTGTCCCTGACATTTCCGCTTTACTATCACATTAAACCATTTATCGAGCACGTAGTGTAAGTATATATTCGCCAGAACCGGACTTGCTCCGTTTCCCTGCGGCGTTCCTTTTTCACTGTCAAGGTATTTCCCATCTTCCATAATTCCCGCCTTCAGAAACTTTTCTACTATCTCAAGGAACTTTCTGTCCGATATGTCATGTTGCAGGAATTTCATTATCCACTCATGATTTACGTTGTCAAAGAAGCCTTTTATGTCTGCCTCTACTACATAGTTTGTTTTCCTATACTGCACATCTTCTATGACCTCCCTCACTGCCTGATGACAGTTTCGATTTGGTCTGAAGCCGTAGCTCTCATTATGAAACTTTGGTTCGTATATCATTGTTAGTATCTGTGCTATTGCGTTTCCACCAGTTTATCCTCATAGCAGGATATCCCTAGCGGTCTTTTCTTGTTGCTTCCATTCTTGGGAATGTACACTCTCCTTGTTGGGTTCGGCTTATAGCTTCCGCTTTTCATCCTTTTTACAAGATTTTCAAGGTTTGTTTCCAGATTTCGTTCATAATCTTCTTTCTTCACTTTATCTATGCCATACGCTTTGTGCCTATTCATTTTCTTGTGTATTGACCTCAGCGTATCAACATTAATATATGATGCCAGGTTTTGAACTTTCCTATCTGTTCTGTCTGCCTTTTGGATATTAAATTGTATTCCAAGTAATTCATTCATCATGTCTATCAGCTCTCCTATTTGTCTGCATGACAGCTAATTCCCTTGAAGCTATAAAGTGTCCGCCCCTTCCCTCCATCTGCTTTCACAGGTTTCTTAGGTACTATGAACGAATCGGACTTCCTGTTGTGCATTTGGTTTCCTGTCGCATTTCTTTGATTTGGATTCCATACCTTCCTTTTTTTTTCCCCTTTTTTTTTTATGTGTGTGTGTTGTTTTGTTAAATCAAGGGCACAGCAGGACCTCAGCTGTTCCAATGACATACTTATCATCAACCTCGCCAAGCTCTCAGACTGGGGGAAGACCTTATGATTCTCACCATAGCGATTCATACGGTGTTGCCTGCGACGACATAAAACGCCTCGGCTCTTCCAGCTAGATAATAATTTCCCAGCTCAATCACTTCACTTTCGTTTCGGCTCTGTTGCTCCCTGTCCTACGCTTAAACCTAATGTTACCACTTCGGCTCCAAGGACTCGGTACGGGCAGTTGGTTAGTCTTTACCCGGCAGGGTTTCCCTACTGTATTTCATCAGCTTACCAAAGCTTGCAGAATTTCCTTCCGCATTGCTAGGGGAAATCAGTCTAGCTGATTTCGCAGCTCGCACTCATGTATATTATATCTGCATTTTCAATTAGCATATACATGAAATTTTTCCTTATCAGATGCAAAAATCATGTATAATCCGGAAATCTATCCTGATTAGATACATGATTTTCAGGTCAACTTTTTTGTCACTCCGACAACTTTATTGTCATTCGTACGAGTTTATTGTGAGTGTACATGTACAAATATTGAAAAGCCGCTTTACTCAACTGTCACGCTTTTAGCCAGATTCCTCGGCTTATCTATATCGCAGCCTTTAATGAATGCTGCGTAGTAAGCAAGATATTGTGCCGGTATGATTGTCGCCAGCGGTGACAGCAGTTCATTGATATCATCTATAACTATGTCATCTGTTTCCTGGCTTAATCTGCGCATTGATATAACCATTGTTGCAGCGCCTCTTGCCTTAACTTCCTTGATGTTGCTTCTTGTGTTCAGATTTATATTTTCCTGTGTTATTACGGCAATTACAGGTGTGCCATGCTCTATTAAAGCAATTGTTCCATGCTTAAGTTCACCTGCCGCGAAGCCTTCTGTCTGTATATATGAAATTTCTTTTAATTTCAATGAAGCCTCCAGG
>JAHDLA010000010.1 GCA_018436705.1 Sedimentibacter sp.
AGAGAGTAATTCTCGCTATTTATTTATTAGATTTTAGTAGTAGCAGTAGTATTCTGTGGAGCTTGTGTGTAAACTCGCAGAGTTTTCCACAAATCCACAGTTTTAAATATTTGATTGTAACACATGTATTGTAATCCTACAATTGTTCTGCTATTAAAATAATGACAACACTACCATCCACTTGTCACTGCTTTTTATTTACTTGTTGATTTATTTTAAATCTGGCTATATACTGGCAATGTGTCGGCGATAATTGAGAATTTTCATCCGAATACGTAAAAATTTAGCAGGAGTGACAAAAGCAAATGAATTTTGATGAAAACAACACTATAAATATAGTAAATGCTTGTGAAAACAATTTAAAAAACATTTCAGTGAAGATACCTAAGAAACAAATAACAGTTTTTACCGGAGTGTCCGGATCCGGTAAATCATCGCTTTGTATTGATACTATAGCAGCAGAGTCGAGAAGAGAGCTGAATGAAACTTTTCCCAGCTTTGTTCAACAATATCTACCGAAATACGGAAGACCTGACGTTGAAAAAATTGAGAATCTTCCGGTAACAATTATCATTAACCAAAAAAAGCCAGCATCCAACACAAGATCTACTGTTGGAACATATACGGACATTCAACCTTTTTTAAGACTTTTATTTTCAAGAGTGGGAGAACCCTTTGTAGGATATTCGGACAGCTTTTCGTTTAATCATCCTTTGGGAAAATGCCCTCGATGTGATGGACTGGGTGATATTACCGATTTGGATATACATAAACTTGTAGATTTTAATAAATGCTTAAATGATGAGGGTGTAATAAACTTTCCCACTTTTACAACAGGAGCGTGGAGATGGAAAAGATATGCCTACAGCGGCTTGTTTGACCTTAATAAAAAAATTAAGGATTATTCAAAGGAGGAGCTAAACTTATTTCTTTATTCTCCTCAGGTAAAGGTGAAGAATCCTCCGTCTAATTGGCCGAAAACAGCAAAATTTGAAGGTATATATCCCAGAATGTACAGAAGCATAATAAGCACTAAGGAAGGCAAACGCCATCAAAAGATTTTGGATGAAATGGTAACAACCACCGCGTGTCCTGAATGCGGCGGATCAAGGATAAACCATAAGATAAGAAGCTGTAAAATAAATGGAAAGAGTATAGCAGATGTAGATGATATGCCTATTCCAGAAGCTATAGAATTTATCAAAAATATTGATAATCCCCTGGCACAAGATATAAAAAGAGAACTCATAAAACGTCTGACTGCTTTAGTGGAAATAGGTCTGGGCTACATTTCATTAAGCAGAGGCTCCGGAACGCTATCCGGCGGAGAGGCTCAAAGAATTAAAATTGCAAAATATATAAATTCTTCTTTGACTGATATGGTGTATGTATTGGACGAACCCAGCGTTGGTCTTCATCCCAAGGATATAGAGCTTCTTAAAAATTCTCTGATCAGGCTAAAAAATCATGGGAATACAATCTTGATTGTTGAACATCACAGAGAAGTTATAAAAATGGCTGACTATGTAATTGATATGGGACCCAAAGCAGGCACTAACGGCGGAATGATAATGTTTCAAGGTAAGTATTCCAAACTAATAGAATCCGATAATTTAACCGGAAAACTCTTAGGGCAAAAATCTCTTCTGAAAGAAACTATAAGAAAACCGAAAGAATGGTTCTCTGTCAAAAATGCACAGATGCACAATTTAAAAAATGTTTCTGTGGATTTCCCTATTGGCGTGCTAACAGTTATTGCAGGAGTTGCAGGATCGGGTAAAAGCTCCCTGATGGAATATTTTCAAAATGTGTTTCATGAAAATGTGATTTCAATAAGTCAAAAAAACATCGGAGTAAATTTGCGTTCAACGCCTGCTACATATCTTGACATATCAGACAGCATAAGAAAAATATTTGCTCATGAAAATAAATTAAAACCAAATTTATTCAGCTTTAATTCAAAGGGAGCATGCCTGGCATGCGGCGGCAAAGGTATTATTGTTTCAGAAATGGCATTTATGGACACCATAGAAACTGTGTGCGACGTGTGCCATGGCAAAAGATTTTCCAAGGACGTACTAAAATATACGTATCACGGCAAAAATATTGCGGAGGTAATGGACTTCACAGTAGAAGAAGCAATAGATTTTTTCAAAGGAGAGAACTTTATAGATAAGCTTGAATCCCTTGAAAAGGTAGGCTTGGGATATCTTCACCTTAATCAGTCTATGACTACACTGTCCGGCGGAGAGCTTCAGAGAGTTAAGCTTGCAAGTCAGCTTAATCAAAAGGGAGCTGTTTTTATACTTGACGAACCTACAGACGGACTTCACCTAGAGGATGTAAGAAAACTCATGAAGCTTTTTAACAAGTTAGTTGATGAAGGCAACAGCCTGTTTCTCGTTGAGCATAGTCTCGAAGTTATGAAGGACGCTGATTACATAATCGAATTGGGCCCGGGTGGAGGAATATCTGGGGGCAATATTCTGTTTTCCGGAACTGTTAAAAACTTACTTAATTCCGACGCTTCAGTAACAAAACCATACTTGATTGACAGCATGCCATAATGACAAATTATGACGGGGGAAATAATAAGCTTGTAATGGAACTAATTATCTCACAACACCCCCGTCCTTTAGCTTCACTTGTAATGTATTCTATAAAAAACCTCCTGGCAATTACTATTTAGCTGGGAGATATAAAATTATAATAAAATGTTATTTTTCCTCAGGTGACACATATACACGCGGAGGCCTTGGGAGAATTCTTGCAACTATTTCGTTTTTATTTGTGCAGGCAAGCTCACTTGCCTCCTGTATACTCATTGTATTATTTTTGCCGTCTCCATATATTATTGCTTCATCTCCTACTTGAGGATTTGAAACACCTGTAAGGTCAACCATGCACTGATCCATACAAATAACTCCTAGTATGGGACACTTTATACCTTTTATGGTAACATATCCTTTATCTCGCAAATTTCTTGGGTAGCCGTCTGCATACCCAAATGGAAGAGTTGCAATTTTTGTATCCTTTGTTGCTCTCCACAGATAATCGTATCCTACGCCTTCGCCTTTTTTAATATGATGTATTTGAGAAATACGTGTTTTAAAGCATATGCATGTTTCAACTTCTAAAAGGCCTTTATGAAATCCTCTCAGACCATATATTAATGCACCGGGACGAACCATATTCATTCTATATTCAGGATAATCCACAAGACTTATGCTGTCAGCAATATGTTTATACCTAAATGTAATTCCTCTTTCTTCAAGCTTATTTATCATATCTGTAAACTTGTCAAACTGCATTTTATTCTCTTCATCATTTACAAGAGCTAAGTGTGAAAAAATTCCTTCCGCTTCTATGTTTGAGTATGAACAGATTAAAGCTATTTCATCTTCATCATAAATTCCAAGTCTGTGAAACCCCGTGTCTACCTTAATGTGTATTTTTACTTTTTTATTTGATTTTGCTGCTATACCTGAAAGAATCTTTGCCTGTTCTGCGCTGAAAATTGTCGGTATTAAATTATATTTTACTATTTCTCCAAGAAGTCTGTTAGGTGTGTGGCCAAGAATCATTATGGGATAATCTTCATAAGCTTTTCTTAATTCTATGGCTTCTACAAGTGTTGCCACCGCAAGGTGAGACGCCCCTGATTCCATTAAGGTTTTAGCTATTCCAACTGCACCGTGTCCGTAACCATCAGCTTTTATTACAGGCATAACAGCTACATCACCTCCGCACATTTCCTTAATCAGCTTCATATTGTATTTAATCTTATCCAAATTTACTTCTACAACTGTATCTCTTAAAATCATTTTACCACCTTTCTTTTGCATTTAAATTATTATTTTTTATTCATAGAAAGCAATTTAAGAGCTCCCAACACTTCTAATAAAACCCCTGTTTTCATCGAATCTTCTTGAGGATTAAACCATTCACTACATAGCACTATTATATTTTGATTTAAATTGGGAGTCAACAGTTTGAATTATGAACATTTTATATGAAAGCTAAAATAAAACAAGAAATAAAAGTAATACTTGGAAAAAGACGTTTCAAACATCACTCATGACATTTGAAACGTCCATAATATTCTATATATTCGAAGTTATTTTAATTCTGCTGCAACTGCTTCTGCTGATAATTTTCCTGCAGTTAAAGCCCATGCATTGTTAGCGCCTGATGGTGAATCATCACCCATTACTCCACCTACAACTTCACCTGCTGCAAAAAGCCCCGGTATTACTTCTTCACTTGTATTCATAACCTGAAGATTAGTATTTACTACCAATCCACCCATTGTTGTTGCAAAACGAGGTTTTTGTTCAACTAGATAATAAGGACCTTCACCGATTTCTTTTTTAAGATAATCTGCTGGTCTTCCGAATTCAGTATCTTCTCCTGCCTGTACAAATTCATTGTAGCTTGAAACAGTAGACTGAAGAACTGAAGCGTCCATTCCTGCTTTTGTAGCAAGGTCTTCTATATTGTCACCGTGGAAGAAATAAGGTGTTGTTGATCCGTTGTTTTCTAACCATTCGTCCATGCTGCTTTCCGTAATTCCTGCTGCACTTAGTTTAGATTTAAATATATCAAATGTTTGTTGATCCATCAAAAGATATAACATTTGGTCTTTTTGATCTAATTCAACTTCAAGAATGTCTCTGTTGCTGGCTTTTTCATTTACAACTCTTTTTCCGTCAGTGTTAACAAGTATTGCACTCTCATTAAATGCTGCAATGTTACCGGCAATCGTTGATTTAGCAATACCTTCTGAAACTTCAATACCGTTTGGATATCTCTTTCCATATTCCATGAGTCTTGTTGCTGCATCAACGCCTTCTTCAGTAGCCATTATAACTCCATCCCCTGTTGATGATGCCAACCCATAATAAAGTGCCTTATCCATTTCATCAGAAAGAAGATCTTTGTTATTTCCATATCCGCCTGTTGCCATTATAACAGCCTTAGCTGATATATTGTAACTATTTCCTTCATTGTCCTTTGCAACAACTCCTACTACAGCACCATTGTCATCTGTAATGAGTTTTTCTGCTCTAGTCTGCAAATATACTTCAACTCCAGAATCTTCAATATTCTTGCGTGCCTGCTCAGCAAAACCAGCTCCGCCACCTTCAAAGGCAAGCTCACGGTCATGAGAATACTCTGCTAATTTATGTAGTCCGCTTTTCATGTCATATTGAATTCCAACATACTTGTTCAACCAGTCAGTTGTTGCTCCTACATTTTCTGCAAATAAAGTAGTAAGCTCCGTAACATTTTTATTTGCTCCATTTTTCATGAAGTCTTCAACCATGCTTTCAACGCTGTCATCAATTACACCTGCTTCTTTTTGAAGCTCTGAAAGAGTTACGACCTGATTTCCGCCGCTGACAGCAATTGTACCGCCAATAGTTGCTGTTTTCTCAACTAAGATAGTTTTCAAACCAAGTTCGTCTGCACGAAGTGATGCTGCTATCCCTGCTGCTCCGCCACCAACTACAACTACATCTGCTGTTAAATCTTCTGCTTCAGCAGATGATCCGTCTTCTTTTGCTATTTCAAAATCTGCAGGGTTACCGCCAGCCTGCTCTATACAACTTTTTACAGCTTCAATAATTCCATTTGATGAATTTGTAGCTCCTGATATTGTATCTACCGCGATTGTTTGTCCAGAAACAATCGCTTTAGGTATATTTTCAATTGCAGCATCAGACATGCCAGGTGTTTCCTCATGTTCCAATACTGTTACTGCGGCAATTTTACCGCCTTCAACTTTCATTTCAACCTTAATGTCTCCATTGTTTCCATTGCCTGTTCCAACATAAGTTCCATCTTTTAATGAACCTGCCTGTTCAGCAGTATTATCTGCTGGAGCGCTGGTTGTACATCCTGTAAGCATGCCGACCAGCATTAATGCAATTACAACAAATGCTAATACCTTTTTCATTGTCAACCTCCATAGTCTTTGGTATTTTTATAACACAATATATTATAATACAAAACCTTGAATTGTCAACAGCAAGCTAAATTACTTTATTAAGAAATTTGGGTTTATATTTATATTATGTTAAATATAAAACGAAAGAATTCTATGATTGTTAAGCCAACTTCTCAACTTCTCTTACCATTAGTAATTTTTTTTGGTTTTTTAAGATATAAATGATATAAGTTGAAAGGTCATCCATCTAATTGAATAGTATTTAAATACATGTAGGTACATAATTAATCGCCGTATTTTGAGGGAATCCATTCATTATATTCAGGTTTTGTATAGCCTGTCCCGCCGCCCCTTTTATTAGATTATCAATTGCGGCAAATATGATTAATGAATTATCCTGCTCATCCACTTCGAAATTTATATGGCACATGTTTGAATTTCTAACCCATTTTGTTTCCACATACATGCCGCGATCCAGTATTTGAACGAACTCCTTGCAATGATAATACTTTTCGTATATGCTTCTGATGAAATCATAGTCAACTTTCATTGCAGTCTTAGTATAACAGGTGACAAGAATACCTCTCTGCATAGGGACAATATGAGGTACAAATGTTAGTTTTACATGTTCACCGGTAAAATACTCAATTGCTTTTCTAGCTTCTATTTTGTGAGGATGATTTGTAATTTTGTAAGGCTTAACCGATTCGTTCGCTTCCACAAAGTGAGTTCCAAGTGTGAGGGTTCTTCCTGATCCTGACAACGCACATTTTCCATCAACTGTCACTTCGCTCGAAATTATATTTTCAGTAATAAGCGGCAGCAGTGCGAGCTGGATTGCTGTTGCGAAGCATCCGGGATTAGCAATGTTTTCCGCTACCTGTATCTTATTTTCATTCCACTCACAAAGACCGTATGTAAACCGGGACGAAAGGTGAATAGATTTATGCTCCTTACCATAATACTGTTTATACTCCATACTGTTCATTAAACGATAATCCACTCCTAGATCAATAACCTTTACATTATTTAATATATCTTCATTAAGTCTTTCCATCAAAACACCGTATGGCAAAGATGTGAACAGCACATCAATACCGTCTGCGATAGTTTCATAATCAAGAGCAGAACAGACATCCTGACTAAACCCGGTAAAATTCCGGTATACATAAGAATATTTGTTATCGATATAGGTTTCCGAAATAGTTTTAATTATTTTTACTTCCGGATGACCGTATAGCAGCCTTACTAATTCCTGTCCGGCATATCCGGTGGAGCCTATAATTCCTACTTTTATCATTCTGTACCTCCTGTGCACATGATTTCATTGTATTCCTCTTATTTCCTCCGTACCTCCGCATTTAAAAGATAATATTCATCGTATTATGCTCCAAAAACCCAGATATGCAATAATACATGATGCAAAAGTTATAATACAAAACATCAATGTAATAGTGCTTTCTTTCCAACCGTTTTTTTCCAGATGATGATGGAAAGGCGCTATCTTAAAAACTCTCTTATTAAAAAACTTTAATGAAAACAACTGTATTATAACGCTGATTGTTTCAAAAATACAAACACAAACTACAAGGACTATCCATAGAGGTATGTTCAATTCAATCAAAAATACAGCAATTGACCCGCCTAAAAGAAGAGAACCTGTGTCCCCCATGAAAATTTTGGCAGGATATCTGTTAAAAAACAGAGTACCAAGACAGGCTCCCTCCATGATTATGGATCCAAACAGCACATTGTCATTTCCCAATTGGTATGCACACATCCCGATAAAGACAAAGACTATAGAGCATATACCCAGCGCAAGCCCGTCCACTCCGTCTGTAATGTTGACACTATTGCATGATAAAACAATCAGAAACACTATAAAAGCACCATACAGATATGTATTGATTTCTATCGAGGTGCTTATGAATGGGAACATAAGTTTAGCATCTATTTGTCCTGAAACAATTAAATATATAGCTATAATCATACCAATAATTATAAGACCGGCTAACTTTTCTTTTGGGGTTATACCGTCCCTTTTCTTTTTAACTTTGATATAATCGTCAATAAAACCCATCAGACCAAATGACAACAAGAAAAAATAACTCCATATTATTCTGCCAGTTGAGATGCTGTAAGCCACAGCAGAAATAAATAATGTCAAATTAATAGCAACACCTCCCATTGTTGGCGTTGCAGCTTTATGCTTATGCAATTCCTGTATGCAAGATTTCTTATTGCTGTCTATATTTTCTTCTCTTTTGAAAAAGCTTGTCTTAGATAGCTTATTAATAAAGAGCTTTAAAAATGCAGCTGTAAAAAGTAAGCTGAAAGCAAAATATCGCATCATGTCTCTATTTCCTCCGCAATGTATTGTAATAACAATTCTTAGCTGGACTTGGTACTGAAATAAAAAATATAAGTAATAAAAAGCGTAGGTATTATTATAATATCCGTTGATACTATTACCGCTTCTATCATAACCCCAGCTACCTACAGAAAAACCGCTCCTAGCACGCCTCCTTGGCACGCATCTTTTTCTCATCTACTTTTCGCTTAACACTTCATAAATCACACCGTCATAAACCGTAATATATTCAATATTTGGATCTTCGAGTACAACACTTTCTCCAGATTCACCTATTACTATTCCTCTATGCTGTAATATGTCAGAATCAAGGTCAAACAATCTGCAGCATAGAAATCCTTCATTAATATTTGCGTTCATTTCCGGTGTTTCCAATACACATCTAGATACTATTGGTGTATCATCACCAAGTCTAAAGAGTTCCTGATTATTGCCTGATTGGTATATGGAAGCAAAAGGTGTGTAGTAAATATTT
The DNA here is from genome assembly GCA_018436705.1 of Sedimentibacter sp. Classification (GTDB taxonomy): domain Bacteria; phylum Bacillota; class Clostridia; order Tissierellales; family Sedimentibacteraceae; genus Sedimentibacter. The sequence goes on from JAHDLA010000010.1 coordinate 8,797, forward strand.
TCTCCTAAAACATAGAATATGTTTATTGCCACATCAGACACTTTAACAACACTATCCTTTCCTATTTCAGCTTTATAAAGTAATCCGCTGAAATCAGTAAAATAAATATAACCATCATAAATTTTAAAATGTTTAACCTGGTGGTCTGGAAAAATTCTTTTCATTTCATTAGTTTTTATATTAATTCTATACAAACCCACTCCATTTGGAGTGTCGCTAATTTCTTCGCATTTTTGTGCTATTACATACACATCATTTCCAACAGCGGCGAGATCAGAATTAGGTTTGAAACTTGTTCCGCCAGACTTATCCTCAATAACATACATACCATAAATATATCCTGGATTGCCATAAGGGGAAAATTCTTTTTCACCCTTATGCTTAATATTAAACGCATGGTTGGGATAGCCTGATTCCAGTGCCACAAAAACATTATCTATTTGTACAATATTAGAAAAACTTCTGTCTGACTCCTCATAACTACCGTCAGGAAACAATTTAACTGAATAATATGCTCCCATGGAAGCACTGCCCAAGTGGTATTTAAGTACTGCCATACCGTTAATTGTTGTCAGCCATGGAACCGCATACCCATCATCGGAATACATATTCCCGCTAGGTAGCTGAAAAACAACCTTAGCATCATTTACATTATCAATAGGTGCTTGATATATAGCACCTTTATCTCCCAAATAATACACATACCCTTCTGCAATAGTTGATATATTGCAATAATCTCTTATTTTAGGAATAACAATCCTTTGAATATCCATAGAACCTAAGTCCATCTGCATTACTTGGTTAGAATCACTTTCTTGTTTATAACCAGTGCCCATTGATTTTATACATGCAGAAAGTATTGCCACAATACAAAAAAACATTAATAAATTACTGAATTTTTTCATATGCTCTCCTCTTCATCAAGTTAAACAGCAAAGAAAAGTGGCTTAAATGTTTAGTTAGTGCATTTTTTCTTCGCTGAAATATTAATACCTTGACTCCCAGTTTCTTTCTAAATAGATTCCGTACAGAATACCTTTTATATTTATATTTTCGATTTGGTTTGTCGTTTGATTGTATAGCTGCTTTCCGTCGTTGTGTTCCACTCCTTTAACGAGCTTTAATAAAAAACTGTTAAAAACCTCTTTATCTGAATCATCAGGCGGCACTTCCTCAAGAGCCAGCACCGATTCTGTAATTTTATCTGTTGTCAATTCAGATGTATATAATTTTTTCAGGTTTTCTGCTGCATCTTTATAATATCCGAAATACAAATTAAGGTAAAATAGGTCGTCGGGTACATAATCATCTATTTTTAACAAGGCATCTCTTGCTTTCTCCCAATTTTCGTAAGCAATATAACACCTGCTCAACAGCCTGTAACCTTTTGTTCCAAGATTTTCATCACTATTTTTGATAACAGAATAAATTAAATCCTTATTTTCTTTTATTTCATCTCTGTCCATCGTATCCAGCACTCTGAAAATCAGCTGTGTATCTCCGGTTAAGTCAGCATATTTCTTGCCTAACTCAACCGCCCTCTCAATATTCCTCTCACCTTTTTTCCATCCAATGCCGTGAATTTTAATCAAATACACCAATGCATCTATATTGTCAGGTTCTTCTGAGAGAATATTTTCGTAATACTCTATTGCCTCCGGATATTTTTTATCTATAATCATTTTTTCTCCGTCGGTAATGCTGCCTTCTATTGTAATGCTTGGTATTTTGTCATAATATGTTCGCATAGGCAGGCTTCCGGTAATAACTTTGCCATTCTCATCACATGCGTTTACTGTAATTGGATATTCTATTCCATGTAAAAAGTTTCCTAATACGCCTTCATAACCAAGAATCATTTCTTCCCCTTCATATGAGATTCCTGTTGATCTTTCTTTAAGTTTATCCACATCAAAAACAGCGTAATTTTCTTTAAATTCACCATTTCCGTTCTTGTCGGAAATTGGTGTTGTCATACTGCTTCCGCCTTTTTTATATGGACTAGAAAATACTACCACTTGAACAGTATAGTGATCCGCTCCATCTACTTTTCCCCAAGAAACAGTAAATTCATTACCTGATATTTTTTCTCCTGGCTTTGGTGAACTAACATTTATTGTGCTGTTAAAAGCAAAATTCATTTCTTTATCTGAGCCATCAACAGTCACATATTCATAACCCGAGCGGCTAATCACTTTATCCTCCAAAAGCGAAGTATTCAAGCCCATTCCTATGCTGTATATTCCATTTTTTAAACCGATTGTCTTAAATTCTCCATTTTCATTTGTTATTCCAATATAATTGTCACCGCCACCTCTGAGACCTCCTGCCTCTTGTACATATATTTCAACGAATGGCATGGGCTGTCCCATATAGGTTACAGTTCCTTTTACAGCATTGCTTCCTTTCATACTTTTGCTGAATTTGTCCAGCCAATAGTTTCTGTCGTAGTATCTTGATGATCCAAATACTATTTCATCACGCGTTTTACGATCAATGGTCGCTATTTTTTCTGAAATTAATACAGCTTCATCATAATTTTCATTGAAAAGAGCTGTCTCCATTTTTAATATATCAAGCTTAACATCCGCGTATTCTGTATCCTCATACTGAGAAATTATTTTCTCCGCTCCATTATTATTTCCGTTTACATGCATTAAAAAACCATTGTATATATCAGAAATATACTTTATATTCTTGTCTTCATGATTCTGACCAAATGAAATCCATTCATGAAGCATATTTGAATCTCCTGTAGAGATTGCAATATCCATAAGCTTCTTATAGGAATCAGCAACGTAGTGCTCTTCTGATTTTTTATATGAAGTTGAATGAACTATACGAGAAAATAATTCCTTTGCCTTTTCCATATCCCCAAGTTCATGATTTGCTCCTCCCCAACCGTCTAAAAAAATCGTGTACTTATCAAAACCTTCTACCAGCTTATCTGCATATACATACCATCCCTCTACACTTGATGTGGTGGGATATGAGGCATATTTTTCATAAAACAAAACTGCTTTGTCAGAGTTCTTTCTATCGAGATAATCAGCTATTCCTAAAATTGAAGCCGGTATTCCCCATATAAATATTGCAGCAAATACACAAACTATCATAATCAATGTCTTAACTTTAACTTTTATCTTCATTTTAAACTCACCTCACAGCTTTCTCTAACAATGACCTGCGAACCGCCTATGTCGATTATTTCTTCATTTTGTAATTTGAAAGCACTTCCCGGAATCAATGTAACAACAAACAAAGCTGCAAAACCTATTATTACAGGCGCCAAAGGAATTTCTATCTTTTTATTTAAAAACTCATTTATTTTTTCTTTAAGTGTTTTCCTTCTTCGATTAAGTATGTTATTTAGTGCCGCCTGCGACAACACTATATCTTGTGTTTCTTCTTCCATTATTTTTTTTATTTCTAATCCAATATTGTCTCTGTTATCCATTGAGTCGTCCTCCTTTCAACAAACTTTCCTTCAATATGTTTCTTCCTCTTGACAGCCTGCTTTTTATGGTTCCTTCTTTTTCATTAAGCAGCACTGAAATTTCTTTTATGGAAAGCTCTTCAAAATAAAACAGCACCATAACTTCCATATACATAGGATGTAACTTGAAAAGTTCCTTTTTCAAAACCTCTCTGTCAATGCTTTCCTCAACATGAGATTCAACATCATCATTACCAAGCCATTCATCTTCCAGAGCAAGAACATCTTTTTTCTTTCTCAGCCTATCTCTTGACAGGTTGAGCGCTATGGTATAAATCCATGTATACAGTCCAGAATTCTCTCTGAAATTTCCAACCTTTTCAAATACCTTTACAAAAGTTTCCTGAACAACGTCTTCTGCATCTTCTTTGTTACCAAGCATAAGGAAGCAGGTTCTAAGAAGCTTGTTTCCGTAGTCCTGGACTATTTGACTGTATGCATCTTCTTTTCCTTTTTTCAGTCCCTTTATTAATAATTTTTCTGCCACCTTCTACCCTCCCACTTATTTAGACGATACAATCCAGCAAAGGTTGCAATAAATTTATATTATAATTTCTATTATATCGGCTTGTTGAAAAATAACAAATCAAAGTTAATTTTATCAACCTTCATAGAAATTTTCAATAAAAAAACCGCACCAAATATAGCAGTGGTACGGTTAGATCTATTTAAAATATCAGCATGTCATTGTCATCAAATTTAAAATTAGGTCCCCATGCAACCTCCCAGTAATAACTGTCCGGATCCGAAAAATACGCATGATATCCTCCCCAAAATACATTCTGAGGCTCTTTTACAATTCTAGCTCCAGCCCTGCGCGCCAGTTCAATAACCTCTTTAACCTCTTCCTTTGTCTTGGCATTGTATGCCAGTGTGATACCTCCGAATCCGGAACATATCTCCGGCGGATTATCCTTGTCTATATCTTCCGCAAGTAGATCAATAGGATACAACTCCAGCTTTGTTCCCGATGTGCTGAAAAAAATAACTTCCGGGTTATTACTCTTTTCTTCTGTGCTGAAGCCCAGTCCGTCTCTGTAGAACCTGATGGATTTTTCCATATCTCTGACCCCCAGGCATATAAGGTTCATTCTGTTCATATTTTGCTCCCTTCTTAATATTAAAATAAACTAATCTGTTCGTATACTCTTTTATCCTCATATTCACCAAGGTATGAAAACACCTCATCTATTCCAACCATAATATTATGCTTTTTGCATACTGAATGAAGAATACTCATAAGTCTTTTATGATTTGGACTGCGGCATTCATAAGAACTGCCAAACATTCGGATGTATTTTTGTTTCACCCTAGGAAAATTTTCATCCAGCTTTTTATAAAAATATTCTCTGTTTCCATCACGCATAGTTACGCCTATGCCAAAGCACATTACTGCATGTACCTTTGCTTCTATACAATATTTGAGAATTACTCTGAAATTCTCCTCTGTATCATTTATAAACGGCAGAAAAGGCCCCAGCCATACCACCGTAGGTATACCATTTTCCCCGATTATCTTCAACGCCTCAAAACGCTCCTTGGTAGTTGAGACTCCGGGTTCCAGAATGCGACATAGATTTTCGTCAGCAGTGGTAAGCGTCATCTGAGCTACACACTTAGATTTCTCATTTATTCTTTTTAGAATATCTATATCTCTCAAAATTCTGCTCGACTTTGTTAGTATAGAAAGTCCAAAGCCATATCTCTCTATAACCTGAAGACATTTGCGTGTATACATTATTTCCTCTTCAATGTGGATATACGGATCACACATGGAGCCGGTGGCAATCATGCATTTTTTGCGTTTACGCTTCAACGCCTCCTCAAGCATCTCCGGAGCATTTTTCTTTATTTCTATATCGGTAAAATCATGCTTCATCTGATAACATGTACTTCTGCTGTCGCAGTAGATGCAGCCGTGGCTGCAACCCCTGTATACATTCATTCCGTTTTTAGCCGAGAGTATAGATTTGTATTCCGCATAGTGCATAGCTGCTCACCCTGCCTTTCTTGCTGTTAATTTACTTCAGCGCAATATATATGTCAACATCAGCATTATTCATATCGCAATTGAGATATTCCTCAAAATCCCCAGTATAACTTCTGTTCAAATTCATGCTCCATATTTCGCTCCAAGCCTGTGCCACTGCCGTTACCATATTGCCATGAACCGAAAACTTAGCATATTTTCCCGCAGGAATAACTTTCACAGACAGCCCTTCATTTTCTGCACCGGAAACCTCGTTACCCACCGTTACTGTGTACTCATCGCCGGAATAATCTGAATACAATCCAATAGCATAGCTATTTACCTTATTTTTTATTGTTTGAGCTATACCTCCCTGGTAAAACTTTTCCCACAGACCTCCTATAACTTCCCCCATTTTGGGAGAATTGTTTGATGTAGATGCACCTATACCCACAAGAATTTTTTCTTCAAGATTTACTATTTCATATTTCATAGCTTCGCCTCCATATTTTTTCTGCAATTATAACAGTCAATATAGGACAACTGCATGTCATATTAAATATAGAAATTTATCATTTCCTTTATAAGTGATTTAATTTCAAAGCGTATATCTTCGGGCTCCAGAACTTCACAGTTTTTCCCAAAGCTGAGTATATAGTAAAACAGCCATTCTCCCCTTGGGTAGTCTATTTTACAAATAAAGCTGCCATCCTCCTGTTTTTCGTATTGGCTGAACTCTTCATAAACTCTGAATGCCATCTCTGCAGACAAATGAAGTTTTAAACTTACAAATTCTTCGTTATAATCTGTCTCTGCTTTCAGCACATGCCTAGGAGCTGTATGCTCAACCGTTTCTTCTCTAATCTCAAGTTTTTTTATTCTGCGAAGTTTAAAAAACCGAAAGCCCATACGGGTTTTGCAATACCCGAAAAGGTACCAGGCCCCTCCCTTAAAGCACAGCTTCAGAGGTTCTACAGTTCGAAGGATTTGTTCTCCCTTTGTATTTGAATACTGAAAAGAAACCATTTTCTTTTTAAGTACACAGGTTTTTAGAGTTTGAAAATTTTTAGTTTCACCGTCACAGTTGTACCATGATGAAAAATCTACCTCTATCCAGTCTGCATACGCTTCTCCGAACAAACTGATAAATTTATGCAGCGCATTATTTTCTTCGCTCAAATCAACAGCACCCACAGCCCTGAGAGATGATAGAATTTTCTCCCTTTCTTCATCAGTCATAACCGCTTTATCGAGAACGAAATCTGGCAATAGCGAAATCCCTCCGCCTTTGCCTCTGCTCATATAAATAGGTATTCCCGCAGACGACAGCGCTTCCACATCTCTATAAATGGTTCTGGTTGATACCTCAAATCTTAATGCCAGCTCTCTTGCAGTTACGGTCTGCTTTTGAAGCAGAATATATATAATTTCAAACAATCTGTTTATTTGCATACTACCACCTTTTATTTTGTAAATGCAATATTATCTAAAATAACAGCTGCTTACATATATAACTAATATCCAAGCTTACTATCCACTATTATAACCTTAATCCTCTCCTTGACAAACTGCCCTCGTATAATTGTAAAGTCATTGCATATTCTTTCAGGACTTTTACAGTCAACGCAATAGCCCAATGACGTGCAAGGGGTATTTTTCCCTAGTCTTTTTGCATCAATAGGTGCTGAATAATTCCTTGTTCGTTTTTCCGCTTCTTCAATAGTTCTTACAATTTTATTGGTACCAACAACAATAATAACCTGCTTTGGGCCATATATTATTGGAGCCACCCTACTGCCATTGCCGTCAATATTGTATAGCTCCCCGTCCTCTGTCAGAGCATTTGTTCCGCACATGAATGTATCCGCCGAAAAATTCTGTATGTAAATATGCTTCTTTTCTTCTCCGGTAATTCCTTCTCTATATTTATCCAAAAAATTATATTTTTCGCTTCGCAGCAAATCTATAACACCGGTCTCAAAAAGTGTCATTGAATCTCCCACGCCTACTGTTGAACTTTCAGCTATGAGCTGTTTTAAAAGCTCTTTTAGTTCGTTGTTATCCTTTACAAAAAAGCCCGCCATATTTCGTCTTCTTAAATTATTTATACATCTTTCAACTTGTTTTTCCAAATACCATCTTACATTGTTATCCATATGAGCCGCAATCTCTCCTTTGCAAATAATATTTATATAATAATACCATATTAAAAGAAAATAAACAAATGTTTGGTTGCCGTGATTTGTCATCAAACCAAAATTTTATGTAATACAAAAAGGTATTCTGTGCATTATTAAATAAATGCAGAATACCTTTTTGTTTATTTTATATCATAATCTTTATTTCTTCTGACAATAATTTTAGTTCCTTCATTTTCTTTGCTTTCAACCTGTGCTTCATCCACCAGCATTCCCACAATAGTTAACCCGGACCCACAGTTGCAATTACCGGCAAGACAACCGTAATATTCCTCAACCTCATCTCTTCGTGGCTGATTTAATGTGGTTTTTACTATCTTAATGGTCTTATCATTCATTCCGCGCCCATTATCCTCAACTGTAATTGTTGTGCTTATGTCGTCGCGTTCAACATTAACACCTATTTTTGATGCTTTGGAATTCAAAGAATTGGCTAACAGTGCCATTACTATTCCCTCAATTTTTTCTTTTTCTCCGCTCAATTAATTTCCTCCTATTTATCAGTTTTTAAGCCCTGGATCAAGGCAATAAAAATTGTGGCAACAATGCCTCCGGAAAATCCATTGTTATATAAGTTGAGCCACCCGTGAAGCACACCAACATTACTGACTATGCATAAATGCGTAAACCCGGCAAGTATCCCAACTAACGGGCCATATGCCCCTGACAATGGCGCCAGAGTTGTTCCAAATAACGCTGCAAGCAATGCTGTAGGATTATTGGCACTATATACAGTAAAATCAGTTAATGTAGCTAAATAAGCTCCAAACATTACAGGGGTGATATTCAGTGGATGCTTTCCAAATGCGGCAAAACCGGACATGGTTAAAAGTGCTCCTACTGTAGGGCCATTGTAATGTCCATTTACTAAGTCTATATAAATGGCACCAATTAAGCCTACGAGTCCCATATTTAAAATTGTGCTTCCAAAGCCTGCAGAGTATGGAAAATCTGATATCAAAGTTCCTGGATGTTTTACCAGTTCAATGTAGTTTTTGAACTTGCCCTTTGTTAATATTGTACCACATATTACCATGCTTATAAATATCGAAATAAAAATCTTTCTTAACAACTGCGAATTTTCTGTTCCCCATATCATTACGGAGCTGCTGTCAAACCCAAAATTTCTGAATATGCTTACAAAAAGCAATCCAATAAAGCCTGCTGCAAATCCTGTATTATACAAATTATATCCTTCATTTACTATTAACAAATGGCTTGAAATTGGGGAGATAATAAAACCTGAAATTATACCGATGCTTATGCTTGCTAAAAGCCCCCATTGAAATTCAAATGCAACCTGCGTCACCAAGGGAACTAGAGCAGTACCAAAAAGTGCAGGGAAAATATGACTTTTAAATTTTTGTTTTTTTACTTTACTATACAGGTATGTACCTAAAATAATAGGAACTACAGACCATAGATTTTTACCGAAAAATCCGAAACCTGTCATCGTAAATACTGAAGCTATAGCAGGCCCCGAAAAAGATACTTTATTTATTTTTAAGATAATATACCCTAAAATCCCTATAAATGATCCATTAATTAATGCAGCACCTACTCCGCCTACAATCATATAATCAGTAAGAAGGGTTCCCGTAGATAAAAAAATATTCTTCATACCAGTGTACAAAGCGGATGGAGTATCCAAAATTAGTCCTATTAGCAGCAATAAAACCAAGTAAAAAAGAATTATTTTGTCCTTTATTTTTTCATTGACTTCAATGTAATCAAAATTCCATAGTGAATTCATAGTTGGAGTGCTCCCTTTTTTCTTTGTATTATACCAAAAAAATATTTTAAGATAAATAATTTTTTTTTTGTTTTTTTCCAATTTATTCTTCTTGTATTTCAAATGTAATTTATACCAATATTTGTTATATTTTAAATTTTTAAACAATACAGAAAAAATTTGTTCAAATAAGCAAATATTCATGATATTATATATAAGTATCATTGTGTGTTATAGAATAATTTATGAGGAGGATAAATTGTTGAAGCATCCAGATATTCACTTACGATTATATCGAGCAATTTTGGCAGCAGGAGCCGCATTTTCTGTTATAAGCATTGTCGGCAATTACATTTCTGCCTTTCCTCTTGCTATAAGTGCTAAATGGATTTTTCTCTTTTTTATTACAGTTCTTGCATTTGTTTTTTCTTATAATGAAAAATATACTTACAACATAATGTTTGGAGTATTTATATTTGCAGTTTGTATTTTTTTACCCTTTGCATTTATTGATTCCGGAGGAAGCAATAATAATGCCTTGGGATATACTTTTTTCCTCCTCATTGCAATTACATATTTATTTAAAGGACTAAGGAGGACATTTCTGGTTGTATCACTTGTCTGCATATTTGTTATAATGCATGTATTAGAATATTATTACCCTAACATTATAGCTGTTTATCATCCACACACCCAGTTTGTGGATCGCATAATACAAGTTCCTATATTATTGCTGATATCTTATTTTATAATTCTTAGGTTTGCCAAGGAATACGAAAAGGTAAATAAACGTCTTGAGGCGTTTGCTAATCTTGACGAGCTTACAGGCCTTTACAACCGAAGAATGTTTAACATTACAATGGAAGAAACCGTTAAAAATAACAAAAATACTGCAGTTTTGGCTTTTATGGATCTAGATAATTTTAAATTGATTAATGATAATTTTGGACATCATGTAGGGGATGAAGTACTTAAAGAGCTGTCATCACTATTGCAAAAAACTTTTGGTAATGACAGACATATTGTAAGCCGATGGGGTGGAGATGAATTTGCTGTTATTTATTATGGAGATAAAATTGAACTTTCTGATAAAATCGAAAAAATCAGCAGTTTATTCAAAGAGTATGTATCCTCCTATGAAGAAACGGCCGGAATAAGCACAAGTATTGTTTCCATAGGAGATTATGATAAAATATCACAAGCATTATCCGATGCCGATAATGCTTTGTATAAGAAAAAGCTTAAAAAGCAACAAAATAGAACGAAACTATCTTAACACATAAAGTACACAGCAAATAAAAAACACTAAATATTAGTATATGATACAAAAATTAAGGCGGCCTGTAAAGGGATGTCTTTTTTATACATTTGAAACAAATTTAATGTTTAAACACTTAGTTCATTTTATAATTTAACTCTGGAGGTCGCAATGCGGACTAGTTTTAGAAACAAAGATTTTTTTAAAATGATGATATCTATAGCATTACCGATTACGCTGCAGAATTTAGTAGCTTCATCTGTAAATATGCTTGATACACTTATGATTACAAGCCTTGGTAAGGAAAGTCTTGCCGCTGTCGGGCTTGCTAACCAGGTTTTCTTTTTTTATGCCGTTACAATATTCGGCGTAGCTACAGGCTCCTCAATATTTATTGCACAATTCTGGGGAAAAAAGGACACTAAAAACATAGCAAGAATTTTAGGAATATCCTTGACCATAGTAGTCGTTCTGGGAACTGTGTTTACTTTAGCTGCCTTAATTGTGCCTGAATTTATAATGAAAATTTTCAGCAATGATAAAGAAGTTATAAGATTGGGAGTGGATTATTTAAGGATCGTATCGCTAAGCTACATTATCACTGGCATCAGTTTTGCGTATGCTGTTGCTTCCAGAAGCATAGGTCAAGCAAAAATGCCTATGGCAGTAAGCATGGTTTCCTTCGTAACCAATGCTTTGTTTAACTATTTGCTTATTTTTGGCAAGTTTGGCTTTCCTCAGCTTGGAATCAAAGGTGCTGCATACGGCACATTAATAGCTAGGACTTTGGAAATAATCCTTATACTCTACTCCATCTATTCAAGCAAAAAAAGCCCTCTTGCTCACAGCTTCAGTGATATGACCGACTGGACAGCAATTTTCGTCAAAAAATATTTTAAAACAGCCTATCCTGTTATTTTAAACGAAGCATTCTGGTCATTAGGTACGGTGCTTTATTCTATAGCTTATGCAAAGATAGGTACTGAGGCTGCTGCTGCCGTTCAGATTCTAAATACAGTTCAGAATATATTTATGGTAATGAGCAGAGGTTTGGCCAACTCGTGTACAGTTATGGTGGGAAATAAAATCGGAGCAGATGAAGAAGAAAAAGCTGTTGAATACGCAAACAGCTTTATGATATTGTCAGCAGCACTTGGCCTCACTTTGGGAATATTACTATTTTTCACAACAGATGTAATACTTATTTTTTTCAGGAATCTGACGCCTGGTTTGCATGATGCTTCAAAAAAACTATTAATTGTTTCAGCTGCATTTTTCCTTATAAAATCATTTAACGGAACAATGATTGTCGGTGTGCTTAGGGGCGGCGGCGATACCAAATTTTCAATGATTCTTGAAATGGGCTCGGTCTGGCTTGTAGGCGTTCCGCTTGCTTTTCTTGGCGCATTGGTATTCAAGTTTCCAGTATATTATGTCTCCCTGATGGTCAACATGGAGGAAGTTGTAAAAGCATCTATAGGAATATTTAGGGTAAAATCAAAAAAATGGGTGACAAACGTAGTTAAAGATATGTAAAATTAGTTAATAAAATAGTATAATCCTTGTTTTAAATATTTTTGCGCAAATAATGTTAAAGCTTTTTGTGCTTTTTATAACCATTGATTAAGGAGGGCATATGAATATTAAAAACATAGTAGAACACCAAAAAATGTTTTTCATGACAGGTGCTACACGTCCTGTAAATTTCCGAACAAACGCACTGTTAAAACTCAAAAAATCCATAAAAAGAAACGAAAAACTAATTGAATCCGCCTTGAAATCAGACTTAAACAAAACACCTTTTGAAACATATATGACAGAAATCGGTATTGTAATGGAAGAAATCAATTTTCATTTAAAGCGTATAAACTCATGGATGAAAAACAGAAAAGTCCGAACACCGCTTGCACAGTTTCATTCAAAAAGCTTCATATCACCAGAGCCCTATGGAGTAGTTCTCATTATGTCTCCATGGAATTACCCGCTTCAGCTATGTCTTGAGCCGCTTATCGGAACAATTTCCGCAGGAAATTGCGCGGTGATTAAGCCTTCGGCATACGCTCCTGAAACCAGCAGCGTAATTAATAAAATAATAAGTGAAACATTCCCACCGGAATATATAACAGTAGTAGAGGGAGGCAGAGAGCAAAACAAATCGCTGCTGAAAGAAAAATTTGACTACATATTCTTTACAGGCAGTGTAAGTGTGGGAAAAATTGTAATGAAAGCCGCAGCAGAAAACCTGACTCCCATAACCCTTGAACTGGGCGGTAAAAGCCCGGCTATAGTCGCAGAAGACTCAAATATAAAAATTGCCGCAAGGCGTATTGCATTTGGAAAAGTTTTGAATTCCGGTCAAACCTGTGTTGCACCCGACTACCTGTTAGTTCACAAAAATATTGAAAGACAATTTCTGGAGGAATATAAAAAAGCAATATATGAATTTTTCCCCGACAACGATTATTCCAATATGCCTGTTATCATAAACAATAAGCATTTTAAAAGGCTCACTGGTCTAATGAACGGAGAAACGGTATACATGGGAGGAGCCAGGGATGAAAAAAAACTATTTATAGAACCTGCGGTAGTTACGGATGTAAAACCAGATTCCCCTATAATGCAGGAAGAAATATTCGGACCCATACTTCCGGTAATTACTTATTCAAATATACATGAATGCATAGGTTTTATATCATCACGCCCAAAACCGTTGGCTTTATACCTCTTTACCGAAAGCAAAGAAACAGAAAAAACAATACTCAACAGCTGCTCCTTCGGCGGAGGGTGTATAAACGATACAGTAATACATACAGCATCTACCTATTTAGGATTTGGAGGTGTCGGTAATTCAGGCATTGGAAGCTATCACGGAAAGCTCAGCTTTGATACATTCACCCACTACAGAAGCATCGTTAAAAAATACTCATGGCTGGATATTCCCATAAGATATCATCCTTATAAAGAAAAAAATTATAAACTGATACGTTCTCTGATGAAGTAATACATTTGCTAATTTATAACAATTTATTATATAAGTATTGTAAAGTATAACGAATTATTATATAATATCTCTATAGATATAAATTTAACAATATTATTATTAGGAGAGAATTATATGATAGACGACAAAAAAATTTCTAGAAAGAACTTTATCAAAGAAATGGGATATACTGCTGCAGGCATAGTTGCTGCAGGTTCGTTGGGAGGTCTGCTTACCGGATGTTCAACATCTGCACCGGCAGCAGATGTTGATACTTCACAAGCTCCTCAGCATCCATTTCCTTACAAAAAACTTGATCCTTCTGTAGCAGAAGCGCGAGCTTATCAGGGATATAAAGAAAAAGGCGGCTGAGGCGCAGGTGTGGCCGAAGGGTTCTTCGGCGTATTATCTGAAGAAGTAGGATATCCTTTTAATCAAATTCCTGTTTTGACATTTGCAAATTACAGTGCAGGATTCCAGCAGTCATCATTATGCGGTTCTCTGGGAGCTGCAGCAGCTTGTATAGGAACTGTATGTGAACCTGATATGGCAAAAAAGGTTATTGGAGAACTTGAAAATTGGTACAAGGATGCCGTTTTGCCGATGTATCAGCCTGAAAATCTTAATCTTCCAACAACAGTTGCTAATTCACTTTTATGCAAAGACTCTGTAGGCCTGTTCATGGAAGAATCAGGATACGAATACGGTTCTCCTGAAAGAAAAGCCCGCTGTGCAGGTGTTGCAGCAGATACTACTAAAAAAATGGTTGAACTTCTGAATGAAGCGTTAGCATAGAAGTTAAATTTTAAAAAATGATGCGTTATAATTTATAACTGCGTCATTTTTTATATTCAATTGAAAATTTTACGGATTATTAACTACAACATCTTCTGCTAAACCATACTTTACCTTTATTCTGTCCAGTTTTTCCAACATTGCTTCTCCCATGAGAATCATAAACAAAAAAGTAGCCGAAGCATGTACAAGATTAACCGGTACACCCATAACCATGTATGTAGCTATAACAGACAAAGTTATTTTCCTTTGCCACATTATTGCCGATGCAGGGTCCATAATTCCTCCATACACAACAAACACTGCTACAAAGCCAAATATGGCCATTGATATGCGGTCTCTTCGCAAAAATCCTTTTTTGAACAGCACTCCCGCAAGAAATCCTATTATGCCCATTGCAAACATCTGCCATGGTGTCCATGGCCCCTGACCAAACATAATGTTTGACAAAAGCATGGTCATTGCTCCAACCATAAAACCACCTTCACCTCCGAAAGCAATACCGGCTATTATTACCACCGCCGCCACAGGTTTAAAGTGAGGAAGCATAAAAAATGCAGCTCTTCCTGCCATTCCTATAGCACATAAAACAGCAATTACAACCAGCTCTCTTGCCTGTGGATTTCGTCCTTCAAATATCATGGCAAAGGGAATCATTGTTTGAAGTACTATCATAAGAGATATAAAATAATATTTTTTGTCTTCAAGATAGTAAACCCCAATAAAAATAGTCAGGGGTATAAACAAAAGCATAAGGATTGCAGATACTGTAGTTCTCTTTGAAAGTTTTCTTTTGTCCTTTGCCACCTGCAATATACTTTCAGGCAGGGGACTTGCTCTTTGAAAAACCGAAAGAAAAAAAGCCGCAATTGATACTATGAATACAGCTGCAAGCAAGCTGGATTTCCATCCATATAGATATGCTGAATTTTCAGATACATTTCCCTTTAGAGCAGACCAGGCCAAATCCGATATAACAGGATATGCTTTTTGTCCGGAAATAATCATAACTATCAATGAAGCAATCGAAACTATATATCTGCCAATACATTTATTTTTTTCTTTAGCATTATTTATTTCACCAATTTCTTCATGGTGCATGTAATCATAACCATCATCACTAAATTCATAATCATCTTTTGATACATTTCCTCCGCAGGCTCTAACTACATCCTCCACAGTCACTGCTGCCGGCAGTAAATGTCTTGCCATGCGATTTGCTGCAGTTGTATAAAAACTGTTTCCTGAAAAAAATCTCTCCGGAGTTCCCTCTGTAACTATACTTCCGTCAAAAAAGAGCGCACATCTGCTGGCATATGAGGCGCAGAACTCAATATCGTGACTCACCATTACAACAGCTGTTCCTTCTTTTAAAAGCCCGTAAATAATTGAAGCAAAAACACGCTTAAACTCTGCATCCATACCCTTTGTAGGTTCATCTAGAAGCAATAAATCAGGCTCAGTTAAAAGAACTTTTGCAAGAGCTGCTCTTTGCTGCTCTCCTCCTGACAGATCATATGGGTGTCTGTTAAGTAAATCCGTAAGCTGACACATTCGTGATACACGCATAACACGTCTTTTACATTCATCCTTTGACAGTTTTCTTCCTTTGAACATTTCATACAAATCAAGTTCCACGGTTTTTTTCACAAACAGTGATTGTGGATTTTGAGGCAGAACTCCCAACATACCGTTAAATTTCTCACTGTTAGAAATATCTTTATAGTCTCTTCCGAAAATTTTAACCGTTCCTCTGTAAGGTTTATTAAGTCCTGACAGCAGTGAAAGAGTTGTTGTTTTACCGGTTCCGTTCCCCCCCATTATTGCCAGAAGCTCTCCCTTATAAACAGTAAGAGAAGCACCTTTTACAACATCAGGCAAATCTTTTTCATATTTAAACCAAGCATCTATTATTTCTGCCGCAGGCTCTTCACCTTGTGAACAACTTTTTTTTTCACAAAAATCATTGTTCAATGGCTTATCCCTACTGTAAGAATCAAGCCACTGACGTCCTTCTCTAACCGTTACTGGACAGCTTAACTTGTTTGGAACCCCAGCATATATGCGCATGGGAACTGGCATGGCTAAAAACATTTTGTTGTTTTCTCTTCCAAGAAGCTGTCCAACCTCTCCCGGTTCGCCGTCAGCTATTATTTTTCCATTGTCCATAACAATAGCTCTGTCCGCAAGTGGCAGAGCTTCATCCAACCTGTGTTCCGTAAGAATAATTGTAGTCCCAAGCTCTCTGTTTATTTTTGCAACAGTAGCAAGGAAATCCGATGCAGCAATGGGATCCAACTGACTTGTTGGCTCGTCCAATATAAGAACTGAAGGCTGCATGGCCATAATTGCCGCAAGATTTAAAAGCTGTTTTTGGCCTCCCGAAAGCTCCGTAACATTTTTATAAAACCAGTTTTGAATTCCAAAAAAAGAAGCCATTTCAGCAACTCGAAGACGAATGGACGGAGTGTCCATCCCAAGGCTTTCAAGCCCGAAAGCTAACTCATGCCAGACTTTATCTGTTACTATTTGATTTTCAGGGCTTTGCAGAACAAATCCTATTCGTGATGACTGATTGCGCTGATCAAGTTTATCAATAGGAATTCCTTCGAATAATATTTCGCCCTTTTTTTGTCCGTGAGGTGCCAGCACAGATTTCAACTGTCTGAGCAATGTGGTTTTACCGCATCCAGAAGGTCCGCACAGCACTACAAACTGCCCTTTTTCAACATTTATAGAAATATCATCAAGAACAATTCTCTCCTGTTCAGGATATGCAAAGGTTAAATTTTTAATTGAGTAGCTTTCCATTGCTGTTCTTCCTTTCTGTCAGTTATTACCGGTATCATGCAAAGTCCGGCATATGCCATATATAGTGTAATCGTATAAAGCTCCGTTAATTTTCCTTTCATAGTTGGATAATATCTCCACTTAAGACCGTTTAATACTATGCCTAACAGTATGTACCCTCCAGTAATAAGTATTGCCGTCATCGCTGCTTTATCTCTTTTGTCAAATTTGTAAATTGAAAAAGCAGTTCTCCCGGGAAGTCCATATCCCCTGCTTTTCATGCTGTCTGCCGTTTCAATAGCATTTTCTAAAGCCCATGTAACAACTATGGACAATATGGTTATACCATGACGCATTCTTGTTATTATTCCTCCGTTTGAAACATCTCTGCCTATACATCTCTGAGCATCAGAAACCATCTTTATGTGATTTTTAAATTTAGGAACAAATCTCAAAGCCATAGAAAGTATCAAAGACATTGCAGGAATTATTCTACCGAACAAATATACAAATTTATCCGATGTCATAACATAGTTGTAACATGTAAACCATGTTACTACGGCAGCCAGCATTGTTGCTGCCGCTATTCCGTAGATAATGGATTCAAGTGTAAGAGGATTACCCGTGTTAAGATACATAATTATTGTAGCGCCCTCATGATTAAATGCAGGATTTATAACTGCGGTAATAATTATCATAGGTAAAAGAAAGGCGAAATTAAATATTACCGCCTTTCTGCCTTTTACCCATATTGAATAAATAAATGAACACACCAATGAAATAAAAAGACACACAGGATGCATTAAAAACATTGTAAAAACAAACACAAAGAAAAAATAAGAAAAATTAACAAAGGGATGATAGCGTGAAAATGCATCTTTTGAGCTATTCTTCTCCAATTGCATAGAATCCTCCAACATCTACACCAAGATCACAGGTATAAACCCACTCCACAACATCACCTTCCAACAGCTGGTAACGTGAACATCCATAATTGGGAAACCAATCGTTAACCTTGTACATCCAACCCGATAATTCTCCGCAGTCAAATTCATAAAGATTGTTTATGCCTTCAATGTAAACAGAATTATATATGGGTGTATTTTCAAATTCCATATGTATTTTTGCTTTTTTCATTTCTCTTTGCAATACATTGAATACGCTCTCACCTTCGTAAAAAGTAACTTCCTGAGCGGCAAAAATAACACCGTCTTCGGGAACAAGCTCAACTTTTTCAGGATCAAGCCAATCTATGTTGTTGAGTATTGTATCGCAACGAACAGAAAGTATACATGTATGTTCAACATCGGATATTTCAATATCCTGAGGTTCCACAGGAATGGGCTTTCCTTCCGGAACCGGATCTGTTAGATATTTATCCTTGCCTGTTTTTTCATCAATTACCATCCCAAGGGTTTCGGAATAAGTCTTAGAACCTTTTTCAACTCCCGGCGAAGACTCTGCTCCTGCAAGCTCCTTGGCAAGTGCAATTTTTTCAGTCGCACTTAATACTTCTTCTCCTCCCGGTCTTGAATCCAAAGGACTTTCTTCCTTTACAGGTTCATCCTTAGTCTCATCTGTAATTTCTTTGCTGTCTTTATTTTCAGCTTCACCATTTAACACTTCATCATCCGATAATTCTTTGTCTGTCAATTGTTCATCAGTATTTTCTTTAATATTAACTTCACTTTCCAGCTCAATAAGATTATCCGATTCTTTATTTTTTTCATCTGGAACTGTATTTTCTGCCGTTTCTACAGAAGCCGTATCAGACGAAATCTTCCACCCCTGCAATCCCGGAGCGCCTCCTCCATACCAAAATGAAGCAGCAAGCAGAGCTACTACAACAATCGCCCAAATTACTTTATTTTTTGTAATCTTCATTTATATACTCCTTAAATCATGCTATTTAATAAGATTTGCAAAGCTCAGCATATTAAAAAGCATTTGGGCTATTTCAGCTCTGGTAATATTTTTCTGAGATTGTATTTCAATTTCTGACTGATCTAAAATATTTTCATTGTAGCAGAATGCAAGTGAT
This sequence comes from Sedimentibacter sp., assembly GCA_018436705.1. Taxonomy (GTDB): domain Bacteria; phylum Bacillota; class Clostridia; order Tissierellales; family Sedimentibacteraceae; genus Sedimentibacter. Next base: position 28,056 of record JAHDLA010000010.1, read on the forward strand.
TCTCTGGCCCAATCTGCGGTTTTCACATAATCTGTAAACTGAGCAAGCACATCTCTCATATTTCCAGAATCCATTTCAGTATCCATTCCGCACAATTTAGCCGACCGAGCAACCATTACGGCAGCTTCCTGTTTTGTTATAGTACCATTTGGATTAAAAGTTTTGTCGGGATTTCCTGTTACTATTCCATATGTGCTTGCAACTCCTACATATGGTGCATACCAATCGTCAGTTTCAACGTCCGTGAAACCATCCTCAGCCTTTGGCTCAAGCCCCAGACCGTTTACGATTATTGTTGCAAATTCGGCTCTTGTCATAGAAGCTTCCGGATCAAATAATTTTTCTTGTTTTCCGTTTATTATTCCTCTTGCTGCCAATGCTTCAATTGCAGGCTGATTTTTATGAGCATTTAATCCTGTTATATCATCAAATGTTTTGCCGGGATATCTTATGGACATGGAATCAACATCTTCATTTTTGCCTGGAAGGCCGCTTCCTGCTTTAGGCAGCTCTATGGAACCTTCTACCTTAACAGCATCATTCATTCTGTATAAGCTGTTTTTACCATCACGCTGTCTTTTTGCAGCAACCAATCCGTAGAATCCCTGTTCCGATGCCATCTGATTAGAACCGCTTCCGCTTGACGTATGCAAGAATCCATTGTCCTCTCTATAAAATGTCATAAGGTTATCAAGCATTGTTTTATCATTTTTTACAAATCTTGCATCATCTAAGGGTATACCCAGTTCCGCCAATGCCACTATCATCTGCACACAGCTTTCTGAGTTTTCTGTTCCCCAGCTGGAAAATCCCGCTTCGGAACTTTGTTTTTTTGACATGCATTCAAGTGCTTCTTCAGTAGCTTTTTTTACGGCTTCAATATGCTGATACTTTGCCAATGCCTGAAGAGCCATACCGGTTATATCCGGATCTGAAACTCCGTCTCCTGATGCAGCAGCCGATGTTCCTCCAAATAAAGACCATCCTCCGTCCTCTAACTGACAATCCAAAATTCTTTGTATATACATTTCTCTTGTTGCCTGTGTTTTTGCGTTAGAATTCTGCGGCATTGGATAGTTTCCGGAATCAAGTGCTATCAGAGCCCATATGGGGCCGTTCATTCCCTGCCATATAGTCTTGTCGTAATCTCCAAGAGCCGTAAGTAAATTATATCCGCCTACATCTCTGGCATCTTTTCCAATTGAAGACAATGCAACAATAATTCTTGAGTATTCTGTGTACTTTTTATCATGAAGATTGCCTTTTAATGATATAACGTAATTTTCAACAGTTGAATAGTACTTCTGATAGTATTCAACCGGAACATCATACCCTGATCTTGCAAGGCCAATAACCGCCCACTCGCCTCCTATAGAGCCTACCTGTGGATTTGAAACTGTCTTGTACATATATGCTGCCGTATTTTCTATAGCAGCATCAAGGGTTGCATCATCAACCGCACCATACGCAGGTATTGAAAAACTTGCCATTATTATAACAGCCATTAATACAGATAAAACTTTGTTAAATACTCTTTTCATTTTTGCTTCTCCCCCTAAATTTATTATATAAACAAAACACCTGTACTTCCCTTACGAAAATACAGGTGTTAAAATTAAATTTGTATAATTGCTATCACAAATTCCTGTACATTATTTTTCACGGGAAAATAATACTACGAAAATATTTAAGTGCGTATCCTGACTAAGATTCATAGCTTGCTCCGCCTTCCTTGTTAGTGGCACCTGGAGTTCGCTCATCAACACAGTAACCCGATTGTCCGGGATTCTCACCCGGTTCCGCTTCTTAAATATTAATCATGCAAATGTTTTATATACATATATTAACATCAGATTGACAGCATGTCAATCTGTATCATATCAATACAAATATAAAGAAATTAAGCATGTTCAATTATAATTATATTCATACTAAAATACCGTATATTAAAAAACCTCACAGTACAGCACAAACTTTACGTAATGCGTAGCCTCTGAGGAATTTTAAGTTTTACCCTTCTTTATTTCAATCTTTTTAGTACTTCACATAAAAATTCGAATACTCTTTTAGTAGAAGAAATACTTAAATGTTCATTCGGGGTATGGACATCATACATATCCGGTCCCATCGAAATCATATCTATATCCCCTATTTTTTCTTTTAAGAATCCGCATTCTAACCCTGCATGAATTGCCGCTATTTCTGTATTTTTCCCAAACATATCCTTGTACGTCTTAACCATTAAATCCCTGATTGGAGAATCATTCTTAAACTGCCATGCAGGATAGCCAGACTCAAATTTAACTTCAGCTCCAACTGCTTCGCCTATTGCTTTAAGCCTGCCGCATATTTCTTCTTGACGGCTTTTCACAGAACTTCTGATGGAATTTCGGATAATTATTAAATTATCCTTAGTTTCTAATATTCCTATATTATTTGATGTTTCAACCAATCCTTCAATATCCGTACTCATTGCCTGCACACCAAAAGGAAGGAGACGTAACGTATTTATCAGCCTTTTCTTTGAATCAGTATCTAATATACTTTGCTTATTATCCTCAATATTTAGATTTATAATAATATCAGGATCCGATATACTGTACTCATTTCTGAAAGTATCCTGTACATTCTTAACAATCTCCCTAAATCTATCCTGCTTATCCCTATGTACAGACAAAACTGCTGCTGCATTTTTGGGTATCGCATTCATCTTAACTCCACCCTGAACATATGAAATTCCAATTCCAACTTGCTCTTCAAGAGTTTGAAGCAATCTGCCCAGTAAAACAATTGCACTGGCTCTATTTTTATTGATTTCCATTCCTGAATGACCGCCAAGCAGTCCCCTTACAGAAACTCCGTAAAAAACATCCTCATCTTTGGTGTTTTCTCGATCTACATGCAATGCCATATGGCTGTCTACTCCTCCGGCACATGACGCCCAAAATTTACCTTCTTCTTCAGAATCCATGTTTATAAGTATGTCCCCTGATACAACTCCGGGTTCTAAATTCATAACACCGTCCATACCCATTTCTTCTGATACGGTAAACAGTGCTGTAATCGGAGGGTGCTGCAAGTTTTCAGATTCTAAAATTGACATTGCCATAGCTACCGCTATTCCATTATCAGCCCCTAAGGTGGTCCCTTTAGTTCTTATCATGTCGCCGTCCACAATCAACGGAATGGGATCCTTGAAAAAATCGAATTCAATATCTTCTTCCTTTACGGCTACCATATCCATATGTCCCTGAAGTATTACCCTTTTGCTATTTTCATACCCAGGTGAGGCATTTTTTCGAATTATTACATTAAGCGAAGGGTCCTGAATTACTTCAAGTTTATGCTTGTTTGCAAATGAAACCAAAAAATCACTTACTCCTTTTTCATTTCCAGAACCTCTTGGAATACGTGTCAAATCTTCAAAATTTTTGAACACCAATTCCGGCTCCAATCCGTTTAATATTTTTTTCATTATTGAGCCTCCTTATTTATTTTATATTTTTTTGTATTCCCGTCTTTAAACTCTTCAATCGTTCCTTCTGTTATCATTGTTTTAATCAGCCTATCAGCAAAAAGTTTCAAATCTGTAACATGCATTTTACTTTTGCTCCAAAACAAAGATGACTTATTCCCTTCTGTTATCCTTCTTATATCTCTATTTGTTAAAATTTTACCGCCCCTCATCTCTTTTAAAACTTTTTCCCGGCTTTTACATATAAGCTGATCCATTAATTCATTATTTTTTCTCTGTTCTTTCACATATCCCCACGCATACAAAAAAGCGGTAACCATACCGAACAAAATAATCGCAAAAATAATATGAAGCATTTTAATTTCCCGCCTTTTCTAAGTGAATAATTTTGTTGTTCCTCAATATATTTATATATGTTCCCAATCTTTCATAAAGCGGTTCGGCCTCTTCTCCGAATTTTTCTTTTAAAAGCTCCCCTATATTCATAACATTATTTGATCCGTCAATATTCATACAAATAAAACTTCCTATTAAATCAAGGTCTATTTTAAATTGCTCCGGCGTCTTAAACAATTTTCTGGCTATTTTATCAAGAATGCTATTTCTGGGCACTATAACTTGAATAAGCCCGTCTTCTTTTTGAACCCACCGATACCTATCATTTTTCTTAGGTATATATTCCAAAAAATTATCAGATTTCATTATTTTTTTACTCACTAAGCTGCCTCCTTTCCGCAATTTGAAATTTACATGTGCCTTCCTGCATAACTGTATTATACCACTTTTAAACCAATTAAAGCAAACAATGAGAGGATAGCCAAAATTAACTATCCTCTCATAATTGAGATACTAATTGACTTTCTTTAACATAGAATGTCTTACAAGCGTATATGTCAGCAGTCCGAATGCAATAATTGACCCTATTGATCCTAGGTTTATGCCCATATCAAGATTCAAATTAAATACAGCAAATACAGCTAGTAATATTCCCAATATACCTTCTCCGGCAATTAGTCCTGAACCGAATAAAATTCCCGAATCGATTTTAGATTGTATAGTACTAATCTCGCTATCATTTTTAGTCTTTTGCAACCTTGAATCTATAACTCCTCTAACTATGCCGCCTATCATTATACCAACACTAAGATGTATAGGCAGGTACAGACCTATGGCAATTGGCAGCACAGGAAGTCCAAATATCTGTAGTCCAACTCCCAGGAATATTCCGGCCAATATGAACGTCCACGGCAGACTTCCTCCCATAACACCTTCTACGATAACCTTCATTAAGGTTGCCTGCGGCGCCGGCAGCTGAGTAGTACCGAAGCCCCATGCCGAATCTAACAAATTTAAAATTCCGCCGATTGCAAAAGCCGCAACTATCGCGCCTATAAATTCACCGTACTGTTGATATTTTGGAGTAGATCCTACAAGAAATCCTGTTTTTAAATCCTGCGAAGCATCTCCCGCAATTGCCGCAATAATTGCCACTATCGAGCCTACGGTCAGTGCAGCAATCATTCCAGAATGTCCTGTATTTCCTGTTGCTTTAAATATAAATGCTGTTATAATCAATGTCGCTATGGTCATGCCGGATATTGGATTGTTAGAGCTTCCTATTAATCCAACGATTCTGGACGAAACTGTTGCAAAGAAGAAACCGAACAGTGCTACGAGCAACGCTCCGCCAATCCCTACCGGTACAGCCGGCGTCACAACCATTGCTGCAACCATAGCCAAAACAATTATAATAATTGTCTTCATAGATAAATCTCTATCGGTTCTGATAGCGCTGTTTCCTCCAACCCCTTTTGAATAGTCCTTCATTGCATCTCTAAATGTTCTGATTATAAGAGGAAGGGAAGTAACCAGACTGTAGATACCTCCGAAAGCAACTGCTCCTGCACCTACATATTTTATATAATTTCCCCATATATCCCAGTGATTCATTTCAATTATAGGATCCAGCGCAGGCGCCATTATGATAGGAGCAAGACTTCCTATATATGTAATAAGCGGTATAAGCACAAACCATCCCAAAACTGCTCCGCCCAACATATAAGCTGAAATTTTAGGTCCTATAATAAATCCAACACCCAATAGCGAAGGAAGCACATCAACACCTATGGCAGCACCGCTATAGCCTGGTATCGTAGTTTCTATTTCATTTGGGAATAAATGAAGCCCTTCACATATAAACTTGTATGCTGCTCCGAATCCTAATCCCAGAAAAGTAGTTTTACTCTTTTCTCCGCCTTCTTCACCAGCAAGCAAAACCTCCGCACATGCTGTTCCTTCAGGATACGGCAACACACCATGCTCCTGAACTATTAAAGCTTTTCTTAAAGGAACCATAAACACTACTCCGAGAATTCCTCCTATTAATGCAACAACTGTAATTGTCATTATATTAGGAGCCGCTGTTCCCCATTCCTTAGCCCACAAATAAAGTGCAGGCATTGTAAATATTGTACCTGCAGCAAGTGATTCACCAGCTGAGCCGATAGTCTGTACTATATTATTTTCCAATATTGAATCTCTTTTTAAGACACCTCTTATAAGTCCCATTGATATTACAGCAGCAGGTATGGAAGCACTTACTGTCATACCTACTCTCAATCCCAAGTATGCATTGGCACCACCAAAAACTATCGACAACAAAATACCCATAATAATCGATGTTTTTGTAAACTCAGGAAGTATTTTATCCGCAGAAATAAAAGGTTTAAATTCCTGCACATTACTATTTTTCATATTTACCTCCAGTATTTATACTTCTAATTTTGTTAATATTTTCACTGTTTTCTATTAGCAAGCATAACTTAACACTTGTTGTTTAAAAGAAAGCAATATTATTAAATCTTGCATCCTATAAACAAGCAATATACCTATTTGAAATCCTTTTCACTTCTTAAACAAATGATGCATCATTGTGTATTCAAAACAAAAACGTTTGCTATTTATTGTTTTTGTTTCACGGTTAAAGTTTAACATATAAGCAATTAGTTGTCAATAAGAAGTATGTACGTTTTTTGAAAATTTATGCTTTGTTTAATTTCCTTAAATCAGATAATTAACACAACAGTAATTTCCCTGCATCATTGGGATACATTAACGATTTGTAAAAACTCACTTATAACTTCAATTATTTCTTGTATGGGATTCGCAACAGATTCTTTTTTCTCACACATTTATTATAATAAAAGTATGGGAATGACTATCATAAGAATGAAATAATAAAGCTATCGGTACGAATACCGATAGCTTTATTATTTACTCTATGTTCTCAATAAATCTTTGCAGCATTGCAGATACCTCTGCTCTAGTAGCATTGCCTTCGGGATCAAGGGTTTTATCTTCTCTTCCCGTAATTATTCCGCTGCCTGCCGCCCATTTCATTGCGTCCTCAGACCAGATACTTATTTTATCTCTGTCCGGAAATTCATTCATGGCTCCTGATACTTTCTTTGCCTTATCTTTTGAAGAAGCGTATCTGTAAAGTATCACTGCCAGCTGCTCTCTGGTTATATTAGCGTCTGGCCCAAACTCTGTTTCTGTTATTCCTTTAACTATTTGCTTTTCTGCAGACCATCTTACAGAAGTTTCGTACCACTGCCCGGATGCTACATCAATAAAGCCTGTTCCGGATGACGGCTGAGGCTTTCCTTCCATCCTGTGGAGCACCGTAACCAGCATTGCTCTTGTCATAGGCATATTAGGGCTGAAGGTACTTTCTCCTGTTCCGGTAAATAAACCTTTATCAACTGCAAACATTACGCTTTGATAGAACCAGTCATCCTCTGTTACATCTGTAAATATTATGCTGTTGTCGTAGCCTACCACATAGTATGACAGGTGGTCTGTGGTAAAGGTTGCAAGTCCTGTTTTTTCATCATATGTGCAGCTTATTTTTTCAAGCTCTCCATCATCATTCATATACCATACGGTCACATTTTCCTTAACCTGATTGTCCTTCAATTGGTATGGAAGTGAAATAGTTATTTTTTGCCCTCCGAAGGAAGATATTTTCTGTCCGCTGCTTATTATACTGATGTCGTAAACAGTACTGCCTTCTGTAACGGCTCTCTGTTCATCAGTCAGCTTTTCCGGAGCCATGCTTTCCATCACTATCTCCACGCTACTTCCCTGTGCTTGTTTCAATATTTCAGTCAGAACCTTCTCAGGCATCGACATTGTTCCTACCGATGTTTCAACCTTTAAATCAAGCCTTGCCTCGGAAATTTCCGCCATAGAGCTCTTCGGAACAACCACTGTGGATTTCGTCACTTCCTCCTTAGTATCCGCTTTAATTGTGATACTGCTCACATCCTCGGCTTTTTCTGCTTCTGCAATAGCATCCTTTATTTGCTTATTGTCTACTTTTGAGGTTGCTTCCTTGTTAACAACCTTTGTTTCAGCCTGTACATCTATGGTTTCGCCCTCTATTATCGGAACTGCATCGCTTCCCACTATCTTGGAAGGGGTACTTCCTGAGCTGAATGCTCCAAGCTCAATTAATCTGTCTATGGCGTCATTGTAGTTTTTAACATCTCCCACCGTAATGTACAGCTTCTGCTCATCCGTGAGTTTTTTGTATGCCGCATCAGCATCCACAACTGCCTGCTTATCCTTAAGAGTTACCTTAGATGCCGTAGGTATCTTCTTGAGGAGATCCTTTACCGCTTCTATTTCTCTGAAAAATTCAATTCTCGCTTCTGCTTCATTGAGCTTGTCAATATTTGTAACATTGCCCTGCTCCGAAGACGTGAGGATATCATATATGTTCCTTATATTCTTTATTTCATTCTCATAGGAAATATCTATTCTTTTTACTGAAGGCAGAGCATTTATCAAAGAAACCACACGGCTCGCTCCTTTATCCGGTGATATTATGTCAAGCCTGTACCAAGTACCGGAATAGTTTCGTGCTTCTGTTTCCTGATTGTTCATAGAAGGCCATGCGTATTCTCCTACTCCTATATTTATATAGTCTCCCGACCTGACAGGTATGAACCGTGTTCTTTTGTAGAAAGACGATCCTTCTCTGCGGCTTGTTACCTTATCATTAAGAAATGTTTTCACAAGATAATTCCTATTCGCCGCTGTGGGCGTTACCTTAACTCTTCCTGATGATGAAGGCATTACCAGCGTATAATTGTAGTTTCCCGAATCAAATAACGGATAAAGTTTGCCTGTGCTCAACTTCAAATCTGCCAATGACGTATCCGAATTCCCCCAGGTTCCTCCTAAATCCACGCCAAGATTCTGGGTATACATAATGCGTATTTCATCACCGTCGGTAAGTTTTCCGTTTTCATATGAAAATTGCTGGAAACCTTCGTTAACAAAGAAGTCATTCAGTGTTCCCATCCATCCGGAACCGGGCTCGCCGCTGAATTCTCCTAATGACTTGCCATTCTTTGTTATGCTTGCAATATACTCTATGGTGTATTCATCAACATTGCCTTCCTTGCCGCCCTGTCCTGTCCATCCGAAGCCTGCTTCTGCCAGAGCTCTCAGTACAACAGTCATCATGGTATCATTCTCGGCAAATTCATATCCGGTCTTTCTCAGGATTGTTCCTGTCCACGCTCCTCCGGAGAAGGTGGTGTTTTCCATGTATAAATCAACTGTTCCGACTACCTTGCCAAAATCAGGAATATCTCCTTGAGAGATATTTTTCTCAATCGCCGCCATATCGGCTATTATTCTGTCTCTTGCGGCTTCAACGGCAGCTATGGATTCGGCCACTGAAATTTCGTCTAATCCTGTGTTTTTTATATTTACGAGCTCTGCCCAGTTTTCATCCGTATATTCATAGCTTGTATATGATGAAAACGCATTGTTTACCGCAATTGCCGCAATTGATTTTGCTGCGGCAAGCTCCGCATCTCCTCCGGGATTGGGGCTGTCTCCAACAGGACCCCAGGTTACCGTTATGATAATATCACTGTATGGCATAGTAAAGGTTCTGCCCATATCCAAAACTCGAACTGCACCATAAGGCATACCCTTTTCTTCCCAGTTGAGATCAGTTACAGCCAATTCTCTGCTTTCTATTTTGTCAACACCATCTACTGCAACGCTCTTCAGCTCATACGGAACACCCTCTATAAGAATAGTCCTGCCCTTTGCAAGTACATTATCTTCCGATACGGGTCCGTCATCAAGCATGATCCAGCCGTTGCCTTCTACATATCCAAAGTTGTAAGCAGGTCCCTGTATCGTCGGATATATATCTATCCTGTTGTCCGGATATGCAAGCCCATTGTTCATTGTGAGACTGTGAGCATATATTGACGAGCCTGTTGTGGTTGACTGTATTGCGGCAGGTGTGGTGCTATACACACTTCCGGTAATTCCCGTTGAGGTTGTTACTTCATACAGGCTATATCTCTTAGGTGATTCCGGAGGATTATATATATCTTTTCCGTCTATGTCTCTTTTAGAAACTGATGCCGTATTAATGTTTAACGCATTAATTCCGCCGTTAAGATACACATATCCCATCAAATCCTTAAGGGCTGATTCTGCCTCCGGTGTTTCCGCCCTGAATTCCAGACTGATGCTGTAGGCTTTGGCCTCCGGCAGTCCGTTTTCCAAGGCTTCTCTCACAGCTTGGTACTTGTTGGCTTCATTTCCTGTCAGCCTGCCCTTTTGGTAGCTGCTGAGAGCATCATATCTGTCTGCAAGCTCCTGAGCTAAAAATTCAACGCTTTTGTCGATTAAAGAGCCATCCTCCGGCAAACGCTCCAGTACTGCCCTGAAGCCTGTAAGCTTGATATCATTGTCATCTGATGTCTGTTCCTGAATGTTTATGATAATACTTAATGCTTCCAGCTGCGATGCTCTGGCATCATACAAATCATCCGCCGAATTAATTGCGGAAACAGCATCATTGTATGCTTCGGTCATTGCTTCCCAATCCGAAGCGGAGAAGTAGCCTTCGTCATAGGCTTCATAGGCTTCCTTAAGCTCCTCCAGCAGGCTGTCCTTTACCGCCTGAGGATCCTCTGCCGGAAGCACATGCACCTTGACTACGTCTCCTGCTGTGAGACCGTATAGAGACTTGCTGCTGTAATTATTTTCTCTCAAATCGTACAGGGCAAGCGTGTACCATCCCTCTCCGTAAAGTGTGTGGGTAAAGCTTCCGGAAGAATCCGTAACCACATCAGTTTTATTTACCGCAGGGATAAAGCTTGAATCCTCTTCCGCCCTTCCGCTTTCAAAGATGGTAGCGCCTGAAAAAGGTGTATATCCTCCGAATACCTGCGAATATGCCTTGGTGCTTTCTGCTCTGAGTGTAAAGTTTTCACCTTCTCTTACGGTTATTTCGGATGCGGGAGTGCTTCCGTCCATTATTCTCGAGGACTTAATCTGATCCACTATATCGTCAATCATGTAATGCTCATAACCCGCTCCCGAGGTTGACGGTCTTGAGGGCTGTTGCAGATAAGCAAACACCACCTCGTCTCCGTCCCGAAGTACAAAATCCTCGGGATAAAACCAAGGCGAACCATCCCCTAAATTAACTCTTATATTTCCGTTCAGTGCATCCAGAGGTCCGTTGCCCATCAAAAGCCTATACATAACTCCGTTAACAAATACGGTAGTGGCATTTGTTGCCTTTAAATACTCGTATTCTGTGGCATCCTTAAGCTGTTTTCCTGTTTCCGCAGATGCCGCATTTATGGCATCCTGCAGCGTGTGCTTTCCGCCGTCAAGCTTCATGGAAGGATTATAGTATCCGCTTAAGCCTGTCATAGCCTTGCCTGCTCTGACAGCAAGACCGTTAGGAATCTTGAAGGATACTGTTACGGAATCGAATTGGTTTTTCAGTCCGAAATGGCAGCTGTACACAAACGCAGGGTGTACATCATTTATGAGCTCATATAATTTAGCTCCGCTGTCTTCTTTTGTTGGCTGAGAATTTGAATTAACCCAATTTAATGCGGCGTTTCTCGCATTTATAAACTCCTCCCAGCTTTCCGGAGTATAATCGGATTCGTTCATTTTTGCAGGGTCATAGAATCTTGCAAGGTCCTGAATGTCCCCGTATGCTCTTACTGCATTTTCCGCAATATTTTCACCTGCAATATATTCAAGGTCGTTTATTGCCTCATCCAGCCAGGATGTCACATCATCAACCTGCGGCTGATAATCAATTATATTTATATCCTCAGGGTTTCCCTCATCGTCATAAAGGGATTCCAGCATATCTGCTGCAGCTGACAGCCGGTCCTCAAGGTTCGACCATGACGATGTCGTATACATTTCTTCCTCAAGAGCTTCTGCTTCCTGTATTTCTTCGTACAGCAAGGTTGCATTTACATTTTCTTTAGATATGAGCTTTGCTATGGCTGCATTGAGATTCGCCAAAGCAGTATCGACCTCTTCCTGAGTTGCCGCCGGTGAATCGTTTACAATTTGGGCTGTATTGAGAATTGGCTGCATATCTGTCCAAAAGCCATTTATGCTGATTTCTTTTCCATTGTATCTGTCGTCTGAATTATAATAGTTTTCTGCCTCATCACCTGTTACAGATAAAATAGCTGAAGATAGATTTGTTTTATCAGCCATGCTGCTACCCGAACCTATATTGATTATTACGTAATCGCATGGACTCGAAAGCATGATATTATTATCAATTTTTGTATTAAAGCTTAATAAATAAGTCCCTGTTGCTATTTGTTCGGTAGCTGATACAACAATCGAGATTTTGCCGTTTTCAACATTTTTGGAACCAACAGACAATTCAAACGGATTATTATTTCCTGTCAATAGAGTTGCATTGTTATTTTCTATTAAATACACACGCCCGCTATCCAGCTCATTTCTTGCTACAATTTCCGTAATTTTACCTGAACTGTCATACTGAAAAGCATCTAGAGTTATACTATCTCCTTTTTCTATTTTATCAATATTTATCTCATTTTTTGACAAAATAAACACATTAAAATTACTGGATCTTGAAAGTTGGCTAGCCATTGAATAAGCAAGAGCCGTACTGCCTACCACTCTCTTTGTCATTCGAACAACATCACCATCTGAAATCTTTAAAGAAGAAAGGGTAAGATATTTTCCTATAGTATTTTTTCCTGTCTCTGTAGGTATATTTGTGTTTACACTGCACAATAAATCGGTAGTTCCAAAATATTGTTTTTTACCTGTGCCTGTTGTTCTTTGCCTTTCGATCAATTCAGAAGAAATGCTATTTATTTCTTTTGTATATAATCCATTGCCATCTTTTGCCCATGTTACATATATCCAAGGATTTATGCCCATATTTTTAAGAGCTTTAATAAATACGTGCACAGGAAGTATATCTGTACCCGAAACACTGTACCCGGTGTTTGCAGAAATTTCGTTGTTAATTGTACTTACATCAACCGAATTTATTGTGACCTTCTGCATAGGTACAATTATATTTCTGTCATAAGTATAATTAAATGGTGACTCGGAATTACTTTGGTCTACTGCATATGGATTCTCACAATAAAAATAAACCGTAACGGAGTCATTTTCTAAAGCAAATGCATTTATCGGTATAGCAGTAAAAATTAAAAGTACTGACATTAATAATGCCAGCCACCGTTGTTTGTTATATGTTTTCATGAAATTATTTCCTCGTACTATATTTAATTTGAAGCAGATACCGTTATAATAAAGGTATCCACTTCAATTTATACTACTTTACTGAGCAATCTTAAGCAATATTACGTACGGTGAACCGTCACCGTCCTGCACTATTGCTCTTACATCCTTGTATCCTGATGCTGGAATGCCGCTTATATTTTGTGATGAACCATATATATTGTTCATATAAACATGGTCTTCTCCACTGTTTACAAAAATAGTCATTGAAGATTCGCCAAGTGCTGTAATTTCAACAGTTCCCATGTTCTGTATTGTTCCGTCTGTTACAAGATCAACTAAATCATAAGTAGTTTCTCCATACTCATCTTCAATAGTTACTTTTATACTTGGTTCGGCTGCACTTCCAGTACCTGTTTCAGTGTTTTCCTTAACTCCCAATACCTCTGTTGATATCTCCCCGAATATGCCGTTCATCTGCTGAACTCCGGTATACACTCTTACAAAACGGATGCTGTCCAGATCAACAGGCTCTCCTGCTTCGTCAACTGCCCATGAAATGTCTATGGGGTCTCCGCCGCCTGTTCCTGTTGTTGCTGTATTGTAATCTCCACTGCTTGACACTCCGTCTAACGAGTACGGATTGTACGCTGTGTCAAAATTCGATGACCTGTTGGGATGTATATCACAGTATCCGAAAACAAACTGACTGTTTCCTGTGGTTGTACCGCTGGTAACATACTTAACTCCGTCAAAATACAGCAGTGATGTATCATCCACTGTAATTGACGTGCTGTCGGTATATGTTACATCTACTCCAACACCTGATACAATCGGAACTCTCTTCACAAAATCGAGATCGTCAATTCTGTCCACAGGCTGGCAGGTCTTGGAATTGATCAGTCTGTTAGCAAAATAGTTTACAGCTAACGGATACCAGCTGTGGTTATGGAAGGTATTTTTATTAACCAGTCCGTTGCCTGTCCATGTTTGAGGACTGCCGTCACTTGTAGCGTCCTTTGCAGTGTAAGGAACAGAGGCTAAAGTATTGGCTTCCGGATTCGGATCAGCGTATGTAACTTTGTAGTCTCTTTCAACATCATCCTTATAATAATCTGAGCCGGCTATATTGTACCATGCATCAGGCTCACCGTCCTCATTTGCATCCGGTGCAACCTGTACTGCTCCTGCCTCTGAATTTCCCCAGAAAGCATTTCCATACACTATAAAATCAGCACCGTATTTATTGTTAGGATCGTTGGATATTCCTGTTGAGCCGAAATCAAATACCGTATATCCGCCGAAAGAACCCAATGAAACACCCGTACCTGTAGGATCACCGCCAAATTTAAGATCTCCGGCAGAACTATAGGCGTCTCCCCAGCCTCCGGAGCCCATACCTTCATTTACAAACTGAGCAGGCGCAGGCAGATAAGCATACAGATTGCTGTCTCCTGTTTTTATATCCTTAGGCTCATCAAATGTGATGGTGATAGCCTGAGAACCTCCTCCTGCTGTTGCATTAAACTCAACCTTCTTGGTAGAAGATGTTTTTGCAATAGACATGTCATAAACACCTGTAGTTGACGGCGGCTGCGTAACGGTAACGTTTGTTCCCGTCATTCCGTTTATTGTCAATGTACCGCTGTTAGGCTCTATTACTAAAAGAAGCCTGTCCGGATAATAGTTAGCAGAATCCGCACCCGTATATACCGCGTGGTACGTCAATGTGCTCGTTTCATCAAACTGCATAAGTGATTCCGGCGGAACCGGATCATATGCAGGGTCTCCGAAATACAATTTTACATTTCCAGTATCAAAAGGATTGTCTGTGAAGCTCCATGCATATGTAACTCCCGGCATAAATGTCATAATGACCATTGCAAGTATAAGTGTCAGTGCAAATAGCTTATTGCTTTGTCTTGTTGTTAATTTGTTCATTTTTTTATACTCCCTTTCATTTTATTTTTTTAATGCTTGTATATCGCGACTGTTAAATTAAACATCACCTCCAATTTCAATATCACACTGACTGTTTCCGCGCATAGCGATTCCTCTTCACGCCAATCACGGATATTAAATTATCAATGTGCATTGCATTACGCAGTCTCGCTGCACAATTTGCACGTTCCTTTTGTCGCACAAAATTGGCGTTGGGTTAGGGCATATAAAAACACCTGCATTTTCGAGACGAAAAATACAGGTGTAACATTTATTGTGACAACAGATTTATGATATATTTATTTATCCTGTATATTATTTTTCGCTGGAAAATAATAGTACGTACCTGTTTTCACGTATCCTGACTCAGCTTCATCGCTCGTCCCCGCCTTCCCGCCTAAGCAGTGGCATATCACTGGGATTCGCTCAGCAACACAGTAACCCGATTGTCCGGGATTCTCACCCGGTTCCGTGGTTAAACAGTTTTTATGCAAATGTTTTTATATCATAATATTAACAATAATTACATCATATGTCAACATAAATATATTTTACTAATGTTAAAAATACTTCTTTAATTTTATTAATTGCAAGCCTTTTATCATATTTTAAAGTTGAAAAATTTTATTATTTACATTGCCGGATTATTAATATATAATAGCTTTTGATAATTGAATATTGACGCTTTATGGTGCTGCATACAGCAGTTAAAAGGGAAGCCGGTTAAATTCCGGCGCGGTCCCGCCACTGTAACAGGAAGTCCGGTTATTTTAATGCCACTGTTTTTTATAAACGGGAAGGTGATATCCGAATGATGATCTGAAGCCAGGAGACCTGCCATAAAGAACGATACCGTTATAACTTACGAGGATAAGGTGGTGTTAATTATGATATTAGTTGAAGTAGTTTTTTTCCTGCTCTTAATGTTTATCTTTTTAATGTTTGGCCTTTTTCTTGTAAAGAAGGCTGTTTTTATTTTTTGAGGAGGAAACATAATGTTTGACAGCAGGATCAGAAATTCTGAATTAATGAAAAAAATCGTATCACCCGAAGAGGCGGCTATGCTGGTAAAAAACGGAATGAACGTTGCGACCAGCGGCTTTACTCTGTCTGGGTACCCAAAAGCAGTGTCACTGGCGCTGGCAAAAAGAGTTAAAGAAACCGGTGAAAATATTAAAATAAATTTGCTTACAGGTGCGTCTGTGGGTGACGAACTCGATGGTGAACTTGCAAGAGCCGGTATATTAAAAAAAAGATTGCCCTACCAAACTAATGATAGTTTAAGAAACAGCATCAATAAAGGTGGGTGCGAATATCTGGACATGCATATGAGCCAGGTTCCGCAGTATATAAGGTACGGTTTTCTCGGAAAAATCGATATAGCAATAATTGAAGCGGTAGCCATAACCGAGGAAGGACACATCATACCATCCACTTCCGTTGGATGTTCGCCGTCTTTTGTCAGAAACGCTGAAAAAGTAATTGTTGAGATAAATACAAGCCAGCCCGTAGAGCTGGAAGGTATGGCGGATATTTTTTCCCCGAAAAGCCCGCCTAATCAGGAACCTATTATGATATCAAAGGCAAATCAAAGAATTGGAACTCCATATATTACTTGCGGAGCTGATAAAATAGCCGCCATAGTAATAACTGATATACCGGACGATGTTAAAGATTTAGCTCCGGTTGATGATGCTTCGGCTAAAATATCCGAATACCTTATAGATTTTTTAGCGCACGAGGTTAGAATGGGGAGGCTTCCCAAAAACCTTTTACCACTTCAATCAGGAGTGGGAAGTGTGGCTAACGCTGTTCTTTCCGGATTAAAAAAATCAGATTTTAATAACCTCACTTGCTATACAGAAGTTGTACAGGATTCAATGCTTGATTTAATTGATGATGGAAAGGTGCTTCATGCATCGTGCACATCAATAACTACTTCAAAGAAAGGGCAGAAAAAATTTTATGATGGAATAAAATTTTATAAAGACAAAATTATACTGAGACCTCAGGAAATCAGCAATCATCCTGAAATAATAAGGAGACTCGGCATAATATCTATGAACACCGCAATAGAAGCAGATATATACGGGAACATCAATTCTACCCACATTGCAGGTTCAAGAATGATGAATGGAATTGGAGGATCCGGCGATTTTACCCGCAATGCATATATTTCCATATTTACAACTGCATCTACAGCAAAACACGGACAAATTTCATCCATTGTTCCGATGGTTTCTCACCATGACCATTCAGAACATGATGTAATGATCCTGGTAACCGAAAACGGCCTGGCAGACTTGAGAGGACTGAGTCCAAAAGAAAGAGCAAGACTTATAATCAATAATTGCGCACATCCTGACTTTCGTCACATGCTGCTTGATTATTTTAAGAATGCTCAAAAATCAGGGAGGATGCATACTCCACATCTTTTAGACGAAGCCTTTTCCTGTCATACGAGATATATTGAATCTGGAAGCATGAAAATGGACTAAAAATGCACAAAATAAAATACCGGTTTTTTTCCGGTATTTTTTGAATTTTATTTTAATTCAGCAATTCAATTGGGATGTCGGCCGCTCCTTGTTAATCAACATTTAGCATAGTATTTTTAAATAGCAACAGCCCGGTAAACAGCTCGACCTAAACATGAACGTTAATACTTGGAGGTGGCTGCGGCTCGCATTCGCAACTTTTATAACGTCAGTTTATACTGCTACCGTTCAAAACTAATTAGCAAACGACTAAGAATATCTTTGTCGGTTTCATACTTTATGGAGAGTATTGCGCCCGACAACCCTTGAATGCAAAAACACCTGCATTTTCTATACGAAAAACACAGGTATAACACTCTATATAAACTAAGTAATTATTATTCTTTACTACCTGTACATTATTTTTCGTTGGAAAATAATAATACGCACCTGTTTTAACACATATCCTGACTCAGCCTCAATGCTCGCTCCGCCTTCCCGCTTTATACAGTGGCATACACAGTCTCACTCACCAAACTATTTGCTCCCTGACGGTCGCATAGTTCGTGAGTTCGTTGTGGTTGACCTACTGCCATCTTTTCTGCGCTATCGCTTGAAAAAATGGGGTTAGGTCATACTGGAGTTTGCTCCGCAACACAGTAACCCGATTGTCCGGGATTCTCACCCGATTCCGTGACTTAAACAGTTATTTATGCAAATGTTCTTGTAAAATAATTATATCATTGCTAAACGGCAATGTCAACTATATGGACGTCAAAATTATGCAAATCAAAATTCTATACCTTTTCTTGCTTCCAATCCTTTAGTGTAATAATGCTTGATTTCTTTCATTTCAGTAACTAAATCAGCCATTTGAATCATCTCCTCCGGCGCATACCTTCCGGTTATAATTACTTCCACATTATCCGCTCTGCTCCTGATAGCATCCAGAGCTTCTTCAACAGTGAACAACTTGAAAAACAAAGCAATGTTTAGTTCATCCAGCACAACTACATCATATTCGCCGGACTTCAGTACTTCCTTAGCTCTTTCAAGCCCTTTTAATGCAGCATTAATATCTTCTTCATCCGGAGCTTCGTATATGAAACATCTGCGTCCAAACTGCTCAATTTTCAAATTATTGATGAATTCTGTACATTTCAGCTCGCTGTATTCCATCCCTTTCACAAACTGCCCAAAAAATACTTTTTTGCCGGCACACACCGATCTGATTGATAACCCTAGAGCCGCCGTAGTTTTTCCTTTTCCGTTACCCGTATATACATGAATATATCCTTTTTCCATGATTTCCTCCCATACTATAAATATATTTTAACAGAACAAATAAATGAATATAACTTATTTAAAATAATTTTGTCTTTACATATTATAACACCTGCATTTTCTCAAACAAAAAATACAGGTGTCCATTTATTTTAAGCCATTGCAATTGTATTTATCAGAAAAAATACTTTTCTTCTTTCTTATCTCTCTGCATAAGCTTATTTACGGTATCCTTAACATTCGCGTCATTTTCGAGAACATCGTACATTGCATTTACAATTGGCATTTCTACTTTGAGTTTTTTTGATAGTTCGTATGCTGCATATGTAGTCGGAATTCCCTCAACTACCATTCCTATTTTTTTTATTGCCTCGTCTTTTGTCAATCCCTGCCCTATTAAATAGCCTGCATTCCAGTTTCTTGAGTGCTTGCTGGTGCAAGTTACTATTAAGTCTCCTATGCCGGTAAGTCCATAAAATGTATGCACATCTGCTCCCATAGCTATTCCAAGTTTGGCTATTTCTACAATTCCTCTATTCATCAGAGCAGCCTTGGCATTGTCCCCATATCCGACTCCATCCGATATTCCTGCGCCCAAGGCTATTATATTTTTCAGTGCTCCGCCGATTTCAGCTCCTTTGACGTCATCATTTGTGTAAACTCTGAAATATGAGGACATAAACATATCCTGTATTGTTTCCGCCGTGTCCTTGTCTTCGCATGCTACAGTTATAGCTGTGGGCATGGAAAGGCCCACTTCTTCAGCATGGGACGGGCCTGATAGAACAGAAAATATACAGTTTATCGTTTCTTCCTTTACTATGTCTGAAACAAGGCACATTGTACCTCTTTCTATTCCCTTTGAAGCATTCAATATTATTTTGCCGGTTTTGTTTTCATTGTCTATTTGTTTCAAGACGCTTCGTATCATCTGCGTAGGCGTTACTATAAGGAGTACTTCCGCATCCTTTACGGCTTCGTTTATATTTGAAGTAAATACTATGTTCTCCGGGATCTGCACCTTTGGCAGGTATTTTTTGTTTACCCGTTCAGTGCCGAGCGTCTTGCATTGCTCCTCATCTCTCAGCCACACGGTAACTTCCTGTCCGTTTTCAGAAAGAAGTTTGGCAAGAGCTGTTCCCCAGCTTCCGCCCCCCAGCAGCGTTATTTTCTTTTTCAATTCCTCATCTCCTATAATTTATTTTCTTTGCCTTCCAGCAATCTTTGTATGTTAGATTTATGCCTGTATATGGCCATACCTGCTATGAACAAGCAGAATATAAGAAGCCCTGCGTCAAACGGCCTCACAAATACAATCGCAATAATCGGCGCAGATGCCATACCACATATTGAACCTAGGGATACGGTTCTTGTGAATACAATAATAAGCACTCCGAATATAACGCATATTAGCGTTAAAAACGGATTTACGAATACCATGACTCCTATGGTAGTTGCCACTCCCTTACCGCCTTTAAAGCTTAAAAGCACCGGCCAATTATGACCTATTATTACAAAAGCTCCGGCAATATATGCACCGGTCTGTCCTCCTAAATTTCTTCCTATTATAACAGCCAAAACACCCTTCAGTACATCTCCCGCAAATACCATAATTCCAATTTTTTTGCCAAATGTCCTGAGGGCGTTGGTTGCTCCTGCATTTCCGCTTCCAAAATTTCTTACATCCTTCTTAGCAAGCAATTTGCCAAGAATGTAAGCAAATGAAATGTTCCCTAAAAAATAAGCTATGAGTGCTATAACTATGAATTTCATGATTGCTCCTTAGTGTGTTTAATAACAAATATTGAATAACCTGTCATTTTGATAATAGTCCTCAAAATGGCAGGCTTTTTCTGCAACTTAGGGAACGGTAGTACCGCTCCGCTACAGATTTTTTTCGTTTTTGCTTCTGAATTCTATTACAATGGGTGTTCCCTTGTATTCAAATGATTCTCGTATCTTATTTTCCATGTATCTCTCATATGAGAAGTGTACTATGGAACTGTCGTTTACGAATATGAGAAACTTTGGCGGATTAACTGCAACCTGAGTTCCGTAGTATAATTTAAGTCTCTTTCCTTTAACCATCCTCGGCTGATTCATGAGAACCGCTTCTGTTATGATATCATTTAAAACTCCCGTAGATACTCTCAGGTTTCTGAAGCTGTATACTTCGTTGACTTCATCAAGTATCTTGTTCACCCTCTGTCCGGTTAACGCCGATACCGTCATAATAGGCGCATATGTTGCGTATGCAAGACTCTTTCTTACTTCCTCCTGAAATTCCTTGAATGTATTGTTATTCTTTTCAATTAAATCCCACTTGTTTATGACAATAATCATCCCTTTGTTACTGTCATGTGAATATCCCGCAATTCGAACATCCTGTTCAGTCACGCCTTTGTCCGCATCTATTACCAGTATGCATATATCAGCTCTTTCGACAGCCGTAAACGCCCTAAGAACACTGTATTTTTCAACAGATTCGCTTACCTTGCTCTTTTTTCTTATTCCTGCCGTATCAATCAGAGTATACTTCTTCCCATCTGCCTCAAACCTGGTATCTATTGCATCTCTTGTGGTTCCGGGTATATCGCTTACGATGACCCTGTTTTCTCCGATAATGCGGTTGATAATCGATGACTTACCGGCATTCGGTTTTCCTATTACCGCTATCTTTATGCTGTCATCATCATCATCCATATCCAAAGATTCATCGAATTTATTTATTACTTCATCTAACAAGTCTCCAATCCCTAAGGCTTCTGAAGATGAAACAGAAATCGGTTCTCCTATACCAAGATTGTAAAATTCATATACGTTGTTATCATTAACAAATTTATCCATCTTGTTAACTACTAATATTGTTTCCTTCTTCGCCTTTCTGAGCATATGTGCGACTTCCATATCTGCAGCCGTAACGCCTTCCTTACCATCAACCATAAATAAAACAACATCCGCCATATCTATGGCTATTTCAGCCTGTATCCTCATCTGCGAAAATATGGTATCAGTAGTATTTGGTTCAATACCGCCTGTATCTATCAATGTAAAATGCTTGTCAAGCCATTCACATTCGGCATATATTCTGTCTCGTGTTACTCCCGGTGTATCTTCTGTTATAGAAATTCTCTTTCCCGCTATTCTGTTAAATAAAGTAGACTTTCCCACATTTGGTCTGCCTACAATTGTTACTACTGGTCTTGCCATTTTTACCTCCGTATTTACTCCTTCTGATATGCTGTCAATAATGCTGTTACCTTGTAATAAGGTTTAATAGCATTTCACCATCTACATCGCAGACCGAAATATTTGTATTTAGTTCTTTTTTCAAATCTTCAATTGTTAAGTCATCTAACATGACGTTATTATCATTTATCATATTTCTGGGAAGAATTAAATTCTTATAATTTTTATTCTTCATTTGGTCTATAATATCTGCACCCGTTGTTAATCCGGATACAGTTATTTTCCCTCCAAAAAAATTGTTTATAACTTTAACAACATTAATTTTAAGCGATATTTTTTTCATTATCTTTTCGGATAATTCCACCATAAGCTCGTACGCTGCATCCCCCGTCACAAAAGTAATCTCCTTTTCGGCAGGCTCAAAACCTGCATAATCATCTAATAATTCCTCTACCTGATGTTTGAACAGCCTGCTCATGCCTATTCCATTTTCTAGTTGATCGAACTCTTCATAGGCATCATACTTCGGAAAATCTCTTTCGCTTGTAATATAAAATTCATCTGCGATGAATATAAATCTCGTTCCCAGCTTTTGATATAATTTATCTTGAATATGAGATACCTGATTTACCACTTCTCCTGCACTTGCTTTGTCAAAAGGAATGATCTCAGTTAGTCTGTCTCTGTATCTTGTAAGTCCCACAGGTACAACTGCAACACTTCTTAGCCCTGGGTGGAGAGATGATAAATCACTGATAGTTTTTTCAAGCTGCTTCCCGTCATTTACGCCTCTTACCAGCACGATCTGACAGTCCACGGTTATTCCCGCATCTATAAGTTTTTTGAGATATTCCAGGACATCAATATGTTTATTGTTGCCCATCATATATTTTCTCAATTCAGGATCGGTTGTATGCACCGATACCTTAATAGGGCTTATTTTGTACTTTATTATTCTTTCTATCTCTTCATCTTTTAAATTGGTCAATGTTATAAAATTCCCATAAAGAAATGACAGCCTTGTATCATCATCTTTAACATAGAGTGTTTTACGCATTCCTTTGGGCAGCTGATCTATAAAGCAAAAAATGCATTTGTTTGAGCACACCTTTATGTTGTCCATAAGAGAATTTTCAAATACTATCCCTATATCCTCGTCGTATTCCTTTTCAATTTCAAGCTCCCAAATCTCCCCATCGGGCTTTTTTATTTCAAACAATATATTTTCGTCTGATATCTGGTATTTATAATCTATATAATCCTTAACCGGACAATTGTTCACCGAAACAAGCTCATCTCCCGGTTCAAGCTCCATTTCCTCAGCAATCGAATTTTTTAAAACTTTAACTATTATGTTCTTCATTAGCTTTTCCTTTATAAGCAATTACTTCACGGACATTATAACATATCTGTTTTATGAACTGCAATTTATTTTTTAACAATATAGAATTGTTGAATTTAAATCTCTTGTACACCTTTTTTAAAATTTTTCTTTATTTGTATTTTTATGGCTTTTTGGTATAATAATAATATCGGAAATTTTTAGTAATTTTCAAAATCAAAAATTGAGGTAAAATATGAAATTCAACGAATATGAATACAAGCGACCTGACTATGACAGCATTAAAGCCAAATACTCAGAATTAATAGAACTGTTTAACAGCTCAAACAGCTCTGACGAGCAGTATGAATATGTACAAAAAATTAATGAACTCCAGAAAGAAGTTGAAACAATGGCTCAACTGGTTATGATAAGAAATTCAATTAATACTGCAGATGAATTCTATGACAGAGAAAATGAATATATTGATATGATTTCCCCAAAGCTTCACGGACTGAGAGTAGAATTCTACAAAGCACTTTTAAATTCAAAATTTAAAGATGAACTAAAGGAAAAGACTAAACCTCAGCTTTTTACATTAGCTGAAATTGAAATCAGAACATTTTCAGATGAGGTTGTTCCTTTAATGCAAGAAGAAAACAGATTGGTAAGCGAACATACTAAATTAGTTTCCTCAGCGCAAATAAATTATGATGGAAAATTACTTAATCTGTCCCAATTGCAGCCATACATGGAATCCACAAACAGAGCAATAAGAAAAGAAGCTTGTGAAAAATGGAGCAGCTTTTTTATGGAAAACGAATCAAAGTTTGATATGATTTATGACAAAATGGTAAAGGTAAGAAACGAAATTGCTCAAAAGCTTGGTTTTAAAAACTTTGTAGAGCTAGGATATCTTAGAATGGGCAGATCTGATTACAATGCCCAAGACGTTGCAAACTTCAGAAACCATGTTCTTAAATATATTGTACCTATCTCAAATAATTTAAGAGAAAAGCAGAAATTACGAATAGGAGTTGACAAATTAAAGTATTACGATATTCCTTTGAACTTCATGACAGGAAACCCTGAACCAAAGGGTAATAAGTCATGGATTATGGAAAGAACTAAGAAAATGTATGAAGAATTATCTCCTGAAACAGGCAAATTTATAAACATGATGCTAGAAAGAGATTTGTTTGACCTTGAAACAAAGCCGAATAAGCAAGCCGGGGGCTACTGCACGTTTCTACATAACTACAAGTCACCATTTATCTTCGCAAATTTTAACGGAACTCAAGATGATGTGACAGTTGTTACTCACGAAGCAGGTCACGCTTTTCAAACTTATGAAAGCAGGTTTTTAGACGCTCCGGAGTTTGGATTTCCCACTTTAGAAGCATGTGAAATTCATTCCATGAGCATGGAATTTATCACATGGCCTTGGATGAAGCTTTTCTTTGAAGATGCTACAGATAAATTTAAATTTTTCCACCTTGCGGATTCATTGATGTTTATTCCATACGGAGTAACTGTAGATGAATTTCAGCATGTTATTTATGGGAACCCTAGTATGACTCCTGATGAAAGGAAAAAAGCATGGAGAGATATAGAAAAAAAATACATGCCTTACAAAGACTATGATGATAATGGATTCTTAGACAAGGGAACTTTTTGGTTCAAGCAGGGCCACATTTTTGACGATCCATTTTATTACATCGACTATACTCTTGCTCAAATATGCGCTTATCAGTTTTGGATAAAATTCAACGGTGACAGAAAAAAGGCGTGGGATGATTACATGAATATATGCAAGGTTGGAGGCAGTCAGTCATTCCTTGAAATATTAAAAACCGGGAATTTGAAAAGTCCTTTTGATGAGGATACTATAAAAAGTGTAACAACTAATATAAAGGATTACCTTGACGGAATTGATGATACAAAACTATAAAAGTTAAATCTCGCAGAATTTAGGATTAATAAAAAAAGCCGTAATAGGCTTTTTTTACTTAAATATTATTAATCCTGTTGAGGAGCTTCTACCGGACATACGCTAGCACATGCTCCGCAATCAATGCAAGTTGATGAATCGATCTGGTATTTATCATCACCAGCTGAAATTGCGCCTACTGGGCATTCTGGTTCGCATGCGCCACAGCTTATACATGCATCAGTAATTTTATAAGACATTAGATTTCACCTCCCCCAATATCATCATTTATCATTTTAACACTATTTGTCCGCATTGAAAAGAACTTTTTATCTAAAAATACAAATATTTTAGAGTGTGCAAAAAACCGGCACAAATGCCGGTTTCATATTAGTCTTCCAATTCCTTTAATTGTTCAAAATCCACATCTTCCTTTTTATGCTTGATTGCTCCTTCTTCCACAACCTTAAGGTCAGATCCGTTTATTTCTTCTGCTTCATACGTTCCGTCAGGCTTGTGTATGTTGACCTTGGCAGTTTTAAATAATGGATTTACATCAATTACTATACCGTTTTTGTTAGTTCCCTTGACCAAAACTCTATCTCCCACATCCGGAAGCTCTTTTATATTTTCCTCATACACTTCATGCTCATAGTTTAAACAGCACATAAGCCTAGAGCATATACCTGATATTTTTGCTGGGTTAAGAGACAATTTCTGCTCCTTGGCCATTTTAATAGATACGGGATAAAATTCTCCTAAGAATGATGAACAACACAACGGTCTTCCACATGGACCTAGCCCGCCTATCATTTTAGCCTCATCTCGAACTCCAATCTGTCTCAATTCAATTCTTGTTCTGAATATTGAAGCTAAATCCTTTACAAGCTCCCTAAAATCAATTCTTCCATCTGCGGTAAAATAGAATATTACTTTGTTGTTATCAAATGTGTATTCTATATCAACCAGCTTCATTTCCAGTCCGTGAGCTTCAATTTTTTTAAAGCACAAATCAAAGGCTGTTTTTTCCTTGTCCTTGTTTTCCTGATTTAGTTTTATGTCTTCATCGGTTGCTATTCTTAAAACTTTTTTTAAAGGCTGAACAATATCTTCTTCCTTCACAAGCTTAGGCCCTACTACAACCTGACCAAACTCAATTCCTCTTACTGTTTCTACTATTACATTGTCACCTTCGTTTATCCATTTCCTATCAGGATCAAAATAGTATATTTTCCCTGCCTTTTTAAACCTTACGCCTACTACTTTTATCATTTAAAGACCTCCTGAATCTTTAAAAGCATATTATCTATTGCAAGCTTATAGTTAACATTGCTCTTTATATTATCACATGTATACTGCATTTGTTCTATTAAATCTGTATTTCTTTTCATAATGCCGGAGTGAATTTCAGCAAGCTGAATGAAGTCCTTATTGATTACAAGATCAATCATGCCGTTTTGAACAAACATAATGTCTCTTATCCACACCATTATTATTTCAACAATTACATCTATATTATCTTTATTTTCTTCAAAGTAATTTTCTAATTCATAAATAATACCGGAATCTGAATTTACAATCTTGTCAAACAGCTTAATTATATCTTCTCTCTGCCTGAGTGTTCCGTCATTACCCTTGACCATTTCAATTGCTTTTTTCAACACGCCTTTTGAATATTCTGACGCTAGACCGGAAAGTTCCTCTGACGCCCCACAGTTTTTAATTAAAAATTCCTTAATCTTATCCTTGCTCATACTTCTAAACTTCAGCATCTGGCATCTGGATACGATTGTAGGCAGCAATAAATTTGAATTTGTTGTTAAAAGTATTATAACAGAATCCTCTGGAGGTTCTTCCAGTGTTTTTAAAAATGTATTGGCTGCCTGAGTTGTCATTTGATGAGCATCTTTAATTATAAAAACCTTTTTACTCGATTCATAAGGTTTTTTATATACCGATTCTATAAGATTATCTATTTCTTCCCTTTTGATTGTTGTTTCGCCGCTGTTGATTACATGAATATCAGGATGGTTGTTTGAGTTAAACTTGACGCAGCTGGAGCATTTATTGCATGGTTCTGATGTAAAATTTTCACAGAATAAAGACTGGGCAAATATCAAAGCTGTTTCATACTTGCCCATGCCTTTTGTTCCTTCGAATATATAGCAGTGGGATATTTGGTTGTTATTTATCGCCTTTGCCAGCGATTTCATTATTTCTTCCTGGACTATTGCCTGGTTGTAAAACATTCTATCACCTAAATCTTCTCAAATCGCTCAATATTTGTTACAAAAACAACCGCTCCTCCAACTGTTACTTCGATTGTTTGAGGCAAATATCCTCCTACTGTGCTAAATGAACTGGGAGGTATAGCTGCCGTAATTTTCTTTTTTGATTTGCATATTTTTCTGATTATCTCTATTTCCTCATCAACCTTGTCATCTTCAACCAACGAAATTATTGTTGTATTTCCGGAGCTTAAAAAGCCACCGGTTGACGACATCTTTGTGGATGAAAAACCATTTTCTCTCAATGCTGATATCAGTTTATTGGCATCATCATTTTGAACTATGGCAGTTATTGACTTCATAACAATTCCTCCTATATTGAATTTATTATTTCTTTTATATCTCTAAAAATTTCATTAATAGTCCGTTCAGCGTTAATTGTTTTAATTTCAGGGAAGAGAGGCTTAAGTTTGCCATATCCTCTGTATACTTTTTCATGGAATGAAATATCTTCATTCTCAAGTCTGTCTCCTCCGTTAATACGCCTTTTCCTTCTCAAACCCTTCTCAGGATTTACATCCAAAAACAACACTTTATCAGGTACAAGTCCTGCAATGGCAAAGTCATTGATTTTTTTCACTTCTTCAATTCCGATGCCTCTTCCAATCCCCTGGTAAACAAGGCTGGAATAAACGTATCTTTCGCTTATTACAATTTTACCTTCTTCAAGCCATGGCTTTATTTTTTCGGCAACCAGTTGTGCTCTTGCCGCAGCGTAAAGAAGAGCTTCTGTTCTGTAATCCATTTCTGTATTATTGTTATCCAGAATTATGCTTCTTACCTTTTCGCCTATTTCAGTTCCGCCAGGTTCTCTGGTAAATTCTATTTCTCTTCCATTTCCCCTGTAGTACTCACCTATTTTTTTTGCCATTGTACTTTTGCCTGAACCGTCCGGGCCTTCTAATACTATAAATATTCCTTTCATTTAACAACTCTCACTTGATAATTTTTGTCAACACCGTTAACATTAATGCTGTTTTCAAGCATGACTTTTACATAATCAACGGTGTCCTGTATAATTATTTCACCCGGGCAAACCAAAGGAATTCCCGGAGGATAAGGTATTATGAATTCAGCAGCAGTTCTCCCTATTGCATCATCCATATTTACCAGCTCGTTAACAGCATAAAAAGCCTTACGCATTTTTCTTTCGTGCTGCAACTGCGGGAAAGGTTCTATTTCAATGATTTCTCTCTTTTCCTTGCTCTTGCTTTCTTCAAGATAAATTTCCTTAACCGCGTCAAACAGTCTATCTATATCTACAATTTCATCAGTTGCCGTAATATATCCTACAGTATATTGCAAGTCTGCAAATTCCATCTGAATCTTATACTTATATCTAAGAATCTCTTGCAGCTCTGTACCTGTTATACCTAGTTCACTCATGCTGATTACGGCTCTCGTAGCGTCAAAATCATAACATCCTTCACCTATGAGAAAATCATCTTCTAACACATTGATTCCCATATTTCTTAGCTCCAGGGTCCTTCTCTTAAACACCTCGATATTTCTTTTTAGTCTTTCTTCCCCATGCTGATTCATCCAGTGCACAGCATTTTCTATTGATGCCATGAGCACATACGAAGGAGAAGTAGTTTGAAGCATTCTAAGCATTGACTCAATATTGCTCGTATCTACTCTGTCAGAACATACGTGTAAAATCGACCCTTGTGTTAAACACGGAAGTGTTTTATGTGTGCTTTGTGTAACAATGTCAGCTCCTGAACTTTCAGCTGACGGCGGAAGCATATCCTTGCAAAAATGCAAGTGTGATCCATGAGCTTCATCAATCATAAGGATTTTACCATACTTGTGAACTATTTCAGCTGCTTTTTTAATATCAAAGCAAATACCGTAAAATGTAGGGTATGTTAATACTACCATCTTTACATCCGGATTATCAGCCAGCATTTGTTCCAGTTTTTCCAAGCTGATGCTGAAATTCAAGCCATGTTTCTTATTAAATTCCGGATATAAATAATATAACTTTAAATCTCCTAATATACAAGCATTATAAACGGATTTGTGACAGTCTCGCTGCACAATTATCTTATCTCCGGGGTTAGTACATGCCATTATGGCCGATATAATTCCACAGGATGTCCCGTTAACGACCATGTATGATTTTTTAGAGCCATAGGATTCCGATATATAATCCAAGGCATCTTTCAAAAAACCTGTCGGGTAATGTAAATTATCTGTACCTAAAGTTTCTGTGATGTCATAAAAATTAAGCCTGTTTCCTATCTCGTTCAATATACCGTCTTTACCCTTGTGACCCGGCATATGAAAATTTGTATCTACCTCGCTTCGATACTGCTGGATCCCCGAAATAATATTAAGTTTCTTCATTGTTTATCTCCCGTTAAATATTGATACTTGAATAAATCAGAACTATGTTCCTGATTCATTATTGTATATTGGGATTAGTACTCATCTCCTTTTTCATAATATTGCTGTCATTTAATAGTATTGTTATTTCTTTTTCTTGCAATGCTTTTAGTGGTGTGCACGGTCTCTACAACCAGCACAACCATTATTGATAATATCATGGCTACGATAGAAAAAAGAACAATGTATTCAATCCACATAATGCACCCTCTGTTATAATAATAAAAACGCTGTGAGTATCTTACAAAAAAGCCAATGAGTACCTTTTTTTAATAACAAGGACGTCCTGCCCTTTGCATTTTTCCTTTTATATACACCATAGTATATAAAAATTAATAAGCGTTAATTCTATTATATAACAGCAACAATTTCTTGTCCAACAAAACTTCTTTATGCATTAAAATATCTTCAAATTTTAAGTATAAATGTATTATTTGCTAAATCAGAAATTTTAGCAGCAATAATGCAATAAAACCGGGTATTCCTAAAATTCCCAGCATCAATGCGGTAAATATGTTCACTCCTATAAATATCCCCGTGAATTTTCCGAAAAAATTAAATATTATCAAAAACAATGCACCTAAAAATGAATTTAATATCAATCTGCCTAAAATTTTGAACGGTTTCACAAAAATCCATGATAACATAAAGATTAACATGACTCCGGCTGAATATGCCAGAACAATTCCTACATCTGCTATTCCCACGAGACAACCTCCTATTTACCTTTTTCTAAATTTTATGAAGTTGTCCTTGTTTTTATGCTTCATGATAACAAAACATACATTACATTAATGAGGTCCTGTTGTCAATAATTAATTTTAGTTTGCATTAACTTTTTCGTTGATTTCAATATGCGGCATAGATTTTTTTCGGAATTTTATGCTTAATTCCTCCGATAATTTATCCGTCTTTTCAAGAAATGTTTTATTTCTTGCGCCAGAATTATCACCACATAGGTTAAATTTAAAACTTTTTTAGTCTATCAGGTAATAAAAACAAAGCCTTTCGGTTTTTAACCGAAAGGTTTTGTATTCTATTTTAAGAAAAATTAGCCGGATCCTTAAAACTGAACTGGCTTATTAAATCCTGTTTGCAGTTCCAGAGTTCAGGAGAAAGATCCACATAATAACTATGAGGGTTAATAAACCTCTTGACTTCATTCCACAAGTTTGAAACCTCTTTCAGACAGTACTCTCTTATCTCATCCAGTGTAGGACTCTTATACACACATTCTCCTTTTATAAATATAGGTACCTGAAGGTTTTTTGCATAAAAGTCTTTAATTTTTTTCTTCTTCCATACATGTATTTCATCAAATATGGTATAGGGCTTTGTATCATCAATAGTTTCATGTGACAGACACACAACATCAGCAATAGGGTTGTTCTTCTTTCTGTCATATAATCTCCAAACTTTCTTATAGCCAGGATTAGTTATCTTTTCTTCATTTTCAGATAATTTAATTTTAGGAATAATTTGCCCTTCATTCTCTATTGCCACAAGCTTGTATACACAACCAAACACTGGTTCGGATTTAGCTGTAATAAGTCTTTCTCCCACACCAAAGGAATCAATTTTTGCTCCTTGATCCAGTAAATCGGTTATTATAAACTCATCCAGGCTGTTTGAAGCAACGACACCGCAATCTGTGAGTCCAGCTTCATCCAGTATTTCTCTGCACTTTTTACTCAAATAAGCAATATCACCTGAATCAATACGTACACCCTTCAGCCTCTTGCCCATTGGCTCAAGAATTTCTCTTGAAACCTTAATAGCATTTGGAATTCCACTTTTTATAACATTGTATGTGTCTACCAACAACGTACAACTATCCGGATAATTCTCCGCATAAGCTTTGAATGATTCGTATTCGCTTTCAAACATTTGAACCCAAGAATGTGCCATTGTCCCAAGTGCCGGAACGCCAAACATTTCGTCAGCCAGCGTAGTTGCAGTCCCTGCAACGCCTCCAATATATGCGGCTCTGCCTCCATATATAGCGCCATCATATCCTTGACTCCTTCTTGCTCCAAATTCCATTATGGGCCTGCCCTTAGCAGACCTAACAATTCGGTTTGCTTTTGTTGCTATAAGGCTCTGGTGATTAATTGTCAAAAGCATCATCGTTTCTATAAGCTGAGCATCTATAGTCTTAGCTCTTACCGTAATCAATGGCTCTCCCGGGAAAACCGGAGTGCCCTCAGGTATTGCATAAATGTCACCTGTAAACTTAAAGTTTCTCAGGTACTGTAAAAACTCTTCTTTAAATATGCCTTTGCTTCTTAAAAAATCGATATCATCATCAGTAAATTTTAACTCTTTTATATATTCTATAACCTGCTCCAGTCCAGCAACTATAGAAAATCCTGCTCCATCAGGATTTTTTCTAAAAAACATATCAAAATATACAATTTCATCTTTCATACCACTTGAAAAATATCCATTAGCCATCGTAAGTTCGTAAAAATCCATAAGCATGGATAATTTTCTGTCACTAAAATTATTGTAGTACATCAGTATTCTCCTGCTAAATTATTTTTTCTACTATTTCTATTCCACTGTTATGCATATTGTAAAGAGCAAACAGATTCATAAGATATCCATCGTGAGCTCCACCATCATATGTCTGCACACAATTCATAGGAATTATTACTCTTTTATTTTTATTTATTTCATTAAAATATGATTTTAAGCTTAATGCAAACTGCAAAACACAGATATCAGTAACACATCCTGTAATAATATAGTTATCAACTTCTTCTTCATTTTTCGCAAGCCACTCTTTGAATACAGCGCTGTGAAACCCATTTGTGCTATTCTTCTCTGCATATACAGTTTCAAGTCCCTTGGAATCTTCATTGTCTAGTTCCTGTATCAGAGCAGTTTCCTCAGTTCCGGACACACAATGCGGCGGAAAATATCTAAACTCCTGGGAATCATTTTCATGGCTGTCTAAAAAAAATATTTTTTTATAACCACTAGTTTTCTTATTCAACTCTGCAATATTATCTACAATCGATGCTACGCGGGGCGATGATAATGCTCCTGAATAAACAAATCCTACTACCATATCCACTACAAACAGGGCTGTTTTCTTCTTTTCCAGAGATTCCAACTCCAATGTCGTCCCTCTTAACTCCTGTTCCATTTTCTTTGCTGCATCCATAAAATCATCCTCTATAAATTTAATTTTTTTATAATCAACCTATATTATAATTCGATAACTAAATTTTGTCAAAGTTAATTAATCCTGTAATATATTTTACAAAAATAAAAACCGTGACAGCACGGTTTTTATTTTTACTTTTATTTATTTTCTAATATTGTTAAATCGCCTTGTATTGCTTTTGTAGGACATTTCTGTACGCAGACCATGCAATGTGTACATTTGTCGTAATCAACTTTTGCAAGGTTGTCAACAACGTGTATGGCATCGAAAGCACAGTTCTTTTCACAGATTTTGCAGCCGATACAGCCTACCTTACACACATCCTTAACCGCTTTTCCGAAGTCCTTATTATTGCATCCAACAACGACATTATTCTTGTACGGCACAAATTCTATTACCGATTTCGGACATTCAGCTACACATTTACCGCATGCTGTACATTTTTCTTTATCTATTACTGCTATCCCGTCAACTATCTTAATAGCATCAAAGTCACATACGGCCACACAGTTTCCAAATCCTAGGCATCCTCTGCTGCAGGATTTCGGTCCGCCCTGCACCGCAGCAGCAGCCTTACAGTCTTTTACACCATCATATTCATATTTTTTAACAGCTACGCTGTCACAGCCCTGACACAAAACATGTGCGACCATCTTTTCTGTTTCTTCTGCCGATGTTCCCATAATAGCAGCTATCTGCTGATGCTTTTCACTGCTTGCCACAGGACAACCATTTACAGGTGCTTTTCCTTCAGCTATCGCAGCTGCCATACCGTCACACCCGGGAAAACCGCATGCACCGCAGTTTGCACCAGGAAGAATGTTTCTTATATCAATAATTTTCTGATCAACATCCACATGGAAAATTTTAGAGGCTACTGCCAATAATCCTCCGGATAGGACGCCTAATCCAGCTAATACTCCAATTGCCTTTACTATAACCATAATCTATTCCTCCTAAAGTTTTAATCCTGAGAATCCAAGGAATGCAATAGACATCAAACCTGCCGCCACTAAAGCAATCGGTGAACCTTTTAAGCAACCAGGAACATCTGCAGAATCAACTTTTTCTCTGACTCCCGCAAATAATACAATAGCCAATAAAAATCCTACCGATGTACCGATGGAATATATCAATGCCTGAATAAAATTGTACTCATATCCAAAGTTATTGATAGCAACACCGAGAACCGCACAGTTTGTTGTGATTAACGGCAAATAAACGCCCAGCGCCTGATATAAACCAGGGCTTGATTTCTTTAAGAACATTTCAACAAACTGAACCAATGAAGCTATAACCAATATAAAGACTATTGTCTGCAAATATTCAAGTCCAAATCTATCTAAAACAGCTGTTTGAATAATATAAGTTATTATTGATGACAGAGTTATAACAAATATAACTGCAATCCCCATGCCTGCAGCAGTATCAATTTTTTTGGAAACTCCTAGAAAAGGACAAACTCCCAAGAACTGCATAAATATAATGTTATTTACTATAAATGATGAAATAAATATACTAACTAAATCCATTTAATATACCTCCTATGCTTTCTTTTTTCTTGTCAAGAAGTTAACAAGACCTATTAGCAAGCCTAACGCAATGAACGCTCCAGGAGGCTGAACCATCATCATCATAGGTTCATAACTTTCTCCCATAACTTGTATTCCTAACAAAGTACCGTTGCCTATAAGCTCTCTTATAGCACTTAATACAACTACTGCAAATGTATATCCTATACCCATTCCTAAACCATCTATTATTGAATCAACGATGCCATTTTTAGAAGCAAATGATTCAGCTCTTCCAAGTATAATACAGTTAACAACAATAAGTGGTATAAATACACCAAGGGACTTATACAAATCATACGTGTACGCATGCATAAATAAATCTATTATTGTTACAAAAGTTGCTATTACTATTATAAATGCAGGTATACGAACCTCATCGGGTATAACTTTTCTTAAAAGTGATATAACAAAGTTTGATCCTATTAATACTACAGTAACGGCAACACCCATACCTATTCCATTCATAACCGATGTGGTTATTGCAAGTACAGAACACATTCCAAGCAGCTGAACAAAAACAGGGTTTTCTTTAATAAAACCGTTCGTTAATATTTTTCTCTTGTCCATCTCTACCTCCTATTTATTTACATATTGATTATAAACACTGATTGCATTATTCAAGGCGCTTGTAAATGAAACAGAAGATTTTGTAACACCTGTTATTGCGTCATAATCTGTTATTTCGGCACTTGCGTCTTTTCCGATAAACTGGCTTTGAAATTCAGGTTCTGCTGTTCTTGAACCAAGTCCTGAGGTTTCCTGATGAGCTAAAACGCTCATTCCAGAAATTTTACCGTCTGCGAAACCTACGAATAATTCCATATCTCCGCCATACCCTGCAACAGTGCTCAATGTTTTTACAACATATCCCATCTGATTGCCGGAATCATCAACCGCAACATATAAATCTTCAAATTTTGTGTTCTCTGACTTAATTGTTTCAACAACCGCCTGGTCTTCATATGGTTCAAACATTGTAGAACCTGGCATAACAGCCTCAAGAACCGTAGGGTCCATGCTTGCCTTTAATTCAGCCTCAGCAATTTTATCCTTTGTAAAATCATTTACAAATGCAAGAACACCGCCTGCTATGGCGCAGATTAAGCATAATACTCCGCCGAGTTTTAATATATTATTTTTCATTTTTACCTCCTGCAACTCCAAATACATTAGGGGTAACGTACTTATTAATTAAAGGAGTGATAACATTCATAAGAAGTATTGAATAAGAAACTCCTTCAGGGTATCCGCCGATTTTTCTTATTAAAATCGTAAGAGCACCCGCTCCTACTGCATAAATAATTTTACCTTTATCTGTAATAGGGCTTGTTGCATAGTCTGTAGCCATAAAGAATGCACCAAGCATCAGTCCGCCTCCGAACAAATGATACAAAGCCATGCTTCCGCCGTCAAATATCAGTGCTAAAACCGCAACAGTTCCTATATAAAATACAGGGATGATCCATTTAATAGTTCCTCTGTATATTAAGTATAAGCCGCCTAGTATTATTAATATTGCTGATGTCTCTCCAATGCAGCCCGGGATGTTTCCAAGAAGCATATCAAAAATTGAAGGTAACTGTCCTATTGAACCGCCTTTAATCAATGTTAAAGGAGTGGCAGAAGAAACAGCGTCAGTAACAGGATCTATAAATCCGCCTGTCATATGAGTTGACCAAGATGACATCAAAAACGCTCTTCCAGCTAATGCCGGGTTTAGTATGTTAAATCCTATTCCTCCAAAAATCTGCTTTACTATTGCAATAGCAAAAACAGAGCCCATAACAGGCAACCACCATGGTGCTGATGCGGGTATGTTGAATGCTAATAATATTCCTGTTACAACCGCACTTAAATCACCAATTGAAACCGGTTTTTTCATTAATTTGTTACATATATATTCTGTTATAACTGCTGATATAACTGAAGCCACCACTAATACAACTGAATTAAATCCAAAATAAAATACACTTGCTACTAATGCCGGCAGCATTGCAATAATTACGTCCAGCATTAAACCTTGAGTCGTTTCATTCGATCTAATATGAGGTGACGATGAAGCAATTAATTTGTTTTCCATCTGTATTTCCTCCTATTTTACCTTTCTACGTCTTGCTAAAATTTCTTTTTTTGCAACAGATATAGTTTCTTTCAACGGTCTTTTTGACGGACATACGTAAGAGCATCCGCCGCATTCTATACAATCTGCAGCATGGAACTCATCAGCAGCATCAAAATTCTTTTGAATAGAATATCTACTGATTTTATATGGCTGAAGGAAAACAGGACATGCTTCCAAACATCTTCCGCACATAATACAGTTGGATGGTTCCCCAAGATCTGCCTCTTTTTTGCTGAACGCAAGAATTCCTGAAGTGCCTTTTATAACGGATACTTCATCTGTAAATTGTGCAAATCCCATCATAGGTCCGCCGCTTATAAGCTTCCCAGGTTCTTCCTTATATCCTCCGCATTGTTCAATTACATCTTTGTAAGAAGTACCTATTCTAACATAAAGGTTCTTTGGATTTTGTACTGCATTTCCTGATACAGTAACAACTCTTTGAATCAAAGGCATGCCTGTTTTAAAAATATTGCCTATTGTAGCAACAGTGCCGACATTTTCAACCACACATCCAACTTCCATAGGAAGTCCGCCTGATGGTACTATCCTTCCTGTTATGGCATTAATTATTCTCTTTTCATCTCCCTGAGGGTACTTTATTTCCAAGGGAGCAACTTCTATGCCTTCCTGTCCTTCAACTGCCTTCTGAATTATTTCTATTGCGTCAGGTTTGTTCTTTTCAATTCCGATAAAGCATTTATCAACACCAAGAGCCTTCATTATTGCTTTAACACCCAATAATACAAGCTCAGGTTTTTCAAGCATTATTCTATGGTCGGCAGTTAAATAAGGCTCACATTCTGCGCCGTTAACAAGCAAAACATCAATCGGCTTGTCTTTCGGAGGGCTTAATTTAATGTGAGTAGGAAATGTTGCCCCTCCCATACCTGCCATACCGCCTTCTTTGATTATTGATAAGATTTCTTCTTTTGTAAGGTCTTCAATGTTTCCTTTCGGTTGAACAGATTCATGAACCTCAAAATTGCCGTCTGATTCTATTACAATGCAATTAACTTTAGAACCGTTCGGCACATAATGCTGCTCAAATTTTTTAACTGTTCCTGATACGCTGGAATGTACCGGTACTGACATAAAGGCTTTTGATTCGCCTATTTTTTGTCCAACTTTTACCGTATCTCCCACAGCAACTAATGGGTCACACGGTGCTCCTATATGCTGTGATAAAGGTATAACAACAACTTTAGGATCAACTGCATTCTCAATTGGCACATTTTGTGTTAGCGTCTTGTTTGTGGGTGGGTGGACTCCGCCCTTAAATGTAAACAATTTTGTGCTCATATTTTCACCTCTTGTTTTAATGTTTTATATAAGTGATATATAAAAGTTATTTAATAATCAAACACATCGATTATATCAGATAATCGACAACTTTTAAACACCTTTTTTGATTATTTTTTTAATTATTATTTAAATTTCTAATTATTTAAAACAATTATTATCGATTTGCTCCGTTTTCATTGTTAAATAATAGATATACTTTTTATATTTTCATTAACATACTCTTTAACCCAGAGTAAGATTTCACCACTCTTTATGCTTGCACCGTCAAGCACTTCTCTCACTTCAATAGTGTTCAAGGAAAATGTTCCCTCGTCGGTCTTATGGTTGTATATTAATTCACATTCTTCGAGACTGTTGACTATTGTCAT
Source organism: Sedimentibacter sp. (assembly GCA_018436705.1). Lineage (GTDB taxonomy): Bacteria > Bacillota > Clostridia > Tissierellales > Sedimentibacteraceae > Sedimentibacter. The sequence continues at coordinate 66,487 of JAHDLA010000010.1, forward strand.
AATTGTGTCACCCATATTTCCAAGGGGCGCTCTATCTATATTATTTCTTTCAAAACAGCATTTAATTACTGTCCCCTTACCTATTTCCGAATTTATTTCCATGCTTCCGTTGCATCTTTCACATGCTTCCTTCAGCATTGGTATGCCCAGTCCCACCTTTCTTGTTGTCCTGGTAGTAAAAAACGGATCAGTTACAAGCTTAGCTGTTTCACTGCTCATACCGATTCCGTTATCCTTTATTGTAATTATTAAACAATTATTTTTAATGCTGTCGTATATGTTGATTTCTATTAATGTTGCTCCGGCTTTAATGCTGTTCATTACAATGTCAAGTATGTGCATTGATATTTCTTTCATGATCCCTCCGTACCGCAGTCATTGAACAAGTTGTTTATAAATAGATATTTGTAAATCTCATCTGCATTGTTAAGCTCAATACTGTTTACTGCCTCTGATATATCCGTTAAATAATGTGCATCTGAATTTTTTATAATTTTGTATTTTTTTATATCTTTCTCATTTATTTCCGTCTTAGTATAAATCTCTACAAAATTAATCTTAAGTCCCGGAGGAATGAACCCAAGTATGCCCAGGACACTGTTAGTTTTTTTATTTATATGAGCGGGAACCATTGTTCCGCAATATCTGCGAGCCAAGGAACACACTTCTTCAAGCGAATAGCCTGAAGCACTCAGCAAAAGCTTATCCAAAGTTCCCGTTACTTCATCTTTGTTGTTGTAAATATTCTGCTGTCCAAAAATTGACGGAATGTTTTTTATATCCGGAAGAGAATCATATATTAGTCTTCCGAACTCCATCGCCCTATCAAGGTTCATAAAATAGCAAAGAGCATGTACTTCTTCCTTTGTAGTAACCTCAATACCCGGTATAAATTTAATTCCTCTATTGTCACACAATTGCAATAACGAAGGAAGATTTTCAGTAGTGTTGTGGTCTGTTACCGAAATAATATTTAATCCTTTTATATATGACATGTTTACAATATTGCTGGGAGTCATATCTTCGCTTGCACATGGCGACAAATCAGAATGGATATGCAAGTCATAATAATATTTCATTTTATTCCCATGCTTTGCAGCCTGCAAGCTGTTTCATAGGCGCTTTCCTTTGATTTATACAGAGGAATTCCGTGTTCCTTTGCCTTTTCAATTGTTTCCTGTTCAACCTCCATGTCCTCAACTACAATAATGCAGGACAAATCCAGCAGTTCAGCAACAGCTACTATGTTAACATGTGTTTGAATTGTTATCCATGCATAGTTCATTTTTGCCTTTGACATCGCTATGCTAAGCAAGTCACCTATATATACTCCTTCAATTTCAATATCGTCTTTTGTATCATATAACGAATATAAATCCATTTTTTTTGCAAAATCTATAATTTTCATCTTCCCTCCTCAGTTATTTTGCTGGCTCTCAACACTACACAATTATAAAGAGTTGATTCATTATTATATACATCCTCTGCATGAGCATAACAGGTTGGCGCTCCACATGAGCCACAGTCCAGACCGGGAAGTTTATCATATATTTCTTTTATTTTTTCTCTTTTGATAATTGCTTCCTTCATATTAAATTTCCCTTGGTTTTCTTCCGGCTTAAGAGAAAATTTAAAGACCCCAGACTCATACATTTCATCAAATTCATCAAGTTCTTCTATTATGCTCTCATCTTTTGTGTTTCCCAAAATATAATTAATATTACTTTGAGCTATAAACGGATTTATTACATTGAACGTCCCTCCTACGCACCCCTGAACACAAGCAAGTGTCTCAACATAATCAACATTAGTAAGATTTCCGTTTTCTACTTCGTCAAGAATCTGGATTATGTTTTCCATTCCGTTTACAGCAATATAATTTGTAAGCCCCGCTGATTCCGATTGACCTCCTGATACAGCCCACTTTGTACCATTCAGCGAGGGGTATGAGCACAATCCGTTGTCTTCCTTAATAAGTTCTCTGTATATTTCTCCGTAAATAGTGTTAAGAGGTATAACCCAGTCGACATACGGTTTGTAATCACCCACGGGATCCGTTACTGCAAGCAGCTTTGCCGGGCATGGTGAAAGATAAAACACACCAATTTCATCGTCCTTCAGATCCAGTTTCTTTTTTGCTTTTTCTCTGGCAAGCATCGCTGCAATTACCATTGGCTCCTTAATCAAAATCAAATGATCCATCAATGAAGGATATCTGTTTTTTATTAATCTTACCACTGCAGGACAATTTGTTGAAATAAAAGGTCTTATTTTTTCTTCATTAATTTTTCTTTTTATAGCCATCCCTACCATTTCAGCCGCCCAGCTGGCATCATATACAGAATCAAACCCCAATTTCAGTATAGAATTCTGAACCTTGCATATATCAGTTCCTTTAGGAAACTGCCCATACAGCGGTGTGGATGAAATTGCAATTTTATGTTTATATGACGAAAAATGCATTTCTTCATACCATTCAATAGGCTCAGGCGTATACGCATTATACGGACAAACCTTTATGCATTCACCGCAATGTATGCATTTATCATTATTTATAAAAGCTTTTCCATCTACAAGCCTTATAGCTTGTGTTGGACATCTCTTGATGCAGTTTGTGCAGCATTTACATTTATCCTTATCAAACATTATTGAAAAATTCATGTTTGCCTCCTATAATAAAATAGTAATTTTAATAACTGTGCCGTCACTGCTTGAAGTAATTTCAAAGTCATCAGAATATTTCATCATATTCGGCAGACCCATGCCTGCGCCAAAACCAAGTTCCCTGACACTTTCTGTCGCAGTGGAGTATCCTTCAGTTAATGCAAGCTCCACATCTTTAATTCCGGGACCGGTATCCTGAGAAACAATAACTATTTTATCTTCATACAAATCACAGTGAAGCTGTCCTCCATATGAATGTATTACAATATTTATCTCCGCTTCATAAGATGTAATAGCTATCTTTCTGATAATATTTGCTTCTATTCCCATTGACTTTAGTAAATTCTTGATGGTGCTCGACCCCTTGCCGGCAGCTATGAAATCATTTGCAACGATGTCAAAGCTGTACCGCTTTAAGAAACTTTCAGTCATCCGATTCTATTCCCTTCATGCCGTTTAACACTAATTTTCCGCATGTTTTAAACATGGTATAATTTGTTGCAAGTACCGTTATTGAATTCTCCCGTGCAAGCTCTATTACTTCCTTGCACGGCTGCTTGCCTCTTACAAACAACACAGTGCACATGTCCAACATCTCTGCAGTTCTTATAACCTGAGCATTGTTTAATCCGGTAACAAGCAGCGACTCACTGTTGGCATATGCCAGCACATCACTCATCAAATCACTTGCAAATCCATGTTTTATGTCAGTATCATCCTTACTAAAATCAGTCAGTATTTCAGCGTTTAAAATTTCAGCCATCTCCTTAATTTTCATAAAGTCCCCAACTCCTATACTTATTTTTTTATAAAAGAAACATTGCTGTCAACATAACAGTTATTCATCATCTATCACTTTTTTATTTAAAGCTGATTGGTTTGTTTAACCGATTTATGTTACAGTCTTCCGATTAATATGTTTGTTATTTGTTTGTCAAATAACATTATGCCTGTTGTGAGTAAAGGATTTCCGTATTGCATTATGCACACATTGACTATATATTATAATATAATTATAATCCATGCAGGAAAATATTACAAGAGAATTAAGGTCTGAATTTTTAGTATTCTTTCCATGAATATTCATATTATACCATAATTTTCTTGAAAATTTCTCTTTACAAATTCCCTTGCATCACTTATAATAATAAAGCAGTTCGCGGTCGTGGCGGAACGGCAGACGCACTAGCTTGAGGGGCTAGCGAATGTATATTCGTGGGGGTTCAAATCCCCCCGACCGCATTAAGAAAGACATATCCACATAAGTGTTGGATATGTCTTTCTTGTATATACCATGCTCTGTTTTTAGCTAACAATATTTATCTTGTCAGTTTCATTTTCTTGACTTTGATAAAACGTCATTATATAATAAATTTATTGCAAATGATATGCATTTGCAAACACTTGAAATTATATTCGCACACCAAAATATTGGAGGATTTTATGGCTACAGATATTTATATTGTTTCCGGTTTTCTTGGAGCCGGCAAGACTACATTGATTCAAAAACTTATTAAAGAAGCATTCATTGATGAAAAGGTTGTTTTGATTGAAAATGATTTTGGCGAAATAAGCGTTGATGCCGCACTGTTAAGATCCGGAGGAGTTGAAGTTAAGGAAATAAATTCCGGATGTATTTGCTGCAGCCTTTCCGGTGATTTTGTTATCGCTTTGAAAGAGATTTTGAGCCAATTCAGTCCTGATAAAATTATAATTGAGCCATCCGGTGTTGGAAAACTTTCGGACATAGTAAAATCATGCAAAGATCCACGCGTCGCATCGCTTGCAAAAATAAAATCTAAAATTACTGTTGCAGATGTTAAACGGTGTAAAATGTATCTAGATAATTTCGGAGAATTTTTTGAAGACCAAATTCAAAATGCCGATACTATTGTGCTAAGCCGTGCAGACATTTATCCTGATAAAATATATGATGCCGTTGGACTTATTAAAAAGCTTAATTCAAAATCTCGTATTTTTTCAGAGTCTTTGGATAAAATTAATTCGAATGAACTTTTATTTCATAAAAGCAGGCATATCCATGTCAAGCACAGCATTTCCAATGAATGTGCATGTGGTCATCAACATGAACATAATTGTGACTGCGGCCATGATCATTCAGCCGATGAAATTTTCAGCACAGTTACCATACATACAGACAAGCTATTCAGCATAAATGAATTAAAAGACAAGGTTAACTTTATGGAGCAAAACGCATCAGGAACTATTCTCAGGGCAAAGGGAATTTTGCGCAGTGAGAACGGATATTTAAATTTACAATACATTCCGGGAAACATTCAGTTGACAAAGTGCACAGTTGAAGGCAGTCCGATATTATGCATTATAGGCAAAAACTTAAGCTCTCGTGAGCTTGAATATATTTTTAGCGGAGAACAATAATGAGCATACCTGTTTATGTAGCTACCGGATTTCTTGATTCCGGAAAAACAACTTTTTTGAACAATTTGCTAAACAAAAATGAATCCAAAGAAATAAATATTCTTGTAGTACAGTTTGAAACCGGTGAAGAAGAAATAGACAGTATCAATGATAATTTTACTGTTATGTCATTCCGCAAAAAAACTCTGGAACAACAACCAGGAGAAATTTCAAAGCATATAGATGATGTAATAGAAAAAAATGATTTTGATGAGGTATGGATTGAATGGAACGGAGTTGCATCAATATCTCAGCTTCAGTCTCTATTTTTGCATTCTTCACTGTACAAAAAATGCAGTATACAAAAAATTTTTCATATTGCAGATGCCTGTGTTGTTGAAAATCTTATTGGAAGGACTGGAAATGCACTGGTTGATCAGATCTCCGAAAGTGATTTTATCGCACTTCGCAGTGTAGGATCTGCCTCTGAATTTCGCAGAATACGCAGGGCAATACGTGAAATTAATCCAGGTGTCTCTGTCTACAAAATAAATGAGTACGATGATTTATACAGTCACCTTTTTAATAGAAAAGAAAATCCCGTCAGTCTTTTTTTGCTTGTAGTTGCATTTTTTGTGGCAATATACCTGATTTTAAAACCTATACTGGATGCTTGCCAGTTACCTGTAAATGCTGTAATAAATATTTTTCTGGGTATAATACTGCAGGCTTTCCCTTTTCTGCTGATAGGCGTACTGCTTTCTTCAGCTATACAGATTTTCGTTCCTCAGAGTTTAATTGAACAAAAATTTCCAAAATCCATAGGGCTCGGAATGCTGGCATCAATAGTCGGAGGCTTCTGTCTACCTGTTTGTGACTGCGCGTCCATACCTGTATTTCGAAGCCTCGTTAAGAAAGGGATACCTCTGCCGGCAGCAATTACGTTTATGACGGTATCACCTGTCATTAACCCGGTTGTAATTTTATCGACCTACTACGCTTTCGGAGGAGACTCTTCAATTGTAATTGCCAGAGTATGCCTCGGAATTATTTCCTCAGTAACCATCGGACTTATATTCGCTTTGCACCCGCCCAAAGATCAGGTCTTATCTAAAGGAAAACTTGACAAAATCATGTGTAGCTGCAATTTTTACGAGGATACTGAATCCATAGAAACTTTTCGAAGAAAACTATACTTATTTTTACGCCACTCAGAAGCAGAGTTTTTTAACGTTGGAAAATACCTTATTATTGGGACTTTAATTTCTTCTATTTTTCAAGTGGCAGGAACAAAACTCTTTGTTTCTGCTCAAAGCGGAACAAATCTTGCTGTATCCACAGCTGTTATGATGATTATGGCTTTTGCGCTGTCTCTGTGTTCTTCATCGGATGCCGTTATTGCCCGAAGCTTTTCCAGCCAATTTCCAATGGGTGCAATTATGGGATTCCTGGTGTTTGGTCCAATGATGGATATAAAAAATGTATTGATGTTATCTTCAGGTTTTACAAAACGGTTTATTGGAAAGCTATTGTTTACCATATTTGCAGTATGCTTTTTTGCGGTATTTATGTTTTCAATCATGGGAGGTATTTAGATGAAAGCAAGATCGTTCAACGCTCAGGTTTTTTTAGAACTTATTTCTTATTTGATTTTCGGCGGATACATGTTTTATTTTATATCAAGTGACAAATATCTTTTGTATGTTACCCCCAAAATGAAACCTTATCTGTATTTTACTGCGATAATTATGATTATATGGGCATGCATGAGCCTTTTTAGAATGTTCAGACCCCATCACAAAATACGCGCTTTTCACTGCTTTGTGCTGGTGCTTCCGTCCTTGCTTCTGCTATTGCCCCACAAGCCTCTTGATGCGGCAAATCTGACATCAAATTACGCAGGAGGCAGTACTTTTTATCAGGGAACTTCCAACAGGAGCAACAATCAAGCTTTGTCAGACAATTCTGACTTTAATCTGGATTCTATACCCGGCATTACTGAAAATGATTTTGACAAAGAGGAAATCACTCAGCCTGATACTGCTGCACCTAATGCAAACTACAATTCATCGCCTGAAGATACCTTTCCTTCAAGCGAAGACAACAGCTTTGATCTTACCGGCTTAGATAAGGAAAATAAGATAATAACTGTGAGTAACGAAGAATTTTACCCTTGGATTTTAGAAATATATGGAAACTTAGATATTTATGAAGGCTATATGATTACAATAACAGGTTTTGTATTCAACGACATGGAGTATTTCGAAGGGGATGAATTTGTAGCTGCCAGGCTTGCAATGGTATGCTGCGCAGCTGATTTGGCTCCTGTCGGAATGCTGTGCAGGTACGACAAGGCATCTGAACTTGCATCCAACGAGTGGATAACTGTAGAGGGTGAAATTATCAGAGGTCAGTACGAGGGGCAGGCCGAACCTCAAATATCTGTAACATCTATTACGCCTGCCCAGGAAGTTAAAGGTTATATTTATCCTTATTAATTAGGAGGTTCGATTTTTTCAGTTTTTAATGTATTATAACAGCAATTCTTAAGTTTATGCTGTTCTTTTTTTATCGTAACCGGCCTCTTTCTTGACTTTGTATATGTTTTTTAAGTATGTAAATGCGTTCACTGCCATAGAAAAAGGAATTAAGCCTAAATTCTATTTGCAAATAATTCGCATTTGCAAATAGAATTATATTACGTACTGTTATAAATGTCAACAATTTTTTCATAATAAAATGACGATTAGTTTTATATATTAAAAATCGTCATTTATTTCTGTCTATTGGATCGTTATATATTGACTATTTACATAACCGTCTGTTCCGTTATATAAAACTCTGTACCAATCCCCAACCTGCTCTGTAACTGTAACCATCGTTCCATTTGGAGCCATGCCTATGACTGGTGCATTTAGAGACGGTCCGTTTCTGATGTTTAAGTAACCACTTGATAAAGTCACTCTTCCGGTCCTTGCGGCTCCCGGTTGCATTTCAGGCTGAACCTCGGGCTGAGCTCCTGCAAAGAATTCATTTGCCGATTCAGCCAAAGCTCTTGCAATTGTATCAATATTATTCTCTATCCAGTTTGCATCTTCCACATTGTCATGATAAGCAACTTCAATTAATACCGACGGAGCCGTTGTCCTTGAAACTTCTCCCAAGCTCGTTGTAGCTACCGCTCTTACTTCATTGGGAAGCGGATATACTTCTCTGAAATTATCAACCATTATATTAGCCATTCTTTGGCCGTTTGTACTTGTAGGGTAATAGAATACTATAACTCCCCTGTTTCGCCCTTCCTGTCCCGGACCCGATGCATTTGAATGAATCGCTATATGAAAATCAACATCTCTAGAATTTGAATCTCTGAGCGAAGAGCCCGCTGTCATTTCAGGTGTATTTCTGTAGTAATCTATCCCAAACTGCTGAAGATACGGTATCATTGCATCAGCTATCATATTCATAAAGTATTCTTCGCTTCCGTCACCTGTAACAAACATGTTAAATTCCTGTGTAGACGGACTTAAATATACTGTTGGCATTATAACCCTCCATTTCTAAACTATATGTTTTATTTTATGCAGGGCCAGATATGACTGTTCTTTTATTTTCAATAATTATCAATTTATTATTATTTCAACATATAATAATTATAGAACCGGGGGGATTTTAATGATACGCAAATTATACGATTTTATAAAAAAAGAAATATATATTATAATATTTATATTCTGTGTGCTGATTATTGTTCTGTCAATAACATGACTGCAAAAAAAGGGCAAGCCGTGGTTTCCCACGGCTTGAGGCAAAAAATTTAAGAGGCATTTATAAATTCTCATTTACAAATGTAATTCTATTATACTCTATTTATAGATTTTTTCAATATTTTTTTTAATTTTTTGATTATTCTTTCATAAAATTCTTTTTATTTTTTAAACTTAATCAAATTATAGTTTTTTCTTATTGTTTTCTCTATTAATATCCTGTTCTCTTCGAGTATTCCCTTTAGTCCCATCAAAATTAAAAGAAGATACAGGTAGTTTTCATGCATATGTATTATTACTAAAAATAATACAATAAAAAATGTATTGGTCATTATCATATACCTGCATACGGATTTTATATTCAAAAACATTTCCAAAAAAGCCTTACAGATATTTCCTCCATCTAAAGGAACTATGGGTATCATATTTATTACTGCCAAAAAAAGATTTATGTCTGCAAATTCTTTATACTCGGTTTTTGTAAATATAGAGTATAGGCATATATTGCATACAGGACCCGACAAAAATAAAAACAATTTTTTGTACAATGCCAGACTTTCCAGCTCCGCATTTAAATTGAAACCAAAAAGTGTAATTTTGATTTTGTAAAATTTTATTCTCAGTATAAGAGCAGAAATTAAATGTGCTGTTTCATGTGCAGCCAATGCAATCAGAATGAACATTTACATTTTATTCGTTCATTTTAAACAATTTAGATGGATTTAAGGATTCACCGTCTTCCCATATTTCTACATGCAAAAGCATGTTTTCTTCATTGAGAGCTCCTATTATATCTCCCTGTGAAACCCTGTTTCCTTCACTGACAAAAGCCTCATTTATTTTTCCGTATACGAAAGTTTTTCCGCCATCTTCGATAACAACATAGTTTGACAGCTTTTCGTTATTCCCTGTCTGAATAACTTTTCCCTTTGAAATTGCTCTTACGGACTGGGTATTTGACATAATGTCTAAGCCGTGATTATAGTATGAAGCATTTTCTGTTTTATTAAGCCCGTAACTTTGATATATTTTTCCGCTAACCGGAGCAGAGTATTCCTCTGAATCTTCTGCTAAAAACGGAATTTTATTTTTCACCCCCGCAAAAAAACCAAAAAATGAACTTTTTATTTTCGCAGGTTCAATACTTTCGCTTATTTTTTCATCAGCAGTATTTAAAAATTGTTCAGATAAATTTGTGTCCAGCTGCTTTGTAACAATTACAGCTGTAACCAGCACAATACTGAATATTATCTGCAATGCTAATTTTCTGTTAAGCTTATCTTTTCTTTTTATATTGAATTTTTTTCTGGTAATTTTATTCATTTCACCCACCCCTTCCATACATTTTATTAAAATGTTAGTACTTTATTACAAAATATCGCAGACAAGTCATAAATAATTTGACAAGGGAACTGGGGTTTAAAAAAGCAAAAAACTTTTGACATATGCAAAAGTTTTTCATTTTCTATTTTAAATTGTCAAACAGTCGGATATTGATTTAATCGACTTATTAAAGGAACTTTCATCAGTACTTAGCAGAAAATCATAATCGGCATCATTGTATTTCATGCTGTCCTCAATTATTGTGCATATGCTTAGCTCAGTCATTTTACGAATATCTTTTGCACTCATAAAGGTTCCTCTTTTGGAATTTTTTTTATTGTATTTGTTCAATATGGTATAAATACCACCTACATTATACCTTTCTGCAAGCATCTTATCATTGTTAATTTCTTTAACACATGAAAAATCATTGTTGTTTATTGTAATAATATCATCGATTAAATTAAAATCGATATAACTCTGAAAGACTTTGTCAACATCAGCTATTACTACATCATATGATTTTTTTGTTTCATCTATCAGTAATCGAAATGCGTCGGCACTTATATTTTTTAATTTGTCGTAAATTCTCGGTCCGGGAAGCAGAGATAAATTTTCATTTATTTCTATTATGGCCTGATCTAATGAACATGTTGAATCCAACACATCCTTAATATCATATATAATATTTTCGCTGACATTAAAGTACTCTGCAATCTTTCTTTTCCCTGATGATAAATCTGCAATCAGAACCTTCTTGTCCTTCGAAAGATTCATTCCCAGTTTTATGCAAATAACAGTCTTTCCTATGTCTCTTTTTTGTGAGCCTATCAATACTGCCTTTCCCATAATTGCCTCCCAATTATAATTTCATATTTATTCTTTTTTTACTCTTCTGTCTGCAAGTCCTCGTCACTGTTAAGTTTTAGATATTCTCCGATAACTTCTCTGACTATTGGAGTCGGGTAACGTCCTGAACCCCCTTCAAACAGCACACATGCAACTGCAATCTGAGGGTCATCATAGGGAGCAAATGCAACATACCACGCAAAGTCATCGTATGGCTCTCCTGTGTCCGGATTTATTCCCTGATTCTGCGCCGTACCGGTCTTGCTTCCGACTTCAACCGGAAAGCTTGAATATGGTTTAGCTGAATCATCCAGAGATACCAGCCTCATTCCTTCTTTTACAACATCCAGATAGCTGTAATCTGACAAACCGATAGGCTCTGCTTCTCTCTGCGGAACATAATCAGTATTCTTTCCGTCGTATGTTTTTATTTCTTTTATTATGCTGACATTGTGCCTGTATCCTCCGTTGGCTATTGAAGCTATATAATTTGCCATCTGCATTACAGTATAGGCATTATTTCCTTGCCCTATGCTTATATTCAGATTATCTCCCACATTCCATACGGCCTGGTTTAAATATGAATATTTTATTATATCAACGAGAGGAACGTTGTAATCATTTGTTTTTTCAGGATTGAGTCTAAGGGCCTTAAGGCCTTCGTAAACTTCACCTCTTGTCATTGGTTCATCCCGATCAACCCAGCTTACTATTTCCTCTACTATTTCATTTTTCATTCCTGCCTCTATTTTATATCCGGTTTCTAAATATTTTTCTATATTGGCCTCCAAAAACATCCTTAAATAAACCCTGATATTAATTTTTTTACCATCTATACTTGGAACGCCGCCTGAAGCTTCCTGAGGAATGTCTATTTCAATCCCGGTTTTTGAATCCAATCCGAATTTTTTTGCCATTTCTATTACTTCCTCAGCTGATACTTTGACAGTATGCTTTTGATGTGTGGCCAAGTTTTCTCCAAGCATAGTTGTATAAAAATAAAAGTTACAGGAATTCATAATAGCCTGGTACATGTTCTGACTGCCGTGTGCTCCTCCAAACATATTGTAAATCCAGCAGCTGAAATATCTATCACCTACCTCCATAGTACCTGAACAATATACAGTTGTATTCGGATCTACTCCTTTTTCTAGAGCAGCAAGTGAAGTAATCATCTTAAATGTTGACCCGGGCTGAATCGCTGTAAGCATTGCAATATTGTAAAGCGGTCTCGGAGCCAAAGGGTTCTTTGAATCATTTAACAGACTGTTCCAGTCATCTTGAGATATACCTGTAGAAAACATGTTCAAATCATATGACGGGTAGTTGGCCATTGCGAGAACTTCTCCTGTATTTACATCAAGCACAACCAATGCTCCTGATTTAGCATTTTCATATTTATCTTTAAAATCAAAGTCTCCCCATTCACTCTCAAAGGTTCCACCTATCTGTATTTGTTCCAGCCCTTTTTTCAAAACGTCCTGAGCCGTTTTTTGAAGTCTTGAATCCAACGTAAGATATATGTTATCTCCCGGTTCTGGAGCCTCGCTTGAAACAGACCTTATAGTCCTGCCAACATTATTCACCTCAACTGTTTTCTTACCCTTTGTTCCTCTTAAATACTCTTCAAATTTTTCTTCCAGCCCCGTCTTCCCTATTATATCATCAGGGCTGTAGCCCTTTTCAACAACATATTCCTGCACCTCATAATCTTGTGCTATCTTTCCCAGATATCCTATTGCGTGGGCAGCAATATCATTTTGAGGATATAATCTTAAAGGCTCTATTTCAACATTTATTCCTGCAAGTTCATGCGAGCGTTCTGATATCATTGCAACAGATTTTTCTGATATTCCGTAGCATATGTCAACAGGATGGTAAGACAGATAACTGGTCTTATTATATCTTTCTCTTATAACCATCATATTTCTCATATCATAATCATTTATGCTTGAGTTAATGTTCAATGTTTTGCGGAGCATTAAAAACACTTCTTCTGCTGAATAGTTTAATTCTTCTTCACTATCTGTCCCAACATTTTTCTGTATCCAGTTTCTTTTATCTCGTATTGGAGTGTATTCCCAATCTGAAATTGATATAGACGGGTTCTCGTGTTTTAACAGTTCAGACTGAGCATAATATTTAATACTTTCATCAGTTATGAAGTTTTGAAGAACTTCATAATTTTTAAATGAAATCTGCTTAACAAAATCATAAGGCTGGGTATCCTGTTCCAGATTATGCTGCTCCAAATATTTATTCTTCAACTGCTCATCTGTATACTGGTACGTCCCAGAACCGCTTTCCTCAACAAACATAACAGGCAGATCGGGATATATTTCCTTAAGCCTTTCTATCAGCACTTCGCCGGGAGCTACTTTTCCTGTTTCAGTTTCATACACAGACTGAAGCAAACTTTCCAGCGAATATGTCATTGTAAGTAGCACAAAATCATCCTTAGCGGATGAATTCTGTGTTATTCCCTCATGATTATCATTCAGACTTCTTTTTATATTTTTATAATTTTCATCCTGTACAAATGCATATTCAACTAACTTTATATTTAATCCAAGTCCATTTGAATTGATAAAATCAAATGAAAGTTTCCTTATTTTTGAATTTGAAAACAGTCTCGTAAGATATTTATTGTTCTTAACAAGAAGCTCGGAAACCAACTGTTCAGCACTTAGTTTTTTATCAAAATCATTTTCTTCCAACCATCTTTTTACGGGATCCTGCTCGCCCTCGATAATCTGTGTTTCATCTTCCTTTTGAGTTGCATCTGTCTGTTCAACTACCGTTATTTCAGAATTTCCACCATCGCTTGCTTCTGATTTCTCCTCAGGAAAATAAAATATAAACTGGTCATTTTCCAGCTTAACAGGAATGTCTTTATATCTTAAAATAGTATCTAGCGCTCTTTGCTTGGGATTGAATTCTTCACCATAAATTAAGGTTCTGTAATTAAGCCATTCGTTTATGTTATTCTTTACCGCATTTATGACAGTTTCTTCAGCAGTTATATAAGATGCAGAATCTGCTGCATCATCTGATGTTTTATTTGTTTCCTTGCTTTCGTCAATATAATCAAAAGTATCAAGCTCGATGGGAAACTCGTCGATAGGTTTTTCGCCATTTTCTTCAAATATTTCCGATAAAATATAGGATATGTCATTGAAATTTTCAGCGTCAATTTCATCTGTGTACATTTGTACGGTAAAGCTGGAGACATTATCAGCAAGGATTACTCCGTTTTTGTCATATATTTTGCCCCTTGGTGCCTTAACAGGAATGTCCTTTATTTTCTTAATATCTGCAACAGCCCTGTATTCCTCGCCTTCAACGATTGTAAGTACAGCCATTCTGAATCCCAATACGCACAGTAAGAACAATATTATCATGTATAAAATGTTGTATCTATTTTTAAAAAATTTTTGTAAACTCAAATATTCCACCTCTATTTAATGTTAAATTTATTAAATGTAAAATTAATAAATTTAAGTACAAAAACAACCAAAAAAGTATTCATTAAAATTTCTACAATTATGCCGCTCCATATTCCTCCCGCATTTCCAACTTTGTACCTCAAAAAAAACAAAATAAGGTACATAAAAAAGTTACATGCTATTGTTGCTGCCGCAGTAACAGACGTGTATGCAATATAATTGTCTCTAAGCATATCTTCACTGTATGTTCCTATTATTGACCCTATAATAAAGTATACCAGCGTATAAATACCAAAAATATCATACAACATAGCGTCGTATACAACTCCGGTTAAAATTCCCAGAACTCCTCCTGTTATACCATCAGACATCATTGAAAAAACAACAATAAGAACAAGAGAAAGATTAGGTACTGTACCAAATATATTAAAAAAATTAAATAGGGATGTCTGGGCAATAAAACCTAAAACAATGATAGCAGCCATTAAGCTAAATTTTTTCATAAATTTCTACCTCTCGCTGTTACTATCTATCTACCTTAAGCACATAAACTCTGCTCAGCTTTGTAAATTCCACAGCAGGTTCAATAATAATCCTCTGAGTTGATGCGTCAGTGGTTGGGACAACCTCTTTTACATTTCCTATATATAAATCCGGAATATATATTTCACCTATTCCTGATGTAACAAGTGAATCATCAATACTTACATTAGCCTTGCTGTTAAAAAAATAGCCGGTAATGTTTCCATCAACACTTCCCTGCATTATTCCGCTTTCATCGCTGTTTATGTCTCTAAAGCTTATTTTGCAGCTTTCATCAAGCAAAGTTATAACTTTAGCCCAATTAGACGATGTCTGTGTAACTATGCCAACCAGCCCTATCTGAACAACTCCCTTTTTGGTCTTCACCGCATTAATTACAATGTCATTTTTCTTTACACCGTCTTTTTCGCCTTTATCTATTGTAATCCTGCTAAACCAGTTTGAATCATCCAAGGATATCACTTGTCCAACTATATGGTCACTCTTCAGATTTTTTTTCATTTCATATTCAGTTTCTAAAGCCTCAGATTTGTTTACAATGTTTTCTAATATTCGAACCTGCTCATTAAGTTCATGCACGGTGTCTGTAAGAATATTGTTTTCTTCACGCATTTTAACAATATCCTGTATAGAATAAAATGAACTGGTCACTGTCTGTCCGGTATTGAATATAATTCTTTGGGCACCGGCTAGCACACTCCCAAAGAATCCTAAGTCAGTCCCGTTAACTTTCCCTATTGATGACAATCCTATTAAAATAATCAATATAAAAATTGTAAACAAAAACAGTATTCTTTTAAAATATTTTTGTATAAAATTCATTTATTCACCACTTTACAGAGATTCACAAATTTTTCCCGCTCCCATAGCAACGCTGTTTAATGGATTTTCGGCAATAAAAACTTTAAGCCCCGTTTCTTTTTCTATGTAAATATCAAGGCCTTTTAAAAGTGCTCCTCCTCCGGATAAGTAAATTCCATTGGAATAAATATCCGAGGAAAGCTCTGGAGGCGTTTTTTCCAGAACCCTTTTTATTGCATTTACAATATTGTTTACCGTTTCAATAATTGCTTCTCTTATTTCATCACTGGTAACCGTAATATTTAAAGGCAGACCCGAAACAATGTCTCTTCCTCTGATTTGCATTTCCTGAGGATGAGGTTTTATATCTTCACCGTCCTGATCTTCACCATCACTGTAGCGACTCATACTGTAAAATTTTTTACTGGCATTCCCTATTGTCATTTTGACCTTTTCGGAAGTAACCATCCCAATTTCCATTTTATACTTATTTTTTATATAGTCCTTAATATCAACATCCATGTCGTCTCCAGCAATACGAAGAGAATCAGACACAACAATACCCCCCAGCGAAATTACCGCTATTTCTGTTGTTCCCCCACCAATATCGATTATCATGTTTCCTATAGGCTGGTCAACGTCTAACCCCGCACCGATTGCCGCCGCCATAGGTTCTTCCACCAGCTTGACTTTTTTTGATCCCGCATCGTATGCAACGTCTTCAACTGCTTTTTTTTCAACGGAAGTAACACCGACAGGTACACAAATTACTATATTTGACCTAACAAATCTTCTTTTGCTCAATGCTTTATTTATAAAGTATTTAATCATCGCTCTTGTAATTTCAAAATCTGCAATTACACCGTTTTGAAGCGGCCTGACTGCGTTAATTGTTTTCGGTGTTCTATCAAGCATTGCTTTCGCGGATTGGCCTACGGCACACACCTCATTTGAGCTGACCTTAACTGCTACAACCGACGGTTCATTTACTGTTATTCCTTTATTGCTTACATAAACCAATGTATTTGATGTCCCCAGATCTATTCCTATCTTTTGTGTAAACATATCAAAAAATCCCATTTTTATTTCCTTTCGATATTAATTAAAGTAAACCTTCTTCTTTAAAACTGTAAAATGTACCATCACCTATTATTATATGATCAAGCACTTTTATTCCAAGAAGCTTTCCGCATTCATCCAGCCTGTTTGTTAAAGAAATATCTTCACGGCTTGGCTCTGTTTCTCCACTTGGGTGGTTATGCGCAAAAATTATAGCCGAAGATGAATTAATTACCGCTTCAGAAAATACTTCTCTGGGATGAACAATTGACGAATTCAAACTTCCAATTGATATATCAGAAATTTTCTTAATATTGTTTTTTGTATCCAGCAATATTATCTTAAAATATTCTTTTCTGTAGTAACGCATTTCCTCCATTAAAAGAATTGCAACATCGCTGGGCGAGGATATTTTTATTTTATCGATTTTTAATGTGCTTATCCTTTTGCTTAGCTCAGCTAAAGCCATAAGCTGTGCTGCTTTTACGTCATTTATTCCCTTAAATGATTTGAACTTCTCAACGCTGCCCTCAGCAATATTCCTAAGGCCTTTTTTATCCTCGTTCAACATTCTTTGAGCAAGCATTACAACATTTTCATTTTTGCTTCCTGTTCTTAAAATTACCGCAATGAGTTCTGAATTAGACAAATTATTGGCACCATACTTAAGAAGTTTTTCCTGAGGCCTGTCATCCTTAGGTATTGATTTAATGGTATAATTAGTATTGTCCATTTAAACCTCCAATATGCAATATACTTAATTTCTAAAGCAAATTATGAGAAAAATGTTCTGTCAGTAATTTATTCAGTTTTGATAGTGGCATGCCCTTGACGTTATTGTAGCATCCATGTATTCCCTTAACAAGCAGTTCTCCGTACCCCTGAATTCCATATGCGCCGGCTTTATCGCCATATTCATCTGTATCTAGATATCTCTTGATGAAATCATCTGACAGTTTGTTGAATTCAACCAGGGTTTCCTCGTAATCAACGACCTTTCTGTTATTTTCGTTATCTATAATACAAATGCCTGTAAAAACCTTATGCGTTTTTCCGGAAAGTAATTTAAGCATTTCAAAACCTTTGTCGTAATCTTTAGGCTTTCCCATTATTGTGTCAAGATAAACAACTGTGTCCGCAGCTATAATAATTCCTTTTTCGTCACAGGTTTCTGCGACCTTTACAGCCTTTTCAAAGGCTAACCTCATAACGGTAGTTTCAGGCAAATCATTTTCATTCACTGATTCTTCCATATCAGGTGAAAAAATTTTAAGGTTTTTTACATATTTTTCAAGCATTTCTATACGCCTTGGTGATTTTGAAGCTAAAATTATATTTCTCATAGTTATCAATCCTCAAAGTTTCTTATATGCTATTATTGCTATTAATATACCTAGTATTCCTGCAACGGTCAGACTCGCACTGAAGCCAAACGTTACAGAAAAAATACTCAGATCCAATGTAGCCGGTCCAAATCCTATGGATTCACCGTAATTTAATATTGGCAAGAATCCAGAAAATGCCTTTCCCAATATAGTACCTATTATTACAGACGTTAAAAGCAACAAAATAAAATATATGGAATTACCACCTTTTCTCATTTCAATTCTCTCCCAAGTCTCGTAAAAGTTTTATTCAGATTATTAGTTACAAAAATGGAAGCATACCCTACAAAGCATCCTGTGAATATACTTACAAAAGACAAAATAGGTAGATAGTAATAAAGATTTGAAGTTTCAAATAATATTGCTGCAACAGATATCTGTGAAGCATTATGAGCCATTGCTCCCAAGACACTTATACCAATCAGGCTTAATTTTCTGGCATATTTTAGCCCTATGCTCATTACTATAGTACTGACTATTCCGCTGACTATACTGTATGTAAATGTTATTGGATTTGTTGCAACCAACATGAATAAAATGCACCTGATAACAACCACCAGCAATGCATCTTTAAATCCAAACACAACTATAACCGATAATGCCACAATATTCGACAATCCAAGCTTAGCTCCCGGAGCAATGTATGGAAGAGTCATCATTCCTTCTAATATGCTTAATATCAAAGCTCCTGCCGTTAAAACCGCTAAAAATATATATCTTCTTAATTTATTCATAATCTCTCTTTCTGTATTCTGCTATTTGACTATAACGTCTAATTCATCTTCCGGGTTATTATCCTTAATTTGTACCATCAACCTGTTAGGAAGACATACTATAACTTCTCCGTCATTGCTTATTTTCCCTTGGTGCAGGCAAATTTTATCGGGGCAGGTTGCTTCTTCGATCCATACGTATCCGTCTTCGATATGTATTTTGTTAGAGCCGCCGCTTTCACTTTCAACAACAAACTCTGTCTTGTAATCGTCGGTTAATGTGTATTCTCCTACTAACCGGTTGTCCGAATAGATATATGCAATTTTTTTCCCCTTATCGACGGTGTTTAAAGTTCCGTAGGCCAAAATCAATATATTGACTGCAATAATGGTCAAAATCAAAGCAATATCATACTTATTAATCTTTTCTCTCATGGTAGTCCTTTATATGTTTTCTAGATTACTCATTTTATCATTTATTCGATATTATTTCAAGATTCTATGTTCATTTTATATCATTTTATTGCTTTATCTTTTTTATAATTGTTAACTTGTTATTTTTTTGAAATTTGTTAAAATATAAAATATATTAAACACTATATTCCTTAAATCTACATTAATAAATCGAGGTGACTTTATTGACTGTGTATAAAATACTTCAGGACAATCTTGTTGAATCAAACATGGAAGAGCTTGAAAAAGATGAAAATAATAAGTATTGGATCATACTTACCCCAGAAGAGATAAATGCAAATAATAACTTGTTTCATTTCAGCTACCAAACTGTTTATGACTGCATCCATAACGAAGATACACCGAAATTGGATGTATATGACAATTATAGTTTCGGAATTTTAAATATAATCGGTCCAAATGAAAGCTTTTTTTCTGTATCTGAGTTAAATTTTTATATTACAAAAAAATATCTGGTATTTGTATCCGACAAGTATTTGGATCTGTTCAGAGAAATACAAAACGACATTTACAGCAAGGGCTTAATGGGCATAAACACCGAAAAAATTTTATATAATCTGATTGATAAAATGACTTCAAAAGATTACAATATGCTGTCAAATTTGGAAACTGAAATCTCAAGCGTTGAAGAGGACGTACTAAAAGGAAAAACAAAAGATTACATAAAGGACATCGTACTACTAAAAAATAAGCTTTTGTTTTTAAAAAAGCACTATGAGCCTCTAATGGATGTTGTTGAAAATTTAACAGAAAATGAAAATAGCATACTCGATAAAAAATCAATTGCATACTTCGTAATACTGCTCAACAGAATTGAGAGACTAAACCGAAAAGTAGGAAATCTTCGAGATTACGTCACCCAGATAAGAGAATCTTACCAGGCTCAGCTTGATATAAACCTTAACAATATCATGAAACTTTTTACTGTGCTTACGGCTATATTTTCTCCGCTTACATTTATTGTTGGATGGTATGGCATGAATTTTTCCTCCATGCCTGAGCTTCACTGGAAGCACGGCTACATATTTGTAATTATTTTGAGCATTTCTACCTTAACATTCTGCCTGTGGATATTTAAGAAAAAGAAGCTATGGTAAAACATCTGCATGCAACTTTAGCTACCTAATAAAAAAAAGAGCAGCTTGATTGTGATTGATATGCTGCTCTTAATAATTATTTTTCTATAACCATAAAATCCGTAACAAGTCTTGCAAGTTTTTTATTTTTATCATATCCGTAATAGGTTGGGAATGTTCCCTCATTCCATCCGCTTGCAAAAATAATTATATTTCTTCCTGTTGATTCATCAACTACTATATTTGCACAGGAGCATTCGTTCAGCTTCACCGCATCTCTAACAGATTTTTCATATTTATCGAGCTCTTCCTCGCTCATAGTATCCAAAATACCCATAACCGATTCATCCATGAAACATCCAAGTCCGTTTTCTACCTCATATCCCATAAACTCATCCTGAGCAAACCCGTTTGCGGATTCTCCACTGAGAAGTGCCATCTTCCATTTAACCGGAGGATTATCATTAATTCTGAGTTCTGCTGCAACTGTCTGCTTCTTTCTATTTTCAGTTTTCCCGACATATATGTACACATTGTATGTGCCCGGTTTTACGCGCTCAGAATAACTTTCGTCATCATACATCAAAATAGGATCGGTGGCAATTATTTTACCCGTTGTCGATTTTAACTTTCCTGCTTCGATTTTCTCTATTTGCATTCTTCCGAATTCAGTGTCTGTCATTTTTGTATTTCCGTTTGTTATGTTAAGCACATCAAAATTAATATACATATTATGCTCCTTTTACTATTTTTTTCTTTCATCAAGTATTTTTTTCAACTCGTCCATGAAAGTATTGATATCCTTGAATTTTCTATAAACTGATGCAAATCTCACATATGCAACATCATCCACCCCTTGAAGCTCATTCATCACCAATTCACCTATAACTTCCGTGGATACCTCGTTTTGGAATGTGTTCAAAAGCTGCTTTTCCACCTTATCAGCTATATTTTCTATCTGCTCAAGACTGACTGAACGTTTGTCACAGGCCCTTATCAGTCCGTTTATAATTTTATCTCTGTTGTAGCCCTGTCTTGTTCCATCACGCTTTACCACCACTATTTGTGTTTCTTCTATTTTTTCATATGTTGTAAATCGATGTCCGCATTCCATGCATTCTCTGCGTCTTCTTATCTTAAAGCCGTCATCTGTAGGTCGGGTATCAACAACCTTGCTTTCAGAATAACTACATTTAGGGCACTTCATAATAATTATCTCCTTTTACTGATTTTACTAAAAAAACTGTATAAAGTAAACAAAATTATTATTTTAAATTATCCATAAATTTTTTTTCATCTATTATAAACCTTTCATGGATTCCATCACCGATTTTTTTGTCTTCATCATATGCATATACCTTGAAGACAAGTCTTTTTCTGTCTATTTCAATCAACTCGGCTTCTGCCCAAACTTTTTTGCCCACGGGGGTTGCGCTGACATGTTTGATATTCACGCTTATTCCTACCGTCGAAAAGCCTTCGGGTAAATAGTCCTTAACAGCATCCATGGAAGCTCCTTCCATCATACCTATCATCATGGGAGTTGCAAATACTTCAGCAGCTCCGCTTCCAAATACTTTTGCGGTATCGTTCATCGTAACAATTTTTTCTAATTTATTTTTTATCCCAACTCTTAAATTAAATTCCATTTATATCTTCCTTCCTATTCTTCCAAAAATTTCTATTACTATGCAAAATTTTGAAACTATTTGCTCATATATACACTCATGCTAGGGAATGCAAACTCTATGTTTTCCTCTGTAAATATCTCCATTATTTTAAAATTGACGTCATTGGTAATGTCCATAAACTCAGCATAGTTTGCTGTGTTTGTAAGATATTGAACAGTAATATCCAGAGAGCTTGGCCCAAAACCAGTAAATTTAACAAGAGATGAATCTCCAGTAACCCTTGAATGAGAATCCAACATTGATTTTATTCTTTCTATTGCAGTCTTCATTTTTTCTTCCGGTGTTCCGTATACAGCACCAAGTGTAAAGCTGGCTCTTCTATTTTCCCTGTTGCTGTAATTTATAACCTCTCTGTCGGCAAACCTTGAATTCGGAACAATAACTAATTCTTTTCCTATTGTCCTTATTTTTGTACTTCTCAACCCCAGTTCTTCAACTGTACCTTCAAAGGAATCTACCCTTATCCAGTCTCCTACACTGAATGACTTGTCAGTAAGTATGACGAATCCGCCGAAAAAGTTTTTTATTAAATCCTGAGAAGCTAAAGCTAATGCTGCGCCTCCTATTCCCAGGCCTGCCAGTATGCTGCTAAGTTGCTTGAAATCAAACTCAACAGCTATTGCAACAACAGCAAGGATTACAACAACCGTCTTTATGAGTTTTGATAAAACAGGAAACACTGTTTTAACCATTTGTGAACTTGATTTTTCATTTATGTAATTACTGTTAAGGGCCTCTGAGTATGATGTAATTAATCTAAGCAGCCCCTGTGTTACCGTTATAATTAACATAGCCCTGTATAGCCTGCTTATAAATACATATATTGATGGATTTATAGGAAATACTATAATCCCTAAATAAACGGCAGTGTATGTAATTAAATTTAAAAGAGGTTTTTCAATAGAATCAA
Organism: Sedimentibacter sp.; assembly: GCA_018436705.1. Classification (GTDB taxonomy): domain Bacteria; phylum Bacillota; class Clostridia; order Tissierellales; family Sedimentibacteraceae; genus Sedimentibacter. The sequence goes on from JAHDLA010000010.1 coordinate 89,567, forward strand.
TTATTAATACGGCATAACTTAATTTATATCTTTCAGTAAGTTTGCGTATGATTTTTATTATCGATTTTGTTATTAAACTTCTGAACATTAATAATGCCACAATTATGAAAAATGATTTTACAATTGTTGATGCTTCTAAATTACCTGTTAATATCATAATTAACCTTCCTTAAAGTATAAGTTTTTTGACTTACTGCAGAACATCTAAAACTGCATGCAATAGCTTGTAACGCATATTATATAACAAATATGGTAAATTTAAAAGAGGTTTTAAAATAACTAAAACCTCTTTTAAAAAATTTATTGTCTTTTCAAGGCTTCTACAGGAGGAAGGCTTGATGCATTTATTGCCGGATAAACTCCAAACAAAAGTCCCGAAGTCAGCGCTACAAACACTGATATTTTTATTGAATCAAAACTTACAACTGCCGACAGTCCGTATTTTGATACTATGCCTACTGCCCACGAACCTACTAATATCCCTACTACACATCCAATAATACTTACATATATTGCTTCAAGCAAAAATTGAATAAGCATATCTTCTTTTTTTGCTCCCAATGCTCTTCTTACACCAATTTCGCTTGTTCTTTCTGTTACGGCAACAAGCATGATATTCATAATTCCTATACCGCCTACCAACAGCGAAACCGCCGCTATTCCTCCAAGCAGCACCGTCATTATTCTGTTAGCCTGGTCAGCTTCCTTAACCAAGTTGTTCAGGCTTGTAATTGTGAGAGGTTCTTCTCCTTTTTCAAATACATTTTCATCATTTCCTGAATTTTCTGTATCAGCTTCCGGCATCGGCTCCGTTTCGGCAACAGCAACGCTCTCTTCGACAATTTCCCCTTCTTCCGTCATTTCACCTTCTTGCCCGTTGCTGGGACGAATGTTACTTCCCATTCCAATCTTTCGCTTATATATTCTTCCAAGCTGAACCATGGCAAGCTCGGCATCCTCGGCGCTGTTTGATTTCGCCCAAATTTCCAAAATATCTTTAGTATTAGCAATTTTCATTGCCGAGGTATACGGAATTACTATTTTATCATCTATTCCGTCACCATTTCCTTCACCCTTCTCTGAAAGCACTCCTACTATAAGGTAATTAATGCCATTTATTTTTAGCGATTGTCCCACAGGGCTTCTTCCGTTTAAGAAATTATTAGCAACATTGTATCCCAATACGGCAACCGGTGATCTTTGTTTTACATGAAGCGATGTAAAAAAGTTTCCCGAAACTACTTGATGGTCCTTTATTTCAGGGTAATTTTGATTTACACCGACTATATTCATTTCACTTTCATCTCTTCTCCATCTAACCGGAGTATCTTCTGTATACACCACAGGTGTTGAATACTCTATGCCAGTTATCCTTTCAGGCATTGACTCAGCTTCATCATCATCAAAAACAACATTATCTGCATTTGATTTGATTACAATAACATTCTCGCCGAGACTTTCAAATTGAGAAACAATAGATCTTCTCGCACCTTCACCTATTCCCATCAGACTTACAACTGCAGCAACCCCTATGGATATGCCAAGTACAGTAAGAAATGTCCTCAGCACATTAGACGTTATTCCGTCAAATGCCATTAATGCCGAAAACTTCAATCTAACAAGAGAAGATAAAATTTTTCCCTTATCGCGCATTGTCATCACTCCTTAATTTCCGGCCGGCAGCAACGAGTCGTTTTCAGGCACTGACTGACTTGGCATTAAATCCTTCGTACTGCCTGTTACAACAAGCTGTCCTTCTTCCAATCCACTTAATACTTCGACATACATGTCGTTCATTAAGCCGACTTCAATTTCCACAACCTCTGCTTCTTCTGCTTCATTAAGCACTTCAACCTTTTGCTTTCCGCCTTCCTCAAATACTGCTTCTATAGGAACCAACAGTGTATCATCGGATTCTCCCGAATTAACAAAGCAATTGGTATTCATACCAGGTCTCAGCCCTTCTCTTCCTTCAACTTTTATCTGCACATTGTATACAGTCTTTCCTTCTCTGTTTGTATATTGATCCAGTCCCATAACGGTACCTTCAAATTTTTCGCCTGGAAGAGCATCAACGGTTACCTCAACAGGAGCGTCCTGTGTGATATATAATACGTCAAGATCGCTTACGGTGGTGTTTATATACATTTCATCAGTGTTGTACATATCCAAAAGCTGCAGTGACCACTTGTCGCTGCTTTCAGATGCCTCTATAGTATCTCCCACATCATACATAACATAAGATACCATCCCGTCCGACGGTGCTGTTACCATTAATTTTGTCGTCAGTTCTGAAACCTTATCAATTTTCTTATAAATATCTTCTATATCCTCGTTTAATGTATCGATAGATTCATAGATTGTTTTAATAGCATTCACTTCATTCTGAATGGAATCAACAACATCACTTCCTGCGATTTTTGCCAGCACATCTCCCTCTTCGACAAATTCGTTTGTGGATACATAAACTTCGGTTGCAATTATATTTGCATCATCTCCGCCTGAAAATCTGCTGTATGATACCTTTTTTTCATCTACGAAGGAATCCACATCTCCGCTGTAAGAAAAACCGGTTCCCGGCATACCATTGTTATCCGTATAAATTGCAACTATCATTCCCGGCTGTACAAGTCCAGGATTATCGGCTTCAATAACTCCTGTATGCACATATGTCATTCCGTCTGAATTAGGGACAGAATTTGCATTTAATTTCTTGATGGTTCCCAGGTAGAAACCGTCAAATGCAGTCTGTGATCCACCGCTTTCAAGTTTTTTCCTATACTGCATCAATACTTTTTGTCCGACTTTAACGTTTGAATATTCATATGTATTTACTTTAAATGATATTTTTACTTTACTATCGTCAACAATGGTTGCAATATTGTAATTTTCAACTCTCTCGCCCTCTTCAATATTAAGTTCTGTGATTCTTCCTCTGATAGGAGCAGAAAAAACAATGCCTTCATAAGGATTAACCTGACTTATATCTGTTACATCTCTGTTTAGGAGTTTCCCAAGATCTTTTGTTTTGGTATTTATTTCCTCATTTTTATCTTGAATTTCTTTTTGCTTTTTCTGTATGCTTTCTGTTAATTCATCCAATATATCAGTAAGATTGTTTGCTGAAAGCCTAACCAGGTTATCGTCTTTTTTAATCATTTGATTCGGCTGTACAAAAACTTCTTCAACAGTGTATGTAACACTTATAGGTGAACCATTTGAATCAGTCACACCCTCCGGTTTTGGAACGGTAATTGAACCTCCCCAGTTTCCGTTTAATTGACCTGAAATGTTTACACCCTGAGTTATATCTCCTCTTTCAACGGCCTTCGTTGCATATCTGGGACCGGTTGAGACCTGAGCGGAATCAGGTACTAACTGCTTCGCCGTAAAATAGCCCCCTGCGAATACGACTAATAAAACTGCTAATATTGACGCTACTTTTTTATACATTTACTTTACCTCCACTGCTTTCGTCAGAAACTATTTCTCCATCTACCAATCTTATAATTCTGCTGCCATATTCGGCAATTTCTTCCTCATGAGTTACCTGAACAATTGTCATTGAACTCTTCTGATTTAATTCAACAAATAATTCCATAATTAAATCTCCAGTCTTCGTATCCAGTGCACCCGTAGGTTCATCCGCAAGAATAATTGAAGGATTTCCAACTATTGCTCTTGCAATTGCAACCCTTTGCTGCTGACCACCGGACATTTGTGAAGGAAGATGCTTCATTCTCTCCTTCAGCCCTACCTGCTCTAATGCATTTGATGCTAGTTCATGCCTTGTCTTCGCATCCATTCCTCTGTATATAAGAGGAATTTCAACATTTTTTATCGCAGTCATTCTTGGCAGCAAATGAAAGTTCTGAAACACAAATCCAATAAATTTGTTTCTGATATCTGACATTTTAGAATCACTCAATTTATCTACATGGTTGCCTGAAAGCTCATATGTACCTTTTGATGCTTGATCCAGACACCCTATGACATTTAGCAGAGTAGATTTTCCCGAACCCGAAGGACCCATTATTGATACAAATTCCTTTTCTTTTATTGAAAATGATATGTTCTTTAGTGCATCTACCTCAATCTGTCCGGATTTGTAGAGCTTTGAGATATTTTCCATTCTTATAATTTCCATATTTCACCTCTTTAAGATACAGTCCATTTTATATGACGTATAAAACATCAAAAAAGTTCTTCCTTTTTAAAATTTTCTTAATTTTTTTTAAACAATCTAAAGGCCCTGATTATCACATGTCAATGATAAATCCGGACCTTTCCGTCATTGCAAAGTTTATTTAATAACATCAATGTTTATAGAATCAATCCAAACCTTATTTTTTCCTTCATATTCTATGTATATGTTCAGTGAATCCGCATCAGTTACATTTATAGGTACTGTAAATTGAGACCATATGTCATTGCTGATTTTTGTATTTGTATGAAAATTTGATGTCAAGGATCCGTCTTTGTACGCTTCAATAACCACCTGTGCCGTTACATCTGTTTCAGATTTCATTTTAGCTGCTATACCTATTTGTTTCTTCAGCATATAACTGAATTTATCATCACCGAAATTAACAGCGGCAAACAATGATTTGATTTTTTCATCTGCTTCGTTGGAAACGATCAAAGAATTCTTACCTTCTACATATATGGTATCATCTATCCCGGCTTTGTTTCCCGTATACCCGATACTAGTCAGAAGATTATCGTTAAAATATACTTCTGTCGAATCGGTTATTGCACCAGCCGGTGATTCTTCATCCCCCGTCTGATTTTCTGATGAAGGAGGAACTTCCGGCGGTGTTTCATTTTCTGCGCTGCCGTTCGTATTATCTGAATTCGCCGGATCAGCTTTATTGAATGACTTTATTATCTTATTTCCCAAAAGCAGCACTATTACTACAACAAGTATTGTAAGTACAATTCTTATAAGCTCTTTTTTATTAAATTGATTTCTATTGTTTTTCTCTGGAACAGGGCGGCTGTCATTAACATATATATCAAGAACCGAACCATCATCATCGCACTCGCCCAAGGCAGATTCCTCATAGACTGTATTTAAATCCTCCTGTTCAATAACTGTATCTGGTTTGATTTCTTCATTCGTACCATACTCAGGCAGAGTCGTTTTTTCTCCGAAAATCATTGCATATATTGGAGATTTTTTCATTTCACCTATTACATCATTAGGAAATATGTATTCCTTTGTCAGGCACCTTACTATAATCTTAAGAATATCTGGTGGAATTGAATCTGAAATATTGTAATCAATTATTTCGGAACCGTCAAAAATAAAATGAATTATATTTCCCAGCCTCTTGAATGTTTCATTGTCCGCAATGTCATACTCCTGTTCAAATATAAGGTTGCAGTCTGCATATATGTTATTTTCGGAGTCAACATAAAGCTTGTCTGTATCCAAAATTTTCTGCTGCACAATATCTGTCATATTAAAAATATTCTGAGCTAGATTTATTACATTCTCAGATAAAGCAAACTGCTGCTTCAATGTAAGAGAAGAAGAGTCAAGGTACTCTTTTAAGCCCTTGCATTCCCCCTTAAGAGGCTTCGTATATATATATATTCTGTCTTCAGTGTTAAAACACTCCAAAATGTTGGATGGAATTTTCTTCAATTCTTCCAAATTGATGAGATTAATTATTTTTCGACTCGTTATAACATTGCTGTAAAACACATCTCCTGTATCATTATCCTTACATTCCAACACTCTTTGGAATACATTTTCAAAAATAGTGCGGACGATTTTGTAATTGTTATTCATAATCCACCCTCCAATATGGTAGTCCAACTATATCTTAACAGTAATTTCGACAAAAATAAAGATATTTTTAATAATATTTTAATATTTTGAAATATTATTGCTAAATTATTTCTCTGTTGCTATATAGCCTAAGCATCAGAAGTCGAACAATATAAGGGTGGCAAATTTTTAGACTTTTTCCGGAATTAAGCTTATTTATGTAATGAATGGTTAGATTATTTAACAACTTTATATTTTACTTTAACATCAAGCAGGTAAGAGTTTATCAATCTTTCATCATCTGATTCAATGATCGTTTCGGAGGAAATCTCCTTTTTTTGTCCCGGTTCAATTCTGTATACTTCGGTTACATGTACCTCCGGAATAAGATCATAATATGGATACCATTTTTTGGCATTTTTATTTTTATAAAAATATAATTTTAAATCCATATATTTTTTACTCCTGTTTACAACGGTTGTTTGAAATGACAGCAGCTTAACAGCAGGGTTATATCTGTCAGGCGTATTTATTTCTATTTCTTGAAAAGAGGGGTACAGTATTATAGGCGACGGTTTAACAGTTTTATAGAATATAAATAAGCTCAAAACCATATAAATTACGGCAAAAATAGCGACCAATGTCATTTTTGCTGATTTAAACAATTTGCTCATTTTTTCCTCCACTTTCTATACTATTAATTGTACCTTTAACATTATATCATATGTATAATGCATTTTATACCAAATTTTATAATATTTGTTAATGCTGTAAAATTGGATAAAAAAAAGGACAAACTACTGTTCATCCTCATCATCTTTTATTTCATATTCTACATTATCAACTATATTTTCTTGCTGATTTTTTTGACCTTCATCATTTTTATAAGCATTTCCGTAATATTTTTTTGTTTTGCCGTTTATTACACTTAGCAGGTATAAAATCACCACTGCATCATCAATGATACTTAATCCCAACACCGGTGCCGGTATCAAGTCAATAGGGCTTACAATATAAATCAGCGGTAGTATAATCCACCATTTTTCCTTAATCGGAATGTTTTTATCAAATAAAAATTTAAAAATCAAATAAAATCTGTTCATCTTAGATTACAAAGGCCCTGTCCGGCAGTCTTTTCTTGAGCTTTGAAGCGAAATCATTGGCAGGATCCTTTTTCCCCGGGTTTCCCAGCACAATATGGGTTATTTTCATTTCTTCCGCAAAATCAACTATAGTTTTAATAACATCCTTAGATCTTTTAACTGTCAGTTCAGCTCCTACACCTTTAGTAATATCAAATAAATACTCTAATGCATCTCCATCACTGAGGTTATACAGCAGCTTATCTTTTTCATTTACAACATGCAGAACATATAAGCCGGAAGGCTGATCCTTTGATAATTCAGCGCCTTGATGTATGAGCCTCTCGCATGTCTTTTGCTGCGTAACGCACACTAATACATTTTTATGCATCATTATTCTCCTTAAATGGCGGGAATATGTGGGAATTGAACCCACCCAGGACGAGCAAACGCCCCGCGACTGGTTTTGAAGACCAGGAGGCACACCAGCACCTATCTATCCCCATCGGATAACATGATAACATATACTCAAACTAAATTCAAGCATTTATTTTAGCTGCATATATTATAAACATCTGTATCCTCATCCATAATTTTCAATTCCATAATATCTGTCAATGCCGACAATGTATCTAAGGAAGTAAAAACATTGATGGAGTTTTCGATTGCTGTTCTTCTGATTTTAAAGCCGTCCGTATTTGAATTATTTGCCTTTGTGGGAATATCCACAACAAATCCAACATTTCCGCTTCTTATCAGATCAATTATGTTAGGGCTGTCCTCTCTGACTTTTTTGACCATTGCAGCCTTTATTCCGTTATTATTGAGGAAATGAGCAGTCTTTTCTGTTGCTGCAAATTTATACCCCAATTGATTTAATTTTACCGCAACAGGCTTAAAGTTTTCTTTATCCCTGTCCCTTATTGTTGCAATAATTATTTTATCGACACTTGGCTCTTTGAATCCGGCAGCTTTAAATCCCTTGTACATAGCTTCTCTGTAGCTTCTACCTACCCCCAGAACCTCTCCAGTTGATTTCATTTCAGGCCCAAGGCTTACTTCCACTCCTTCAAGTTTTTGTGTGGAGAATACGGGAACTTTTATTGCAACCAATTCTGATTCCTTATATAGTCCAGTGCCGTATTCCATGGATTCAAGTTTTTCACCGAGCATAACTCTTGTAGCTATTTCAATCATAGGAATTTTTGTTACCTTGCTGATGTACGGAACCGTCCTGCTTGAACGAGGGTTTACTTCTATAACATAAAGTTCGTCTTCAAATTCTATAAACTGGATATTAACCATTCCAACTGTCTTTAATGAAGTTGATATTTTTTTTGTTATTATTTCAAGCTTCTCTTTTATCTCAGCACTTAAATTCTTCGGAGGATAAATTGAGATACTGTCTCCCGAATGAACTCCTGCTCGCTCGAGATGCTCCATAATTCCTGGAATAAGTATGTCTTCTCCGTCGCAAATAGCATCCACCTCTATTTCTCTCCCTACAATATATTTGTCAATCAACACGGGATTTTTTGAATCATTTGCAAATGCATTGCTAAGATAATTTACCAGTTCCTCTTCTGAATATGTTATTTCCATTCCCTGACCACCAAGTACATAAGAAGGTCTCACAAGCACGGGATACCCTATATTTTCTGCTGTTTTTTTGCCATTTTCAATATTGGTTACCGCTTTTCCTTTAGGCCTTTTAATATTCAAGCTTTCCAGCATTTCATCAAACTTTTCTCTGTCTTCCGCCATATCTATTTGTTCGGGATCAGTTCCCAAAATTGCTATTTTCTTTTGTTTAAAGAAATTTGCAAGCTTAATTGCTGTCTGGCCTCCAAACTGAAGTATAACTCCGTCAGGTTTTTCCTTCTCAACAATATTCAGAACATCTTCTTCTGTAAGAGGTTCAAAATACAGTTTATCTGCTATATCAAAATCTGTACTCACCGTTTCAGGATTATTATTTACTATTATTGTCTCTATGCCGCACTTTTTCAGAGCAAATATGCTGTGAACCGAGCAATAGTCAAATTCAACACCCTGACCTATTCGTATAGGCCCTGAGCCAATTACAAGTATTTTTTTATTTTTTGTAACCTCAACCTCATCGTATTCGTCATAGGTTGAATAGTAGTATGGTGAAACCGCATCAAATTCCCCACCGCAGGTATCCACCATTTTATATGATGCAACTATATGGTTTTTCATTCTCAGTTTGTAAACATCCTCCGGACTGCTTCCAGTCAAGTCTGCTATTCCCTTGTCTGAAAATCCAATTTTTTTTAGCTTCTTAAGCCAGTTTTTATCAAGCTCATGCAAGGAAGAATTCCTGAGAAGTTCTTCTTCTTCTATTATGTTACATACTTTGTACAGGAAAAATTTATCAACACCTGTAAGCTCTGCAATTTTATCGATTTTATATCCTCTTCTCATCATCTCGGCGATGCAAAAAAGTCTCTCGTCATCAGGATTTTGAATTCTGGCTTTTAAATCCACTGTACTTTTTTGCGATAATTTTTCGCTGTACAATGTATACTGCTTTATTTCAAGAGAGCGTACAGCTTTTAACAGCGCCTGTTCAAACGAGCTTCCTATTGCCATTACCTCGCCTGTTGCCATCATTTTTGTACCTAATATTCTTTTAGCATTAAAGAATTTATCAAATGGCCACTTAGGTATTTTTAATACAACATAATCAAGAGTAGGCTCAAACGCAGCATATGTTTTTCCTGTTACCTGATTTAATATTTCATCAAGCCCATATCCCAGAGCTATTTTAGTTGAAACTTTTGCTATTGGATAGCCTGTTGCTTTCGAAGCAAGCGCGGATGAACGGCTCACTCTCGGATTTATTTCTATAACCGCATATTCGAGGCTGCTGGGGTTCAATGCTAGCTGCACATTGCAGCCTCCTTCAATACCAATTGCATCTATAATTTTAATAGAGGCGGTTCTGAGCATCTGATATTCCACATCTGACAACGTCTGGGAAGGTGCCACAACGATACTGTCACCGGTATGAACACCTACGGGGTCAAAATTCTCCATGTTACACACTGTAATACAAGTGCCATTTTTGTCTCTCATAACTTCGTATTCTATTTCCTTCCAGCCTTTAATGCTCTTCTCTATCAGAACCTGCTTGTTCATGCTCAGGTGAAGACCTGCTGACAATATTTCCTTCAGTTCGTCTTCATCTAATGCGATTCCGCCGCCTGTTCCTCCAAGAGTGTAGGCAGGTCTGATAATTATGGGATAACCTATTCTGGATGCAACTTTCAGCCCTTCCTCCATGCTGTTTACTATTTCAGAATCGACAATGGGTTCATTTATTTTATTCATCATTTCCTTAAACTTTTCCCTGTCTTCCCCTATTTTAATCGACTCCACACTTGTTCCTATTACATTAACATTGTACTTATCCAGTATTCCTCTATCGTATAATTCTACGGTAAGATTAAGACCTGTCTGACCTCCCATTCCGGCGATAACGCTGTCAGGTCTTTCTTTTGCAATTATCTTTTCAACGTACTCTGCCGTAAGAGGTTCTATATATACCTTATCCGCAATATCCGTATCCGTCATAATTGTTGCAGGGTTGGAATTTATCAAAACAGTTTCAATTCCTTCTTCTCTCAGAGCTCTGCAGCACTGCGTGCCTGAGTAATCAAATTCGGCCGCTTGGCCTATAATAATAGGTCCTGACCCTATAACCAATACTTTTTTTATGTCTTTATTTAACGCCATTATTTTTCTCCTTATACATATTTATAAAGTCGTCAAAAATTATGTTTGAATCGTGAGGTCCCGGACTTGCTTCCGGATGATACTGCACTCCCATGACAGGTAACGTCTTATGTCTTAACCCTTCAATGGTTCCGTCATTTAAATTCACATGTGTTACCTCCAGAAAATCTCCCAGAGAATCTTTGTTTACCACATATCCATGATTTTGTGACGTGATTGTAACCTTGCCTGTTTTCAAATCCTTTACAGGGTGGTTGCATCCCCTGTGTCCATACTTCATTTTCTCAGTCTTCGCGCCTAATGAAAGGGCAATTATCTGGACACCTAGGCATATTCCCGCTATGGGTATTTTTTCCGATAATGCTTTTACGGTCTCTATTGCCTCAGGAATGTCCTTAGGATCACCCGGACCATTTGACAGAAAAATACCGTCAAAGTCATATTTCAACAGTTCATCGGCCTTCGTAAATGCCGGAAAAACCGTAAGTGAGCAACCTCTTTCAATAAAGCATCTTAAAATGTTATTCTTAATTCCAAAATCCAGAACTCCTATTCTCAAAGGTCCGCTTCCCATGGTTTTTATTTCTTTTGATGATACTGCTTCCACTGCACTTTTATTTGAAAAATCATTAAAATATTTTTCTATTTCACTTTGACTTAATTCGTTGACTGTTATAATCCCTTTCATGGTTCCTGTATTTCTTATTACTTTAGTAAGATATCTTGTATCAATTCCTTCAATTCCGATTATGTTATTCTTTTTCAAATAAATGTCCAAATCTATTTCACATCTGAAGTTATTTGGAATTTTGCACAGTTCTCTCACTATAAACCCCTTAACCTTCGGTGAATCCGACTGAAGATCATATAAATTAGTACCATAATTTCCTATCAAAGGATATGTCATGGTAACTATCTGACCGTAGTAAGATGGATCAGTTAAAATTTCCTGATATCCTGTCATGCCTGTATTAAATACTACCTCTCCTACGGAATCTGCTATTTTCCCAAAACATTGGCCCTCAAATATCATCCCGTTTTCCAGTATTAGTCTTCCTTTCATGTTTTCCTCCAAAAATATTTATTAAAATACTGAATATAAAAATAGCTGTCGCAAATGCGACAGCTAAGAAAAATAAACAATAATACCATTAGTAATAATAGATTCAATAATTGCTGTTTTGTTTATATTAAATTTTATTTTTTTATAGATAAAATTTTTCATTACTCTTAGACCTCAAATACATTTTCAATAAAAAATATCACAAGTCAGGCAATTTGTCAATATGTATTTTTAAAATATTTTACGAATATTTTTGAATCAAAAAAACACGATTTACGTATAACGCTTTCACGTTATACCATATATCCTGAAGGGAGCGTATCTTTAGCGGATATTCCTGAAGTAATATCCTACTCCCCATTTTGTAAGTATATATTCATAATTTTTGTTTTTGTTTTCTATTTTTTCTCTCAGCCTTCTAACATGAACATCGACAGTTCTAAGGTCTCCGAAATACTCATAGCCCCAAATAATTTCCAAAAGCTCTTCCCTTGAAAACACTTTGCCTGGATTGGTTGCCAGCAAAAGAAGCAAGTCAAACTCCTTTGCGGTAAGGTTAATTTCATGTCCGTGAAGACTAACTTTTCTTCCAAGAGAGTTGATTACAAAATCATCAACAACTAATGTCTGTTCATTTGGCTTCTGAGCCGACCCCTTTGTCCTTCTGAGAATAGCCTTAATTCTAGCCTTTAATTCCAATATGTTAAAAGGTTTGGTTATATAATCATCGGCTCCATATTCAAGGCTCAATATTTTATTCATATCTTCATTGCTTGCAGTCAATATAAGGAGAGGAACATTTGAAATTTCTCTTATTTTCTGGCAAACCTCAAGGCCGTCAATATCAGGTAGAATCAGGTCAAGAATTACTATGTCAAATTCATTCAACGAAATCTTTCTTAATGCATCGTTTCCTTCAAGGGCAGTATCAACTTCATATCCATCTTGTTCCAAGCTGTACTTAAGTCCCTTGACAAGCAGAAGCTCGTCATCTACTAGCAAAACCTTCATTTGTTACACTCCTTAAATTATTTTGTTACAAAAATTAAACTTTTAATTAATCTTACATTGGATTGAAATAATTGTCAAGGGAAATATTGAATTATCATTATTAACTAAGACAATATCCTGTCATTTCCAACCCTTTTTGTAACTCTATTCATATCAAAATATTCAAGAAGCGCTATGGCTATCTTTCTGTTTGTACTCAAAACATCGCGATATTCCGCTGCCGTTATTTTTGAATTTTTCTTAATATATTCAATCAAAAGTTCTTTGGCTCTATCAAAAATTTCCACTGTTGTAATTCCAGCATCACTAATTTTAATGATCTTTTTTTCATCAATCATAAGTGCTATAATTTCCTCCGCCTTGTCGCTGTTAAGAGCTTGAATCAAATCCTCCTGCTTGACGAAATCGAACCCGGCTTTATTTAATGCATTTGTTACAGTATTTTCACATGATCTGTAAAACTCGTCATATTGAATTTGGAAATAAGGAAGTGACACATATTCTCCTTCCAGTTTAATTGTCCCTTTTTTCTCAAAAGAATTCACAACTACATCAAATACATTCTGTTTCATCTTAGACAGAAACTTGCTTTTAATTTCTGACTTTTTCGCTCCTTTGGAATATTTGTTGTTTTCATGGTATTTAAACAAATATTTATCGATATCCTCTTCAATTTTTCTCTCAAAGCTTTTATGCCATATATACTTGTCGTTTTTAAGCCTGTAAACTGTTATTTTTTCTTCTTCCTCCAATGCCTCCACATTTTTTATTACTTCTTCCTCAGACAGTGCGGTAATTTTAGCAACTTCTGTTAATGTAGGTAAATCTTTTGAATTTTCTCTAATAATTTTTTCAATTACATCTGCATTGCTTCCTTTTTCTTTTATTTTCAGTTCTTCTAAAAGATTCTCGTCAAATCTTTTCTTTTTAAGAGGCATAGGCTCTATTATTTCTCCTCCGCCTATAGTTTCCATAGGCGAATAGAATCTGACTATAAACTTATCTCCTCTTCTGACAGCAAGCTCTTCTTCCAGTCTAAGCTGCGCATAGCAGCTTTCTCCCGGTGAAAGTTCATCCCTGTCCAGAAGAACAACTCTGCAAAGAACTTCGCTTGTTCCTGTATACAGATGGAGCCTTGAACGATTTTCAACAATACGTCGTGAATTTTTTAGAAGATTCAGCTTTACATCAAGCATCTTAGTATCTTTCATAGAATTCACAGGAGCAATCACACATCCTCTGTACAAATCTGTTTTTTTGACACCTGACAGATTTACAGCTGTCCTTTGCCCTGCATAGGCTGTATCAGCATCCTGAGAATGAACCTGCATATTACGTATTTTGCTTATTTTATTAACAGGATAAATCTCTATTTCATCTCCCTTTTTAAGCTGTCCGGAGATAAGCGTCCCGGTAATTACAGTACCGAATCCGTTTATTGAAAACACTCTGTCAATAGGAAGTCTCGGTATTGTATTTATATTTCTGTCCTCCATCTCAATTTCAGTCTGCTGCACAATGATATTTGCCAGATTGTCAATTCCGTATCCCGTCTTTGATGATACTTCTGCTATAGGTGCGTTTTCAAGGAATGTATCCTTCAACCCTTCTCTTACATCATCTTTAACAAGTTCAAGCCATTCCGGATCTATTATGTCATACTTGGTAAGCACAACTATTCCCTTCTTAACGCCAAGTATATTAAGTATATTAAGATGTTCCACCGTCTGCGGCATCATTCCCTCGTCAGCTGCTACAACCAGCAGCACAAGGTCCATCCCTACTACACCAGCAAGCATATTTTTAATAAATTTTTCATGGCCGGGAACATCAATAATGCCCGCCTTATTACCATTAGGCAAATCAAAATATGTAAATCCCAAATCTATGGTTATACCTCTTCTTTTTTCTTCTTCCCATCTGTCCGTATCTCTTCCTGTCAATGCTTTTATTAAAGTGGTTTTGCCATGATCAATATGCCCTGCCGTACCTATTATAATATTCTTCATCTTACCTCCGAATCAATTGAAAATGCTTTTAAATGCTTCAGCAACAGTTGCTTCCTGCCCCTCAAGAACGGTTCTTAAATCTAAAATCAGGTTGTCATTGACAACTCTGCCTATAACAGGGGTCTCCATATGTCTTAATCGTTTTTCCAGCGCCGCCGTAGTCATATTTAACGGTTTTATTGCAAGGCAGGCACTTTTTATTCTTTCAAGAGGAAGAGATCCTCCTCCTATTTGAGATTCACAGCTTTCAATATTTATTTCACAATATTTGCCTGCAACAGTTTTTAATTTTCCTTGCAGCAGTTCTGCCGATTTTTGAATATCTTCAAAACCTCTGTTAATAAGTTTTAAAGCTGGAATATTTTTTACTGCTCTTTCTTCATCAAGATACTCATGAAAAACCGACTCCAAAGCAATTGCCGTAAATTTATCTATCCTGAAAGCTCTTGTCAGAGGATGCTTCTTGATTTTATCTATCAGTTGCTTCTTTCCGACTATAACGCCTGCCTGAGGTCCTCCTAAAAGCTTATCTCCGCTGAAGCATACAATATCTGCTCCAGCCTTAACGGATGCCTGAACCGTGGGCTCATAATCAAGTCCGTACCTGCTTAAATCAACAAGTACGCCACTTCCAATATCTTCAATCACGGGAAGCCCATGTTTATGCGCAAGTTCCGCTAGCTCTTCCACTGTAACCGATTCCGTGAATCCGACAATTCTGTAATTGCTTGTATGAACCTTTAAAAGCGCTACTGTATTTTCGTTTATTGCGCTTTCGTAATCATGGAGATGCGTTTTGTTCGTTGTTCCTACCTCTACCAGGTGTCCTCCACTTTGCGCCATTACGTCCGGGACTCTGAAAGAGCCTCCTATTTCCACAAGTTCTCCCCTTGATACGACAACTTCCATGTCTTTTGCCAAAGCTGACAATATGAGCAGTACGGCTGCTGCATTATTATTTACAGCCATGGCTGCCTCAGCTCCGGTAATTTTCGTTACTATTTTTTCGAAATGTGAATATCTTGATCCTCTTTTACCTTCTTCCAAATCATACTCAAGATTTGAATAACCCGTTACAAGCTTTAATACCCTCTCAGCAATATTTTCTGAAATTACCGCTCTTCCAAGGTTTGTATGTAAAACAGTGCCTGTTGCGTTTATAACTCTTTTCATGTTATAAGAAGAAAAGCTTCTTACTTCTTTTTTGATATCATCAGTAACACTTTCAATTTTCTTTGCTATTTCATCTTCATCATCAGAATTGTTTATAAATTCTCTTAATCTCTCTGTAACATCTCTTGCAGCATCAACCACAAGATCTCTGCTGCCATCTGTGAAAAGACACTTTATCTCATCGCTTTCCATCAGGTTGTCAACCTTTGGAATCAGCCTGTATAACTTATTTTTCTCCATGATCGCTCCTCATTAATTCAGGGAATCTTTTATTATTATGTATTTATCCTGTTTTTCTATAACTCTTCCTACCAATGCAAATTCCGTATCAAGACTTTCTTTTAATCTCTCCAGAATTTCCACAGCATACTTTTCGTTAACTGAAAATAAAAGTCCTCCCGATGTCTGTGGGTCAAATGCCAAATCGGCATACTTCTCTTCGACACCTTCGTATGATACTCTGTCGTCGAAAAATTTTCTGTTTCTGTATGCTCCTGCTGGAACAAGACCCATTTCTGCATATTCAAACACATCTCCTATAACCGGAACCTTCTTTATATCTAAGACAAATGTTACATTGCTAGCTTCAGCCATTTCTGCCGAATGTCCCGCAAGCCCGAAGCCGGTAATATCTGTACAACTATTTACTGGATAATACTCGATAACTCTCTTTGCATTTTTATTTAGTGAAGCCATTACATGTATTGCCTTATTTTCTGTATCTTTCGAACAAATTTCTGCCTTGTACGCTGTATTTATAATGCCTGTTCCAACAGGCTTTGTAAGTATAAGCACATCTCCGGGCTTTGCTCCATAATTTTTCAGAACTTTATCAGGTTCAACAAAACCTGTAACACACATTCCGTATTTTGGCTCATCATCCTCCACTGAGTGTCCTCCGGCTATTGTTGCCCCCGCTTCCATAACCTTGCTTGCTCCACCCCTAAGTATTTCTGCCATAATATCAGGGCTCAAACAGTTTGGAAATGCCATTATATTAAGAGCCAGAGCAGGCTCTCCTCCCATGGCATATACATCACTTAATGAATTTGCAGCTGCAATCTGACCAAAAGTATACGGATCGTCAACCACAGGAGTAAAAAAATCCACTGTCTGTATCATTGCAAGTTTATCATTTATCTGATACACACATGCATCATCTGACGTTTCCAATCCCACTATTAATTTATCATTTTTAAATTTCGGAAGCTTGCTCAACACTTGAGCAAGGGTCTCTGGACCTATTTTGGCTGCTCAGCCAGAAGCTTTTGTCATCTGCGTCAAACGCACTTTATCTATAGACATGCTGCACCTCTCTATTCTATTGTTATCATTTCTTTAACTTTTTCGAAGGTTTTATCTCCGATTCCGTTAATATTTTTTATTTCCTCAATTGAGGAAAATATTCTTTCTTCCCTGTATTCAATAATTCTCTGAGCATACACTTGACCGATTCCCGGTAAGGATATGAGGTCATCAGCCGATGCTGTATTTATATTTATTAATTTTTCACTTATATATTTTTTTGATTCTTCTACTGAATATACATATATTTTTTCTCCATCCAATAATTTTCTAGCTTTATTAAGATTTTCGGTAAAGGAATTTTCCTTAAGGCCTCCCGCCGCAGTTATGGCATCATTAACCCTGTCACCGTTTTTCATCTCATACACCCCGGGATTTACAACTGAACCGTCGATATCAACCACTATTATGCCGTCATCATCATTCTGTTCGACTTCTTCAGCAATTTTCTCATACATATGTTCCTGGCTGTTAAATTCTATTTCTTCTTTCTTGCCGGAAAGCTTAATCCCCACAGCAGTCATAATTATTATTGCAATGATTAAAACAATCGCAAGCCCCTTTTTATTAAGGTTATTGTACATATTGCCCCCATTTCCGCAATTATTTGACATACTATAAATACATTATACATTATTTTGGTGAAAAATCAAAAATTTTAATTACAAATCTTTTGATTTCTGCTATACTATTACTTGATTTGTATTAAAGGAGTTCACATATGATTAAAAAAATAATTGCCTATCTATTGTTCTTTTCAATTTTTTTATTAATTTTTAGCAAGGCTTATGCCGTCCCCAGTCTTTTGTGTGAAACTGCGGTTCTTATAGATGCTGAGACAGGAACCATTCTTGCAGAAAAAGACGCAAGCAAAAAAATGTATCCTGCCAGTCTTACTAAAATAATGACAGCCATACTTGCAATAGAAATGGGAGAATTATCAGATGTCATAAAAATCGATGATGATACCCCTTACGAAATTTCTGGAAGCCATATTGCCCTTGAAGCTGGCGAAATACTTACATTAAAAGATTTGCTCTATGCATTGATGCTGCCTTCAGCTAATGATGCCGCACTTGCAATAGCCAAGCATTACGGCGGCAGCGAAAAAGAATTTGTAGATCTTATGAACGAAAAAGCTAAAGAACTCGGTGCCTATAACACACATTTCGTAAATCCTCACGGTCTTCATGACGATAATCATTATACAACAGCTGCAGACCTTGCATTAATAACCAAGTATGCCATGAATAACGAAACTTTCAGAAAAATCGTTAAAACTGTCAAATATGAAGTTAAGCCAACTAATAAGAAAGATGAAACCCGATACTTCGCAACTCTTAACAAGCTGTTACACCCTTCCGGATACGGCCAAATTTGTGTGGACGGCATGTATATAAGTCCCGAGTACGAATATGCAACCGGCGTAAAAACGGGATACACTCCTGAAGCCGGAAACACCCTTGTAGCAAGTTCCGAAAAAGACGGTACAGAGCTTATAGCTGTTGTAATGAAAGGTGTTTCTCTTGAAATGTACCAGGATGCACATAATTTGTTTAATTACGGATTCAATGAATATGAAAGCTTAAAACTAGTAAGCAAAAATATGTTTATTCAAAACATACAGGTAAGCAACGGCGACAGCAGGGAAATATCAGTAATCACCGAAAATGACTGCACAGCTTTAATTAAGAAAGACTCTGAGAACGATGTAGAATCAAAAGTTACCATAAACGAAATTGCACTGCCTCTTGAAAAAAACAGTGTTGTAGGAAAAATTGACTATATGTTGGACGGCAACGTTATAGGAACTGTAAACTTGATAACCCCTACCCATGTTGAAGGTACGCTTACAGAAAAATCAGGAAATAAATTATTTTCTGCCCTAGTAACAGTTATTGGATACACCACCTTATTTCTAATTGCTTTTTTATTATTTTTAAAAATCTACAACGACTTAAGAATGAAAATTTACAGAAAAAAAAGAAGGAAAAGATACAATAATTAGTTAACTAATCTATCTACAACGTCATTCCACATTTACTTATCTGAACTCATTCTGACAAATAAAAATTCAGGTTTTTCAACCTGAATTTTGTATTTTAATATTAATTTAGTTGTCGATTCTTAATTAAATAACAGCTATAGCGTCAATTTCCACGTTTGCGTCCTTTGGAAGTCTGGCTACCTCTACGCAAACTCTTGCAGGTTTAGTGTCACCGAATATTTCTGCATACATTTCGTTTATTAGTCCAAACTGGTTCATATCCTTGATGAACACTGTGCATTTAACAACATCTTTCAATGATGCTCCTGCCTGCTCCAATATTGCTTTGACATTCATTAATGAAATTTTTGTCTCTTCTTTAATGTCTCCACCTTTGTAAAGTTCTCCTGTTGCCGGATTAATTGGCAGCTGGCCCGAAACATATATTGTGTTTCCGGCTTTTATTGCCTGTGAATAAGGCCCTACCGCTGCCGGCGCGTTGCTTGTCTGTACTACTGTATTTGACATAATATCCTCCTATTTCCAATTTTTTATACCATATTGTTCAACATCTATTGAGTTATTGTCAAACCACAAAGACTCCAAATCATATACTTCTCTTTCATCTCTGTGAAAAATATGAACAATAATGTTATCAGTTTCTAATAAAATCCATCTTCCCGTACCGAAACCTTCTTTATAATAAAAATCTAATCCGGCTTCATATCCTTTTTCTAACACTTCTTCCCCGATTGCAACAGTCTGACGTTCATTATTTCCACTGCATATTACAAAATAGTCCGTAATTGAGCTGGTTTTTCTTACGTCAAGCACTGTAAAATTATACGCCTTCTTATCATTACAGGCTTTTAATATTAATTCTATATTCTTATGGTCTTGATTCATTTTGCCTCCTTAGAAATTTTAACGTTTTTAGTGAATCATTGTCAAGCTCTAAATTTCTAATTTTCACATATTCTATGGTGCTTTCCAGTGACATTATTATAGCTTTATCAATATTAGTATATGCAGCTTTTCTTATTTCCGCTATGCCTTCATAATCCCTTTTCGGCTCTATTTTATCCGCAATAAATATGATTTTATCCAGCATGGTCATATTTTCTCTGCCTGTTGTATGATACATAATGGCATTTAATATTTCTTCATCTTGTATATTGAAAACATCTCTTGCAACCCTTGCTCCTGTTTTAGAGTGTTCCATATTGTCATCTTTGCCCGACTTTTTTTTGCCGCAGTCATGCAAAAGCCCTGCTATCTTTGCCTTCTCTGTATCTTCTCCATAATGTACAGCCAGTTTTTCCGCTTCCTCCATAGTTCTTACGCAGTGTTCATAGAGTCTGGGATTGTACTCTTCGAGTTTCTTTTTCAATTCCCTTAAATCTTTTTTCTCGTTGTATAAATTATTTTTTATTATGTACTGCTCCACGATATCTGTAATCAAGTACTTTGCAGAGATACCCCTGCTAAATCTATCCCTTATATCGGTAGATGAAATATGAAGCATTGGTATCTGAAGAAGATATATTTCCCCGCCTAACTCTTTTTCTATTTTTTCAATCTTTGATTTAACAGCTTCCATGCTTATTCCCGGTCTGGAAACGGCAATGAATCTGCAAAGCTTCAGAAGTTCTTTCGGTTCACACCAATTAGGCAGTTCAATAACCGCATCAGTCCCAGTTATAAAGTAAAATTCTGTATCGGGATATAATTTGTGCAGTTCTTTCAGTGTATCAACAGAATAGCATTTTTCTTTTTTCTTAATTTCTATATCAGATACTATGAATTTACTATTTGACATGGTAGCCATGCTCGTCATCATGTATCTGTGCAAGGAACTTGTTGCTAACCCGTCTTTATGAGGAGGATTCCCGGAAGGTATAAATATAATTTTGCTAAGTTTATAAATATTCAAGACTTCATTGGCAACCACCAAATGTCCTAAATGTATAGGATCAAAGGTGCCTCCCATAATTCCAATTTTTCTCATTGTTGATTTAAGCTCCTTTTTATTTTAAAAGTTACATAACTTAAAGAAATTATACCAATCAATACATAAACTGTCAAATTCTTTGACAAATTGTAAGTAGTTAATAGTCTTCCTAATGAAGACCCTAATATTCCTGAAAAAATATATGAAAAATAAAATTTAATCTTGCTGCTTTTAACAATGTTTATTCTTTCAATTAAGCTCTCCCTGCCTAAATAATACCCTTTCATAAAACCTGTATAAGAAATAGCTAATATTATCAGCGCCAGCATAATTACAGGTATGATGGACGCCATATACATGCCGTCAAGACAGAGAAGCACGGACATTGAAATAAACAGCGGCGTCAGTACCACCTGGGTGTAAGAATCACCCATCCCTGCAGCTATCCCCATCATTCCTTTTTTCATAAATATAATATTCTTTTCATCGCTATTATTCTTAATGTTATTTTCTTCAAGAGATATAATATATCCGTGTATAGGTGTACCTATGTTCGGCTCAGTATTAAAAAATGCACTGTGCCTGTGAACAGCTTCGTACTGCGCGTCACTGCCGCCATACAGCTTTCTGAATATTCTTTTCATGCTCTGAGCATATGCCATTCCCTGCATCCGTTCAAAGCTGTAGCATGAATGTGAAAAATTCATCCACACCGCCCATGAATAAAATAAGTCTGTTTTAGAAATTATGCCGCTTTTTTTTGTTTTATTATAATCTGTCGATATAAGATTTTTGTCTGACAAGTATGCTAATACAAACAAAAAAACCGCAAAAATAATATAAGAGCTAAAATTTATAATCAACATACTCATAAATAAAAAAATAAAAATCAGATTGCTCTTTTTGTCCATTTTATACAGAGTATAAAACGTTGAAGTAAATATAAGAAAAAAGCCTGCTAAATACAGTGCATTTCTTATTCCATAAATGTATTCCCCAAGCAAAGTTACAACAATGACAGCCGGCACAGCTATAACTGTACTGACAACATATAATAGGATCTGCGGCATAAACCCGTTGTACAAAGTAATATCGGGATTTATCTTTTTCGAAAATGCATTATCATATTTTTTCACAAATATGGTATTTATTTTCAGACGGCATTTCCAAATAAGCGTACCTAAGTATCCGAAAGGATATGCAACAGCCAGCGCTTCAACCGGTGTCAGTCCCAGAAGCACAGAACCCACCGCAGATATAATTGCCGTAAGACACTGATCCGACTTAAGTGATCCTCCGGTGGACACAAAATCCATATACAAAATATTAACAACTGCTCCTGCTGCCATGCCTACATAAGGCCTGCCAAGGACAATGCCTGTCAGCAATCCCGTTACCACAGGCCTGTACAATGTATAATAGCCTACACCAAATGAAAGTGATGTGCTGCTTGCCCAAAAATATAATATACTTAATAAAAAATATTTTTCTAAATTCATACTATACCATTCTAATTCCTTTATCGTTGGGTAGCATTTTTATTTCAACTTCCGTTTTCTTGGCGATGTCTTTTAAAAGCTTCAGTTCCTCATCGCTTAAATAAACAGAATTGTAATACTGTTTTCTCTCAGGAGAACCTCCAAGATTCCCAACATTAATTTTCTTTATTTCTACCCCTGAACAAATCAGCTTTTTTAAATATTCCACAGTTCTCACTAAAATAAGAATCCTCTCTCCTTCATCGTTTCCCTTTAAATAAGCCTCGCAAACATCTGAAGAAAGAATGTGAATCTTGATATTATCCGGAACAGCATTTTTTATCAGCAATGACATAAACTCATCATCAGCATACTCATCATCTAAGATAACTATCTCATCTGCCTTAAGATAGGGTATCCAGGAAACCACAACCTGTCCGTGTAAAAGTCTGTCATCAATCCTGGTCAACACAATATTTTTCATTATTCCTCCGTTATTCCGCTAAAAATGTCTCATTAACAAATACTATACTCTTCTTTCCGTTCTTAATTATTTTTTCCGCCAGCTCCTCTAGGCTGTATGTATCTCTGTTCACCGCTATATCAATAAATAGAGGAAAATTCACTCCGGTAATATGATAAAAATTATTTGCTTTCATGGTTCTTGAAACCGCATTAAAAGGGCTTCCCCCATACATGTCCGTAAACACAATTAAATCATCACCGGACAAACGCTCTACAGCTTCCTCAACCTTACCCAGCAATTCTTCAAAGTTGTCTCCCTGCTGAAAGGATATACTTTCTGCATTTTCCACAGGACCTATTATAAGCTCCGAACTTTTTAATAATTCCTTTCCCAGATTGCCATGTGTTACAATCAAAATATTTATCATAAATTCAACTCCTTTGTTGTATTAAAACCATGATACTATATTATAACATAAAAATCCTTCATTGATAGTTTATATTTCCTTTTCAATCCATCCGTTTTTTGTCAGATGCCTAATATTCTTAAATCCAATTGATTTAATCAATCTGTACATTTCTGTAAATTTGCCGTTAATTGCTTCTTTTGAGTGAGCGTCCGAACTTACTGTAACCGGTATTCCTCTTTCCCTGATAAGCTTAAGAATAAATGTTGACGGATATTGTTCTTCCGTATATCCACGGATAATTCCTCCAGTGTTTATTTCAACTGCAGATTCAGTATTCTTTATGACATCAAGACATTTTACCACAGATTTGATGTACCAGTCACTATTTTCATCAAACAAAATATTGTTTTTGTTTAACTTCTTGATTAGATCAAAGTGTCCTATTATTGGAGGTTCATACATTTCGGCCATTTCAGCTAACATGCTGAAATATGTTTCCACAGCAAGCCTTGTACTCCCTCCAAAGCTGTCTTTTATTCCGGATTGTATTTCTTGAAGATTATAATCCACTGTCCACTTAGTACCGTCGCTGAGTTCCCCCAGGAAATGAACCGAACCGATGTAATAATCCAGCCTTTTTATTAGAAGTTCTAAAGATTTGTCAAATCCTGTTCTCGGCAAGTAATCCAGTTCCATCCCCAAATAGATTTCAATAATATTTCTGTATTTTTCTTTAAGCAATAAAATTTCATCGATATATTTTTCAATATTTTTATGCTTAATATTCCAGTCCGTTTCAAATGTCACAGGACCGTGAGTAGAAATTCCTATTGAATGAAATCCTGCTTGTACTGCAGATTTAACCATTTCCTCTGCACTGCATGTGCCGTCGCAATAGTCGGTATGAGTGTGTAAATTTGATAAATGCATTTATTATCTCCTATGTGTAGTAAATATATTTTAAATGAAGTTGATAAATTAGTAAAGAAACAATTTAATTTAATTCACCTAATTTGCATTTGCTACGTATATTGATTATAAGAAATAAATTAAGTATTGGAGGATAGTATGAATTACCCAAATTATAAAAATATGCCTCATTATGATTCAATGCCGTTCAGTTTTAACTCCGGCTATTACCCAG
Organism: Sedimentibacter sp.; assembly: GCA_018436705.1. GTDB lineage: Bacteria > Bacillota > Clostridia > Tissierellales > Sedimentibacteraceae > Sedimentibacter. Next base: position 114,180 of record JAHDLA010000010.1, read on the forward strand.
ATATGATGCAATATAGAAATCCGTATCCACACATGGCAAACGCTCAGTCAATGCCCGGTGACATGATGCAGGAACTGCCTTTTATGCCTGAAGATCTCATGCAGGAGCTGCCATTTATTGACGGAGATACACCGGCGCTTCCAAACATGCCGAGCAGCGGACCAATGCCATTCATTCCCGAAGATCTTAATATTTATCCGGGGATTCCGGGATTCCCCAATATTCCAGAATTTCCGGGATTCCCTGCTGTTCCTGAAATGCCCGTAATGCCTGAAATGCCGGTGTCACCTGAAACAACTGCTCCGACACCGACGGCTGAAACACCTCAGGAAGACATGACTGAAATGCCGCAATATACCTGCGAGCAGTTAATGGAAATGATGAGGCGCATGAATTGCAACATGAACAACATGAATAACATGAACAACATGAATAACATGAACAACATGAACAACATGAACAACATGAACAACATGAACAACATGAACAACATGAACAATATGAACAACAATATGAACAACAATACGCAAAACAGAACAATGAGGTAAATGAAATATATGTAATATTCAAAATTAATTTTGAATATTACATATATTTATTTAAGCTGCTGCTTATTAGTCGAATTTTATCATATTTTATATATTTCCGGATAAATAGACGTATTTTTTTATTGTATCAATTATTTAATAAAGTGTACATACAGTTTTTTGAGCCTTTCCGCATATAATGTATAACTCTGGGGGTGGTTTTTTGTTAGAAAATATATTGCAGCTCTTGTTTCCATTGTCTATTTTTATTTTTGGATACATAACTAATGGGAGTTCCTTTCCTCAGCCTTTAGATAAAGAAGAAGAAGCCGAGCTGATACAGAAATCCAAGGACGGAGATCTGGAAGCACGCAATATTCTTATAGAAAGGAATCTGAGACTGGTTGCTCATGTAATAAAAAAATATAAGACTGTGGGAATCGACCAGGAGGATTTAATCTCTATAGGAACTATCGGCTTAATAAAAGCAGTATCTACATTTGACAATAACAAAGGTATACGGCTGGCTACATATGCTGCAAAATGCATAGACAACGAGGTACTCATGACTATTAGAAGTGATAAAAAACTAAAAAAAGAGGTTTCTCTTCAGGGACCTCTGGGAACAGACAAGGAAGGAAATAATATCTATCTTATTGATATAATCAAGTACGAGGGTGAGGAAATCGTAGGAAGGCTTGATAAAGAAGAAAAAATCAAAGCTCTTGATGAACTTCTCGATAAAACACTCCAAAAAAGAGAAAAAACAATTATAGAAATGCGTTACGGCATAAGAAACAACGAGCACAAAACACAGAGAGAAATAGCAAAAATGCTGGGTATTTCCCGTTCCTATGTTTCCAGAATCGAAAAAAAAGCTTTAAAAAAGCTTTATGACGCTTTAGTATCAAATGTTGGAAATTAGAACTACATAAAGAGCTGCGGCATGATGGCCTGCAGCTCCTTATATTATCCTACTTTTTTTCTCAATATATAATATGGTTCAACGTCATGGTCTATTTCTATTTTTACAATCATTTGAGCATGAGGTGCCGAAATAATTTTATTTCCTTGCTCATCATGCATATTTTTTGCCGTCACTTCAAAATGCATTCCTTTAGGTCCGAAGCATTCCAGCACATCTCCATCAGAAAACTTATTTCTCTGCTCTATAACGGCAGTTCTTGTTTCATCATCATAGGATCTTACTATACCTACTACGTCATAAGTTCGAATATAGCTGCTGGAAGTATAGAGCTGACCGTCTTTGTATGGATTTCCGAAAAAAAATCCGTAGGAAAAATCTCTGTGGGAGGATTTTTCTACTTCTTCTTTCCAATATTCAGTATTTCTTTCACCAACGGGCTTATCAAGTTCATCCAGTGCGTTTCTGTATGATCTTACGGCAATTGCCGTATAATACTCACTTTTATTTCTTCCTTCGATTTTTAATGCTTTTATACCTAAATCCTTAAATTTCTGCAGATGTTCTATCATACACATGTCTTTTGAATTCATAATGAAAGTTCCTTCATCATTTTCTTCTATGGGATAATATTCCCCTGGCCTTTTTTCTTCAACAAGGTTATACTTCCATCTGCAGGCCTGCGCGCAATCACCCTTGTTAGAAAATCTGCCTGTCATAAAACTTGACAGCAGGCATCTTCCCGAATAAGAAATACACATGGCGCCGTGCACAAATGTTTCAAATTCCAAATCTTTAGGTGAATTTTTTACTATTTCTTCTATTTCTTTAAACGAAAGTTCCCTTGCAAGCACTACTCTGTTAACTCCCTGATTATACCAAAAATTTGCAGTGCGGTAGTTTGTTGTGTTTGCTTGAGTAGATAAATGAATCCTCATATCGGGAACCGTCTGTTTTATAATTTCAATAATACCTGGATCTGCTGCTATTATTGCATCTGCACCTATTTTTTGAAGATATTTCAGATACTCTTCTATTCCCTTTAAATCCTCATTGTGTGGTACTATATTTACTGTAATATTTGATTTCCTGCCATGCTTGTGACAGTAATCAACTCCTTTTTCCAGCTCTTTATTTGTAAAATTTTTGCCTCCTGCTCTCATTCCCATTGATTTTCCAGCAAAATATACTTCGTCCGCACCATATTGTACGGCCATAATCAATTTATCTAAAGTACCGGCAGGCGCTAATAACCTTGGCAACATATTATCTCCTTCTTATTTTATTAATGTAACCGCAAGTCCGTCTCCCAACGGAAGTACGGAAGTAATGTATCTGTCATCGTTTGAAATGTATTCCAAATAACTCCTCAAATTTCTTACAAGAGTTTTCTTTCTTCTGACAACAAGCTCATCAGAAGCAATCATTCCTTGATACAACACATTATCCGACAGAATAATTCCTCCAGACTTCATTTTTTCACAGCATTTGTCAAAAAATAATCTATAGTAGCTTTTGGCTGCGTCAATGAACGCAATGTCAAAAGCTTCTTTTACGGTATCAAGTATTTCAGCAGCCTCACCGAAATAAACGTCTATATTTTTTTCCATGCCAAAGCTTTTTATGTTGTTCAATGCCTCGGTATAAAATTTTTCGCTTCTTTCCATTGTCACAACCTTACCTTCATTGTTCATGACGTGGCTCATAAAAATAGATGAATACCCTACATTGCAACCAATTTCAATTATTTTTTTTGCTTTTGCATGGTTTATGACTAACTTTATAAATTGTCCTACTTCTCTGTGAATAATGGGAAGATTTCTTTCTTCACATTCTTTTCTGAATGCATCAAGCTTCTCGTTTTCGCCGTCAATCAAGCTGTTTATATATGTGTCTACATATTCTCTATTTATATTATCCATAATTCATTCCTAATCTAAGTATTCATTTGCCGCATCTATATGTTCATCATATGTTCTGGAAAAATAATGTGATCCGTCACCTTTTGCAACAAAGTACAAATAATCAACATCTGCAGGCTCCAAAACGGCAATTATAGATGCTTTTCCTGGAGAGTTTATGGGTGCCGGAGGCAGCCCTTCAATTACATACGTATTAAACGGCGAGTCAATTGCTATATCTTCGTATGTGAGCCTTTCTTTCCATTCTCCGTGAGCATAGTTCACCGTAGCACAGGATTGTAACTTCATGTTAATATCCAGGCGATTTAAAAACACTGCAGCAACCTCATCTCTTTCTTCATCAAGCAGAGCTTCTTTCTCTACGATGCTGGCGAGATCTATAACTTCTTTAAAACTCAACTCCGAGTCTTCCATTCTTGGAACTATTTCCCCCTCATAAAATTCATCAAATTGAGAAAGCAATATTTTTATTATATCCTCCTCTGAAGAATTTATATATACATTGTACGTGTCCGGCATCAGATAGCCTTGAAGACTTTCAATATCAGGATTGTCTCCTAAAAACGCAAAGTCCTCCCTGAATAACTGAGGATTGTTCATCATATCAAGGAGTTTGTCGTAACTTAATTCAAGCTGTTCAGATATTGCTTCTGCTGTCTCCTCTATTGTAAGTCCCTCAATCAGGGTTATATTTGACGTATTTCCCGAAGAACCGCCCTTCGTTAATTCCTGAAGCAACTCTTCCGCATTCATGTTTTTGGACAAAACATAACTTCCTGCTTTCAGGGAACTGTCCTTTCCGATTTTTTCAGCATAAAACTTAAAAGCAAGTTTATTCTTAATTAAATTGTTTTCATACAGTATGTCAGCAATATCATTTGTAGTGCTGCCAGAAGGTATTTCCACGACTAATTTGGTATCATCGTTAATATCTGCCGCTTTCAAGTTTTCATCAATATAGCTGTTAACAAAAAAATATGCAAAAACAGCTAATATTAAGACAACTGCAACAGCAATAAGTTTTTTCATATATTCCTCCGATTGTTATCAAAATCCATTAAATTATACAACTTTTAGCCAATAATTACAATATAAAATATTTAGTTACCCTGAATGACAAATTATCTATAAGCATATTTTATCTTTAACGTTTTAGTTATATTTCATAAAGCATATTGTCAATTTATTTATTAAAAATTTAAAAATAATTGCAATTTGCAGGAAAGCCTGCCATAGTTTTTCATAAAAAAAGCTGCCCGACATGAATAATAACCTGCCATATTGCCATAATAATAATGCTTATTACTTTCAAGAGAGGGTTGGTTCTATTGGACTTGAAAAAAGGTAAGATTGAACATGAGTAACACTCCTGAAAATAATGCTGATAAAAAATTAGGTGAAGTTAAGAAAAAAAGAGACAGTAATTTGCAATTAGTCAGATTAAATGGCAACCTTGAACCAGATTTAAATATTCTTTCAAAAAAAGAGAATACAAAAGTGGTTGATAAAAAAATTGTAAATAATAAACCGTCTCAATTTGGGCCTATACTAGGTGTAAACTTTCACATGATTAAAAAATAATTGAAGTAATAAGCACACAAGCAGTCGGTGAATTATCGCCGACTGCTTCATTATTTTATTGCTCTAATTAAAATGCACCCTTTTCCGCTGGAAAAGGGTGCATAGATACTAAAACTCAAATATTCTTCAAATCAGTAAAATCATCTGTCTTAACATCAACGATTATAGGCAGTATCATAGGGTTTCTTTTTATTTTTTCATAAATAAAACTGCTTAAGGAATCTTTTATCATCATTTTAATGTTGTTCCATTCTTTTATATTAGATTCCTCACACTTTGCAAGTGCTTTTTTAATTACTGTTTTGGACTCCTCAATCAAATCTATGTTTTCTCTGACATAGATAAAACCTCTTGAAACAATTTCAGGTCCGGATAAAACTTTGCCTGTTCCTTTTTCAGTTGCCAAAACAACAATTATCAGTCCGTTCTCGGATAATAATTTTCGGTCACGAAGCACAATATTACCAACATCTCCTACGCCTAAACCATCAACAAGTATATTTCCAGATGAAACTGTACCGTTTACAGCTATCGATTTTGTCGTTACTTCTATTACATCTCCGTTTTTACCTATTACCGTGCGGTTCTTCGGAATTCCCAGTTCCTGAGCAAGCATTGAATGCTGCATCAGATGCCTGTATTCTCCATGCACCGGCATGAAAAATTTCGGTTTTAGAAGAGTAAGCATCAGCTTTAGTTCCTCTCTTCTGGCGTGTCCTGAAACATGAACCTGTGTCAGCGCATCATAAAGTACATTTGCTCCTTTTTCATAAAGCATATTTATAACTCTTGATACGGTTTTTTCATTTCCTGGAATCGGATTAGCTGATATAACAACCAAATCCCCAGGTTTAATTTGTATTTTTTTATGAGCATTATTTGCCATTCTTGTAAGGGCAGACATGGGCTCTCCCTGGCTTCCCGTTGTTATGATTACGACTTCGTTATCCTTATGGCTTCTCAAATCATTGACATGAATGAGAGTACCGTCAGGAGCATCAAGATAACCCAGCTCCTGCGAAACCTTTACGGCATTTACCATGCTTTTCCCGGATATTGCAACCTTTCTGTTATTTACAACTGCAGCATCTATTATTTGTTGAAGCCTGTGAATGTTAGATGCAAAAGATGCAACTATTATTCTTGAGTCACAGTGTTTAAATATTTCCATAAGTTTTTGGCCTATGGTTTTTTCAGATTCTGTAAAACCTGATCTCTCCACATTTGTGCTATCGGACATGGCAAGCAAAACACCTTTTCTTCCCAGCTCCGCAAGCTTTCCTAAATCCATAACATCTTCATTTATTGGAGTATAATCAATTTTAAAATCTCCGGTATGAACAATTACTCCTATTGGAGTTTCTATTGCCATTGACACAGCATCAGGTATACTGTGGTTGTTTCTTATGAACGTTACTTTAAAACATCCAAGGTTTATTGTTGTTCCTGCTTCAATAACATTAAGCTGAGCATCTTCTATTTTATGCTCAACAAGCTTATTTCCCAATAAACCCAGAGTAAGCTTTGTTCCATATATAGGAACATTCATTTTTTTCAGCAAGTAAGGAATTGAACCAATGTGGTCTTCATGCCCGTGTGTTAGGCATATTCCTTTCACTTTATCTTTATTCTTTATTAAATATGTTACATCCGGTATTACTATATCAATACCGAGCATTTCATCCTCCGGGAACGACATTCCACAATCTATCACCATGATATTTGCACCATATTCAATGACGGTCATATTCTTCCCGATTTCGCCTAATCCTCCCAGAGGTATAACCTTAAGTTTATGTTTCTTTTCTGTTGCCATCTTCATTCTCCTTATTTCTGCATAAATCACAGATTCCGGTGAATTTGACTACATGATTTAATATTTCAAAATTGTATTGTTTTTCAATCATTTCTTCCAATGAGTTCATTAAATCTTCTTTGACCTCAATTATTCTGCCGCATTTTTTGCATAACAAATGATGATGCTGATGAACTTCGTTGCTGTTGGGAGATAAAATTTCATATCTTGAACAGCCGTCATCAAAGTTATGCTTATAAACCAGTCCTATTTCTTCAAAAAGTTGAAGGGTTCTGTAAATGGTAGCTATTCCCATATTGGAGTTCTTTTTTTTTATCAATTCATAAACTTCTTCAGTACTTAAATGCTGATTCTTGTTTTCGGAAAGCACTTCATATACCAAAGTCCTTTGACTGGTAGTTTTGTATCCATTATCGCCAAGCACTTTTAATAAGTAATCTGATTCGTTCATAATTTCACCCCCAATAAATTGACACTTAACATTATATTAAATCGTCAGCTATTCCTTCATAGACTTCCATTACTTCCCTGATTTCCTCTTGATCTTCAACCTTGATTAATATTCCGTTACCGTCTTCCGCTTCTTCCACACAATAAATCATACCCTCTTCTGAGTCGACTTCATGAAGAACTGCATACAAGGTATCGTCAATATGAAAAGTAGCTTCAACAACAAGCTTTTCCGGTTTTCCGTTTTCATTGATCAATTCAATAATGTTATTTTCCATATTACTCTCCTTAATTTCTCTTACGCTGCATATAACCTGAAAGAATATGGACCGCGGCTAATTTGTCTATTACTTCTTTTCTTTTTTTTCTTCTTACATCGGCATCTATCAGCATTCTTTCGGATATAGTTGTGGTGAACCTTTCATCTTCAAATTCAATCGGCAAGTCTACACGGTTCTTTAGCTTTTCTATAAATTTGAGTACTTTTTCTCCTTGAATTCCGACTGTTCCGTCAAGCATTTTCGGCAATCCCGCAATAATCTTTGTAACTTGGTACTCTTCAATTATCTTTTTCAGCTCGCTGATATCATTTTTTATATTCGTTCTTTTAATCGTAGTTACACCCTGAGCAGTAATCATCAACAAATCACTTACAGCAACTCCAATAGTTTTGTCTCCCACATCAAGACCCATCAATCTTTCCATAGATACCTCACACAATTTTGATAAAAAAATCCGTACATTCACCTGCGCAATAACTGCACAAAACACATTTATCCATATCGACTACACATTTACCATCAATTATCCGAAGTGCGTTTTGACTGCATTTACTTGCACATTTTCCGCAACCTACGCACCACTCTTCTATCATGAGAGTGCGTTTTTGATTTCTTATTTTATTTTTTATATTAATATTTAACTCATTGTTTTCCAAATAACAGATATTCGCATCTATTTCCTCAAACGTGCTCATACCTACTGCTATGGAATCAATTTCACTTATATTCCGAGCAAAATCAAATGCTTTTTTTGCCTGGTTAATTAAGTGACCTCCTCCATAAATTTTCATTGCCATTATAAATTTGTTGTGTTTTTTTGCATTTTTTATTGCTTCCCTCATTTCACCCACAGTTCCATCCTGTATACCTATACCCATCATATTGATGAGGGGAAATACAAATTCAATTTCATCAAATTGAAGGCTGTCTCTTACAGCCGCAATCCTGTGTGTGGATATTCCGAAGTGCCTTATAACGCCTTGTTCTTTATATTTCATAAAGCGTTCAACGGCCTCATAATGGCCTCTAAAATTATTCCCATTTTCTTGTTCATGAAGCATAAAAACGTCCAAATAATCTGTATTTAGTTCCTTCAAAGCTTTATTGACACTAAATTCTGCAGTTTGTTTGTCATAAGCATAGCTTTTTGTAGCTAATGTTAGTTTATCCCTGTCTTTATCTTTTATGAATTCTTTTAATATATTATAGTTATCATAAAGCTCTGCTGTATCATAAAAATTAATACCTCTTTCAAAGGCATAGTTCAAGAGGTTTACCTTGCTCTCAAGGCTGTCAAAATTCTGCAGGAAGCTTAAAGATAAAGTTCCATAGCATAATTTTGATACATTTTCTTTTTCAAATAAATTTGTATATTTCATAGCTGATTATTTTATCTGTTGTTTCAGCAATATAAATAGAGCAGTATATGTTTATATACTGCTTCCCGTTCTTAAAGGTCTATCACATCTAAGTAAACATTTAATATTTCTTCCAACAGTTCGTCTCTTTCTATTTTCCTGATTAAACTTCTTGCATTGTTATGATTCGTAATATAAGTCGGATCTCCGGATAGTATATATCCTATGAGCTGGTTATTAGGATCGTATCCTTTTTCTTTCAATGACTCATAAACTTGAGACAATATTTCCCTAGCTTCATTTAACGATTCCATTTTGTAATTAAATTTCGTAGTGTTATTTGCATTACTATCCATATAAACCACCTCTTAGCATCTGTCTTAATTGTACTACAGTTTTGTTTTAAAATCAATTAATATTTTATATATGTTTAAGCAATGACAGCGGCAATTCAATTGGCTGTCAATAGATCCGATTAAATTGCCATGCCAACTACATTATAAATTTATCATTTTCTTAACAGCTTCTATTGCTTCGTCAGCTTTGCCGGGATTCTTACCCCCAGCTTGTGCAAAATCTGGTCTTCCGCCACCGCCGCCTCCGGCAACTTTTGCAGCTTCTCTAACCATATTTCCCGCATTCAGGCCTTTTTTAACTAAATCTTTTGTAACCGCAGACACAAACAGTACTTTATCTCCCAAATCAGATGCCAGTAAAACTGCACAGCTTTCATTCTTGTCTTTTATCCTATCAGCAATTTCCCTTAAAGTATTGGCATCTTTATCTTTGAACTTAAGCGTAAACAGCTTGATTCCGTTTATTTCATCATAATCTTCAAGCATCTTATTCAAGTCTTGTTTTAACAGCTCCGTGTTTAATTTTTGTATTTCTTTTTCTTTATCTTTAATTTCTTTTTTAAGAGTGTTAACTTTACCTACAAGCTCATCCTTTGGTGCTTTCATTGACAACGAAAGTTCATCCGTAATATCTGAAAGCTCCTTGAGGTAATTCAGCGCTGCTCTTCCTGTAATGGCCTCAATTCTCCTTACTCCAGAAGCAATGCCTCCTTCAGATAATATTTTAAACAAACCTATTTTAGATGTTTCATCAATGTGAGTTCCCCCGCATAGCTCTTTACTGAAATCGCCTACGCTTACAACTCTTACGGTATCGTCGTATTTTTCGTCGAACAATGCCATAGCGCCTGATTTTTTTGCTTCCTCAATATCAAGTATATCTGTATTAACAGCATAGTCTGCAAGAATCGCTTCATTAACTCTCTTTTCAATTTCTTTCAGCGTATCGTGATCAACTGCTTCAAAATGAGTATAGTCAAATCTAAGTCTGTCCTGAGATACATACGAACCAGCCTGGTTTACATGATCTCCCAGCATTTCTTTCAATACTTTATGCAAAATATGGGTACATGTATGATTTTTAGCTGTATTTTTTCTTCCATCAGCATTTACGTGAGCAGTAACCTTGTCACTAACAGATATGCTTCCACTTACAATAGTCACTTCATGAAGATAGATTGTTTTGTTGTATTTTTTTGTGTCATGAACCTCTGCTGTAGCTTCATCAGATTCTATTCTACCCGTATCTCCCGTTTGTCCTCCGCTTTCGGCATAGAATGGAGTTTTATCCAGAACTATAATTCCAGACTGACCTTCAGAAATTGTATTGACTTGTTCGCCATCAACCACAATCGCCTTAACCTCAGCGGTATCATTCAATGTAATATATCCCGTAAATTCTGTCTTAGGAACATCAAGATTAAAATCTTCATCCTTCCAACCTGAGCTTCCTGTTTTTGATCTTGCTTCTCTTGCCATTTGTCTATGTTCATCCATAATAGCGCTTAAAGCATCTTTGTCAAATTTTATAGAATTTTCAGCCAGTATTTCTTCAGTAAGTTCCGAAGGGAATCCATATGTGTCATACAGTTTGAATGCTACTCCAGCATCCAGTATATCCTTGCCGGCTTCCTTCAGGGCTTCTATTTCTTTCATTAAAAGTTCAAGTCCCTGGTCAATTGTAATTTTAAATTTTTCTTCTTCAAGCTTAATTACTTTAAGTATGTAGCTTTCCTTTTCACCAAGCTCAGGATATGCATCCTTCCATTCATCTATTACTACCTTTACAGTCTTTGTCAAAAACTCATTATGTATACCAAGAGATTTTCCCTGTCTTACAGCTCTTCTTATTAATCTTCTAAGAACATAGCCTCTTCCTTCATTAGATGGTATGACGCCATCACCTATCATGAACGTTGCCGCTCTGGAATGGTCGCAGATTATTTTCATAGAAACATCATTTTTTTCATCAGAACCGTATTGTATACCAGATATTTCAGAAATTTTATTCACTATAGATAAAAGTGGTTCCACATCAAATACAGTTTTCTTATCCTGTAAAACAGCAGCAACTCTTTCAAGTCCCATTCCTGTGTCGATATTTGGGTTTGGAAGAGGATGATACTCTCCATTTGCATCCTTGTCAAACTGTGTAAATACTAAGTTCCATATTTCAATAAATCTGTTGCAGTCACATCCCGGCTTACATTCAGGCGACCCACAGCCTCTGTCGTATCCTGTGTCGTAATATATTTCGGAACATGGCCCGCTTGGCCCAACTTCCAGTTCCCAAAAATTATCTTCTTTTCCAAGCCTTACTATCTTTTCCTTAGACACTCCAACAACATCATGCCAAATATCCGCCGCCTCATCATCATCCAAATAAACGGTTACCCATAATCTGTCCTTTTCTATTTTCAAAACTCCGGTCAATAGCTCCCATGCCCACTGAATTGCTTCCTTTTTAAAGTAATCTCCGAACGAAAAGTTTCCAAGCATTTCAAAAAATGTAAGGTGTCTTGCAGTTAACCCTACATTGTCGATATCTCCCGTCCTCACACATTTTTGAACCGTTGCCATTCTTTTACAAGGCGGAGTTTCAACGCCTGTAAAATATTTTTTCAGCGGTGCCATTCCGGCCCCTATCAGTAAAAGACTCTTATCATTTTTAGGAATCAATGAAAAGCTGTTTTCAGTTAAATGGCCTTTGCTCTTAAAAAAATTCAAATATTCTCTTCTTATGTTATTTATGGAAAATCTATCTAATGTATCCATTGCTCCTCCAATATATATATTTCGTTCATTATCTTATTGCAAATGCAACAAAATTCCCTGGTAATAGGCAAATCTTTAATTGCATTGCCAAGCTGGGTTCTTATTATGAAATTATAATGTATTCTTTCCCGAATTGTCAACTATATTTAAATTATTCTAACATCTACTTCCAAAATTATATATTTTTAATAATTAAATAGGAGCCAAATAATATTATTTAGCTCCTACCAAATTATTAATGACAGTGAATATCTTCTGAATCTTCAGGCTTGTAGTTTTCCAAACCTTTAATTGTTTTACCTGTTTTTTGTGAGTAATCGTACAACGCTGCCTTAACTGCCTGCTCTGCCAATACTGAACAATGGACTTTAACTGGTGGAAGTCCTCCCAACGCTTCAATAACAGCCTTATTTGTAAGTTCTACAGCATCGTTGATGTTTTTTCCTTTAATAAGTTCTGTCGCCATGCTTGATGATGCAATAGCCGAACCACATCCAAATGTTTCAAATTTTACATCCTCTATTACTTCGTCATTTATTTTTAAATAAATCTTCATTATGTCTCCGCACTTTGGATTTCCAACCTGACCTACTCCGTCAGGATTATCTATCGAACCAACATTTCTTGGATTCCTGAAGTGATCCATTACTATTTCTGTATACATATATTCTCCTCCGTTAAGTGTGAATTATTTTTTATATAAATCCGAGTCGTTTTTAATTGGCGACATAGCTCTTAATCGATCGATTATTTTCTTCATCGTGTCAACAACAAAATCAATATCTTCTTCTGTAATTTCCTCACTTATCGTAAAACGTATTGAACCGTGAGCAGTTCCATGGTCAAGTCCTGTTGCCAAAAGAACATGAGAAGGATCAAGAGATCCTGATGTACATGCGGAACCACTTGATGCCGCTATACCTTCCATATCAAGCAAAAGCAATATTGACTCACCTTCAACATATTTGTATGAAAAATTTACATTGTTAGGAAGCCTATTAGTAGGGTGACCGTTAAGAATAACATCAGGTATGTTGTTTTTTATACCCGCAATCAACCTATCTCTTAAAGCAGAAAGCTTTTTAACATGGCTGTCAAAATTTTTGTTTGCGATGTCAACAGCTTTCCCAAAACCAACTATATTCTGTACGCCTTCTGTTCCGGCTCTTCTTCCTCTTTCTTGTGCGCCTCCATGAATAAAGTTGTCTATTTTAACGCCTTTTCTTATAAACATACCGCCTACGCCCTTAGGGCCGCCTATTTTGTGGCCTGACATGGACAATAAATCAATATGCTGCTTTTTCACGTCAATCTTTACGCTACCCAAGGCCTGAACCGCATCAACATGAAAAACAATTCCGTTTTCCTTTGCAATTTCTCCTATTTTTTCTATAGGCTGAATAGTTCCTATTTCATTATTTGCAAACATTACTGATATGAGCATAGTTTCCGGTCTGATTGCTTTTTTTAGTTCTTCAAGATTTATCATGCCGTACTTATCAACATCCAGATAAGTCGTTTCAATGCCGAATTTCTCCAAGTATTCACACGTATGTAATACTGCATGATGCTCTATTTTAGTAGTAATAATATGATTCTTTCCTTTGTTGAAATTCGCAAAAGCAATACCTTTCAGCGCCCAGTTATCAGATTCTGATCCGCCCGCTGTAAAATAAATTTCCTTTTCATCTGCATTTATAAAATCAGCAACCGTCTTTCTTGAATTTTCAATAGCTTCCTTGGATTTTCTTCCAAGCTCGTACAACTGAGATGATGGATTACCGTAAAATTCATCAAAATATTTCTGCATCGCGTCCAAAACTTCTTTTCTTACTCTTGTTGTAGCAGCATTGTCAAGATATAATTTTCTGCTCATATGTTTTCCTCCGTTAAAATTTGTTTTTGCTGTTCATGCATATCCGCTAAAGTTATATTATCAATAACATCGTTAATGCTCTTTTCTATCTTTTCAAATATTACTCTGGTAGCACATATTGATTCTCTGGAGCATACCTCTTTATTTATACAATCTGACGTGGTTATATCGCCTTCGAGCGTTCTTAAAATCATTCCGACGGTTATTTCCTCCGGGTTTCTGGCAAGCATGTATCCTCCATACGGTCCTCTTACCGTATCAATATAGCCGCTTTTTTTAAGTTTGGCAAAAAGCTGTTCCAGATAGCTTTCAGATATATCATATTTGTCCGATATCTTCTTCAGAGAAACAGGCCCTGAACCATAATTCAGCGCAAGTTCAAATACCGCTTTTAGTCCATATCTGCCCTTTGTCGATAAAATCATGTCTGTTCTCCTTAATTTTAATTCCCACTATTTTAGTAGGGTACGATTCATTATAGTATACCCCACTAATTTTGTCAACAATAAACAAAAAAATTTTTCAAATTTAAACTCACTAAATTAAAGGTTTACAATAAATAATAGAAAACCTGAACACCTCATTTCTGAGCTATTCAGGTTTTTTATCAATAAAATTATTCCATAAATTTCCGTTCATTAATTAGCTGCTGCGCTTCTTGCAGTCAAAGCATTTGCCAGACTCTTCCCAAAGCTTATCTGCCACAGGTGCCCAATTAGCAGCCGCATCACTACATTTTGCACTCAGGTTTCTTACATTCTCAGGACTTATGAAGTCTGTTGAAGCCGCGCCAGATTTTTCTACCATATCAGTGAGGCGTCCAGCGTTATCCAAAAGCGGACAAGGTCTTAAATGGTTTTTGTTAAACGGCTGATTTTGCCTGTACTGCATAAACAATGGATTTTTATATGCCTCCAGCAATGTGTTTTTGTGAATATTTGCATCCGAATAATGTATAAATGCACATGGTTCGATATCTCCGCTTGCATTTATGTGCAGGTAACACCTTCCTCCTGCTATACATCCGTCTACATATTCTCCGTCATTCCAGAAGTCAAGGGTAAATATTGGTTTTGTTTTTCTAAATTCTCTTATTTGATGATACATGTACTCCCTCTGCTCTGCAGTTGCCAGAAGTTCGGGTACTGCATCTGTTCCCACCGGCATGTACGTAAAAAACCATGCAAATTTAGCGCCTTTTTTAATCATGTCATCAAAATATTTCTCACTGCCTATAACATCCGCATTTTTGCGGGTATAACAGCAAGATATACCAAAAGGAAGCTTCTTGTTCTTGAGTATTTCCATTGCCTTTATAATTGCTTTGTATGTCCCGTTTCCCCTTCTGAAATCTGTCTCATCCTCAAAGCCTTCAACACTTATGGCAGGGATGAAATTTTTAACGCGCAACATATCGTCAGCAAATTCCTCATCAATCAGCGTTGAATTTGTAAATGCCAAAAATGCACAGTCGTTATGTTTTTCGCAAAGTTTAATAATGTCTTTCTTTCGCACAAGAGGTTCTCCACCAGAATAAATATACATGAACGTCCCCAGTTTTTTTCCCTGATTAATAATATTGTCCAGAGTTTCGTAGTCCATATTCATTTTATTTCCATAATCTGCAGCCCAGCATCCGGTGCAGTGCAGGTTGCATGCCGAAGTTGGGTCCATGAGAATTGCCCACGGAATGTTGCATTCATTTTCCGCTCTTGCCTTTCTCTGTCTCTGCCCTCCGATTATCGTGGCATTTATTATAAAATTCTCAAATATCTTTTTTCTTACTTCAGGATCAATGTCCGTATACAGACTCTTGGTAAGTTTATACCAGTTGCCGTCTTTATCCTTAAGAGACTTCTTAATGGTGTTCAGCTGCTTTTCCACAACACCATCCCTGTCAAATTTTTCAACCCAGTCCAATATTTTAGGAATATTATTGTCTGGATCTGCGTCCAAATATGATAATACTTTTTTTAATCCATAGGATTCAAGAAGTTCAATCATCGTCATATTGCCCATATCCTCCCTTCAAAAATAATTCACTTTATATTGTCATTATATTAACTTACATCAATACTTACACTAGACAATAATTTTTTTTGTCTTAATTTCAGACACATTCCATATTTTGTATAAATTTTAGACATTTTAAATTTTTGTCTATATAAAAAGTACACAAAAGCTATAGTATATAAATATAAGTATACCTTTACAGAAAAGGGGATATGAAATGGAAAACAATAAATTGATCTACACTGTTATCAAGACAGCAGTAGAAAACGGAATACGCTACATTGAAGATAATCCCAAAAGAGGTGTACGAAATCTCTTGGATTTAGGCGAATTCTTCTCCTCTGGTAATTTTCAAAAGGATTTCTTTAAGCTTTCACATGAAATATTAAGCAATGAAAACAGCTTCTACTATAATATAATTGACAGCCTTGTAAAAGAAACAAGCCATAAAAAGTTGACCGTTTTCGGAATAAACATTGGATATAACAGCTTTACATACGGGACGCGGACAATAAGGGAAAACGAAAAAAAATTGGGATATAATATACCTTGGGCAATAGTTTTTAACTTTGAAAATGATGATCATATTGAGCTCACAGAAGAAGAACTTTTAAAAATAATAAACGCCGGCAAAAAGGTCGGAATTTACAGCTATTTTATATTATTGAAAAAAAATATGCCCCTAAAGGCATTGAGCAATATATTACTTGAAAATGATGATTGCGCATTCACTTTATTTGTAGAGCCTGATGCCTTAAATTATGAAGTAATCGAAAAATTAAGCCTGCATAGTAACTTATGCATTTTTGTATCAATCAATTATGACAAAAAAAATAAAACAACAGCTGAAAAATTCAATATTCTTAAAAAACACAGGTGCCTGTGCGGATTATCTTACAGTTATGATGACAAAAATGCAGATTATATATTAAGCGGCAAATCTGCCAAAACTATGATGTCACTGAAAACAAGCTTTGCAATGTATATTAAAAAACGTAGCTGCAGCATTAAAACTGCACAAGAAATTCGAAATTTTATTAATAGTCTGAGAATAAAAGATAGTTACCCGGTATTTATGATGGATTTGTACGGTGATTTGGAGCGCATTAACGAAATCATCTCAGCAAAATCTTGCTTTTTAGGCATAAACAACCGAGGTCAGATAAGTATTTCGGACAGTTTAAATGAAACATCACTAAACATTCGGAACAAAAGTCTGAATGAAATTCTTGCTTCAACAATGCCGAAAGCAAAATATACCTAATTTTTTTCCAGTATTGACATAGCAACGCCTTCAATTGCATTTCTCAATAGAGCTACAAACTGCTCCGGAGGAATTTTTGCTTCCTCAAGCAGCCATCTTGAAATTGCAACTCTTATAGCATCTGCATAAAACGTAGCATAGAAATCCACATCCTTATTGTTTTTAAGTACGTCATTCAGATGGACCACAAGTATAGGATGCAAAACTTCTATAAAATACTCTGAGAATGAATTCTGACCTGTAACCTTAAAAGCATTTTTATAAAATTTTTTGTTTTCATAGAAAAAATCGCATGTTTTCTCAAGAATTTGCCAAGATGACATGGGAACATCCTTGATTGTAACTATGAATTCAGTATAATAAATCCAATTGACCAAATCATATTTGTCTTTGAAATGATAGTAAAAACTCTGTCTGTTCATATCGCAGCCTTCAACTATATCACTAATATTTATTTTTTTCATGGGCCTTTCTTCCATTAGCTTCTTCATAGATTCAGCCAGCGCTTTTTTTGTTATTTGTGAATCCGACATACGGTACCATCCTCTCCATAATGTAACAAAAAATTCTTTGTTCCAACTATTTTAACATTAATTTCATAAAATTTAAAGAGAATTCATCCAAATTCACAAATGTAAATCAAAACAGCCGACGAATATCGCCGGCTGTTTTATTATTTCATCAGGGCAGTAATTTATAAACCGTCCTGCCATCCTGCTTTGCTTCCATATATACATTGCTCACCGGATATCTTTTCCTACACTCATTCAGCACAATATCCAATGTTTTTCTGTCGTGGGTTTTAATGCACATATCGCATTCACCCTTGATGCTGAAAGGGGTTTGAGCCACCTTAATATTTTTTAAGCCGTAACCCTGTAATTTATTATATGCTGCAATAGCATAACTTCCATGCATAAATGTTATAATATACAATTCCATGAAATTCCTCCTTTATAATGCTGCACCCTATATTATTTTATTAACAATATTTCATAAGGTTACAAAGGAGGTGAACTGTTAATTTAAGTACTGCATTTCATCCTCTTTTTCGTAAATATTCAGTTCATCCTTGAGAATTTCTAAATTTGATTCGTAGTCTTCTTCTGATATTTGATTGTTAAAAAGAAGGTCATCTAATTTATTTTTACTGTCTTCAAAGATAAAAATTTCCTTGCAAGGCCATACGGTATTGCTTTTTTTATCATAGTTTGACTTTAAAATTGAAATACTCATTTCATTTTCTTTTAAATCTATAATAGTACCCATCAGGTGAAACTTATTGATTTTTATGTTGTATTTTTCAAACAAATTTCTGACTTTTTTTATAAATACATAGTGCTTTCTTTTTATTTCAAAGGCTGCATTTTCGTTTAACATCTCTTCATTCAGATCATTGTTGTAATATTCAACAGAAATATCATAGATATTATTTTCGTCTAGTCCGTAAAAATCGACCTTGTTTTCGATAGTTTCGAAAACATTTGAATCAGTAATATTTGATTTGAATAGTTTATAGTCCATAGCTCCCCCTAACTCTGTTTCAGGTACTCCAAAAATTTTTTCATTTTGCTTTCGTAACCTGATTCTTTTGGCTCATAAAAACTTGTGTTCTTCAAAGTTTCCGGAAGATAACTCTGTTTAACATAATATTTATCATAATCGTGAGGATATTTATAGCTGACTCCTCTGTTAAGCTTTTCAGCTCCTCCGTAGTGGGAATCCCTTAGATGTAAAGGAACCTCCAGCGAATTTTTTTCGACGGCATCCATAGCTCTTGATATCGCTATGACCGAAGCATTGCTTTTAGGTGCACAGGCTACGTAAATTGCTGCCTGGGCCAATGTTATGCGCCCCTCCGGAAACCCTATTATCTCTACAGCCTTAAAAGCATTAACCGCAACTTCTAGTGCTCTCGGATCAGCATTACCAACATCTTCCGAAGCACATATTATTATTCTTCTTGCAATAAACTTAGGATCTTCTCCTGCTTTAATCATTTTTGCCAGCCAGAACACAGCAGCGTCCGGGTCTGATCCTCTCATACTTTTAATAAATGCAGAAATTGTGTCATAATGACTATCCCCGTTTTTATCATATTCAATTTTCTTCCTTTGGATGCATTCAACAGCTACATTAATGTCAATTATTATCCTGCCGTTTACTTCGGAAGTAGTTTCCACTCCCAGTTCCAATGCACTCAAAGCCTTTCTTATGTCACCGTTTGAGTTCTCCACTATATGATTCAGCGCATCATCTTCAAGCTCAATGTTCTTTTTTCCGTAGCCTCTTTCTTCATCCTTCAAGGCATTTCGAACAACCATTTTAATATCTTCATTTGTTATTTTTTGAAATTCAAAAACCAACGAACGTGAAATCAAAGCCTGATTAACCTCAAAATAAGGATTCTCCGTTGTTGCTCCCACCAGTATAATCGTTCCGTTTTCAACATATGGAAGGAGGGCATCCTGCTGAGCTTTATTAAACCGGTGAATTTCGTCAATAAAGAGTATTGTCCTTCTATTATAAATAGACAACTCGTCAACCGCAAAGCTAATTTTTCCCTTTATATCCTTAATTCCGCTGGTAACTGCATTTAAAGTTGTAAAATTGTTATTGGTGTTTTCAGCAATAATTCTCGCCAGAGTTGTTTTTCCTGTCCCAGGCGGGCCGTAAAATATTGCCGAAGAAAGCTTGTCAGCCTTTATTGCTCTGTTCAGTATCCTTCCCTCACCGACTATGTGTTTCTGCCCAACAAAATCTCTAAGATTCATTGGTCTCATTCTCTCAGCGAGAGGCCCTTTTTTCTTAATGGTATTTTCATATTGCATTTCAAATATATTCATTATTTATCCTTCAATGCTTCACAAAAATTATAGTTTTTTCCCCAATGTAAATTTAAGGGTATTTTTCTTCATTTCTTTTTTATCATAGGCTTTCAAAATAAAGTAAGATACGGCAAGAGAAGCAATAGATGCAACGGCTGAAATCATATCTTTGTTGGCATTGCTCATAAATATAAGCTGCACTATCCCTATTGTAATTAACATAATTACAAACGGTATGCCGTAAAGCATTAAAATTTGCTTGAGGACAACTGAATTTTCAGTTGTAATTTCAACATAATCTCCAACCTCATAATCACCGCTTATTTCTGTTTCAAACATGACGCTGGGTTGCCTGCAAGATGATCCGCAGCTTTTACAGTTGTCACCGCAGCTGGATACTCTCTTCACCGAAATTATCGCCTTGTTTCCTTCAATTTTCTCTATTTTACCTACTTGCTCCATTAATTCCATTCCTTTCTGGTACTTACGAAAACACATCCGAACGAACTAATTCGTCCTGCTTGCCTATTCCTTATCTTTTACTTCTATGCACAATTCATTAAGCTGATTCTCGGAAGCATGCGTAGGTGCTTCTGTCATCAGGCATGTAGCACTCTGAGTTTTAGGGAAAGCTATAACGTCTCTGATATTATCACTTTTTGTAAGCAACATCATGAAGCGGTCCAACCCATAAGCAATTCCGCCGTGTGGCGGTACTCCATACTTAAATGCTTCAAGTAAAAATCCAAACTTTTCATTAGCTTCCTCATCTGTAAATCCTAATGCTCTGAACATTCTGTTTTGCAGCTCTCTATTAGTTATACGTATACTTCCTCCGCCTATTTCATCGCCGTTTATTACAATATCATATGCTTTTGCTCTCACTTCTCCCGGATCAGATTCTATCTTCTCAATATCTTCATCTACAGGCGAAGTAAACGGATGGTGCTTTGCAACATATCTGTTTTCTTCTTCGTCAAATTCGAACAGCGGAAAGTCCGTTATCCAAACTAACTCATATTTATTGTTGTCTATAAGGCCTTTTTTCTTTGCTATCTCAATTCTTAATGCTCCTAAGGCAGTATTTACCACGGATTCCTTATCAGCTACAATAAACACAATATCTTTCTCTTTTAATTCAAGAGAGGCTTCCAGCTGCTTAATTTCTTCTTCGCTTAGGAACTTAGCTATTGGAGAGTCAATTGCACCGCCTTCAAATTTCAGCCACGCTAATCCTTTAGCTCCATATGTTTTAACGAATTTTTCAAGCTTTGATATACCTTTCTTTGAAAATTCGTCTGCAGCTCCTTCGATTTTAATGCACTTAATGAGCCCTTTTGATTCACATGTGGACTTAAATGCATTGAACTCTGTATTCTTAAAAATTTCTGTTATATTTGTAAGCTCATATCCAAAGCGCAAATCCGGCTTATCACACCCGTATTTATCCATAGCAACCTTGTATGGCATGCGCTTGATAGGTACCTCTATATCAATATTTTTAACTTCTTTAAAAATTCTTTGTATCAGTTTTTCATTAACTGAAATAACATCCTCAACATCAACAAAAGACATTTCAATATCTACCTGTGTAAATTCAGGTTGTCTATTTGCTCTTAAGTCCTCATCTCTAAAACATCTTACAATCTGGAAGTACCTGTTCATTCCCGACACCATCAGCAATTGCTTAAAAAGCTGAGGAGACTGAGGCAAAGCATAAAATTTTCCAGGGTTTACCCTGCTTGGAACAAGATAGTCTCTCGCTCCTTCAGGAGTCGGCTTTGTTAAAAACGGTGTCTCTATTTCGTTAAAATTATTTTCGTACAAAAATTCTCTTATAACTTTAGATGTTTTGCTTCTCATCAAAAGATTATTCTGCATGTGAGGCTTCCTTAAATCAAGGAATCTGTATTTTAAACGCATCTGCTCTGACACATCATCATTGTCCTTAATATAGATAGGTGGAGTTTCTGCAGTATCAAGTATCTTTAATTCTTCAGCATAAACTTCTATATCACCTGTTTTCATTTCTGTATTTTTAGATTTTCTTTCAAAAACCTTTCCTTTTACAGCGATAACAAATTCACTTCTCAAACTTCCTGCTTTATCAAATGCTTCCTTATTCACTTCAGTATCAAATACAACCTGAACTAATCCTGTTATATCTCTGAGGTCGGCAAAAATAAGTCCTCCAAGGCTTCTTCTTTTTTGAACCCAGCCCATAAGCACCACTTCTCGGCCTATATCACCAATGCATAATTCTCCGCACATATCGGTTCTTTTTAATTGACCCATCGTATCCATAATTTCCTCCATATATCAAAAAAATAACCCCTCCCTGCTAGGGACGAGTTTAACCCGCGTTGCCACCCTAATTGGACCGTACAGTCCCGCTCAATTAGAAATTGCTATTTAGAGGTGTCTTTCATCACAAGTTAATAACAGGCTTCCATCGTCCCTGTTTCTCTGTAATTAATACAATTATGATTACTCTTCCCCATGCAATATATACAATAAAACTACCATAATAATTTTTCTTTGTCAACGATTTTTTGCGTGGGTAAAAAATAATGCACCGACTGCAAAAAAATTACTGTACTGTCTCCGCTTTAGAATCTATGTACCTTTCGAGGCAATATTGAAGAGTATTGAAAAATAAAAAGAAACTGAACAAAAGTCCAATTTCTTTTGAATTTCTAATTCAGCGTAATCGAAAATACTATTTCTCTGTTTTTCCTGCCGCTTCAACTGATTCTGATTTTTCGGCTATTTCAACCGGTTTTTCTTCCTTTTCAGTCTTTTTGGGTTTATCTTCTACAGACAGATCATCTTTAAACTCCTTGGATACCTTTTTAAATTCATTTAATGTCTTTCCAATTGATCTGCCAAGCTCAGGAAGTTTAGCCGGCCCTACTATGATTAATGCAATTATTAGTATAAGAACTAATTCTCCTGTACCTATTCTGCCCATAATTATTCTCCTCCCAATTACGTTTCTTGTACAATTATAACATAAAAGATCTATAAAATATATATTAACTCAATCCAGTTGATAATTTTTTTCTCAATAATTCCTTTTTCTTGCAGACTATGCATACTTCCTCATTTTCATTTTTAGGCATATGCTTCTTCCCACAAATACTGCATATCTTCAGATTAATTTCTTTTTTCAACACAGAGCCAAAAACTTGCCTTTCATCCGAACACCTGTATATTGCCTTCTGCGGGCATACTGTTTCGCATAACCCACATTTATAACAGTTTGCGGCACTATAGTACAGTTTTTTTGACAAGGTTTCTTCTTCAATTTTCCAAGCCTTTCCTGGACATACATCCTGACATTTGCCGCAACCGTCACAAGCAGCACCGGCTTCAAAATCCGCCCAAAATATATTTATATTCTTAATCCTGTCTGCCAACCCCTTATTTTTTATAACTTTTAGAAGCAGTCTTCTGGCTGACAGATTATTATCATCATCGATAATTGAATTTATGGTTTTCAATACAATGTTTTCTGATTCTTTTTTTACAAGCTTAAATAAATTTCTTCGCGATATTTCTTCATCGATTAAGTCCGAAATATCTCTGTCTTCAGCAATAATTTCATAATTAGGTAGTATTCCCATATTTTTAAGGAAGTCTGTCGCTTTTTCCAAAGATTGTTTGAAAAATGAATCATTATATCCTGCCTCACAATCAGTACATCTGCTCAGATTAAAATAAATTTTCTTATCTGCGTACAAAATTAAAACAGCAGCAATAAACTCAGGATGCATTGCATTCAAGCAGCTTACATTAATGTTTCCTGCTGCAGATTCCTTTAGGCACGAAAAAACAAGGCTTTTCCTGTAACATGCATGTAAAAGGACATCTTCCTCCTGAGCGTTGTTAAACGTTATTGCCTGTGTAGGGCAACCTGATCTGCACAGGCCGCATTCAGTGCACATCTTTTCGCTGAATATTATTTTTTTATCTTTTAGCTGAATGGCTCCCTCCGGACAATTATCAATACATATGCTGCATGGTATGCCTTTGTTATTAATGCATCTTTCAACAGAAATTTCAGGAAGGTTTTTTTCAGCCATTTTGTTAAATAAATAATCTAATATCATATTGGCACCTTTGTATTGTAAAGTAAAACAGGAAAGCAAACTGCTTTCCCATTATACCGATACAGCTTTGCTATCCTAATTTAAGGAAGCAGATTCAGAGCTTCAAGCTCATCTGCCACATCCTTAAGACCTAGTCTTTCTAATGTAGCTCTTGTAGGAGCTCCTGTTTTTTCATCCCATCCGTATTCTCTATACAGCAGTGTTAAACCTAACTGCATATCTTCTCTATCCAGTTTAATCGTACCCTCAGTGAATGGCTCAACATCTGGATCAGCCTCAAATACCCATTCCGGAATTGTATCATGTTCATTTCTCATATCTATTGTATTCATTTCTTTAATGCATGCAGCACGATGCATTGTTGATATTCTTTCTGCAGCAAGGTTCATTTCTTCCTCTGAAGTCTCTATACCTGTTGCCAGGCTGAAGAATTTAGCTTCCAAAGCCGTATCTCCTCTGTAGTTTCTTTCCTTTGAAGGTGATACAGTCATAGGCCATACCCAGTTACACAATGTAATTGAATCATGCAGGAAGTTTCTGTCTAAAGACCATTTAGCAAATTTAGCCTTGTATTCGTTCATAGGAGTATAGTTCATGGGTGCATCAAGTGCATCAGGTGAGCCCCATACCTCTCCTGCAACTTCTTTAAGAATTTCTATTGGAAGCCCGGCTCCTATCATGTTCATGTGAGTGTGTGAATTTGCATCTCTGTTAAATATTACGTTAACCAATGCACCTACCTGTGCCCCTGCTTCGTTGCTGTGATGTCTAGGATATGCCATTTTAGACCATAAGTTGTTTCCATATGAATTCCAATATTCATCTCCTAAATTCCATCTTTGATCCAGCCAGTACGGTCCGTCAAGCAAATGACTAAATTCTCCGCCTTTAATCAGGTTTCCGTAATATTCTACCATCCAGCCCGGATCACCGCTCTCCACTAAATCCCAATTTATGCTGTCATATTCTTCCTTAGGAAGCACTTCTTTAAACTTTCCTGAATTATAAGCATATCTAAAGTCTCTCGGCAACTGACCGTAATTGCTCCAAATACCGTAATCATCAGCAAGCCTTGAACCCAGACATTTTGTAATAAGAGAATCCATTCCCTTTGTTTCACCGTCTGCATAACCTTTTATCATTGCTGTGTTAGGTGAACTGTAGTTAATGCACGTACTTGTTGCATAAGGAGTTAATCCATATTTTTCAAGTTCAGGCATATACATATTTGACTGACAACGAATAGGACATGAGTAGCATCCTCCCATTTTTATGGTCCTGTCTTCAGCCAGCGGTCCCAAGTCAAATATAGCCTTCTGTGTACGAAGTCCTACCTTGTTTTTATCTCCTGCAGCACATTCTCCCGTTTCCACAGGCGGATTAGCTGCTCCCCAGAACAGCCCAAGCTGTGCAGTCCAGCGGCTCTTTGAATTGTGATATTCTGCCCAAGGCTGTGGTGTGCTAGGTACCACGTGATTGTTGTTGGCTCCTATTATATCTTTCATCATGTATTCATTCAAATCCAGCCAATCTTGAGCTTTTCCTTCTGCTATATGAACAGCATTAGTTCCTTTTACACCTATGGCTTTTAGTTTTTTTGCTCCTAAAATCCCTCCGTGTCCTCCTGCTGAGTGGTTAACTGAATTAACTATTGACGCCAGATTTTTCATCTGCTCCCCTGCAGGACCAATTGCAGCAATACATGCTTCCTTACCCATAATCTCATTTATTGCATAAGTTGTGTCTATTGTACCTTTTCCCCATAAGTCACTTGCATCTTCTATTGATATATTATCATCTTCAATTTTTAACCATACAGGTTTTGTTGATTCCCCTTCAATTATAATTCCGTCGTATCCTGCAAATTTCAGCCAAGCTCCGAAATTTCCTCCCATGTGGCTGTCAGCTATAGCATGATAAGGATTTGTAGGGCTCAATGAAGTAATATTTGTTCTTCCGCTGCAAGGTGCCGTTGTACCTGTAAGCGGCCCCACTGCTATTACTACCTTGTTTGCTTCATCAAAAGCCTTTGTTCCCTGAGGAACTTCATCAAATATTATTTTGTATCCGAATCCTGCTCCTCCTACAAGGTCTTTGTATTTCATTGTATCTTCTGTTTTAATATTGCCAGTAGTTAAATTAACTCTTAATAGACTTCCTGTCCATCCTGTTATATTAGCCATTTATTCTTCCTCCAATCAAAATTCTTTCATTTTTCAGTTAGCTTAAACTATGAAAATCTATATCCTTTTCTTCTGAAGATTGCCTCCATTTTTTCCCAAGGTATAATCTGCAAAGCTCCAGTTATGCAGTTGTCAGCACATGCACCACATAAAATACATTTAGTTGATTTACCTGTCTCCGGATCAACTGTAGGCATATTCCAAGGACATGCTTCTGAACATGCTCCACAGCCCACACATAAACTTTCATCTACTGTCCAAGCCTTGGTTGTTTCATTTTGACTGATGGCATTTTTCGGACATGCTTCAGCACATTTAGCATCTTCGCATTGACGACATGTTTCAGGCGTCATCAAGAAGTTACCAAAATATCCGTTTTCGTAACGATAGTTTTCTGTCATCTCTTTTCCGTAGTTAAAATTTCTGCTGATTTTGACTCTTGAAATTAACGGGTGAATCTTTTGGTCATTTGCAACAGTACAAACCATTTCACATCTCTGGCATCCTGTGCACTTGTTAGGCTCCACAACAAGAAGACCAGTAGGAATTACAAAGGCCTCAACTTCAGGTGATTCTTCATTTCCCGACGGCTCAGCCTGGGAACATCCCATTAGGTTCAAAACAGAAGTTGCGACAGTTACACCTGCAATTCCCTTACCGCTCATTTTCAAAAATTCGCGTCTTGTTCTGATTTTTTCAATAAAATCTTCAATCTCTCTTTCAAACATGATAACTCTCCCTTCAAATATATATCATCTCTCTGATAAAATATGAATCGCTTGTTTAATCTTCTTTAACAGCATCTTTTTCTGTAGGTTCGTCACTGGTCTTATTAACATTATCCTTAAATTCTCTTATAGATTTCCCAAATGCCTTTCCTATTTCCGGAAGTTTGGAAGGTCCAAATATAACTAAAGCTATAACTAATACAAGTATCAGTTCAGCAGGTCCTATTTTGCCCATGTTATCCCTCCTTTCCAAGTAATTTAAATTGACAAACTTATGGATTTTGCTCGGATTCCACTTCTATCCATTCGGCAAGTGAAGCGGCATGAGCTTTTCTCATGAACTTGTCAGAATAAAGATAAAGCGCATTATTTGAAGCTCTCGTTTCCTGTATATCCTTGTACTCCTCATTTTTTTTGAGCTGCTCATATACTTCTGCAAACTCTTCTTTGGACAACTTAAAAGGAGATTTGCCGAACAGCCTTACATCTGTCGGCCTCGGATATATCCTTGATTCCTCTCTTACAGTTTCAGATATGGTTTTAAATAAATCATTTTCTTCCACCAAAACCATCATCTTAGCATATTTTCCGGTCATGTACTGCTCCGAGTACAAATACATTTTTTCTTTCCCGTTTATGGTGCAAATATCAGAAAATTCTTCTCTTGCTTTCAGCTCTTCAATGATCTCCAAAAGGTTTTCGACCTCCAATGACATCGGCTCGTCCAAAAAATCCTCTGCATTTGCCAAAATTCCTTCATATGATTTATCCCTGATTAAAATTGCCAATTCAGCTACTTTATCATCAGGGGCATCTTCGAAAGCATCATTTTCCTCGGAAATGAAATCAGACTCAAATTCTTCTTCATTATTTCTGTCTTCAACAGAATTATCAATCATCAAGTCCCTCCCGCGAGCAATATTTTATAATTGTATATTTTTTAACAATTATAATGTTATAATTTTATCATAATTAAACTTTTTAATCAATACTAAAATCGCTTACAACCGTTATATTCTAAATGATATAACGGTTTTTTCTCATAAAAAAATGATTACTAATGAATATTTATTTTGTTTTTTTTACGGCATATGTTAATTTGCTCACATATTAAGAATTTTACACACTTTCTACCAATAGTTATAAGCGCGCTTTTGCATAATCATTCAAACGCTCTATTTTATTGCACATCTTTATAAATTATTAATTTTTTGTAATTCATTATTTTTATTAATTATTTTCTGTTAAATCATCCAAAGTCTTAAATATATATCCTTCTTCCTTGTATTTTGTCAGAAGTTCATCCAAAATTTCTGAATTTGTTTTTGAGGTACTATGCAAAAGTAATACGGCACCCGGATGAATTCTTGGTATAAGCTTGCTGTACGCCTGTTCTTTTGTTGGCTGTTTATCTGCATACCAATCAACATAAGCAAGACTCCAGAAAATTGTTTTATATCCCAATTCATTTGCCATCATTAGATTGCTTTCATTAAATTTACCCTGAGGGGGCCTATAATATTTAGACATTTCAGTACCAGTTATCTGCTTAAATATCTCTTCAAGAGATATAAGTTCTTTTTTAAATGATTCCACATCTGATATCTTTGACATGTCCGGATGATGGTATGTATGATTTGCTACAATATGCCCTTCATTAACCATTCTCTTAACCAACAGCGGTTCTTCCTCCATATAATGGCCTACAAGAAAAAATGCTGCCTTAACATCATGTTTTTTTAATGTATCAAGTATCTTTTCAGTAAATCCGTTCTCAAAACCCGCATCAAAAGTAAGATATATTACCTTTTCGTCATCATTCCCCACGTAATAAGCATTGTATTCTTTTAGTGCCCTTGCGGTGGCATTGCCTATGGGAGCCTTTCCATTTTCCCTGAAACTCAGTCCCCAATTGGTTATTTCAGTAGAAACTGTTATAGAAAAATTAAACATCGCCTCATAAACAAACATGCCCGCAAATAAAAGCACCGCACAAAACAAAGCTATACCAATACTTTTCTTTCTTATATAAATAATCATATACTTCACCCCTTACTTATATATATATATTGTGACGCACATTATGTCTTAAAATCGCAATATTAATTAGCACTTTTTACCAATTAAAGCATGCTCACATGTTTGACATAACGAGACAAATTATATATAATACTAGTAAATGTTTTCATTATATATACTTGGAGGTACTATGCTAGAACATTTGATTACTATTCTTGTGCCTAATATTGCGCATATTTTGGAATTAATAGGTGTATTTATAATAATTTACTCTGCTTTAAAGGCATTCGGAAGGTATGCTCTTAGGTTTTTTAAATTCACTGATGAAACTATTAAAATTGAATTTTCGCAGGCTCTGGCAATGGCACTGGAATTTAAACTGGGTGCTGAGATTTTAAAAACTTTAGTTATCAGAACAATTGATGAACTAATCATTCTTGCTTCCATAGTAATTTTAAGAGCAGCATTAACATTAATTATTCATTGGGAAATAGAAAGCGATTCGAAGCGGGCAAATCACTTCAAAGAATTGAAAGAAAAAGTGGTTAATAAAAATGAAGTTGATGAAAAAAATTTATAACATACATAAAAAAATGGGACTGACTCAGTCCCATTCAGATTAATGACAAACCCGCTATTTTAGCGGGTTTTCATATTTATGAATTAAAATATTTTATTATAAATTGATAAATGGTATTTTAGGTAAAACTTATAAAATCATTGAAATTCCAATAAAAACTCAGAAAACAGTCAAA
>JAHDLA010000005.1 GCA_018436705.1 Sedimentibacter sp.
CAAGGCGAGGGTCGCGAGTTCGAATCTCGTCTTCCGCTCCAATATAAATTTATTTTGCGGGTGTAGCTCAATGGTAGAGCCCCAGCCTTCCAAGCTGGTCGCGAGGGTCCGATTCCCTTCACCCGCTCCAAATTATATTTTGGTGGATATGGCCTAGTTGGTTAGGGCGCCAGATTGTGGCTCTGGAGGTCGTGGGTTCGAATCCCACTATTCACCCCAAAAACTTAATATCAAGGCGCTATAGCCAAGTGGTAAGGCACAGGTCTGCAACACCTAGATCTCCAGTTCAAATCTGGATGGCGCCTCCAAAATATCTTGCACCGTTAGCTCAGTTGGATAGAGTGTTCGGCTACGAACCGAAAGGTCGTGGGTTCGAATCCCTCACGGTGCATTTGATTTTAGTAAATAAAAGTAATCCTATATTATAATGATAGGATTTTTTTATTTTAAATATTACTGACATAAAAGTTTGTGAGGAAAATAATGGTGAAACAAATATTAAATCATGGTATAATAAAATTATTGACTACACAATATTTTAAGATTATCTATGCGGAAAGGATGATTTAAATGAAATTTAGTATTGTTGATGCATTTACAGACAGGCTGTTCGGGGGAAATCCTGCAGGAATTGTGATGTTTCCGGATGGAGCGGATTTTCCTTCAGATGAAATTATGATTAAGACAGCGGCGGAACTTAGATATTCAGAAACGGCATTTATTAAAAAATTGGGAAATGAAACATTTAATATAAGGTATTTTACGCCTGTATCGGAAGTTGATTTATGCGGTCATGCTACAATAGCTTCCTTTCATGCATTACTCAATCAAGGAATGATCAAGCCGGGTAAATATATAAATATAACTTTGGCAGGGGAATTGGAAATTATGGCAGATAACGACTTAATATTGATGGATATGGCATATCCTAAAATATTTGATACAATTTTCTCCGAAGAAGATATAAATGAGCTTTACAGCGTTATGGGACTTGATTCAAGGGCACAGGGAATATGTAGTAGATATTCTGATATTGAATTGATTCCTAAAAAGGTATCTACAGGACTAATAGATATTATGCTGCCTGTAAAAAATGAAAATGAACTTGAAAAGATTAATCCTGATTTGGAATCTCTTACCGCGTTGTCTGAAAAGCATAAAGTGGTCGGAGTCCATGCGTTTACAGTTAACTCTGGTGATGGAAAAATTCATTCAAGAAATTTTGCACCATTGTATGGAATAGATGAAGAAGCTGCAACCGGTACATCAAATGGGGCATTGACCTATTATTTATATGATTATGGTATCATCAGATTAGATAGTTTAAATAACATTGTTCAAGGAGAAAAGCTTGAAAGACCTTCAAAAATAGTTACTCAGTTAATATTGGAAAATGGGAATGAAAAGATAAGAGTAGGAGGCTCGGCCGTTATCCTTGCTTCAGGTGAAATAAACATATAAATAGGATACAGTTAAATGTCAGATACCAAAGTGGAGATTATTATGAAATATAAGATAAATACGGAAAAATGTAAAATATGCAGGATGTGCTTCAGGACAAGATGTAAGGCACTGAAATTTGAAGGGAAGGTTATTATTGATTCAGACAAATGCAATGGATGTGGAATGTGCTATAACTTATGTCCAGCTAATGCAATTATTATGATTGATGAAGGAAAATAAAATTACTAGGAGGTTGTATAAATGATTACCAAAGATATGACAACGTTGGATATAGTTGAAAAGTATCCAAAAACAGAAAAAATTTTTCATGAATATGACAAGATTACTGGAAAATGCCTGCTTTGCAATAATTTATTTGATACTGTTGAAGTTATTGCTGCGAATTATGAATTGAATTTGGCTGAAATATTAGACAGATTAAATAGTGAAGAGATTAAAGATTAAATAGAATAACTATAATACTGAGAATCTGTCAAAGGGCAGATTCTCTAGATTTAGAAAATGCTATTATATTTATTGCTTACTTTCTTGAACTGACGAAAGTTTTCTAATTAAATCTTTTGATTTTCCGGCTTTGAGGATATATGAATCTGTAGTGTGCTTAAGAATATTAATAAGGTGTTTGGATGTATTGATAACCTTGTCTAGATTGATACCGGTTTCTATATTCATTTCGTTAAGCATATGCAGTACATCTTCAGTTGATACGTTTCCTGAAGCGCCAGGGACAAAAGGACATCCTCCTACACCTGCAAATGAAGTATCAAACCATGTAATCCCGGCCTGCATTCCGGCAAAAATATTAGCAATTCCCATTCCTCTTGTATTATGAAAATGGAGTATCCACTTTACAGCAGGGAAATCAGTTTTCATATCGACACAAAAGTTGTATACCTGGTTCGGAACTGCCATTCCAGATGTATCGGAAAGTGATATTTCAGTGATACCTTCGTTTAGGTATGCATTTACAATTTTTTTTACATCTGATATTGGAATTTCATGCTCCCATGGTGAGCCAAATGGCATTGATATTGATCCGGATACACTTATATTATTGGATAGTGCAACAGTAACTATTTCCTTAAAGCTTGCAACAGATTCTTCCGGAGTTCTGTTTAGGTTTACAAGATTATGCGCTTTACTTGCAGAAACGTTGAGTTTTACTTTTTTAGCTCCGCAGCAAACAGCCCTCTCTAGTCCTTTTATGTTAGCTATAAGGGCCCTATACTCAACTCCGTCAAGCTTTTTGATTTTTTTGAAAACTTCATCTGTAGTTGCCATTTGAGGAACAGCTTTAGGATGCATGAAAGAACCAACTTCAATAACTTTGAAGCCAGACTCTGATATAGAATTGATTAGGTTTATTTTTTCATCAACATTAAGTGTTTTTATTTCATTTTGCAAGCCGTCTCTAGGGCCGACTTCACAAAGTACTACTTTCTTAGGTAAATCCATATTTTGCCTCCTTATATATTAATAATTAATTTGCTATTTATTTTATTTATATAATATATATTTTAAATAATAAAGTCCAATACAATTATTGTATTGGACTGATAGAATATTTCTATGTATTATTTATAAAAATGATGTCAATCTATTGAGTAATTGTTTTTTATGAAGTCATAGACTTCCTTCAGTGCTGAATCCATTTTCTTTTCCTTGTTTCGGCACATAAATATTGTTCTGGTTAATGCGTCATTACTTATGTTAACTGTTGATATTGTATCAACTTTTGAAAGTCCTTCTGGTATGATAGAAACACCAAAATTAAGTGAAACAAATGATATTACAGCATTGCATTCTTCCGCTTCAAATACTACATTTGGGTTGATATTCATATTTTCAAACAATTCATCACA
Organism: Sedimentibacter sp.; assembly: GCA_018436705.1. Lineage (GTDB taxonomy): Bacteria > Bacillota > Clostridia > Tissierellales > Sedimentibacteraceae > Sedimentibacter. The sequence goes on from JAHDLA010000005.1 coordinate 3,327, forward strand.
CATTTGCCTAAGTGCACTGTTTTTATTAAGCAAGACAAAAGGCACATCATTCAAATCTTCTATAGAAATACTATCTCGTTTTGTGAATGGGTGATTTTTTGGTGCTATTAAAATAAGTTTTTGTTTAAATATGGGAATGCATAATAAATCCTTATCAGTCTTTGCACTGATGAGCAAATCAATTTTTCCTGTTTTTAAATCTCTGATGAGATAGTCACTTAGATTTTGAACAAAATTAAATTTAATATTTTTTTTAGAAGTATCGTAATAAAATTTGTTAATCATCTGAGGTATAAAATTAGAGCTTATGCTGTATATAAATCCGAGATTTATTTTTATGGCATCTGGATTTGCAAGGAGTTCAAGAGATTTTTTGCCTTCATCCAGCAGATCAAGAGACTTTTCAACATAAGAAAGAAAATGTTTTCCATAATTGCTTAATGATGTTCTTTTACCTTCCTTTTCAAACAAGGGAACACCAAGCTCTTTTTCAAGATTAGAAATAGAGTAGCTTAAACTGGGTTGAGAAATCAATAATATTTCTGATGCTTTGGTGAAATGCTGAACTTTAGCAAGGACGCGAAAATATTCTAACTGCTGTAATGTCATGAATGCCCTCCAAAGTAAATTTTATATTATTTTATAAGTGAAAACTGCTGATTAGTTCACTTAACGCTGATACAATAGATACATTTGAGGTTTATTACCTGCTTATTCATTATATCATATTAGTCATAGAATGTCTCTATGATTTTAATTTAATATAAGTATTGGACAAATATAATTCAAATAAATATAATTTAATTATGATAACTACTAAATATAATACGCAGTATTTATAAAGGAGATATGATAATGGCTAAGGAAATTACGCAGGAGCAAATTAATGAGCTTGATGACTTATTTGCAAAAGCAAAAAAGGCAGCTAAGATAATTGCTGAGTATGATCAGGAGAGGGTTGATCGATTATGTCAGGCAGTTGCTTGGTCTGTTGCTAACAAAAAAACTTTTTTAAAGCTTGTTGATATGGGAATTAAGGAAAGTAGATTGGGTGATCCCATATCTAGACAGGGAAAACGATTTAAAATCAGAGGCGTTCTTAGAGATGCACTTAGGGCAAAAAGTGTAGGAATAATAGAAGAAATGCCTGAAAAAGGAATTATGAAAATTGCAAAGCCAGTAGGAATTATAGGTTCGCTCATACCAACTACAAATCCTGATTTAACCCCTGCAGGACAAGCAATTTATGGAATAAAAGCTAGGGATGTGATTATATTTTCACCGCATCCAAGATCAAAGGAAACCACTTTTGAAACAGTTAGAATTATGAGAGAAGCACTTGAAAAAGAAGGTGCTCCTGCAGATATACTTCAGTGTGTAACGAATCCAAGCGTTGCAATGACGCAGGAACTTATGTCGAGATCTGATTTGGTTATAGCAACTGGAGGCAGACCTATGGTTAAGGCTGCTTACAGTTCAGGAACACCTGCATATGGTTCTGGCGCAGGAAATGCAACAATGATTTTTGATGAAACAACTAATGTTGATGAAGCCGCACATAACACTATGCTGAGTAAAACTTCGGATTACGGTTCGGGATGTTCTGCAGATGGAAATCTTGTAATTCATGAATGCGTTTATGATTCTATGATTGAACAGCTCCAAAATGAAGGAGGTTATCTGGCAAACGAAAAAGAAAGGGAAATGCTTCGTAAAGTTATGTGGGATAATGAATTTCATAGACTTGCAGATACAGTGGCAATTGCTCCTCAGAAGCTTGCCAAGGCAGCAGGTTTTACAATTCCGACAGACAAAAAATTTATAATGGTAATTGGAGACGGAATAGGTTCTAAACATTATTTTTGTAGAGAGAAGTTGACAACATTACTTGCAGTGTTTAAGTATGAAGGTGAATTTGAAAATGCGCTCAATGCTATGAGGGGAATCTATGAGATTGGTGGCAAGGGTCATTCCTGCGGTATTTATTCATTCAATGACGACCATATATTGAGACTTGGTCTTGCTGCACCTGTCAGCAGAATAATGGTAAGGCAGCCACAGTCAAAAGCAAATGCCGGTGCATTTAATAATGGGATGCCTATGACTTCATCAATGGGATGCGGCACATGGGGAGGCAACATAGTATCAGAAAATATTGCATTGAGACACTATATGAATACAACATGGGTGTCGAGACCTATTTCAGAAGATAGACCTTCTGATGAGGAACTGTTCGGAAAATTTTATGATCCTAAAATGGAAATGTAATTAGTTATTATCAATTTGTGCTAAGAAGCAAAGATCATAAATCTTAGTACGAATTATGAATAATATAATTAGGTTTATAAAACTTTTATCAAGGAGGAGAAATATGAGAAGAAAATTTTCACTTGCTCACTTGACTGTCTTAGGATGTGCACCGCCTGAAATGGCTTATATAGCTTCCATGGCAGGATACGACTATATAGGTATACGCTCAATATATATGGGATTAAAAAACGAACCAAATTATAATTTAGCAAATAATAAGAAGATGCTTAAACAAACAAAAGAAGCTTTAAGGATTACTGGGATAAAGGTTAATGATATAGAGCTTGCAAAAATAGCTGATGATATTGATGTATCACAATATGAGCCAGCATTTGAGGTCTCTGCGGAACTTGGCGCTAAGCATGTATTGAGTAGTATATGGACATCAAATAAAGAGTTTTACATTAATCAATTTGCAAAACTTGCAGATCTAGCTAAAAAGTATGGGCTCAAAGTAGATTTGGAGTTTGTTACTTGGGCAAACGTTAACGACTTACAGACTGCATTAGAAGTTTTGAAAACAGTTAACAGAGATAATACAGGAATAATGATTGATACTTTACACTTTAATCGCTCTCGTGTTAAGCTCGAAGAGCTTGATGATATTCCTAAGGAATGGTTCCATTTTGTTCATATATGTGATGGCCCTGCGGAAATACCAAAAGATAAAGAAGGATTAATATACACAGGGAGAGACGCAAGATTTTATGTTGGAGAAGGTGAAATAAATATAGCTGCAATACTTGAAAGGTGTCCAGAGCTGGTCTATGCTATTGAGCTTCCTAACATTGAAAGGGTTAAAGAATTAGGGTATGCGGAACATGCCAGACGTTGCTTGCAAACTGCAAAAAATTATTTGGAAATTCACTCTTTGGCAGGCTGTATAGTGTAAATTTCAGGAGGTAAGACATTGAAAAAATTATTATCGTATCAAATAGTAAATTATCTTGAAAGAAGAGATGTAAAATATATATTTGGACTTTGTGGTCATACAATCATAGCAATGTTGGATGCATTAAAACAAAGTGAAAAAATAAAATTCATATCAGTTAGGCATGAGCAGATAGCTGCAACAGCAGCTGATGGGTACGCAAGAGTGACAAAAAAAGCAGCTGTTGTAATGACTCATTTAGGGCCAGGACTTACTAATGCTGTTACAGGAGTTGCTAATGCTGCGTTGGATTCTATACCTCTCGTTGTCATTGCAGGTGATGTCCCCAGTTATTATTACGGAAAGCACCCGCACCAGGAAATTAACATGCACTGTGATGGATCACAGTATGATATATATAAACCTTTTGTTAAAAGGGCATGGAGATTAGATACTCCTGAACTTATGCCAGAAATACTTGACAAGGCATTTCGGCTTGCTGAATCGGGAAGACCCGGACCTGTACTTATATCTGTACCAATGGATATGTTTTCGAGAGAAATTGATGAAATATGTTTTCAAAGAACATATAAGGATTCAAAGTATACTGTCAAGCCATCACTTGCGAAAGAAGCTGCAGAAGAAATAGCAAGGATGCTGATAGAAGCAAAAAATCCTCTTATTCATATAGGTGGTCAGGCTGTGTATTATGATTCTTCCAAAGAATTGGTGGAACTGGCTGATTTTCTTGATATACCTGTAACAAGGACTTTGATGGGTCAGGGAGGCATATCTGACACGCATCCTTTGCTTATAGGAATGACAGGCTTTTGGGGAACGGATTTTGTTAATGGAAAATCATCAGGAGCAGATGTTATTTTAGCAGTGGGAACGAGGCTTACGGAAGCAGACAGCAGTTCATGGTATGATGGCATAACATTTAGCAGTAAATCTAAATTTATACAAATAGATATGGATGAGGCTGAAATAGGAAGAAACTATCCTGTGGAAATAGGTGCAGTTGCAGATCCTAAGCAGGCATTTAAAGCTATATTTGAAGCAGCAAAAAAACTCAAACCGGAAGGGAAAGATAGGCCAGAAATTAGGGAAGAAATCAAAAAATATAAATCTGATTTCAAAAAATCTAATTTGGAAATATCACTTGACGGAAGATATCCGATGACACCACAGAGAATACTAAAGGATGTAAGAGAGGTGTTTCCGGATGACGGTCTTATATTTACAGATGTGGGCTGGAATAAAAACGGAGTAGGGCAGCAGTTTGATATAACAAAGCCTAATACAATTTTCCACCCCGGGGGGATGGCAACTATGGGATTCGGGTCTGCCGCTATACTTGGAGCAAAGCTTGCATCACCCGATAAAAAGGTAATGACGCTTATCGGGGACGGAGGGTTTGGAACGAACCCTTCCGTGTTGGCAACTGCGGTAGAGCAAAACATACCTGTCGTATGGATAGTAATGAATAACTTTGCGTTTGGCACGATTGCAGGATTAGAAGGAAGCGCATTCAATCATTCGTTTGGAACCACATTCTGTACTCCAGACGGCTCAAAATATAATCCTGAATGGGCAGAAGTTGCAAAAGCTTATGGAGTAAAAGCGAAAAAGATTATGTCAGCTGATGAATTTAAGGAAGGACTCAGAGAAGCTCTTGAATCCAACGAGCCTTATCTACTTGATGTTCCGATGGAAAATATTCCTGTGCCTACAGATGGACTATGGAATATCAATGACATATATAAACCGAAAGAAAATGTTATTGATGGAAGACTTATGTCAGGAGAAGCTATAAAATCTTATCATAAATCTTTGATTTAGTTAGAATAGAATGTAATTAATAAAATTAATTGAAGGAGTTGATTAAATGTCCAATAGAATACAAGGAACAAGCACATTGGTAGGATTACTTGGATATCCGCTAAAACATAGTAAATCACCTCATATGCATAATACAGCTTTTGAGGAGCTTGGATTGGATTACGTTTATATGGCTTTTGAAATTCATGACGGTTATATAAAGGAAGGGCTTGATGCTATGAGAATCCTAAACGCAGAAGGATGCAATGTTACTATGCCTCACAAAAAAAGTGTTTTGAAATACTTGGATGATATTTCTGAAGATGCAAAAATAATAGGTTCTGTAAATACAGTAAAAAATGATGGTGTAAAGCTTACAGGATATAATACTGACGGAAGAGGATTTGTCAAAGCTCTGGAAGAAAATGATGTAGAATATAAAGGAAAAAAAATAGTGCTGGCAGGAGCAGGAGGTGCTGCGAGGGCAGTTGCAACACAGCTTGCATATGAAGGAGCTGCTGAGATTGTTATATTCAATAGGACGTTAAGCTCAGCAGAAGAAATAATAGAAAACATTAATATCAATATTCCAGAATGCAAAGGCAGAGCAATTAAGTTAAGCGAGGAAGTCCTTAGAGAAGAGATTCAAGATGCAACAATATTGGTAAACTGCACATCGCTTGGCATGAAGCCTACAATAGATAAAGCAATAGTATCTTCACCAGATGCATTTCCTAAAAACCTATTTGTTGCTGATATAGTTTATGATCCAGATAAAACAAAATTTCTTAAAATGGCAGAAGAGGCAGGCTGTAGATATATGAACGGACTAATGATGATGATATGGCAGGGAGCTATTGCATTTAAAATCTGGACAGGAAAAAATATGCCAATTGAACTGGTGAAAAAAGAAATACTTGGACATTAATTAGTATTACTGATGCTGCCATGGCCTTTTAAACAGGCTATGTCAGCTGCTCCGGTTAATAAAGTAGGGAGGTGTAACATGTCTTTTATTAAATGGATTGATGATCATATTGAGGAAGTTGCTCTTGTAGTATTGCTCATATTTATGACTATTGTAATGAGTATTCAGGTAATAGCTAGGTATGTATTTAGTTATTCATTAACATGGTCTGAGGAAATAACACGTTATATGTTTATATGGTCTGGATTTCTTAGTATAAGTTTTTGCTATAAAAAAGGTATAGTAATAAAGATTGAGCAGGTATTAAGTCTATTGCCAAATCCAGTTAGAAAGATCATAAGTATATTTGAAAAATTGGTAGCGCTTGTTTTTTTTATATATATGGTTCCATTTGGATATAAATTTCTGCTTGCTTCCATTGATAGCGGACAGTTAAGCCCGGCAATGAGATTACCTATGCATCTTATTCAATCTGCTCCTATTGTAGGTTTTATATTAACTGCAGCAAGAGTTGCAGAAGGGCTTATTAAAGAATTAACAGTTAAAACAGATTAAGTTTACTAGAAAGGAGAAATTATGTCAGCTGGAATTTTATTTGGATTATTCTTTGTATTTTTGGCTTTGGCAATTCCTATATCCACTACTTTAGGTATAGTATCAATAGTACCTTCTCTCTTTAACAGCTCATTTCCGGCAAATGCACAGTATATAATAAGAGCGATGTTTGCAGGTATGGATAGCTTTCCTCTGTTAGCAGTTCCAATGTTTATATTGTCTGGTATTCTTATGGCAAGAGGAGGAGTATCAAAGAAGCTGTTTAATGTATTCTCATTTTTTATAGGGGATAAGACAGCCGGAATGCCATGTGCGGTTGTAATAACATGTCTTTTCTATGGAGCTATTTCGGGATCTGCTCCGGCAACTGTTGCAGCAGTTGGAAGCATGACAATACCAATACTTATTAATATGGGATATGACAAAGTTTTTACTACGGCACTGGTTGCAGTTTCCGGAGGACTCGGAGTAATAATACCACCGAGCATTCCATTTATAATTTATGGAATGAGCACAGGAACATCTGTTGGAGAACTGTTTGTTGCAGGAATTGTTCCAGGACTTTTGATAGGCTCCCTTTTAATGGGTTATGCGTATTATTATTGCAGGAAAAATGGCGAGGATAAGGAAAAAATAAATGCAAGTGTGAAGGTATTAAGGGACAAAGGATTCATAGAGGTAATAAAAGATAGTTCATGGGCTTTGCTTACACCTGTAATTATACTAGGAAGTATTTACAGCGGTATTGCATCTCCTACTGAGGCTGCAGTATTTTCTGTAATATACGCTCTTATAATAAGCTTGTTTGTATATAAATCTTTAGAGTTGAAAGATTTATGGAAGATATTTATAGAAGCTGTAAGAACATATGCACCGTTATTGTTTATAATCTCGGCAGCAATTGCATTTTCAAGAGTATTAACATTGCTTCAGGTTCCTCAGACAGTTGCGGAAACTATAATGTCTACATTTTCTGGTAAAGTGGCAATACTTCTTATAATAAATGTGTTCCTGCTGTTTGTGGGAATGGTTATGGATACAACGCCAGCTATATTGATACTGTCACCTATTTTTATGCCTATTATTAAGGCCATTGATATGAATCCTATACATTTTGGCGTTGTCATGGTTGTGAATCTTGCAATTGGTTTTGTCACACCTCCTGTTGGCGTAAACTTGTTTGTTGCAGGGTCGCTTACAGGCGTATCTGTACTTGACATTGCAAAAGAAGCAATACCGCTTATTATTATATTTTTAGTAGCATTATTATTTATAACATTTATTCCAGAAATAAGTCTTTTGATTGTTTCTTAAAATTAATGAAGATTAATGAAATAAATAATAGAGATATAAATTTCTGATTATTTAAAAATCAGAATTATATAAAATAATTGAAAGGTGGATGTATAAAGTGAAAGATATGAAAAAATTTTTAAGTATTCTTATGATACTAGCTATGATTTTTACAATGACGGCATGCAGTCAACAGACTACAGAAGATAACCCTGTTGAACCAGAAAATGAAACACCTACACCATCCTCAGATATAGGAGAATATTCTTGGTCACTAGGAACTGACAGCCCTGAGGATACTGTAACGCAGAAATATGCCGAAAAATTTGCAGAAGAAGTTGGAGCGCTCAGTGGTGGAAAAATGAAAATTCAGGTTTATTCAAACGGAACTCTGGGCGGAGACAGAGAAATGCTTGAAAGCATTAAAGGCGGCAACATACAGTTTGTAGTCCAGACAACTGCACCTCAGGTTAATTTCATGCCTAAGCTTGCTGTATTTGATGTACCAAATGCATATGCTACAATAGAAGAAGTTAGAAAAGCAGTTGATAATGAAAGTTTTATGAAAACTATAAATAATGTTTATAAAGATGCCGGGTATCATCTTATGGCATATGCGGATCAAGGATTTAGAGTAATGTCAACAAATAAGAAGATAGAGACTATCGATGATTTTAAAGGACAAAAGATCAGAACAATGGAAAATGCAAACCATATAGCTTATTGGAAAGCACTTGGAGCGAACCCAACACCTATGGCATTTGCAGAAGTTTACATAGGATTGCAGCAGGGAACGATAGATGCACAGGAAAACCCATATGAAGTTATTGTTTCTTCTAAATTCTATGAACAGCAGAAATATGTAATAAAAACAAACCATATACCGCACCTTCTTTCACTAATAACAAGCAGCGACTTATATAGTGGACTTAGTGATGCTGAAAAAGCTATATTGGACGAAGCTGCATTAAATGCGAAATCATATGCACGTGAACAAGCAGATTCTCGTGTTTCTGACAGAGTAAGTATAATAGAATCGAACGGCGCTGAAATAATTGAAATCAATGCTGATGTATTTACTGCAATGCAAGAGGCTGTACAATCTGTATACGAAAGTATAAAGGAGCAGGTAGGAGAAGAACTGTTGAATGCATATCTTGGGCACTAATGCCAATAGTATAAAGCATTAATCATGTAAAAACTAATAAATTGTTTGAATGAAACATAAAGCAGATATAAATATTTTGCTTTATGTTTCACATGTTTAAAAGAACTTATTGGTAAACAAGTGTCGCAGTTGCAATAGGCGACACTTGTTTATACAAAAATTTAGTAATTGGTAAATTAAGAATTGTTTCTATAGGTAAACAGAATTATAATAGATAGAAAAGAATATTTATATCATATCTTTGGTGAAAATTTCATTAGGATGTCATGAAAGTGACAAATAGAGATAACTAGACTTCATTGTAAAAGGAGATGGACTTATTGAAAAACATTGAAATTAGAGGCATTAAAATAGGTGAAGGAATGCCTAAAATAATAATACCATTGGTTGAAAGTACAGAAGCGGAAATAATTCAAAAGGTAAAGAGATTTAAAGGCTTAAAGTATGATGCTGTTGAATGGAGAGCTGATTTTTTTGACGATGTTTTGAGTTTTGAAAAAGTAACAGAAGTGTTAAAAAAAGTTAGAAATTTGATACCAGATAAAATTGTACTTTTTACATATAGGACGAAAAAAGAAGGCGGTAACAAAGAAATATCTTATGAGGATTACTGCGCACTAAATAAAGCAGTGGCTGAAACAGGTGATGCAGATATTATAGATGTGGAAATTTTTTTGGGAGATAAAGGGGCAGAAAGAATTATAAATAATATTCATTCCTGCAATGTACTTGTGGTTGCTTCAAACCATGATTTTCACAAGACACCAGATAAGAAAGATATAATTTCACGAATGTGCAAAATGCAGGATGCTGGTGCTGATATATTAAAAATTGCTGTAATGCCTCAAAATATAGAGGATTTGTTAATATTGATGTCTGCTACATACGAAATGAAAGAAAAATATACAAATCGACCCATAATAACTATGTCAATGGGAACCATGGGAATGATGAGCAGACTGGCTGGAGAAATTTTTGGTTCTGCATTTACATTTGGAGCTGTAGGTGAAACATCAGCTCCGGGGCAGATACCCGCTGATCAGCTTCATACGGTTCTTAGCATTATACATCAAAATATAAAAAGCAAAGGCTAATGCATATTTTAAATGAGGTAGATATTTCATTTAGAGAATTAAGAAATTTAGTTTGAAAAAACAAATTTAGTGCTATATAATTGAGACAATTACAAAATTTAGGAGATTTATATGAAAAAGACGAAAATAAATGCTAATTTAAAAGGAAACATGGCTTTTGAAATGCAGATAGATGGTCACACTTTAATAACAGATACAGTTATTGAAAATGGGGGAAATGATCTAGGTCCCAGTCCAAAATCACTATTATTAGCAGGCCTTATTGGCTGTTCAGGAATTGATATAATGACTATTGTTAAAAAAATGAGACTCGATGTTAAGGATGTTCAGGTTGAAATTGAGGCTGAATCCAGAGATGAAGATCCGAAAATATATAATTATATTAAGATTATTTATAAATTTATAGGAACTAATCTTGAATATAACAAACTAGAAAGGGCTGTTAAGCTTTCACTTGAAAAGTATTGTGGTGTGGCAGCTATGCTTGAAAAAGCTGTTCCTATTTCACATGAAATACAAATTGTTGAGAAATAAATTAGAATATGAATATTGACACATAAGTAATTGTAAAGGCACTGTATCCGTTAAACGGTGCTTTTTCATTGATAAAATAGCAGTATTAGATTATAATAAATAGTACTGTAAAATTTTGTTTATTTGGGAGGAATAATGAACTGGGCTGAGGTTTCTATATATACGACAACAAATGGAATAGAAATAATAAACGGAGCTTTGCTGAAATTTGGAATAAATGATGCAGTTATAGAGGATGCAGGAGTTTTTGAAGATTTTTTAAATAGTGATACATTAAATTGGGACTATTATGATGAAGAACTTGCAGGAATGAAAAATTGTGAAAGCTGCATAAAGATATATTTAGCAGATAATAGTCAGGGAATGGAGCTTTTTAGGAAAGTAGAGAAATACATTGAAGATTTAAAGAAAGAAAACAATGAAATCGATATGGGCAGACTGGAAATATCTACGAGAATTTTAAATGATGAAGACTGGGCAAACAACTGGAAAAAGTATTTTAAACCTTTTTCTGTTTCAAATAAAATAATTATAAAACCTTCATGGGAAGAACTTGAGAACTCTGCAGAAGGAAAAATTATTCTTAATATTGATCCTGGCATGAGCTTTGGGACAGGTCAGCATCATACTACAAGGCTTTGTATTGAACAGATAATTAAACATCTTAATGCTGGTGATGAGGTGCTAGATATGGGGTGCGGAAGCGGAATACTTTCTATAGCATCTTTACTGCTTGGAGCTGTTAAGGCAACAGGTGTGGATATAGATGAAAATGCAGTCAGAATTGCTAAAGAAAATGCTGAACTAAATAACATTTATGAAGACAGGTTAAGTGTTTTTTGCGGAGATGTAACCGATGATAAAAATTTGCAGGATTCAATAGGATATAACAAGTATGATATTCTGGAAATAAATATTATTGCCCAGATTATAATGGGTATGAGTGCTACATTCCCGAAATTTTTGAAAAATGGAGGTCTTGTAATAGCCTCTGGTATAATAAAAAAATACGTTGATGATGTTGTAGAAAACTTTAAATCTTTAGGATTTGAAATACTAGAGATTAATGATAGTGAAGAATGGGTCTGTGTAACAGCTCAACTAAAATAGCGAGGTAAATATGTTCAGATATTTTTGTGCTGATGATAATATAAAAAATAATACTGTCAAAGTAACAGGAGGAGATGCTAGACATTTAAAAACCATACTTCGTGCAAAAGAGGGGGATAATATATCCATAGTTACTGAAAGCAGTGAGTATAATGCGGAAATAATTGAAATTAATAAGGAAAACATAATTTGTGAAATTATAGAAGAAAAAGAAACAAATAATGAAACAAAAATCAATGTTACTTTGTGCCAGGGGATACCAAAGCAAACCAAAATGGAAGATATTATTCAGCAGAATGTTGAACTGGGAGTAAAAGGTTTCATACCTTTGATGACAGAAAGGACAGTTGTAAAGCTTAATGACAAAGATAGAGAACAAAAAAAGCTTGAAAGATGGCGAAAAATTGCTAAAGAGTCTTCTAAGCAGAGCAAGCGCAATATAATTCCTACAGTAGAAGATATAGTTAATGTCAAGGAGCTGATTGAAAGGTTAAAAGAAGAAAATGCTGAGATAATTGTTCCATATGAGCTTGAAGACATGAAACTATTGAAGGATGTATTGTCTGTGCCTAAAGAAAATTATTACATAATAATAGGCCCGGAAGGGGGATTTGATATTAAGGAAATAGAAATGTTCAAGGAAGCAGGTGCGCATATAGTTACTCTTGGAAAAAGAATACTGAGAACAGAAACCGCAGGAATTGCTACCGCTTCAGTTATAATGTATGCATGTAATGAAATGTCTTAGCTGCCATCACAGGTAGCTTTTTTTAATAGAATTAGGAGAATTAGAGAAAATTCATTACTGGTAAATGGAATTTAATTAAAGTATAACGCATTTAATATTAAGTGTGGTATATATATGTAATACAAAGAAAAAAACATGTACTTGTTAAAAATACAGAGAGACAAAATGAAGAAACTAATGTATAATATAAATATATTTTATTAAAAGGAGGAAATTAGAATGAAAAAAATGCAGTTAACAACCAAGATTTTCATTGGCTTGGCTTTGGGTATACTTGCAGGAATTATTTTTCAATCAAATCCCGAAATCGCTAATTCATACATCAAGCCTTTCGGTACATTATTTTTAAATCTTATTAAACTTTCAATAGTACCGCTGGTGTTTTCTTCACTTGTAGTCGGTGCATGCAGCATGGATGATGTCAGAAAACTTGGTAGAATAGGCGGAAAGACTGTTGCATTTTATATGTTAACCACCGCGTTTGCTGTTACAATCGGACTTATTTTAGCAAATATTTCGAACGTAGGCGGAGATTTTAGCATACCGGCAGATCTTGAATTTGAAATTACTGCAGCTCCAAGCGTTATTGAAACATTATTGAACATTATTCCTTCCAATCCTTTAAAGGCTTTAGTAGAAGGAAAGATGCTTCAAATTATAGCATTTGCATTGATTATTGGTGCTGGAATTATAGGTATTGGTGAAAAAGGTAAAGTTTTATTTAATTTCTTTGATGCATTTGCTGAAGTAATGTATAAAATAATTGGCAAAATAATGGAGTTTGCTCCTATAGGTGTTTTTGCGCTTATTACTCCCGTAGTTGCTGAAAACGGGCCTGCGGTACTACTTCCGCTGCTTAAACTGATTATTGCTGTGTATATTGGGTGTGCTTTGCATGCGTTGCTTACATATTCATCGTTGGTAAGTATTTTTGCAAAGATCAGTCCTTTGAAATTTTTCAAGGGAGCTGCTCCTGCGATGATGTTTTCTTATTCAACTGCAAGCAGTTCAGGAACACTTCCAATTACGATGAAGTCTGTGGAAGAAAACTTGGGTGTTTCAAAGTCAATATCAAGCTTTGTTTTGCCTTTGGGAGCTACAATTAATATGGATGGAACGGCTATATACCAAGGTATATGTGCAATTTTTATAGCAAACATTTATGGACTTGATTTGTCAATCAGCGCTCAGCTTACAATAATTTTAACAGCCACACTTGCGTCAATAGGAACAGCCGGAGTTCCAGGAGCAGGCATGATAATGCTTGGCATGGTTCTTCAATCTGTTGGGCTTCCTATTGAAGGAGTTGCGTTGATAGCAGGAGTAGACAGAATTCTTGATATGATGAGAACAATGATTAACGTTACAGGAGATGCTGCGTGTTCAGTAGTTATTGCTTCCTCAGAAGGAGAATTGAACAAGGAAGTTGTTACAAGTAAATAATCAATATCAAAAAAATTGAACAAACATGTAAATAATGATATAATCGGAGCTGGAAACAGCTCCTTTATATTTTTATAAAGGTGCAAAAAAATTATGATATGAGGCAGTATGAAAAAACTAGGAATATATATACATATTCCATTTTGCAGACAAAAATGTAATTATTGCGATTTTTACTCTATGAAATGGAATGATGGGTCAGAAAAGAAATATATAGAAGCGTTAGCTAACGAAATAAAAACTCAAAGTAAGGAATTGAAAGGCAACTATGTTGCAGACACTATTTACTTTGGAGGTGGAACGCCTACTATAATTAAACATGATAATATAAAAAGAATAATTGACTGCATACGCGATGCAGTAGAAGTTGACAAATGCGCTGAAATTAGCATGGAGGCAAATCCTAACACCTTGACATTGGAGAACCTTAATGCATATAAGGACATGGGGATAAATAGGCTTAGCATTGGAATTCAGTCGCTGAATGATGAAATTTTAAGACAAATAGGAAGAATACATAACAGCGCAGATGCATTAGGTGCTATTAACAGAGCGTTAGAAAGCGGATTTGAAAACATAAATGCTGATGTTATGTTCAATATCCCTGGTCAGAATGTTTGTGACATAGAAGAAGCTATCACAAAAATAATAAGCAGAGGTGTGAAGCATATTTCATTTTATTCTCTAAAACTTGAAAAAGGCACATCTATGTACAACATGGAAAAAATAAATAAAATCATAATGCCTGATGAGGAATCAGAGCGTGAAATGTATTATGCAGGAAGAAAAATTATGGAAAGAAATAATATGTTTCAATATGAAATTTCAAATTTTTCCAATATGGGTTATGAATGCAGGCACAACCTAAAATACTGGAAGCAGGAGGAATATGTAGGTTTTGGACCGTCAGCTCATTCATTTATTAACAGTATAAGGTACAGCAATCCTCCAGATTTGAAATCATATTGTGAAAACGGACTTATAAATAATTATGAACGAACAATTCACGAAAAATTAAGTGAGCAGGATCGGATGTTTGAATATATTATGCTTAGTCTAAGATTAACGGAAGGTTTAAATTTAGATGAATTCAACAATAAGTTTGATATAAGCTTTGAAAAAACTTTTAAAGCTCAGACAGAAAGCATGTTAAAGAATCTATTAATGGAATACAGCGGAAGAAATGTGCGGCTTACAAAGAAAGGAATGGATATTTCAAACTATGTAATTGAAAAATTTTTGCCTTAGACAATTACAATGTATATTTTGTTATGGATAGGAAGTAGTCCATTCTATAAAACTTTATTTTTATAACAAGGGACATTTTGAAGCTCGCTTATAGATAGGTTTAAAATGTCCCTTTATTATCATAATATTATATTTTCAATCATTTCAGATAATCTTTCAATTACTAAGTCGGTAATTTCTTTTCCCAGCTCTATATTTGATTTAGTTGCATCTCCAAGTGCTCCGTTTTCTGTAATTTCATGGAAATCCCAGAATGCACCTCCATCCCTTACTATCTCTTTAATTCTGTACTTGGTATTTTTTCTTAATTTACCTTTTTCGAGCGCATCTTCTTTAACTAACCAAGGAGCTAAATACATGCTTTGGGATGTTTCAGCTTCACATGCATGGCCTCTGATAGCAGAACATTTATTTTTGTCCAATAAATCCTTAACCAGGCCAGAACCTGTGCCCGCCCAGAATGCATCTATATTATATTCCATTTTTATTTTTGTTATAGCTGTTCCCAATGCAAATCTATTTCCACCATGGCCTGTTAGAAAAAATATTTTTTTGATGCCATGTTGCTTTAAACTCCATGCAATATCCATCAGAATAGATACATATGTATCTATTCTTAGTGTTATGGTTCCGACAAATTTCATATGATGAGGTGATATACCATATCCAACAGGAGGACAGATTAATAAGTCATCACCGTACTTAGACCCTAATAATTTTGCGATTTCATAAGCCCTGACTGTATCTGTAGCAAAGGTTGTATTAGGCCCGTGTTGCTCATATGAACCTGTTGGTACAATTGCAATCTTAATATTATCAATATGTTTTTCCAATTCTGAAGTTGTAATTTCCTCAAGTATTAATGCTTTCATTTTTAAAGTCCTTTCTAATAAGATTATAAATTATCTACTATACAAATGACATAAT
Organism: Sedimentibacter sp.; assembly: GCA_018436705.1. Lineage (GTDB taxonomy): Bacteria > Bacillota > Clostridia > Tissierellales > Sedimentibacteraceae > Sedimentibacter. The sequence continues at coordinate 19,377 of JAHDLA010000005.1, forward strand.
ACATAATGTCCCTTTTCAATTTCAATTTCCTGCGGTTGTTTTTCTTTACATATATCCATACACTTTACACATCTTGGGTGAAACCGACATCCACTAGGAATATTAACAGGATTTGGTGCTTCACCTTTAATTTTAGTTAAATTTATTTTATAATCGGGGTCAGGATTTGGTACTGCTTCCAATAGTGCATCTGTGTAGGGATGATATCTTTTTTCGATCAGTTTTTCTGTCGGCGCTTTTTCAACAATTTTGCCTAAGTACATTACTGCTGTATAGTCAGTTAAATATCTTATCAGTGATATATCATGAGAGATGCAAATTGAAGCTAAATTTCTTTCTTTAATCATTTTAGTCAATAAATTCATTATGCCTGCCCTTATGGATACATCAAGCATAGAAACAGGTTCGTCTGCAATCAAAAGTGAGGGATTAAGTATTAGTGCCCTGGCTATTGATACTCTTTGTCTTTGACCACCACTCATTTCATGAGGATATCTTTCTAAATAAGTTTTTGGCGGTTTTAATCCTACCTCATATAAAACTGTTTCTGCTAAATCATATCTTTCTTTATAGTTGCTGCCTATTTTATGTATTCTTAGAGGTTCCATCAATATTTCTTTAATCTTAAACCTTGGATTTAAAGATTCATATGGATCTTGAAATATCATCTGTGCTTTTCTTCTAAAATCTTTTAGCTTTTTTCCCTTAAATTCTGATATATTTTCACCTTTAAATTTTACTTTTCCCTCGTTTGGTTTGTATAAGCCCAAAAGTAATTTAGCAGCTGTAGTTTTTCCGCATCCTGATTCTCCCACTAATCCTAAAGTCTCCCCCGGCTTTATTTTTACTCCTATGCCATCAATGGCTCTTAATATTTTTTCTTCAGAAATAATAATATTATCTTTTTTTACTTTTACTAGGAATTCTTTTTTTATATTAATAGCCTCTATTATATATTGGTTTTCATGCGAAATATTCATATTGACACTTCCTTAACGATATCTTCAAGCCATGTTTCCTGTTTTTTTGCTTGGTCTCTCAACATTTCTGATTCGTTTTCCCTGTGACAATAAAAAAATCCATTGCTTACGTTATTTTTTTTAGGTTGTTCAACAAAACATTTTTCAATGGCAAAGGGGCATCTATCTTTAAATCTGCAGCCATCCAAATCATTTAATAGATTTGGTGGGGCACCAGGTATAGAGATTAGCTGCCTTTTCTCCCCGGTTATACTTGGAAATGCATTTTTTAATCCCATGGTGTATGGATGATTCGGATGCTTTAAAATTTGATTTACAGCTCCATATTCAACTATCTTACCCCCATACATAACTGCTATCATTGTACAAGTTTGAGCAATAACCGATATATCATGAGTTACAAGTATCATGGAACCATTATAATTATTTAATAATATATTTATTTTTTCTAATATTTGCGATTGTACTACCACATCTAAGGCAGTTGTCGGTTCATCGGCGATTATTAGTTTGGGGTTGAGAGCCAATGCCATGGCAATAATAGCTCTTTGTTTCATTCCGCCGCTATATTGGTGTGGATAATCATTTATTCTTCCTTTTTCTATTCCGACTAGTTCAAATAATTTTTCTACCGTTTTGTATGCCTCTTCTTTTGATACAACTTTATGGGCTTGTATAGCTTCAACTATTTGCCACCCTACGCTATACACCGGATTTAGAGAATTCATTGCACTTTGGGTAATCATAGATATATCGTTCCATCTTTTTTGTCTCATTTCCTCCTTTGATAAACTTAAAAGATTTTTATCCATAAAATAGATCTCGCCCTCAGTAATTTTTCCGTTATAAGGCAAAAGCCCCATTAAGCCTTTAATAAGCGTTGTTTTTCCACATCCGGATTCTCCAACTATTCCTAATATTTCCCCATCATCAATAGATAAAGACACTTTGTCAACTGCTTGTATATTCCCTTCAATAGTTTTATAGACAATGCTCAAATTTTTTATATTTAATAATTTCATATCTCACAAACCCTTTCGAAGTTATAATCTTATTAAAATTTATCTTTCTCTCAATTTTGGGTTAGCAATTTCTTCAAAGGCTCTTCCCATCAGATATCCTGATAATACCAATATCGCTATAGCAATGCCCGGTGGAACCATCCACCACCATGCTTTAAACATGGCTTGGGATGAATAACATGAAAACAAAATTCTTCCCCAACTCATCTGCGTCGGATCACCAAAACCAAGAAAACTTAAGCTTGACTCTGTCATTATTGCTGATGCCATTGTTGTAGAAACATAAACCATTGATAAAGGCATGACATTTGGTGCAATATGCTTGTAAATAATCATCACATGTCCGGCTCCGCTTAATCTTGCTGCTTCTATAAATGTTCTGTTTTTTAAAGATAGCACTTGAGACCTGATAACTCTTGAAGAATTTCTCCATGTAATCAGCACTATTGCTAGTATAATATTTTTTACTCCAGGTCCCAGTATGGCAACCAGTATAAGTGCAAATGGGAGAAAAGGAATTCCATATATAATATCTACCAAACGCATAGTTATGTTGTCAACGGCTCCGCCAAAATAACCTGCAATGAGCCCAATGTTGGTTCCAATAAAAGTAACGCATATAGCAGAGATTACTCCGACTAGTACTGCTATTCTCGATCCTATGATTAATTGTGAAAAAACATCTCTGCCCATCCATGTAGTTCCAAGTAAATGCTCATTTGAAGGCGGTTGCAGCCTTTTGACTATACCACTTTCATCATATTGAATTTCCATTGGGTCATAAGGAGCCAAAAAATCTGCTAATATGGCAACTAATACAAAAAAGATAAATATTATAAGTCCAACAGAGCCTGCTTTATTTTTTTTAAACAATCTTATAATAATATTAGATTTTTTCATGAATAATTCCTCCTTAACTAAGTGCTACTCTTGGATCTAGGTATGCATATAGTATGTCCGCTATCAGATTGAACATAGCTGTCATAACACCAATTAGAAGAAATGAAGCTTGTGCCAACGGATAATCTCTGTATGATACTGCCAGTACTATTTCCCTTCCCATTCCTGGCCATCTGAAGACTGTTTCTATGAGGACAGCTCCACCTATGGCAAAACCAGCCTGAACCGCAAATATTGTAATAACAGGAAGCAACGCTGTTCTTACAGCATGTTTTTTTATAATGCGTTTTTCTCTAAGTCCTTTTGCATAAGCCATTTCAATATAATCTTCTTTGACCACTTCCAACATTGACGTACGCATAACTAACAATGGTGTAGCAACTGAGTAAAATGCTGAAGTAATAGCAGGAAGTATTAAATGTTTCAAAAAATCTAAATTAAAATATTTTTGTGCGTAATTTTCAAAGTCCATTCCGGGGGTATACATGCCGCCTAAAGGTAAAATATTTAACTTATATGAAAATATAGACAGTAATATCATTCCCGTCCAAAAAGCAGGGACACATCTAACAATTAAAGCTATTAAAGTTCCGATCAAGTCAAATTTCGTATTTCTTCTCCATGCTAATGCTGCTCCTAGTGTTATGCCTATGGCAAAAGCTATAATGATTGAAGTGATCATAAGAACCATAGTATTCCAAAATCTTTCATAAATTATCTCGATTGCCGGCTTGCCATATTGAAATGAATTGCCTAGATCTCCTTGAAGCAAATTTTTTAAATATATAAAATATTGCTGCCCGATTGGTTTATCCAATCCGTAATGTTTAAGTAACAATTCTTGAGATTCCCTGTCTAAACCAGAGTCTATATACATACTTACAGGATCGCCAGGCAATATTCTAAAAAGGAAGAATAGAATTGTTATAAGAACAAACAGCGTTATTACAAGCATAAATATTCGTTTAGATATGTACTTCAATATTCTCATTTCAACAACTCCAATATGTATTTTTTCGATTTAGGAGAGAGCTGGAATAACCAGCTCCTAATTAATCCAAATATTCTTGGGGGATATAATCTTCAGGATAATATATACTTCCGTTTTCGTCCCATCTGAATCCTGCATCTTCCAATTCTTTCTTTGCTTGTTCCATATTGTAATCTATTTTTTCTATATTTGGATTATGCCAAGCTTCATTTATTTCTGCTACCACAGAGTATGATTTTAATGCTCTGCCGCCAAATATTACATCGACTATAGTTTGCTTTGGTATTGCAAATGTCAATGCTCTCCTGACATGAACATCATTATAAGGCTCTTTTCTCATGTTATAGTGCAGTATATAACTGCCTTGATCTGCAATTTCTACGGTTTGAAGAAAATCAACATTCTCAATTTCTTCCAAGTCCAGCGGGAGCATATTCTGTCCTGTTATATCGATTTCACCAGCTATTAGAGATTGAACCAGTCCATATGATTGTGCATACGGTATTCTCAATATTCCATCTACCTTAGGATTTGAAAAATGTTCTTTATATGCATCTAACATCATCTCTTCGTTTGGTCTCCAGTAATTAAACTTAAATGGTCCGCTGCCTATTGCAGGTATGTTTTCCCATGACAGAATTCCTTCAGCACCTAGTTTTTGATATTCGTTTTCCCAAATATGCTTTGGAAGTATTCCTACCAATGCTAATCCATTAGTCATAAATGGTGCAAAAGGAGTTGACAGTTTAAATGTCAATTGGTTATCGCCTGTAATCTCTACTGATTCTAGTGCTTTTATTTTGGACAGGTAGTAGGGTGATTTCACTTCCTTAGCAAAATCAAAAGTAAATTTTACATCTTCAGCAGTAAGCGGAGTTCCATCATGAAATTTAACATCGTCTCTTAAGGTAATTTCAATTGTCGTATCATCTATAACGCTATATGATTCTGCAAGCCAAGGTACTATTTGTCCCTTTGTATCTACCTTTATAAGGGTATCATAAATAAGATTCAAAATATAAATATCCTGACCTGTTGTAGTAGTAAGCGGGTTAAGAAGCTTAATATCATTTACAGCACCAAATTTTATTATGGTGTCATCTGTCATAGGCTTTATATTTATCCAGTTCCAAAAGCTGTATAATCCTTCTCCCATTGATGGCGTAATATTTGAAAATTTATTTTTATTGTAAACTTGCGTAAGCATTCTGTGTACTATAGGAGGCTGAGGAACATCGAAAGCAAGTATTTTTTGCAGCTCATCTGCTTTTTCTTTTCTTACAGTAGTATCCATTGTAGCTATAAACTCATCTGCTAATTTGTCATATTTCGGGTTTTTATAACCGGCTATATTATAGCCGCCTTCGGCGCTTTCTTCGGAATAGTGCATAGTATACAGCCAATGGAAAGGATCAATACGCTCAGCTTTACCGCCCCACTGAACCATAAATGCACCATGATTGTGCGCTTTCATTCCTTCAGCAGACATCGTAGTCCACTCCATAGTTTTGACATCGACATCAAAACCTAATTTTTTCCATGCATCTGCTATCATAAGGCCGGCTTCATATCTTATTGAATCATATGTCTGCGAAGTAATCCAAAACTCTAGAGTAGGTACCTTGTCTTCAGTTTTTATGTCAACATGTTTTTCTGATTCAGTTATTTCATTTGTCTGCTCTGTTTTTGAGCATGCTGAAAGATTGAATACCATTAAAAATACTAAGAACAGTACTAATGATCTAATTTTTGTCATATTTATTCCTCCTTATAATTAAATTTATAAAATATTTAAATAACTTCAATTGCTCTTCATCATGGCAGGTCATCATTTCAGGATGCCACTGTACACCTAATATAAAATCATTATTACTATGAACAATTGCTTCAATCAAGTTATCCTCTGATGACCAACCTGCTGCTTTTAGTTCAGAACCAAGGTTTTTTATTGCTTGATGATGATAACTGTTTACACATAATGGTTTATTATATATTTTTTTGAAAACGCTATCCTCTTCAAAATAAACAGTGTGACTTGGTTCATATGTTGATGCTTTGCTTCCGGAATGAGCTATATTAGTCTTGCACTCTTTATATATATCTTGGTATAAAGTACCGCCAAAATATATATTGAGCATATGAAGTCCTTTGCAAATACCAAAAACTGCTTTATCTAACTCTAGAGTTTTTTTTAATAATTCAAGTTCAAATCGGTCTCTTTCGGCCACAATATTTTTACAGCCAACATGTATGCTGGAATCATATAATAGTGGATATACATCCGGCCCTCCAGATAGTATAAGTCCGTCTATTTTTTTTACAACACCTTCTATAAATTCTAAACTGTTGATTAAAGGTATTATTAAGGGTATGCCGCCGGCTTTTTCAACAGACCTTGAATAATCTATTGTTGACATAACCATATCTTGACCTCTTGTTCCTCTGGTCCTGCATTCTTCAATTTCATATGCCTTTACATAGTATGATGTTATACCTATTACAGGTTTCATATTTCCTCCTCTCGTATTATAACTTTACTATAATATTGTGCAAATTCTATGCCAACTAAAATTGATATTTGCTAATGATTTTTAAAGGTATAACAGAAAGAAGAAACTTATAATTATAAAATAAACTGTAATAACTGTTATTATTGTTTCAATTGTTACAGTTGTTACAGTTTTTTTAATCGTTCAATTCCATTTTTAGTTATTTGTGTTCCGCCCCTGCCATTTCCTATTATGACATAATTATATTGTTCAAGTAATTTAAAATAATTTCTGACTTCTTGTTCGCTTTTATATATGTTCTGTTTTTCTAATTCTAAAGACATTTGTTTTCTGCCTATCTTTTTCTTTTGTTTATAATAGTCATATAATATTTTCAATATTATTATATATATTTCTTCATCAGAATTTATAATTTTCTCACATTCAATTAGTTTATCAGTATGATTTGCCGTAATAGGGTAATTTTGTATATTAGTTATAGGAATATCATCTATTCCTATAACTAATTTGTCCAAATTTGCAAAGTATTTAATATAATTTTTAAGCTGTCTTATATTTCCGTCCCAATTACAATTAGAAAAAAAATATTTTACTTCATCGGACAGAGTGAATTTACCTTTATATTTCTTTTTATAATATTCAAGGATTTCAAAAACATCATCTGTTCTTTCTCTTAATGGAGGTATGTTTAGTGGAAGCACATTTAATCTATAATACAAATCTTTCCTAAACTTATCCTGTTTTATTCGGCTTTCAATGTCGATATTAGTAGCTGTAATTATTCTTACATCTATATTAATAACACTATTTCCGCCAATTCTCATTACTTCATGTTCTTGCAAAACTCTTAATAATCTATTTTGCAAATGCATTGGCATTTCACCAATTTCATCAAGAAAAAGACTGCCTCCGTGAGCAATTTCAAATAAACCTGGTTTCCCGCCTTTTCTGGAACCGGTAAAAGCTCCGTCTTCATAGCCAAATAACTCACTCTCAAGTAAATTTTCCGGAAAGGAGGAACAGTTAACAGCAACGAATTGATTATCTTTTCTGCTTGAATTATTATGTATAACATGGGCAAATAGTTCTTTGCCTGTACCACTTTCTCCAGTTATTAAAATTGCCGAATCTGATTTTGCCATCCTAATGGCTGTTTGCTTACACTTTTTTATTTCTTGGCTGCTTCCGATAATATCATTAATAGTATATTTAGTTTTATGTCCTTTTCCAATTACAGTTTTTCTATGCTCATGCATTTTCTTTTCTACGTCACTAAACTTTTTCAATATTATAATGCCTCCATCATTTAAACCGACATTTTTTGCGGGAATAATGGTAACTATAATATCGTTACCTTTTATTTTTAATATTCTTTCTACAGCGTCAGATAAAAACAATTCACTTTCATTTATTGTGAATACATCTTTAACATTTTTCCCAATGAGGCTTTGTGAATCCTTGTTAATTTTTTTGCTGACACTGTTGCTGCTATCTTTTATTATGCCATTTTCATCATATGTAATTATACCCTCGTTTAAATTTTCAAATAACATGTCTAATTGGTTTTCTAATTTATAATTTTCTGTTACTATATGATTTATGCCATAATTAGCAGGAATAGTTTTATTATAATAGTTTAAAACTTTCTGTTTATATTTCTCTTTGTTTAGACTTAAGTTAGAAATAATATTTAATAGGGTGCTGACATCTGAAACTCTATTGCCAATATCAATTATATGTTTTACATTATTTGGAATGATTTCTGTTTCTCCGGGAGTAATTGCTAAATCCAATTTAGGATATTCCTTAATACCTGGATAGTAGGGATATAGTTCAATATCTTTTCTTGCAATATTATATAGAAGTAGTATTGTTTCAGCAGCGGTATAAGGTCCTACATTTACCAAAAGCGCATTTGTGCCCGCAGGTAATTTCTTTATTTTTTCGAAACCACTTTTGCTTAATGTTCTATTTATTATGATAATTTCACAATCTGCAGGGGCATATTGCTTAACAATTCTAAATATGGAGTAGGTTGATATTAGGATAAGATCCGTTATATAAATTTTTTTGAGTTTATATTTTTCTATACTCATAGCTTCAACTTCTATGGTACCTTCAAAAAAATTATCAATGTCTTTTTTATATCCCTCGGCTATATTTTCTACGACTGCTATAATTGTAATCTTCTTTTTCATTATAACCCTCACTATAATTGTATTTAATTTATAAATAATTCTGTAGAATTTCTATAGCAATATAAATTTAATAATTTTAATAGTTCTTAATATAAAGTATAAAACACCGGCAAAGTAAACTCAATAATTAATTCCATAATTATATAATGTATGTATTTTTTAGACTAGAAAATATTATTGGAATACATTGGCATAATTATTGCATAATACGCATTTAGATCAAATAATAAATAAAAGTGGGAGGGACAAAAATGATTAAGGGAAAAAAATTACTAGCTTTTTCATTAATACTTATGTTTTTGTATTGCTGTACTTTTAATGCCTATGCATGCAGTATAGCAGGAGCAATCGGCGACTATACAACTGACGGAAGACCTGTTATTTGGAAAAACAGAGATTCTTGGGGGACAGAAGATTGCTGGAAAGTTTATCCTTATTATTATGAAGCACCAAATTCAAATTTTATAAGCTATATAGGAATTACCGATCCTGATTCAAAATTTACTTATATTCCAAGTAATATCAGGTCTTCGGGTGAATTAAAAGCATCTGACGAAGAAGATGTTAAAAGCACCGTCCCAGATATAGGTATACCTGGAGTACCTATTAACAGTACATATAAAACCCCTTGGGCAGGAGCAAACGAAAAAGGCTTGGGAGTAGTACAAACGGCTGCTCATACATTAAGCAATGACTTTCAGCAGTCTCAAGGTTATACACCTGATCAGGACATAAGCGATATTACTAATGGTATGCTAAACCATCTTATATTGAGTAGATGTGAAACCGTTGAGGATGTAGAGCAGCTTCTTAGGGACAGCAATGATGGTTGGTATGCTGAAAATTATGCAAGAAATACAAATTCTATAATTATGGTTTTTGACAGCAATGGCAGCATGGCAACATTTGAAGTCAGTGGGTCTGATTTTACAAGAGACAATGTTACATCTGCAGATTATGGAACAGCAATAAATAATACTAAGTATTATAACAGTGTTCATAATGATGACAAAGATATAATAGGCCCAGTTTATTATAATGGTATAGATTGGAGAACTAACTTTGCAAAAGTAAACTATACCAGATCTGATGGCTTTGAGTTTTTTACGGATAATTACGAAACACTAGTTGTAAATGATGATGTGACAAATGGCTCATTACTTTCTGACGGAATAGATGATAGAGAGTATTCTTCAAGTTCAGTAAAACGATGGACAAGAGTAGGGGCGAGAATGGATGATAATGCTCATTTCATGAATGGAGATGATGATGATTTATCCATTGATTACAGATACTTTATACAAAAATATGTTGGCGGTTACGGTATGCCTTATGATGGTGGCTATAATTATAGAGAAAGTTTAGCCAGATTTATAGGAGATATGCCAGATACAGATGGTGAAAGGTCTACCGGTTATTACCCTAACAGGTTTTGTACTACATTTAGTGTTGTTATAGTCGGTTCTAAATATAGTGATGTCGATGATGGTGCACTTACAACTATTTGGTTAGCTCAAGGTGAACCGGGAAACACAATTTTTTTGCCGCTGTTTCCTTCAATAGGATATATTCCTGATGAATTTGATGATATGTATGAAATCAGCAATGATGCTCGTCATATGTTTTATGACTATAGTGATGATGACTGTACCGGCTATAGTTCAGGCAGAAATATGGATCACACAATAGATGTACAGGCTTTAATGGGTAATTATTATGGACAGTCTAACTTCCAGCACAGCCTTTTCAATTGTGAGAATTCAATGTTTGATAGTTATGATAATATTATGAATGCTGCAAGAAATAATATTAGTAATAATACTTGGAGTGTTGAACAAGCTATAACATATATTGAAAATTATATCTATAATGTTAATTTATCATACTGGAAAAACAGTTATTCAAATTTAGTTAATTAGATTTGGCTAGAGACAATTGGGGTTAACCCCAATTGTCTCATCATAGCACTTGAAGAAAGTTATTTATACAATTTCTTAATTTATTAAAAATAGCATAGTTTTATACAATAAGGAAGGCCATTTGGGCAATTCTTTTTTTTGTTTTGTTACAGATACTAATGGAAGTTACATAAAACTTTTTTAATAATATCTATTGACAAAATAATTTTAAAGTAGTAAATTATATCTATAGATTTAGCACTCAATCAAAGAGAGTGCTAACAAAGAGGTGAACGAAATGTCTTTGGATAAGAGAAAAGTAAAAATTTTAAAAGCTATTATCTCAAGCTATATTGATAATGCGGAAGCAGTCGGCTCAAGGACAATTTCAAAAAAATATGAGCTTGGCGTAAGCCCGGCTACAATCAGAAACGAAATGTCTGATCTGGAAGAAATGGGCTTTTTAATTCAGCCCCATGCTTCGGCAGGAAGAATACCGACAGATAAGGCATACAGATATTATGTTGACAGCCTTTGGAAGAAAGTCCTGGGCTCTGCAAATACAAATATAAATGAATTAAGAAGTATAATTGAGGATAAAGCCAGTGAGATGGATTCCGTATTTAAAAATTCTGTCAGAATTTTGTCTCAGTTTACAAAGTACACATCGTTTATAGTGTCGCCACATCTGAAACAATCAGAAATTAAGAGAATTCAGCTTGTACCTATAACCGATAGAAAAATTCTTCTTGTTTTAATATTGCAGAGCAATATTGTAAAACAGGTTGTTCTGAGGCTTAACAGTCCTATACCTTTAGATCAGATGGACAGAATATCGGTATCGCTGTCAGAAAAACTTAACGGATACAAGTTGGAAGATATTGAAACAATTAAGGATAGCTTGATAGAGCAGCTTTATCATTTAAGAGAAAGCAGCAGCGACTCACTGTTAGAGCTATTACCGTTCTTGGTTGATCAAATAAGCAAATTGGAAGACTTCAACGTCTACTCAGACGGTTTGACAAGTATTCTTGATTTGCCTGAATATAATGATGTTGTCAAAGCAAGGGAATTTATTTCATTTGTTGAAGACAAGGACAGCATGGCAAAGCTGTTCCAATATACCGGCGAAAATGATTTTGACATATGTATTGGCCGTGAAAATGAATATGAAGAGCTTAGGGATTGCAGCTTAATAACAGCAACCTACAGGCTTAACGGCAGATTGATTGGGAAAATTGGCGTTATAGGCCCTATGAGAATGGATTACAGCAAGGTTATTTCAACGGTTAAGTCAATGTCGGAAGCAGTAAATGAAATAATAAGTCGGAACTTTGACGATGAAAATAAGGAGTGAAGAAATGGCTAAGGCAAAAAAACATGATGAAGAAAAACTGAAGGAAGAAGAGCTTAAGCTAAAAGAGGAAGAAAAAGAAATAGAAGCTTCAGAAGAGTCTGAAGAACAGGTTTCTGAAGAAAGTTTAAAGAAAAATAAAGCAGACAATTCAGAAGATACACAGAAACAAGATGATTTACATGCAGAAATAAAAAACCTTAATGACAGGTTACTTAGGCTTCAAGCAGATTTTCTGAACTACAAAACAAGGAATGAAAAGGAAAGAGTATCTGCATACGGAAATGCTATTTCAGATTTTATGTTAGATTTGCTGCCGGTTATAGACAATTTTGACAGAGCGCTGGCATCAGACTGCGGGGACAGCAGTTCCTATAAAGAAGGGATTCAGATGGTTTACACTCAATTGATGGGAATACTTGATAAAAAGGGCTTAAAGGAAATTGATGCTCTTAATAAACCGTTTGATCACAATTTTCACTATGGTGTCGGATTTGAAGCAAGTGATGAGCATGAAGACGGAACAGTAATCGATGTGCTCCAAAAAGGTTATACTGTTAACGACAAATGTATAAGACCTGCAATGGTAAGAATTTGCCGTAAATAATAAATAAAATTATTCTATAAATTGTGGAGGAAAAAAATGAGTAAAGTTATAGGAATTGATTTAGGAACAACAAACTCTTGCGTTGCTGTTATGGAAGGCGGAGAAGCCGTTGTTATATCAAATGTTGAAGGTAAAAGAACAACTCCTTCAATTGTAGCATTTACAAAAGATGGAGAAAGATTGGTAGGTGAAACTGCTAAAAGACAGGCAGTTACAAACCCTGACAAAACAATAGCATCAATAAAAAGACATATGGGTTCAGACCATAAGGTAAACATAGACGGAAAGGCATATTCACCGCAGGAAATATCAGCTTTTATTCTTCAGAAGCTAAAGGCTGACGCTGAAAGCTATCTGGGCGAAAAAGTAACAGAAGCTGTAATTACAGTACCTGCATATTTTTCAGACAGCCAAAGACAGGCAACTAAAGATGCTGGAAAAATTGCAGGACTGGATGTTAAAAGAATAATCAATGAACCGACAGCTGCGGCACTTGCATATGGTGTTGATAAAGAAGAACATATGCAGACAATTATGGTATATGACCTTGGCGGTGGTACATTTGACGTTTCAATTCTTGAAATTGGAGACGGAGTATTTGAGGTTAAATCTACATCAGGAAATAACAAACTTGGCGGAGACGATTTTGACCAGGTTATAATGGATTATTTAGCAGATCAGTTCCAGAAGGAAAATGGAATAGATTTAAGAAAAGATAAAATGGCACTTCAGAGATTGAAGGAAGCTGCAGAAACAGCTAAGAAGGAACTGTCTAGCGCAATGACTTCAAACATTAATCTGCCGTTTATTACTGCAACTCAGGATGGGCCAAAGCACATGAATATAGATCTTTCAAGAGCTAAATTCAACGAGCTTACAGCATTCTTAGTTGAAAAAACTGTTGAGCCTGTTAAAAAGGCGATGTCAGATGCTAAATTAACTTCTAATGATATAGATAAAGTACTGCTGGTAGGTGGTTCTACAAGGATGCCGTCTGTACAGGAAGCAGTAAAAAGATTGACAGGAAAAGATCCTCATAAGGGAATTAACCCTGATGAATGTGTTGCATTAGGAGCAGCTATTCAGGGCGGTGTTCTGACAGGAGAATTCGGCAATGACATATTATTGGTTGATGTTACTCCATTATCATTGGGAATTGAAACATTAGGTGGAGTATTTACAAAATTAATTGAAAGAAATACAAGAATTCCTACAAAGAAAAGCCAAGTGTTCTCAACAGCTGCAGATAATCAGCCTGCTGTTGATATCCATGTATTACAGGGTGAAAGACAGATGGCACAGGACAACATAACACTGGGAAGATTCCAGCTTTCAGGAATTGTACCTGCCCCTAGAGGAATTCCTCAGATTGAGGTAACTTTTGATATAGATGCCAATGGTATTGTTAATGTAAGTGCTAAGGACCTGGGAACAGGAAAAGAGCAAAAAATTACGATTACATCATCAACTAAGATGTCAGATGATGATATTGACAAAAAAGTAAAAGAAGCAGAACAGTATGCAGAGCAGGATAAGAAGAGAAAAGAAGATATTGAAGTTAAAAATAATGCGGATACTCTAGTGTACCAGACAGAAAAAACTTTGAAGGATTTAGAAGGAAAAATTTCTGATGAAGAAAAAGCAAAAGCACAGTCAGCTGCCGATGAGCTAAAAAAAGCAATCGAAAGCAATGATACAGCTCAAATGAAGGATAAGACAGAAAAACTTACTGCTGTATTCAATGAACTTGCTCAAAAACTTTATGCTCAAACAGAAGCACAGGGAGGACCACAGGCGGATTCTAATGCTAATCAGAATTCATCAGCAGGTGATGACAATGTAGTTGATGCGGAATTTGAAGAAATTCACGATGACGATAAATAAAATTACCGGAAATTTTGAAAAATGTTGAAAAAGCATTGAATAAAATATATAATAGCTACGTTAAGTCCAAGCTAAATCCTGTTGGGGTTTAGCTTGGTTAACGTATGAGAATCCCTATACCTGTTTTTCAGAAAAACAGCGGCGGGTATTTCGCAAAGAGTTTCTGATTTATTGAGAGTGCGTGAGCGAATGAATGGAGAAATGGACTGCGAACATATAATGTAACAAGGTGGTGAAAGAGTGGCAAAGCGAGATTATTATGAAATACTAGGAGTAAGTAAAGATGCTGACGATAAAACAATTAAATCGGCATTTAGAAAACTGGCAAAACAATACCATCCTGACTTAAATCCTGACAATAAAGAGGCAGAAGCAAAGTTTAAAGAAATAAATGAAGCTTATGAAGTGCTGAGTAACCCTGAAAAGAAGGCAAAGTATGATCAGTTTGGTCATGCCGCATTTGATCAAAATGCCGGATTCGGAGGAGGCGGTGCCGGTTTCAGCGATTTTGGAGATATATTTGGAGACATATTCGGTGATTTCTTCGGCGGCGGTTTCGGCGGTACTGGTGCAAGAGCACAAAGATCAGGGCCGAAAGCGGGTTCGGACCTTAAGATTAAGCTGGATATATCATTTGAAGAAGCAGCATTTGGTACCAAGAAGGAAATAAAAATAAATCGTGTCGAAAAATGTCATGTATGCGACGGGTCAGGAGCAAAAAAAGGAACCAGCAAAAAAACGTGCCCTACGTGTCATGGATCAGGAAGCGTAAGAACGGTTCAGAGAACTCCGTTCGGTCAATTTGCTAGTACAAAAATATGTTCAACATGCGGTGGTACAGGCGAGGTTGTAGAAGAGCCATGTACATCGTGCGGAGGAACGGGTAAAGAAAAAAAATCAAGAAAACTTTCTATCAACATTCCGGCAGGGGTTGATACGGGTTCGGTAATTCCTTTGAGAGGTGAAGGAAATCACGGTGAGAAGGGCGGACCATCAGGAGATTTATACGTATATATAAACGTCTTGTCTCATGAAATATTTGAGAGGGACGGAAATGATGTCTGGTGCGAAATTCCCATTTCATTTGCAAAAGCTACATTGGGCGGACCAATTCAGGTGCCAACCATAGAGGGCAAAGTTAAATATGAGGTTCCTGAAGGAACGCAGACAGGAACGGTATTCAGACTTAAAAATAAGGGAATAAAAAATTTGCGTGGAGCAGGTAAGGGTGACCAGTACGTAAGAGTAAAAGTAGAGGTTCCTAAGAAACTTACTGAAAAACAAAAAGCAATACTTCAGGAGTTCGCCCAAGAAATGGGAGAACATAACGATAAGGATGATAAAAAAGGCTTTTTCGGAAAGATGAAAGATGCTTTTAAAGATTGAGTGCATATTAATATTTTGAAGACTAAGCTAACAAGAGACAGGTTTATTGCAGTATGAGGCGCCTTTAATAGGGCGTCTTTTTGTATTAATTGCAGCAGCAATTGACAATTTATGATATTTTTTTTATAATTTATTCATACTATCGGAGGATATTATGGAAGAAAATGAGAAGAAAATATCGCTGAAATATTACATGCCTGTTTTATTTATTATAGTAATTATACCACTTATAACGTACGGCAAAATTATTGAACTTCCTCTTGAAGAGGCAAATTTCTGGAAGGGCGGTACTTTCCATGTGGATTTCTTCAGTTACTATAAGTCAACCTTTCTTATAATAACGTCATGTGCAGCGCTGTTATCATTTGCTGTCTTGTTTTTGAAGCATAAGTTGCCAGTGCATAACTATAGGGAATACTATGTACCAATGATACTTTATTCTGCTTTTGTAATCATATCAACGATGCTGTCGCCATACAGGAATGTTGCGCTTCTTGGCTTTATGGATATGTTTCAAGGTATGTCCGTATTGCTATGCTATATTCTTCTTACCTTTATAATGATGAATATCATTAATTCTGAAAAAGCTCTTAAGAAAATAATATACGCATTTGTTTTGATCACTGCTGTTGTAGGTTTTTTAGGTCTCAGCCAGTATTTCGGATACGATTTTTTTCAGACAGACTTTGGAAAAAATCTCATAACGCCAGAATCACTTGAAAATTCAGATTTTAAATTTTCTTTTGGAAAGTATACAATCTATGCAACCATGTATAACACAAATTTTGTAGGAAGTTTCAGTGCTTTGGTAATGCCGGTTTGTACATTTTTGTTTCTCCATGAGCATGAAAAGAAAAAAGAATTGATGTTTTTTACGGCATTTATTTTGTCATATACTACATGGCTTGGATGCAACTCGAGAGCTGGGTATTTTGGGATAATGGTGGCTGTGTTTATATGCGTGGTATTATTTATAAAGTTGTTACGAGAAAAATTCAAAAAAATAATTTTTTTGGCAATTATTTGTACCATAATAGCACTTGTATTTAACATGGCATCGAACGGTAGAGTGTTGAGACAGTTTTCAAGGCTCAGCCCATTGAACGAGGCAGATAAGATTAAAAAAATTCAACAGAATACGATTGTGCGGTTTGAAGAAATATCTGTTAGAAACAGTAAATTTACTATTAGGACAAGTACAGAGGAATTAATTATCACAGCAGAAGATTATGAATTACAGTTCATGGATGGCAATGGAAAAATATTGAAAACACAAATTGATAAAAATAATGTAATTACTTTTGAAAATAAAAAATATTCGGGATATATTTTTAGTAAAGCTGAAAATTCGCCATTCATTAGACTATCTGCATACGAAAGACCATTGCGGCTTTATATTACTGAAGAAGGTGGTATTAAGGTTGTTTCAATGAACTACAAACTTGCAGAACCGGTTTTGGCACCGCATATAAGTATATTTGACGGTATGGAAACATTAGCTTCCAACAGGGGATATATATGGTCCAGATCAATACCGATGATGAAAAGTACAATTTTAATAGGATATGGACCTGATAATTTCTGTCTTATGTTTCCTCAAGAGGACTATGTAGGAAGATTTAATACAGGCAAAGGCATGACAAATATAGTTGTAGATAAGCCGCATAACATGTACATTCAGACAGCAATAAATACAGGAGTAATATCTATGCTTTCTCTTATGTTTATGTGGGGGATATACTTCGTAGACAGTGTAAGGCTTTTTAAAGGAAGAGAACTAATGAGTTTTAGCGAATACGTTGGAGCTGGTTCTTTTCTTGGTATAACCGCATACCTTGCTGCAGGATTATTTAATGACAGCATAGTTTCAGTAGCTCCTTTGTTTTGGATTATGCTCGGCCTTGGTATAGCTGTTAATAAAATGATTGAAATTGACAATTTTGCAAATCGGTGCTAGAATAAGCTTGTCACAGGGCATAAGACAGAGGAAAGCAAAAAATTCGGAGGTAGGAATGAAATCATTAATCAGAATGAGAATGAGTGCGCATGATGCGCATTACGGCGGAGATTTGGTTGACGGAGCAAGGATGCTGGGACTTTTTGGAGATGTGGCTACAGAACTTCTTATTAGAAATGATGGAGATGAAGGTTTGTTTGTAGCGTATGATGACGTTGAATTCTTGGCGCCTGTTTACGCAGGTGACTATATTGAAGCAGAGGGAGAAATTACTTCTGTGGGGAATTCATCCAGAAAGATGAAGTTCGAAGCAAGAAAGGTTATAGTTCCAAGGAAGGATATAAACGATTCTGCGTGCGATTTTCTTGATGAACCTATAATTGTGTGCAAAGCAAGCGGAACATGCGTGGTAACTAAGGATAAACAAAGAAAAAATAAATAATTAAATATAAATATTATGATTAAGAACAGATGTTGAAGCATCTGTTCTTATTTTAGTTAATGTAATTAAAATGTAATTAAAATAAAATTATTGGACTTGTGTCAATAGAGTAGACACAAAAAGTTTAACTTTTTTTACACCACTCAGGCAGCTTCATGAGCAGCCTGTGGAGTCATATAATTTATAGCACCATGAATCCTTTTACGGTTGTACCAGGATTCGATATATTC
>JAHDLA010000032.1 GCA_018436705.1 Sedimentibacter sp.
ATACAAATCTACTATCTGTTGTTTAAATTCATCCGTATAACGGATACCATTTTTGGACATTGTTTAACACGCACCTTTCATTGTATTTATATTTTATCGTGTTAAACTTTTCGTGTCCACATTTATATACTAACACCAAAAAGTAAAGATGTTGCCAGTTAATTTAGATATAAACAATTTAGAAATCCACATAAAAACTAATTAGTCAGGAGATATAGAAATATATGATTAATATTCTGGAATTATTAAAGAGAAAGGTAACTCTTTTTATATTGTTTGTCTGCTTGGTTCTTTTAACAGGGTGTAGCTTTAAGGCGGAAAACAACTCAAGTAATGAAATAATTCAATTTAAGGATTCAAACTTAAAGGATGCATTATTAAAAAACGGTTTGGATTTAGATGAAAGCGGAGAGATTGTTTTTAAGGAGGCTGATTCCTATGAGGGTATATTGGACTTATCCGGCAGTGATATAGAATCTATTGACGGTATTGAACACTTTGCAAATGCAAATATTATAAATCTTTCAAACAATAAAATAAAAAATATAGAGCCAATATCTAAAATGGAAAGTCTTACTTCCTTAGATTTATCTTTTAATAATATAGAGGACGTTACAGGACTTGCGAGTTGTACTAATCTTGTAGTGCTTGATTTGTCCTCAAACAACATAGCATTTATAGCTCCTGTTTCAAATTTAAATAGATTAAAATTTTTAGATATTTCAAATAATAATGTAACAAATGTGAATGAAGTCGGCAGATGTTCAAGTCTGAGTTATTTGTTAATGGAGGGCAATAATGTATCGGATATGAATTCATTAAAATATTTAAGGATCATTGAGCTATGGATTAATGATACATCAATTAGTTCAATACCTGAAGAAATTTTGCGCGTGCTTAGAAAGGTAAATATTTCTAATACTGATGTTGATGAAAATGAAATAATGAGCTTTACCGAAATTATTAAATAAGAGGTGTTTATGATTAAAGCAATAATAATAACTGTTATCTTAAATCTAATATTAACAATAAGCTTTCCTAACATAGTTATAGCATCATATGCCTCTCAGCAGAATTCTGAAATAACTTACAAAGAAGCGATGAATCAAATTAGCATATTATCATACAGACCTGTTGAAGAAGTAATTATTGAAGATAAGCTTGAAAAGAAGATGTATAACTATTTATTTGAAAATGATAATGTGCAATTCAATTATATAAAGATGGAATCGGAGAAGAACCATGAAGAAAATGAAGAATTGAAAGCAACATGGCTTGGCATATTAAAGGTGGATTATGGAAATAAACTTATAGTGGATATGTATGCCACTGCAGTTGCCGAACAAAATCTGCTTAATAAGTATGAATTTAAATTAGGAAGCTGGGGTTGTGATAAAGATGGTAATAATATCAACGGTTATTACGACAATGTATATACTTCTGGGATTGTAGAATTCATAAACAAAAAATCTTATGAACATTATTATTTTTATCATGATTTGTCATTTTCCTTTTAAAGTAGGCTTTTACATGGAAAACAAATATATATATCAAAGCAGGCTACTCAAAGTAAGACCAGGATGTTGACACTAGCTAGTAGCTGCATTATTGGCAATAAAAAAGAGTTATAAAATAGAGGGGAAACAAATGTATATAGTTGGAGCTGTGCCCAATAGTGCCGGTTCTTTAGAAGTCCAATAGGGACGGTTCTTTCTGGACAATTTTCCAAATACATATACTGTTTTATTTAAGTAATGTTGTCCAAGCTTTCTTTATAAAACTTTTCTAAAATCCCATAAAATTGAACATTTTTATAATTTAAACCGTCTATATAAATACCAGAGTCAATGTCTATTGTAAAAAAACAGAAAGTAATAATATCGATAATAAGAAAGAAATAATTTTGTTGACTTCAAATTTCTTTCTAATCTGTTTATTGAAAACAAACAGACTATTGCATTTAAAAATTCTACAAACAATTAAATTCAAGGAGGAATTGTATGATTCAAAAAGGAGAAGGTTAGGCAGACATGGGCAGACATGGGGACGTTTCAGATGTATTGGGCTTTTATGGAAATTACAGATTGATTCTGTAATAATTATAGGAGAATATCGGTATTAGTCAATTAAGCAAGATTTTTTGGAATGATAAATGTAATTGCTGAAAATGTTCTAAAAAAGACGAGTGAAACGTCCCCCTCGTCTTTTATGTTTGACGGAGTAAGTGAAACGGTTGAGACTGGAACAAACATGTATAGAGAAAACATTAAACCCAAAAATCATACTATAGAGGCAGCAACTGTTTATATTGAATTGCCTGAAAATGAGGTTTATGTGTTGGTGTATTTTAAATGGCAGAAGCCCAAGGCTTTTTGGAATGATGGATTTACCATTTGGGGATTAGATGGAATTGAACTTTTAGAAGGAAAGCTTTTTTACCAAAAGGACAGCATAAATTATGAAGCGCCCATACCAAGGCTTAGAAATGATTTTGTGGCAACAAGCAGCATGTTTTTTGGAGCAAGCCAATACAGGCACATTATGGGTGGAGTCTGCTATCCTTTTGGCT
Organism: Sedimentibacter sp.; assembly: GCA_018436705.1. Taxonomy (GTDB): domain Bacteria; phylum Bacillota; class Clostridia; order Tissierellales; family Sedimentibacteraceae; genus Sedimentibacter. The sequence continues at coordinate 2,570 of JAHDLA010000032.1, forward strand.
CGGAAAATCAGAGAGGATATGTTTTTTATCGCTTAAATCTTCCCGAAGAAGAAGGGATTGTAGTTAACTGCATTAATTATTTGCACTCCTCAAGCCCTGTTTCACTGCCATATAATTATGCCGAGCAAAAAATATTATCAAGGCAGCATGAATATAAGCAGCAATACACAACATATGAACTTAAAAAATATCAGGATATGCAATATTTACCGTGATGACAAGGTTATACTTGTTTTAATAAGTGCCGATATTATCTTATTAAGTCCATAGTGTTCATATAAAGGGGTGATAGTATATGTTAATGATTTATCTGTCAATGCTTGATACAGAAGAAGATAAAAATATATTCAGAGAGCTGCATGACGAATATAGTACATTAATGTACCGCAAAGCATACGGAATTTTAAGGGATTGTGATTTAGCGGAAGATGCAGTACAGGAAAGCTTTATGCGCATTATAAAAAATTTTGATAAATTTTCTAAAAGAAAGTGTCCACAAACTCGAAATAAATTCGTTAATATAACTAGGAATGCTTCTATTGATATATATAGGAAAAGGAAAAAACAGCAGGAGGTTTCATATGACGAAAATGAAAGAAAAATAATTGACGAGCTTGCGGTTACGGATGATATATTTGTAGGAATGGAATTTGAGCGTTGCCTTTTTAAGCTTCCGGAATCTTATTATATTATTTTATCCTTAAAATATGACGACGGGTATTCATATAAAGAAATAGCCGAAATATTAGATTTATCAGAAGAAAATGTTAAAAAGAGACTTATGCGTGCCAGAAAAAAATTAAGAGAAATAATAAATGATCAGGAGATTTAATTTTAATGCAAAAAAAGATTTTAACAGACGAAGAATTAGATATATTATTGACTGAGCATATGCCTAAAGCCAATATGTTATTAGACCGTCTTGAGGAAAAAAGAGACAAGAATGCTGCCCCTCATGTTTTTTCTGCGCGCTATAAAAAGAACATAAAAAAATTAATAAAAGAATACAGCAGGACTCCTATGCAGAGAAAATTTGCAGCTTTTAGTAAATATGCTGCTATAATCCTTATTATATTCATTTTAGCCAACAGTTTATTGGTTGTAACAGTCCAGGCATACAGAGAAAAGGTCTTTGAAATGATAACCAATGTTTACAAAGAATTTACTTCTATCATAACAAAAACGGAGGAAGTGCCGGAATCTTTAACTGAGAAACCTGAATTTACCGAACCGTCATATATTCCGGAAGGATTTGAGGTTATAAATAACATGCAGACAGATATAACAAGAAAGATTGATTATGAAAACGGAGACAGAATACTTGTTTACAAACAAAATATCATAACAAACAGTGAGCTTAGAATAGACACCGAAGGTACTGAAGTAAAAAATATTAATATAAATGGAACTAACATAAATTATGTTTTTAATAAAAGTATGTACAATGCATATTGGAATGACAACGAATATTTTTATCTCATTACCGGAGAAATATCTTTTGAAGAGCTGCTGAAGGTTATTGAAGGTGTTATACAAAAATAAATTTATAATTTTTTAAAAAAGAGTGTCCACAAAAGCCACCTGAATTTCGTTATATAGTATAGAGGTAAGAAAATACTTATATAAAAATCAGGAGGCTTTTTGATTATGAGAAAAAAATTAATTACTATGATAGCAGCGGTTTTAATGACAAATTTATTTGTTGTTCCTGTTATGGCAGATACGGTTGCATTAAAAGGAGACGAAATTATAATATCTCCAATGTACACTTATATTTCAAATGCAGAAGCATCACTGTCTATTAATTCTTCCGGGAAGGCAACAGCAGAGGTTTATGTAACCGGAAGCAGCGAGGTAACAAGTATTAAGGCAACAATAAATTTACAACAGTATAAAAATGGCAGTTGGACAACTATCAAAACATGGAATGAAAGCAGTAGCTCAAAAATACTGAATTTTATTGATACATATTATGTTTCAAGCGGTTATACATACAGAGTGAATTCAACGGTGACTGCTTATAGCGGGCAAAATTCGGAAAGCACCACTTTAACGAGCGGTTCGCAGAGTTATTAAAGTAATTTTTTATGTGACATTTGTACCATAATATATGTTAAATACATGAGGTTGTATAGAATTAACATCATGGATAATTACAGCGGAATGAAAGCGCCTTAGAACGTGAGGAAACAAAAATCAACGCATATGTTATAAAAAATTTCGAGAAAGGAGGGTGCTGATATGCTGCATATAAGGTCTCCGAATAAATTGAAAGGTCCTATAATATTCCGCAACTTGAATACTTAATACCATAAAAATACATGAAAGGATATTTCAGAACCTTAGTTTTTAGATTTGTTTTTAATATTTAATTGCTTTTTAGTTCCCTAAAAACAAGAAACCAATAAATATTATTTAGTAAGTTATAATTGGAGACATAGCAATAACTTTCCTATTTTGTAAAAGTTATGGAGTTGTGACTTCAATTATATCAGAAAATAGAGAGTTATTGTTTTTCATTTTTAAAAAACTCTATAACCCTTGAAAATAAAAGATTTCAATAAAAAAGTGCCTTATGACACTACCTTAAATCAAATTGGAGGATAAAAATGATAGTAAAAAAGAAGCTTATAAAAAACATATCTTTAATTTTGACATTAACATGTATTTTATCATCTACTGTACCAGCTTTTGCTCAATCTTATAAAGAAGATAACTATGGTTTAAGTAATCAAGCAATTGAATTCTTGAATATGCATAAAATAGATATATCTATTTTTAAAAATATCAATGATCAATCCAATGCTCAATCTAATTCAAGTGCTGATACAATTTCTTATGACGAAGGTATTTTGTCACTTGAAAAACAAGCAGAAGCTTACAATTTTAATGATAATCAAATTGAAAAATATATTGAAGGCTTAGTTAATACTTCAACGATAATCTTAAGTTCTACATCCAGTACACCTTATTCTACTAATCGTCCAAATGATAACGGTATTGGCTATGAAGTTAAATCAAATTCTGGGTATTATCAAGAAACAGCATTTGTAACATTACCTACGGTTAATAGGGATGGGGTATACGGTTCTTCTGGGTATATGTTTTATACCATAGCAAATTCTAGCGAAAGTTATGGTATTGATGTAGGCTTATGGTATGGCTATGGAAGCGGAGGATATGGCTGGAGAGGATTTTATACCGCAGATGGCAAACAAGTAGCACCAAACGGTTTAATTGATTCATTAACAGCAGGATCGGCGGTTTACTTACAGGCATATGTAACAACAAATAACTATATTAGATGCAGGGTGCTTGATGCAAATGACTTTAGCACTGTGTATTACGATTGTTCTTATTACGTTGGTAGTAATATTTCTAGATCAAGTGCAGTTATTGACAGACAGATTACTTTATGCAATGATGACGCGGATTTTTCTACGGGGGAATATTTAAATAATGCCGAATTTAGTGATGCTTATATTTATGATACAAGTGGAAGTTATAGCAAGACCCTATCCACAAATACAAAATCTGATTATTGTGGAGCATTTGGTACAAATAACACTACAAGGGATTTAGTTACAGTAAATGATTATTCCGAATGGTATTATGAAGATGTCAGTATCAACTTTGATTTAGATTAATAATACTTAGGTGGTCAGCATGTATAAAAAAGTTCTTAGAGGTTTTTGTTTCTTTCTAAATATTATCTTTTTAATTGCTTCATATGGATCATATGAGGTAAAGGCGGCTGAGGCAAAACCCGTTAAAGTTGAAATTCCTCAATTTCCGGTAATTATAAATGGTCAGGTAATCGACAATGAGTACAATCAATATCCGCTTCTTGTTTACAATAATATAACCTACTTGCCGCTTACATATTATGGGTGCGGCTTTTTAGGGATTAAGATAGCATGGTATGAAAACAAACAGGTATTTTATATCGGATCAGATAGCATAACTGAAAGCAAATTGGCAATAGATGGAAAACAAACCCAAAATGAAAAAGAATATACTGCCTATGTATTTGACTATAAGGTTGCAGTTAATACTATAGATTCAGATGAATTCCTAGAAAATGAAAAAATCTCATATCCTGTTCTGAATTTTCGTGGGATAACCTACTTACCTCTCACATGGAATTTCGCTGTTTGCAAATTTGACTGGAAATTAACATTTGATTGCATTACCGGTCTGTGTATTGACACCGATGATGTAAATCGGCCTATCCTTGAAGACTCCCAAATAGGTGATTCTTCTCCACTGCGCGGTCTTAGAAAAATGCAATATGTTTTCAGCAGTGATGCTTATGCCGGATTTCCGGAGAGTACGTTGGATGGATTTTACAAGTTTGCATATAAGAAAAGGGAACAAGAGGAAATAACATTCAGCTTTGAGGATCAGCTATCCGAAGGAGATTATTATTTTAACTACGAGCTTGACACCAATGGTTATTTGAATCCAAATCCTGAAATAGAGCCATCTTTGGACGGAAGCATACTTTCTGTGGCATGTGTAAGATATAGCGGCGTATCCCCAAATTATACAGGGAAAAATCTTATCTTAAAAATTGACATGGAATCAGAAAAAATAATCAGCGAGGAATTCATTCCTCTATTGGAAGCAACAAATTCATAAATTAGGCTTTCGTTTTACAATAGTGATGGAGATTTTGAATTCAATTCGCCGATACTTGATATGGATGATGTAACAGCTTATGGTACTGCTGTAGAAAATCAAGCACAATATATTAAGTACACAAGTACTGAAGGAACAAGAATAAGTGGGACAGGCTTGGTTTACTAATAATAAGCAAAACTCAAAAATATCGTCAGCATTTTTGCTGACGATATTTTTGAACTTATGTGTAAGGTTATCTGGTAGTGAAGTGTCTAATAAAGTAAAGGAGGATTATGAATGGGCGGAAAAATGCTGACTGAAGAGCGCTTGAATAATTTGATTGATGAGTATGGTACTGAAATTCTGAGACTTTGCTATCTTTATCTGAAAGATTACCAACTTGCTGAAGATGCATGTCAAGATACATTTTTAAAAGTTTATAGCAACTTTCATAAATTCAACAAACTATCAACAGAAAAAACCTGGATTACAAAGATATGTATAAATACCTGTAAAAATTATCTAAGGAATCCGTGGAAAAGGAAGGTTACGTTAGAAAATAAGGAGCTGATACAAAATGAAATTTCTGACCAGGAAATATTTGTCGAATTGGAAAAAAGTGAGTTGTTCAACTCTGTAATGAATTTAAAGCCGACATATAAGGAAATTATTTTAATGTATTATTATCAGCAATTATCAGTTAAAGAAGTATCTCAAATCTTGGGTATTTCAGAATCAAATGCTTTTACACGTCTGTCAAGGGCAAGGCAATTTTTAAAGGATAAACTGGGAGGAATTATTTATGAAGAATCTTGAAAATTTAAAAGGTCATGTTGACAATAATATGAAAAACATAGTGATTACAGATGACATTAAAGGAAATATACTATTTAAAATTAAAAATAATAAACGTAGACACTTAAAACGGGCAGCAGTTATAATCTTGCCTATTCTAATGCTTTCTGCATTAATTTTTAATGAGCAGATAAGCTATGCCGCACAAAAGATATTAAGTTATCTTCCGGGTACGAATAAAATATTTCAAGCCGATGGAGAAAATAAGGTATACGGACTTTTAGGCTCAGTAGAAATGTCTGATAATGAAAAATACATAAAGGTAAATACTGCCTATAATGAAGATAACACTGTCACAATAATAATGGAAGGCAATGCTAAAATCGAAAAAGAAATCGATAGATATATAACGGTAGCAGATAATGAAAACAATAAAGCAAATTTGATAACAAGCGATATTATTATAACAAGTGACAGTATAAATAATAATGATTATCGCTGGAGTGCCCGATGCACTTATGAATTTTCAAAAGTAACAAACAAATTTAATATTATTTATGATAAATTTAATATTCCTGTTATTATGACCGAACTACCCGAAGTTCCTCGTAATAATCATAACTATATTTCTGCTCAAAATATCAATGCAGATATTGCAGCGGTAACGAATTATGTGGGAGATAAATTGGAAGTCAGTCTATTGTCACAGTCATATGATAAAGGAAAATCTATATCTTTCCCGCTTAAAGATGTTTATCTTCTAGATTTAAACGGAAATAGGTTTTATAGTACAGGTAATAACCATGAAAATATACTTTATTTTAATAAAAAATTAGAGAATGGAATCAGATTGGTTATTCCGTATATTTCTATTACAGATAATGATATACATTCCAGTGTGACTATAAGTAAATACGATTCTTTACCCATTGAATTCAGCCTTGGACATAACGAACTGGTGATTAATACTGCAGAGTGGATTGAATATAATGAAAAGTTTAATTACAGAACAACTGAGAATAACAACCATATCATGGAGGAGGAAGCACAAAGGGTAAAACTCACTATAAGTAAAAGCATTGATAGTGCCGATGAGCTAAAGCTACAAAATATTTCGGCTGATGTAGATAAAAACCAGTTAAACGAATATACAAAGGAAGGTGTAAAAGTTATATGGGATGATCCTTATATAGACATAAGCACGAAGGTTTCTCAAGAAGAAAATGTTGAAATAACCCTTTCAAATATAAAGAATACACAAGAAGAAGTTGATGTGATTTTTTATGCTCCCGTTTACACTATGCTTAATAGTGTAATAATTCCATTAAGACCATGAATAACATAAAATATCCTGATGCAAAAGCGACCGTTTCACAACCTCAAGCACAAGCACAAACATTAGGTGATAAATACTTAACAGCGGAAAGCAATATACTATTGCGAAGGAGTGATATGAATGAAGAAAAAGATATGGAGTTTAATAATAGGTCTTGTATTGATTTTTGGAGGCGTTTTTTATGCAATTGCAAGTGACAAAATAGCTTATGAAGATAATGGAATTGTAGTGGTCCATGAAGATACTGCATTATGTGAAGAATTTGATATAACAAACAAAGATCTTGGGGAGTATCTTAATAGTATTGAAGATCCTACAAAGAAAGAATTACTTGAAAAGTATTTTTATTTACCATCTGAGTTAATACCAGAAGAGAATAGGAACAGCAATTTGGATCCGGTAAGCCAAGCTGAGATTATGTCAAAACTTTCAAACGAAGAGTTAAAGGCTATTGTCGATAAAATGGAGGAAAATATACCAGGATTAAAGGAAAAAAAGGAACAAGAATATAATGACGGATTTAAAGAAAATTAAGTAAAAAAGGGAAGACATGCTAGTCTTCCCGAGACTGTATAAAGTTTCGTGTAAATGGTAATACTAACCATAAAAGGGAGGATATATTATCATGAAACACGAAACTTTTTTACGCGAAGAAAAAACACAGGAATTGGCAAAGCTTTTAGCAAAGAATTGCGAAAGCTTAAG
>JAHDLA010000027.1 GCA_018436705.1 Sedimentibacter sp.
ATTTTTCTAAACAATTAAGTATATACAATAGAAGAGATTACAACAATTTTCCTATGCGTCCTTTATTATGGCGTTCTCCTAAACAAGTTTTAGATGTTTTTTTTAGTTCTAGCGTGTAACATATGTTTGACAAACCAACATTTTCAAATATGCCCACTACCGGATAATAATAGACAACTATAATTTTATATTAATTTAATTCTTAATTTAATATTGCAATACCTTCTATATTTGTTTATAATATAGCAAACTTGTTTTTGAGGTTTAAAAATGATAGATCCAATTCAAAATATATTTATAGAAACTAAAAGACTTATAATAAAAAATCCCAGTATGGATGATTTCCCTGAAGTTATAAAGATGAAATGCAACAGAGATGTTATGAAATATACGGGAGGTATAACAAAACAGTCATATGAAAATGAATTGAGCAGTTATTTTAAAAGAATCAATACTTTCGGAATTAATAACAATTATGTATTTTCTGTAATAGAAAAAAATACAAATAAATATATTGGTTACTGCGGCTTTAAACATAGTGATGCGATCGGAGGTATTGAGATGGTCTTCGGATTTGCAAAGCCTTATTGGAAAAAAGGCTATGCTAAAGAAGCCACTAAAAAAATACTTTCATATGGATTTAATAATTTAGATTTTGATGAAATATCCGCAGCGGTTGATTCGTTGAACACCGCGTCTGAACGCATTCTGAATTATATCGGGCTAAGGTATAAAAGCAAGGTTGATTGGCCTGATAATAGAGCTATGAATCTATATTCAATAAAGAGGGAAGAATTTCTGAAAGAATAATTCTTATAATTGCCAAACCGTTGACATTTATAATGCCCTGTACCACTTAAACATTTTGTCTGACACATTGTCTGTGCCTGCTTCATTGTGAAATGACGCAGCATAGTTTAGTTTGTCTGATTTAAAATTGTACATTGGGTCGTAATATTTTTCCATAAGCTCTCTTGCTACGTTGTCAAAGTTGCCATTTATTACCTCCTGCTTAAGCATTTCAATCTTTTCTCTTGCTATATATCTTTTTAGATAATCCATAGCCTTAATAGATTCACTGATCCATGAATCATCTAAAGTATAATCTTTTTTAAGGCTTTTTATTCTGTGTTCAATGTTTGCATCAACAAACACTTGTATGCCTTGTTTCATTTTTTCTGATATGCATTTAGGCAATGTTACTTTTCCTATCTTCTGGCTTTCAGCTTCAACAAATACATATTTACCTTCAGCTTCAACCAACTGGTCGTAAATATTGGTTTCAAATTTCTTTTGCGTATTGCATTCGCCTATCCCTATACTTCCAAAAATAGAGCCTCTGTGGTTTGCAGCTCCCTCCAAATCAAGTATGGAGCATCCAAGCCCTTTTAATCCGTACAGTATATCGGTTTTCCCTACTCCGGTATTTCCATTTAATACAATGTATGTTGCCCTCTCATTCAGTTTTGGAATAGAGCCTATAACCTCTTTGCGGTAGCTTTTATATCCTCCTTCCAGCTGAAACAACGGGATTCCTATTGAACTGAATGCAGCGCACATAAATGAGCTTCTATAGCCCCCCCTTGCACAGAATACCGCTAAATTATTATGCTTAAACTTCAATTCCAGCACCTGCTCAAATATATCAGGCAGTCTCGCCGATATAAGTTTTACCCCAAGCCTTTTAGCCTCTGTTTTTCCTATATGCACATATGTGGTACCAACTTCTTTTCTTTCCTCATCGTTTAGCAAAGGTATGTTTACAGAACCTGTTATGGTATCAGACTTGTATTCTGCCGGACTTCTTACATCAATAAAACAATATTTATTTTTTGCATCTTTATAACTTACTGTGTTCAATTTAAGTTCCTTTCCTTAATGTATAATGTATGTTTAATTAAGATTATATTATAACATATTTTTATACTATTTAAAGAAATTTATTATATTTTTTATACAACGTCAAATAATTTTTTATGAATTATTCACTTAAAATGCAGCTACTATTTGCACAAATGTTCATATAAAAAAGGAGAAAATGCTCTTAAAAAAACATTATTCTCCTACCTTTTTATTTATTTATTTAAAAATTTTTCTTCTATTAAATCCACTAATTCCTTTATATTCTCGTGTGAAAACTTGGGAATATTATTTTTAACATAAAAATCCGTTACAACTGCAAACAGTTCTGTTTCTTTTGAGATTATTTTCTGAGAAAAGCATTTTCTAGCAACTTCAATTTTATACTTATGGCATGTTTTATATCCTTCCGTTATAATAATATCCACATTATTTATTCCACTTATAATTTCATCCAGTTCGTACTCTTCGTATCTGCGTTCTATTCGTGCTAATTTTTCAGGAGAAGAAATAATTACCGTATCAGCACCAGAATTATAATGTTCCCATGTATCTTTCCCCGGATAGTCTATATCAAAATTGCCTTTGTGGTGTTTTATAGTCGCCACTTTATAATCCCTTGCCTTAAGTTCCTTTATTATCTTACAAATAACCGTTGTTTTTCCCACATTAGATTCTGCTCCCACAACAGAAATTACAGGTATCATCTTACCGTCTCCGGCTGGCTCAGCAACTCCACCTCTATTACATCTCCTGCTTTGTAAGGGCCTTCTCCTGCCTTTATCAAGAATAAAGAATTTATCCCCGACAATGATGATAAAACTCCAGAACTGTGCTTATCAGGTAACAATGTAAAGAATCCTCCATCTTTATAGTAAGTAACACCCCTTACATATCTGCCATGGTTTCTGATTTTATTAAAATTGCTTTTCAAAACAGATTTTACTTTAATAAGTTCCACATTTTCTCTTCCCATTAAACTTAAAATAGCCGGTCTGACAAACTGTTCAAATGTTATGCTGGCAGCAGCAGGATTTCCCGATAAGCCAAAGAGAAATTTATTCTTATACTTAGCTACCGTAATAGGAGAACCTGGTTTTACCTGTACTTTCCAAAATAAAATCTCCGCTCCTATTTCATCAAAAGCTTCTTTTACTAAATCTGCATCCCCAACAGATACTCCGCCTGTTGTTATAATCATGTCATATTTTTCTAAAGCGCTCTTTAAATTTTCAGATATTTTTCTTACATCATCCTTACATATCCCTAATATCTCAGGCTCTCCACTGCTTCTGATTACTTGTGCAGCAAGAGTGTATGAATTACTGTTTCTTATTTTTCCTTCATCAAGTTCCTTATTAACTTCAACAAGTTCATCACCTGTGGCAATAATTCCTACTTTTAATTTATTGTATACCTGTACTTTGCTCATTCCCAGTGTAGCTAATATTCCTATATCTGCCGGTTGAATAATCTTTCCTTTTGTCAATACTATTTCTCCGAACTTTATGTCTTCTCCTGCTCTTACAATATTAGCTCCCGATTTCATATAATCAAATATTTTCACATTTTTTTTCGTAAATTCAGTATCCTCATATTTTATTACTATATCTGCTCCTTCGGGGATTTTTGCTCCGGTCATAATTCTTATTGCCTGTCCACTTTCTATCTTCTTTGAGCTTACATAGCCTGCGGGAACATAATCTATAACGTCTAATACCACAGGATTTTCTATACTTGCATTTTTTATATCTTTAGACATTAAAGCATATCCGTCTAAAGGAGATCTGTCAAAAGGTGGCATATTCATTTGTGATTTAACATCATTTGCCAATACATACCCCAATGAATCCAAAATAGGGATTTCAATAATGTCCGTTTTTTCCCTACCATCTAAAACAATTGATTTAGCTTGTTCCACAGATATATTCTGTTGCATTATAAACCTCCATTTATGACCGTCGTCACCTATGTATTTCATATTTATCAATTTTTCTGTATAATGTTCTAAGCCCAATTTTTAATATCTTAGATGCTTTGGGCTTATCCCAGCTCGTTGAATTCAGCACATCTATAATATGCTGTTTTTCTATATCACCTAAAGTCATTTTATTGCCTGATTGCTGCTCTGGCATCAGTGCATTCATATATAAGTCACCAGGATATATTTTTTTATCCTTTGAAAGCAAAATTCCCCTGTCAATAAAATTAATCAGTTCTCTTACATTCCCAGGAAAGCTATAACTAAGCAAGAAATCTTTTGCTTCCTCTGTCAGCTCTTTTAACTCCGGTGATTTTTTCAGATAATACTCCGCCAAAAGTAGTACATCTCCATCTCTTTCCCTTAAAGGTGGAACATGTATAGTAATTACACTTAATCTATACAATAAATCTTGTCTAAACTTGCCGTTTGCAATAGCTTCATTCAAATTTTTATTTGTAGCCGTCAAGACCCTTACAGAAGTTCTTTTCACCATTGTGCCTCCAACAGGTCTGAATTCACCCGTATCCAAAAATCTTAGAAGCTTTTTCTGCAGTCCGAGTTCCATATCTCCTATTTCATCCAAAAAAAGAGTCCCTTCATCAGCTATTTCAACAAGCCCTTTTTTATTTGCATGAGCTCCAGTAAAAGCTCCTTTAACATGTCCAAATAGTTCGGACTCCAAAAGGTCATTAGGGATAGCACCAGCGTTTATTGGAATAAATGGCTTGTCTTTCCTCATACTTTTACAGTGCAATTCATTTGCAACCAAATCTTTACCTGTACCGCTTTCACCCAATATGAGCACAGGAAGATTGCTGTCTGCAACTTTATCTATCATGTATCTGAGGTTTGCCATCAGCCTGGATTCTCCTATTATCTCTCTTTTATTATTAATAATTTTTATATTTTCAACGAGATTATTATTGTATCCCTTAAGCTTTTTCTTTTCAGCGGCCCTTTCCAATACAAGATCCAATTTTGTGGGATTTATTGGTTTTGAAAGATAATCATAAGCTCCGTTTTTCATAGCCCTTATTGCAGTTTCCACAGTTCCATATCCCGTAAGCATTATTACTTCCATATCAGGCTGAATTCTTTTGGCTTCTTCCAAAAGCTTAAGTCCATCCATTTTATCCATCATAATATCAAACAATCCAACATCAAATTCTTCTTGTTGTATCAATTCTACCGCATCTATCCCTGATGTTGTTGCCTGAACATACAGGCCTTTTCTTCTCAATCTGTCCCTTAACAGCTCTACAAATTTCTCTTCATCATCCACTATAAGCAATCTAAAGCTGTTCATTTTAATCCACCTCTTTTGCAACAGGAAGTTTTATATATATTGCTGTACCAATATTTTCTTCACTGTGTATTTCTATGGTGCCTCTCATTCTTTCAATAATTACTTGGCTTATTGAAAGCCCCAATCCTGTTCCTTTTCCTACAGGCTTAGTTGTATAGAAAGGATCAAATATTTTATCTTTATCTTCATCCTTGATTCCATATCCCGTATCCTCTACCTTTATAAGCAAGGTATCATCATTATGAAAATTTTCTATGCTGATTCTTAGAGTTCCTTTTTTCTCCATTGCATCCAATGCATTTGTAATTATGTTCAAAAGCATTTGCTGTATTTGTGACTCATCTGACATAACCACAGGCCTTGGTGCATATAAATCAATCTTCACAGATATATTTTGTTTCTTAATCCTGTGCCCCATGAGTTTCAATATGTCCTTAATTGCTGCATATATGTTTACCGGTTTGATATTGACAGCAGATTCCCTTGAAATTTTCAGCAAATTATGAGTAATTGAAGAACACCTTTCAATTTGTTCTTTCATTATTTCAAGATAGTTCTGTATAATTCTGCCTTCATATAATTCATTTATATCTTCTGTTTCAAGTCTTTCAAGCAAATCTGAAGTATAAAATCCAAGGTTGTTCATAGGATTGTTTATCTCGTGGGCCACACCTGCAGCTAAAGTACCTATTGCTGCCCTTTTTTCAGCTGAAATTATTAGCTTTTCATTTTCCTTTTTTCTTTTTATCTCATCCGTCATATTGTTAAATGCATCAATTATTGCACCTATCTCATCATTGCTTTGCTTTGGAATTTTATAGTCAAAATTTCCACTTTTAACTGAATTAACCCCTTTTTCAATTTCATTTATGGATTTCATAAAAATATTAATCAAACATACCACTGCCATTCCAGTGAAAATCAATGTCAACAACAATGTTACCAATATTTTGGCAATCATTTGCCTTATTGTCATGTAAACTTTATCCAACGGATGTTCCACAACAATTCCCCAATTAACTATTGGAATTAGCCCATATACCCCCAATACCTTTTGACCTGAATAGGATTCATATACTTTGCTGTCAAAGTTAATATCTTTAATGCCACTTTTAAATTCTTTTTTATTTTCAAGAAGTTTCTTTACCCCTTCGCTTTTAGTAACATCTTGGCCTCTCATTACCTGGTTATAATCTGAGTGCCCTATTAAAGCTCCATTTTCATCTATGAGAAATATATAGCTTCCTTCTTCACCCTTTGTGGAATTAATTTTATTCATTATCTGGCGAAGGCTTATTTTGGCTGTAATAGCACCTGACAAATATTCGTCCCCTCCGCCTATGGGAACGCCAAGTTCAAAAACCACTTGTTTGTCTGAATCCATTTTAGGCTCACCTATGTACAAACTGCCTTTTTCTAATTCCTTAAACTTGTCCTCTTCAGAAATATCATTTAACTCATCTAAAGAAATAACATGCCTTTTTGAAATTTTCACAAGTTCTTGCCCATATTTAGAAATCATAGATATTTCTTCTAGGTGTTCATAGCTTTTAAACATTCTATATATAACATCTTCTCTGTTTACTGCATTGCCAGGCTTGAATAATTCAGGATTAGTCAAAGCCACCGCTTCCATTGATTCTTGTGTGGTCTTCACCATCTCCACAATAGTCTGGGATATTCCTGATGCCGCCAGTTCGTGCCCCTTGTGTATAGATACCTTTACCTCATTTTTCAGAGTCTTAATATTGATGTATGATAAAAAAACCAAAGGAATTACAGATACCGACATAATCATTAAAACAAGCTTTAATTTTATACTCACTAAAATTTTTTTATTCATAATCACCACTATCTGCTATCATCTGAATTTCGTACAAACTTATCAACAAACGTCATTCCTGAGTAATCAATATCTATTCCGAGGGCTTCTGCCGTATCAACATTTATGTGAAATTCCAAGTGCTCCGGTTTTTCAATAGGAATGATTTTTATATCATGGCCGTCAAATACATTTGCAACCAGCCTTGCAGCCTGAATTCCTTCATCATAATTTGTACTTCCATAAAAAGCTAATATCCCTTTTTCCACCTGAATATTGTCAACTCCCATAACAGGTATTTTATATTTTAACGAAGTATCAGCAATATCCTTAATTGTGGATTCGTACAGCAAGCTGCACATAAGCATTACTCCGTCATAATTTTGGCTGTTTTTTATTATAGCCTCAACCATTTCGTCCCTGTTTTTAGCCGATATCATATCAAGCTGTATGTCAAGCTTATCAGCAGCCTCATGAAATAGCTTTGAGCTTGGCCCGAAAGGTATGGCGTCCGGATTATACAGTATAAGCACACGTTTTGTATCAGGTACAATTCTTTTTAAAAATTCCAGTCTTTTCCCTGTCAGGCGAACATAATCGCTATCGACACCGGTTATGTTACACCCCGGAGTTATTTTATCATTTATAAAGCCTAGTTCCACCGTACAACTTACTCCGATAAAAATTATCGGGATATTTTTGCTCTCCGCAAATTTTTGCGCCGAAGAAGTTTCAAACACACCTGTTGTTACTATAATATCAACATCTTCATTTACCAGCTCTCGCGCTAACTCATCCAATCTGCTTTTATCGCCTTCGGCGTTTTTCACTACAATATCCAGCATATCTTTACTATATCCGTAATTATCAAGTTCTGTAATCATAGCATTTACTTTAAGCAGCCTTATGTCAGATGCCGACAAAACACCTATTTTATGTCTGCTTTCTACGCCAGAGTCTACAAAACTACTACTCTTGCCGCAATAAATAAAACAGGCTAATCCAATGAGGCAAACGAAAAAAATAATAATCTTTTTCATTTATATCACCTGATTTTCTTGCCCATCTTTAAGCATGACTGACAAATTTCTTCTTTCTTTCCAGAATAAATTTCTTTTCCGCAAAAAATACATTTTTGAACAACTCCTCTTGCAATGGTATATGGAGAATCACCCATAAAATCTTCCGCTTTCTTTGTTTTCAAACTCAATGCGTTGTGGTAGCACACCTCAACACATAAATTGCATCCACAACAAGCATTCGGAAACAGCACTATATTTATAGTATCATGTGTTTTTGTACACTTCAATGCTCCCGTAGGACATAATATGGAACACGCCTTGCAGAATTTGCATTCTCCAGCCAAAAATGGCTTGAAATATTCATTAACTTCACCATTAATTATATTACATTTTTCAATTCTTTCAAATGCTTTTACAAATATGGGATATTTTTCAATTTTATCTACTGAAGAAACCAACTTACTTTCTTCTTCTTCTCCAAGTATATATTCTACCGCCGCATCAGGAATATTTTTTATTGTTTTTTCAAATAATTTAAATGCAGAAAATATAAATTCTCTTCTTTCTTCATCCATCTTTTCAGAATGAATTTTTTTATATTTAAGTTCAGGTGGATGCTCTGCGTCAGTTAAGGCTCCACCACGCAAGCCAAGCTTGCTTTTTATTTCATCTACCTCTTTAATTCTGCCGTAATAGTGACTCATACCATGTTTTACCTTGCATTTACCACATTTATTTTCGCATAATATCATATACACTTTATTTGACAGCAAATCCAAACTAAATAGCAGCTCTATTGTTAAACTGCCCAAGCAAGGAACCTTGAAAACATCATTAGAAACATCGTCATTTTGCTTACAGCTTATTACACAATCTTTGCCGTCTTTTTCTAAAGCAGATGCATGATCATACAAGCTAAGTTCTGTTGGCTCTTGGATAGATAATGCCCCAGTTGGGCATACTGCTGCACATAACCCACACTGTATGCAGTTATAATTTAACTGTATACTTGATTTATTTATATCGATCCCCACCTCTGTGCAAACATCCGTACATTTCGTGCATTTTGATAAGGATGAGCGCATTCTGGTACATCTTTCCGCATCCACAGAAACGGCGTCAAGTCTTGCTGTAGCTTTTTCTATAATTTTATCAGCTCTAAACATAAACATCTCCGCGTATAATTAAATCTCTTACTGCCTACAATAGCTTTAATAAGTTTTGAAAGCAAGGCAAATTAAGCCTTGCTCTCGTATGATTATTTCTCATCATCTAATTTTTCTTTCGGAGAATCAGAAACTTTATTGGCATTAGTTTTAAATTCGGATATAGCTCTTCCTAAGGCTTTCCCAATTTCGGGCAGTTTACCTGGGCCAAATATTATTAAAGCAATGCCAAGTATTAAAATTAATTCTGTTGCACCTATTTTAAACATGTTTTCTCCTTACAGGACAAATATTATCTACTTTCCACCTCTGTAGCGTTCTTCAGGCTCACCGTTCTTTAATACATCCTTCAATCCTATATATCTGACATTAAGTTCAAGACCAAGTTCTTCTTTTAAGCCTTCTGTTTTGTTTTCTGCCATAAGCTTACTTACCTCTGAGTCTGGATCATTCAAATCTCCAAAAAATCTTGCATGAGATATGCAAGTGCTTACGCATGCAGGCATCATTCCGGCTTCTGTCCTTTGTATGCAGAATGTACATTTCCCTGCTTTGTTTGTTGCACTGTTCATATATCTTGCATCATAAGGGCACGCAGAAACACATGCTCCGCATCCGATGCATTTTTCTTCATCTACAACCACTATGCCACCTTCAACAGCAAATGTTGCATCTACTGGACAAGCTTCTATGCAAGGAGCATCTACGCAGTGGTTGCACATTTTCGGTAATTTTACTCTGGACACCTGAGGATATTTACCTGAATCCCATTCTTCAACCCAAGTATTAAAGCAGCCTTCCGGTACTTCATTTTCCATTTTGCAGCTTATGGTACACGCATGGCATCCAACACAGCGCTTTAAATCTATAATCATTCCATACTTTTTCATACTATATCACCTCTCTGTCATTAATGACTTCTTCATTTAAGTACTCCAAATCCATATCCGTCCATGCGGCAGAAATGCAGCTTAAATAAGAATACATGCCTTTTCCTTTTTTCTCGGTTAGTTCTGCATAATCTCCAATCCACTTGTTAAGATGTTCCTCCAGGAAATTTTTTTGAAGCTTTTTCCACTTGACAGAATTTTCTTCGTCACCGCATTTTACTGCTGTTAATTCAAATCTTGCCAAGTATGCCATAAATGCAAGCTCAAAAGATATATGATCTGGATAATGATTATCCTTCAGAGGGCTAAAGCCATTTAGCTCTCGAACCTTGAAATCAACCATTTCATAGCACGCTTTTACATGAAATGTTTCATCACTGTCCAGTTTACCATAAATTGTTTTGCCTTTTTTTATTTTTATGTTTCTTATAGAAGACTCATGAGAAGGGACAAATAATTTAGAAGTAGTTACAAAAAATCTGTCATAGTATTCTTCAACAAAGTCATCCATACTTTTTTCATATAGAAAATCTGCATTTACAGGATTAATTTCCTTTAAAAATTCAGCATTATTCCTCAAGGAGTTTAAAATATCTTCAGATGGAGTATTTAAAAAAGCAAATGACAAGAACTCGTACATTTCGAACCTTTTACTTACCACAAAAGCAGTTTCTTCACCTATTGATTTGTTCATACTTATACCTTCTCTATTCTGTATGCTCCGCCGTTTCTTCCAGGACCACCTGTAGATGATTCTGAAATTCCGAATAGGCCGTCAACTTTAGGATCCAATATATTCATTAAATGAACTCCTGCACCTAATTCCTTGTTTCCTCCATTAGGCTTTCCGTCTATGCTGTATTCCGTGCTTCCATATTGCCAATGCCCATATCCATAGGCTATTCCTATAGTCCCTTTTGCTATTCCTTCTCTGACCAAAGCATATCCTGTAAAGTCTCCTCCAGTTGCAGGTACTACTTTC
Source organism: Sedimentibacter sp. (assembly GCA_018436705.1). GTDB lineage: Bacteria > Bacillota > Clostridia > Tissierellales > Sedimentibacteraceae > Sedimentibacter. Next base: position 11,033 of record JAHDLA010000027.1, read on the forward strand.
ACAAGATCCATTGTTTTAATTCCAAGACCAGAAGCATCCTCAGAATTCAATTCCACGTAGTTATGTTTACTTAACTCTCTCATAATCGAACTGTTAGAAAGCATACTTATCGTCCTAAATTTAGGCTTGTAATTTGCAGCTTTAAATGGCCACTTTGATTCTGGGAACACATCGGAAATCAATGTTCCATCGGAGAATGATTCAGGATTCCATGAGGCAACTCCTCTATAGTGCTCGCCTGTCATTGAGTTTATACCATTGGCAAAACTTTCAATATAGAAGTTTACAGCCCCTTTATATGGATATTTATGATTATCTCCGTCAAATCCGGCACCGTGATCTTCAAATCTGCCTCCTCTTGAAATTACCTTTAATACTTTAGGCCATTCTTCTTCCGTAACTGAATCTTTCCAGTCTTTTATTAAGTTTTCTAAATCTTGCATATCTATTTCATCTTTTGAAATATCTGATACTGGTTCTCCGTCATATGCCATATTAGCAATGCCTCTTAAGAAGTAGTCTTCTCTGCAGTTAAGAGGAAGCAAATTGTCATTTGCGTCAAACATTCCCTTGTCTCCAAACCCAGGAAGATTTATTTTCTTTGCAACATCTATTATAAATGTTTCAAAAGAAGTATGTCTTCCGTCCGGAAGCTTAGGTGTTGCAGGTTCTACAATAGGCCATCTCAATGTAAGGCCCTTCCCTGAAAAGTTACCTTCAATATTTGCAAGTCCCCAGCTCTCATAAGGAGTTGTATCAGGTATTATATAATCTGCAAGAGCAGTCATTTCACCCATATAAGGATCGCATGAAATAAACAACGGCACGTTATCAGTGCTTTTAAGAGCTTCCTGCACCTCTTTTTTTGCTGCTCCAGGAACAGCTAGCAAAGGATTTGCCATCCAGTTAAATACTATTTTTGCCTGATAAGGATATTTGTTAACAATAGAAAAAATAGCCTGATTATCAGATGCACTTCCTACAGGATGCCAAGGCATCTTAGATGGATATGGATTTTCACCATTTGCTACCTTATTTTTATATTCAGAAGTACTTTCGTAGCTTACACCTGTACGGCTTATTCTTAGTCCTGATTTTTTTGGTGCATCAGGTATGACGCTTACTCTATATCTAGGCCCGTCACTTGCAGATTTATACGAATTTCTCCTAATGATAGCTCCACCTTTTTTATTCAAGCTTCCAACCATAGACATTAGAATATAACTAACCATAGTTATATCTGCACCGTTAGCTGTAGCTGTACTTCCCATACCGTCCATAGCAACCTTAGTTCCATGAGAAGTAAATTCATTTGCAATTTCTTTTATTTTTTCCTCAGGCACTCCACATGCGTTTGAATATTCTTTTATAGTATGCAAAAATGCACTATCCTTCAAATGTAAAAATGAAGTTTTTACTTGTATTTCTTTTCCATCTACAGAAGTGACTTTTCCCTCAAAAAATAAATCCGCTTCTTTTACTTTGTCAAACCTGTCATGTTGTTTTGTTAAATTATCAATTACAATAAATATGTCTTTTTCATCTTTGCCTGTCGCCAAACCTAAATCTTCTGCTCTTAGCATTTTTCTGTAATTTGGATGTTCAGGATCATCAATAACTAGGTGCGAAGCATTTGTCCAACTATTAAATCCTTTGGATACTGCTGCATCGTAATTTGGAGAACTCAAGAATTTCTTATTGTATCTTTCATTTTCAATAACCAATCTTATTAGCGCCATTCCAAATGCATTATCAGTAGCAGGCTTTATGGGAACCCATTCGCCTCTTTTATATAATGGAGTTACTGCACCTCCAACAAGCACAGGATCCACTACAGAATATTTTAGATTTCCTTCATTTACCCCGAATTTTATTTGTCTTGCTATAGTTTGCATAGGCTTTCCACTGTGCCCTGGAAAAGCTCCCTCATATAATATATACTCTGCATTGTTTATATCCGGTCTCATATTCTGACCACCGGCTGTAACCCGTCCCACGGGTGTTTTTGAGCCACCTCAGGAATAGCCGTGGCTATAACTGTTTTGTGTTCCAAAAGCATTTATAAACCTGTTTCCGAAAGATGTTCTTCCATCTCCTCTTCCTCCGAAGAAAACCAATTGATTGGCCTTTGGTCCAAGTTCGGGTGCTTTTTCATCAATAAGAGTATCTAAATCTCTTACTTGCCTAAACCCTTCAATATATGTACTTTCTCCAGCGTCTTTAAATAGTTCTCCGCCTTCTACTGTTTCTTCAACAGCCTCTTCCCAGGTTATAGGTTTCCATTTGCCTTCTCCTCGTCCACTTGTTCTTTTTAAAGGAACCAATGTTCTCATAGGATCATGATGGCTTTCCAATGTAGCATTTCCTCTGCCACATAAAGCTCCTCTGTGTATGCTTCCTTTATCTTTATAACCGCTAAATGCAAGATATGATTCCGTCAGCGGTTCTTCAAAGGAAATATGCGGTTCCGCATTGTTCGGATTATATGGATTTCCATACACCCTTAATATCTTCCCGGTATTTTTGTCAATTTTAACCCGGTTACCACATGAACTGTAGCATCCCAAACAAGCACTATGCCTCATCAATATTGACCCATCCACTTGTACATTTCCTGTTTTGACATCCACAACCGCTTCGGGCTTTTGTCCCGAAAGTTTGGAAAGCTTTGGGAATTGATCCGGAGCGTCTGCATCAACAGAATCTTTTTTGTCACAACCTATGGTTAAGCCGGTAAAGCTTAGTGCTCCGACTCCTCCCAGAAGTTTTAAAAATGAACGTCTTTTCAAGTTCTTCACCTCTCTGAATATTTTTATCAAGTTTGCTTGAAGATGAAATGCAATATTTATGCCAATCACTTAACAATAAAGTCAGATTAGTAACTCTTTTGTTGATATTGCTATATAAATTTTTATTTATTTTGTTAATTTTTTGATAAACGAATTTTTAGAATTTAAATAACAATTACAATATTTGTCAAATAGGCAAAATAAAATGTCATTATGACAAAATTGACAAATAAAAAAAACCTCTTGGGCAAAATATTTTACCCAAGAGGTCTTTTAATCTATATTATCAGTAACCTCTAAATAATTGTTTAAGTCATCCTTAGTATTTAAATTTAAAAACATATCCCACGTAGGACTGAACTCTCTAGCTTTCTTTTCATTTATATAATATATGTCAAGTTCCTTAAGCAGTTTATTAATAGATCTCATATTTGATTTCAGCTGTTTCTCTATATTTACTAAAATATCCTTTGAATAAAACCCGCTGAAGGGTTCTATCCAGTTTTCATACTTAGTTACACATCCCTGCACATTATTGCTTTCTATTATACTCTTCATATACTTAATATAATCAATGTTAATGTTGGGCATGTCACAAGCCACCACAAATGCATATTTTGACGAACAAATACTAAGTCCTGAATGTATTCCTGATAATGGCCCTTTACCTTTTATAACATCCTCGGCAATCCTATATTTTGATTCTTTATATTCATCAGCCTTATTAGTTATTATAATTATTTCGTCAAATTCTTTTTCTAATTTTGCTGCTATTATATTTATTATTCTTTTTTCATTGATTTTTATGAATTGTTTGTCAAAGCCCATTCTTGAGCTTTTACCTCCTGCCAAAATCATCGCTGTTCCAAATTTATTCATAACATCACCTTTTGCTGTGCTCTACCTTGTCCTATATTGTATTATGATATTTATACTGTCAAATTCATCACTAAGATTTTTCATAAAAATATATGACTAAAGCATTTGATATACCGTATGTATCTTTATATTTTTCATAAACAGAGCAATGTGTTTTGTCAAAATGACACTTTTCCAAATCTAATTGTCCAATAGAGCTACTCACGGACAGCACAACTCCTCTTGCTCTTATATTTCTCTTCTTCCTTCCATCGCTCTTATGAGAGTTACTTCATCAGCGTATTCTATGTCTCCGCCCACAGGTATTCCATGAGCTATGCGCGTTGTCTTTATCCCCATCGGCTTTATAAGCCTTGATATATATACTGCTGTAGCCTCTCCTTCAATTGTTGGATTTGTTGCCAGAATAACTTCTGACACCTCTGAATTAAGTCTTGTTATAAGACCTTTAATATTTATGTCCTCCGGACCTATTCCTTCCAAAGGTGATATGGTACCATGCAGAACGTGGTAGACGCCTTTGTATTCCTTCGTCCTCTCCATTGCTGATATATCGCGAACATCTTCTACAACACAAATTACCGAATGGTCTCTTTTAACATTTCCGCAAATGCCGCAAACATCTCCTTCTGTTAAATTCCCACAAGTTTTGCAGTGTTTAGTAAGTTTTTTTGCATTAACTATCGCTTTCGCAAGTTCTAACACATCGCTGCCTTTCATATCTAAAATGTGAAAAGCAAGGCGTTGAGCTGATTTTCTCCCTATGCCGGGAAGCTTTGCAAGCTCTTCTATCAGCTTAGTTATAGGCGGTGTGTATTGCTCCATTAAAATAACCCGGGAATATTTAATCCACCCGTAACTTTATTCATTTCGCTTTCTTTCTTTTCGTCAACTTTTCTAAACGCTTCATTAACTGCAGCAACTATCATATCTTCTAGCATTTCAACATCATCCTTATCTACTACCTCGGGATCTATCTTAACTTCAAGAAGATCTTTCTTTCCGGTTACTCTAACTGTAATCGCTCCCCCACCTGCAGTTGCTTCCATTTCAGCCTGCTCAAGCTCTTTTTGCATGTCTTCCATTTGCTTTTGCATTTTTTGAACCTGTTTCATCATATTATTCATATTTCCGCCTCCGGGCATTCCCATAGGCATTCTTCTACCCTTGCTCATTTTTAATCCTCCTGCTTAAATTCCACTATTTCTTCTCCAAACTCTCTTACAACATCTTCATATATATCTTCTATTGTATGTTTGGTTTTAATTGGTTTTTCATCTTTTTTTATCGTAAATTCTACTTCACACTCTTCATTTAAAATTCCGCTCAAAACTTCCTTGAATTTCACTTTATTTTTTGGTTGATTTGCAGCATTTATATGAAAAGTAAATTTGGGGTCAAATTCAAATACAGCTTTTTTATTTTTAACCTCATGCAATCTAGACTCTCGTATTATTGCTTGAAGTCCTGCATTTTCACTTCTTACCTTTTTAAGTATTGCCTGCCAATTATTTATAATGGCATTGTATATTGCTTCATCACTTTTATTTTCAAATTGTTTTTCTTTAACAAATTTTTCTGAAGTATCTTGTTTTTTTATTTCAAAGTTCTCCGGACTCGAAACATTTTCTGACGTGGCAGATCTTTTCCTAGTCTCTGCAACAACATGTCTCCCAGCAGACGATTTTGTTTTAATAACAGTTGCCGTATTTCCGTTTTTAATCCTATTTTCAAGTTCTTCTATTCTATTAACCAATGAATCGATGTTTATATTTTCGACTTTGTTAAGCATTTTTATCAGCTTAGCTTCCAATAAGACCCTAGGATTTAAGGCACGTTTACATTCTAATTGAGCAGATGAAAGATCCTCGATAAATTCAACGATTTCATCAACAGAAACCCTATTGCTTAATTTTTTCAGATCTTCTGCTTCTTCTTCCGACATTCTAATTATATTATCAGTTAAACCGGTTGTTTTTATAATCAGCATATTTCTGAAACAAACTATCAGTTCGTCAAGGAAAGATAAAATTTCCTTCCCCCTATTCAATATGTCATCTACCAAAACCATGGTACTTTTTATATCTTTATCTACCATGTAATTAGCAGCTTCTAACACAACTTGATAATTTACCGTCCCAAGAAGGTTTATCACAGTTTCATAATCAATTTTATCCTCATTAAATGATATACATCTGTCCAGTATGCTCTGTGCGTCTCTCATTGCGCCTTCCGAGTTTGCTGCAATAAGACTTAACGCTTTTTCATCGTATTCTATACCAATTTCTTTACATATGCTTTTCATATTTTCTACAATTACATCAGATTTAATCCTTTTTAAATCAAATCTTTGACATCTCGACAGAATTGTAGCCGGAATTTTTTGAGGTTCTGTCGTTGCAAGTATGAACAATAAATGCTCCGGAGGCTCTTCAAGTGTCTTGAGCAGAGCATTAAATGCTCCTTTTGAAAGCATATGAACTTCATCTATTATGTATACCTTGTATCGGCTCTTTACGGGAAGAAACTTAACCTTGTCGCGTAATTCTCTTATATCTTCAACACCGTTATTTGAAGCCGCATCCATTTCTATAACATCCATATTGGTTTCATTCAGGATGCTTTTACATATTTCACATTCGTTGCACGGATTGCCGTCATGGTTATTAAGGCAATTTACAGCTCTTGAAAATATTTTTGCCGTGGAAGTCTTGCCCGTTCCCCTTATACCGCTGAAAAGATAAGCATGAGCGATATTATCCGTCATTATTTGATTTTTTAGCGTCCTTGTAACATGCTCCTGTCCAAGAACATCATCAAATGTTTTGGGACGAAATTTCCTGTATATTGCTTGATGTGACAATTTAACCACCTGACCTCGCTCTGGTTATTTTTAAAAATTATATCATAATTATTTTTATAAAGCAATAAAAAGCAAAAATCCCGAAAAGAATTGAAATATAAGAAATATCAGTACTCAGCCAATTATTTGCAAGGTAATAATAAACTCAAAATGATTCTGTTAAAAAACAAGTAACGCATAAGCCGTACAAGCATATTATAAGGTAAAAGCCACTCGTGAATAACGCTGGCTGTATAATATATTGAACGGGGCAGAACCTGCACTTTGGTGCATGGCTGCCCTAAATTATATAACAGTGTTTATTTTTTAAACAAATACCATACTCTTGAATCAATTTCATATTTCAGCTCATATATATCCTTGCCCTTGTGCTGACATACAAAAACAATCCGTCTGTTTCCAACTATTTTTTCTTCATATATTTTTAGAACTTTTTCTATGTTAACGACAATATCATCAAATCTAAATTTAATGGGTTGTATACTTCCATCTGAGTTAAATATAGCCATCATTTTTATTGGCTGATTAAGAAGCTTCATATTTTCACCTTCCTACAAAGTACTGCTCATATCCGGATATTCATCTTCTGGATAACCGCCTAAAATCGGTGTTAATTCATTATTTGCAAAAACTCCTCTGATCACAGAAGTATCACCATATTTTTCACGAATAACATCTACTACCTTATCCAATTTTTCATTGTTCAAAATATTGCGGTCTTTGAATATACTTAATTGCTGAAAATTTGCTAATTCTAAATCTGAGACAGAAACTCCCAATTGACGGACAGGCCTCTTATTCCAATACCTATCAAACAATATGCAAATATTTTTATAAATTTCATTAGTACAACTTGTAAAGTATAATAATTTTTTTTGCCGTAAAATATAATTAAAATCTTTGTCTTTAATTCTGATACTTACAACTCTGCACGTCATTTCAGACTCTCTCAGCCTCCATGCAGTCATCTCCACAAGACTGAGAATTATTGCATGAGCTGTCTCAGTGTCCGTAACGTCAAACTTTAAAGTACTGCTGTTTCCTATACTTTTAATTGCATCCCTTCTTTTAAAAGTTGAATCGTCTCTTCCCCAGGCATAATTATAAATTAAGCGTCCATGAGATTTAAATAATGAAGATATCATATTATAATTCGATCTTGCAAGATCACCTATTGTATAAATGCCCAACCTATTTAGCTTTGGCTTAGTTTTCCGTCCCACCATAAATAAATTCTCAATCGGCAGCGGCCAAAGCTTTTCTTCTACTTCCTCCGAAAATATAGTGTGACATTTATCAGGTTTTTCCAAGTCTCCCGCCTGCTTGGCAAGAAGTTTATTTTCCGAAACTCCCACATTAACAGTATACCCAAAATTATCATAGACGCCTCGTCTGATTCCATGAGCCAGGCTTAATGCTTTACTTCTGCCCAAATCGGTAAATCTTAAAAAACACTCATCTATGCTGAAAACCTGGACGTCGGGTGTAAAAGTATTAAGATATTCACGCAAAGACTTGCTCGCCCTAACATACACTTGATAGTTCGGAGGTGCCACAAATAAATTGGGGCAAAGCCTCCTGGCTTCCATAAGAGACATGCCCGTCTGTATCTTATATTCTTTGGCAGGTATAGATTTTGCTAAAACTATACCATGTCTGTTTTTTTCATTTCCTCCTATCACAGACGGAATTTTAAGTATATCTCTTTCTATTCCGGTCTGCATTTCATATGCGGCAGTCCAAGACAAGAAGGCGGAATTCACATCTATATGCATAACAATCATAAAAGCATCCTTTTTATCGAACTTATGTTCGTTTAGCATTATTATAACACAAGTTAAGGATTTTAAAAGAGCAATTTTTTCTGTAAATATATTTTTTAATGTAATATATGGCAAAATAATGTAAAACATCCTGAATATAAACATAAGATTTGTTAATATTTTAGAAAACAGAAAAAGAATGGCTACTATATTTCAAGTATAACCATTCTTTTTCATATATTTTATATCACATATAATGAAATCATGCTTTATTGCATATAAATGTAAATATTTAGAATTAACTTATCCATGCATTTCCTTGTTTTTCTATTTCCCATTTTCCATTTTTATACTTTACAACTGTACCATCGTAACCAATTGCACCAAGTCCAGAGCGCCATTTAGATATATCCATAATTATAGAATTTCTTTTTATAGGCTCATCTTCAATTTCAAATAATATGCCTTCTTCAAAGTATAAATCCTTTACATACCCTTTTTCTTTAAGTTCCCCAATCGTCATATCTAAAACTATAAAACCGTAATTCTCAAGTTCTTTTAATAGTTCTGCTTTTTCTTCATCATTTAAATTAACTATTAAAGATGTATCTATAGCAATATATTTTATATTGCTGTTAAGAGCGCTGTCTTCTGCATACAATTTATCAATAACTGTTGTATATGCTCCCACTTTATCAACTTCTTCGATTTGCGTACACGCTGCTGTAAATACAGTAATAGATAAAATAAGTAGTATAAACATTTTTCTTACAATAAATTTATTCTTCATTATATCGCCTTCCATATTATTTATATAAATAGACGAAGGTTATTTAATTTTGTTCCATTTTACTATTGACAATCATAATATAAAAGTCAACGATAACATATTTGCAAAAAAAACAATGCCAATCAGCATTGTATCCTGTTTCACGGATTCATTTTCTGTCTATATAGTACCTAACTGTGCTGTAAAGCATATAAAAGGTTGAAGCTACAATTGTCCCCGTACTAATCAATAATAAAAATTTATTCATTAACGACCCCTCCGTCATATATCTATTTAATTAGACGCATCACATTTAAAAAATGTTTCATAAATTATTTAATTTTTTATTTTTACGTGCACTTTTTCCTTTTTTTAATGTATTTTCGTCTAATTGTTAAATTATTTTAATAAAGGCACAGCATTACATGCTGCGGATTATGTGGTAAAATTAATATTATATTTTTAGGAGAACACAATGAATATTAGACAAATAAGAGATTTAACCGTAATAGATTTTGATGAAAACAGATTTTTAGGTATTGCATGTGATTCATGCGGAGGAATAGGATTAAAAGAGCATGATGTTGTAAAGGTAGACCCCAAGGTTTCTGCATATCATACAGGCAAGGTTGTTCTTGCAGAGCTTATGAGCATGGGCTTTGTTCCTCTCATTATGGCTGACGGGCTTGCCGTTGAAATGAACGACACAGGTAAACAGCTTATCGAAGGTTTCAATGAAGTTATATCAAAGGTTAAATCGACAAAAATACACCTGACAGGCAGCACAGAGGAAAACATACCCACAGTTCAGACTTCAATGGGTATTACCTGCATAGGAATGTGTGAAAAAAACAAATTAAAATATAAAAAAACCTCAAAAAATGATATTTGCATACTTATAGGACTTCCCTTAGTAGGAAATGACGTTGTTAATAACCCGGACAAAATATTAGATATTGATGATTTTGAAAAGTTATATCTATGTAAATATATAAAAGAAATGCTTCCAATAGGATCAAGAGGAACCGGTGCTGAACTGGCAGATTTATGCGAATACAACAATCTCAAAATTAAGTACTCCGATAATATCTGCATAAATCTAAAACAGTCCGGGGGCCCTTCGTGCAGCTGTATTGTAACTGCAGACAAGCAACATGCCGACAAAATAAAAAATCTTATTAATAAGCCGGTTAATTTAATAGGAACATTTTACTAATGCAGCTTTATTATTAAAAACTACGCAAAAATATAAATCCCGGATACAGAACCGGGATTTTTAATTTACTTCATTTGTCCTATAATTCTTTCTGTCATTATCAATATTCTTATTGCCGTCAGCGGCAGGTTCAGGCCTGTATTATCACCAACAACAATTTTTTCGTCAACCCATCTCTGCACATGTTGGCGAGCCCATTGGGGAACTTCATCAACCGTATTATACACCGGTTCTTCAGCATACTCCACGGCTTCTATTCTCTTTTCTAATTCTTCTATTTTTCTCATATACTCTTTTGCCTCCATATCATATTCATAAAGCTTGTACGATTCTATCAGATTAATCAATTTATATGCATAGTTGGGGTCCGTAGCATATCCGGCAGCATGAACCGCCATGCTTGCAGCCCTGTAATCTATTTCCCCAATAACATTTTTGTAACGATGAAGGCCTGTCAACAGTGCAGAATGGTCTGTTATGCTGTCTTTCCAGCTGTCATATGCCCTAAATACTGCAGAGGTCTCTACCATTCCTATGCCGTCATAACTTTCCTGAGTGTCACCCACATACACTTTTCCCGTCCATAAAGGCGTCGCTTTTATACCGAACAAGGCTTTTCCTTTAACAGCTAATCCGCTAAGCCCCCAACCGCTTTCAAGTATTGCCTGTGCAGCTGTCAGACTTGCAAGTATGTCATTTTCAATCATATCTTCTATTACCAAGTCTTTTATAGACTCCAAAAATTCATTTTTAGTCATTATCATTACTCCCTTCCAGGCTGCAAAGCAAATCAATGATAATTTACTTTTGTCCTCTATGGCACAATATGCAGTATAAAAACCATTGTTACTTATAAAGCTATTCAAATTAATTACACCAAAAAAGATCTCTAGCGAGACCTTTAGATTAATTTATAGTGTGGCTTTTCTTCATTAAACAACTTCCATCTAAGCCAGTCATCCAAAATTATTGCAGGAAGGGCCAGAATCACCCATATTATACTGTATTGAAGACTTATCTGCCCCAATAAATTGTACGGCAAATTGCTGTAGTCCCAGACATCCATCTTCAGCCATACATTCAACATCAGGCCTGCTATAAATTCTATGCCTGTTACAATGGCAGCCGCTATAATTTGCTGCTTCCACAGAGGCATTTGAAATGTAAAGTATTCATTAATAAGCCCTATAAGCAAAAAACATATGCCTCCTACAACAAACATGCTTATGTGGCTATAGCCCCGCCATAATACTTCCACCAGATAGTATATAGCTCCTCCTATTATAAACAAAGCTAAATTTTTACATATATGCTTCATATTATCACCCCATATATTACTATGCCGGTGAGTTGTTCTTAAGTAATATAATTTAAATTTTGCATTATGTTGTTCTTTTCTAGAATTTAATTTTTAATTCATAATATAATAAAATTTATAATTTTAACTATTTTCAATCGTATCACAGGAGGCTATATTACTGGATTTGTTATATATATACACAGCAAATAAAATAACAGCTGTTCCTATAATTTGAAGCCATGTTAATTTAGTTTTTAGTATAATATATGACAGCACAATTGTGAATATAGGCTCTAATAGGGATATGACAGAAACCCGCCCGACAGGAAGCAAAGATACTGCCTTCATAAACGCAAAGAATCCAACAACCGTAGACCAAAATGCAAGAATACTTAAATAAAAAATAATTTTTGGTTCAAGTATAATCGCAAATTCATTATTTATCATGCTGTACACAAAATAGACACTTGAACATACAAAACATAAATACATTGTCAGCACCGCCGAATCAATGCCGGCAATATATTTTTTTGTATAAATCATGTATGCAGCGCTGATAAAAGCAGCTGTTATTACATACACAATACCCTTGACTTCAAGTGACTCCCAAGGAGCATACAAAACGATTGCCGTTCCCATAAAGGAAAGTGTAATTCCTACAATTTTTTGCTTTGTAATTTTTTCATTTAAAAATAACCTTGCAAGCAGCAATACAAATAATGGATAACAGTAATAAATAATTTCTCCGATTGATGGAGAAATATATCTGAACGCTGAAAAAAATGAAATACACTGTATACTGTAAATAGTGCCTGCAACACATATGTACCAAAATTCCTTTTTAGTTCTGAGAATATCTTCCCTCTTTGAAATTATACAATATACAAAAAATATCATTCCTGCTATAAAAAACCTATAAAACAGCATAGTCGATGGAGAAACCCCACCAGAAATTCCTATGCCGGCAAGTATAGGTATTATACTGAAGCCAAGAGTTGCAACAATTGCATATATAATACCATTGCTTCTTAATTTCATTTTATACTCCTCCGATATAAACTTCCCATTCCGTTGTAATCGTTTTCAAATATATTACTCACAAATACAATCTACTTTTTCCGACAGAAATCAAAATAAACTAAAAAGCAAATCCGGAAACATTGCTCCAAATTTGCCCCAAAGTGCATTCATTAAATTAATCCATGCCATATTTCTTTTTAAATCTGTCAACTCTACCGCCTTTGTCAACAAACTTTTGTTTGCCGGTAAAGAACGGATGACATTCTGAGCATATTTCGACTTTGATTTCATCAAGTACTGAACCTGTTTCAAATGTATTTCCACATGCGCATTTAACAGTAACTGTTTTATAATCCGGATGTATTCCTTTCTTCATCCTGTTCACCTCTTTCTCGCTCTATATTAATTAATTAAATAGTATTATCAATTTACCTTCAGTATTATAACATACAAAAAATTATATTACAATATTTTTTTGTATGTTATTTTTTAATAGTTCCTGTCATCAAAATCATTCTTCATCTTATCAATATTCAGTAGCTGTGAAGATGCCTGCCTAATAAATTCATCGTTTGTCTTGGTTTTTACCAAACCATCTATTAATCTTTCTGTAACGTCAGCAACAGAAAAATTGCTCATTGCCTTTCTAAGCTGCCAAATTGTCTGAAGTTCTTCTGTATTTAACAAAAGTTCTTCTCTTCGTGTACCAGATTTGTTAATATCTAAAGCAGGGAATATTCTTTTTTCTGATAGCTTTCTATCAAGATGAATTTCCATATTTCCCGTACCTTTAAATTCTTCAAATATCATGTCATCCATTCGGCTTCCGGTTTCAATAAGGGCACTTGCTAAAATTGTCAGACTGCCGCCTTCTTCAATATTTCTGGCTGCTCCGAAAAACCTTTTTGGTCCGTACAATGCACCTGGGTCAAGCCCTCCTGATAATGTCCTTCCTGTTGGAGTTATAGTAAGGTTATATGCTCTTGAAAGTCTTGTAATGCTGTCTAAAAGTATCAATACATCCTTACCTTGCTCAACAAGCCTTTTTGCTCTTTCGAGAACCATTTCCGCAACTTTTATATGGTTTTTTGGAAGCTCGTCAAACGTGGAATACACAACATCACCCTTGACACTTCTCTTCATATCAGTGACTTCTTCCGGGCGTTCATCTATTAAAAGCATTATAATTTCTATATCCGGGTAATTTTCCGAAATGCTGTTTGCAATATTCTTCAGAATTGTTGTCTTACCTGCCTTTGGAGGGGCTACAATCATACCTCTTTGTCCTTTTCCTATAGGCGCAATTAAGTCTATCAATCTCATGGTTATGTTAAAGGAAGAGCTTTCAAGCCTAATTCTTTCATCGGGATATATAGGAACAAGTGAGTCAAAATCTTTTCTGTTTCTTGCTAATTCAGGATTTTCGTCGTTTACCTGCTTAACGTATAACAGGGCTTTAAATTTTTCGCCTTGTTTTGGCGGCCTTGTTATTCCCGTTATTTTATCTCCGGTCTTCATATGAAATCTTCTTATTTGAGAAGGGGATATATAAACATCTTCATCGCTGGTAAGATAATTATTCGTTCTTAAAAAACCATAACCGTCCGGATGTGTTTCCAGAATGCCCATTACTTTGACAGCATCATCTCCGCTGGATTCAATTTCTTCAACAATCTTATCGGGAAGGTTTGATATATTTACCTCCGCATTAGATGTATTGTTTTCATTTTCAAAATTTTCTAAATTCTTGGCACGTTCCGTAAAATTGCTGGCACTGTTTTTTTCTTTTTCTACTAACTTCTTGTCGTCGTCTTTATGTGAATGATTTGATTTATTTGAACTGTTATAATATTCATTTAATTTTTTTAGCAATTCATCTTTTTTATATTTATAAGCATCACGCATTCCTTTTGACTTTGCCAGCTCTTTCAATTCCGAAAGCTTTAAACCGGCTAAATTGTCTTTATCCATAAAATCCTCCGTTCTATTCAATTCAATTTTAATAATCTATGGAATATATAAGATAAGTGCTCGATAAGTGTTACAATAATATCATTTAATTTTTCAATAGTCAAGAGATTTAATTCAAAATAATTACTTTTTGTTATTTTTTTAACTAATGTATTGCTTTTTATTTTTTTAGTAATATAATAATGTTATAGAACTATTGTGAGGTTTAATATGGTTGATTTGAAAATATGCGTTGGAAGTGCATGTCACTTAAAAGGTTCATATGATGTAATAGATGCGTTTAAAAACTGTGTGCGAACAAGAAACGTATCAGGTAAAGTTGAAATCAAAGCTGCGTTTTGTCTTGGACATTGTACTGAAGCAGTTTCTGTTATGTTTATGGACAAAATTTTTTCAGTAAACAAAGAAACTGCAGATAAGTTTTTTGACGAAGTTGTTATGGAAAGCCTGAGGAGTTAATATGAGAATTTTAGATTTTTATCCGGCTAATTGCAAAAATTGTTATAAATGTGTCAGAAACTGTTCTGTAAAAGCAATCAAAATGATTGACGATCAAGCGCAAATCGTAGAAGACAAATGTATTGCATGCGGAACCTGTTTTTTGGTTTGCCCACAAAATGCCAGAAATATTCACAGCGATTTGGAAAATGTGTTTAACGCTGTTAAGGATGGTCGAAAAGTAATTGTATCTATTGCACCATCATACCTTGGAGTTTATGAAGAGCCGTATAAATTAATATCTGTGCTTAAGCATCTTGGTGCATCATTAGTTGAGGAAACTTCAATAGGAGCAGCAAAGGTCACCGAACTCTACAAAAAATATATATCTGATACAAGTTTAAATAATGTAATTACAACATGCTGCCCTACTGTAAACATGATGGTACAGACTTATTATCCTGACCTGATAAAGTATTTAATCCCTTTGGATTCTCCCATGATTGCTCATTGTAAAATGATAAGAAAGCGCCACGGCAGCGAAGCCTATATTGTATTTCTCGGCCCTTGTATTTCAAAAAAATGCGAAGCCTACGGCTACCAACTTTCAGGCGTTATTGACGGAGTTATTTCTTTTGAAGAGCTTGACAAGCTGTTAGAATCGAAAAATATAGATATATCTTCTTTTAATGAAACCTATCCTGATTTAGAGGGAAATTTTACAGGAAAAAAATATCCGTTGGAAAATGGTATTCTTTCAGGTATGAAGGATGTAATTTCAGAAAGCCCCTTTACTCCACTAACTATATCGGGAACAGATAATTTAATCGGAGCTTTTGACGCTTTGTCCAAGGGTGATCTGTCAAATGTAATCATTGAAGCAAACAGCTGCATAGGAAGCTGCCTTGGCGGTCCTGCCGTGCCGAAAAAGAGCAAAAACGTCTTTGTCAGAAAAACAAAAACTAAATCAAGGATACACCCTCTGAGGAGTAAAAACTTTGAAAATTATAGCGATGAAGAAGCTGCACTTGATTTCAGCCGTCATTTCAGGAACAAACAATATATTCACCCGTCATACACAGAGGATGATATAAGGGCTGTTCTTGAAAAGACAGGCAAGCACACAAAATCAGACGAGCTTAACTGCGGAGCATGCGGCTATGATACCTGCAGAGAAAAGGCAGTGTCTGTTCTTGAAGGATTGTCATATCCTCAGATGTGCATGCCTTACATGAGGAGCGAAGCGGAAAAAATTTCGAATATCTACTTTGAGTATTCACCTAGTATCATTGTTATTGTTGATTTTAATTTAAATATACTTGATCTGAATCCGGTAGGAGAAAAAGTATTTCATATTTCTGCTTCTAAAATTAGGAATAAACCTGTTTCATCAATTATTCCTCCGGAAAATTTTGCTGATGCCATAAATTCAGGAACAAATATGGTGGCAAAAAAGATTTTCCTTGAAAACTATGGTATAACCGTCCATGAACGAATTATTTGCCTTCCAAAAAATAAAATTTTGTTTGGAATATTAAATGATATAACGGCAGAAGAAATGAAAAAAGAACAGATTATAAACTTAAAACTTAACACCCTTGAAACAGCTGACAGAGTAATTGAAAAGCAAATGCGAGTAGCTCAGGAAATTGCTGGATTAATGGGTGAAACAACAGCTGAGACAAAAGCTGCTCTTATTAAATTAAAAAAGGTCGTTTTAGAGGAAAGTGAAAAGTAATGGAGAACTTCATAGATATAAATTATAAAAGCATTAATAAGTACACAGAGGAACTGTGCGGCGACAGAGTTGAATACAGCTGCGATGACGGAGAATACATCATTGTCTTATCTGATGGATTGGGAAGCGGTGTCAAGGCAAACATACTTGCAACAATGACTGCCAAGATTACCGTGACAATGCTTAAAAACGGAGCATCCATCGAGGATACTATTGATACCATAATAAATACTCTCCCTGAATGCAAAGTCAGAAAGCTTGCATATTCAACATTCACCATTATTAAAATAGATAAAAACAACAACGTATATATTGCTGAGTATGACAATCCGCCCTACTTTTATTTTTCACAAAAAAAAATTATTCCCGTTGAAAAAGTGGAAAGAAAAATAGGTAATAAGAAAATATATGAATCTAATATTAAGCTGGAAGAAAATGACACTCTCTGTATCGTCAGCGACGGTGCAATTCACGCGGGAATAGGCCAAATGCTTAATCTCGGATGGTCATGGAATGAAGTCAACGAGTACCTGAAAAATCTAAACAACTTAAACAGCTCATCACAGATTATCAATAACAACTTCATCGGAGTCTGCAGAAATTTGTACAACAATAGGCCCGGTGATGATACTACAATACTGACAATAAAATCTAGAAGACCTGAAATTGTAGATTTATTTGTAGGTCCTCCGGCCAACAAATCAAAGGATTTGGCATTGGCAGAAATTATGAATGAAAGCAAAAATATAAAAATAATATGCGGCGGAACCACCGCTCTCATAGCTGAGCGAGAACTCGGAACAACTCTTAGTGTGGATCTTGATTCCATGAAGCAGGATGTTCCTCCAATAGCCTACATGGATGGATTTGATCTTGTTACGGAAGGGGTTCTAACTCTTGGCAGAACTCTTGATAATATTAAAAAAATCAATATATCTGACTGTGATAATGTAATAGATTACAGCAGCTACGACGGATGCTCCATATTGACACGAATGCTCTCCGATATGGCAACTCATATTAACTTTTATATAGGAAGAGCCGTAAACCCTGCTCACCAGAATACAGGATTCCCAGTGGGATACAGCATTAAGCAAAACATTCTTGACGCTTTGATCGAAGAATTAAAAAAGGCAGGCAAAAAAATAAATATTATGTACTTATAAGGTACAGCCAATCGAAAATAGTAATATTTCGATTGGCTGTTTTTATTTATTTTTTATTTAACATATGCGTAATCAGGCTTTTTATCCAATACATGAGTTGTGTCTATAAAGCGTATTGTTCCGGATTTTGAACGCGTAACTACTGATGATGTCCTTGCTCTATTGTTCGCCATATATCTTACCCCCTTCAGAAGTTCTCCGTCGGATACCCCTGTGGCTGCAAAAATAATATCATCACCTTTAGCCAAATCCTCCATTACAAGAACTCTGCCCCAATCATCTCCGGCCATTTCTCTACATCTTCTTTCTTCTTCCTCATTGTCGGGTCTTAAAATTCCCTGGAATTCTCCTCCGAGGCACTTAATGGCAGCCGCTGAAATCACTCCCTCAGGAGCTCCTCCCTTACCGACAAACATATCCACCCCAGATTCACTGAAGCATGTTGCTATGGCAGCCGCAACGTCTCCGTCTCCGAACAGTTTTATCCTTGCTCCGACACTTCTTGCACCTTCTATTAAGTGCTGGTGTCTTTCTCTGTCCTGCATTATTACTGTTAATTCTGTAATATCTTTCTTCAATGCTTTAGCCACATTGTATAAATTTTTCTCGATAGAAGCAGTTATATCGATACAATTTTTTGCTTTCGGTCCAACGGCAATTTTATCCATATACATATCAGGGGCGTGGAGCAGGCAGCCTTTAGGGGCAACAGCAACAACAGCCAATGCTCCTGGAAGTCCCTTTGCAACTAGCTTTGTTCCGTCAAGAGGATCGACAGCAATATCAATTTCTGGTGCTCCTTCCTCCCAGGTTCCTATCTTTTCGCCGATATATAGCATCGGCGCCTCATCAAGCTCTCCTTCTCCTATAACTACAGTGCCTGAAATATCCAAAACCTGAAACATGCTTCTCATACCGTCAACTGCTGCTTGATCGGCTATTTCCTTGTTTCCCCTGCCCATATACTTGCCACATCCTAAGGCTGCAGCTTCTGTTACTCTCACTATATTCAAAGCTAATTCTCTATCCATTTTTCTCTCCCGTAAATTTTATCGTATACTTTTTATTTTAAATTAGTATATAAGTTACAATATTTCATATAAAGTTATACTATAAATAGCTCAATTTTTCCACCCAATTTAGTGTTTTTTTTAAATTGTTTCAGATAATTAATATATTTAGGATATTTTGAAGCAAAAATAATGATATAACCTTTCTTTTTACAGTAAATACGTTTACAATAACAATATAACTGTGGCATAATATTAAAAAGTGTGAAAGGAATGGTGATATAATGAAAATGCTAATAGGCGGACAACAAAAAGACTCCCTTGGAGGCAAATGCATAAACATATTTAACCCGGCAACTCAAAAGTTAATTGATACAGTTCCTGACTCATCAAAAAAAGATTTGGACCTGGCATTGAAGCATTCATTAAATGGTAAAAAAATATGGGGAGAAACTCCTCTGCATGAACGTTCAAGAATTTTATTAAAATTTATTGATAATGTAGGCGAACATGTTGATGAACTTGCTGAACTATTGTGCAAAGAGACGGGAAAACCAATAAAAGAGGCAAAAGCCGAGGTAAGCCTTGTTCCCGTTATATTCAGACGTTTTCTGGAGGGAGCAAACCATCTTTATGGAATAACCCTTCCTGACAGTCAGCCGGGAGGAGAAAATGACATAATATATACACACAGAGAGCCTTTGGGAACTGTCGTATGCATTATTCCATTCAATTTTCCTGCTTCAACATATGCATACAAGGTTGCACCAGCTCTGACAACAGGAAATTCAGTTATTGTTAAACCGCCCTCTGACAATCCCCTGACTCTTATTAAAATAACAGAACTTCTTGTAGAATGTGGCATTCCGGGAGATGTCCTGCAAATTGTAACAGGCAGCGGTTCGGTTGTTGGAAAATACCTTGTAGGAAGCACCGAAATTGATGCTGTAAGTCTTACGGGAAGCACTGCGGTAGGTATTGAAACGGCAAAGCAGGCTGCAGCAAATCTTCACCGCGTATTTCTGGAACTTGGCGGAAATGACGCAATGATTATTTATGAAGATGCTGATATGGATTTAGCTCTACAGAATGCAATAATGGCCAGAACCACGAACTCAGGGCAGATATGCATTGCAACGAAAAGATTCATTGTTCAGAACTCAATTAAGGAAGAGTTTGCTAAGCAACTTGTTAATAGGCTGAGTAGAATAAAAATCGGAGACCCTATGGATCCCGCATCTGAAATGGGGTGCCTGATTAACGAAAAAGCCGCCCTTGAAGTGAAAAAGCAAGTAGATTATACTATCAGTCAGGGTGCGAAATGCTCCTGCGGAGGAAATATAATAAATAAAACATTTTTTGAGCCAACTGTACTGACAAATGTAACTCCTAACATGGATATCTCTAAAGATATGGAGGTTTTCGGGCCTGTCTTTCCTATAATAGGTTTTGATACAATGGAGGAAGCCGTTGAAATACATAATTCCTCTGTATATGGCCTTAACGGCGGCATTATGACCTGTGATACCAGCAAAGCCTTGAAAACAGCATATAGAATAGAATGTGGCAGCGTTGTACTGAATGGAACAGGAAGGTACAGACATCCGGATATTGCTTTCGGAGGATATAAGATGAGCGGTATAGGAAGAGAGGGTGTCAGCGCAACATTGGAAGAATTGACTCAAGTTAAGACAATAATTTTAAAAGGAATACTTAAATAATTCTGGAAGTATTAATTATTTACAGAGAATTTCTGGTTAAATAATTATTTCAGTATCAATTGACTATATGAGGCAGATATTGTAAAATAATATAAGGCAAAGAATTATAATTATGGAGGGTATAATGGAAAAATTAATTATTACTGCATGCTTAACAGGAGCAGAAGTAACAAGAGAACAACAACCCAATCTTCCTCTTACACCGGATGAAATTGCCGAAGCAGCCTATGAATGCTATAAGGCAGGCGCATCAATGGTGCATGTCCATGCCAGAGACAAGGAAGGCAATCCGACACAGGATTATGAAGTTTACAAGGAAATAAAGGAAAAAATCGAAGCCAAATGCAACATTATATTCCAGCCTTCAACAGGTGGAGCAGTATGGCATACTCCTCAGCAAAGAATGCAACCCATAGAATTAAAGCCTGAAATGGCAACATTGAGTATGGGAACATGCAATTTTGGTGATGATGTGTTTATGAACACAGAGGAAAACATAAGATTATTTGCAAAAAGAATGAATGAACTTGGAGTTAAGCCTGAGCTTGAATGCTTTGAAAAAGGAATGGTTGATACGGCAGTCCGCTTTGGTAAAAAAGGATTGATAAATACTCCGATGCACTTTGACTTTGTGTTGGGAGTCCCCGGAGCAATGGGTGGAGAATTGAGAGATTTGTTGTACATGATAGATTCTGTTCCTGCAGGATCAACATGGACCGTTGCAGGCGTAGGAAGATACCAGCTTCCATTGAATGTGGCTGCTATAATGCTTGGCGGACATGCAAGAACAGGCTTTGAAGACAATATATATTATTCAAAAGGTGTGCTGGCAAAATCAAATGCCCAACTGGTAGAAAGACTTGCACGTCTTTCAAAAGAATTCGGAAGAGAAGTAGCTACTCCGGATGAAGCAAGAGTTATGCTAGGACTACGCTAGTAGAATTATAAATAAAGGAGATTTTCAGCAGTCCGCAGTTCAGTGCGGTAACCTGTTAAAAATCTCCTTTTTCAATATTTTTTGTTATTGTTCCATTGCAAGTTCCACCAGCTTTACAATCAGGTCTTTGTATTCTATACCTATTTTCTTAAGCATTGATGGATACCTGCTCAGGTCAGTTAGACCCGGTATCGTATTGATTTCATTGAGATAAATTTGATTTTCCGGTGTAACAAACATATCAACTCTTGACATTCCTTTACAGCCCAGCGCAATGTACGTTTTTTCTGCAATTTGTTTAGCTTGCATTTTAAGTTCATCGCTGATTCTTGCGGGACAATATATTTTTGAATTATGCTGGCTGTATTTTTCAACATAATCAAAAAAGTCATTCTTTGTTTCTATTTCGTCAACTTCACCAATTATCAAGTCTTCATTTCCTACTACAGCACAACCGATTTCAAATCCATCAATCATTTTTTCTATTATAAGCTTATTATCATATTCAAATGCTTCCATAACACCCTTTTCAAATTCATTATAATTCCTAACTTTGCTTATTCCAAGAGATGAACCATTGTTTGCAGGTTTTATGAACATAGGAACAGAAAGTTTTTCATATGCTTCTTCATAAAGCTTCTTTATATTTAGCTTGCTTGAATTTACCGTCGATATATACGGTGCTGTTGCAATTCCAGCACTTTCACAAATAATATGAGTAAATTCCTTATCCATGCACACAGCGGACGAAGTCATATTACACCCTACAAAAGGAATTCCCGTCATTTGACAAAGTCCCTGAATTGTTCCATCTTCGCCGTTTCTTCCGTGAAGAACTGGGAAGATGCAGTCTATTTCTATTTTTTCAAATGTATTATCGGTATTAAGCTTTATCAGTCCTCTAAATTCAGTGCCCATGCTGAGAAGTACAGGACTTAAATCACCCTTGTGCCATGAGTCATCGTTTATTCTGTCAGAAGAACCCTCATACAAAAGCCATCGGCCCTCCTGTGTTATCCCAACAAGGGTGACATCAAATAGCTCGTCAGGGACATTGTTGATTATTGCAGCAGCAGAGTGCAATGAAACCGAGTATTCATCGGATTTACCCCCAAACAATATTGCTAATTTAGTTTTCATTTGTTTCCCTCCAATTCTTTAGTGTGCTTGCTATATACTCAAGTTTTAAAAACCTGGATCCCTTAACCAAAATTGAACAGTCTTCATTTAAATGTTTTTTCATGTGTTCAGCAGCTTCTTCCTTGGTATCAAACTCGACTATACTTTTTATATTAGTATTTTCTCTTGCACCTTTTGCAATAAATTTTGCTTCACACCCTATTGTAATAAGTTCATCAATATGATGTAAAGCTAAGTCTCTGCCGACTGAGTAATGCATGTCATGGCTCATTTCTCTATATCCCAGCATATCTCCCAGCACAGCTATTTTCTTATGAGACTCTATAAGTTCAAATATGTCAAGAGCCGCCGAAATACTTACCGGATTTGATTTGTAACAATCATTAAGTATTGTGCATCTGCCTATTTTAATGATTTCATTTCTAAGCCCTGTTTTTTCTATTTTTAAAAGCCCTAAGCGTATTTCCTCAGGTGTCATTCCAAATTCTTTTGCGGCAAGAATTGCAGCCATCGTATTTAATGCCTGGTGCCTTCCAAGCATATCCGCATATAGCTCATCGAAACTTTCATCACTTAACTTGAATTTTATTCCTTCAATGCTTTCACTAAACTCTTTCAAATATAATGTGTTTTCTTTATTTACTCCGAAATTCTGCTTTCTTATGCTTCCTTTTATTTCAGTCTGTCTAACTGTACTTTCAATTAAGGGATCATCTCCGAAATAAATAAACAAGCCACAATCTTTTATACCATTTACTATTTCAAGCTTAGCTTTTGCTATTTCCTCAATAGAAGGGAAGTTATCTATGTGAACAAGACCAACGCTGGTTATAATGCCAACATCAGGCTGAACAAGCCTAGTTAGAAAATCTATCTCTCCCTTTCTTTCCATGCCCATTTCTATAACTGCTGCCTCACAGTCCTCGTCCAAACTAAGAAGAGTATAAGGCACCCCTATTTCTGTATTGTAATTGCCCATGGTTTTTTGAGTTTTAAATCTTTGAGATAAAATGCTGGCCGTTATATCTTTTGTAGATGTCTTGCCATTGCTACCAGTAACTCCGACTATTTTCACTTTTAATTTATTTCTATAGGCGAAAGCCAGCTCTTGCAAAGCCTTTACCGTATCGTCAACCAAAATCACCGCAATATCCTTAGGAGGATTTGGTTCGCTCTTGTTCCACAAAGTTGCCGAAGCACCATTTTTCACTGCATCATTAATGTATGCATGGCCATTAACAGTCATTCCTTTAATAGGTACGAACAAATTATTTTCACACACACTTCTCGAATCTATACTTACTCCGCATATATATTTGTCATTATTTAAACTGCCTGTAATCTCTGCTTTTAAAATATCCGCAGCATCCTTTATTTTAAGTTTTATCATTTGAAAACCTCTTTATTGGTAGTGTATTAAATTAATTATATTGTAATTATCATTTATAATCAACAAAAAATATAGATATAAAACATTCAAATGTATGTTTGAAGTTTAAATAATAAAAAAAAATACGATATCTGACTGTTTATTAGTTCAAGCATATCGTATTTCGTTAAATTTTAATTATTATACTTAAAATGTTTCAAAATTTCAATTGCACCAAAAATATTTATTTTTCCCCACCCGTATTCATTGTCATATCCCTGTTCTCCTAAGTCATATGTTGACATAGATATGGCCCAGCGAATTTCCTCAGGTGTGCTGCCAGAATACCTGGATAGCAGCCCTGCTATTATTCCGGCCGCACGAGCATTTGCATATGATGTTCCTGAATATTTTTTAACTTCTCCGCTAGACGATAATGCAATAACATCCTTGCCTTCTTCCACTGCAAACACTCCGTTTCTTTGTGAAAAATCCGCAACAGCATTTTCCTTATCTATTGCTCCAATTCCTATTACTGTTTCATATGCGGCAGGATAGTATACCTTATCTGGATGTTTGATATTATCATTGCCCACCGCGGCAACAACAACTGCTCCTTTTTCTTCGGCATGGGCAACGGCTTTTCTCAATGCCTCGCTATTCTCAACCGTTCCCGAACTTATACACAAGACCCTGCATCCGTAAATATCTACTGAATCCGTAATTGCTTTCGCCAAAAGCTCCGTCCCTCCGTTTACAATTACTCCGGAAGAATACCTAGACTGATATACCAACGGAACCACTATCCCCCCCGAAGCCGTTCCCCTTACAGCACCATCTTTGGTTTTAGCTCCGATTATAATAGAAACCACCCTTGTTCCGTGTCCGATTTTATCATCAGTACCCTCTTCAGGAAAAACATAGTTTATCCCCTCTTCAATATGTTCCTTCATGTCTGTTGCATATTCAACCATAACTCCTGTATCTATTACGGCAATACTAATTCCAGAACCGTCAGGCATTTCGTTCGGAGATGCATACAAGGAGTTTATATTTAAAACAATTGAAGCTAATATTAAAATAAAGTTTTTCATTTTATATTCCTCTATTAGGGCACCATCACACAAGACAATGCCCTTGTTCACTACTGTTCATACATTTCTATAAATCTCATGATCATAGCTGCTACTTCTGCTCTCGTAGCATTGTCTGAAGGATGAAGTCCGCCGTCGTTGCTGCCTTTTACAATTCCAGCTTCCACGGCCCATTTCATTGCTTCTTCAGCATATGCGGAAATTTGTTTGTAATCGCTGAATATTTCCATACTTGCTGTTTCTTTGATTCCTGTAATATACTTTTTATACATGGCGTATCTATACAAAAGCACTGATATCTGTTCTCTTGTTATGAGAGCATCCGGCAGGAACATATTTCTGTCCACTCCATTAACTATGCCTTTTTCCGTTGCCCACGTCACATAGGAAGAATAATACATATGGGAATCCACATCGGAAAACAATGTTTCAGTACTTGCAGTATCAGCATTATCAATTCTTCCAAGCACTGTAACGAACATTCCTCTTGTCATGCCGGAATCAGGAGCAAAAAGATTCTCAGACACACCTTTAAACAATCCTTTTTCTACAACAGCCTTTATATATTTCAGGGCCCAGTGATTTTTTATGTCAGTGAAGTCATTATAAAGTGGTTCTTGAAGCTGATCTTCAGTTTTATCCGGTTCAAAATGATTGCCTCCGCCTTCTGATTTACTCTTAAACTCAGCTGTAACGGTAACATTGCCGGACGGCATTGTAAATGTAGTTCCTTCTATAGTTCCACTGTTTACAACAATACTATTCAAGACATATCCTGAATCCGGCACTGCTGTTATTGTAATCAATGTTCCCGCTTTTGCAGCTGTATGAGACGCGCTTATGCTTCCACCTTTTGACGGCTGAACCACATCAATTGTATAATATGATACATCTTTTTGGCTTCCTTCACTTTGTAAACCGAATACCGCTGCTGCAGTCATGCTTCCTTCGTCTGAAACTATCAGATTTCCTTTTACCATTCCTCTCGCACCTGCCGTCATTGTAAATTCTCCGTCATCAGTAACTGAAGCACCACCGGAAGCTGCATATGCATCCCATGACAGCAAAGGCGAATTATTCAATATAATTTCACTGCCATCTAATGTTTCAGCCTTCATAATAAGCTGTTTTGTTTCTTGTGACGTCAAGTCTCCTCCGTCTGTAATCGATTTATTCGTAACATCATAACCGCCGGCATAAAGTTTAAGTTTATTAATTTTGCCAAGCGCCTTATTTATTACTGTAATATTATCCGATGCAGAATTGCCAGCCTCGTCATATACTGAGATTTCAACTTTATTAGTTAATTCTGCTGTTTCAAGTTTGACTGTCTGGCTGAAACTTCCATCTTCTTTGCTTATTTTAGGTGAATATGCTGTATTATTTATTATAATTTTTGCATCAAAATCAGTAATACCTTTTATTTCAACACTTCCGTCCTCTTCAAAAAATCCACCGTTTAATGGAGCTTCTAGCAGAAGTCTCGGAGGAAGTGTATCCACTGCAAAACGCTTTTGCACAAGAACTCCATCACCGGCTCCGTTGGCTCCAATGAATGCAAGTGTATGATTGCCGTCATCAAGACCATGAAGAGAAATTTCCCAACTGTCAGAATTATTTACATTGCCAGCCGACACAGAGTCATTCTTTTCAGCTCCGTCAAGAGTCCATGTTCCGGAAACCTTCTGATCTGACTGAACATTGAATGTTATTTCACCGCTTCTGTAGGTATCAATAAATACCGTATCAAACTCACCTGAACTGTATTCTACAGATATGCTTCCAGGTGCGGAAATTTCAATAACTGCAGTCTGAGGCTCTGCCAATACCACCTGGTTTGAAATGATTTCTTGTGAATAATATACAAGCGGTTTATCAGTGTTGGAATTATCTTCTCTGTAAGCTGACACTCCTATCTTATAAGATTTCCCCGGTTCCAACCCACGTGTAACATTTTCTGTAACTGTATTGCCCATTTCATCCTCTGATTCGTAAGTATAGCTGTACCTTCCCCCAACCGACAGTTTTGGTGCATCCTTCGTGTATGATATGCCTCCTGCTTCGCTTAGCACCCATTCGTTTTCTTGATTTTCTTCATAGATATTTATCAAATAACCGTCAAAGCTGCCTTGAGGCTCTTCAACTTCCACATCAACCTGATAATCTCCTCCATTTGATGCAGAAACAGATGCAGGCGGCAACGGAAGCTTGGTATTGGTAAAGCTAAATGTACCGGAAGATATTACAGTTTCACAAAGCTCACCTTCCTTTATACCTGTAACCTTTAAATAATATTCTCCTGTCTCAAGACTGTCAGGAATGTCAAAACTCTCCGTACCTGATGCTATTACACTCTTGTCAGTAGTCTTATAAATAAGCATTCCTTCAGTATCCTCGTGATTATTAACAGCCATGAAACTTAACGACTCAAACTTTTCAAGCTGTGTCCCTGTCCACGATGCTGTTATGTTGCTTCCGGATACCGAAACATCTGTGGAATCAATACCGGCCATTGGAAGTACATTGTAAAGAAGTAAATCAGCTGGTGCATCTGAGGTTACTATCTTCCATTCCTTGTCATAATCTTCCACGTGGGTAAATGTAATATTCAAGCCGGCTTTTCCGGTTGAGGAATTGTAAGTTAGATTCGCATTTGCTCCACTGTTTTCAGGTGCTTCCATTTCGTATTCCGAATTATATATCTTTATGCCATAGGGTTTTGATTCTGAATCAGTTATACTTATTTTTTCTGCAATTTCTTTTGCCTGCTCTTTTGTATCAGCATTGTAGTTGATTGACAGAATAGCGTCATTTTCTCCCTGTCTCTCTCCGAGATTGAGAATGTGCTCACTTTTGTCTGCTTTTGATCTTACTCTGGCAGCTGTAGTTGAATCCATCAAAATCACAGGAAGTCCTACGTTATCAACAAGCTCTGCTTGTGCCATAAACTCAAAATTCGTCCCCACGTGCATATACAGAATTCTGCCTGTTTCTGGATCAGTATATACCGGAACATCATCAACTCCCAAAAGTTCAGGGAATGATGGCTGAGGAGCTTGCTCTCCAACCCCGAAATCAAGATCTCCGCCCCAGTAGTAACATACCCCTGCATTAATTCCTATTACCTCTATTCCTCCCCATATTTTCTGAGAATTTGCTCCGAGGAAGACACTACCAAGATGCATTCCTCCTATAAACAGTACTACATCTGGAACATTAACAGAAGCATTCACATAAAATTCAAAGAATCCGTCGTCTTCAACAACAATATAACCGCCCCCCGTAATTACCTCAAAAATATTTACACTTACTGAAGCCATAAAGTAAAACTCCGGATACCACTCGAATTGAAGCTGTGCATGGTTTAAAACCTTTATATCCGTATCCGCTATAACTCCGTTGCTGACTTTTATCCCGATACCTCTCAAGCTCAAAGCTAAATCAGCTCTTGCGGAAAATGCCTGCATAATTGACATCTGCGCAGACAACAATATCTTTAGCGGCGGCACGGAATCAGTTGCAAAAATTGTATCATACAGCTTATCAATTCCTCCACCTCCACCCTGAAGCCACACTACTCCAAACCCGTCAATATTTACTCCCGGTTTGAAACCTTTTATAAAGAAATACAGTTTATCAGGAACTGGATAACCATCTTTACTTTTAATGTTTATTTCGACTTCCGCCTCAAGCTTTGTAAACTTGCATTTTCCTGCAACTCCTACTTCCCAATCGCCTATTGTGTTTATAACAAGCTTTGCCTCCATAGTCGGCATTGCCGGTGTATATCCCGGAAGTTGAAGCTCAACCAGCGTATTAAATCCTATGTATTCTCCCCCAAACAGTATATCCTTAACTTTTATAGATCCCTGCCCCTCATCGGCTTTCTGGTCAAATTTTACCTGATCCTTATGGTATTCCCAAGCACTTCTCATATGCTCTGATGTATATGAATTGTCTTCAAGAAAAGCAATATTTATTTTATCAAACAAATCAAGCTGTACAGGAGATTTTTCCGCATTGCTTGGAATAAGAAATGAAAGATCCAGCAATGCACCAAAGCCTATTACTCTTCTTACCTCTTGTCCTTCATCCTTTATTATTCCAAGGTCTCCGTAACGAAAGTTAAATATCATTCCAGCTATAGTTTGTGCCGCTCCTGCCGCACTGGGCCATATAAGTGAAATGCTCTCCTTATCTGCCATAGGATCCGGACTTACAGGTCGTTTCCCGTTTTTATTATACGTAATAAGCTCGTAATCTGAACCATTCACAATAGATGTCAAGGCAGAAATACCGCCTTTCCATATTGTAGTTCTCGCACCTGTTGTATAAAGTTCAGCATCAAAGTCAACATTAATTTCCTGCTGTTCTTGTCCGTACTTATTTATTGTAACTGTAACACTGCCATTTTCCACGTCTATACAGTTATTTACAGTCATTACGTTCCTGCCGCTTCCGGCAGATACACCGGTATATTTAAGTACAGTGCCGTCATCGGCAACCTGATCAGTAGGGCTAAACTCACCTTTCAGTTCAATTAATACCTCGCCAATGCTTGATTTTTCTTTGTCATATGCCGATTCACTTCCAAATGTTTTAATTTCATACATTGAGTCAGTATGTGATGTTCCCTTTTTTTGCACTATTGCAATTACACCGTAACCATCATTTCTATATGTTTTGTCGTCACTGACCGTAAATTTCATTGCCGGAGCAGATATATCTTTTTTCACGGTATCTGTGTAATCTATAACCAGCTGATAATTTCCGGTATTCATCTTTTCTGAAAAAACCACGTCTATGGTGTTTTCCTCTGTATCAATAAGAAATTGCTCAGAAGGCACAACATAGGATATTCCGTTTGCGTATTCAGGTTTTGCAATAACTTTGTATTCAGATTTATTTTCCAGCATGCTGAAGTTGCTTCCTGACATAAATAAATGCCGTGTGCCCTCGTTATATATTATTTCGGGAGAAGACCCGGTAAATTTTATTTCAGGCAGTTTTCCGTCTCCTCCGGGACAGAGTATATAGCAAATGCCCTCTCCAAGCAGATTTTCCTCCAAAAGCTGTCCGCTTCCGGTTGGATCTACCTGGGAGCTTACATTGTATACCTTAAAGTGAACCTTTCTGTATTCGGCTTCGTCACCGACAGCCGCATTGAATTTCCACGAAACACTCTTTGTTTCCTCAACTTTAAAATCACTTACTTCCTTTGTGTATGGATTGGCATAGCTCGCCTGCGTCTGAGGAACACCATCATCATCTATAGGCGTTATGCCGGTCTGGCAGTAAACAGCAACCTTAACCTTATCATATCTTACAGATGTATCAGAAATATAATTTTCAATATATGTTTGTATTGTAAAATCACCTGGATTGCCTTCATCCAACTGTCCTTCATATGTCTTTCCGTCAGGAGACAATATCATTGACGGAGGAGATGACAAGTTTACAGCAACAGTACTCTTATTAGAAACTTTTTCGTTGGAATACACTCCATAGTATGTTGCCACCGTTCCGGGCAAGCCGCTGCTAATTGTTCCAACATTATAGTACAATGCATAAGCGCTGTCTGCAGTGAGATATTTTTTATTGTTTGGGTTTGTAAATGTTATTTCCGGATCCGGCTCAAAATCAAATACACTTGAAGCTAGGTTATTCCAATGCGCGAATGCAATCTTTTCCGGAATACATTCCTTCTCATTTACAGATGCATTTACTGTGTATGCTAATATTGTAGGATTATTTACATCATCATAAGCAAAAAATGTTTTTTCATATAAGTTTCCGTCATTATTGGAGTACTGCGCTTCCTTCTCAACTCTTGTATAGGTGTTATCCGCTCCGGACATCTCATATATGGCAAAATCCTGATAGCCCAAAGCGGTATCCATCAGTATTCTTGCACTAATATCTGCCGCATTGCCTGTAGTTTCTGCAGTATACGATATATATGCCATACCATGATTATTGGAACCCATGTTTGCAAGCTGTATTCTCTGTGTAAACTTAAGGTCATCGATTCCCCATACAGCAGTTATTCCTGACGCATCCTGTGTAACCGTTACAGCACGGTCAGCCAGCCCAAGAAAGCTGTACTTTCCCCCAAATATATAATCTTTTATATTCCCGTTTCTCTTCACCCTGAAAGATGTGAATGAGGTGTTGTCATTATCGTTTGGAAATAATAAATTTTTGTTATTATCATCTTTATTCAACTTATCCCCATCTGCTGTACATATGTGAAATGACCCATTTTCTGCCGAAACAGACACCTCAAGAAATCCGTTGCTCAGCACATATTCGTCAGGTGCCTGCAGCTGTTCCGCCACAGCGCGAAGGGGCATATACCCCATCAGCATTGTGACAATTAAAACTATAGAAATTACACGTTTGAAGCCTTGTTTCATATTATCGCCTCCTTATCTCTGAATATAGACATAGGTTATATAATCTTTTCTGTCCTGCGCACGCACATAAATTGTATAAAATCCTTCATCCGGCAAAGTTATACTGTCTGTTTCTGCCCTAACGGATTTGGTTTTCATTTGTGCGGGAGTTTTTATGCCTTCTTTCCAAAATACAGTGCTCGGCTCTTTATTAGTACCGTATACCGGCAGATTTTCTATAGTCAGTGTTATTTCTCCGGTATTTAAAACCACTGTGCCTTCATTCTCAGCCGCTTCTCCATTTATAAGAAGATTAAGCGAATTCTTGCCGTACACTCGCAAAATTCGGTCTGATGATGATTTGTTTCCTGAAGTATCCGTTGCTTCATAAGTAACCCTGTACCGTCCAGGTTCAGCAATATCAGTTATGTTTATTGGAGCGCCATGAACATCGGTTGCAAATACAGCATAATCTTCCACAGTTCCATCTCTGTTATCACTTACTGTAACCCCGCTTTTGAGCATATTTAACATCTCCTCAGCGCTGATTCCTTCTCTTGCTGATACTACCTGAGATGCAAACAGTATTACAGGTGGCACCTTGTCAGGAAGCTGCACATTGAGATAATTGTACACCTTGGTTCCCCTAACAGCATCCGTTGCTTCCACCACATAGAAATCAGTATCCTCGGAAGGTGTGAATTCAAATTTTACCCATTTATTTTTCTCGGCACTTACGGCAGTCCCTCCGTTAAATTTAATATCTCCGTTCTTGCTGAGCTTAACATAAAACTCAACATTCTCATTTTCGGTAAATTGTAGAGTACCTGCATTATCAACAGCTCCGTCATCACTGTCTGTTGTATTAAAATAAACTTTCATATTTTTCTTGTCGATCTCATTTATTTTGACAGCGTATACAAAACAATTTCCGGCTTTATCAGTGAAATGCATGTCATAAGACCCGTTTGCAGTAAATGTATATTCAAATTCCCTGCCAAATTCTACATTATCTCCGGAAGAATTTTCAGCCATGAACACATCCTTATCTGCTGAAAAAGTATACTTAACCCTCTGCATATCATCAGAAACTGCAAAAGAAGCAGAAACATTGAATTCTTCTTTGTCAATACATGTAACGCTTCCAAGACTAAGCAAAGCATCCTTCCCATTATAGGAATTAAAATACAAATCCACATCTGCATTTTCGTGGTATGTAACAACGGCACCACTTTGAATAAAACTTATCTCAACTTTTTCCTTTTCTATTTCTTCTTTTGTTCCCTTATAGTATGCTTTAACATCCTGAACTGTCTTGCTAAACTTAATTTGTGCCGATATATCCTTGTTGGTTTGAACTGCAGGAGGAGGATAAATTCCATCATCATAACCTTGCCCTTCACCTACAGGAGTCCACTTAACAGAAATAACTTGAGGAGGTGACACGTCAAGCCAGTCTACGGGTGCCTCTGTACTGTTGGCATTTCCTACCTGGTCCTTGTAGTAAAACACAAATTCCTCATTATCTTCATACTTGTGATAATACTTTCCTCCATATTCTCCTACAGAAGTATCTTTTTCAACTCCTGCTATATTTGTTACAATAATATCCTCATCATTATCAGGCAGCAGGTATCCCACTGTTGAATAGAATGTTTCCGCCACATACTCAATATTTGCAGTAGGTATTTCATTGTCAACCTTATCAAAATTCATAAGGGGTAGCGACGTTGCATTACCATGTTCATCAACAAGATATATTGTAAATTGTGCATTTTTATCTATTATTACAGCTCTGTCATTTACGGTAATCCCGCTAATAATGTCACTTTCATCTTCATAAGCCGGATGATCAACTGACAGTCCTTCTTTCAATATAAGCTTAACCGGGCTTAAATCAGAAATATTGAATATAAGCATGTATCCCTGTGCAGCAGGAAGGCTTTCAATCGCTTTTTCTATGCTTTCACTGCTATTGAAGCTATCCCTCTGTTTATTTAAATAATCAAGTTTCGAATAAAGCACAACATTATACTCCGGAGGCATTTCATCCAATTCCATTACAATTACATCATGCTCCAAATACACAGTTGCAGAGCCATTGTTTTTTGCTGAGTCCTCATACTCAAATGTGTAGCTGTCTCCTGCTTTCGAACCGTCGGTAAATGTGTAGGTAAGCGGACCATTAGTGCCTGTAAGAAGTTCATTACATTTAATTCCTGCCACTACAACATCTGTAGTAATTGTCTCACCCGGCATCGGTTCTCCTGCCGTATAGTAAATATATGGAGTGACCGATTCAACAGAACGGTCTATATTGGATACATTAATAACTCTATCCTTTGTTTTTCCTTTGTTCTCTATCGTCAATATAATACTGCCGTTATTCGTCAATGTAATTTCAGCTGATTTTCCGCCTTCTTTAATTATTCCTTCCACAGAAGTATCTCCGCCATCTTTGCTGATTGTACCTTTTAGCTCGTTTATAACCGCTGCACTATCCTTTGGTATTTCAACCGCAACAGTAACATCATTTTGTGTAGGCTGCGTCTCCGTATACTTTATATAAGCGTTAAAATCATTAAATGCTGTGATATTTACATTTCCCGTGTAGTTATTTCCAAACAAATCCACATATGAAATGTTGCATAACCCATCAGAGTATATCGCCGCTGAATCAGTGTCTGCAGAAAACCGCGGATTACTGTTATACGGTCCTGTAACCAGCACGGGAGCTGTAAAATTCAAATTAACCTTATCATCCGGTGTAAGGAAAGCATCATTATACTTAGGCTCAATATTTTTAGGACTGTACTCAAGATACGTTCCCTCTATTGGATCACCATAATATTCATGAAATTCATCTGTCTCATCATCATAGTAATAATCGGTTTCATAACTCTCTGATATATTACCGGCCTGATCGGAACCGCTGAATGTTAGCCTTGCACTGTATTCATCCTCTTTGCTGCTGTCATACTTAAATGCTCCCCATATTTCTACAGTCTTTGTCGTCTTATCTTCAGAAAGAACCGAACTTGTTTTATATATTCCCATTCTGGCATTCTCTGGGGATGTAGCCTCCCACACCCCAACTCCGCTTTCATGAAGAGGTACTTCTACAGATACAAGACCTGGTGTGCCTGAATTTTGATTAAGCACGGCAGAATAATCTTCATCAAAGCTTAGATATAGCTTCCCATCGATGGCATCATTATCATCAGAAAGCCCAATCTTAGCGTGGAATTCATTATCGGGTGCACCATAAATTTCTTCTGATTCAACGCGTGGTGCTTCGTTATCAATCCAGTCTATCTTCAGCTTTTTAATATCCACATTGCCTGCCATATCAGATACGTAGAAGTAATACTCATCATTCCTCACCAAATTTACAGGCCCCATATTTTCTTCCTCTTTATCTTCTGAGCCATAACAATTAAATGTTCTTGCCCCATTTACAGCAACTACATTTTCGGCGCTTACTGTAACTGATGATGCCCATCCATCTTCCTTGCCGCTTTCGGTGGCCATGTCAAACCTTGGTCCGTTGCTTGAAGCTGTTACGGTAATCTGCCTTACAGGCATTATTTCTCCATTTGAAAGACAAAGCTGGTAGCATATTGTATTCGCTTTATCGCTTATTACAGGCAGACAGAATCTTCCATCATCTGAATAGCTGCTTTCATTAATTTCTTCGGAACTGTTAACTATATTTAAGTCCATGTCAAAATAATAATCTACATTCTGCCATTCAACATAACCCGGAGCATCTTCATCCAATGTGCCTGCAGCATTCCATACTCTTATGCTAGTGGCATACAAGTCAGGATGCTCAGCACTATTAACAAACTTTATGGCATTGTCATAAAAATAAACCAGCTTCCCGTTATGAGGTAAACTTCCTTCTACCCCTACGTTCATGCAAAGCGCTCTTTCTCTTTTGTAACCATCCAAGCCTGGAGAACTCCCTATAAGTATTCTGCTAGGTCCATACTCCAAATCATAGTTTGGATTGTACTCAATTGTATCGCCATAAACACATCTTTCATTTTCGTCAAATGCAGCAACCCTGTAATAATCCAGTCCTTTATCTGCAACTGAAAACCCATCAACAAACATTTCTGTAAAATAAAATTTTTCCACTATGTCAGAATTTAATGATTTTAGGGATACCTCAAGAGCATAAAAACCTGTGTTATCCGTAATACCATCTGGAATTACAAAGATTTGCTCATTTGCTGCAGCAATCGGTTTGGTTTTAATCAAAGGATTAAGTTCACTTATTTTTCTATAGCTGTTTCCGTCTGAAAATCTCAAGCCTCCTTCTGTTGAAGCAAAATATCCACTTTCATTCACTCCGTGTTCAGTATAATACAAAGCAACGTATGTATCATCGCTGTCAAAATCCATTTCTTTCGCTCCCCAGTCCGGCACAACCGGGTTATAAATGGTGAACGGTACTCTGGCACCGTCAAGATTTTTTAAATACTTGGCAGTTCCGCCCGGAACATAATCTTCATCTCCCCATAAGAGCCCTTCTCTTCCGTCAGCCTGTATACCTTTCCCAAATTTTACCCCTATAGTCTCTGTCCTGCTGTCGACCCAATTCGGTGCCAGCGAAACGGTAAACTCCTGAACATTGATATTGCCTTCTATCCTTGTAATTGGAAATTTCACATCTACAATCTCATAGCCCTCTCCTTCTATTCCTGAAGCAGTTGTAGACTCTCCATCAATATAAGTTCCGCTGTAGTAAAAGCTGTTTTCCTTATCAGGTCCATATAAATCATAACGCTCAAGATATACTCCGTCCGCCGTATCCAGATAAAAAGCTGTGCTGTCACCACAACCATGCTCATTAAAATCCACATGCACAGGCAATGCTTCATTATCAGAATAATCCCACACATTTCTAAGCTGCGGCGTATATCCATATGCAGTTACAAATGTTACATCTATTTCACCGTAATACGACAAACTTCTACCATTATATATATATGATGGTATAGGATTGAGCATGGAGCCCAAAAAATACATATCGTCTTCATTTAATTCATCGCTGTTATCTAGCAGATAGCCTCCACTGTCACTAACTGTTACTTCTGCCTTATACCACTTAGAATATGATGAAACCATTGGGTTTTTGTTTATTGAATCGTCAGATTTCTCTACAACCCTAAGAGCATAGAGCAAATCATCCCTTCCTTTTTTAGTATCTAATAAATAATCATCCATACTGGATATCTCTGTAACAAAATATTCTTTTTCCTTTTCAGGATTTTTAATCATAATTACAGACGTTGCTGGAAGGCCGTTTAAACTTGCACTGCCTCCTGAATAAGAATTTAAATCCATACCTATTTCAACAGTATCAGCCGGTATATCCAAGCCCTTTTTTATTTCTATATTCGGATTTGCCTTTGTTAAGTCTAGCGTGCATGGTATTATCATATATTCCGACTTGTTGCCATTTTTGTCAGATGCTCTGACAGTAAGATCTAATTCTTTAATCTCACCTGCTCCGTACTCAGAGCTTTCTATTTTTATTTTCAAAACTTTATCTGTTGAACCGCTCTCCGCCTCGCCTGTAAAATTTATCCATTCATTGGAAGGCCCTTCACCACTGTAAGTCCACTGATATTCAACATCATTTGGGTTAGTTCCTACAGAATCTTTTATTATAATATAAGCGGATAGTGTTCCTTCGTCGTCAGCAAAATTAAAGTCCTGCCTATAACCAGAAAAAATTATTTCCGGCCCCACAAGGTCTGCTGAATAATTCATTACAAAGCTGTTTTTTCCTTTATTCTGTGCATAATCACCGGGCAAAACAACTATTTCAGAATCAACCATATTGTATTTTTCTTTGTCTAATAGTCTTATATGTATATAGTTTCCTACCTCGACTTGATTAAATACCATAGTCATCAAGTTCTCTTTTTCATTGCTGGTGACTCCTTTTATATACTGTCCATCAGAAGGCCTGTCAGGCAATGCAGATACATAGTATTTAAAAGCGTAGGTCCCACCCGAATCTTCATCAAGCCATGCAAAACTTCCTGTCATTCCGTTCGTACCGCTAGCATATTCATTGTTTGCACTTATTGCGTCAACATCGCTAATATTTATAGGAAAATAAAATTCTTTTTTGTTTTGACTGTTGTAAAATACCGGTGTATATTTTCCTTCATATTCATTAATCGGCGTTTCTGCTTTTGGAAGTTGTGTATCCAAATATTGCTGCTGAGATGCAGCGGGTATGTCCGAAGCACTTCCTGTAATTGCATTTTGCCTATAATCGGCTGTACCATCAGGAAACTCAATTTTTGTTATTTTTATAGGAGAAACTTCTCCATAAGGCACCATATTTTCAGTTATTTCTAATGGTTCAAAAATAACTTTAGATACTTTTATTCCATTAACTCCATCATCTATTTCTTTAAGAGCCGCTCCTTTTAATTTGACCGTATCTGATCCATCTTTTACATTAAAAAATGCAGTAACCTCTTGAACTCCATCCGGTATGCTCAATTGTTCGCTGAATTTTGCACTAAATGTCAACACATCTCCAATCCCAGCAAACACAGTACTTCTGTCTATATCTTCCGGCCAGTCCTCAATTTGAGAACTTTGATTGCTTTCTGCCCCTATCCTCGCTCCGCTTATATCCAAAGACTTAACCTTGGGAGCAACATTATCTAAAAAGCACTTTGTTGACATTTCCCGGTTGCTTTGCTGCCAGTTAACAGGATTACCCGACATATCAGTAATCAATGACGATGTTTTTGTAAGTTCTTCAATTTGTGCCAGGTTATCGGTAATTGTTACATGTGTTCCATTTTTACCTAAGAGAATAAGAGGAAACTTGTTTTCTCCTCCAATGTTATTGATCCAGTCCTGTTTACTTGAAATTCCAGAAATATACACATTTATAGGCTTTTCAGACAGTGTTTCCGGAACATCAAATTTAAATGACATTCTTTTTCCTGCAACCTCTACAAGCCTGCCTTTAATTTCTTCTGTATTTACTTGAACATTATTTTCAATTCCCATAATTACAAAATTCAGCATAACATTCTCTAGTGGCAATTCATCAGAAGCAAAACGAATCAGTTCATCAAAGTAAAGATTTACATATCCCGTTTCATTCGCTTTAAATCCGTTAGTCTCTTCCTCCCCTCCAGGCGTTCTGCTTGACGTAATTGTTGTTATCCTCGGATTAACTTTGTCTACAAGGCCTACAGACACCTTTGAAACTTTTGAACTTCCGCATTTGCATCCCAGCCCTGTAAAATAAAGCTGCAGACCTAGACTGCCTCTTACATTTAACTTCCTTATTTTGTGATGATTGACTGCACTTTCATCCGGTGCGTCCCGATCACTTGCCAGACTAATAAAATTATACACTCCATTATTATTTAAATGACCCACTGAAGCGTAGGCACGATCAAGAATCTTTGAATCATGCCTCCCATAATTTCTGTGCTCATCTGCCGTAAGATCAGCTGAAAAATCCAAATACACCTGTCCGCTTGAAAAAAGATCTCCAACTCCTTCATTTCCCTCAATAGATTCATATACATAATACGTTCCGCCGCTGTATGTTTTTTTCACTTTTTTTTGATAATTCCAATCATAATAAGCTTTCCAGTAATCTCCGTTTTCATAATGCATCATACTGGTATTATAACTTAACGAGCTACTGGCACCAGAAACATTATTTGCTGAAGTTCTTACAAATTTGTATGCAAGGTTAAAATTATCATCTTTATTGCGCAGATAAGTTCTTCTAAATAAATCATTTTGAGAATTAATTATATTCATAACACCAACTGCCGGTTTCTGTATATTATAATTAACCTCATCAGAATTTCCTGCAAATACCTGGATAGGAATTACAGAAATTATCATAACTACAGCCAAAATCAAAGCAATCTTTCTTTTTTTGCATATCATTGAAATCTCCCTCCTTATAAAAATTTAAATTCTGGCATATCTCATTACATTTGCCTTTAACACTCTGTATAATTTTCTCACCACTTTCATCCATTTTCTAAACAAAAAACCATTGCTAATAATATAATATTCATAAATCACATAAAAAAAAATAGCCCTCAAGGGCTATAAAACTAGTGCAGTAATATTTTGTTTTCTGCTTTACTATTGAAAATATTCTTATAATTTAAATTTCCTAAGTTCTTCTCTCTTTTTAATGTTTAGTTTTACAAATACTTTTTTTAGGGTATTTTTTACTGTATATATTGAAATAAAAAGCTTTTCAGCTATTTCTGCATTATCAAGCCCTTCTTGAACCAGCATTGAGATTTCTCTTTCTCTTGGAGTAAGCTTATAATCATCTTCATGTAATTCTTTATTTATGACAGCGACACCACGCTTTTGTCTTTTTAAAAGTTTTAATATATCTTTAACGCCTGACTGATATTTTTGTATTAACATAGCCCGTTCCAACATCGGTACAATTTCACTCCCCATTTCGGCAAACGGCATATAAACCCTATCAGGTAATGCAATATCAAGAGCAAGTTTCATATAATTCTGAGCCTCTCCGAACCTTCCTTCAGCCTGCTTTATAAGCCCCAGCAATATGTATAAATAAACCTTTGTAAGAAGGAAATTAAGTTTATTTGCAAGTAAAAGATATTCTTCTGACAATCCATATATTTCTGATTGATTCTTAGTACCTCCGCTTAGCCAAAGATACCACAAATGAATAATATGAGCAAAAGACGTGGCTACTTCATAAAGGTTTGAACGAACCGTCCTGAATTCAGTAATCCATTCCGGAACATCATCAGGAATGCCTCTGGTTACTGCCAGAAATCCCATGCAAAGATCACGGACATACTGAATTCTCTGCTCCGAAGCAATGTCAACTCTACTGTCAATCTGTTTCACAGATTTAAGAAATGCATCTGTATCACCTCTAAGCATTTCAATTCTTGCCAGCTGCAGTTGTGCACACATGGCAATACTGTCCTGTCTTTGCATCTCTGCTGCATAAACAGCTCTGTAACAAAAAGGCTCTGAAGCTTTGTCATACCCTCTTAAAAAAAGAGCTTCGCTCCTCATAGCCTCTCCAGCTCCGCTGCCATGGCCACATGCAAGCTTAATGTAATATGGCATGCATTCATCCATAAGATTCAGATCATCATCAAGCTTTCCGCTTTTTCCCCAGAACATATATATAACCGAAGGTGCACCAAAGGTCCAAGCATGATTTGCAACAATAAACTTTGAAGGCCCTTGAAGCATTTCATATGCCTTTCTGTGCATTTGGCTCATTTCATAAATATTATTGAATTTTGAAAAAGACATAAGGAGTATGAGTTCTCCCCTAAGTTTTCTTATCTTTTCAGATTCCAGCTCAGCACTATTTTCAAGTATTCTTTTAATAATTCCGCATAACTCGGCAAACTCCTCTTTCTTCCCAAGTAAAAACATTTCAAAAGCAAAAACAACTATAAGCCCAGGATACTTGTTTAGTATTTCATCTGATGTGTTTTCAATAACATTCATCATAAATATATCTGACCCTTTGCCCATATAATCTATTAAGTCGGAACCATTAAGTGGAAGTTTCATCAGTTCTCCATAGTTTTTTGAGTAGTAAAAAAATATGGCTGCCTGGTAGTACTTCTTGACCTCCGCGCATGACCTCCCTGCAGTTTCATATACTTCCCGCTTTTCTTCCTTATCGGCAAAACGATCTATTCTGTCAAGAAGGTATTCTTTTAAAAGGTTATGTATTACGTAGTCTCCTACGCTGCGTTCATACCTTAAAAAAGTATTGTTTTTTATTAGATTTACGGCATATTGCGGAAGTTTGTCCACACCTAAAACTATACATGCCTGCTCTACAGAAAAAGATTCAAGTACAGAAATATAAAGGAGAAGTGACTGTTGTTCCTTGCTCAATCTTTTCCATATTACAATTTCAATAAGTTGATTTATTCCTTCACACCTTTTTAGCTTTCCTGTTTCTTTATATTCCATACTATACATGTTAAGTGGTGCCACCCACCCTTCTGTCATTTCATAAACGTCCTTGTTTTCCTTTGCTGTGAGCCTTATACCGTTATGAAGAAACATCTGTCTTACATCATCCTTCTCGTACAAAAAAATGTTTTCTCCTATATAGTTCATAACGGAAGGATGTGATACGTATAAATTCTCTTTGTGCGATGGTTGCGAAATTATAATGAAGTGAAAATAATAATTTTTATGATTTGAGAGTGCCTCCAGCAAAAGATGGGGAAGCTGGTCTCTTATAAGCTGAAAATTGTCAACAACGAATACTGTATCAAAGCTACATTGAATTTCGTGAATATACTTGCATATTTGAGCTAAATTTTCATCACAAGGCATACCAATGAGCCGAAGCTTACGGGCAGCCAGCAAATCTGCCTGCTCCAGAATTGTGCATATTCCGTTCCATGCAGCTGCAGCGGATTCGCCAAGGCATGTATACCATAAGTCTTTTATATTTTTGTCTTTTTTATTATTCAGATATTCCTTTACCGCAATTGTTTTCCCAAATCCCGAAGGAGCCTCAACCAATGTTAGACTGCTGTATAATGTCTGTTCAATCTTATTAAGTATACGTTCCGGAACATAATATGAATTGTTGAATTTTTTCCTTTTAACTGTCATTTTGCCCCCCCTTTCAATTTTATTTCCAACATAAGATGCTTTTTACAATTATTTATACATTATTATACCTTATGATAAGTTGGGCTACAAGCATAAACTGCCGTGCTGGTATTGCAAACCATCAAAATTTTGCAGGTACAAACTTTCCTATCGCGATTTAAAAATTTAGCATATGTAATTAATATTATATATTAATTACAATATCTTCCTGACATGCATCTCATATCAGGAAGATAGATAGCAATAATATATTTCGCACAATGGTCATATAAAAATATCATGGATTAGATATTAGTTTTTTTATCTACAAGATGAGTGATTGCTCCTACAGCAATGAACAATACCCCAGCTACAGGCCATAAAATCCATGATACGTCCCATCTGCCTGTAATAAAGCTGTATCCAAGGTAAAGCGCTGTTGCCACCGCCCAGTATATGGAAGATACTGCTTCAAGCACACCGCTTTTTTTATCTGCAGCATAGTCTTCTTCTTGAAGAAGAACTTTACACGCTTCGTATAAACCATTATTTTTTATTATGTTGTACGTGGAACATGCAACTGCTGTAACTGTTATAGTTACAGCCAGAACAGCCATGCCGCCTTCTTGAAATATAAAAGAAGCAAGCAAGATCGGCAGTGCACTTAAAATATAGACAGCAACTGAAAAGCTGACAGCATA
The DNA here is from genome assembly GCA_018436705.1 of Sedimentibacter sp. Lineage (GTDB taxonomy): Bacteria > Bacillota > Clostridia > Tissierellales > Sedimentibacteraceae > Sedimentibacter. The sequence goes on from JAHDLA010000027.1 coordinate 53,962, forward strand.
CCTGTAAACAGGTTCCTCCCTTTTCTTAATTTCACGCACCATGCATTCAGCCTGATAATCTAATTTAAATAGTTCTTTTTTTAGTCTTTCATATTTTTCCATTCCCACAGAATATCTTATCAAAATATATACTCCTGCTGCTACAAATAGCAGTAAAGTTGTAAGCCCCAATATGAAAGCATACTTTTCTTTAAAGCCTATAAAACTTACCTCCACAAGACCGTACAAGCCTATGAGAAGTACTGGTGACATAATACAAAGCCATACTCCCAATGCAATCTTTGGAGCAGCATCCCCTGCATCGTATATATATGCCTTCGCATAATCTAATGTAATCAGCGGCAATTCGCTTTTATGATTAAGTACATCTCTGATTCCCAGCGTCTCAGCAAGCTCCTCCAAATTGCCAAATTCTGAAATTACAATTCCTACAGCTTCATTTTCTGTTTTCCCGCTGTTTTTAAGCTCGTGATATTTGTCCTCCATCATTTCGGTTAAATCTTTTTTCGCTCCTATAACCTCCGCTGTCTTAGGCAGTCCCGCAAACATGTTATCAAGATAACTTATAATTGTATTCATTAATTCCCTCCTTCTATAAACTTGCATATAACTTCCTGCGTTATTTTCCATTCCTCACATTTTTCTCTGTAATAGCTTAGCCCTTTATCCGTTATTTTGTAATAAGTTCTTGTTTTACCGTTAGTTTTACTTCCTGGATAAGATTCAATCAATCCGTTTGATTCCATTCTTTTAAAAGCCGAATAAAGCGTTGTTTCCTTCATTATGTATTTCTCATCTGTCATTTGTCTAATTTGTCTTGAAATCTCATATCCATAAGATGGCTCACGAAGCAACAGATATAAAATCATTATATCGTTATATCCACGTATTACATCACTGCTTATCATATATCTTCCTTTCAAAGCTTATTAATTACTTTATCTGTCGTACTACGACTATCGTAGTAAATATATCATAATTACTATGGCAAATCAAGTAATTTTAAACAAAAAAAATTGGCGACTAAGAGTACCGTCTCAATTGCCAACATATTTGATATTTTATTTATTTCAGAATTCATATTTAAAATATAAAATTCAGTTATTTACAAAAAGTTTGAAAATGCCGGTGCTAGTACAACAGTCAGCAGACCTGACACAGCAATAGACAGGCTGCTCATAGCACCATGAACTTCTCCTAATTCAAGAGCCCTTGAAGTCCCTATTGCATGAGAGGCTGTCCCAAGTGAAAGCCCAATGGAAATAGGGTTTTTAATCTTAAAAAGTTTGCATATGCCTTCTCCTAAAACACTTCCCACTATTCCGGTCAACACAATAACTGCAACTGTAATTGTCTCCATACCACCCAATTCTTCTGATACGGCTATACCTATGGCCGTGGTAATTGATTTTGGCAGCAGCGTCACATACATACCGTGAGAGAGTTTAAAAATTGCAGATAAAGCAAGAATACTCCCAAGGCTTGTTAAAACGCCGGTCAATATCCCAATCATAATAGCCTTAAAATTTTTTCTTAATAAATCAAGCTGCTGGTACAATGGAATTGCCAGACAAACTGTTGCAGGGGTTAAGAAATAACTTATGTACTTCCCTCCATTATTATAGCTTTCATAATCTATATCAAATACAGAAAGAATTGTAATTATAATAGCAATGGAAATAAGTAAGGGGTTAAGAATACTGAGTTTTAACTTCTTATTTAATTGCACACCTATAATGAATGCTGTCAAACTGACAGCAACTCCAAAATATACTGAATTACTTACCACATCTTTCATTTATCTTTCACCGTTCCTTTTTAATATAAAATCTGTCATTTTTCCTGTAGCTGCCATAACAAGAACTGTAGTTAAAATTGTAATAATCATAATAGGAAGTAATATGTGCGTAACGTCACTCCACACATCGATTAATCCCACTGCGGGAGGTATAAACATTATAGGCATTATCTCAAGAAGAGAATTTCCCACTGATTTTACATGTTCTAACTTTATAATATTAGTTTTTAAGCATATCAGCATTAGAAGCAGCCCGTAAATGCTGGCTGGTATAGGTAATGGTATAAGAAAATACATACCTTCTCCTATAAATGTTACTGTAAGTATAATAACAAGCTGTACAATATAGTTCATTTTTTACCTCTGTCTCAATATAATTGACTTATATTATATCATAATATTTTCTAATTTAAAGATTTATTTATACCAAAAACCCCGAATTTACATTCGGGGTTTTTTATGATAATGCAATCAAATTGTAGGTTTTAATGTTGATTCTTACTTCATTATTGTGGCTGTTGATATTCCGTCTTCCTGAATATATCCTATTTTATAGCCCATCTTTTCAAAATCTCGTATTTTAACCATCGTTGTGCTGTCAACCAACACACCCGTCATATCTGTTTTCTGTCCGTCTCTTACTATATAAGCTTTTTTATTAGCATCGTCCCATTCAACTTCTTCTCCAAATGACTCTCCAATATATCTCAACGGAAGATACACTCTTTCATCAATCAATGTGTATGTTTCATAATCATACTCTGAAGTGTTATCAAGTCTATATTTAACAATGTCCGCACTGTAGCTTTCAGGATACCATGTAAGCTCTATTTTATTTACAGGATTAATTCTATCTTCTGTTGCCTTATGCAGCTTTTCAAATTCCTCTGCAGTTATGGAGTCCTCTGCTACTTCTTTCTTTTCCACATCTGCCAGAGTGACTTCAGTTTTTGATTCAAAGTTTCCTGCATCCACACCTTCTAAAACAAGATTTCCTTCTATCGCTTGAATATATAATTTACCTTTTTTATAAATTTCTTCCTTTATACTGCTTCCGTCAATCATTTCCATGCTTTGTTTAAATTCATCTGTCTCAATGAATAGCACGGCCTCATCAAGAAAGTCATAAAAATCCTGACGGCTTCCTTTTAACTCCTCAAGGAATTCTTCTTTTTCTTCTTCAGATATTCCCATTTGATCAGCACTTATATAATCAAACATACCTTCAACATATTTTACAGTTTCATCAAAAATAGTTTCTCTATTTTCATCAGCATATATTACTAATTTCTTAATAAATTCCACCGCGTTTTCAGGATCAAGTTCTATTGAATATCCTCCGCTGATTTTCTTGACCAAGTCAGAGTCAAAGCCTTTGAATGCAGTCTTTAAGTATTTTATTGAAGGTTCATACATATCTTCATAAATATCCTTAGAAGCATATATATCTTCATAGAAAGTACTATAATCATCATTGTAATATTCACCAAAATCGTAAAGCATTATGTATTCAACATTTTTGAGTTCAACATTATATAATGCATCCATCACTTCTTTGTTTTCAGGTTCGCTACCAAATTCCTCGCTTAATTTAAGCACTTCAAGTATGATTGCTTTAGAAGCATACACCTTATTATCGGATACTACTAAATTGATAGGAAGATTATTTTCCACATCATTAACCTTGATATCCGCATTCATATCTAAATATATGCTATCCAAATCTTCAAGGTTTACTTCACCTTCTACCTTAAAGTCAATGTCATACGGCTCCCCGGCAATCTCCTCAGATACATTGAGTTTTGTACTGTTGTTGAACTCATATTGTTTTATATCGCTTATTTCTTTCGATAATTCAAAATAACCAATTTCATTTGTTCCACATGCCGTAAGCGGAATAATAGTCATAAGACCTACAAGCAGCATGCTTATTAATTTTTTACCCATATCTATGCTCCTAATCATTAATTTATTTATTGTATTCTAACACATATACAATAAATTTACAAACTATTCCGAGCAATATAAAAGGCAGTTTCAAAAGAAACTGCCTAAAATATCTTCTGCTGATTTTAGTATTTCATTTCAGACATTCTTACATAGCTGTCATATCTATCTTTAGCATCTTTTTCTGCTTTAGCAAATAATTGTTCAGCTATTTCAGGGAATGACTTCTTCAAGGAAGCATATCTTACTTCGCCTTCCAAGAATTCTATGAATGAAGCACTTGGAACTTTGGAATCCAGTGTGAACGGATTCTTTCCTTCTTCTTTAAGAAGAGGATTGAATCTGTATAAATGCCAGTATCCAGCTTCAACAGCTTTCTTTTCTCTTTCAACAGTCTTGCCCATTCCTGCTTTAATACCGTGGTTGATACATGGAGCATAAGCAATGATTAATGATGGTCCATCATAGCTTTCAGCTTCTTTTAATGCTTTCAAGAATTGATTCTTATCAGCACCGATAGCAACCTGAGCTACATATACGTAGCCATAAGTTGAAGCTATCATACCAAGGTCTTTTTTCTTAACTCTCTTACCAGATGCAGCAAATTTCGCAACTGAAGCAGTAGGAGTTGCTTTTGAAGACTGGCCGCCTGTATTTGAGTAAACTTCTGTATCAACAACCAGAACATTTACATCTTCACCTGATGCTAATACGTGGTCTAATCCGCCGTATCCAATATCATATGCCCAGCCGTCACCACCGATTATCCATTGTGATTTTTTAACCAGGAAATCTTTCTTGTCTAGTATATTTTTAACATCAGCTGCACATTCAGCACAAGCATTAAATCCTTCTAATGCTGCTAAAACTTTATCTGATGCTGCTCTTGATTTTTCTCCGTCATTCTTTGTAGCTACCCATTCAGTTAATGCATTTTTAACTTCTTGTGAAATGTCTTTTCCCAATAAGCTGTCTACTGATAACTGAATTGATTCTCTCATTTGTTTTACAGCTGTTGCCATACCAAGTCCGAACTCTGCGTTATCTTCAAACAGTGAGTTAGCCCATGATGGTCCTCTTCCGTTACAATCTTTAGTAAACGGAGTTGCAGGTGCCGATGCTCCCCAAATTGATGAACATCCTGTAGCATTAGCAATCATCATTCTGTCGCCAAATAACTGAGTGATAGTCTTAACATAAGCAGTTTCACCACAACCAGCGCAAGCTCCTGAGAATTCAAAGTATGGTTTACAGAACTGGCTTCCTTTTACAGAAGTTTTATCCATTAATCCATCTTTTATAGTTACTTTGTCTATAGCATATTTCCAATTAGAAACTTCTTTTTCAATTTCTTCTGCAATAGGAGTCATAACTAAAGCTTTGTTGCCTTTCTTACCTGGGCAGATATCTGCGCAGTTTCCGCAACCTGTACAATCCAACGGGCTTATCTGAAGTCTGTATTCCAGTCCATCTAACCCTTTGCCTATTGCTTTTAATGTATTAAAGTTTTCTGGTGCATTAGCTTTTTCGTTTGCATCAAGTAATGTAGGTCTAATTACAGCATGAGGACATACAAATGCACATTGATTACACTGAATACAATTTTCAGCTTCCCATTTTGGAACTTCAACTGCAATTCCTCTCTTTTCGTAAGCAGCTGTTCCCTGTGGGAATGTACCATCTTCAATTCCTTCAAATGTGCTTACTGGTAAGCTGTCGCCTTCTTGTCTATTCATTACGTCAACAACTTTTTTAACAAACTCTGGTTTTTCTTCTTCAGTAAATGGTACAGCTAATCCGCTATTAGCTTTTGAATCATCCTTAGCATCTTTCCATGATGCAGGAACATCAATTTTTACTAACTCGGCAATACCTTTTTGAACGGCTTCTTTGTTCATGTTAACTACATTTTCGCCTTTTTTGCCGTACGATTTAACTATAGCTGCATTTAAGTATTCAACTGCATCTTCCAAAGGAATTACATCTGCCAATTTAAAGAATGCAGACTGGATAATCATGTTCGTTCTGTTTCCAAGACCTATTTCATGCGCAATACCTGTTGCATTAATAGTATAGAAGTTTATTTCTTTTTCAGCTAAATATTTTTTATATTTTGCAGGTAAATTAGATTCGAGCTCTTCTTTCGACCAAATAGTATTTAATAGGAATTTTCCGCCTTTCTTAAGACCTGTCAATACATCATATTTATCGATATATGATTGCTGTGACAGTGAAACAAAGTCAGCTTCATCTATCAAATAAGTTGATCTAATAGGTGATTTACCGAATCTTAAGTGAGAAACAGTAACACCGCCTGATTTCTTAGAGTCATATGAGAAATATCCTTGAGCATACATGTTTGTATGGTCTCCGATAATCTTAATAGCATCTTTGTTAGCTCCAACAGTACCGTCTGAACCAAGACCCCAGAATTTACATCTTATTGTACCTGAAGCTGATGTATTTACTACTTCCGGAGTTTCAAGAGATGTAAATGTAACATCATCTACTATACCGATTGTAAATCCATCTTTCGGCTGGTCTTGTTTTAAATTGTTATATACTGCAAATATTTGAGCAGGTGTAGTGTCTTTTGAACCAAGACCATATCTTCCGCCAACTATTACAGGTTGTTTTTCATTTCTGTAGAATAATGATTTAACGTCTAAGAACAATGGTTCTCCAACTGATCCAGGTTCTTTTGATCTGTCAAGAACTGCTATTTTTTTAACAGTTTCCGGCAATACGTCAAAGAAGTATTTTGATGAGAAAGGTCTGTAAAGATGTACTATAACTATACCAACTTTTTCTCCCTGAGCATTTAAGTAATCAACAACTTCTTCAGCTGTTTCAGTAACAGAACCCATTGCAACTATAATATTTTCTGCATCAGGAGCTCCATAATAATTAAATGGTTTGTAATCTCTTCCTGTTAATTTTCCAATTTCCTTCATATAGTCAACAACTACATCAGGAACTGCATTATAGAATTTGTTTGAAGATTCTTTTGCCTGGAAGAATATATCAGGATTTTGAGCTGTACCTCTAGTTACAGGATGTTCAGGATTCAATGCTCTTGATCTGAATTCATTCACAGCATCCATATCAACTAATTTTGCTAAATCATCATAATTCAAAACTTCTATTTTCTGAATCTCATGAGATGTTCTGAAACCGTCGAAGAAATGTACAAAAGGAACTCTTGTCTTAAGAGTAGCTAAGTGTGCAACTCCTCCTAAATCCATAGCCTCTTGAACGCTGCTTGATGCTAATAATGCAAAACCTGTTTGTCTTGCTGCCATAATATCTGAATGGTCCCCAAATATTGACAGTGCGTGTCCGGCAATTGCTCTTGCAGAAACATGGAATACGGCCGGTAATAATTCACCTGCTATTTTATACATATTCGGAATCATCAATAATAATCCCTGTGAAGCTGTGTATGTAGTAGTAAGTGCACCTGCCTGCAATGAGCCGTGAACAGCTCCGGAAGCGCCTCCCTCTGATTGCATTTCCACAACTTTTACAGTTTGTCCAAAGATGTTCTTTTGTCCGTGAGCTGCCCATTCATCAGCAAGTTCAGCCATTGGAGAAGAAGGTGTTATTGGGAATATTGCCGCAACATCTGTAAAGGCATATGAAACATACGCTGCAGCTGTATTTCCGTCCATAGTTTTCATAACTTTTGACATTATATTTCCTCCCATATAAATATTAGTTTATATAATTTAACCATAATAACATAAATAATTAATATTTATATTATTTTTATTGTTTATATTGTTTATAACATAAAAAAAATTGTAACTTCTTGTATTGCTATAAACAATCCATACACATTTGATTATATATTAAAGCAAAAATAAATGCAACCAAAAAAATTGCATATTTTTTTATAATATTAATCTGTTATGTTTTGATATAAACATCTGGTTTTCTCGATAAAATAAATAAATTATAGACTTCAATACATACGTTATCATTATCGATAAAACGTATTTTTTTTTTTATTTTTGCAAGATATTTTATAAAAGATTCAATTATATAGAAAGGCTTTTAAATCTTTTGTTATATGTTTCCAGAGGATTATATCCCAAAAGCTTTTGTCTGTAGTTTTTAGCCGCTATTTCGATTATTGCAGAAATATTCCTTCCCGGTCTAACAGGAATTACAACTGTAGGAACCTTTACGCCTAAAATTTCTGTAAAATCCTCATTTATTCCGATTCTATCATATTCTTTATTTTCATCCCACTCTTCAAGTTCTATGACAATTTCAACAAACTGCTCTATTCTTATGGAACCTACTCCGAACAAATGCTTTATATCAAGTATTCCTATTCCTCTTATTTCCATAAGGTGCTGAGTAAGTTCAGGACACGTTGCCTTTAAGTCATTATCAACTTTTTTTATAATAACGGCATCATCTGCTACCAACCGGTGTCCGCGATTAATGAGTTCAAGAGATGTTTCGCTTTTTCCTATACCGCTTTTTCCTTTTATTAAAACACCTACCCCAAAAACTTCGAGGCATACTCCATGTATTGTCGTTTCTTCGGCCAACTCCTCCTCAAGAAAATTAATAAGTACATTTTGAAGTTTATCTGTTTTTTGATTTGAAGTAAAAACAGGCCTTTTATATTTTTTTGCGTAGTGAATTATATCTTCATCTGCTCCCATATCATTTGCTATTACAAGAGCAGGAATAGGAAAGCTGAAAAATTTATCCAGCCTCTGCCGTTTAACTTTCATGTCCAATGTTTTCAGGTAAAACATTTCTGCTTTTCCCATAACTTGAACCCTTTCAAATGAAAACCAATCAAAATAGCCAGCCATTTGAAGGCCGGGTCTTATTATTTCCGGCGTATAGATCCTTGACTGTACATCCTCCGGATAATACACAGGCTCAAACTTCATATAATTTACTAAATCCTCAAGCTTTACATATTGCATCTTTGTTACCATCCCTCTATCTTAACTGTTTATTGCTCGAAATTACTTTATATGTCTTTTATTTTTTTATCTTTGAAATAGCTGTAAACCGACTCTGCGGCTCTTAAATTCATTCCTGCCACACCCGCAAGCTCTTCAACACTTTTATTTTTTATATTATCAACTGACCCAAATTCCCTCAGCAGATTTACCTTTCTTTTCTCTCCTATATTTTCAATATTGTCCAGTTCTGACTTAAACAGTGTTTTATCTCTTAAATTCCGATGATATTCAATTGCAAACCTGTGCGCTTCTTCTTGAATTCTATAAATCAAGCGATAAACTTTGTCAGTTTTATTGAATTCTATTTCTTTATTTTTGTAAATTATCCCTCTTGTAGTGTGCTTATCATCCTTTATCATTCCACAAACGGGTATATTTAGTCCATAATTGTAAATAACTTCTTCTGCAATGCCGGTTTGTCCCTTTCCTCCATCAATCAATATTAAATCGGGCATTTTATTAAATCCGTTAATTTCTCCCCGGTCAAGGCCTCTGTTAATTCGTCTTTCAAGAACTTCTTCCATACTTTTATAGTCGTTTGGTCCCTTCACCGTTTTAATTCTAAACCTTCTGTAATTACTTTTACTGGGAATACCCCTCTCAAATACAACCATTGACCCAACCGATTCAACTCCCTGTATATTTGAAATATCATAGGCTTCAATCCTTGCAGGGATACTTTCTAATTCCAGCAAATCCTTAAGAGCCTCTACCGCCTGCATGCTTTCATCAATACTTCTTTTTATTCTCTGGCTTCCTTTTTCCAATATCTCAAGTGCATTCTTCTTTATCATTTTAATCAGCATGCTTTTATCTCCTTTTAAAGGCACCTTAACAGAAACTTTGTTGCCTCTTTTTTGCGACAGCAGCTTTTCAAATACTTCTCTATCTTCAATGTCGGTCTCTATATAAATTTCTTTAGGTATATATACTGTTCCTGTGTAAAATTGTGATAAAAACGAGCTGATAACTTTTTCCCGCTCCTCATTTTCCGTGTTTGCCAGCAAATAATGTTCCCTTCCTATTACTTTGCCGTTACGTATGAAAAATATCTGAATGCATGACTCCTCAATGCCCATGGCACTTCCTATGACATCTTGGTCAAGATTATTATTTGCTGCAACAATTTTCTGTTTTTCCGAAATTAATTCCAGCGCTTTTATCTGATCTCTATACTTTGCGGCCATTTCAAAATCCAACGTTTCTGAAGCAAGATTCATTTTTTTAGTCAATGAAACAATAAGCTCTTTTTCTCCTCCCGCTAGAAACGCAATTGCCTTATTCATTTCTTCTCTATATTCCTTCGCGTCCACATTGCCCATGCATGGAGCAGTACACCTGTTTATATGATAATGCAGACATGGTCTTTTATTCTTTTTGCTTCCATCTAACTTAAGAGAACATTTCCTAAGCTTATACAGACTTCCTATAATATCAATAATTTCATTAACCGCATAAGCGCTGGGATACGGTCCAAAATATTTTGCTCCGTCCTTTTTAACTTCTCTTACCTTGTAAATTCTCGGATATTTTTCCTGAACAGATATTTTAATATAAGGATACTGCTTGTCATCTCTTAAGATTGTATTATATTTAGGCCTGAACTTTTTTATTAAGTTTGCCTCTAGAATTAGCGCTTCTACTTCATTGTCCACAATTATATATTCAAACTCAGCAATATTTCTTATCATTGCTTCAATTTTAGGCGAATGGTTCTTTGACTGGAAATACTGTCGCACCCTTTTTTTAAGATTTTTTGCCTTACCCACATAAATTATTTCGCCGAATTTATTTTTCATCTGATATACACCGGGGTTGTCGGGCATCTTTTTTAATTCTTCCTGTATATTAAACATATTTGCTCCTGAATTTATGCAATCACCTTGATCTCAACTAATAATTATTACGATTAAATCTCTAACTATTTATAGCAAAAAGCTTAGAAATTTCTTAATTATTACGTATATATTATACCACATTAATCTTAAAATTAACATAATATTGAAATTAATTCTTTATTAAATTTTACCGTTTTTTTGTATTTTTTCAGAAAAAAGGTTGTATCACATTTTCTATGTTATATAATGGAATAAACAGCAAAAGGAGGATTATATGATTAATAAGGAACGATTGCTTAATACTTTTATGGAATACGTAAAAATAGACAGCGAAACTAAAAACGAGAAAGCTATTGGAGAAAAAATTTTAAAAGATTTAGAGGCATTAGGGTTGGAAACTTACACCGATGAAGCAGGTAAGAAGCTTAACTCTAACGGAAACAATATTTATTGCTATATTCCTGGATCATTGGAAAGTAAACCCTTGCTTTTTTCAGCACATATGGATACGGTTACACCAGGCGCAGGAATTGAACCATACATAGACTGCGAATACATAAAAAGCAGAGGCAATACAATACTAGGCGGAGATGACAAGGCTGGCGTAGTTGCAATATTGGAAGCGGTGCGAAGCATAAAGGAAAAAAATCTTAAACACAGGTCTATTGAAATAGTATTTTCAATTTGTGAAGAAGGCGGCGTAAACGGAGTCAAGAAAGTTGAATTTAACAGGCTTAAGTCAAAAGAAGCAGTAATTCTTGACAGCGGCGGCGGACCCGGTAAAATTATAACAGAAGCGCCTGGACAAACAAGAATATTCGCCAAAATAAGTGGAAAAGCCGCACATGCAGGAGCATGTCCGGAAAACGGTGTAAGCGCTATAGTAGCTGCTGCTGAGGCCATATCAAACATGAACCTTTTAAGAGTTGATTCAGATACAACTGCAAATATTGGAACTCTCAAAGCAGAAGGCCCAACCAATATAGTATCACCGCTTGCAGAAATAGTAGCAGAAGCGCGAAGCCGATCAACTGAAAAATTAGATGCTCAGGTAGAACACATGATAGAATGCCTTCAGCAGTCATGTAATAAATATAAAGCAAATTTGGATTACACATTAGAAAATTGCTACTATTCTTATAAGATAGATCCAAATGACGAGCACCTTAAAACAATATCAGATGTATGCCAAGAACTTGGGCTCAAAGTTGAAAAAGTTCCTTCAGGAGGAGGAAGCGACGCCAATATATATAATAAAAACGGCATAAAAGCAATAAATATAGGTGCAGGGATGGAGCTTGCCCACACTGTTGATGAAAAACTCAATATTGAAGACTTCATAAATGCGTCAAAGGTAGTCCTTAATTTAATGACTAGATAGTTTTTCATTACAAATTAACCACATGAAGTTCAATAATAAACCTTAAAAATAAAAAGACTGCTGCACTGACTTAGAGCAACAGTCTTTAATATTTAAAAATTAAAGATTATAATAATTGTTAATCAGTTCTACTGTTTTTCCTGCACAGTCTGCTGCAACACCTGCACATCTTGCTTTACGTTCAGGATCTGCCATTGCATAGCCTGTATTTGCAACGAAAACTCCAACTGAATCTTTACAGTCTATTGATTTAGCAACTACAGTTTCATTTTTTACTTCCGGCTGATAAATAGGCATTTCTGTGGAAGTATACCATGCAGCCATTTCAGCAAAAAGCTTACTTGCATCTTCAGGCGGACATACAAGTCCCAAAACAAAAGCTGAGCCTCCCATAGATCCGCATAATGAACCTGCTCCATAGCCTCCTGCTCCGTTTGCAAATGCATCTATAGGTATCTGATTGAAAGGATAGCCAGTCTTGTCTGCCAATTCACCTATTACTCCATCAATTACAGCTCTGCAGCATCCGCCTTTGTTAAAGAAGCCTGCATATGCTCTTTCCTTAACTGTTTCAACATCTAATTTCTGATATGGATAAGGGTATGTCGGTGCGTCCTCGCTTGCTTCCATGTATTCATAATTCAAAACTTCCTTTGAAGGAACTTCAGTTTCCTGAGCACATGCTGTTAATATCGAAGGAACCACACTTGCAACTGCTAAGCCTGCTGTAGCTTTTCCTGCAGTTTTTAATACATCTCTTCTTGATAATATCTTTTTTTCTAAATTTTCTCCCATTTTGTTGTCTCCTAACATAATTATTTATGCGACTTTGCAAATAAAGCCGATATTAACTAAGCTCAATAACCGACACTTAGTAAATATAATACCGTAATTAAGCTTAGACTATTATTTAAGCTTTGTCAATATTTTAACCTTTAATAATCATATGAGACTTTTTTATTTTACGTGTGGTTCTATAAAAATTAGTTATATTATAATATTATAATGTTAGAATGTTTTGTATAAATAAAAGAAGTTGACACCTGCTAACCAGCATCAACCTCTTTTTAGTATAACATATTATCTGATAGGGCATATTCCCGTATCACAGCCTTCATTACCTATATCAAGTTCTTCTTCCTGCTTTTCATACTTGCTCAACAAAGAAGGAATAAACGGCTTCATTTCACTTTTCAACTTATTGTATTCCTCTTCCGAAATTGACTCATAAGGCATCAGTTGATAAAAGCTGTCGTCGAGAGACAAAAACGAAAGAGCAACGACATCATCCCAGTTATCCCACACCCATTGTTCAACCTGCTCCCATTCATTATCCCTAACATGAACAGTAATCGAGCAATTGTGGTCTACATAGTTTTCCATAAACAGCTTATAGTTTTCCAACTGTTCAATGGCATTAACATCATACTTTGTTTTTCCGTGAGGAGCTTTGACAGGAAACTCGATTACCTTGGTTGTACAGCTCTTAACATCCTGACCTACTTCCGGATATATTCTGTATCCAAGCTCCTCGCATACCTTAACAAGAGGATCATGGCTGTTGATTCTCACCCTTCTTACAAAATACGGTGAATGAGAATAATGCACTCCGCTTGATACTCCAGGAAGCTGCGACAATGTTCCTTCCGGTTTTACCGTAGTTACAAGCAACGGGGCACTTTCTCCTATTTCCCCTGAATAACGTTCCGACTCATCTTTAGCTGCTTCTCTCAATTTTCTCAAAAGCTCCGCCTGCTGCTCTCTGTTAAGCTCCGCAGCATTAGCCATATCCTGCCATCCGGTCAATGAGCATCCTGTTACCTTATCTCTTTGTTGCACTCTGTCCCATTGGGAAAGCTCAAGCTCAACACATGTCATTCTGTATGCCGCTCTGGCAGACAATCTCTGAGCTTTTAACAGTGCTTTTTCATCTAGGTTCCCTTCCTCATTTACAAATGCATGAACATTTACTGTAGTTAAGTTACACAGCCCCTTATTGTCAAGCAAAATTTCTCCACATGGATTTACGCCATTCATATTTTCTCTTCTTTTGCTGCCAGCAGCTTCATTAACCCATCCCGGTTCACCTGAATACCTCATTTGTTCAAGCTGCCATTTAAGCTGCTCTCTTGCAGGTTTTTTCCTGTAATAAATTGAATTATTGCTCATGGAACGATGAATTATATCTTTGTCAACAATCCACTGCCCGTCTATATTTTTATAAAGCTTATTTTTTGCTTCAATACAATCTGTATCATCATAGTCTATAAGCATTATTTCAGCCGTTCTTCTAACTCCGCCGACTACAACATTTTCTCCGATAATATTTGCTATATCCAAACAATCGATAGGTCTGAGTTTGAATCTGTCCTTTCCCTCAATCGCTCCTCGTTTTTTAATTACAATGTCAATTTTAGTAAACATGTTCTTCAAGCTCGAATGTCCGCTGGCAGTACCTCCAAATGTTTTAAGAGTTTCTCCTTTAGGTCTTACATTGTTATAATTAATAATAATAGTAGAAATATTTCTGTACTCACTTGAATTTATAAAACTAAAAAAATGATCCAGAGCCTGAACCCAGCCTTCCTTGCTGTCTCCTACGATTATTTTTACTGTATTATTATTTGCAAACTCTATTCCCGTATTGTCTTCTCTTTTTTGTTTTTCAACAGGTGTATAATCCTCGTGAATTATCTTAAAATCCCCTCTGATTTTAGATAGCTGAGAAACATCATCCTTCAATATCCTCACTCCGACACCCGAACCTATCATTAAAAGATAGAACAAATCTCTGAATGAATGATAATCATTTATTACCTCAAATGCACAGTTAAAGTTTGCCATTGGATAATTGTACGATACGGGTGTTCCTCCTACCCAAAAAGTCCTTCCAGATAAAAATTGTCTTAAATTAAATATATTGTCATACAGTTGCTCAGCTTCTTCCTTCTTAGTCGGAACAAGACTGCAGTTATACTCAACTGCCCTTCTTACGGTTTCCCACCAGTATTCTCTCCTTCTTTCTTCAGGAAGCCATCTCGAATATGTTCTGTAGTATACAAAATTACCCAGTTCATTCATGGGAGATCCAATATGCTTGTACTTGCTGATAAATTCTTCACTTAAAAGCTTATAATCCTTTCTCTTCCTCGAATCTCTTGATTTATCTCTTTCATATCTGTATAATATGTATCTTTTAGCAACATCCTTCCTTGTACTGTCCATAAGTTCATTTTCTACAATATCCTGAACTACTTCGACAGGTATGGGAAAATTTTTATGCTCCAATTCAGTTTGTATTTTAAGGCTTATCTCTTTCGCCAGTTCTTCATCAACACCGGTCTTCGTTTCCTTCATGGCTTTGATAATTGCATTGGTAATTTTATCTCCGTTAAAATCCGCAAAGCTTCCGGTTCTCTTTAATATTTTAATCATAACCCCTATTCTCCCTCGTTTCAATTATTTCTGTGACGATACTACATATTGTAGCACCAAGCTAATATTATGTCAATAATATACTATATATAGTTTTGAAGACTCTTTTTATTTAAAAATACACATTTTAAAAAAATGCAAAAATGTGCATTACATCATTTGCTTATATTCCCAACATTTTTTATATTTCTTAATAATTCTTAACATTTACATATATTTTTTGCCAAATGATACTGTACCCATTTATTCGATTTAATTGTGTACTCTTCTGTATTGGCAGTTATCGTTACTGCAATATGCGCATTCTTCAACATCTTTTTTGCATTCCGTGGATTTTTCCATTCCTAATATATAAAGCAATGAGCTTTCCGGCGTAATGATGTTTTTTTCATTTAAACGCGCGCAAATTTCAGTTTCCATTTTCAACATATCAAGCAATGGCCTCTGAGAGTCTAAATACACTTCTCCATCACCGGGAGCATATCTTTTAGAAAGCTCAAGACCTAATTTCGACGCTTCGCTTTTTATAATTTTATTCATTTCATTTGAAGCAGCAAACATTGCGTCCAGTGCTACTTCATGAAGAAGAAATCCCTTCATATATTGACCGGAAGACATCAAATTATGAGACATTTCCGCTACCGCTCCCTTTGCGGACACAAAGCAAACAACATATTTTTCATGTTTTTTTACACCTTTTATATCTAGGCTGTCCACAACCTTATATACCGCTGTCCATTGTAGACTGTTTCTTATTATACGGCTCACCTCTTCAAAAATGCTGTCAGCACTTTTAAACACTTCTGTCGCCTCTTTAATATGCAGCCTCTTTAATGTTCTATCTTTATTAATTATCGTCCTTAATTTCAATATATTTACCATTGCACACCTATTTTCATTACAAAACATAACCATCATCAAACAGGCAGCTGATATCGCCGCCCTTATAATTTCAATTAAGTTCTTTGTATTATACCATTAATAAGTAAACTAGTCTGTTAAAATAAATTAAAAACTAAAAAATTTAGGCTGCCAAAAATCATATCTGCTGCATTGACATGCATTTAAAACAGAGATTTTCAACAGCCTAGCTATTATCACAGTGCTTTAATCACTTCATTCTTAAACTCCATTGTGCTTAAACTTCCCCCGATGTCCTTAGTATGAAGATTTTCGTTCTTCAAAACTCTTTTTAGTGCACTTTCTATTTTTGCTGCAGATGAATCTTCACCTATATACTTAAGCATCATAACTCCTGCAAGAATTGCCGCTGTAGGATTTGCAATGTTTTGTCCCGCTATGTCAGGTGCCGATCCATGCACCGGCTCAAATACCGCTATATCATCGCCTATATTTGCACTGGGAGTCATTCCAAGTCCACCTATTAATCCAGCTGCCAAGTCCGAAAGTATATCTCCATACAAATTTGGTGCTACAACCACCTGATAATCATAGGGCCTCATAACAAGTTTCATAGACATGGCATCAACTATTACATCTTCAAATTTTATATTCGGATATTTTTCAGCAACTTTACGGCCGGATTCCAAAAATAATCCGTCAGTAAGTTTCATTATGTTAGCCTTGTGTGTAAGCGTGACCTTTGATTTTTTCTCTTTTTGTGCAATTTTAAATGCAAAATCAACTATTCTTTCACTTGCTCCTCTTGTTATGATTTTTATGCTTTCTGCCGCATCTTTCGTAACCATATGCTCTATACCTGTATAAAGATCTTCGCTGTTTTCTCTTACAATAACTAGATCCAAGTCATTATAAAGGGATTTAATTCCTTCATAGGACTTTACAGGACGCAGATTTGCATACAAATTAAAATACTGTCTGAGCTGAACATTTATGCTCCTAAACCCTTTGCCAACGGGGGTTGTAATCGGACCTTTAAGTGCAATTTTATTTTTTTCAATACTTTCTATTGTTTTCTTAGGAAGTAACTCACCGCATGACTCATATGCTCCCTGCCCTGCAATAGCTTCTTCCCATTCAATATTGCCTTCTGCAGCATCAATTATTTCAGCAGCCGCACTCATTATTTCCAAACCAATTCCATCACCGGAAATCAATGTTATTTTTCTTTTCATATTTTGCTCTCACTATTCTTCTCGAATTTTATTAAGCAGCCCTCCGTATATTAACATTTCAACCTGCCTTGGCGAAATTGTCAATTCCGTTTCATAGCTGTTATTATTTGTTTTATTAAACACCGTTACTTTTTTATTGTGAACCTGATTCAATAAGTCATTAATAACAATTTCATCCATCTCATCAATATTCTCATAATCGTCTTCATTTGAAAATGTAAGAGGAATTATTCCGTTATTGATCAAATTACTTTTGTGAATTCTCGCAAAAGACTTTGCAATTACAGCCTTTACTCCAAGATACAGCGGCGCCAGAGCAGCATGCTCCCTGCTGGACCCCTGGCCATAGTTTTTGCCTGCGATTATTATTCCTCCGTTATTTTCTTTTGCCTTCTTGTGAAAATTTTTATCAATCTGAGAAAAGCAAAACTCTGAAAGATACGGTATATTTGACCTGTAAGGAAGTAATTTTGCATTTGACGGCATTATGGCATCAGTTGTAATATCATCTGCGACCTTAATGAGAACTTTTCCTCCTGTTGTACTTCCCATCTTCTTATTTTTCGGGAAGGGTTTAATATTAGGCCCTCTTACTATCTCAACATCCTTCCCATCCTCGGCAGGGCTTACTATCATATTATCTTTTACAGCAAAGCTTTCTGGAATATTAATTTTCAAATCGACATTCTCAAAATCATCAACATCCGCTATAAATCCCTTTATTGCCGAAAATGCAGCCACTTCAGGACTTACTAAATAAACATCTGCCGAATCTGTCCCGCATCTACCCTTAAAATTTCTGTTAAATGTTCTCAATGAAACTCCGTTTGTACTTGGCGCCTGACCCATGCCTATACAAGGTCCGCATCCGCTTTCAAGAATTCTTGCGCCTGCTCCTATCATTTTAGCAAGTGCTCCATTTGACGCAAGCATTGTTAAAACCTGCTTTGATCCGGGAGAAATCACCAAGGACACATTCTCATGAATTGTATGTCCCTCCAATATATTTGCTACCTTCATCATATCCGCATACGAAGAATTAGTACAGCTTCCTATTGCAACCTGCGTCACCTTTTTCCCTCTTACCTGGCTTACAGGGACTACCGCATCAGGTGAATGTGGCAATGCCACACTTGGCCTGAGCAAATTCAAATCAATAACTATCTTTTCAGAATACACCGCACCTTTATCCGGCTTCATTTCGACATAATCGTCTTCTCTTCCCTGAGCCTTTAAAAATTCCAACGTTCTTTCATCCGAAGGAAATATCGAGGTTGTAGCTCCAAGCTCCGCTCCCATATTTGTTATGGTTCCTCTTTCGGGAACAGAAAGAGATTTTACCCCCTCACCGGTATATTCAAATATCTTGTTAACACCACCCTTGACAGTAAAATGCTTAAGAACTTCAAGAATAACGTCCTTCGCTGTAGAAAACTTTTTAAGTTCCCCCTTAAGTTCAACATTTACAATACGCGGCATGGTAATGTTATATGCTCCTCCAGCCATAGCAACAGCAACGTCAAGTCCTCCAGCGCCTATTGCAAGCATTCCCATTCCTCCACATGTAGGAGTATGACTATCAGATCCCAGCAAAGTGTCTCCCGGAACCGAAAATCTTTCTAAATGAACCTGATGGCAAATGCCGTTTCCAGGCTTCGAAAAATATATTCCGTGCTTTTTTGCTACAGTTTGTATATATAAGTGATCGTCTGCATTTTCAGGTCCCGACTGAAGCATGTTATGGTCCACATATGCAACAGAACGCTTTGTTTTTACTTTATCTACACCCATGGCTTCAAACTGCAGATATGCCATAGTTCCTGTGGAGTCCTGAGTAAGTGTTTGATCTATCCTTATTCCTATTTCATTTCCAGGTTTCATTTCACCGTCCACAAGGTGATTCTTTATGATTTTTTCAGCTAATGTAAGTGCCATAGAACCTCCTAAATTATTTTTTCATTATATTTATTATCAAAAACATATATATTACTCATTGCTATCATTTCCTTAGCCGAAATGTTAGTTGTTCTTCCTCTTTCATATTCTTCATCAATCTTGTTTTTCAAAGGAATCAATCTAGGATCATTTTTTTGCATTTTTTCGCTTTCTTCTAACCCGAAGTAGCTGTTTATCCAGTAAGCTATGCTGGAAATTCCGGAATAAGAGTTAATTGCAACCAAAGGAGGCTTGCCTAGAATTTTTCTCGTGTCAAAGCTGTTGTATATCTCTTCATCCTTTAACAATCCGTCTGCATGAATACCTGCTTTTGTTACATTGAATTCCCTTCCTACATAAGGTGTCTTTGCCGGAATATTGTAATTAAGCTCCTTTTCAAAATAATCCTCAATTTCATTTATTATCTCTAAACTCATGCTCTTAGTGTTCCCTTTTATTTGAGCATATTCAATTATCATTGCCTCAAGCGGTGTATTACCGACTCTTTCTCCGACTCCAAACATTGTGGAATTGACGGATGATCCTCCGTACAGCCACGAAGTCGTGGCATTAGTAACCGTTGCATAGTAATCGTTATGTCCATGCCATTCAATTGATTCCGACGGAACACCTGCATAGTATCTCAATCCGTGAATTATAGCCGGAACAGACCGTGGAAGCTCTGTACCCGCATGAGAAATTCCGAGTCCCAGAGTATCGCAGGCTCTTATTTTTACATTAATCTTGCTTTCCTTCATCATTTCCATAAGGTTTTTAGCCAACGGAACAACAAAACCGTAAAAATCCGCTCTTGTTATATCCTCAAAATGGCATCTCGGGACTATTCCGTTTTCCAGCGCGGCGTACGCAATATCAAGATACATTTTCATTGCTTCCTGTCTTGTTTTATTTAACTTGTTGAAAATATGATAGTCAGAACATGACATGAGAATTCCCGTCTCTTTTATACCCATGGACTTAACAAGTTTAAAGTCCTCCTTATTTGCTCTTATCCAAGATGTTATTTCCGGAAATTTATATCCTTTTTCCATGCAGGTTTCAACTGCTTTTCTGTCTTTTTGTGTATATAAAAAGAATTCCGTCTGCTTAATTATTCCTGACTCATTGTCGAGCTCATGAAGAAAATCATAAAGTCTAACCATTTGTTCAGTGCGCATATTAGTCATAGACTGCTGACCGTCCCTAAATGTAGTGTCTGTAATCCATATATTTTCAGGAATACTAATAGGCAGCTGAATATTGTTAAATTTAATTTTGGGTATTTCCTCATAAGGAAAAATATCTTTATACAATTTTGGTTTAATAACTTCTACAGGATTATACTTCACGATGCACCTCCGAGATAATTTTTATATTTGAAACTAATTTGTTTTAAGTTGCATTTTAATATTTAGTCACGTTTTTTTATTTATATTGTTTATTATAATGTAATGCTGTATTTGAGTCAAGTTTAAATTATGTTTAATTTATTTAACAACTTCATTTTTTGTTATTTTGCAATTTATTTTGCAACTCATGCATTTATAATTGCATGTTTTGACAAAAAAAGCCTGAGCTTGTATCAGCTCAGGTTTATTGCAAAATCATCAAGATGGAAGGCCGCTAAAAACTCACTCCGTCTAGCCTAACCAGTTTATTATATTCATACTATCCTTAAAGCAATTACTTTTCAAAAAATCATCCTTATATTTTTCGGAACACATCATGGGATGCCTGCTTATATAAAACCTACCATGTTTAATATATTTTTTCTTTTCTTCTGCAAATTTACCCCATAAAAACCAGTTAATATTTCTATTTTCTTCAGAAATATACTTTAAAAGCTTAATGCTTAGCGGTTCCCAAATCGAAATATGGCTGCCTGCAACTCCGGATTCGACAGTCAAATATGTGTTTAGCAGCAAAACTCCCTGCCGTTCCCAAAGTTTAAAAAGTTCATCCGGAGGAGCAATATTAAAACTTCCACCTAAAATTTTATTTTGTATCTGTGAAAATTTTAAAATTTCGTCATATTTATCAATACTATTGTAATTTTTATAAAGAAGTCTCACAATATTTTTTAAAGAAACCTGTCTAAACTTATCATTCCATGATTTAAGGTCTCCCACTTCAAATGCTCTTCCGGTTGCCCTTCCTTTTTCCGGATATGGATCCTGCCCCAATATCACAACTTTTGCATTGCCTAAATCAGTTTTTAAAAACCTCATTACATTTACGTAATCAGGGTTTATGTTGCTTCCTATTTTTTTTTCAATTATTTCTAATTCATCACAAACATCTTTAGACAAAAATCTGTTCCATGATGAATGTGCGTCTTCAGGTATTAAACTCATATATCTCTCCTATCTGTACGGCACCATATTTTGTTCAGATAACTTCTCTTCCCATATTGTTTTCATAATTTCCAATTCTTCGCTGTAATCGGTCTTAGATTCGTCTTCATCATATTTAAGCTTCTCTAATACTTTGATTTCAAAATTGTCTGCACCGCACTGTTTCCATTCTTTCTGTAGTTGCTCGTTTCTAAAGCTTCCCATTTTCAGTTGAAATTTTGAACTGTTTATTTTACCATTCAAGTTATGTGTTGTCTCTAAATAATATTTATTTCCGGTTTTCAACCGGATAATAAAAGCCCCCATATCTGTCTTCATCTGTTTATACATTTCTTTTAACTCTTTTTTTCTATCCATTACTTTACCGCCCTATACTATACACAAAAAGATTAGTAGCCCATTTCCTTCAACAATCTCGAGAGGGTTCTAAGCCTCTCCCCTATTATTTCACCGTCATCACTTAAAACCTGATTGAATAACTTGATATCCTCATCTATTTTTTCATTATCTGTACAAATTTCAACAGTCATTGCATCTCCCTGCAGCCCAACCCTATCAATCTGTGTATTATCCATATCGTATAGCTTATCATAGCGATATGCCTCCCTAAAATACATCATGGTTCTGCAAATCAATATGGATAAATCCAGTACTCTATGCAACGGAAGCTCTTCCGACTGTCTCGACCATTTTTCTCCTGTATACCTCCATACTTTTGCAGATATATCCACCTTGCCCCGGTCATTCCACTGCGCAAGCCCCAACGAAAGTCCTTTAGCATCTGACTTATAAGCATTTCTCCCGTCAACATTTCCGTAATTTTCGGATACAATCACAGGTTTGTGTTTTAACATTGTAGGTATTTTCATAGTCTCTCCTTTGCTTTTACTAATTTAGTAATTTACTAATTCAATAATAGCATTTTATATTATTATTTGTCAATATAATTAATAGTGCAAAACGTGTAAATATAAAATTAGCATATTACTGATAACTTCATAAGTAATACACTAATTTATTATGTTTCATAAAAATATGAGCTTTATACCTAATTATTTGTTTCAAAAACAGCATCTTAGATTTATAATATATTTATAATATTTTTAACAGAGGTATTTATGTGCGGAAGATACTACATTGATATAAATATAAACGAAATAAACAAAATAGTGGCTGAAGCTGAAAAGAACATTTACGAAAATGCAAAAGCAGGTGAAGTGCTTCCTTCAGATATTGCTCCCATGTATATAAAGGAGGGAAAGATTGTAAAATTAATTCTTGCAAAATGGGGCTTTCCAAAATGGAACGGAAACGGATTAATCATAAATGCAAGATCTGAATCAATCGAAAAAAAGGTAATGTTTAAGAGTCTGATTCATAATAACAGATGCATAATTCCTGCTACGGCATATTTTGAATGGAAGGAAAGCAACTATAAAAAACATAAAGAAAAATATAAAATAGAAAAACCGGGCTCTATTTTATATTTCGCAGGATTGTATAATATATTTCCGCATCGCAAAACAAAACAAATCAGTTTATTTGATGCAAATGACTTCGATATATGCTACACAATTATAACAAGAGATGCATGCAGTTCAATCTCTCACATTCATGACAGGATGCCATTTGTTATTGATAAATGTAAAATAGGTGAGTGGATGGGCGGAAAAAACATCGATGAAGTACTGGATTATAATTTAACTTATAATTGTAAAGTTGTTAAAATTTAAAAACTTTCCGCCAATTCTTTCAGCTTTACGTCAATACTTTTAAAATCTTCCCACGCATCCTTCTTTGCAGCTTCATTTCTCAACAAGTATGACGGATGATACGTGGGCATAAAATAAATATTGCCTTTTTTTACAAATTTTCCTCTTTCCCTGCTGATTTTCAAATCAGGATTTATAAGGTTTTTAGCCGATACCGCTCCAAGACACACAATTATTTTAGGATTTATCAGTTTTACCTGCCACCTTAAAAAATCAAGGCACACACTGCTTTCATCGTCAAAAGGGTTTCTGTTTTCAGGCGGTCTGCACTTAACAACATTCGCTATGTACACATCATCGCGTTTTAAATTTATTGCTTCAATCATTTTATCAAGAAGCTGTCCTGCTTTTCCAACAAAGGGCCTGCCTTGAATATCCTCATTATATCCTGGACCTTCTCCCACAAACATAATATCAGCCTGTTCATTTCCCTCTCCAAACACAACATTAGTGCGCGTTTCAGATAACCTACATTTGTGACATTTATAACAATATTTCTTTAACTCATTCATTGAATACATAGCATTACCCTCTACATGCCTAAATCAATATGGCAGTAGCCACCTGGATTTTTTTCAAGGTATTTCTGGTGATATTTTTCAGCCTCATAGAAATTTTTAAGAGGAAGAACTTCTGTTACAATTGGTTTGCTGTATTTTAACGCTTCTTTTTCTAAAGACTTATTAATAATTTCCAAATCTTCACCATCCACATAGTATATTCCTGTTCTGTACTGCGTTCCTGTATCTCCGCCCTGTCTGTTCAGCAGAGTTGGATCAATAGCTTTCCAAAACTCATCCAGCAACTTATTCAGCGGCATTTTATTTTCATCATACTTTATATATAAGGTTTCGGCAAACCCTGTTGTATTTGTGCATACCTGCTGATATGTGGGATTTTCGGTGTTTCCATTTGCATACCCTACTACAGTTTTCTCAATTCCATTTCTGAGATCAAAATACGCCTGCATTCCCCAAAAACACCCGCCTGCTAAGTATACTTCCTTCATTTCATCAACTCCTTAGATTTTATCTTTATGTTATTTATTACACTCAAAATTTTATTTTTTTCTCAATGTGTAACAATTTATGTACCAAAACTATTATTACGCAATATACTACATTGTCATTGGCATCTGAATCAAGCCAAAACACGAAAAACAAAGCAGATGTTAATATCGTTAAAATAACAGCTTAACCATACAACATTCCATAATATCTTGAAATGCGACGTTCAAGATTTTCCACACTGATAATCCTTGCCTCTCTCACAGTTTCCTTTCCCTGCACGAACAAAATAATAACAGGCACTGCAAATACATTGTACTTGGCTGAAAGCTCTGGCGAATCTCCTGTCTCAACTCTTACCGCCCTGACCTTGGGGTATCTTTCTAAAAGGTTTTCAATCTTCGGCGCCATAGCTTCACATACTCCGCATGCATGATTTCCAAAATACACCAACAGCATTTCTTGTTTATTTATAATTAAATTCATCTCTTCAATTGTATTTATAGTATCCATATCACGCTCTTGATAAACTTTTTTTAACAATGTTTTAACATTCGCAACCCTTTATTTAACTCATTCTATCATATTTATTAATGTTAATAAATATCTATCTTAAAAAAATTGTTTATTTATTTTCAAATTTTTCTTGACATTATATTCAAATATGCTAATATTATAATATACTAATATTAGTGAGGTGCTTATGTTAGATTTTAACAATAAGGAACAAACCAAAAAGGTCCTTGCAGAAAGAGCTGAGCTTTTTAAAACACTGGCACACCCTGTAAGACTTTGTATTCTGGCCATGCTTATAAAGGAAGAACAGAGCAACGTAACCGATATACAGTGTTGCTTGGATGTCCCTCAGCCTACGGTTTCACAACATTTAGCAAAACTGAAATCTGCAGGTATTCTTTCGGCAGAAAGAAGCGGCACAGAAATTATTTATAAAATTAAAGATGATCAAGTCAAAAATTTAATAGTACAAATTATAGAAGATTAATGGAGGATCTTATGAGTAAGAAAATTTTAATTATAGGCGGTGTGGCAGGAGGAGCAAGTACCGCTGCAAGGCTTAGAAGACTCGATGAAACATCAGAAATTATAATGTTTGAAAGAGGTTCATATATTTCATACGCCAACTGCGGGCTTCCATATCATATAGGCAATGTTATTAAAGAAAGAGAATCTCTTCTTTTGCAAACACCTGAAGCAATGTCAAAAAAATATAATGTCGACGTAAGAGTTGACTCTGAAGTAATCAAAATTGACCGAGAAAACAAAACAGTTGAAGTTAAAAAAACAAAAACAGGAGAAACTTATAGTGAATCCTATGATATACTTGTTATTTCTACCGGTTCAACGCCATTGAAACCGCCCATAGAAGGCATTAATTCACCTGGTATATATACTCTTTGGACTGTGCCAGACACAGACAAAATCAAGAAATTTATTGGTGAAAAGAAACCTAAAAATGCTGTAGTTATAGGTGGAGGGTTCATTGGCCTTGAAGTTGCTGAAAATCTCCATCACGCCGGCATTAATGTAACTGTTGCCGAAGCAATGGATCAAGTTATGGCACCAGTTGATTATGAAATGGCTCAACTTGTTCAAAATAACATGGTTTCTAACGGTATTAACCTTATTTTAGGAGACGGAGTATCAAAATTCAGCAGCGAAGACGGAACAGTAACAATTACTCTTGCCAGCGGCAGGACACTGACTGCTGACATGGTATTGCTATCAATAGGCGTCAGACCAAACAGCAAACTTGCCAAAGATGCAGGATTGGAACTTAACCAGCGCGGAGGAATCGTTGTTGACAAATATTTAAAAACATCCGACCCTAACATATACGCTCTGGGAGATGTAATTGAAGTAGAAGAGTTCATAAATAAAGGCAGAGCTATGATTGCACTGGCAGGCCCCGCAAACAAACAGGGAAGAATCTGTGCAAATAATATATACGGAGCAGAAGAAGAATATAAAGGCACTATGGGAACTTCTGTCGCAAAGGTTTTTGATTTAACTGTTGCATCAACCGGTGCAAATGAAAAAACATTGAAAAGAATGGGAATGGAGGAAGGCAGGGATTACTACACTGCAACAATTTCTCAAAAGTCCCATGCCGGGTACTATCCTGAATCATCCGAACTGATATTAAAACTCATATTTTCAACCGACGGCAAAAAAATATTCGGAGGACAGATTGTGGGTGAAGACGGAGCAGATAAACGAATCGATACTTTGGCAACTGCAATACGTATGGGCGGAAGCATCTACGACTTGAAAGAGTTGGAACTAGCGTACGCACCTCCATATTCATCAGCAAAAGATCCAGTAAATATGCTGGGCTTTGTTGCTGAAAATATAATTCAAGGCAAAATTAAGCTATCTAAATGGGACGAGCTCGATCCTTCAAAGCCAAGCAAATTTACAATTCTTGACATCCGTGAAGATATGGAACTCATGGTATTTGAATTGCCTGGATCATTGCACATACCACTTGGGCAACTGAGGAACAGGCTTTCCGAGATAAAAAAAGATGATAACATAATAATATTCTGTGCAGTTGGAGTTCGCTCTTACAATGCCGCTAGAGTTTTAATGGAAAATGGATACAAGAATGTGCTCGTTTATCCTGCAGGAACAAATTTCTATAAAGCTGTTTACTATGATTATTTTAACAAGCTAAACGGCGACAATACAATTTCTCAAGAAAAAATAATTGAAAAAGGATCTTATGAAAAAAATGATGCTGATACAGAGATAAAAGCATCTATACAAGTCGACTGCAGCGGACTCCAATGCCCCGGACCAATTATGAAGGTATATGAAACCATCAATAAGATAAACGACGGAGAAATAATTCAGGTTTCTGCAACAGATTCAGGTTTTGCCAGAGATGTAGAGGCTTGGTGCAGAAGAACCGGAAACACTTTGTTAAAAGTTAAAAAAGAAGGTAAAAACAACATAGTATTTCTTCAAAAGGGACTTTCACAAAAAAAAAATGATGTTTCAATAGCGAAAACTTCTGTTCCAGTTCCATCAAATGATGGTAAAACAATAGTTGTGTTCAGCGGCGACATGGATAAAGTATTAGCATCATTTGTAATAGCCAATGGTGCTGCAGCAATGGGAAGACCTGTAACAATGTTCTTTACATTCTGGGGATTAAATGTTTTAAGAAAAGCCGAAAATCAAGGTGTCAAAAAGCCATTTATTGATGCAATGTTTGGAAAAATGATGCCTCAAGGAACTACTAAACTGAAACTTTCTAAGATGAACATGGGCGGAATGGGAACAGCCATGATGAGAAAGGTAATGAAAGATAAAAATATTGATTCACTTGAAGATTTAATTAAAAAAGCTATGGATAACGGAGTTAAAATGATAGCGTGCACAATGTCAATGGATGTAATGGGAATTACGAAGGAAGAACTGATCGATGGCATAGAATACGCAGGCGTTGGAACCTACCTTGGTGATGCAGAAGAATCAAATGTAAATCTGTTCATTTAATCAATAATTAATATAAAAGCGGAAGTAACCATATGGCTATTCCCGCTTTTTTTATATTTTTACAATATTTGTATTTCAAATGCCGTGGTCTGAGGCGGTATGCTGGCAGTCTGGAAACTCGCATGCTCCACCATTACAAAATCTCCCGGCCTTACGTCTCTTAACCGTATTCTCCTCCCCCTCCTGTCTCGAATTATAGTTGAATCTGTAACAACAAACCTCATTTGCGTATTTATGTCGTTAGGATTTCCGGTATATAAAAAATTGTTTGCCATGTCAACAAAAGCAACATTCCCCTCTGTTGTATTGCTGTCAATGTTTTCAATTACTGTTATGCTGTACGCTCTTGACTGCGGAGGAATACTTCTTGTCATTGCGGAAGAGAATACAGCATCAACAGTCATACCTTCTTTTAGATCTCTAAATGATAAATGTTGACCGAACTGATCTCTTATAACTGTATCGCTTCCCACCACTAATGTTACAACCTGCATATGAACCATACAAAAATCGCCCATAACTCCATATGAAATTGTTACAAAGCCTGTTCTATTATCCCAGTTTATACTTTCAATTAGAGCATTTTCAGCAGTCATGACATTTCTTCTCATATTCCTGCTCCTGTCAGTTACCTTATCCATACCCCAATTCATGAACCTTTGGCTGTTTAAGTTATTATCCATGTCTTCACCTCGCAAATAATATATGTTTATATTATTCAATAGATTTGCATGTGTTATCGTAACTTATCCAACAATATTCGTAATATTTCACGCCTATAAAAAAACTGCCTCATACGAGACAGTTATACAATTATTTTTTAAATGAAGAACAGCTGCCAGACTTGCTGCATCCCGAACATCCCGAACAGCATCCGGAACCATTCTTTTTTTGTTTCCTCATAAACAATACCACTGCTGCAACTATTGCAACAATTATAGATATTATTATTATATCAGCCCAATTCATAGAAACCTCCTATATAAACAGACTACCAACTTGATAAACAATCATTCCTGCAATAAATGCAGTAAGTGTTTGATATACAGCTGTAAGCAATGCATACCTGATTGAGCCCAATTCTTTTTTTGTAGCAGCAAAAGCCGCCACGCATGGCATGTAAAGCAACGTAAATGTCAAGAATGCAAAAGAACTCAACGGCGTAAATATTGTGCTTAATGCTGCAGAAAGATCAACATCAGTAATTGCTCCCGTTAAAACGGTAAGAGTACTAACCACCGCTTCCTTAGCTGTCAGTCCTGTAATAAGCGCCGTAGATGCTCTCCAATCATTAAATCCAAGCGGTATAAATACCGGAGCTACAACGGAGCCTATTGTTGCAAGCATGCTGTAGGAACTATCATCAACCATATTGAATGCCCAATCAAAGCTCTGCAAAAACCATATAATCATTGTTCCCAAAAAAATCACAGTAAATGCCCTTTGAATAAAATCTTTTCCTTTTTCCCACATATGCAATAACACACTTTTCCTTGAAGGAATTCTATATGCAGGCAGTTCCATAACAAAAGGCACAGGCTCGCCCTTAAATATCGTACTTTTTAACAATAATCCCGACAATACCGCCACTGCAATGCCCATAATATAAAGAGCAATCATTACAAGCGCAGCATTTTCCGGGAAAAAAGCCACAGTTATCATTCCGTAAATCGGAAGCTTAGCACTGCACGACATGAAAGGAGTCAATACAATAGTCATCTTCCTATCTCTTTCGCTGGATAAAGTCCTTGTAGCCATTATAGCCGGAACGCTGCACCCAAAGCCAATCAGCATAGGTACGAAAGAACGCCCTGACAAGCCTATCTTTCTTAACAGCTTATCCATTAAAAAAGCGACTCTTGCCATGTATCCACTATCCTCCAGAAGCGAGAGAAATAAAAACAGAATTACAATTAACGGCAAGAATGACAAAACACTTCCAACTCCTGCAAATATTCCGTCTATAACTAACGAGTGCAGCCAGTCGCTCACTCCGTATGCATTCATTGCATTAGAAGTCAGCTTGGTAAACAGCCCTATAATTTCCTCTAAATATCCCTGAAGCGGAGCTCCGACAGCCCCGAAAGTAATCCAAAATATAAAAAACATAATACCGAAAAATATAGGGATACCAAAATACTTATGGGTTAAAATCCTATCGATTTTTTCTGATCTTATTTGTTCCTTGGTTTCCTGTTTTTTTATTACTGTTTCACTGCATATCTGTTCTATATATCCATATCTCATATCTGCCAGTGCAGCTTCTCTGTCAGTCCCCAGAGCCTTCTGCATATCATCAATCAAATGGTCTATTATATGTTTTTGGTTTTCTGTAATACTAAGTGCTTTATATGTCGGTTCATCTCCCTCCACAAGTTTTGTTGCGGCAAAGCGCACCGGATATCCAAATTTTTTTGCCTTATCCTCAATTAAATGCGATATTGCATGAATTGCCTTATGAACTTCTCCTGTGCAGAAATCAAGCTTTTTCGGAGTTCTTTTTTCTTTAGCCGTCTTAATTGCAACATCGAGGAGCTCTGAAATCCCTTCATTCTTACTTGCAGAAATAGGTACAATCGGAATTCCCAAATGCTCTGACAACAAATTTACATCAATTGAATTTCCGCTTGCTCTAACTTCATCCATCATATTCAAGGCAATTACCATTGGAATTGAAAGTTCCATCAGCTGAAGCGTTAAATATAAATTTCTTTCTATATTTGTCGCATCAACTATGTTTAATATCAAATCGGGATGTTCATTTAAAATGAAATCTCTGGTAACAACTTCTTCCATCGTGTATGGAGATAACGAATATATTCCAGGCAAATCAATGAGCGAAGCTTCCTTGTGCTTTTTTATTTGCCCTTCTTTTTTTTCTATAGTTACTCCAGGAAAATTACCCACGTGCTGATTGCTTCCTGTTAAAGCGTTATAAAGAGTTGTTTTTCCGGAATTCTGATTTCCCGCCAGGGCAAATACATATCTCATATGTCAAATACCTCTTTTAGTTCAATCTTTGAAGCCTCTTCTTTTCTTATTGTAAGCACATAGCTTCTCAACGAAAGTTCAATAGGATCTCCCATAGGAGCTACTTTTCTTACCATAACTTTTGTGTTAGGAGTCAGCCCCATGTCCAAAAGCCTTCTTCTGAGCATTCCTTGCCCGCCAATTGCTGAAATAATACCACCTTGACCAGGTTTTATGCTATCTAATGTCACAGCCTTATTTCCTCCTACCTTACGATATTGATAATCATTATCATTATATCTGTAATTATTATATTATTTACAATAATTATTGTCAATATTAAAATGACATATTTCGTCAAATGCATCTTAATTTATGCATAAAAAAGTATGATTGTCAATCAATCATACTTCGCACTTACTTTATATCATCAGATTTTGAACCGTAAACTTCGATTACAGGCATTACGAACATAAATCCTATGCCTGATTCTTCGAAACGTTCCATTTCTTCATTAATTTTAGCAGCTACTCTGTCAAGCTTTTCTTTATCTCTAATGATACTAAATACTATTTTACTATATGGCTTTCTTCCATCTATCTGCTTTTTTACACTGTCAAGCATAGGTATGTTGATATTATGATCTAACAACACTTTTCCCATTCCCTGACTGTCTATTGTAGTAGCACCTATTTCTTCTCGGTAAAACGCTTCATGTATATCATCAAGCTTAGATATGTCATTTAGTATTAACACTAAAGCAAACATTTATAGTAAGACCTCCCCTTGCATTTCACATTGCTCATCGATTATATCATATGCATTTTTACTATTCAATTATTTATATAAAATAATTTCTTTATATATCCATGCTTTCATTAACATCCAATATAACAACCTCTGAAGATTTCACCATATTTTTATATTTCTTCGGATCTGCATTAATTACATCAAATGTATTGTAATGAATAGGAACAACTTTTTTAGCCTTAATAAAATCTGATGCTTTTACAGCATCATCAATATCCATTGTATAATTTCCTCCTATAGGAATAAATGCAACATCTATGTGTTCATCTTCCAAAAGTTTCATATCAAGAGTAAGTCCGGTATCTCCTGCATGGTAAACCTTAATCCCGTTAACTTCTATTATAAATCCGCATGGATTTCCTCCACAAACCATATTTCCATTCTCTAAAATACCAGACCCATGTAGAGCATTTGTCATTTTTACCGTTCCAAAATCAAACTTTTTTCTGCCTCCTATATGCATTGAATGGGTTCGCAAATTAAATTTATTGAAATAAACTGATATCTCATGGTTTGCTATAATCAATGCATCGGTACGCTCTGCAATATCTAATGTATCCCCTATATGGTCAGAATGTCCATGTGTTACAAAAACATGTGTTATATCTGATAACTCATTTGCTTTTATTTTTGCCATCTTATTTCCTGTTATAAAAGGATCAATAATGCCCTTAAATGCACCTTCTTCCAAAATAATCGCTGAATGACCCAGATAAGTTAATTTCACAAAACCACCATCCTTCTTAATATTATCTATATAATAACTTTATATAATAATAAAATCAACGCCTTTTCCAGATTTTTGCTTAAATTCATAATCAACGGAATAAATATTTGACAAATAACTACTTTTTACAGATGTAGGCATAATTTTTGCAACAAAAATATTTCTCAACTAATTTATTTAAGTTGATTTTAAGATTTAAAATGATATAATATATTTAACAAGAATTTAGTTTAATTTATATATGAGGGACGTAAGACAGATTACACGCATTAAAAGCGATAAAATTAAATATAGCTGCCTGGATGTGCCAACATATGCTACATCTCAAGGCATATTGCACTGTTATTCGGCTTTTCCCTCGGACAAGTCGATAATCTTATTTTTGTAATAGTTTATTCTATACAGTAATAGAATAATTAAAGCCGAAACGGCTTTGGAGGGCACAATGAAAAATTACTTTGTAGGGCTTGATATAGGGTCTACGACAGTAAAAATAGCTGTAATAGACAATGAAGGTAATCTAATACACAAGCAATATAAAAGACATCATTCCGATATTAGAAACACCGTCACCGAGATTATTAAAAATGCATCAGAACAACTGAAGGACAGCTTAATTAAAATAAGCACCACAGGCTCCGGTGCTATTGATGTGTCTAAATCTCTAGGTATTACTTTTGTTCAGGAAGTTGCGGCATCCACTCGTGCCATAGAAGAATATATACCACAAACTGACGTAGTTATAGAACTGGGCGGAGAGGATGCTAAAATAACATATCTGTCTGGAAATCTTGAACAGCGCATGAACGGTTCATGCGCAGGAGGCACAGGTGCGTTCATTGACCAAATGGCCGTCTTAATGAAGACTGATGCATCAGGCTTAAATGAATTATCCAAAAAACACAGCATTATCTATCCAATTGCTTCCAGATGTGGAGTCTTCGCAAAATCTGACATTCAACCCCTTTTAAATGAAGGTGCAAGACAGGAAGACATTGCTGCTTCAATTTTCCAGGCCGTGGTTAATCAAACAATCAGCGGTCTTGCTCAGGGAAGGCCTATAAAAGGAAATGTAACATTTTTAGGAGGTCCTTTGTATTTTCTTTCTGAACTCAGAGAAAGATTTAAGCAGACACTAAGCCTAAACAGTGAAAATTCCACATGCCCGAAAGACGCCAACTATTACGTTGCTATGGGTGCAGCCTTAATGTCAGAAGATAATACTTCTATAGAGTTTAATGAATTTTATAAAAAAATTGAGAAAACAATGGAAAAAACCAATATCGAATACCGCAAAAAAGACTTGGACCCATTGTTTGAAACCAAAGATCAATACAATGAATTTTTAATTAGACACAACTGCCATAAGGCAAAACAAAAAAATATAGATGAGTATAACGGACCGGCTTTCTTGGGGATAGATGCAGGGTCTACGACAACAAAGCTAGTGCTTATAACAGAAGCAAGAGAAATTCTATATTCATATTATTCCAGCAACGAAGGTAATCCGTTGAACACAGCTGTAAAGGCTGTAAAGGAACTTTACAGCAAAATGCATAATGGCATAAAAATTGTATTTACAGCTGTAACAGGCTATGGTGAGCATTTAATAAAAGCCGCCTTAAACGTTGATACTGGAGAAATTGAAACTGTTGCTCACTATAAAGCGGCCGATTTCTTTTTAAATGGAGTTGACTTCATAATTGACATCGGCGGACAGGACATGAAGAGCATGATTATAAAAAACGGAGTTATTGATTCTATAATGTTAAATGAAGCATGCTCCTCCGGCTGTGGTTCATTTATTGAAACTTTTGCAAATTCACTTGATATGAGCGTACAGGAATTCGCAGAAGCAGCAATTATGTCCGAGCACCCGGTTGATTTGGGAACCAGGTGCACCGTTTTTATGAACTCCAAAGTTAAACAGGCTCAAAGAGAAGGTGCAACCTTAAGTGATATCTCAGCAGGTATATCTTATTCGGTTATAAAAAATGCATTATTCAAAGTTATAAGGCTAAAATCATTGGATTCCATAGGCGAAAAAATAGTTGTACAGGGAGGTACTTTTTACAATAATGCTGTTTTAAGAGCATTTGAACTTATCACCGGAAGAGATGTTGTGAGACCTGACATTGCAGGAATTATGGGAGCCTTCGGTGCAGCTCTTGTGGCAAGAAGTAAATATGACAGTTCTAAAGTCAGCACATTTGTAAAAGAGGAAAATTTAGAAAATTTTTCATTCAGTACCACTATGAGTCGCTGCGGACAATGCACAAACAACTGCCTTCTGACAATAAATAAGTTTTCCGACGGAAGATATTTTGTATCAGGCAACCGCTGCGAAAGAGGAGCTGAGAAATACATTCACACTGAAAAGAAAGAGCCCCTCCCCAATTTATACAAATATAAGTATAAAAGAGTGTTCAACTATAAACCTCTTTCGATTGAAGAGGCCAAAAGAGGCTTAATAGGCATACCGCGAGTGCTGAACATGTACGAAGATTATCCTTTCTGGTTTACATTTTTCACTGAGCTGGGCTACAGAGTCGTTCTATCAGGAGTATCCAGCAAAAGGATATACGAACTTGGAATGGGAACAATTCCGTCAGAATCTGTTTGTTATCCAGGTAAAATTACACACGGACACATTATTGATTTAATAAACAAGAAGATTCCAAAAATTTTCTATCCTTGTATTTCTTATAATATAAAGGAAGATGAAAACGCTGGGAATCACTATAATTGTCCGGTTGTAGTCTCCTATCCCGAATCAATAGAAGCAAACATTGATCTGAATAACATTAAATTTTACAAGCCTTTCCTAAACTTAAATGAAAAAGACCTCCTTATTAATAAACTTTACAAAGAATTGGGAATATCAGAAAACATATCTTTTGATGAAATTAGAAATGCTGTTAATGAAGCGTATTCAGAACTTTTTGCTTATAAACAAGATGTTAAAAATGAAGGAGCAAAGGCTGTTAAATATATCAAGGAAAATAATAAGAAGGGTATAGTCCTTGCCGGCAGGCCATACCATGTTGATCCTGAAATTAATCACGGCATTCCTGAAATGATAGAAGGATACGGTCTTGTTGTTCTTTCAGAAGACTCTCTCAACAACAAATATCCAATCGAAAGGCCGTTGAGAGTCATTGACCAGTGGGCATACCACACCAGACTATACGCTGCAGCAACCTGCGTTGCCAACACCGATAATTTGGAGCTTATACAGCTCAATTCTTTCGGCTGCGGTCTGGATGCTGTAACAACCGACCAGGTAAGCGAAATATTGCAGAGAAACAATAAAATTTATACCGTAATAAAAATAGATGAAATAACAAATTTGGGAGCTGTAAGAATCCGTATCCGTTCACTTATCGCCTCAATGGAAGAAAGAGATAAAAACGGTGTTACGCATATAAGAACAGACGAAGGTAATCAAAATCCTCTGTTCACTAAGGAAATGAAAAAAACGCACACACTGCTGATTCCACAAATGTCACCCATACATTTTCAGTTTATAGAAACTGCTGCAAAAGTGTCAGGCTACAATGCAGTTGTTCTGCCCGCAGTAGATAAGCATGCTGTGGATGTTGGGCTCAAAGTGGTAAATAATGATGCATGCTATCCGTCAATAATTGTGATCGGCCAGCTTATTAATGCACTAGAATCCGGAAAATATGATCTTAATAATGTAGCACTTATGATTTCTCAGACAGGCGGAGGCTGCCGTGCAACCAATTATATTGGATTTATCAGAAAAGCATTGAAAGACTTAGGCTATAGTAATATACCCGTCATATCGTTCAATATGATTGGTTTGGAAAAACAACCCGGATTTAAAATAACAGCACCGTTTATTAACAGGCTGATAATGAGTTTGGTAATAGGTGATACGTTGATGCGGGCAACTTACAGAACAAGACCCTATGAAAAGATAAAGGGTTCTGTTAATAAACTATACAGCACATGGGTTGCAAAATGTCACAAGGTTATTGAATCAGGAAGCTATCTCCAATTCAATCGCTTGATAAAAGACATCGTTCATGACTTTGACACCATTGAGCTTGATGAAAGCATAAGAAAACCTAAGGTCGGAATAGTAGGAGAAATACTTGTTAAGTTCCATCCAAACGCAAATAACGACGTATTTTCCCTCCTTGAGGAAGAAGGAGCGGAAGTTGTTGTTCCAGATTTACTGGACTTTTTCTCATACAGTTCACTTAATGGAGTTATAAAGTATGATGAACTGCTTTTAGGCACTAAGAAAACAAGATTTTTTAGCAGCGCAGCAGTTAAGGCAATTGACCTGTACAAGACTGCAAGCGTTAGTGCATTCAAGAAATCAAAAAGATTTACTCCTCCTTCAAACATCGCAGAACTTGCTCAAAAAGCAAGAAATTTTCTTTCGTTAGCAAATCAATCCGGAGAAGGATGGTTTCTAACAGGAGAAATGATTGAGCTTTTAGACTCGGGGGTTAATAATATATTATGTTTACAGCCGTTTGCCTGCCTTCCGAATCACATAACGGGCAAAGGCATGATTAAGAAACTAAAAGGTGCATATCCTATGTCCAACATTGTTCCAATTGACTATGATGCCGGAATAAGTGAAGTTAACCAAATAAACAGAATTAAGCTTATGCTTACAAACGCCTTCAGAAATATGAAAGAAAAAGAACATATGAGTTCTGCCATCATGCTGAGTGATAAGGAGGAAGCTTCGGACTTTAACTTAAGAGAGGCTCAGCAACAGGAGATATAAAAAGGAAGAAGCATTCGATCTACTCGAATGCTTCTTCTTTTAACAATGCTTTTTCAATTTTTTTACAAGCATCATCCAGCTGCTCATATGTGGCCGTTATAGGGGGAGCAAACCTAATTGTTCTTTCATGGGTTTCTTTTGCAAGAATGCCATTTCCCATAAGTTTCTTCACATACGGTGCAGCATTTTCTTTAAACTCCACTCCTATTAAGAGGCCCTTTCCCCTTACTTCAACTATATCATCATTATCAATAGCTTTAAGTCTTTCCATGAAATATTTCCCTTTTTCCTCTGCCTGCTTTGGATAATTATCTCTTTCAAGTATTTCCATGGCTTTAATTGATACTGCCGCCCCCAAAGGGTTTCCGCCGAAAGTAGACCCATGTGAACCGGGAGTAAAAACTCCAAGGATATCCTCATTTGCAGCAACTGCTGATACAGCAATAATTCCTCCGCCCAACGCTTTTCCAAGCACATACATATCAGGAATAATTCCATCATACTCACAGGCAAACATCTTACCTGTCCTTGCAAATCCAGTCTGCACTTCATCTGCAATAAACAAAACATTATTTTCTTTGCATATGTTAAGAGCTTCATTCAAAAATCCTTCAGGAGGAACTATTATCCCTGCCTCACCTTGTATAGGTTCAACTAAAAATGCTACGGTATTTGCGCTAATATTTTTCTTAAGCTGTTCAATATTACCATATTCTATCAGTTTAAATCCAGGTGTAAACGGTCCGTACCCTTGCTTTGCATCAGGATCGGTACTCATGGATACAATCGTAATTGTTCTGCCGTGAAAATTATTGGCACATACTATAATTTCCTGTTTGCCTTCTTCAACCCCCTTTACTGACTGCCCCCATTTTCTGGCGGTCTTCAGCGCAGTTTCAACAGCTTCGGCTCCTGTATTCATAGGGAGAACCATATTTTTTCCCGTAACTTTACAGAGTTTTTCCATCCACTCGCCTAGCACACTATTGTAAAATGCCCTTGAGGTCAGAGTAACTTTATCCAACTGGTCTTTTGCCGCTTGCACCAATTCAGGATGTCTATGCCCGAAGTTCAGCGCGGAATATGAGCTCAACATATCATAAAACTCTTCACCTTCGGGATTTGTAACTACCATGCCATCTGCCTTATCAATAACAACTTCTTTAGGGTGATAATTATGAGCACCATATTTTTCCGTTTTTTGCATTATTATTTTAGATAATTGCATTTTTTAACCTCCTTAGGACATCTGGATTTTTTCATAATTTATTTTCAGCTTAAATTTATAAGATTTATTATATCTATATTCAATACCAATGTCAAGAATTAGTTAATACAGTCCAAAATATTACTGCGTTTTAAGATAAAAACATCATTTTTGAAAAATAATGTTAGTTTAAATGTGTTATGAATTTTCATTCTGTGCTTTTATAACATTAATTAAATCGCACTTATTTTTGCAACAAAGAATATTTTAATTGCATATGCGCAATAAAAGTCCTTCTTAATTTCTATCTGTGTGCTAAAATTTAACTAAAAATGACACCTCATAATTTACATATCAGATGTCATTTTTTCGTTAGTTTATTATTTCTTATAGATTTTTTATCCTATAGTAGCTACCACCACAGCTTTAATGCTGTGAAGCCGATTTTCAGCTTCATCAAAAACGACGGAATTTTTGCTTCTAAAAACTTCATCCGTTACCTCTCTTATATCATACCCCAGTTCATATTGTTCTCTTGCCATTTTTGTTTCAAAGTCATGAAAAGCAGGCAGACAATGCATAAATATAACATCTTCATTTCCTGTTGCATACATTAATTCAGAGGTCACTTTAAACGGCGAAAGTATTTTTACTTTCTCCGGTATCTGTTCCTCTTCGCCCATAGAAGCCCAAATATCTGTATAAATTACATCTGCATCCTTAACACATTCAATATTATCAGATATTTCAATTTTTGCTCCTGTGAATTTTGCAGTCTCATAAACTTTACTCAATATGCCAGAATCAATCTTCTGGCTAAGCTCCTTAGGTCCAAATGCTACAAAATGCATGCCCATTTTTGCGCAACCATACATCCATGCATAGCTCATATTGTTCCTTATGTCTCCGGCAAATACAAGTTTGACTTTATTGAGAGGCTTAAACAAATGCTCCTCTATTGTCATCATATCCGCCAGTATCTGAGTAGGATGATCTATATCCGTCAAGCCGTTCCATACAGGCACCCCGGAATGCTTAGCCAGTTCTTCAACCGTTTCTTGTTCATAACCTCTGTATTCTATTCCATCGTAGAATCTTCCCAAAACTTTCGCTGTATCCTCAAGAGACTCCTTTTTACCCATTTGAGAATAATCAGAATTCAAAAATGTTACATGAGCTCCTTCGTCTAATGCAGCTACTTCAAAAGAGCACCTCGTTCTTGTGGACGTTTTTTCGAATAATAATACTATATTTTTATCCTTAAGCAGATTATTAGATATACCTTGTCTTTTCTTTGATTTTAAATCATGCGCCAAATCAAGCAAATATCTAATT
Organism: Sedimentibacter sp.; assembly: GCA_018436705.1. Lineage (GTDB taxonomy): Bacteria > Bacillota > Clostridia > Tissierellales > Sedimentibacteraceae > Sedimentibacter. Next base: position 93,861 of record JAHDLA010000027.1, read on the forward strand.
TCTTCAGGTTTAAAATCCATCAATGTTAAAAAGCTTCTTCCTTTTAAATTTACTGTCATAGCGTCCTCCGTGTTTATTTATTAAGTTTTTCGTATATTTAATAATAATAGCACATAAATTTCTTTTTCGCAATATTTTTTTATAAATATTTTATTATAATTATAAAAAACATTATTTTTTTTGAGTTATATAAAAAAATAAACCCAGCCACTTAAGCAAAACTTATTTATGACAAATCAAAAAAATAAAGAGTACATATAATACTCTTTATTTTAAAATTAAATATTTAAATTTGTTCTATTTATAAAGACAGCCTTCTGGTCAAATAATTATATACAATCTCTGTAGTTTCTAAAAAGCTGTTCAAATTTACATATTCATCAAAGCTGTGGAAATTTCCTCCAGATGGTCCAAATATAATAACAGGTATATCAAGTCTTTCTGCTATTAAGTTAAAATCTCCTATGCTGGAAAAATATTTTATCATTGGTTCTTGGCCGCTGCACTCTTTTATAAGACTCTCAATAATTCTAACTTCTTCAAGGTTTTCATCTGTAACATACGGCATAAATCCTCCGGAAGCCTCTAACGGATCATCTCTAAAAATAATTTCATACTTTGACTTTATTTTTGCATTATTTGCGGCCTTATGAACTTCTTCAATTATTGATTGCTTGTTTTCTCCGATAACTATGTGCTTAAAAATTTCAATTTCAGAATAATCAGCTACAGAGCATCCGCTTCCGCTGCTTTTTATACTTGTAACACATGTACTTGAATGTCCCAACTTATCATGATATTTGGGTTCTACATTCTTCAAAGCTATAATTAGCTTGCTTGCATCTTCTATTGCACTTATTCCATTTTCTGGTGTTGCCGCATGGCTCGACTTTCCGAACAACCTTATTTTATATTGATAGCCGCCTCTTGCTCCGAGACATATGCTGTGATTATCAGTAAACGAAAAGCCGCTGCTTGGTTCCAAGGACAGAGCTGTTTCAGCTCCCTCGTATAAATTGTCTTTAATAGAAAATGATGTTCCCAAGCCATAAGGGCCTTCCTCATCAGATACAAAAGAATAAATTATTTTTCCTTTAAAATTTTTTATAGTCTTACTGAATTTTTTTAAAGATATTAATGCAGCTGCGCAACCGGATTTCATATCCAATGCTCCAAGCCCATACATTTTACCATTTTCTATTACCGGGATGTATGGATCTTTTGTCCAGCCAGTGCATTCGCCAACAGTATCAAGATGGCAGTTCAGCAATATTACCGGACCGTCCTCTGAGCCTTCTATTGAACCTATCAGATTTGTTCCCTTAAATCCCGTTACCTTCTTATCTTCATAGTAGTAAAAATTAACGTCTATATTGTTCTTTTTCAGCCAGTTAAACACAAAGCTCATTATTTCTTCTTCATGGAAAAACTTACTTTTAATTCGAATTAAGTTATCCAGCAGCTCAATTGCTTCCTGTTCATCTGCATAGGTGTTTTTTATAAATTTATTGTTTAACATATATTACCTCAATAAAAGAATTTATAAAAAACTATCTCCTGAAAGAAGAATCTTTATAGAGATAGTTTTTTACATTATAGATTAATATCTTAATCTACTATCTTTGTTTTACTTTTTTTTTTATCTTTCAGATAGTATTGTTCACTTGTAAAGAATTCATTTTTAAGTTCAACAACCTCTCCGCTCATTGCAATTAAACCTATAACATTTGGGAATATAATTAAAGCCAAGAACAAGTCAATGAAAGAATATAAGAACTCAATACCACCGACTACGCCTAATATAATTGATAGAACATATACATATTTCCATTTTGTTGCAAACTTTGTTCCAAATAAATATTCTGCCTGCTTTTCACCATAGAATACTAATACTATTACTGTGGACAAAACGAACAAGAATATTGAAATCGATACTACATATCCGCCAATTGGGCCAAATTGATTAATAAAAGCTATTGCCGGCATAGAAGCAGCTTCTGACGATGGTATATCAGTCCATACACCTGAAAGCAATACAACAAATGCTGTAAGTGTACATACTAGCAAAGTATCAACCGTAATTTCAAAAATTCCCCAGAAACCCTGGCGAACAGGATGGTCTGTTTCTGCTGTAGCATGTGCGATTGGAGCAGTACCCATACCCGCTTCATTTGAGTATGTACCTCTTGCAGCTCCCCATCTTAAAGCCAATGCCACAGTTGAACCTGCAAATCCGCCTGTTGCAGCTGACGGTGCAAAAGCGCCTTTTATTATTAGCCCAAATACGTGAGGTACTGCAGTTATGTTAGAAATTATAATAATCAATGCACCCAGCAAATAAACAATCGCCATAATAGGAACCAATTTTTCCGTAACTTGAGTTATTCTCTTTATCCCACCAAATACAACTATAAATACAATTAAGGCCATACCTACGCCTGTTACCATGCTTGGCACACCAATGCTTCCCAATGTTTGTACTGCTGATATTGCCTGAGTTGCAATCGAAGGTATGAGTTCCAGGAAAAGGAAGAATGCAAACAAGAAGGCTAAAAATTTACCTAAAGCTTTATTTTTAATACCTTTTGACAAATAATAGGTAGGTCCTCCTACGTATTCTCCAGCAGCATTTTTCTCTCTATATTTAATACCAAGAACGATTTCCGAAAACTTTGAAGCATTACCAATAAGAGCAATTATCCACATCCAAAATACAGCCCCCGGTCCACCAAATGCGATAGCTACAGGTACACCTACTATGTTTGAAGCTCCAATTGTTGAAGCAAGAGCAGCTGTAGCCGCCTGAAATGGCGATATTGCGTTTTTATCTTCAGGCTTCTTAAGCATTTTGCCAAAAGTTTGTCCCCACATGTACCACAAGTGTCTAAACTGAAAAAATCCAAGTCTGAAAGTCAGGAATATTCCGCCGCCTGCTAACAAAAGAAGCATTGGAAGTCCCCATATCCAGTTAGAAATACTGACTATTATTTCTGTAAAATTCATTAATTAATACCTCCTATTATTTAATTTATATATAATCAGATTAGCTATTTAATTCAAATCCAATATATATCGAACTATTGCATACGTATTCCTGTTATTCAATTATATGTTTATAAGGTTCATTTATTGTTTTATTATTATTACATTTAGTATTTTATATGCATATATTAAAAAAACTTAAATTTGAAATAAACACTTTTTAAACATTTTTCAATTTTTATCTTCAATATACTTAATAAATAAATTAGTGTTAGAACTTAAAAATTTGAAGAATTTTGTTGACTTTTCATCGATTTTATCTACATTATATATATATATTTGAATTAAAAAGTCCTTGGATAAGTATGTCAATATGTTTTTTACAGAATGGTACAGGCGTATTTCTATTAGCTCAGTATTTGAATAATTATTTACCAAGTCATAAAAACTCGGTTGAATTAAACACGCATCGCATAAATAAATCTTTGGTATCCCCTGCAATATATTTTTTTTAAAACTTAGCATCAATTTTTCCAGCAAATCACTCATAGCAAAGTAATTAACCGATGAATCAGCATATTCATTTATTCTTATAATAATATTATTGCCGTCTTTTAATACTTTCTTGCTATGATTAATTTCTTCATTATTTTTATTATTAATAAGTTTTAAATAAAGATCTTTTATTTTTTTTTGGGGGAAAATATTCAAATCTTCTCTAAGGGATGTCTGATATTTTTTATAATGTATAATAGCTAAATTTGATTCTTTATTGTTAATCAGTAAATTCATGAGCTTATAATGAGATTCTTCATCATATGGATTAATTAACAAAATTTCTTCTAATGTATCTTTGGCGCTATCATAAACATTAAGATTCAAGTATTGGTCAAGCAGCTTATTTAGTGTTTGAATATGAAGCTTTTGAAATATAGAGCGTTGATAAAATATCCAGTCGTTAAAGTCATCACATTCCTTAAAATAAAAATTCTCTAAAAATTCGCCTCTAAACAGCTCCTTCAACTTTTTCAAGGTATTTATATCACTTGATTTTTCTTTATTTATGTTTTCCAAATAAGTAATATCAGAATTAAAATTGTAATCTTGATTAATATAACAATATTTGTTATCTGAGATTATAAATTCATTATCATTCTCATCATTTGAAATTACTTTTTTTAAGTTCCATAAATTATACCGCAAATTATAGTTTGCAGTTTCAAAACTTTCAGGCCAAAACATATATGCTAATTTTTCTCTTGTAACCTTTTTATATTCGTTGCACAGCAAAATAGCTAAAACACCTATTGATTTTGCACTCAGCTTGTTGTTTATCAATTCACCATTATAATAGATTTCAACATTTCCCAATAGGTTAATGTTTAATTTATCCATTTTTATCTCTCCAGTTAAAAGTTTTTATATAAAACCTCTCCGCTCTTAATAGTGCCTATAACCTGTGTTGTTATAATAGACTTTGTATTTATCTCATAAATATCTTTATCCAAAATAGCTAAATCTGCTAATTTGCCTATTTCAATAGATCCCTTCCTGTTTTCCTCGCGCACGGCATATGCAGCATTAATTGTGTACATCCTTACAGCTTCTTCAACAGCAATGCTGTTTTTACTTATTGGATGATTAACTGCCGAATGAATACCCAGCATGGGATCTATTGGTGTTAAGTCACTGTCTGATCCTCCGCACACTGTGATTCCCAAGTCAAATATTCTCCTAAATTCATTTGTTTCAGTATAATGATTACTTAATCTACGTTCATACATACCGCTTTTACCGCCATAGAAATATTCAAATGAAGGCTGCATGGAAAAAATAATTTCAAGTTCCTTTGCCTTTTGCTTTTGTTCCTCAGATGTCAACTCAACATGCTCTATCCGATGACGTAGTTTTTTATTTGGAATCTGGTTTCTTGCAAATATATGTGCATTTAGAACCTGATCCACCGCCCTGTCTCCTACCGTATGAAAAGCTGTATCTAAGCCGTTTTTGTAGCAATCAAGCATAAATTCATTAATATCCTCTTGAGAAAAATACAGTTCACCGTAACAATCTGTATCCTTATAATTAAAACTTATTGCGGCAGTTTTCGAAGTAAAAGATCCGTCAATATATATGTCGCCTCCAATTCTGTTTAAACCGCTGTTTTTAATTTTTGATATATCTGTTGTACTGTAATATACCGATATATCTATAGGAATTTCTTCAACAAGAGATGATAATAATTCAACATCCTTGTCTATAAAGTCAAAACCGCCTTCAACCGCATGTATGCTTGTAACCCCTTTTTTTATTATATTGTTTGTAAGATTTTTAATTGCTTTTATTTTACCTTGAACCTGGTATGATTTGAGCATTTTTTTTCTTATTAACGCATTTGCCATACCGTAAAATATCCCCGTAGGATTGCCTTGCTCATCTCTGCCTACACCTTCTATAGTCAATGGCGCTTTAAGCATATTTATAGCTTTTGTATTTAATATGCTGTTATGAAAGTCACGGCTGTTTATCATTATTGCATAGTCTTTTGATATCCTGTCAAGAAACCTTCTTGTAGGCCATCTTTCTTCATTTAGGTCAGATATTTCAAGTCCGTAGCAGTATACAAACTTACTCTGTGGATATTTTATTATCCAGTCAAGCAATCGTTTTTCTAACTCCTGGAAATCTTCACACCCATTAAGATCGAGGTTCTCCATATGTAACGCAGTCTGGATAAAGTGTACATGGCTGTCATAAAAACCGGGCAATACTGTATTCTTTTTTAAATCTATAAAAGACAGGCACTTATCTTTATACATATCAAAATCATTTCCAAAACCGGCATCTACTATGATCCCACCCTTTACTGCAAGCCAATTAAAGTTTTTGTTTTCCCCAAACCTTACTATATTTCCGTTATAAAGTAGCAAGTCGAATTCCATAGAAGGTTCCTCCTTAGCAAAATTTATTTACTTCTAACAAATATACATATAGTATAAATTAATATATATAATATGTCTACTGATTACTGCATTTAAATGGAATAGAGATTACCTCACGGTAATCTCTTAAGTTTACTTTAGCAAATTGACAATTGTTTTATACACTAAGTCCGGAACCACTTCGTAAGAATATTTTTTCTCAATTCGCTCAGTAAACTTATGTGCATCTTTTCCATACGTACCAATATCCAAAACAGGCAAATCAAGTTCCTGCATATCCGAAATTGGGATATCGTATGACGGACCAAAGCCAGGCAGGTTTTGTTTAAGAGCGCTTATTACTTTTGGATCCTTAGGAGCTGCACCGTAACTTAAGTCGGATATATATGGGAAGAACTTCTTATACACAAGTTTATATTCTGTTTCTGTTGTATCCACCGCATTTGATACTGCATCCAATAACTTTTTATCCTTATCTGATTTTCCCTCAACATATATATGAGGATAGTAAGGCGGAGTAAAGTAAACAATTACAACAGGGTTTCTGTCAGACCAAAGGTCATGAACAAAATTTACAATTTCTGTTGTCCTATCCACCTGATCCATCGCTTCATTTTTCTTTAGTTCTTCTATATATGACTCAATTCTTTCGTCCAAATCTTTTACTTCTTTTTTAACTTTACTATATAATTCGTCGTATGAAATAACCCTTGCTTTCCATGGCAATTCCTCATAAGGTCTTTTAGCCATTTCACAGAACTTAATATATCGTTTATTTAATTTTTCAATAACAGTTTCAAAACATTCTTCTGCTGCTTTCATCATTTTTTCCAATACTTGATCAGGTGTACTGTTAAAAGTTGCATAGTTAAAAAGCAAAATTGATTTAGTTGCTATCTGGCATGAATATTCAGTTTTTAAATCTCTTTGCTTTAGTGTAATTGGAGGAAGAGAAACCTCTCCTTCAGCAACATCACAATACTCAACGTTAAGGTTAATCTTTGCAGCTATTTCTGAAGATATTTGATTTGGGTCTATTCCTTTATACGACTCGCCTACATGAGTTTCTTTTCCCACTACTAAAAATGTCGGCATTATTTTTCCAACTGTTCCAACATATATGTATTTATTTTCGTCCCCGTCATATTCACCTGTCATATAGTCAGTATCTAAAATTGCTTGATAATCAAAGCCTTCTTTTTCTTTCATCTTTACTAATTCAGGAACTAAGCTTATCATACCTCCTGAGTTTGCTTCTTCATCACATACGGCAGAAAAGACTAAATTACCTTCAAATTCTTCGATATTATTAGATATCTCTTCAATTAGGCCCATTAGAACAGCAACTCCCGATTTCATATCAAAAATTCCTCTTCCAAACAAATAGTTACCTGACTCTAAGTCATCCTTAACAGCTTTTGGAAGTTCAATTCCTTTCATTTTTTCTGCAAGTTCAAATGGCTTATTAGCATATTCTTTTATATTTCCATAATCAGATATTCCTACAGTATCTGTGTGGCCAATCAGTACAACTGTCTTGTCGCTTTTCTTTTTTTCGCCTTTAATTACAGCTACTACACTTTTTCTTTTTAGTTTGTCACCTTTAACATAAATGTAGCTTAAATTTTCAGGGTTTTTCTTAAAATATTCCATATTGCTGCAAATACTAAAAACCTTTTCAGAAACATCTAACTCACCTGAAGTATTAACAACACTAAGTACACTGGTAAGATCTAAAGCTATTTCTTTGATTCTATCAACAATTTCAGCTTTCATTAGTTCCTCCTAAAATATTGTATACTTATATATTACAATGATATCGTTTTACTAATGTTTTATTTCTCCATATTTATTAGTTTATTTTATACTTATAAACAAACGACTAAGATTTCTTGCGGCCGAAATAAAACGTTATTATAAAATTTTCATTCATGCAAGATTTAAATATCATTGTAATATAATGAATTTTAAACCAATGTAATTTTTGTTCATTTTATTACTATTATTCTTAAGATAAGGTGCACTCGCATATCTTATGCAATTTATCATTCATAACATTATTAAACATTTAATGTATATATATTAGAATTATAAATATATATTATTAAATTAAAATAAAAAAAAACCGTTGATAGCAACTGGCTTAAATTTTTTTATTTATTTTGTAAGGTAGACCAACCATCGATTTTTCAGAACAAAACTCTGAAAAATCGGGTTAGGTTCACCCGGCGACGTCTTACTTTCCCAGGCAGTTGCCCGCCAAGTATCATCAGCGCTGAAGAGCTTAACTTCCGTGTTCGAGATGGGAACGGGTGTGTCCTCTTCGCTATTGTCACCAGATATATAAAAGTTCTTTCAGAACTTTC
>JAHDLA010000029.1 GCA_018436705.1 Sedimentibacter sp.
GAATATATCGAATCCTGGTACAACCGTAAAAGGATTCATGGTGCTATAAATTATATGACTCCACAGGCTGCTCATGAAGCTGCCTGAGTGGTGTAAAAAAAGTTAAACTTTTTGTGTCTACTCTATTGACACAAGTCCAATCTTTATTATGCTGCAAAAAGACGGTTAAAAGAAGAAATGGGAATTGATAATGCTGAGCTTAGAGAAATTTTCAGCTTTACATATTATTATAAGTTTGAAAACGGATTAATCGAATTTGAGTATGATCATGTTTTTGTCGGCGAATATAAAGGTGAGTTCAAATTAAACTCAAATGAGGCAGCAGAAGCGAAATGGATTGACATTGATGAACTTGTGGAATGGATGAAATCTAAACCGCATGAATTTACTCCCTGGTTCATAATTATTTTGCCGAAAATCATAGAAGTTTTGAAATAAATCTTAGATTAGTATAAAATGGTGAAATACAAATATTTACAATCAACATCAAAAGTAGTAACATTAATGTAGAAGAAGTCAAATTCTTAATTTACGTCTTTTTTACGTCTATAATATATTTGGAAGGTGATGAAAATGATTAAATTAATAGTTGACAGTACTTGTGATATAAACAGTGAAATAACTGACAAATATGATGTTGATATTATTCCTCTGGGCATTGCAATTGACGGCGTTTCCTATTTAGATGGAGTAGATATTGATGTAGAGACTGTGTACATGCATATGAGGGAAGGAAAGGTTCCAAAAACTTCTCAGATAACTTACAAATCAGTTGTTGAAGCAATTGAAAAATGTGTTGCTAATAATGAAGATTTTATATATTTATCATTTTCATCAAAGATGTCGGGTACATATAATTTTGCTAAGAAAATAATTGGGTTATATAAAGAAAAATATCCGGAAAGAAAAATGGAGGTGGTAGATTCGAAGGGCGGAGGAGGAGGAAGTGCGCTGATTGCTATTCAGATACTGAAAATGATTGAAAAAAAAATACCGTTTGAGGCAATAGTGAAACAAGTTCATTTTATGGCAAATCACATAGTATATTTTTTTACAATTGCTGATCTGGACTGGCTGTCCAAAGGCGGAAGAGTCAGCAAACCTGTGAGCTATGTTGGAAATATCCTGAATATAAAACCGTTTTTAACTGTAAAAGATGGCACTATAGTAGTATCAAAAATGGTTCGCGGAAGTAAAAAAGTAATTCAGACGCTAATAAAAGAAGTGTATAAAGGCACAGGGAAGTTTTCAAATCAAGTCATAGCTATCAGTCACGCGGATGATTTAAAAACAGCACTTAAGGTCGAAGAAAAAATAAAAGATACAATTAAAGGATGCAGGACTACCATTTTTCAAATAGGAGCTGTGCTTGGCACGCATTTGGGAATAGGGGGAGTTGGAGTTTTCTTTTTTGACGAAAGGCCGGAATTTTATGAATTATAATGTAAAAGCTATGTATTTCAGTCCTACCGGTACAACTGGAAAAGTAGTAAAAAAGCTATCAGAAGAAATATCTAGACATGTGAATGAAAACGATAGCATTAAGTATATAAACTTCACTTCACATACTGAGAGAATGAAACCAGTCAAATTTTATGAAGATGATATTGTTATTTTTGGAGTGCCTGTATATGCCGGAAGAGTACCAAACATACTTCTAAAATATCTTAGATCAATTAAATCAAGAGGGTCTCTGGCTGTTGCTGTTGTGGTGTATGGAAACAGAAATTATGATGATGCATTGATTGAACTCAAGGATTTATTGGAGTTAAGCGGCTTCAAGGTAGTTGCAGCTTGTGCTTTTATAGGAGAACATTCTTTTTCTGAATTATTGGCTAAAGGCAGGCCTGATAAAAGTGACTTGCATATTTCCGAAAGCTTTGCCAATAAAATATTTAACCGCATAAAGGATAATGCAGTGGCAGGAAATTTGACAATATCAGGGAACAAGCCATACAGGCCATATTATCGGCCAAAAGATAAAAATGGGAATTATGTAGATTTTCGTAAGATAACTCCTAAAACAAACAGCAATTGTATAGACTGCAAAATTTGTGCAAAAATCTGTCCTATGAATTCAATAAGTTTTGAGGATGTATCAATTATACATGGCATTTGTATTAAGTGCGGGGCGTGTATTAAAAAATGTCCTGTCCATGCAAAGTATTATGACGATGAAAACTATTTGCTTCATAAACATGAGCTTGAAAGCGAATTCAGTACAAGAAACGAGCCTGATTTATTTATATAAATTTTTATAAAAGCAACATGCACTCTTAGATGAAGGATTCATGTTGCTTTTAAGCAAAATTCAAGTTTAGTTATTTAGTAAAGGGTAAATATTAAATAGATTTGTGGCACTAAGGCAATGCATTTATAGTTATCTTACTTCCGACCACACTGAGATTATCAATATTCATAACTTTTTTGAAGAAGTTTAGAGGAACATATGTGCTGCCATCTTTTAAAGATGTTGCATCTTCCAGTGATATATAGGTTTCATTTGACAAGTAGTTGCTTTCACCCACTACAAATGAAATATCATTACCAACTGTCACTTTCCTTTCATTTCCATTCCATTTTACTTCGCAGCCTAAAGCTTCAGATATGGCGCGAACAGGAATCATAACGGTTCCGGTTTCGCTTGTATATACATTAGGGGTTTCAAGCTCTACATCATTTACAAATATTACAGGTTTATCTTCTGCCTGCTGAGACAATACAACTATTCTATTAGGTGTTGTCTGAGCGGGGATGCTTTTTGTGGTTACATCATAGTATACAAGCATTTTTCTATTTGAAAGGACTTTTTCAACTTCTTCTAAAGTCGGTTTTTTTATCCAATTAATTTCTGTGTTGTTTTCCCATAAAATTTCTGTATTTTCAGATATGTTAATCCTTAGCTGTCCATCTCTGCTGGTAAGATCAGAGTCAAATTTATCTGCCTTAACAAATCCATCTTCATAAACCGGAGTGACAATACAAATTGTATACTGTGGCGGATAAATTAAAATCATAGGCTTGTCAGATTCATAATATCCTGTTATTCTATCACCTTCTTCAATTTGCATGTCATCTGCAAAATAAGTATTTTCGTTGAATATAAAATATGCTTGCGAACCTTCTTCATTCTCTAAAAATATTTTTGTAATAACTTCGCCAGTTTTTTCAATTTCTTTTACATTACCGGTAAATGATAAGTAAAACGGCTGCACCTGAGTATATTCGGCTTGAACTGCTAATGCCGTGACTATTGATATGCACAGTATTACCGATGTTATAGTGATTAATTTTATCCATTTTTTCATAAAAACCTCCCTGATAAATTAAAATATATACTATATAGACGGGTCTACATAAAAAAAGTTCCTTCATGCAAAGTATTTATTTCTAAAGAGGAACAAGATGTAAATAATTAAATAAAATAATATAATAAATTATTTCGGAGGTTAACATGGACAAAAAACCATATGAAGGATTTCAATTTCCTATTTATGACGACTCAAATTTTATAGCAGCTCAGAGGCAGAGAAATGCACAAGACATAGTTAGAAGGTTTAGGATTCAGAATGATGAAATATACAGAGAATTGGAGAGTAATGGATTAAACAGTAGCATGGTTGATTACTTATTGCTATTCTTAGTTTCATTTTTGATAGACCATGCAGATGTAAAAAGCTCACCGGCACAGATATACAATCAGTTTAAAAGCAGGTATCCTTTGCTTGGTCTTATGATCAGGCAATATAATATACCGAGAGATCTAGCTGACAGATATATGCTGAGAATTATTGAGATGATTCTGCTTTTGATTAGGGATACACAGCCTGTATCTGAACCTGCACCCGGAAGTGGATGGTCGCGATGGCAGAATCTTGGTGGAATGTTGACTACATCTCCTGCCGCATCTTCGTGGGGACCAGGACGTATTGACGTCTTTGCAGGAGGAACAGATGATGCTATGTGGCATAAATGGTGGGACGGAACGCAATGGACAGATTGGGAGAACTTAGGGGGAGTGGTGACATCAGCACCAGCAGCAATATCATGGGGGCCTAATCGCATAGATACTTTTGTAAGAGGAACGGACAATGCTATGTGGCATAAATGGTGGGACGGAACGCAATGGACGGATTGGGAGAGTTTAGGAGGGATACTAACATCAGCACCTGCTTCCTCATCATGGGGGCCTAATCGCATAGATACTTTTGCAAGAGGAACGGATAATGGCATGTGGCATAAATGGTGGGACGGAATAAGATGGAGCGATTGGGAAAATCTTGGCGGAATCCTCACGTCGGCACCTGCAGCGATATCTTGGGGACCAAATCGAATAGACATATTTGCTCGGGGGGTTAATAGTGATTTAATTCATAAATGGTGGGACGGAAGGCGATGGAATGATTGGGAAAGTCTAGGGGGAATACTGACTTCCGGGCCTTCCGTATCTTCGAGCAGGCCAAGACATATAGACGTATTTGCGAGAGGAAGAAACAACAGATTATTTAAAAAAAGTTGGAATGGTTCTCAGTGGAATGAATGGCAGGATATGGGGGGGGATATAAATTCAGAGCCGGCGTCAGTTTCGTGGGGAACAAATAGAACGGATGTGTTTGCAAGAGGCCAAAACGAAAATCTTATTCATACATGGCAAGAATAATAAAAAACCTGTCTCATTTGCATATATTGCAAATGAGACAGGTTTATCTATTCAACTTTAAATCCTGTGTTTTCAATACATTGTTTAATTTTGCCAACATCTGTGCTGTCATCATATCCCACTTCTACAGAACTTCTGCCAATATCTATATTGACCATGCTGACTCCTTCAATATCTTCTAAGACATTCTTTAATTGAGTTTTCATGTTTTTATTCTGAAGTCTCGACACAGTGTAATGCACTTTATTCATGATCACCATTCCTTATAATAATATATAATTTAGTATTTACTGTATGGCTATTATTATTTTGGAAAAATTAAACAGAATTTATAGTTATTGAGTTTAAACTCGGTTTTAGCCCATTTATTATAATCGTTATAGGAGTGATTATATAATAAATTATAAAATGCCCTCATCTTTTAAAATCATTTCAAGAGCAAGAACAACATTTTTGTCATAAAATTTTCCTATTAAACTTTTAAGTTCCTCAATTGCCTGGTTAGGCGGCATCCCGCTGCGGTATGATCTGTCAGATGTCATGGCATCATATGAATCTGCAACAGCAATTATTTTTGCTTCAATTCGTATCTCATTTTCTTTTAATTTATTTGGATAACCTGAACCGTCCAGCCTTTCGTGATGCTGCTCAACAATAGTTGCAACATCCTTTGAAAATTTTCCTTGCAAAAGTTCAGAGCTGTATGTGCTATGTTTTTTTATATACTTAAATTCATCATTGCTAAGCTTCGAGGGTTTATTTAGTATTTCATCCGGTATAAAGTATTTACCCACATCATGAAAAAGAGACGCAAGAGCTATTGTGTAATTAATTTCACCGGAAAGCCCTAGCTTGTCTGCAATTCTAACTGAATAATCTTGTACTCTGTTACTGTGCCTGTAAGTATATAAATCCTTTGCTTCAGATTTTTCCAATAAGTTTTTCAGGTCGTGCGTATATGCGGACAAAAGGTTGTAAACAGGCTGAGAAGTAATATATAGCATTTTGGTATCAGTGACTGTTCGGAAAGGAACAGTTTCTTTTATATTTTGGACATAAAAATAATCACCTTTTTGCATTCTTATGCTTTCGACTTCGGTACCTATAACTATTGAACCTTCAATAATATAATAAAATTCCATTAAATCTTTAAAATTTCCAGGAGTAATACTGTTTGGGCGATCAGCCTTAAATTCATACAGCATTATCTCAAAATTATCTTTTTTAGCAAGCAGGTTTAGCGTTGAAGTCCCTATTATCTGATCAATACATTTGCTATCTTTAAAAATATACAAGCCTTCCATGTAATTGCTCCCTTATCAATAGTGTTAATCTATTATATCACTATATGTAAAAAAGAAAATATATAGTTATAATTAGCGCCTTGTCTTTCTACTATGTCTTCGGTTATGACCTTTGCAGTGCCTCAGTTACAAGACAATTTTCCTTTCCAAAAACGGCATCAGCCTGGGGGAGATACGCTATATTTTTGGCAGTAGATGCGATACAAACCCTTCAACAGTAAATGCTCATCAAAGTTTATATCGCGTTTGCACCATGGTAGAATTTTCTTGCAGTGACCGCCTGTTGCTACAATGGTGACAGAACTTTGCAGTTCCTCTTCAATTCGAGAAATCACGCCATCGATTGCGGAAGCAATGCCAATTATCGCACCATTTAATAAGCAGTCGGCAGTGTTGTTTGCTATAACTCCTGACAGTTTCATTTTTTCAATGTTAATCCTGGGAAGCTGTGCTGTTTTGGTACTCAACGCTTCAATAAAAAGCCTTGGGCCGGGCATTATCATCCCACCGATAAAGTAACCTTTAGCATCTAAAACCGAAACTGTTGTTGCTGTTCCCATGTCCAAAATGACCAGTGGCGGCTTGAATTTTGACAAAGCTGAAACTGCATCGACCACCCTGTCGTTTCCCAAAGTGCTTGTGTCACAGTATTTAAATTTCAATCCAATGTCAGTTTTTGTGTTGACCACAAATGTCGATACCCTGACAGAATTTGAAACAGCTTTTACCAAGGTATCTGTTAATTTTGGCACGACAGATGATAGAACTGCACCTTTTATATCAACCTTATCAATATTGTGCTTTTTAAAGATCTCCAAAATATTTTTTTTATAGGCATCTGATGTAATTTTATTATCACTTTCTATGCGTTCGACAAACAGAGGCTCGTCATCATCTTTTTTAAAGAGAGCAAACGCAACTGTTGTATTTCCTATGTCAATTGTTAAGACCATTTACACCATCCTTAATATCTATGTTCTCAATGGCGCACTTTTCTTTTAGAAGTTTCATCAAAGGAACTGTTATAACAGGGGCAAGAACTGCTGCTACAATCGCCTCAGGCACTCCGTTGACTGCTACCACACTCATAACTGCACCCAAAACTATATCTACCGGAATACCTTTTGCAGTGGCATAAGCATCACGAAAAACTATAAAAATAAGTCCCATAACAAAAATTGTATTTGTTAAAGCGCCCACAATGCTGGAGATAATAATACTGACGCTACTTTTTTCCTTTTCCCAGTTGTGAAAAATTGCTCTCATACCTTTAAAGACATACCACGGGAAAATTCCAACTAAAATTCGTGGAACAAAGCAGATGGCCAATGCCCAGACGCTTCCGCGGTCCATTCCGGGAACAGGTATCAATGGCGAAAAAGCAAACGAAAGCAAACTTGGCGCCATTGTATTTTTAATAAGGCTTGTCAATCCAAAGATAAACCCAAGAAAGCTTCCTTTTTTCGGGCCGAGTAAAATCGAACCAATAATGACCGGAACATGCAAAATCGTTGCTTTGATGAGTGGTAAATCTATCAGCCCAATGGGTGTAAATGCCAACAGAAATAAAATTGCCGTGAACATGGAAAGCAGAACAAGTTCTCTTGTAGAGCTTTGATATTCAATTTGATTGCGACTTGTTTTTTTGTTATTCATTTTTAAAACCTCCGCTACTGTTCTTTTAAAAAGATACAGTGCTAAATTTGGATTTTGCCACCATTCGATGAAATATTTGAACTCTCTTGTCCTTTGAAAGAGTATGCAAGAAGGTACAAGGAATTTTTCTCGAATTTTGACGTAAGTATTATAACAAAATTCTATTTTAAATCAAAGGATTTTTTGAAAAGATATCTTTATTTACAAGTTTTCTCGCTCTATGGTATAATTATTATAAAAATTGGTGCTTTTAAAATCTGCAATAAGCTTTGATTTTGATAATAGCTACTTTAATATTAATTATTTTTTTCAATAGGAGAATAACCATGCTTAAAAATAAAACTGTTCTTTTGGGTGTAACTGGTGGAATTGCTTGCTTTAAAGCTGCACAGCTCGCATCTGATTTGATAAAGCAACAATGCTCGGTGTATGTAATCATGACGCAAAATGCAACTGAATTTGTAACGCCTCTGACTTTTGAAGCCATCACAGGAAATCGTGTCACAGTCGATACCTTTGATCGAAATCATCCTCATGAAGTGGAGCATATTGCGCTTGCGGATATGGCTGACCTTGTTATAGTCGCACCTGCAACGGCAAATGTCATCGCAAAATTTGCTCATGGTCTGGCAGATGACATGCTGTCAACCACTGTTCTCGCATGTAACTGTCCAAAAATAATTGCTCCTGCAATGAACACTAAAATGTACGAAAATCAGGTGACACAGGATAATCTTAAAACTCTTTTGAATTACGGATGGAAAATAGTTAAACCTGCAAGCGGGCGTCTCGCATGTGGAGCAGTTGGAACAGGGAAGCTTGCTGATACTAAGAATATTTTAGAAGCGTCTATACATGAAATTTCCCACCAAAAAGATCTCTCGGGTTTGAATGTTTTGGTGACCGCAGGTCCAACTCAAGAAGCTCTTGACCCCGTTCGTTATCTCACAAATCACTCGAGCGGCCGCATGGGATATGCTTTGGCAAAAGCAGCTTCTGCTCGTGGAGCAAATGTAACATTGGTCACAGGTCCAACATCACTTGAAAAGCCTTCATTTGTAAAAGTGGTTGAAATCAAAAGTGCAAAGGATATGTTTGAAGCTGTCACAAAAAAAAGTGACGCTCAAGACATTATTATAAAAGCGGCAGCGGTTGCCGACTACACGCCGTTGAAAACAGATAGCGAAAAGATGAAAAAGTCCAAAACTGACGATGACCTCAATCTCCATCTTGCTAGAACACATGACATTCTCGCTTGGCTTGGAGCACACCGCAAACAAGGTCAGACTTTATGCGGTTTTGCAATGGAAACACAATCGCTGATTGAATATGCAAAGGATAAGCTCGCCAAAAAGAATGTTGATTTGATTGCGGCAAACAGTCTTCGTGATAAAGGTGCAGGCTTTGGCGTTGATACGAACCAGATTACTTTGATAACAAAAGAAAAAGAAGTTGCACTCCCTCTTTTATCAAAAAATGATGTTTCAAATCGCATCTTAGATGAAATAATATCTTTGCGTAAAGCTCAAAACTAAATAATAACTTTAAAAGTGACAGCATCTACATTTAATAGGTGATGTATTATGTTTTTTTGATTAAATAAACCGTATAATAATTATGTTATTAAAGCAAAAAATTTAGGAGAGATTCAATCTCTCCTAAATTTTTTTAATGAGCATAGCAAGGGTCGACTAATACTACTCTGTCATAAATCTGAACTTCAACGTATGTCTTTGTTAATACTACACCTTCTCTTGCAGCTTTTTTAATTAATAAGTCTACTTTCCTGTTGGTTTTCCTTAACAGGTTTTCAATAATTCTATCAATTGACCTGTTTAACTGCTGCTCGCTTTGATCTTTGAGAACCTCTTTTCCTGCTTTTTCCACAGCCTTATCAATCTCTTTGTAGATGTAGTTATTTGTTTCTTCAATCATAATTAAAAGTTCCTGGCTTATGTTCTGCTCTGATTTTTGATAGGCTTGTGCAACAGGGCCAAGTAAAGCAAGAATTCCAATCATGATGACCAAAAGAGAAGCTGTTTTCTTAATTTCTTTGTACATTTTAATATCCTCCTTTAACGTTCTTCAACCTATATGAAGGAAATAAAAAAACTTCCTTTCGGTAGCTGGCTGCCAGTTTAAAGGCCCTATAGCTTTGCGCCGCTAATTTTCATTAGGTTTGCCGTTATCGGTTGAAGTGAAAATATAAGTTTTATTTAATTTATTTTAGCATATAGTCCTATATATTGCAATTAGTTTTAGGAAAAATTATAGTAAGTATGAAAAATATGGATAAAGACAAAATATTGACAATTACTTCTATATATGCTAAGATAACATTCCTTTCACAAGGAAATGCTAAATAAGGAAAATGAAAAAATAGTTGACAACATCACTTGGATGTGATAAACTGTTCAAGCTGTTAGTGTAACAGCGAAGAGAACCTAGACAATAAAACAGCATAAGAACCTTTGAGAGTTCAAAGAAAAAAAGAACCAAAGTAAAGAAAGACAAAGATAAGCTAAGCGCTATCTTGAGTATGCCCTAACCCGATTTTATCGACCGAAAGGGAGGAGAAAA
>JAHDLA010000012.1 GCA_018436705.1 Sedimentibacter sp.
AAGCGGTAAGGCACTAGACTTTGACTCTAGTATGCGTAGGTTCGAATCCTGCCATCCCAGCCATTTTAATTTATTATGATCCATTAGCTCAGCAGGCAGAGCACTTGACTTTTAATCAAGGTGTCCGGCGTTCGAATCGCCGATGGATCATTCAATATAAATGGAGAAGTACTCAAGTGGCCGAAGAGGCTCCCCTGCTAAGGGAGTAGATCTGACAAGGATGCGAGGGTTCAAATCCCTCCTTCTCCGTTGCTACATATTCGGGGCGTAGCGCAGTTTGGTAGCGCATCTGGTTTGGGACCAGAGGGCCGCGGGTTCAAATCCTGCCGCCCCGATACTTAAGATGGGCTTATAGCTCAGGTGGTTAGAGCGCACGCCTGATAAGCGTGAGGTCGATGGTTCGAGTCCATCTAAGCCCACCATACCAAAATAATTTGTTTTGGGCCTTTAGCTCAGTTGGTTAGAGCGCCCGGCTCATAACCGGTAGGTCCAAGGTTCGAGTCCTTGAAGGCCCACTCTTAACGAATTTTAATTTGATTTGATTAAACTGAATTTGCCCAGATAGCTCAGTCGGTAGAGCAGGAGACTGAAAATCTCCGTGTCCGTGGTTCGATTCCGCGTTTGGGCACCATAAGCGCAGCTGGAAAATCCGGCTGCATTTTACTATATAATTAGAATTAACCAACCAATTATATTATCTAATGACTTCTTTCTAAAACTATTGATATTTTGGATATAATGTAATATAATTAATTCGTTGAGGACCATTAGCTCAGGGGATAGAGTGGCAGACTTCGAATCTGCGCGTCGGGGGTTCGAATCCCTCATGGTTCACTAATTGCAAAGGTTGTAGCGTGTAAAATGAGTCGATAAAAAATTGATTCGCCAAAAATTCGCCAACTTAAAAAATAATAAAAAGAACCTGAGTGTATAAATTAGGTTCTTTTGTTATTTATTGACTGAATACATCATCTAAAACGGAGGTCGCTTCTATATTCGCTTCTTTCAATAAATGTAGATATATTTCTGTGGTTTTTATAGATGAATGCCCTAATAGTTGCGATACGGTCACTATATCAATACCATTGTTTAGCAAAGTAGTTGCAAATGTGTGTCTAAGAGCATGAAACTTTCTGTAAGGTATCTCAGCTCTTTTTAATAACCTTTCCCATGACCTTCTTAGATTTTTAGCATCTATATATGTTCCAGTTGATGAAGGGAACAAAATAGTATTTTCTGTATAAGTTGGCCCAAGTAATAACTTTTCTTCAGCAATGAGCTTTTCAAGTTGAATTAACTCTTTTTCTAGTACTGCATTTATAGTCAGATCACGCTTTGATTTTTTAGTTTTGGTTTTAGTTAATTTTAATTCATAGTGATATTTAGTAGGGGATTCAAAGATTTTAACTCTTTTTAGAGTATTTCTTATCTTTATTAAATTATTTTTTATATTCTTTTTCTTGTTAAGGGCTAATATCTCGCCCTCTCTTGCTCCTGTATTAACAGCAAACATCATTAAATATCTAATCTTAGTATGTCCAGCTATCTTTTTTAATTTGTTTATCTCATCCACGGTGAAGACTTCTATATTTTTCATATCTTCTTCATCTTCATCGTCTATGATTTCATCTTCAGGTGGTTTTGGAAGCTTAAGGCCTCTGAGGGGATTCTTTGCAACATAGGATTCAGATTCAGCGTAATTAAAGAACTTATTTAGCAGCTTGTGCAGATTTTTAACTTGCGATATTGTTTTATTTTCTTTGAATAACATTTCATTATAACGCTTTTGAATCTGCAACTTTTTAATATCAGATACAGGAGCAATAGCGTATGGCAGGTCTTCTACATAGTTTCGAAATATTGATTCATAGCGCTCAAACGTGGAGCTACTATTGCCATTATATCTCTCGATTTCCCAAATCCATACAAACATTGCTTTGCTTAAGCTTTGCTTGCCTAAGTCTGGATTTACACCCTGTGCAAGCAAATCAAGATATTCTTTCCTTTTTCTATTTGCGTCGGACTCTGATGTTCCGTAAAAATTTTTATATACTGGTTGACCTTTATTGTTTTCGCCAATTTTCTCACGAATTCGGAAGTATTCTTTGTCTCCTGCCTTTGCATTAGTCTTTGGTTTGTTTGCCATATTTCATCCTTTCATTTCTGATTATTAAACTTAATACTATCGATTAAGTAATATATAAGCGTACAACGGAAAATTGCGTTCTATTAATTAGCGTTTAATGAAGTTAATCAATGTTTTTTATGGTAAACCAGATAGGCCTGGTAATTTAGCTATAAGTGACCTCTTTGGTAGTTAGACTATACTATTTCAATAAATTTTCCGCTTGCTTTATCTTCTTCTGTTCTTTGCGTAATACCAATAAATTTTAATTCACCTCCGCATTTCTTGCCAATTATTTGCCCCAATACAACACAAAACCTTTCAAGATTCGGTTCACCTATAAATGTAAAGTTCGGTTCTTTCTTACCCATAACATTCCTCGCTTTATATAATTTTTTTATTTTGCTTAATATTTCTTCTAAGTCTATTTAATAAACTTATTATATCTTACGTAAATATTCTATAATAATTTCTTATTTTCTGATGAAGAGTGAGCGTTATTGTTTAATTTTATTTGTCTACAACTTCCGAAGCTTCTTCTAAAAATCGATTGATTATCCCTTTAAGTTTTTTATTTTCAGATTTGAGCTTTTTAATTTCTTTTTCTAGATCTGCTTTTTCTAACAGAGAAAAACTTTCAGCTGGAGATGGTTCTTGAGCTTTTCTTTGTAAATAATTTTGTATCTCAGGTAAATCAACACCCCGTGCCTCCGCCATTCCTACATACTCAAGAAATCTATTTTGGCAAATATAATATGTCCAGCGGTCTCCTTCATCGTCACTCTTCCAAGCTTCACCAAAATAGCTAAACTTTCCGTGTCTTAGTGCCACTCTAAGACCCATGGGTGACATTCTCAATATTGTCGCTGCTTCTGCTACGGTTATTCTTTCATCATCAGTTGTTAATATCTCCTTTGTCATAAATTCCTCCCAAATATATTTGTTTTTTTATTTAGTTTTATTCAATACTTATTTAATAATCTTTTTTATGCCTCCAGAATTAAATCATAAAATACATTTTCGCTTAATATTTGCAAGTCCTGTCCGTTTAGTATAAGTTGTTCTGCTTTTTTTAATTTATTACTTTTACCTTCTTTTATATTTGAAACGTAATCCATATTTCCTAAAATTAAATAATTCGTCTGCTTTGTAACATTATTTAAGCAGTGACCGCCAATATTTGTTACTAATTGAGCTGCTACTTTCCTATCAAGTTTTTCTAGTTTTCCTGTAAATGTACAATATCTGTCATAAAATAAATGTTCAGGATTATGCTTTGTTGCATCAGATTCTAAATTTTGGAGATTGTAATATTTTTTATTGGAATTGGACCAAAGGGATTCTACGTCGATATCGTTTTTATGTACATAATTACATAAAACAGAGTAGCATTTATGAGTTGTTTCACAATCCGGCAATGCTCTGTGACTGTTTGAAGTGTCAATATTTAAATTTCGTGCAACTGTTGCTAATTTATGATTTTCAAAGGCTGGATATATTTTTCTTGATAATCTCATTAAATCAACAAAATCATTTGATAGTCTATAATCTAATTTACTCATTAAACTATCATATAAGAAATTGACATCAAAATTAATATTATGTCCTAAAAGAATACTATCTTCAATAAAATCAACAAATTTAGGCAATATATCCTTAGGATATGGAGCGTTGCTAAGCATTTCATTTGTAATGCCGGTGAGTTGAATAATAAAATCATCAACATAGCAAGCTTTTTTATTTCCTTCACTGTCACAATAATAACTATTGAAACTTGGTTTTACAAGAGATTCAAAAGAATCAATTATTTCTCCGTCTTTAACTTTAATCGCTGCAATTTCTATAATGTCATCAAATATTTGGTCTAGTCCTGTTGTCTCAATATCAATAACAATATAATCTTTAGGCAATTCAATTAAATTTTTGCCCTTGTTTCTTATAGGAGCTTTTATGTTTCCAAATTCTATGCTCCCATCTTTATTGATAGCGATTCCAAATGGCATGTATGTACCTCCTAATTGATTTTTTATAGATTAAATTTTATATTTAATTATTATTTTTTTCTATCATTTTTTTGATATTAAATTCAGTAAAATCTGCTACTTTATAGTAAAGGTCTTCAATATCTTGCTTATCATTCAAAATATTTTTATATTCAGGAAAAGCTGTTGAAATAAAAAAAACAAAAGCATTAATAGGTACATTTATTATAGAATCCATTATTTCGTTTTGTATTGATTCTGCAAAATCAATACTTGTATCTTTATGATTCAACTTATTCATTAATTGTTTTTGAACACCTTCATATTTTAAAGGATCGAGAATAGTATTAATATTTTTTGGTTTAATAGTTTCGTGTTTTAACTGTTCTAAGGTTGCATCTAAACATGATGTATCTTTTCTTAATTTTTCATACTGCATTACTAATGAATTCATAATAGTTAATAATTGTTTTTTTTTCTCTTCGCTTATTTCAGTGTTATTTAATTCCTTTTGAACCGCTTCTAATTCATATCGTGTGTTTGTAAGATCCAATTTTCTATTTTTTTGTTTAATAAGCTCTTCCCAACCCGTTAAAGATGCTGTATTTGTATTTAAGACATGTGAAATTTTCTCTAATATGCTTAACGGAACTTCAATTAAGCCTTTTTCATATTTTCTTATTGCACTTTCTGTGCGACCTATAGCTTTTCCTAATTGCTTTTGGGTCAAACCTTCTTTTTCTCTTGATGCTTTGATTCGTAGTCCGATTTGTTCATTCTTATTCAAAATAACACCTCCATATGATACAAATATAACACAAGCGACATTTAAAATCAATATTTAATTAAAATACATATTGACAACGACATTATAAATGACTATAATTAATAATAACAATATTTTAAATGTCGGAAGGAGGAATGCTTATGATTATTGATACTAAAAAATTAAATTTAATACTTGCAAACAAATGTTTGTCTGTTGGTGAGCTTGCAGAATTATCAGAAGTTAATACAGTGACGCTTTCAAGGATTAGAAAAGGAACGCAAAAGGCAAGACCACGGACAATAGGAAAAATTGCAAGAGCTTTAAAAGTTGACGCTGAATTAATAGTGAAATAACCTTGAATATTAATAAAGTCAAATTTGATTACTTTATGGTAAACATAGAAGCAAAAGAAGTGTGGAAGTACGATATGATAAGGTAAATCAGTGGATAACACAACAAATTTATCATACAATGTCGAAAAGTGGACAAAACATTAGGTATAAGATAAGTGAGTGGCTTAAAAATGATAATTTCCAAACTATGCTTAATATTTTTTAAAAAAATATAGCGTAAATCTTACATGTTAGAAATTGTATAGTATAATAACTTATATTTGAACTATTTACGGGTAGTGGTGGTTTATTATAAAAAATGGAAGGAGAAAAGTATGAACGAAAAATTAAAAGAACCAAAAAAACTTATGTCAATAGTAGAAGCGGCAAAATATTTTGGAATTGGAAGAGATTGCTTATATGCACTTTCTCGAACAGAGCGGGATATACCGATTTTAGTTGTTAATAACAGAAAAAAGGTTAATATTCCCAAGATGGCCGAATGGCTTGATAATGCGACAGCTGCAGGTCGTGAATTATAGGAGGTACCTTGATGGTGAAAGCGCAAACAGTTGAACAGTATCAAATCATAAAATGGTTGGAGCAAAACTTTTACATTGAAGCTCTGAAAATATCTCTTATTGATAAAGCTACGGTACTCATTGAGGATATGAATGGAGAAGCGGCAACAGTTAGATACAAAGGTGAAAATGATATCATGTTAGAATATGAAAGCAAATTGAATAGGGAGAGTGAACAAAGTGCCTGAGCACAGAATCAAAGCTTATAGGAATAAGATTAAGGCTGTAGGATTGCAAGGGGAAGAATTACGCCAGTACATAATTAAAAACTTTCAGGAACTGGGGTTCCCAAAGAAAGGAACGGCAATGTGGTTTTATCACAATTGTTTATAAAATTAATACATGTTAGATGTTGCATCAGATTTTCTTAAACATCACAAATTATTATTCGATGAATAGTGGTTTGTGGTGTTTTTGTTTTCTTAAGGAATTAAAGATTTGATTAAAGGAGTGTGAAACATGAACGAAAGAGAATTTTTACAGGGAGAAATAAAAAAAACGGTTGATCGGTTGCATGATGTAGAATTTTTAAAGATGCTATGTGGTTTGTTGAATGAAATTTATAGGAGGGGAGATAAAAAATGATTGCAGCAAAGGCAGGTTATGATATAAAAAAATATGAGGTTAAGAATTTTCTATCCGAAGGTATGAGAAAAATCGAAAGACAAATTATAAATGTAAATTCTGAAATGGCAATGGATTCGTACGATGAAGTTTATACAGAAGAAGAACAGAATTTCATGGCGATGCAAGTAACCAAGTTTAACATTATTAAAATGTTGTTAGAAACAGATGATAAAGAGCGCATAATTTTTCTGTATGATTTTCTCAATGCTTATTTGAAGGATAAAAAATCAAATACAAAGCAAAACACAAATAAAAGGGGAAAGTTATATGAATGAAGATATAAAAGAAATTACCAAGTTATTAGAACTACAAAAAGATTATATATTAGTTAAAAAAGTTTTAGCATATGTAAAAGCATATATTCATTATAAAAAAATGATTGAAAACAAAAAGCAGCTCAACGACCAAGTAAAAGCTGCAAATGCTACAAGATAAATATATCTTATATTGTTAATTAATTCAAGTAAAATTTTAGGAGATGATTAATATGAAAGAACAATTATATTTACAAGCGTTAGCTAACGTATTGAAAACAGCAAATGAAACACAGGATTATACTAAAGAAAATATTAAAAAAATTGTAATATATGGTGTTAAATATACTAATACTCATTGCCTCGTAGGGGTTGCAGAAACTTTCTACAACCTCGTGATAGAAATACATGATTTTATTGGATTTCTGACACCAAACGAATTTATGAATATATTTCCGGTTGAGAAAGAGTATAACGGTCATAAATACGAGTGTAAGGATTATTTTTACACCATGGAGTATCTAAACACCCTTGAAAGAGACAAGCCTATTAAAGACCAAAATATTGACAATGGCAGTGTTATAGGATTTCTATGGGAGTATCATAATTGGGAAGTGAGAAGGTTTACAGTTGCTTTGACTACAGCTATAGAACGTATGCAGATGGTTCAAGGATTGCCAACAATGTTTGATAGCCTTGGAATTGAAACTCAAACATTATATGAAAGTAATGGCAGTCAATTCTTATTGAATGCTAATGGCAGGACGACCGCTTTACGTAAGCCGTTGCCAAAATACTTAAGGCAGTTGAAATAACAGGAAAGGACGGTTTTATTATGAATGAAAATTTAGAGGAAATTATGGAACTACTAAGGCAATCTCAGGATGCCGAATTTACACAATTAGTATTGAGATTTGTTAAAAGATATTTAAATAAAAATTAAAAGGAGCGTATAAAGATAAGAGAAGAAGTATTGAAAAGCATTAACGAAAAGTTATTAAATGCAACAGAAGATTCATTAGAAAGAGTAGATGAAATTTTGTCAGGTGCTGATGAAGCATTTGAAAGATGCTGTATATTTAACAAGGTTGTTGAATTCATAACCGACTGTTCAGATGTTCAAATCTCAGATAAGTATACTGGCGCAATTGAGGCAATTGGAGCTGGTATGTTTGATGATATATCGTTTATTCATCCTTTATTGACCGATAAAATAGAGTTGTAGGATGGTAATGAAGTAATACTGGAGATTGATTTACAAGGTCCGATATTAAAGGTATTTAAAGAACTGTTTGAGCAGATTTCATATCTTGATGATGCATCGAGTAAAAATTAAGTGGATGTTATTATGAATGTGAATGAAAAAATAAAAAATATAGCAGATAAATTGACTGAGAAAAAGGATATTAAATTAATTTGCATGGTTGAAAGCTTTATTGAAGGATATATGAAAGCAGATGCAGATAAATAGCAGCGCAATAATAGGGACAGGCTGAAAGGCCTCATCCTTTAATCTGTATAAATAAGTTTATTGAGTTCTTCTTCTTTCACATTCATCCATGCACGCAAGGATGAATCATCACTTGATTCAAATGAGCTTAATTCTTCTAAAAAAAGATCATACCATGAATTTATTTTGAAAGACTTATTAGAATTAATAAAATCAGGTTTTTCAGCATAATACTTTTTCTTTTCATAAATTTTATTACGAAAAGTATTTTTAGGGTTAGAACGGCTGTTATTGTTTTTGCGGTAGTTTCTTTCCTTGACTACGCAATCAGGACATTTGTTTTTAATTTTCTTTGAGCGAGAGCATTCAAATGGCGAACCACAGTTTTCACACAAGTAATAGGTTGTGTTGTCCTGTAGATCTTGAAATATGGCAAAATACATTGAACTTAGAAGATTAAAGGTTTTCATCATAGGTTTAAGAAAAAAAGTATCTTCTAAAGGAGGAGAAATCTCGATTTTAGAATAGGGGTATATGTTTGTAAGATGTCTGTTTATTGAGTGTTGTATGCAGCTTAGTAAAGATAAATAATCTTGCGAATTTTCAGAATAAATTCCATTGAGTGCGGAAATATTTTTAAGAGTTTCATATAATTCTCTAGTTTCTTTTCTCCATTCAAAAATATTTTCTGAATAATCATAAGCAAGTTCTTTAAAACCTTGACCTTTTTTGATTCTGTGTACACCCATCATGCCAAAGTTTCGAATAAATTCTATGGTCGATTTTATAAAAAGACTATTATCAGATATTTTGCTCAAATTTGCAAACTGAAGAGCAATATCTCTTGCGTGAGATTCCTTTATTGGATTAAGCTTTGAATTATTACCATATATTATTTCATAATCAGAAAGTATTTCTTTAGATACAAATTTAAAGCTTTTATCATTGTAATGTGCAATTCGCCGTTGCCAACGTTCATATACCGAAAATTGCATTGCGTGACCTCCTTTTCTTGACACCATGTAATGACACAACTTGTATCACTAAAGATTATAATATAAGATTAATAATAAATCAAGAAATAATTATAAGAGGAGCGATGAAATGAGAAATATGGATATTCAAGAAGCATTTATTAATACAAAGGTGAAAAAGTGGATGGTAGCTGAAATACTTGGAATAAGCGATGTGACATTTTCCAAAAGGCTCAGGAAAGAACTTTCTAAAATTGAAAAGGACAAGATATTTGAAGCTATTAAAAAAGTTGAATTAAGTAGCGAAGAGGGTGAAATGATATGAAAAATAAATATTTGTTATCCGTAGTGGAGACGTCCAGACAATATAACGTTGGGAGAGACTATCTTTATGGATTGATCCGTAGTGGAAATTCGGATTTGCCGTATTTACGAATTAGAGGACACGTAAAAATAAATGCTCCATTATTTGAAGCTTGGTTGGACGAAAAAAGTCGCATGCGTGCGGAATTGTAATGATTGTTCAAAGGATGTGTTTTAATGATTGGTTTCGAAATTAAGATTTCGGATATAAAAGAATGGCAGATATTAAGATCGAATAATATGAAGGTAGGTGATTTGTATGGCAGAAGCTGACCAGAATGAAACTAATGTACAACTGGAAAATGGTTATACTCGAATAGCTAATGGAATATTAGAAGCCTTGGCTGTC
Organism: Sedimentibacter sp.; assembly: GCA_018436705.1. Taxonomy (GTDB): domain Bacteria; phylum Bacillota; class Clostridia; order Tissierellales; family Sedimentibacteraceae; genus Sedimentibacter. Next base: position 9,807 of record JAHDLA010000012.1, read on the forward strand.
ACAAATTTAAACGGAACTCAAAGAAGAATATTAGATGTTGTTATTAGAAATACATATGGCTATAGAAGGAAAAGTCACAATTTATCCATATCATTTATAGCTGATAAAACTAATATCTGTAAAGCACAAATACAAAGAGAGCTTGCCAAACTCATAAAAGTAAAAATCATATCCGTAACAGCAGAAGCAACATTTAATAAGTCAAGAGCAATCGGTATTAATAAAAATTATACCGAATGGCTAATTAGCAGTGAGGCAACCAATAAAAAGCCAGGTAGCGAATTAGATATGTCAACAGGTAGCGAATTAGATATGTCAACAGGTAGCGAATTAGATATGTCAACAGGTAGCGAATTAGATACCCATATAAATAAATATAAAAAAAGTATTAAAGAAAATATAAAAAAAGAAATTGATATTTTTTTTGAGACTGTATGGAAATTGTATCCGAATAAAAAAGGCAAGACAGCTGTATCAAAAAAATCTAAAGATGCTATCTATAAACTGGGTATTGAAAAAATAACTGCGGCAATTGAGTCATATAAAAAAGAATTGGCAAAAGAGACATGGAAGCAACCAATGAACGGAAGCACATTTTTTAATGGACGTTATATAGATTACTTATCAGAAAATAATGAATCGTATGCAGATAAATGCAAACAAGAATTTGTTCCGGTTTATAAATACTTTGAGCTGTAAAGGGTGATAGCATTGAATCAGATACAGGAAATCAAGGAAAAATTCGGACAATCCGCAGAAAATATTATTGCAAGTGGATTGAATCTAAAGAAGTACGGCAAAAAATATCATTGCCCAAATATATATGCTCACAAGAATGCGGACAGGGACCCATCCATGAGTTGGGATTCTAAAGCACTTCAATTCTATTGTTTTGGTTGTAACATGAAAATTGATATATACGGATATTATAAAGACCACTTGAATTATACGCATCAAGAAATTGTCAGAGAGTTGTTGGGCGAAGCAAGCTATGATAATACTCAAATTAAAAAAAGCAGGGATAATTTTATTTCTGAATCTAAAAAGGTGACCCTCATTAATCAGGAATGTATTGATTATATAAAATTGAGGGGAATAACTGAAGAGACAATAAATAAATTCCAATTGGGCACATACAAGGGATACATAGCTTTTCCGTATTACAAGTATGAAACAGTAATAGGCTATAAAATAAGGCTGCCAAAAAAAGACCCTGGCAAGCCAAAAATGAAGAGTATAACAGGCTCAAAACCATATCTTTATAATATCCAAAACGTAGAAGTAGGAGCTGAATTAATAATCTGCGAGGGTGAATTTGATAGTATGATTATAAGCCAATGCGGCTTCGGAAATGTGGTTTCCGTAGGGGCAGGAGCAAACAGCCTCGATAGCATAATTGAGCAGGCTAAAGACTATTTGCATAAGTTTGAAGCGTTGATAATAGTATCTGATAACGATGAAGCCGGTCGAAACATGGATGAGTTTTTTATAAAAAATTTTGATTTTAAAGCAAAACTAATTGATAAGAAACTTTATACACAAAAAGACATTAACGAAGAATACGTAAAAAATGGCAAAGAAAAAATAATCGAACTAATAGAAAGTGCGAGATTTAAAATTGAAGGCAGAAGAGATGTAGACAAGCAGCCGTATAAAGGTTTATCAGCTAAGACAGGTAACTATATCCCAACTGGATTGAATACAATTGATTATGGATTGAATGATTTGGCTCCTGGTTGTGTAACTCTGATAACAGGAAGGGCAAATGGAGGAAAATCAACGCTTGTAAAACAAATAATTGCAAATGCAATAGATAAAGAGAATAAAGTTTATTTGGTGAGCGGAGAAGGTGACCTAGAGATATTTTTAAACGAATTATATTCATGTGTTATTGGCAGAGATGAAAATTATTATAAATTAGTTAAAATCAACAAGCGGTATAAAAAAGAGCCCAAAAAAGAAATGCTGGAAAAACTAAAAAAATGGCATAGTAAGAAACTAGTGCTTTTTAACAAAGGTGACAGCAAGCTAAAAACAATAGAGCAATTTACTGGTATGCTTGAATACGAAATAAAAATTAGCAAATATGATTTAATTATTATCGACAATCTAATGAGCATTCTAAGTGTACAAGCAAGTGAAAAATACGAGCAACAAGCAGACTTTATGCAAAGACTATGTGATTTATCGAAAATGTATAATACTCATATAATCTTGGTGCTTCATCCAAACAAGACATACAAAAAGGGCGAAAATATGGATTTTGAGCAAATAAGCGGGACAAGCGATTTATACAATAAAGCTGATAATGTAATCAGTATAATGCGAGAATACGATAAGGATAAGATAAACGCAGGGGTTAACGGAAAAATAGCAGTATTGAAAAATAGATATTTCACAGACTTACCAAGTATTGATATTTATTTTGATAAGCAAACAGGGTTGTTGCTTGAAAGAAATGATGATGGAACGGTATTAACTTATAATTTTAATTGGTGCAAGGACAATCAAGTTGAGATACCCGATTGGGTCAAAGAAGCTGAAAATGCTGAAAGTTGGGAGGAATAAAATGACAAAGCAAGAATACAATAAACATTTAGCAAGATATCACAAGGCTATGAATTGGTATCATGGTTCAAAGGATATGAAAAAGCAAGAAAAATATTTGCTCGATTTTGAAAAAATATTAAGCGACTTAGAACATGGCTGTGCAGAGTTAAAGCCTAACGAACATGAGATTATAAATGGATTTAAAATATAATTTGGAAGGATTAGAAAATGAATACTATTTTATATAAAACAATAAAAAAAGCTGTAAAGAAAAATGAAGATAATATTAAAAAATCAGGCGCATTTGTGCCGTATTCTGTAAGCTTGCGGAATATGTGTAAAATTTATAACGTTGAAATTTTCTTCAATAAAATTTGCGATAACATTTTTGAGGAAATTGAAAAAGATGCAAGTCAGGGTGAGTTTGTAATGATAAAGTTAGAAAATTATGCAGACTTACGTTTTGACGAAAATGGATTATTGATATTTTCAAGTATTTTGTCTAAATACTTTGATAAACCTGAGTTAATAAAATTGCGTGAATATTTAAAATCACTGAATGATGCAGAACGAGTTAAGCAAGGGATTAGAGATGACATTAATAGTCTTGATGTATATGAGTTGAAGCAATATATTATATTGCTGGAGAGCGGTGTTGTAAAAAACAGTCCTGAATTACTTGATATGTACAAAACGGCATTTGATAGAAAATCCAGCTTGCAGTATAAAATAAATAATATTATAAATTGCACTTTGAGGAGTTCGATATCAATGTCCAAGCGGTTAATGCATGCAATACAAGGAGGTGTGCATGACTAATTCAATAATCCAGGAATATAAGGATCTAACAGAAAATATTGCAACGATAGAATCACATATTAAAACTATAAAAAGAGAAATTCAAAAGCTGATGATGGTTTGGAGACCTCAAGGATTGACAGCCATAAATTATGAAAATCCGTTTATACAAGAATCAAGAAGCCAAATGGAAGCTTATGAAGCATATTTAAAATTGTGTAAATATGAGAGGGAAACAAGTGATTTAAAAAAAGAATTAAACTTGCTATATAACCAGAGAAATGAGCTTGAAAAGATCATAGACGCATTTAGAGATGTTGAAAAAAAAGCGTTAATGCTGAGAATCAAAGGATATTCTAATTCTAAAATTGCAAAAGAAATGAGCTATTCTCAAAGGCATATTGAAAGAATTTTTAAAAATATTAGAGAAAAAGAAAAGATGTCGGTGAAATGTCGGTCAGACATGTGCTAATATGATACTATGAAAAATGTATTTTGGTATATAAACAAGCCTTTCTTAATTAACATAAAAATATGAGAAAAAGCACTTTTTGAACGGGGACAAAGAGTGTTTTTTTCTTTTTATAAAAACATATGGAGGTGAGCAAGGGTGCTTGTTAAATGTTACACGCAATGGAGAAGCAATGGAGAATTAAAATGCTTGTGTAAATTGGACAATCCGGCCTGCGATCAATTTCTTTCTTGCTCAATTGAAGAATTTAAATATGATAAATATCAAGGCCTTAAAAGTTGCATGGGGCATGATTCACATAGAAAAGTTCGTCGAAAATGGCAGCAAAAGATATGAGGAGGATAGACAGAGTGAAGCAAATAACTGATAATCAGATGAAAGAACTTTTTATTAAGATTCCTTTGCTTAAAAGCGTAAAAGCTTCTTTAGAATCGGATTTAAAACGTATCACTGAATACGATTCGTGGCAAGATGATGCAATAGATGCAATTAACTATAATTTTATACTGTCGGATATGCCTAGAAGCGGCAATATTTCTGACAAAACATCAAAGGTGGCATTAAAAGTCGAAGAAATTGCTTGTAAGGAAAAACATGAAATATTACAACAAATATTGAATGAGATCCGATGCGTGGATAATTTATTACAAAAAGTTGATCTTGCACTTAATTCACTTTCGGAAGATGAAAGGATTTCGATTGTTTCAAAGTATTGGGAAAAGAAAACATGGGATGAAGTTGCACGGGAAAGCATGCTTAGCGTCTCTCAAACTAGGAGAGTTGCATCTAAAGCTATACAGAAAATCAATATAATTGCAAGGATAAGGATTGAAGACTATGAAGTGTTAAAGGTTAATTTTGGCTAGATAAGATTACCCACATTGTAATATTTGTCATATTATGGTTGAAAGAAAATGTTTGCAGGGGTATAATAAAGGAAAACATATTTTGGGGAGAACTGAAATGATTGGCGATATTACCTTTTTTATATTTGGTGTTTTAATATTTGTTTTAGTTATTATGCTGTTAATATATGAACATAAAAATTTAAAAGTATTTGCATTAATTACTCCTGCTATTATTAGTATAATAATATTTGGGGCATTATTTATTAAAGAACCTATTTATAAAGGAATAGATGTAATAAGTGTAGGGTTGGCTATTCTGGGTATAGTTGTTAGTGTATGGGTTGGCCTAAATATATATAATGTTTTAGAAAAAGATGAAGTTGAGAAAATGTTAAAGGATAATGAAAAATTTAAGAATGATTATAAAAAGGAGTACAAAGAAACAATAAATTATATTTTAAAATCAACTGAAAAGTATCAAAATGATTTAAAAAGATTTATTATACCGGTTAATGCAATAACAATAAAATACGATAATAAGGAAAATTTAGATAAAGATGATTTAATTAATGAGATTGGATCTACGATTAGAAACTACTGTCGAAACAAATCGATACTAATTGATATTACTGAAAGAAAAAATAAAAAGTATTTCTTATATTTAGAATTAAGAAGTACTACAGAACTTAATGATTCTGCATTAATATCTGAATTAAATGAAATAATACAAGATGATATTAAACACAAATATCCTACCTATGATATAAAAGTAGGTTTTGATACTTTGTTTTAACTAAGGCATATAAAATTTGATTTAGAACTCTTAGCTGGGTTCTTTTTTAATGGTATAATGCTCTTATGTTCAATAAAGATATTTAAAGAGATAGAAATTAACATGTTGTTTGATACGTAATAATAAACTTCTTGCGTACAATCAATATGAAAAATATTGTTAAAGGAGGTGTACTTATATGAAATGTTCTAAATGTGGTGGGGATATGTTGAAGAGTTATGTAGAAGGCAATTTTTCAGCTGAAAGAGAAGATAAAGTTTGTGATGGCACAGTAACTAATAAATACATGTGTAAGAAGTGTGGGTACATAGAAGAGTATGCGGAAAATCCAAACTTTTATAAGACGGGCAAAAAGTAAGATATGGCAAAAGAATTTAGTAAGAAGTTCTACAGATCATCTGCGTGGCAGAAGTGTAGGGCTTCTTTTATTATGCATAGGATTACAATTGACGGCGGTATGTGTGAGCGCTGTAAAGATAAGCCGGGCTATATTGTGGACCATATTGAAGAGTTAACACCTGAGAACATAAACGACTTGGACATAACTTTGAGTCATGAGAACCTGCAGTATCTTTGTCTACAATGCCACAATAAAAAAACTTTTGGCAAAAAAGAAAATGAAGAATATTTTTTTAGAAGTGATGGGCAGATTTACCCACTCCCCCCCGTAAATTATTTGTAATTTCCAAGGACTAAGACCGATGGGCAACCTTTAAAAAACACACAGGTCTTACACGTGACCCCCCTACCCTAAAAATTACATAAAGAGAGGTGATATATGTGGCTATTAAAAAAGAATTGTCAAGAGATGAGAGAATCACCAGAGAAGAAAAGAGACTTAGGCGAATTTATAAGAATATAAGCAAAGACCAGAAAGCAATCATTGACGGACTAATACAAAGAGCTGCATATATGCGTGTGACATTGGAGGAATGGGAAAAAGACATAATTGAAAATGGGTATTATGAAATGTTTACACAGTCAGATAAAACAGAACCATACGAAAGGGAGCGACCGGTTGCAAGATTATATAATACTATGAACAAGAATTATCAAAACATCATCAAGCAGTTGACGGATTTAGTACCAAAAGAACAACCAAAGACTAAAAATGATGGCTTTGATGACTTCGTGAATGGAAGAGAAGATGTTTAATGGTTAAGTACCCAAAAGACTACAACCCCATACTTGAATACTGGTCAGACATTGAAAGTGGCAAAGAAGTTGTATCTGACAAGATTTACAGAACTTATAAAAAGGTCGTTTACGATATCAATAATCCAGGTGAATACTTTTATTCACATACAAGAGCAAATCATATAATAGAGTTCGCTGAAAATTACTGCAAACACTCTAAGGGTAAATTTGGCGGTAAACCAGTTGTATTAGAATTGTGGGAGAAAGCTCACCTTGCAACAGTATTTGGTTTTATAGACATTAATGGTAATAGAAAATACAGAAAGTCAAAGCTTATTGTAGGTAAAAAAAACGGGAAATCATTACTTGCATCAATTGTTGGGCTATATATGCAAGTAGGAGATGGCGAACCGGGGCCGGAAGTATATGCAGTAGCAACAAAACGAGACCAAGCTAAAATAATATGGCTTGAAGCAAAGCGAATGGTCAGAAAGTCCCAATCTTTACTCAAGAGAATACGGACATTAGTTGCAGAATTAATCAGTGATTTCAATGATGGTATATTTAAGCCGCTTGCAAGTGATTCCGATACATTGGACGGTCTTAATATACATTGTGCGTTGATGGACGAAATTCACCAATGGAAAAACGGTAAAGCATTATATGATATTATAGCTGATGGTGTCAGCGCAAGAGAGCAGCCATTAATATATATAACTTCAACAGCTGGAACAATCAGAGAAGATATATATGACACTGAATATGAAGAATCAGGAAGAATAATAAACGGATATTTTGACCCGGATGGTTACCATGATGAGGAAACCATCTCTTTTATTTATGAGCTTGATAACCGAAAGGAATGGACAAATCCGGATTGCTGGAAGAAAGCTAACCCAGGTTTAGGCACAATTAAAAATCTTGAAACATTGAGAAGAAAAGTTGAAAAAGCAAAAGCAAATCCGCTTCTTGTAAAAAATCTTGTATGTAAAGAATTTAATATTCGTGAAACGAGTACCGAGGCATGGTTATCGTTTGAGGTTTTGAATAATACAGCTACCTATGACATAGAGAAGTTAAAACCTAACTATGGTATAGGTGGACTAGATTTGTCAAGCACAACAGACTTAACATGCGCAACGGTAATATTCAGGGTTTCAGGAGATACAATCTTATATGTTAAGCAAATGTATTGGCTGCCTGCTGACTTATTAGAAAAACGTGTAAGAGAGGATAAGATACCATATGATATTTGGTACGAACAGGATTTGTTGCGACTAAGCGCAGGTAATAAAATCAACTATAAAGATGTTACAAATTGGTTTTTAGAAATACAAAATGAAATTGGTATGTATATCTATAAAGTAGGTTATGACAGCTGGAACAGTCAATATATAATTGACGAGCTTCAACAAAACTTTGGTAAGGAATCAACAGAAGAGGTTATACAAGGTAAAAAAACAATGTCAAGTCCCATGAAGTCATTTGCAGCGGATTTAGAAGCTAAAAGAATTAATTATAACAATAATCCAATTCTAAAATGGAACCTTGCAAATGCAGCAATAGATGTCGATAAGAATGACAACATATCTTTGGTAAAGACAAGCAATCAAAGAAGGAGAATTGATGGGGTGGCAAGCTTGTTAGATGCTTATATTGCATTAGAAAGACATTATGAGGATTATCTTGGCTTAATATGAAAGAGGTGATAAAAATAGGTTTGTTAGATAGATTCAGAAATAAGACCGTATCAGTCACAAAATATAAATTAATTTCTGATGCCGGTGGCGGTTATTATTCATTTGGCGGCAACTTATATTACTCTGATATTGTTCGGGCGGCTATAAGGCCAAAGGCTCAAGCAATAGGGAAAATAGTTGGTAAACATATTAGAGAAACTATAAGAGCTGACGGCAGCAAGGATATTAAAGTAAATCCGGAAGCATATATGCGCTTTTTACTTGAAGAACCTAACCCATATATGACAGGGCAAATGCTTCAGGAAAAGTTAGCTGTGCAATTGGAATTGAACCACAATGCATTTGCGTACATAGAAAAAGACGAGAATGATTATCCGGTTGCCATATACCCCATAAATGCGGCAGTGGGAGAAGCTGTACAAAATTATAACGGCGAATTATTTTTAAGGTTTACTTTAAAAAGTGGTAAGATTGTAACATTTAGATATACAAACATAATACATCTAAGGAAGGATTTTAATAATAACGAGATATTCGGAGACAGCCCGGCAAGGGCTTTACTTCCGCTCATGGAAGTAGTAAATGTTATAGACCAAGGTATAATCAAGGCTATTAAAAATTCAAACATAATAAAGTGGCTATTGAGATTTAAAGCAAATTTAAATCCGGAAGATATAAAAAAGTCAATAAAGGAATTTGTTAATAGCTTTCTAAATACAGAAAAGTCTGAATCGGTAGGAGCAGCCGCTGTTGATGCAAAGACGGATGCCATACAGGTTGATCCAAAGGATTATGTACCAAATGCAGCTCAAATGGATAGAACTGTACAGAGAATATATTCATTTTTCAATACAAACGCTAAAATAATCCAAGGAAATTATACAGAAGATGAATGGATAAGCTACTATGAGGCAAATATTGAGCCTGTTGTTATGCAATTAAGCGGCGAATATACAAGAAAGCTTTTCACACGCAAAGAAAGAGGATTCGGTAATAAAATCATATTCGAAAGTTCAAATCTGACATTTGCCAGCATGCAGACAAAGCTAAGCCTAGTTAATTTTGTGGACAGGGGAATATTAAATCCCAATGAGGTAAGAGGTATTCTCAATCTTGCGCCTATTCCGGGTGGAGATGAATATATAAGGAGACTTGATACAAGGCCTGTATCAGAGTAAAGAGAGGTGATTAAATGGCAAAAGTAAATATAAAAGGTGTAATCGTATCAAACGATGAAGTATGGGTTTATGAATGGTTTGAAATTGAATGCACAAGCCCTAATATGGTTAATAAGGAAATTGAAGCCGCTAAGGGTGAGGATTTAGAAGTTGAGATTAATTCAGGTGGTGGCGATGTATTTGCCGGAAGTGAAATATATACGGCATTAAAATCATATACAGGAAAAGTAATTGTAAAAATTGTAGGATTAGCTGCCAGTGCTGCATCAGTTATAGCAATGTCGGGCGATAATGTAATGATGTCACCTACAGCTCAAATGATGATACATAATGTATCTACAATAACAAAGGGCGATTATAGAGATATGGAACATAGTGCCGGAATGCTTAAGGGTGCCAATGTAACAATAGCAAATGCATATATGCTTAAAAGCGGAATGAGTCAAAAAGAATTATTAAGCATGATGAATAAAGAAACATGGATGACTCCACAACAAGCATTAAAGCATAATCTGATTGATGAAATAATGTTTGAAAATGAAATGAAATTAGCAGCAAGCTTTAATAATTCGCAACTACTGCCGCAAGAAGTAATCGACAAAATGAGAAGTACAATTAAAAGTCCGGCTGATTCACAAAAGAATGAGGCGGATTTTTTATTGCAAAAATCTAAACTAAAATTTTTAAAATTGAAGGGAGAAATGAAGGATGAATAAAGAACAATACTTAAAACAAAGAAATGATTTATTGAAAGAGGTTGAAAATCTGATTAACGAGGGAAAAATTGAGGAATCAGATGCAAAAATGAAAGAGGTCGAAGCACTGGATGATAAATGGGAACAGACTAAGCTTGCCAATGCGAATTTAAATGCATTGAAAGACAAGACAACAGCAACAAATCTTGATAATAAATCTCTGAATATAGGAGGAAAGACAGTGGCAAAAATTGAGGAAACAAAAGTATTCACAAAAGAAAATGCAATATCATCAGAAGAATATAGAAATGCATATTTAAAAACACTGCAGGGAAAAACACTATCAGATGTTGAACAGCAGGCATATTCAACAGCAACCGGAGAAGGCGCAGAGGTTGTTCCTACTATAATGGCAGACAAAATTATGAAAAAGGTGTTTCAGATTGCGCCGGTCTTAGAACACATGACAAATCTGTTTCATGTGCCAAACGGATTGAAATTTGGTATTGAGGGAACGAATAATGATGCGACCATGCATACCGAAAACGCAGCAATAACACCGTCAGAAGATACTCTTGCTGGAATAACGCTTGGGGCTTATGAAGTAACAAAAGCCTTAAGAGTGTCAAGAACGGTATCAATTATGTCAATTGATGCATTTGAGGACTTCTTAGTTCAATTGCTTGCTGAAAATCTTGCTAAGAAGCTTGAAAATCTTGTGTTTAACGGTACAGGCTCTAGCCAACCGACAGGAATAGTAAAGGCAGGCTCCGGAACTTCAGGTGCTTATGTTGAGGGTACAGACTTGTTGTCGATTGCGGCAGCTACTGCTGTAACGGAGGCTGATATATTGGCATGGTATGCTATGATTGGAAATCATGTTTCCCCAAAAGCATATATGTCAAAAGCTACATTTATGGCATATTTTTATCCGCTTATGAACATGTCAAAGAACATCTCTATCAAATTTATGAATGGGTTGTTCTATATCATGGATGTACCAGTGCATTACACTAATACTTTAACAAAAGGTACTGCATATATGGCGGCTATGGACCAGCTTATGGGTAATTTTGCAGAGGATATCAATGTAAGAAAATCATCTGAATCCGGCTTCTTGAACAATTCCATTGATTATCTTGGAGTATGCGCATTTGACTGTAAACCTATAACAGGCAATGCTGCATTTGCTAAATTTGCAAAGGCACAGTCTTAATATTGAGGGACGAAAGTCCCTCTTGCTTTTAAGAGAGGTGAGAAAGTGTTAGCAGATATTAAAAAAGCTTTAAGAATAACTAATAATGCCATGGATGCAGAGATTGAAAGTTTAATTGATGCTGCTAAAATGGATTTAAAAGTAACCGGGATAAATCCAGATAAAACTGTTACAGTAGATGGAGCAGAGGAAATGGATCCGTTAATTAAACAAACTATAACATTATACTGTAAGGCATATTTTGGTTATGATAATCCGGATGCTGTAAGATTTGGACAATGCTATGATGCTTTAAAAACTCATTTGGCATTATCAGCTGACTATCAGGTGGTGACTCCTGATGTTTAAAGATGTGATAAATCTGGTTTCAGTAACCAATACGGTTAATGACGGTGGAGATACTATTCAGGTTGAAACAGCAAGAGAAGTATATGCCAATAAGAAGTCAATAAAGCAGAGTGAATTTTATCAAGCTTTTACACTGGGGTTGAAGCCGGAATGTACCTTTGAGATATATTCGTTTGAGTATGCCTCAGAAAGAAAGCTGACCTATGAAAATAAAGTATATAACATTATAAGGACTTTTGAAAAAGGTGATTTTATAGAATTGATTTGCGAGGCGGTGGTATAAATGCCAATGCCAAAATCGGTCACTAAATACAGCAATAAAAACGGCGTTACATTTACATCAGGTGTAGACCGCGCGAACTATACTATCAGGGAACTGTCTAGGGCGGCCCTTAAAGATGTTGCAAAAGTACTGCGTAAGAAGATGATAGCAAAACTGAAAAATCTTCCTGGCATGAAGAAAAATAAAAGGCTCTATAAGTCGACTCAGTACTGGGTTAGGAAAAAAGAGACTGATCTACAAATGGGATTCAAACACAACACCTGGTATGGAGTTTTACAGGAACTTGGCGGCAACAATCAGCCTAAAAGAAGCGTACTACGCGACACAGTATTTGAAAGTGTTGATGATATACAAAAAATAGAAGCACAATATTTATCAGCTGTAGAGGACGAAGTAAAAGCAAAATCGTTAATAAATGAAGAAGGGGAAACTGGAGATGAGCAAAACCTGGGCACTTAGAGTTGAATTACAGAAAATTTTTAAAGTTCTAACGAATAATGTCTTCTATGAAGGCAATCAGGACTTTAATATCTATCCTCGTCTGGTTTATGAGCTTAGCGAAGTGTCTTATAATTCAGGAAAGATCTTGTATCAATTAGAAGTCAATATATTTGAACATGGTACAAGCACAAAGGCAGTCGATGATTTAGCTGATAGCCTTCAAAATACATTAAATAAACATTATTTTATAAACAATGAAATACAATTTGCAGTCTATAGAGGATTGAGGCAAAAAGTAGAAGAGAAAGACAAGTCAATAATTAGGCGAAGATTGCTATTTGAAATACATTTACATGAATTGAAAGGAGAATGATTATGACGGCACCAAAAGTATTTAGCGGATTTACAAGTTCGACAGCAGAGAAATTATTACTAGATGCTGGAGCTTTTTTTAAAAATTTTATAGTTGGAACAGATGATTTTGACAGTGCTGTTGCGGCTGGGAAATTGTTGGGAGCAACGCAGGGCGGAGGTTCTTTTTCAGCGGTTCCTACGGTTAGAGAAATAGGGATAGACGGAGTAAAAGGAGCAGCAAAAGGGTTAGAGGTTATTGATGAATGGGTTGTAACCATTATGGCAAACATCAAAGAAGTAAGCCAAGAAGCAATAAAATCAGCACTTGGAACAGGAGTTATTGCAGATGGTCCAACCGGGTATAAAAAAATAACGGCAAATAATTATATCCAGCTCACGGATTATGTTGATAATATAACTTGGGTTGGTAAGCTATCCGGATCAGATATGCCAGTTATTATACAGGTGTTGAGTGCGATATCACTTGGGGGATTATCACTTACTATGGCAGATAAAGCCGAAGGCCTAATACCTATTACATTCACAGGGCATTACGATGCTGACAAACTGGACACACCACCGTTTGAAATATATTATCCTGATAGTTTAGTAGAATAGGAGGAACAAATGAGAAAATTACAAACACAAGATGTATTTAACGCTCTTAGAGCAATAAGCAAGGCTAATTTAAAAGAAGAAATTAAGCCAATACTTAAGCAGGCAAGTGCCGAGGGTGTTAATGTTGAAGATGTTGGAATAGAAGGTATACTCGGATTGATAGAGATATTCTCACAAAACAAAAGCGAACATGCTATATATGATGTATTAGCAGGTCCGTTTGAAATGGAAGCAAAACAAATTGAAACCATGGATATCTTAACACTAGCCGAAAATCTTGAAACGCTTAGTAAGGAGAACGACCTAAAGCGTTTTTTTACTTTATTAGCAGGTTTGATTACAAAGAAACAATAGACCTGCTACTAAGGAGATACAGTTCCTTAGATTATGTATACAGTTTAGAATTAGAAGAAGCTTTTCCTTTCATTGACTACGCTTACCAAAAACGAGAGGAAGAGCTTATTTTTCAAAGATGGATTCCTTATCAACATATTAGCTTTGAAGAATTTAGAACACAAATAAAACCTAATAAAATTAAAAGTGATGAGGAAATTCTAACAGATGTAAAAGATATTATAACCCTATTCAACAAAGGAAGGGGGTAAGTGCTATAGAAATTTTCAAATTGTTTGGTAGCATACTAGTCGATTCAAGTAAAGCAGAAGAGAGTATATCCAAAACAGGAGAAAAAGCTGATAGCCTTGGTTCCAAACTTGGAAGCGGAATTAAGACGGCGGGAAAATGGGCGGCTGGTATAGGTGCTGCTGCAGGAGCCGCAGGCGGTGCGTTGCTTGGAGTAGCAAACAAAGCGGCTGAAACTACGGACCATATAGATAAGATGAGCCAAAAGATAGGTATGTCAAAAGAAGGGTTTCAGGAATGGGATTTTATACTTAGTCAAAATGGCGCATCTATAGATAGTATGCAATCGGGTATGAAAACACTAACAAATCAGGTGGATGAACTTAGTAAGGGCGGTAAAGTAGCAACTGATGCATTTAGTCAATTAGGGTTGAGTTATGAAGATATGGCAGGGCTAAGCCAAGAGGAAATCTTTGAAAAAACTGTTATAGCATTGCAAGGAGTAGAAGATACAACTAAAAGGGCAGCTATAGCAAATGACTTATTGGGAAAAAGCGGATCTGAACTTGCCCCGCTATTAAATGCTGGAGCCGATTCGGTTGAAGCTATGAAAAAACAGGCTAAAGATTTAGGTCTTGTTTTGTCGGATGATGCAGTTAATGCCGGAGTTAAATTTACAGATACAATGGACCAACTAAAGCGGAGTTTTGGAGCAGTGTTTACGCAAGTAGGTGCAGCAGTAATGCCTATGTTTGTAGATTTTGCTAACTGGATAATAAACAACATGCCAGTTATACAAAATGTTTTTAAAACAGTATTTGATGTAATTAATCAAGTAGTAAGCGTTGCGTTTGATTGGTTTAATGAATATTTATTGCCTGCATTTAAGGAGATATTTTCATGGGTAAGTGATAACTGGCCTACTCTACAAAAGATTTTTGAGACAGTATTTGGTGTGATATTTGATTTAGTTAGTACTGTTTGGACTTTATTCAAGGATGGATTATTGCCTATTTTAAGTGCTCTATGGGATTTCATTTCGCCTACATTTCCGTTAATACAGGGTGTCGTAGAAGTGACATTTGGAGCTATTGTAAAATCAGTTGAATTCGTGGTTGATGTATTTGAAAGAGTGACTGGAGCAATAAAAACAGCAATTGAATGGTTAGGCAGCTGGAATGATACAGAAGCAAAAAGTAAAGATACAAGTTTCAAAAGCGGCAAGGATTACGATGGTAGCCATGCAGGCGGACTTGCTTATGTTCCATATGATGGTTATATTGCAGAATTACATCAAGGCGAAAGGGTTCTTACAAAGAGTCAAAATGCAAATTACAATTCAAACGCTGGAGACACTTATATAACCGGCAACACCTTTGTTGTACGCGAAGAAGCTGATACTAAAAAGATTGCTCGGGAGTTATATAAATTACAAAGGGAAAAAGAAAGAGGAACCGGGTTTGCGCCGGCATAGAAAGGAATTATATGGATGGCTAAATTATCAAGAATAAGAGGATTTGCATTTAATGATGTTGAAGTCGATAATTTAAAGTTTGATTTATTAAATAATATATATCTTATAAGCGTAACCAGATCTGCAACTCCTATAAAAACTAGGTATGATTTCATTGTTCCAAAGAGGCATGGCAGCCAGACTTTTGATAATAGGTATGAAGATAAATATATTGATATTGTGGTAGGTATATATGACACTGAAATTGAAAGAAGAAGGACAAGGCAAAGGACATTTTTACAAAGTTTTGTAGGGATAAAGTCGCGGCTCGTATTCTTGGATGAGCCTACACTGTTTTATGAAGCAGAGGTAATAGACAGTATAGAAACTAATGAGGGCGAAATATTTACTGAAATAACAATTCACTTTAAGGCTAGTTATTGCAAGTATGAGTTCTTAGATGATTTAAGTGATATTATTGTAGATAATATGGCTATGACTGTAGATGAAATGGAAATGTTAGTAAATAGTTTGGAATGGACAAATATTAATACATTGACTTATAAAACTATAACTAATAATGGCAATTATAAAGCTACTCCAATAGTTGAAATTCATGCAAATTCAAATTGTACAAGCATTACAATTAATAATGGCATTAACAGCTTTACATTAAAAAATTTAGTTGCTGGAGAAACTGTATTTATAGATACCGAAAAAATGATAGTTTATAAAAAAGTGAATGGTGCTAAACAGTCTGTTATGACAAGATTCACAGGGCAGTTTCTTACTATACCGGTCGGAGATACCGCTATTACGATTAATGGACAAAGCTTTGATATAAATTTAAGTATAGAATTTAGGAATACTTACATTGTTTAGGAAGGTGATTAGATGGCAGTTGAAGAAATATTAGGAACAGATACCGGGAAAGAAGCCTTTGAAAAAACCGACGGAAATTTTGTAACCTTAGAGAATAAGGATAATGAAATTAACGCTAAAATAATCAGTATAGCAAAGCGTGTGGGTTTATACACTGAAGAATAAAAAACTATTATAAAGGAGATTACAATGCCTACAGAAAGAATATTAGGAACAGATACCGGGAAAGAAGCCTTTGAAAAAGCGAATAAAAACTTCAAGATATTAGACAATAAAGATGCAGAACTTAATAATAAAACAATAAATACAGCAGAAAGGATAGGACGATATAACAAAGGTACAAGATTTAATGTAGGATTAAAATTTAATACTAAACCGTTCACCGAAGAAGAATTAAATGAGTTGAAATAAATGGTTAGTAGAGATTTTGAAAAAGAAGTCTCTTTTTTTATTTGAAGGTGGGTGAACGTTATATTAACAATAATAAATAATAACAAGATTATTTTAGCATATCTAAATAATCTAGAAAGTGGAGTTGCACGGAAAGTAATAAACGGTGAATATGTAATTAGTTTTACTGTATTAATTGAAGAATTAAAAACTGAATTTTTACACGATGAAAATAATTTAATTGAATACAACAATGATTACTTCAGGGTTATTTCACTTGAGGAAGAACACAACAGCGATAATATGTTAAAAGTTAGTTGTGAATGTGAACACATTTCTTATGATTTAATTAAACAAACAAAACTGGCATACACGCAAACAGACAGGGCAGCCATTTATGTTATGAATGATTTATTATTAAATAGTGGCTTTAATTTTATTGGCACTGATCTAATAACTACTGCATCTATTGATGTTCAACAAGAAACGGATTTAAAAAGTTTGCTGTATATGGTTGCTACTATTTGGGGCGGTGAATTGTCTTATTTCCAATATGATATTGAATTGAAGCAACAATTAGGATTTAATCGTGGTGCTGATTTTAGGTTTGGCAAAAACATTCAAAACATTAAACGCTTAATTGATAGAGTTGACAATACTGTAAGTTATGAAGTTGAAATTGTTCAAGGTTCTGAACTAGAAGAATTAGGATATTTTGAATTAGGTGACACTATACGTGTTGTGGATGATATGCTAAAAATCGAAATTGAAACACGTATTATTGAAACTGAAAAAGATATTGTTACAGGTATAAATAGCAGGGTAGTATTAGGGCAGCCAATAAGGGATTTAAGTACTGGATTTAATAATTTATTTTCTAATTTGCAAACGTTGAATAATAAAATAGATAGTAGCACAATTGAATTAAATAACGCTATACAAGGTGTGTATACTTCCGTAGAAGATATACAAACAGTATTAGCAGATGGAATGATAACAACTTATTATCAAGATACACCGCCTACAGATGCTAATGAAGGTGATTTGTGGTTTAAAACTAATGATAATAAGTTATATTTACGTAATAATAGCTTATGGAAATTAATTGAGGATGCTGGAATAACAGAAGCTATCCAAAAAGCACAGGATGCACAGACTATAGCAGATGGGAAAATAGTAAGTTATTATCAAGATACTATGCCTACTAATGCAAATGCTGGCGATTTATGGATTGATACCAACGATGGAAACAAATTATATAGATTTAATGGTACTAATTGGGTATCTGCAAGGGATGGAAGTTTAGCGTTAATTGATAATGTAATAGATGAACAGGGTAATTTAATAGCTGAGAAATTAACAGGTGCATTAAATACAGCCATAACAAAGGTTGAAAATAGTACAAGCACTGTATCTTTTGATGATAGGGGAATTATCACGCATAATCAGCCATTAGAGAGTACAAGCGTTAAAGCTATGTTATTAACATCTGATGGCATATTGATTGCAAATGCTAGAAATACTGATGGTACTTGGAAGTGGAGAACAGCAATTACAGCTGATGGCATAAGTGCAGATGAAATAAACACTGGTACTTTGACAGCCATTAATATGAATGGTGTTACAATCAAAGGTTCTGATATTACTTCAGACGATGCACATTCAGAAATTAAATTAAACAATGGTGTCCTCAGTGTTAAAAAGAAAGCTACAAGCCAACAGTTTAATATTAATTATAGAGCAGGATTACCAGCAAATATATTGCAATCCGAATTAGAATATTATAACGAGTTTAAAGCAAGTAATCCCAACAAACCAGCTGAAAACACAATCAGTTTAAATAGTGCTAACTCGCATATGGGATTAGAATTTGGTAATGGTGCTGTCTCAGTTGGTAATGATTGGGTTAAACAGGGCATGTACGGCGGTACAACTGATTGGCAAACTGCATGGACAACTTTGTATAATGAATATTATGCCGAACATCAAGGTGATTCTCAATATAATCCCCCTCCAATAACAGCGCAAGGTAGCAAATTAAACATTGATTTTGCTGGGACATACTGGGTTTATAGAGAGCGTGAAGACTTTGGCAGTGGGTATACTTTACCTGCCATTATATTAGGCAATTCATATTTTAATATCAATCCTCATTATTTTAATATTGATTGTATTAAAACAGATATTAGCGGTCATTTAGAAGTTGGTGGCAATTTTAGCGTCGGAGGTACAAAAAATTGCCGCATTAAAACTAAAAAATATGGTGATTTGGATTATTCAGCATACGAAACTGCGGAAATTCTACTTGGAGACATAGGCGAAAATGAAGTTGTAAACGGTGAATGTGCTATTACCCTTGATGAAAAATTACTTGCTTGCGTTAATACGGATATACCATATCAAGTATTTTTAACTAAATATGGACAAGGTGATATTTGGGTTGCTGAAAGAAATGAGACAAGCTTTACAGTTAAAGGCGATAACATAAAATTTGGTTGGGAAATAAAAGCTAAGCGTAAGCAATATGAAAACATTAGATTTGGGCAACCAAAAACGAGGTGATGTATGGACAGTAATATAATAGTAGCAGTAATAGCATTTTGTGGCACGTTAGCCGGTACATTTGGCGGCATTATGGCATCAAATAAGATGGTTAATTACAGACTCGAACAGCTTGAAATAAAAGTAGACAAGCATAATCATCTAGTCGAAAGAATGTACAGTATTGAGCGCGAACAAGAAGTGGTATTAGAAAAAATAAAGGTTGTAAATAACAGAATTAAAGATTTAGAAGAAAAGAAGAATTAAAATTATGAGCGAAATTAAAGGAACAGTTTCCAGAGGGCAATTATTGATGATTTTTACAACTATAATTGCTTCCTATTGTGAAACTCAGGCAAAAAAGGAATAAAAGTAATAAGGTTGCATTTAATAGAGTTTAAACTAATTATAGTTGTTTTTAGATTAATCGGATGCCTATCAAGGATATAGCAAATATTGTTATTTACAATATAATGATAAATTTATATAATAGATAAATAAAATTGAATATCGGAAGGAAGTAAGATAATAGTGATTATTTGTATTATTTTTTTTATCTATTCTCTTGCCTTGATTATAACATTGTTAATGTTCTCTTAAATAAGGCAGATGAATGGGGGAAGAGTTTAAAAAAGCTCTTCCATAAAAAATAATAATATAATATAAAATAACCTCTTATTTACCTCCATAAAATAAAAGGAGCAGCTTATAATTTTATAAATTGCTCCTTCCTTTACCTATATTTATGGCTGTTTTGCATGGTTTTAAATTATAAATAAAATATAAAATATTTAGACGAACCGCTTTTGCTATTAGTTTGATTGACTGGGAAAATTACTCTCAACTTGAGGTTTTAATTATCATAAAAAATTCGCCAAAAATTCGCCAACACACTCCGGTTTATTATGGTAATGCAAAGCATACGCAAGTATAACAATATTGAAAATTCAATGATTCTAGTAAACTATAGAATGCCTTAGTTTATAAAAATAGTCTCTGCGCGTCGGGGGTTCGAATCCCTCATGGTTCACTAATTGCAAAGGTTGTAGATGTTAAATAACGTTTTAAAAAATTACTTAGACATTTTTTAACTTCTACAAAAAAATAAAAAGCGTAGATTTAATTTTACGCTTTTTTAATTATATAATTATTTTTAAATCTATATAGCATGATTAGCTATAATAAAAAGTAGTTTCAATTCTTATTAACATGGCATGTCAAGTTAGACATGGAAAAATATAATTGTTATAAGCAATACTAATTTAAGCTGCATATCAACTATAAGTATTATCCACAATGGCAACTCATAGTATTAGTTTTTAAATTTATATTTACAAACTGTAAGAGGATTGAAGTATATACAGTGATTGTCCACTTCTGTGTAAAGACCATACTTGCCTTGATAGTATACCAACGCTTCTTTAAGGCATTCTTCTGTAATATCCAAGTACTCTGATAATTCATACAAATTTGTACAGCCGGCAAAGGAAGCTTTTATAATTGATTTTAACGGCAGGAGTTTCTCAAAAGACCATTTTCTGGCTTGCTTTTCCTGTTTTCGGTTAGTAATATTTTTTAAGTCTATAATATTTCCTTCAGATGTGTAATAGTGGCCAAGTTCCTCGGCAAGCACGCATTTTTTTTCTTTAGTAGTATTCAGCTTACGGCTTATTGCTATGCAATTATCAGAATATAATCCTTTGATATCACTTTTAAAGGTAAATTCTATTACTTCAATACCTTCATCATCTGCGGTCTGCAATAATTCTTCATATGAAGTCATGGTTGTCCTCCCCCCAAGAAGTTATTCCCTATTTTTTCGTTTGCTAAGAACATATTTTTTGAAATTCTCAATATCTTCTAGCTCTTCTTCTGTCCAATCAACATCAATTTCATCCTTGTGTGCCGCTATGGTATTAACATGTCTTTCATGTTGTTTGCATTCAATTCGGCCTTCACCAAGAGATTCTGTGTCAATATTTAGTTCTTTGCATATCTTTATAATGTTGTTTATATTTGCCTTATCAACCCCTCTTTTCAATATGGTATCCATTGTTGAATAGGGCATGTCAATTTTAATTGCAAATTCTCTTAAACTTTTATATTTATTTAAAATTAAATTTTTCAATTCTGATTCTACTGACACAGTATATTCCTCCTAAAAATTAATTACAAATGTACTATAACATATTATATACGTAAAAACAAGAATAATTTACGAAAATTCATAAAAACATATTGACATAAACGTAAAATCGTATATAATAAATAATATTAACGAATATTCGTATAAAATACTAAATAGAGGATAGATAAATTGAAAAAAGATCATATAAGAGATTATGCAACAGAAGCATTTCTATATTATGCTTTTATGGGAAAGCCTCATAAAGAGGACTTAGAAAAAAAATATTACCAGGAGGCACTTGACAGTTATCAAAGGAGGCAGCAAGTAGGTGGAACAGGGATAAGCAAGCCAACGGAGCAGGCTGTTATGTATGCCGAAGGTGTTTTAAGGCAAAAGCAGGCTGAATTATGGGATATATTGGCTGTAGAAAAAACAATTGTACAATTACACCCACTTGAAAGACAAGCTGTAGAAATAGTTTATTTTTCACATGCACAATCTGATATAAAAAAAGGCGATATTCAAGATAGAGTTAATAAGGCAAGTATTAAAATTCCAGCAGGTACTGCTACAGTATACAGATATTTAAAAAAAGCAAGAGATTTATTTGCATATGAAAGGGGGCTGAGGAAATAAGTTTTACTAGGTTGATAGTAGTAAGGGGTATAAACCTGATATTATGATATTATCCAAAGCGATGGCTGATAACAATACGGTATATAATTTTACGCAGTCGCCATATTCTATTACAACCATAAGTACATAACATGTACCAAAATTACGGTTTCTGTTAATTAAAGACACTGCAGCTTTTAATGCGGTGTCTTTTGAGTTACACAGATAAATATTTTATTAGGTTGATAGTAGTAAGGGGTAAAGATCTGATATTATGATATCATCCAAAGCAATGGCTGATGACAATGAGGTATAAATCTGGCACAGATGCCGCATTCAGGTATAATGATAATAGATATCTGAACTGCTGTTTGCCATCAGCTAATGACACTGCTTCCTCCAGCGGTGTTTTTTTATTGCACTTTGTAGCTTCGCTTTGGAAGTAACCGCAGCATGCTGAAGTAATGTGAATTTTTAAAATATGTGAGGCCTTAGTTTAGCTAAGAAATATGCGGTATAAAGAAAATTTAAAAAGCAAAAAAGAAAGAGAGGTAAAGTTATGATTAAAAAATAGTTAATATTATTCAGTATGAACAGGGTCAGGAGGACAGTTCATAAATTATAAATTTTGAAGTGAAGTTGTTGAAAAGAGGTGAAAAGCTTTAAGTAAAAGCATGATAGAAAATTTAAAACAATCTATTGTTGATAAACTTATTGAATTGTATCCGGAATATGCAGTTTATGACGAAGAAATGCCGCAGGGCACTAATGAAAAATCATTTTTTATAGCCATTACCGGTCAAGATTATGGTAAGAGGTTTAATAATAAGTTCAAGAGCTCAGTGTCTTTTGATATTGCATATTTCAGCAATGAAGAAGCAGGGAAAATAAAAGCAGATTGCCAGAATGTTCAAATATCCTTGCTTAGAAATTTTGATTCGGCAGGAATATACAGAGTCTTAAATAAGAAGGCAGCAATAACAGATAATGTGCTGCATTTTACTTTTAATGTCACTTTTTATGAAATGAGAGAAGAGATATCAGATAAAATGCAGAGACAGCAAACAAATACAAATAATTAAAGAAAGAAGGTAAAAAAATGGCAGGAACATGGGAAAATCAAAATAAAATACTACCGGGAGCTTACATGAATTTTCTTACTAGTGCACCGTTGTCTATTACACCGGGTGACAGAGGTACTGTAATTTTATTGCAGGAAATGAGTGCAGGCACAGTCGGAGAAATGTATACCGTTACGGCAACGGAAAATAACTATCCGGATGGAGTGGAAGAATCCGATAAAATTTTGGTAAAAGAGGCATTGAAAGGGGCAAAAACCATAATAATATATAATTTGGGGTCAGAGCATAGTGCGGAAGATATTACAAATGCATTAACAGCTCTTAAGACTGTTCAATTTAATGTTATGGCATATCCGTATGATGGAACGGGATATGATGCAAACAAGCTTACAATAGCTACATGGGTAAAATCAATGCGAGATGATGAAGGAAAGAAAATACAGACAGTATTTGCAAATTACGAAGCTGATTCGGAAGCATCAATAAACGTTACGCAGGGAGTTAAATTGTCCGACGGAACATCTTTAACAGCACCACAGGCTGTAGCGTGGGTTTCAGGCATAACGGCGGGAGCAGGCATAAATAAATCAAATACAGGCAGAAAATATGCGGGAGCTGTGGATATAGTACCTCGCATGACAAAATCAGAAATGGAAGCGGCTGTTACCGCAGGCAAATTTATTTTTAAGGTTGATTCTGCTCAGAACGTTACAGCGTTATATGATATCAATTCACTTATTACCGAAACTGCAGAAAAAGGAAAAATGTTTAAGAAAAACCGCGTCGTAAGAACGCTGGATGGTATAAATAATGATGTTGTTGAGATATTCGAATCAAACTATGCAGGCAAAATCAATAACAACGCTGATGGCAGATCCTTGCTTCGCGCGACGTTGATTGAATATTTCAATGAGCTTCAAAGACTAAATGCAATTCAGAATTTTACTGCGGAGGACATAACAGTATCCTCAGGAAACGATTCGGATGCGGTTGTAATTGATTGCTATATTCAGCCGGTTGACAGTGTGGAAAAGATTTATATTACTGTCAATTTGGCATAAAACAAGGAGGTAAATTTTAATGGATAATAATTATACTAGATTGGCTGATACAATATCTTCGAAAGAAGGAAAGGCTTATATAACTATTGATGGAGTGAACAGAGAACTTTTTGAAATATCCAGTTTGTCAGCTCAGTTAGAGCTTAATATTCAAGCAAGAAGAATGCTGGGACATAGAATGACACAGCACAAGGTTACTGGAGCAGAAGGCACAGGGAGTATGACAATGTACTTTATGAACAGCAGCATGCTGAAGCAGGCTCTGGATTATATAAAGAAAGGATCATACGGCGGAATAAAAATACAGGTAAAAAATGAAGACGAGCAGTCTACAGTCGGTGCCCAGGAGGTTGTGCTTTTAAATGTATTGCTGGGTTCAATACCGGTTGCAACGATTGATGATCAGTCAGATGATCCTGTTACTGTTGACGCTGATTTTACTTTTGATGATATAGAAGTATTAAGTTACTTCAATTTGCCTGAAAATTACAGATAGCATCTGAATTAGGCAGCGTAGATTATAGTTTTTAGAGAGAGCTCGTTTTTATGATTTTAAAAGGAAAAGCATATCTGATAATTTTTACTGTACTTCTGAATTGCTTCAGACGAGCTTTCTTAAAAACAATGTATGTATTTATAAAAATTAATTTAAATAAGAAAGGAAGAGTTATATGAGTTCATTAAATGCATTTTTAAATCCTGTGAAGGTAGAAAATCAAGAGGTTGTTATTTCAAACAGATTTATTGAAGACGGAAAGCCGGTTCCATTCATTATCCGACCCATATCTCAGGAAGAAAATAAGCAGCTTATTAAAAAAGTTACCAAAAGAGATAAAAAGGGTATGGAAACATTCGACAGGACGGAATATGTTTCAGCATTAACTGCAAGTGCCGTTGTTTTTCCGGATCTTAAGAGCTCGGAGTTGCAGGGGGCATATGGTGTATTAGGCGAATCAGCATTGCTTCAAAAGATGCTGCTTGTCGGGGAATATGCGGAGCTGTCGCAGGCAGTACAAAGACTAAGCAGTCTAGATACGGACATAAACGAGGATACAGAAGAAGCAAAAAACTAATAAAGCAGGGTGATGCGGAATTAAATCTCGCGCATTTTGCCCTGCATAAGCTTCATATTCTTCCATCGGTTCTTAATGAAATGTCTCAAAGAGAAAAGGCCTTCATCTATGCGAGCATACAAGTAAGAACCGAAGCGGAGAAAAAGGAAACAGCCAAACTGAAACAGAAAGGAGGCAGAAAGAGATGGCAACATTAGAAGCGATGCTTATGTCATTTGAAGGCTACTCTTCAAATATTGATAATGTGATTAAGAAGACATATCAAGCATCGGCAATGATAGTAAAAGTAAGCGGACAAACAGATAACTTAGGGAAAAAGCTTGAAAAAACAGGAACAAGTGCAGGAAAAGCAGGCCTGGGAATGAGTAAGCTTTTTAAATCATTGATTAGTATCGAAAATATAAAAAAAGGTATGGATATTGCAGATGAATATACCAATACCTCGACTAAGCTTTCATTAATAAATGATGGACTTCAAACTCAGGAGGATTTGCAGGACAAGGTATTTGCAGCAGCAGGACGATCAAGGGGATCTTATGCCGACATGGCTAATTCTATATACGACATGAGTAATATGGCGGGAAGTTCATTTGAATCAAATGATGAATTAATAGCATTTGCCGAATTGGCGCAAAAATCGTTCAAGATGGGAGCTGCCGGTGCGTCTGAGCAATCCGGCGCAATGCAAAGGCTTGCTCAAGTTATGTCAGAAGGCAGCCTTAGTGGAGATGACTTCCTTTATATTGCCCAAAATGCTCCAATGATGGCGGATGCAATTGCAGAATTTACCGGTAAATCAAAAAGTGAGCTTCAGGAAATGGCAGCCGAAGGCGAGATAACATCAGATATTATTAAGAATGCAATGTTTATGTCATCTGATGGTATAAATAATAAATTTGAAACCATGCCTATGACTTTTGCTGACTTGGCAGATAAGATAAAAAATCACTTATTAGAAAATTTTGGGTTCATAATTCGGGCGATTGCTCAGATTGCACAGTTTATAGGAGATAACTTTGATAATATAGTGCCTGTTTTTTATGGTGTTGCAGCGGGCATGCTTGCATTTGCTCTTGCTACTACTATTGCAAATATTGCTAACAAAGGATTGACAGTTACTTTGTCTTCTAATCCTATTATGTGGGTAGCACTGGGTATAGGCATTGTTGTTGCAGCAATATACAAATGGGTTCAAGCTGTAGGAGGTTTGGAAATAGCTTGGATGATGGTTAAAAACGTAATTTTTACTGTGCTGGATCAGATAGGATTGGGTATTTTTTCAGCCGGTGTGGCAATAAGTAATTTTTTCGGCGATATAGGAGCCAAAGTATTGGTTAATGTAGAAACAATGGCTAATGCCTGGATTGATGTCATTAATGGTTTTATAAATACTATAAATAAAATATTTGGAAAGTCATTCGATACTTTAGAATATTTTACATTTGGAACAACAGCAATGGAAGGGCATGAAGCTAATAAAGCTGCACTGTTAGATGAATTAAAAAATGCAGAGTATGATGCTAAATTAAGAGCTAGCACCAGACAAATAGAAATTGACATTGCAAAACAAAAATCAGAAGAAAAGGCCGCAGTAACATATCCGGGATATGATAACAGCACTTCTGCAGATGTTGTAAATGCGGACTCAATTTCAAACAACGGAATGAATGTAGATAGTATTGAGGATGAAGATTTGCAGTATATGAGAGATATAGCCGAGAGAGACTATATTAATCAATTCAGTACTGCAACACTGGCTCCAAGCATACAGGTGTCATTCGGAGATGTACATGAAGAAGCAGACGCGAATAAAGTAGCAGGAAGTATAAAGAGAATATTACAGGAAGAAATAGTAATGGCGGCAGAGGGGGTGTATAGCTAATGAGCTACTCAGTATCTTTTAATTATAACAATGAAACACATATATTGCCTGTTAATCCGGAGCAGATAGAAATGTCAATTGTGCAGGCCAATGAAAAATATAATATATTGAAGCTGGGGCAAATAGTTGTGCCAACGCATATGGAGCTTACAAAGTATAGCTTTGATGCAGAATTTCCACATAACTTGCGTCATTATGTCGAGACCGCGGGAGATTTTAAAACATCAGATTATTATTTAAAGCTTTTTTCTGATTGGAGAAAAGAGCTGAAGCCTGTGTTGTTTAAAGCAAGCAACGGATTGGAAAAAGTCATAGATACCCTTGTATTGATTGAAGAACTTACTATAACAGAAAAAGCGGGAGAAGAGGGGGACAAGTATGTTTCCTTTAAACTATCCGAATATAAGGAATTTAATTATAAGACGATTCAATCCGAAGCAGGGATTATTTTTGGAAAGTCATCGGAAATCGAAATGAATCCAAAAGGAACAGGACTTTATGTAGTTGTAAGCGGAGACAGTCTCTGGGCTATCGCAAAAAAATATTACGGCGATGGCTCAAAGTACAATAAGATTGTTGAAGCAAACAATATAAAAAATCCAAGCTTGATTTATCCGGGGCAAAAGCTGGTGATACCATGATGGAATTATTAACAGAAATAGACGGACAAAAGTATGATATCAGTGAACTAGTAAGAGAAGTAACATATACCGACAAACTGAATGACGGTTGCAGTAAGCTTGAATTCTCCTATATTGATGATGAGCTGAAAATACAAAACGGAAGTATCGTAACATTTAAATATAACGATACAGGCATATTTTACGGTTATGTCTTCAAACACGGCAGAAACAGCAAAGGAGAAATATCTGTTACTGCATATGACCAGCTCCGATATTGTAAGGCTAAAGATTCAATAATAATTAAAAATAACACTATAGCGGATTTAGTTAAGAAGATGTGTTTGTATTTTGAATTGAAAACAGGTAATTTGTCTGATACAAGTTATATTCTTGCCACAAGTGCTCAGGATGATAAAACATGGCTGGATATAATCTATGACGGTATAAAAGATACATTGGCCAATAAAGGTGAATGGTATTCGCTGAGGGATGAATTCGGCAAAATTTCTTTGCGTAAAATCACGGAACTTAAACTTAATCTTGTATTGGGAGATGAAAGTCTATGTTATGACTACAGCTTCGAAAAGTCCATAGAAGATAGCTTTTATAATCAAATAAAGCTTGTAAGTGATAATGAATCATCAGGAAAGAGAGATTTATATATTGCAAAGGATGAAAATTCAATTGATAAGTTCGGAATGTTGCAGTATTTTGAAGTCCTTGACAAGAATTTAAACCCATCCCAGGCAAGATCGAAGGCAGACATGTTTCTTCAATTATACAACAAGGAAGTCGAATCATTAAGCCTAGAATGCTTGGGCGATACAAGAGTCAGAGCAGGAAGTAGTTTTTATGGCAGAATTGAAGATATAGAGCTTGACAAAAGCATGATAGTTCAATCTGTTACCCATAAATTTCTTCCTGTTCATACAATGTCGTTAGAGGTGTTTATATGATTAATGAAATAAAAACAATTGTTCAAAATTATCTTAATAATGCTAAGCTATGCAGCCTGATGGTCGGAACAGTGTCATCCGGCGGAATTAAAATAAGTGACAAGCTTATTATTCCGAATGAGTTAGTAGTGGGGAACCTAAAAGGCTCCTTAACTGCAGGCAGCAAGGTAAGATTGCTGAGAAATCACGGCGGCCAGCAGTTCTATATCTTGGAGGTGATAGAAGAATGATACCAAGAGGAAAAATTGATGCAGATACAAAAATTACAGAGGAAGTCAAAACAACCCGGACATATAAATTGTCACAGACAAGTATTCAAGGGTTTACGTACGGATTGAAAGCTCTCGAACAGGCTATATATAAGGTGCTTAATACGGAAAAGTATGAGTATCCCATATATAGCTTTTATTATGGTATTGAGCTGGAAAGTCTCATTGGCAAGGATAAAAATTATGTAAAAACTGAGTTGAAGAGGCGAATTCGAGAATGCCTGCTCCGGGATGAAAGAATTACAGAAGTTGATAATTTTCAATTTAAGGAAGCCGGAGATGTATTGAATTGCACCTTTGATGTACATAGCACTTACGGCAATTTGACTGTATCAAGGGAGGTGAATATTTAATGTTTGAGGATATGACATATGAATATATTCTGGCTGATATGCTCGGCAGGGTTACAAGCGATGTAGATAAGAGGGAAGGCTCCGTTATTTATGATGCTGTTGCCCCTTGTGCGTATCAATTGGCACAAGCTTATTTCAATTTAAATAATTATATTGATTTGTTTTATGTAGATACATCTATGGACGAATATCTGGACAGGAAAGCTGCCGACTACGGAATTACTAGAAAGGCTGCCTCCTATGCTGTAAGACGGGTTGAAGCTACAGGGGCAATAGACGTGGGAACAAGATGGGGGATAGGAGAAACTACGTATAAAATCATAGAAGTACTAGGTACTGATATATATAGTGCTGTATGTGAGCAGCCGGGAGAAACAGGAAACGCGTACAACGGAGTAATGGAAAATATAGACAACATAAACGGGGTTACAGCTGTTCTGACAGATATAATTGCAGCGGGAGCTAATGAGGAGAGCGATGACAGCTTAAGAAACCGAATTAAGCAATATCTGACTATTCCTTATCAGAATGGAAATACAGCCCAATACCTTAAGTGGGCTACAGATTTTGAAGGTGTCGGCACTGCGAAGGTATTTCCCCTTTGGGCAGGCGGGAATACTTTGAAAATTGCGATAACAAATGGTCAATATCTCCCGGCAGAGGCTTCGTTAACAGAAAGATTCCAGGAATATATAGACCCTGGCAGCACAGGTTTAGGAAATGGAGCTGCTCCGGTTGGATGCAAGGTGGTTGTTGCCGGGGGAACTCAGTTGAATATAGCAGTATCAGGCTCAATTATATTAGCAGAAGGATATTCAGAAGCAGAGGGGGCGGCAGGCGCAATAGCAGATTACCTGGCTTCAATTACATATGCCAAATCAAGTGTGAGCTATATGAAAATAGGAAGTGTTTTATTAGATTGTCCCAGTATAGCAGATTTAAGTGATTTAACAGTAAACGAAGGCATAACTGATATCCCTATGGCAGGTGATGAAATTCCTGTTTTAAACAGCCTCAACCTGGTGGTGGCAGTATGATCGATTATATTAAATATACCATAGACGGAGTTACATACAGCCTCACTAATAACGGCGACAATACATGGAGCAGAGAAGAAACAGCTCCAAGCGTAGCAGGCAATTATCTTTTGACATTGATTATAAGTGAAAACGGAATTGTCACTGGAATCAATAGCTCAAATGACATGTATGAAACTTATTTGAATGTAATAATGGAAGCTGAAAGAGTAACCCATCTTGAAAAATATGTTCCGGATTTTATGGCTGAAACAAAGCAGTTCAAAACCATATTTGATATCGAGAATGAAACTCTTGACGATTTATATTTTCAAATTGAAAAGATAAAATCTGATGCATTCATTACAACTGCGTCTAATGATGCGATTGTCAGGCTTGAAGATTTTATGAGCATTAAGGGACTGGGTACACTTGAGCAAAGGAAAAGCTATTTAATTTCCATGCTCCAGAAAGGAAACAAGCTTAATGAAAACAGCATAAAAAATATAACTAATGCAATAACAGGAAGTAATTGCATAGTTACTTTCTTCGGATCTGACGAATCAGGCAACCCTGTCCCGGGTTACGGATTGTTAAGAGTTCAGGTTCTGAGTCCGGACAATAGTAAAGATTACCGTTATGAAGATATTTTCAGAGCCTTAAAGCCTTTAGTTCCCGGACATATTAAACTGTTGGTTATAAAGTATTTTTCTGTTTGGGCAGATGTAAAAAACAATTTTGCCGACTGGAGTACCGTAGCCTCCATGAACGACTGGGAATCGGTTAAAAGCTATATTCCACCGCAATGAGGGTGGTAATAATGGCGATAAGAATAGAAAAAATTAAAAACAAGTACAGTAATTTTGGTGCTTAGCACTTGTGATAAACAATATTACTATAAAACCAAATCCGGTTAATGTAGGACAAAGCTATGTTATTACCGTTGATGTATTAGATTAAGGAGTGTGATAGAAAATGAAACAAACAATAAATTATAATCTTGTAAAACCGGAGCTGACCGACAGCCCCCCAGACATAACAGTTATGAACCCAAACTGGGATAAGGTTGACGAAAAATTGAAAGAATTTGAGGAAGAAAATGAGAATATCGGAGATTTATCACAATTACAAACAACCGAGAAATCAAATATAGTAAATTCTATAAATGAGGTTTTTCAATCTGTCAGTGATGGTAAAACTTTAGTAGCGGGAGCTATCACTGACAAAGGAGTGAATACATCCCCTACTGATACGTTTCAGACTATGGCAGATAATATAGAAGATATAGAAACAGACCCTAGTATAGGAACAACAGATGCTGTTGCAGGTGATATTCTTTCAGGAAAGAAAGTTGTTTCACAGGGTAACTTGCTAACTGGTACAATGCCAAACCGAGGAGCTGTAAATCAAAACCTAACAACTGAAGGACAGGGGTATACAATACCTGCAGGGTATCATAATGGCTTAGGTAAAGTGAAAGCTGCTATAACCGGACTTATGGCAAACGTGATAAAAGCAGGAGCAACGGTAGGAGGTGTACTTGGTACATTTACTGCGGATGCAACTGCTATAACTGCGGATATTTTATCCGGATATACTGCATATGCGAATGGAAATAAGATAACAGGAACTATACCGAGTAAGACAGCTCAGACTTACACTCCTGGAACAACAAATCAGGTTATAAATTCAGGACAATATTTATTAGGTAATCAAACTATCTTAGGAAGTGCTAATCTAGTTCCCGAAAACATAAAGAAAGGTGTCAATATATTTGGAATTGTGGGAACATATTTGCCTATACCACGTAAAACTTTAGTTACTTTTACATCAAGTACGAGCTGGACAGTTCCAACGAGTTGTTATGAAATTGAAGTATATATGATTGGTGGCGGAGCTGGAGGTCAAGCTGGAACGCCCGGGCAAATCACCGGATATACTAGTGGCGGCGGTGGTGCTAGCGGTCGCATTTATTCGGGTGTGTTCCCAATAATATCGGGTGTGTTAAATATAACAGTTGGTGCTGGTGGAGCGGCACAATCTTATAGCACCTCTATGACTTACAATGGAACTAATAGTACAATAACTGGTGCTATTACCGCATCGACTGCCAGTGGCAGCCAAGCATCGGCGGTAAGTGGCACTACAAATCAAGTTGGTGCTAACGGTAGAACATTATCCACGAATTTTCCATCAGAATTACAACAAGCTGTATATGGCGGTGGTGCTGGTGGTGGACTATATAAAGAGGACGGTAGAGCGGGAGGAACGTCTGCTGGTGGTGGCAACGGTGGTTACGGTCAAGATAGCTCGAATCCAACTGGGGGTTCACCAGCTACTCTCTATGGTTGTGGTGGTGGCGGTGGTGGTAGAAATTATAGAGCAGTTTCTCCTTCAGGTGGTGCTGGTAAATCTGGCATTGTTTATATCTATTATTTATCAATCGAATAAAATCAGGAGTGTAATAAAATGCGAAACGGTCTAGATTAGAAGAGAAGTCTAAAATAGAAGGCACTTAAATGGAAAAAGTTTAAAACGTTATAATTTAAATTACAAAAGCCGTAAATGTATTAATTGCACTTTGATGTGCAGAGCATTTACGGCAATTTAACTGTAACAAGGGAGGTGAATATTTAATGTTTGAGAATATGACATATGAATATATTTTGGGCGATATGCTCGGAAAAGTTACAAGTGACGTGGATAAGTGTGAGGGGTCTGTTGTATATGATGCTCTTGCACCTTGTGCATACCAGCTTGCACAAACTTATTTTTATCTTAAT
Source organism: Sedimentibacter sp. (assembly GCA_018436705.1). Lineage (GTDB taxonomy): Bacteria > Bacillota > Clostridia > Tissierellales > Sedimentibacteraceae > Sedimentibacter. The sequence goes on from JAHDLA010000012.1 coordinate 42,927, forward strand.
AATTTTATTGATTTATTAAGCGGAGATACTGCTGTAGGGAAATATCTGGACAGAGTGGTCGCAGATTATGGTATCAGCAGGAAACCTGCAAGCTATGCTGTAAGGCAGGTGGAAACCACAGGAGCAGTCACTGTCGGCACAAGATGGGGACTGGAAGATACAACCTATGTGATTACAGAATCAGTTTCAACAAATGTTTATAAGGCTAGGTGTGAACAGTTGGGAACTATAGGCAATCAATATACCGGCAGGCTTGAAAATATCGATAATGTGGCGGGAATTACAGCTTTATTAACAGGAATAATTGCTTCAGGATCAGATGAGGAAACAGATGAGAATCTGCGTGAAAGATTCTATGCTCAGATACAATCTCCGAGTACATCCGGCAATGCTTATAATTATAAAATGTGGGCTCTGGAAGTACCGGGCGTGGGGGATGCCAAAATATTTCCCCTATGGAACGGGCCGGGAACGGTTAAGGTGCTTGTTATAGACGACGATATGTGCATAGATATTTCATTGCCGTCAAAAGTTAAGTCACACATTGAATCTGTTAGGCCGATTGGGGCATCAGTTACAGTTTCAAACCCTTCGGCTCTGACAATTGATGTTGTTGCGAATGTTGTGCTGGACGGTACTAAGACAATGAATGATGTGCAGTCAGCATTCGGTGTTTTATTAGCTGAGTATCTAAAGGATACGGCATTTGAAATCTACAGTATCAGCTACGCTAAAATAGGAAGCATTCTGCTTTCGACAGAAGGAGTTCGTGATTATGATTCATTGTTTGTGAATTCCGGTGTTTCAAATATAGAATTGGACGATGAAGAAGTACCTGTTGCCGGAACTGTTACACTGACGGAGGTGATGTAATTGAATCTTATGACATTGTTGCCTGACTATTATAAAGGTAATTTGACTATGGAAGAGCTGCAGAACATTTTGGGCAAGGATATAAATGATCTTGAAGATGGCCTGAACGAAACCATTAACCAGTGCTTTGTCAATACTGCGTCCGCTTTATTGTCTAGATATGAAAAAATATTCGGCATACAGGTTGATGTGAATAAGTCTGATGATTTCCGAAGAGAGCGCATAAGAGCAAAAATACGGGGAACCGGAACAGTAACTAAGCAAATGATAGCCAATGCGGCAGCTGCATACAGCAACGGCGAGGTCGAAGTAATAGAAAACTCTGAAAACTATAGTTTTATAATCAAATTTACAGGTGCAAAGGGAATCCCGGCAAACATATCAGATCTGACAATTACTATTGAGGAAATCAAGCCGGCGCATTTGACGTTTTCATTTGAATATACATGGATAACATGGAATGAGTTTGACAATTACAACAAAATGTTTGATGAGTGGGATGAGTTGAATTTATCATGGAACGAATTTGAAACATACAGGGAGGTGGCATAATGCCAAGTGAAATAAAAACAGAAAACTTGGGGCTCAATAAATGGGAAGGAAATGAGTATCCCAAGAGAACGGACTTTGTCAATGACAATGAAATAATAGACGAAGCAATAGGAAAATTAGAAAGTCTTAAAACAGATAACAAGTCAAATATAGTTGCAGCAGTTAACGAAGTTAGGGAACAAAATGAAGATTTATCCTCCCAAGTAGGCACAATTGAAACACAAACATTACCAGAAAGTTATGAGTTCTCACGAAACATTTCCAGTTTGTCAAAACGAGGAAAACTTGATGCTGGTTTGAATGGTATGACAGCAAATCAGATAGTTGAAAATGGGAATTTTGCTAATGGCACTACTGGATGGACTGCATCGGGCTCTACACTTTCAGTTAGTAATAATACTTTAGTAGTTGCTGGAGATGGAGCTTCTAACTCGGCAAGAGCAGTTCAGAATTTTAATTTTGTAGAAGAGCATGTGTATTATGGCGTTTCTACTGTAAAAGTAACTAACAGCGTTTGTACTCAAATAAAAATAAGATTTGCTAATGGTTTAGGGGATATAAATGTAAATAATCCAGTACAAAATACATTATACACCGTAAGTAGAGTATTTACGGCAACTAGTGCAGAAAATGTTAATTATGTTGCACATTTCTATGCAGATGCCGCTACAGCAAATGGGAAGATTTTAGAAGTTCAGAATGTTATGTGTATAGACTTAACTGAAATAGACCAAGCAACAAAAGCAGCCTTAGAATGTGACACTATGTTTCCTAAATATTTCGATGGACTCCAAGGCGCAAGCAATATCGAAGTGCTGAGTGTTGGGAAGAATTTGTTTGATAAAAATAAGATACAGTACAGTCAGACGGTAAACGCAGACGGCACACTTGAAACTAATGCCAACTATAACGTTTCAGACTTTATTAAACTTAAGCCGTCTACAACATATTATATACATAATCAAGGTTCTACAAGATTTGCATATTATGACAAACCCAACGGTAATGTAATTAGTGCCGAACTAACAGTAAACAATACATTTACAACACCTTCAATTCTTGTTTATGCTATTTTTAAAATCATTAAAGGTAATGAAGATATCATACAAATAGAAGAAGATAACGGACAAGAATTAGGAATATATGAAGAATACAAAGCAACATCAAACCTCTACAAAACCCTTGACGGCGAAGTTATAACGCTTCATAGAGTGCCGAATGGTGTGGCTGACAGGATAGTCGAGCAAAATGGGCAGATGCGGCTTGAGAAGAATGTGGAAGAATATGTGTTGCAGAGTGGGGATATTACAGCTTTAAATACCGCGGGCGCATTAGATTATTTAATTATTGCACTGCCTCTGACTTGGAGCGATGGTCATTATTCCGTTATTATGGATGGCGCAACATATAATAATAGTGCTTCATCAGCAAATATTCAATACGCCTATACTTTCGTAAGCAGAATAACGGATAAAAAAATAAATTATTATGTTCCAAAAGACACTTACGCAGACCTTGCCGCCGCACAAACAGCACTTGCAGGCACAAAAATAATATATCAATTAGCAGAACCACAAATAATTGATACTAATGTAACACCGCTTATTGCAGAGCCAAACGGTCATGTGTTTATTAGTTCAGATGGGTGCTTGCCAAGTAATATTATGAGTTATCCTATCAATTTAGGGGCGCAAATAGATGGTGTGATTGAAGGGCAGAAACAGTTAAATGAGTATCTAAAAGATAGAGTTATTGAGGAAAGTGGAAGTAATGAAAATGGAAACTATGTAAGATTTGCTGATGGTACTCAGATTTGTCTAAAAAGTGAATATTTTGAAATACCAATAGACACCGCTACTGGGAATTTGTTTTATAACAATGTTAATTGGATATTTCCTGCCGCATTTATTTCAGCACCAAATTATGTGGGAAACACTCCAATGCAATCTGGGAAACAAATTTGGGGTGGGAGTTTAGCGGTAGTACCAACACAAACTGCCGCTATTCTTAGGGTATTTTCAGCGTTATCACTAACAACTGCAATTACAGAAATGAGATTTGTAGCTATTGGGAGGTGGAAATAATGAATATTAAATATATATCACAAAGACCACTTTATGATTTCGATTTTCCACAATATAAAATTAAGAATGAAATAATTTATATAAAACACAATGATATGATAAAAAAGATTGATTTTTCAAATTTAGAGGATGAAAAATTAAATTCTTCTTTAGATTTTATATTATCTGCCAAAAAATTTAACGGTGAATTAAACTTAACTCTAATTCAAGCTGTAGATAAAAATGGTATTCCATTAGAGTATGATAATGACTTTGATGTAACAGTTTATGAAGATACAGAAATAGATTGGATAACACAAGAAGAAATTGACAAAAATAACATTCCTGTTGCGACAGTAGAAAGCTTAAAAGCTCAACTTGCAGAAACTGATTACAAAATTATAAAGTGTTATGAGTATCAACTTGCAGGGTTGGAATTGCCTTATGATATAACAATTTTGCACGCGGAAAGACAAGCAATTCGAGACGAAATAAATGAGTTGGAGTCTGTTGAAGAGTAGGGAACAAAAGAAATATTTAGCTTCCTAATTAACTTAAATTAAAACCGTATTACACAAGAAGAATTGGAAAGCCTAATAGCAGACTACAATGAAGCTTGAGGTAATGCACATGAGAAAAATATTTAAGTATGCGGTACTGCTTATATACGGCGGTGTAATATATTATTTTATAGAGCTAATTTACAGAGGGTACAGCCATTATGCTATGATTTTGGTAGGTGGGCTGTGCTTTATATGTATAGGGCTTTTGAATGAACTTTATACGTATAAGATTCCGCTTATAAAGCAAATGTTTATATCTTCTCTTATTGTTACGGTAATAGAGCTTATTGCGGGAGTGGTATTAAATATGTGGCTGAAGCTGGATATTTGGGATTACAGTACTTTAAGGTTCAATATATTAGGGCAGATAAGTCTGCAAACAAGCGTTGTATGGTTTTTCCTTGCTCTGCCTGCAATATACTTGGATGACTATCTGAGATATTGGATGTTCGGGGAAGCAAAACCGCAGTATAAGTTAATATAGGGAACAAAAATAATCTACTATTTATTAAAAGGGTCTCAGCAGAGGTCCTTTTTTTAATTAAGTAGAAAAACATACAAATTACTCAGCACTTATATCAAAATAGAGAAAATTAAATTATGCTAAGTTAAATGAATAAGTTGCCGGAGTTCGGGTAATTGCGGCAGCTATAGAGCATGTACATGATAATGGCATATAATATGATAAGAGATGAAATGCTCTTTTAAGGGGTGAAATAATAATGGAAAATTTAAACAGATATACAATGGAAATAATATCAGGATATAACGTTTTTATAGGCGTAGCGGTGACCATAATGACAGCAGTATTTGGAGAATTTTGGTATTTATTTGCTGCATTTTTGGTTTTTAATATAATAGATTGGCTAAGCGGTTGGAGTAAGGCAAGGAAGCTAAAGATTGAAAATAGTGAAAAAGGGTTAAGCGGTATAGCAAAAAAAATATGGTGCTGGGTACTCATCCTGGTGGCATTTATGATATCAAATATATTTATAGTTTTAGGAAATGAGCTTTTAAATATTGAGCTTGATTTTTTAACATGGTTTGGATGGTTTACTTTAGCCAGTCTGACCGTAAATGAGGTAAGAAGTATTCTTGAAAATTTAGTTGAAATAGGTATTAATGTTCCGATTTTTTTGATTAAAGGTCTGGCTGTTACAGAGAAGTTAATTAGCAGCAAAATTAATATACCGAATGATGGTGACAGTGATGATTAAGATACTCATAGACCCCGGCCATGCGCCGGGGAACACCAATAAAGGACCTACCGGTTATTACGAATATCAGGGAGTATGGATAATATCTTCTTATCTGAAGGAGATGCTCGAAAATAAGGGAATTCAGACCGATTTTACCCGTACATGGGACCAGAATCCTGATCCGTATGAAAGAGGTCAGAAAGCGGAAGGTTATGATTTATTTATATCGGAGCATACCAATGCCAGTGGTGACGGCAGGGCGCGTGGAGTAGAAGTGTTTTATGATTATTCAAAGCCTCAGGATGCGGAATTTGCCCAGCAATTAGCTGACAATGTTTCTTCTGTAATGGGAAATTCAAGCAGGGGGTCAAAGACGAGAGTATACACCGAAAGCGGTAAAATATACAACTATTACGGAGTTATACGAGGTGCAGGAGCTACAGACTGCAAACATATATTTCTTATTGAGAGCGGTTTTCACGATAATGCCGATGATGAAGCATTTCTAAAAGTTGATGAAAACTTGAGGAAAATAGCGCAGGCACAGGCAGAGATAATTTTAAAATTTTTGGGGGTGAATGATATGACGGTGCAAGAAGCAGAAAAGGTAGTGAAGGAAAGAGCAGGACTTGATGATAATACTATGCAGTATCTTAAATTTTACAGGTATGGAGAAGCTCTGCTGATAAAGCTTGCAGAAGCTATGGAGCGTTAATATGTATATATAATTACTTTATTTTGTCCGGGTATTTCCCGGACTTTTTATCTTTTGACATATTGCTAAAATATGGTATAATTGTAGAACCAACAAAGTGAGGGGGAAATATAGTGAAGAAGATAGGAATTTTTTTATTGATAGCGGTATTACTGATGGGAACAGGATGCAGCAAGGGAGAAACGGCAGAGCAGGCTACTGTGAATGCTCTTGATGCTGTTAAGACATTGGATAAGGAAACTCTAGGCAAATACATGAATTATAATGAGCTTGTTGAGTCGGACGACGGCAGTGAATCAGAATACATAAATAAAATATTTGAAAATTTAGATTATAAGATTATATCTTCAGAAGAGAAAGAAAACGAGGCTGTTGTGAAAGCGGACATTACAAACATAGATATGGAAAAAGTAATGGGTGAAGCAATGAAAAACTCGCTTGCTGAAGTGTTCAGCCAAGCTTTTTCAAATTTAGGTGAGCAGCAGAGTGAAGCAGAAAGCGAAGATATGTTTAATGAACACTTTGAGCAGGCAATTGAGAATAACAAAGACTCAAAGGTTGTAAACACTGTTGATATCAAGCTTACGAGAGTTGATGAACAGTGGGAAATAAATATGGACAGCGATCTGCAGAATGCACTTATGGGAAACTTGTATAGAGTTGCGAATCAGCTCAAGGACGTATTTGAATAAAGAGTATACAAGCAATAAGCCCCTCTGGTTTAGCGTAGAGGAGCTTATTTTATTTCAAGAAAAATATTTTTAATAATATTACTTGCTGTTTCTAAGATATTCCAGCACATCCTTAGCGTTAGTATCAGGTTTTACTTTGGGCATTACATCCTCAATAATTCCGTTTTCATCAATTATATAGGTTGTTCTGACTACTCCCATGCTTGTTTTTCCGTACAGCTTTTTTTCTTTCCATACATCATAAGCAGTTATGGCTTTGAGTTCAGGATCTGAAAGTAATATAAACGGCAGATTGTATTTATCCACAAATTTCTGATGTGATTTCATGCTGTCTTTGCTTACTCCTATAACTGTTACACCGAGTTCGGTAAACTCATCGTACATTCCGGCAAATCCGCATGCTTGTTTTGTACATCCCGGAGTGTTATCTCTGGGATAAAAGTATAATACTACTTTTTTGCCGGTATAATCTTCAAGAGATACTTCTTTTCCGTCCTTGTCAGGCAAAGTAAAGCTTGGTGCTTTAGTGTTTTTTTCCAACATTGTTGTTTCCTCCTTTTATAAAAACATAGGTATTGTCATCAGATAGTTTTTCTTCATATAAATAGTTAAGCCTGTTAAAATTTTTAATGCCTTGTGCATCCATAGCTTTATTTTCTGCCATATAACGCACCATTTCTCCTCGGGCCATTTTAACCTGTGTTCCTTTTTCAATAACTTTTTCATCTTTAATTTCTCCAAAAACACATGTGATAAATTGTATATCAGGCTCAAGGTAATCTGATATGCATCTGCTGTATTCCTTGGATGCAAGATTTATAATGCATCGGCTTTCTGAAAATAGTCTTTCAGCAAGCTTTCGCCCCCAAAAATCATAAAGCGAATTTAATTCTTCAGTATTCAGTCTTGCCTGCATTTCTAATCTGTATGGTGTAATGCCGTCAAAAGGCCTAAGCAATCCGTAAAAGCCTGACATTATCCTTAGGTGTTCGTCTATGTATGTGAATTCTTCATTACTAAATATGTCTGGAGACATATATTTGTATTGTATTCCTTCATATGAAAGAATAGCAGGTGTAAGATTCTTATATAAATTCATGTTTTGAAATCGTTGATAATTCAATGCAGCTATTTTATCGTTACACTTCCATATTTCTTTTAACTTTTCGTAGCTAAGACATTTAATATGCTCAGCTAGTATCTCTGCTTCCTTAATAAATTGCGGAAGCTTTACATCAGCCGGAAAATCTGTGTCAGTTTTCATTTTCTTGGCCGGTGAAATAATAATTCTCATATATTTCTCCAATATGCAAATATTCTATACTAAGTTATCTTTAAATTTTTAATAGATAATCCCATTAAATGTATATCTATATTAAAAATGGTATCATAATAAACATAGATGTCAACAGTTTAATTTAAAATACTAATTTATGGACAAAAAAATTAATATTATAATAAATAAATTGCTATAAAAATAAAGACAGAATAAAATATATTTATTTTAAATTCATACTTTAAATATAAAAATAATAAACTAAATATTTTTATTTAGAACAATTTGTGCTATAATAACACAGATGTGCAATTTAAGGTTGTATTAATTTAATAGGATAAAATAATACGGCATAGCATATAAATAATTATAAGCATTTAATTTGAGCTTAACTTTAATTGTCAGGAGTGAGTATATGGTATCTAAGAAAAAATATATTCTTACGATTATCGTGGTTTTTTTTGTAACTGCTTTTTTGACTCTTTCACTGGGAAATGTATTTTTAGTTGAAGTAGGGCAAAGGGTAGTTTTATCTGATGAAGCATACACTGAAATGAAAGAAATATATGAAAAGTATGCAAAGCAAGAAAGTGTAATGAAAATTGCACAGAGGGATTTCCTTTATGAGGCTGATGAGGGAAAAATGCTTGAAGGAGCATTGGAAGGCACACTGAAAGCCTTGGGAGACCCGTATACGCAGTTTATGACCAAGGAAGAATTTGAAGCACTTATGCAGGATACTGAGGGTACATATGAAGGTATTGGTGTATATATAACTGCAAGTGATGATAATAAAATATTGATAGTATCACCGATTGAAGATACTCCGGCCGAAAAAGCAGGGTTAAAGACAGGAGATAAAATTATCGGAATTAACGGAACCGAATTTACTGCGGATAAAATTGACGAAGCGGTAAGTATTATGAAGGGGGAGCCCGGAACCAGCGTAACTCTGACAATACAGCGCCTTAAAGATGATAATACAAGCGATGTTTCAGACGTTGTTGTTAACAGAGAAAAAATAAAGATTAAAACAATAAAGCAGGCAATGCTTGAGGATGGAACTGGCTACATTAGAATTACAACATTTGATATGCATACAGCAGAGGATTTCAAGACAGCATATGCAGAGCTTAAAAATCAGGGCATGAAGGGACTTGTAATTGATCTTAGATATAATCCCGGTGGAATAATTGATGCAACAGTTGATATTTCTGATATGTTCATGGGCGAAGGAATAGTAACCTACACTAAGACTAAATCCGGAGAAACTGAATATTTTAAATCGGATGCAAATGCTGAGAATATACCGATTGTCATGCTTATAAACGAGGGAAGTGCCAGTGCTTCTGAGATTATGGCAGGAGCCATGAAGGATACCCAAAGAGCAACTCTTATAGGAACAAAATCATTTGGCAAGGGTATTGTACAGAGAGTTCAAAGATTCGGAAGTGATGGCGAAGGAATTAAGATGACTGTTTCCGAGTACTTTACTCCAAATGGGATAAATATTCACGGCATCGGAATAGAGCCTGATATAGAAATAAAATTATCTGAAGATTCATTAGGATACGGATACGAATATTACGATACAGACAATCAGCTGCAAAAATCAGTAGAAGTATTAAAAGGAAAAATGAATCAATAATAGCAGAAGAGATGGATTATTTTTAAATAATCCACCTCTTTTTATTTTAATTATCTTGTGAAACTGATAAATCTTGTGCCTTGGAAATTAAGCGTTCCTACGTCGCCTTCTGCAAGCATTCCGAACTCTCCGGACGGAACTTGAAATTCCATACGTTCGCCGTTGGTAAGTTCAAATGTGACATAGTACAGTGTTCTGCTTGTATGGTAATGCATATCGTCTGTCCTGTGATGAGGGCGGCGGGTAACATCATATCTTTTGGAAGTTATTTTCGCTTCTACAGGTATTATGGGCTGTTTGTTATTGTGCATGTTTGTCTGAATATTTTTAATAATTGTATAAACTATATACCCGAATACAAATAAAAATATAATTGGAAACAGGCTGAACATTATACCCGGTCCCCAAAAATAATTAAATTGTTCCATAATAATTTCTCCTTTAATATATTAATACTGTTTTGTCGGCATCATCCCATATAACAGTCTTATTAATCGATTCACTAATAAATCTTAAAGGTACCATAATTCGATCGTTGACTATTCTAGCAGGTACATCCAATGTGTTTTCTTCGCCGTTGATGTAAGCGGATTTGCTGTCTGACGGAATAATTATTGTTTTATCATCATACTGAACAACAGCTGCACTTTTTTCATTATCCCATGATACAACACAGTTCATAACTTCAAAAACAGCTCTTAATGGAACCAGTGTTCTTCCGTCCTGAATGAAGGGCCATTGATCGATAGAGCTGAAATCTATATATTGATCATATACTTTTACATTTACAGGGTTGTCTGGTTTTTTGTCTGTTATATATTCAAATGCCTGAGAATTTAAAGCAGTAATTGTTACAGCTTCCTGTATTCCCTGATATTCAAATTGTATTGTATAGCTACCAGGTTTCTTAAATGTTACAGTACCGTTGTAAATGCTTATACCATCGCTATCGTACGGATATATAAGCACATTTTTGGTAATGTTTGTTTTTTTATCTCCATACGTTGCATATACGTTGAATTTGAGATCATCAGTAGCTGTGTTATAGATTTTTTTGCTAAAATCATGTACGATGCTTTCAGGCGTTTCCTTATAAGTATTGTATAAATTTAGAATATAATATTCGCCTGTGCTGTCGCTGTTAAGCTGACCATAGCTTATCAACGATATGTAGTCGTGCTTGCTCAGCAGTTTTGACATTGCATTGTAAATAGTATCTTGTGACAGTGACTTGCTGATTCTTATGGATATTCTTAATGGTCTGTGGCTAATTTTATACTCGAGTATATTGGACAAATCTTTTTCTGTTTTTGCGGTATTTACATCATCATATACATCAAGTCCTGTTTCCATTAATAATTTATTGTATGATAATTCTTTAAGATATTCATAGTAATTTTTATTTGCTTCAGGTAAATCTAAGCCTTCGTCAATTGTGTGATCCTTTAGAATTTCTTTGTCGGTAAGCATGTAGTAGCTGTAAGAGACTCTGTTTACATCCGGTAGAGGATCGTTCCATGTTGTGTCTAAATGAAACCACCAATTTCCAAGTTTAACCATGTTCCAAATATGAAGCTCTCCATTTGCAGTTCCTGTAACCAATTTTACAGGTATATTAAGTTCTTCTAACATATTATATGTTAAAAGAGCATAGCCGTTGCATACAGAAGTTCCCTGGGTAAGCAGGTCATAATCCGAATACAGCTGCATGGATTCATCATACTTACTATGAAGTACTATGTAATCATGAACTGCTTTGACTTTTTCATGATCATTCATGGATGGCTCTATTATTTCGGATAAAATGTTTTTAATTTGCTTGTCCGCTTCGGCTCTTTCAGTGCTTGTAATTATATAATCCACATTCACGTCAATTTTACTTGCCTTGGCTGTGCCCGTCACATCCCATCCTACAGATTTAACGTAAGAGTTAATATGAGGATATTTATCAACTGAATTTTTGAGTATTTCCTCTATGCTGTCCCATGACCCATTATATTTTATTTCAAAATTTTGATTGTACTGGATTAATTGCTGCAATAAAATATCTTCTAATTCATTAGTGCCTGCAGCATTTAATTCAGCTCCGAATACATTGCATGTATGTGCTATCAATGCAGAGCTTAGAGCCAATGCTATGATGTATTTTTTCATTTTATCACCTTCCCAAATTTCTTATTCAATTATATACTATATTTTGGAAAATATAAAGTGTAATTAATTGACAGCGTATGTATTGAAAAATAAATTAATTTAATGTAGTATATTTAATATTATATAAATAAATGAAGTATTAAATTAATAGACGTAATTTACATAGAAAAAGTTTCATGTGAGGAGAAAATATGTATAAAAAATTTTTAAACAATATATTGATGAGTGAAAAGCCTTCGAAAGGTATTTATAGACTTATAGAAACAAAGGAAATTATGGAAATTATTCCTGAGCTGATAGAACTGAGGGGGTTTGATCAGCGTACTCCCTATCATGATAAAGACGTTCTTGATCATACCATGGCTGTCCTTGATTCAATTAAGCCAAAGCTTCACTTGAGGATGGCAGCCCTGCTTCATGATATAAGCAAACCTGAGTGCTTTACAATTGACTCTAAGGGCAGAGGTCATTTCTATGGACACCATATAAAATCGGCCGAAAAAAGCGAAAAAATACTTAAACGGATAGGGTATGATGAGAAATTCATAGATGAAGTTACTATACTTATTAAGTATCATTATATAAAAGAAATTATTTCAAATGTAAAAGAAAACGGAATTAAAAAATTTATAGATTCAGTAGGAGAAGATCGCCTTGACGATATGCTTGAGCTAATAAGGGCAGATATGTCCGGCAAGCCGGATAACGGGAATTTGAAGGTTGTACAAAAGCTGATGAAGCTTACTAAAGAGTATATGAACGAAAAATATGACGAATAAATATTGCAGAAAGCTAAATGTCAGCCTAATGGCTATCATTATGCTGACATTTCCAAGAGAACTTTTTTTGCAAAGATGATTTTTACATTAAATTCATATAACATTTCCATTGCAGAATTCTCAATACAGATTCATTAATTCTATCTTTAGAGACATCGCCTGCTTCTAATGCATTTAATAATGCATTAAAGCTGCTTTCAAAATCAGTTACAATAAGCATATCATTTCCTGCAATCACTGCCATTACTTCAGGGGGCAGCTCAGTGTTAAGCTGTGCTATTGCACCCATGGAAAGGTCATCTGTCATTATAATTCCTGTAAAATTCAAATCATTTCTCAGGATATCAATGACATTTTTTGATAGTGAGGCAGGCAGTTCCTTATCTATTGCATCAATTATGTTGTGAGATACAAGAATGCTTTCTGCTCCTGCTTCAATTCCGGCTTTGAAGGGAAGGAAGTCACTTTTAATAAATCGATCATAAGGACGGGAGTCGTATGCTGAGCCGTTATGAGTATCGGTGTTATTACCGTATCCGGGAAAGTGTTTTAATGTTGAAGATATGCCTGCTTCTTTCATAGCTCCGACAACAGTTTTAACATACTCAGATGTTTCTTCGGCGTTTTTTCCTAGTGTTCTCAAGTTTATGAAATCCGATTCGTTTTCAGAAACGTCAGCAACAGGAGCCAGATTCAAGTTTATTCCAAGGTCTAGCAAAAGCTGCGATTTTTCTTTAGTGTCTTTTTTTATTTCCTCAAATCCTCCTATTGCATAAAGCTCTTGAGGAGATTTGAACTTTTCAGCGGCAAGAAGTGGATTTAAACTTACTCTTACTACTGTTCCTCCCTCTTCATCAACGCCTATTATCATAGGTATGCTGCTGCTTTTCTGATAGTAGATTATATTTTCTGTTACCTGTTCTTCTGTTTTCTGTAAAAAATCTTTTCCAAACAATATAAAGCCGCCCGGCTTCATTGAAAGAAAATAATCAATTTGTTCTTCATCCGGGCATCTAACAAGGAACATTTGTCCGATTTTTTCTTCTGTTGACATTGAGCCTAATATGTTTAATGCCTGTTGTCTGTATTTGTTAAAAATGCCTGTATCTTTCTGTTGAGAATCTTTTTCAGGCTCTTCATGTTCCGGCTGCTGTGTGGATTCTTCTGCCGGCGGAACAAAAGTATCGTTTCCTCCATCTGTATCCTGTGGTGACGATATCAATGAGCAGCCCGACAATACTAAAGTTATTATGAGTATTAATATTTTATTCATGCTTTTACTCCGATTATAGTGATATCAATAATATTACCATACAAAATAACTTTATTAAATTAAAAAAATATGGAAACAAAAAGCGGGTACTTTTAAGTGACCCGCTTTAAAATCTATTGAATTGTATCTTCTTCAGATTCAGTAGTTTCAGTTTCAACATCAGTTTCAGCTTCAGCTTCAATCTGATCTTCAAGTTCCTGCATCATCTCTGATATATCAGTTGCATTCAGAGCTTCTTCAGGAATTTCAAAGTCCTCTGCTTCATTAATATTTTTTATTTCCATTTGCATTGTTGCTTTCATTTGCTTCAGCATTTCCAATTCGCTCTGAGGTACTTCTCCCATCATAGCAGTCATATTATCCATCATAGAAAGTACAAGGCTGCCTAAATCAGCTTCATATTTAACAATTTCACCTGACTCTTCGTCAATATATACGATGTATACTAAATCTCCGATTCCTCCGTCTGCAAGTCCCTTAATCATTTCTGCAGTTAATATATCCTGCTCGTTTTCTGAAGCAGACATTTCGTCAATATATTCTCCGAAGATATCCTTGAAAATTTCGTTTGAAAGTGTATATTGCATTCTCAGCATTGACTTGCCTGATTCATCTTCATATTTTCCGAAATATTTTATATCTTTGGTGTATTTTTCTGATAATTCTTTATTTGCTTTTAGTGTTTCAGCGTTGTATTTAAGCAAATCAGAAAACATCTCGTCTTCATATGCAGATTTCATCCATGTTGTAGAACCATCCTCACCTTTTGTTCCAATATATGTAGTGAAAGATGTGTCATCAGAAGCCAAGTACATGTCCATTACAGGCTGAGTGATTTCCTGATCCATCACATTCATTACGATGCTTGAATTAATCTTTGCCTTTAATGCCGGATCCATAAATATAGTCATATACATTTTCATATCCATATCTACTGTTTGAACGCTTCCTGCATCATCTGCAACAGGTATTGACATATTTACCAGTATATCGGCATCATAGTTTTTCCAGTCATATGATTTGTTGGTAGCTTCTTTTAAGATTGTTTCAGCATCAATAGGCTCAGTAGTTATAACGACTGTCTTTAAGTTCTGATCCCATTCAACAGATGAACCGAAGGCTTCAACAACAGCTCTTATTGGAAGGTATGTTTTGCTGTTAACAATTTTAGCTGCTGTGTCATTTGCTTTCTGTTCTCCGTTTACTATTATGTAATCTTGGTCAATTGGAACTTCCACAGTAATGTCATCTTTAACTGCTGTGGCAATGCGGTTGTCATTGTCCCATTCAACATTTGCGCCATAAGCTTCAAGAGCTTTTCTGAACGGAACAAGAGTTCGTCCATTTTCATCTACAAATGGCATACCTGTATCTTCTGTAAATTCAACGCCTACAGAATCTATTCTCACAGAAATTGTATCTGTAGTTTGTGCAAAGGCTGTAGCCTGTGCTAATGCTAATATTAATACTAAACTTAGCACTAAAGTAATTTTTTTCATAGTATCCTCCTATTTTTGTTGCTTTATATAATGATATATTAATGTCAAATAAAAATCAATACATGATTTATTACAGAAAACGGTATTATTTATTACATTTTACACAATCTTTGAATGAAATTACTTTTTTTGTTATTTCGTTGATTATTTCAATTTTGAAGTATATAATTGAAGTAATATTTGTTTTAGGAGATTCTATGAATAAAAAATATGTACTTGCACTAGATCAGGGAACTACGAGTTCTCGAGCCATACTTTTTGATAGAAACGGAACAATAATAAATATAGCCCAGAATGAATTCAGACAGGTATACCCAAAGCCGGGATGGGTGGAGCACGATCCGGTAGAAATTTGGGAAACGCAATTAAATGCTGCTAAAGAGGTAATAGCAAACATTGATCCATCTGAAATATCGTGCATTGGAATAACAAATCAGCGTGAAACTACGGTAATGTGGGATAAGAATACGGGCAAACCTGTGTACAATGCCATCGTATGGCAGAGCAGGCAGACGTCAGAGATATGTGATGAGTTGAAAAAGGAAGGACTTGAACCTTATATAAATGATACTACAGGTCTTGTAATAGATGCGTATTTTTCCGGGACGAAAATTAAATGGATTCTTGACAATGTGCCGGGTGTAAGAGAAAGTGCTGAAAAAGGAGATATATTGTTTGGAACAATAGATACATGGCTGGTTTGGAATCTTACAGGAGGCAGATTGCACATAACAGATTATTCAAATGCTTCCAGAACTATGATATATAATATTAAAGAGCTGAAGTGGGATGAAACAATATTAAGCACTCTTAATATACCTTCGTCGGTATTGCCTGATGTAAGGCAGTCATCGGAACTTTACGGAGAAACAAATAAAGAAGTATTCAGTATAGAAATTCCTATATCTGGAATCGCAGGCGATCAGCAGTCAGCTTTGTTCGGTCAGCTTTGTTTTCAGGAGGGAATGGTTAAAAACACGTACGGAACAGGTTGTTTCATGCTTATGAATACAGGTGAAAAAATAGTAAAATCTCATAACGGCCTGGTGACTACCATTGCATGGGGAATAGGCGAAAGAGTCGAATATGCCTTGGAGGGTTCAATTTTTGTTGCCGGTGCAGCAATTCAATGGTTGCGGGACGAATTAAAAATAATACATGATGCCGTCGATTCCGAATATTTTGCAAAAAAGGTAAGTGACAGCAACGGAATATACGTTGTTCCTGCATTTACAGGCTTGGGAGCTCCATATTGGGATATGTATGCAAGAGGTGCAATTGTAGGGCTTACTAGAGGAACAAATCGAAATCACATAATAAGAGCTACACTGGAATCTATTGCATATCAGACAAAGGATGTTATTGAGGCTATGATAGATGATTCAGGTATAAATTTAACAGCATTGAAGGTAGATGGTGGTGCTACGGCAAATAATTTCTTGATGCAATTTCAATCAGACATACTGAATGTAAAAATTGAAAAACCTGAAGTTACAGAAACAACGGCTTTGGGGGCGGCTTATCTGGCAGGCCTTGCAGTAGGATTCTGGAAATCTAAAGGTGAGATTTCCCAGAATTGGAGCATGAGTAAAAGTTTTAAACCTAAAATGGATGAAGGAAAAAGAAAAGAACTTTACAGTGGATGGCAAAAAGCAGCTGGCAGGTCAAAGAATTGGATATGAGGAGTACTTTCATAAAAAATATGAAATTTATTATATATGAATTTTTTAATTATTGAAAATAATATTGGAGGATTTATAATGGACACAAATTTTTTTGTTAACAACAGGATGAGATTTTCTGAAAGAATGGAGGATTGTTCATCTGCGGTGTTTTTTTCCGGCAGAGCACCAAGGGAAAGCGCTGATCAATTGTATGACTTTTCAGTGGATAGAAATTTTTTCTATCTTACAGGAATAGATAGAGAAGACATGATACTTTTAATTGAAAAAATTAATGGGAAGATTACAGAAACTTTGTATATTCCTCCTGTTGACGAGCACTTTGAAAAATGGTTCGGAATTTTAATGAGAAAAGACGAAGCTACTCAGGTATCAGGTATAAAATCAATTCAGAATAAAAATGAATTTATGGATCAGTTTGCAAAAAAACTTTCGTCTCCTGACAGGCCGGACAATGTATATGTATTTTCATATATAACAGGTGCAGATGAATCCTATGACCACTACAGAAAGCTTGCACATTGGATGAAAAATCAATTCCCAGCTGTTAATATAAAAAATTCGCTTGATTTGATGATTGAGCTAAGAAGCTCCAAAACAGAAGATGAAGTGAATGAAATTAAGACTGCAATAGGTTACACAAAGGAAGCATTGGAATTTGTAATGAAGAATTTGAAGCCAGGGAAATTTGAATACCAGGTTAAAGCAGACTTTGAGTACCAGTTACAACTCAGGGGGTCAAGACCAAGCTTTAAGACAATTGGAGCATCTGGCGAAAGAGCGGTAATTTTGCACTACATAGACCTGAAACAAAAAATAAAGGACGGAAATTTGATACTTCTTGACTTAGGAGCCCTATCCAACAACTATGCTTCAGATATTACAAGAACGTACCCTGCAAACGGAAAATTCAGCCAGAGGCAAAAAGATATATACAATATAGTATTGGAGGCACAGGATGTAACCATGGATGCCATGCATGTGGGTGCTTCAGAAATTGCTGTTAATGATGCGGTTAAAAAGCATTTTGCAAAGGGGCTGAAAGCTTTGAATATTATCAGAGAAGATGCAGATGTAGATAAATATTACTATCACAGCATAGGTCATCCTTTAGGACTAGATGTACATGATTTGAGAAGAAGGAACAAAACTATGCAGGAAAACAATGTGTACACTGTTGAGCCGGGTCTTTACATTAAGGAAGAAGGCATAGGCATAAGAATAGAGGATGATGTATGGGTTACTAAAAAAGGCATAATAAATCTCTCTAGCGATATTATTAAAACTGTTAATGATATTGAAAATTTTATGAAATAGAAATTTAGAATACGTGATTTCTTTTAAAAATGATATATAAGATAAATTAAAAATATCTCTAAAACGCGGAAAAAATATTTTCTGCGTTTTTTGATATAAAAATTAAGTTGATGATATAAACCGTTAGTTGATACAGATTGTGGACTTTAGTGTTATATAATTAACATATACAAAATTATGGAGGTTTACAATGGCTAAAGTTTATAAGGATTTAAGAGAATTCTTAGAAGTGCTTGAGGCAGAAGGTCAGCTTGTAAGGGTGAAAGAAGAAGTTAACCCAGAACCGGACATTGCCGCAGCAGGACGTGCCGCTTCAAATTTAGGCAAAAACCAACCGGCAGTACTGTTTGAAAAAGTCAAAGGATACAAGCATAGCGTAGTAACTAATGTTCACGGATCGTGGCAAAACCATGCTCTTATGCTTGGACTTGACAAGAACACATCAACAAAGGATCAATTCTATGAATTAAACAAAAGATGGGATAAGTTCCCAGTGCCGCCTAATGTAGTAAAAAGGGAAGAAGCACCATGTAAGGAAAATGTTATTGATAAAGATATTAATTTGTTTGATGTTCTTCCGTTGTACAGAATAAATGATCAGGATGGCGGTTTCTATATATCAAAGGCATCTGTAGTAACAGCAGATCCTGAATTTCCAGATGATTTCAACAAGCTAAATGTTGGAACATACCGTATTCAGGTAAAGGATAAGGACAGAGTTGGAATACAGGCTCTTTCAATGCATGATATAGCAGTGCAGTTAGAAAAAGCAGAAGCAGAAAACAAAGAGCTTCCTATAGCTATTACAATTGGTAATAACCCGTTAGTTACTTTCATGGCAAGTACTCCTGTTGGTTATAGCCAAAATGAATATGAATTTGTAGGGGCATTGCAGGATGGAGTGCCAACAGACATAGTTAAATCAGATTTATATGATCATTTATATGTTCCTGCAGGTTCAGAGGTTGTTTTGGAAGGACATATAATTCCAAGAGTAAGAACTGTTGAAGGACCTTTTGGAGAATTCCCTGGTTCTTATTCAGGATCAAGATTGCAGTGTGAAGTTCAAATAGATAGGATAACACATAGAACAAATCCAATATTTGAAAATCTGTACTTAGGTATTCCTTGGACTGAAATTGATTACTTGATGGCATTAAATACAAGCGTTCCGTTATATAAGCAGTTAAAAGAAACAATGCCGGAAGTTGTTGCTGTTAACGCTATGTACACTCATGGTATAGGAGCTATTATATCTACAAAGGTTCGTTACGGAGGATATGCTAAGGGTGTTGCATTTAGATTGCTGTCAACTCCTCACGGAATGCCTTATTCAAAGATTGTAATAGTTGTTGATGAATTTGTTGACCCATTCAATCTGGAACAGGTTATGTGGGCATTAACTACAAGAGTTCATCCAAGCAAGGACGTTTCAATAATTGAAAACTGCCCTGGTATGCCTCTTGATCCATCAACAAATCCTCCGGGAATGCATACTAAAATGATAATAGATGCAACTACTCCTGTTCCGCCAGAACCAAATCCTAGAGAAACACAAATTTTGGAACCGCCTGCTGGAACTGATCAGTGGGAAGAAAAATTAAAAGAGTTAATAAAAAATCTTAACAACTAATAAGGAGGTAATTATTATGAAGTGTCCACGTTGTGAGTCGGATAAAATTAAAAAAATTACCGATGCTCCGAAAGACAATGCATGGGAAGTGTATGTTTGTGAAAAGTGCTGGTATTCATGGCGTTCAACTGAAAACCCTGTTGTAATAGAAAAATTCAAATTGGATGATGAGAAAATTGCTCATATGGGTTTAATACCGCCAATTCCACCACTGAAAAAGTAAATATAAGAGGGCTTATGCCCTCTCAGATTAATGACAAACCCGCTATTTTAGCGGGTTTTCATATTTATGAATTAAAATATTTTATTATAAATTGATAAATGGTATTTTAGGTAAAACTTATAAAATCATTGAAATTCCAATAAAAACTCAGAAAACAGTCAAA
>JAHDLA010000003.1 GCA_018436705.1 Sedimentibacter sp.
TAAGCTTTCGCAATTCTTTGCTAAAAGCTTTGCCAATTCCTGTGTTTTTTCTTCGCGTAAAAAAGTTTCGTGTTTCATGATAATATATCCTCCCTTTTATGGTTAGTATTACCATTTACACGAAACTTTATACAGTCTCTTGTAATTTATTAACTTAATAACCAATCAACTAAGATCCTGTATAAAATTCTTTTTATTAATTGCTAATTTACGAATGTTCTTAAAATTCAAATATTTTGCTATCAGATATGTTAATCCTGATACAAACATTATATAACCTACATCAATTTCCATTACTTTCTGATTATCATATAGAAAAAAGTATATAATTGTTACAACTAAAAATAACACTATGGGGATTATTGAACCGCATTCTTTCTTAAATCCTTTTTCCATGCTAAATATAGGTGCTACCAAGCCTTCTGTTATGAAACTTAGTATTACGACTGAAAAGTAAAATAAAAATATTATTGGATCAACGCTCCAACCTAATTCTCCTCCATAGGCTCCAAAAGATAATGCTAAAAACCAAGCAAAAAAATATCCTGTCAACTTTAATAGAAAGCCTAAAAATATTTCAAACTTACACGGTCCTCCGCTATTTTTTATAATCTCATGTGCAAACCCTTTTACATCACTCCCAATGGCATCATATAAGGTTTTGTTTCTTAATTCAAATTCCTGCGCCATCCCTATCAAATCTCTTTTGATTACTTGTGCATCATAAGAATTAACCTTAAATATACTCATACCTTTCATGATATCCTTTATGGTCTGGACATCATCATCCCTTAAAGCTTTTATTTGTGCTTCATTTTCTTTTTTAAGTAAGATCATTTCATTCATAAACATAATTATTCCCCTTTCAATACTTTATCAACGGACTTTTTTACATCATTCCACACCAATTGAAATTCATTTAAAAATTCTTTCCCTGTTTCAGTTAAGAAATAATATTTTCTTTTCGGACCAAGCGGAGATTCTTTGTATTTGGATGTTATAATTTTTTTCCTCTCAAGTCTTACCAAAATAGGATAGGTTGTTCCTTCTCTTACATCATCAAAACCATAATCCTGTAAGCGGGATATTATTTCATACCCGTATGTTTCTTCATCACCAATTATTTTCACTATGCATCCTTCTAATGTGCCTCTTAATAATTGTGACCTATCTACCATGTATTTCACCTACCTTGTACCGCATAATAGCTAACTACATTGTACCGCACAGTAGATGTTCTGTCAATCATAAAAAGTTATTTCATATAAGAAGCTTTAATTGCAAAAAATAACCATTAAAGCTTTATTCTAAGGTCCGTCACCGGAATGTTTGCGAACGGTTTTTTGCATAACAAAAGAAGATAGCTGAATATAATACCCAACTATCTTTTTCATATTTCATTTTAATTTTATCCACGCTATATCAGGATTGTTTCCTCTATACCGCTTTGTTTATTACATTTTTAAGCTTGGCAAAAATCATTCTCCCTGCTGCTGTCTGAAGCACACTGGTTACTGTTACAACAACGGAATCTCCAATGCATTTTTTACCGCCTTCCACGACAATCATTGTGCCGTCATCAAGATATGCCAGACCCTGCCCTGATTCTTTACCATCCTTGACAACCATTACAGTCATTTCTTCTCCGGGAAGAACAACAGGCTTAACAGCATTAGCCAGTTCATTGATATTTAATACTTCAACTCCTTGGAATTCAGCAACCTTATTCAAATTAAAATCATTTGTCAGGACTTTGCCTCCAAGCTCTTTAGCAAGCTTCAAAAGCTTTACATCAACTTCTATATTATCTCCATAATCTTTTGATTCAATAACAACATGCACGGCATCATCTTTTTGCAAAATATTCAAAATATCCAATCCTCTTCTTCCTCTGTTTCTTTTGAGGCTGTCTGAAGAATCAGCAATGTGTCTTAATTCCTTAAGAACAAATTCAGGTATAACCAACGTTCCCTCAATAAATCCGGTCTTGCAGATATCAGAAATTCTTCCGTCTATTATTACGCTGGTATCAAGTATCTTTGGTAAAATTATTTCTTTCTTTGAACTTTTATCTTGTTTTTTTGAAACAGTCGACTTTTTTAAGTTTATTTGCGGCCATATTACATCGTCTTTTTTTCTTGTGGAAATTTTGATTCCCAAATATCCAAATATTAAATAAGACAAAATTGAAATAATTGTGCCCACATACTTAATATCAGCAAATGGCTGACTGATTAGGAAAGCAATAATAAATCCCACTATAAGTCCCAAAGCTCCCCAAATAATATCCATGGTAGAAAATTTAAGCAGCTCCGTTTCAAAAGCCCCAACTACTTTTAGACCAATTTTTTTGATTCTGGTTGATAAAAGAAAAAATATAATTCCAAATACTAAACTGATACCAATGATTACTAAAACATTTTGAAATTCCGTAAAATTAAGAAGACCGTTTTGGTTTAGAAGCACCCCAGTAAAAACACCTAGCAATGTTCCTATTACAGTAATAACCGCCTTTATTATTTTATCTATCATGTAATCACCTCCTTTACAGTATACCCATATATTGCTACATTATTTAATGTATCATATTTTTTGTTATTTGGCTATACTATTTTCTTCAAATTATATATATTTATTATTAATTTTACCTTAATTTTAAGGGAAAAAGAAAATGCGCTAAAGCATTATCTTATCTGTTATTGCTTTAACGCATCCTCATTAATGATATTATCCAAATAATCCTGTATATTCTTGCCATCTTTATTAGTTGAAAGAGCTATTTCACTTACAAGCATCTGCTTTGCGCTTACAAGCATTTTCTTTTCACCTGTTGACAATCCTTTCTCTCTGTCCCGAAAGGTCAAATCCCTTACCACCTTGGCGACCTCGAAAATATCTCCTGTCTTCATCTTAACCATATTATCCCGGTATCTTTTATTCCAGTTTGAATCGTTGAGTTCGGCACTTTGCTTTAGAATTTTATAGACTTTTTCTACTGCCTCTGTATCTATAATATTTCTTAATCCGATATTGTTTACGTTGTCTACAGGTATCATGAGCTTCATTTCTCCAATAGGCATCTTAAGAACATAGTATTTTTTAACTTCACCAAGTATTTCCTTTTGTTCCATTGTTTCAATAACACCGGCACCATGCATCGGGTATACTACTTTGTCTCCTAACTTAAACATGTTACTACCTCCCTATTCTTTAGTATACACTAAACAGGAACCAATGTCAAATCGATAATTATACCTTGACATTGCAACAATGTCAATATCTATTTCAAAAA
Organism: Sedimentibacter sp.; assembly: GCA_018436705.1. Classification (GTDB taxonomy): domain Bacteria; phylum Bacillota; class Clostridia; order Tissierellales; family Sedimentibacteraceae; genus Sedimentibacter. The sequence continues at coordinate 3,293 of JAHDLA010000003.1, forward strand.
AATTTATTACAATTACAACTTATTTTTATCATAATTTTACAATAAGAAATATTTTTGCAAATTATTAAATTATTAAAAGCACTCTCTCTTAGCTAATGCTAAGAAAGAGGCTTAATTATTTGAAGATAATAATTATTCTAATTCCTCTATTAATTTTAATATAATTGTTGCAGCTTCTTCACGAGTTATAGGGTTATAAGACCTAAATGTATTATCTAAATAACCTGTTATGATACTCTTCTCATTGAGCATTTTAACATAAGATTTTGCCCAGCCAGGTATATCATTATCATCCGTAAATGCAGTTATTTCATTATTTTTATTTTGAATTTTTAACACTCTCCCAGCAATTACAGCCACTTCTGCGCGAGTTATATCTCTTAGAGGTTTCATATACACACCATCTGCCTCTCTGATACCCGTTACCAAGTTTTTGCTCACTGCTTCTTTCATATAAGGAATTGCCCATTCCTGTATACTTTCACTGTCACTATATCCTTGAAGTGTTGCTGAAGAGGCGGTTTCAATACCTGAAGCTTCAATAAGCAATTTCACAAATTCTTGTCTTGTAATATGTCTCTCCGGCTCATAATAGAATCCGTCTCTCTTTTCTACGCCATTAATAATCCCCAATGAAGCCAGGCTATAAATAATATCTTTTGACCATCGCCCTTCAATATCCTCAAACCTTCTTAAATCAGAATTATAAATCAAACAATATTTACTGAAATGATTTAGTATGACGGTAACAGTATGATTCTTTTTATCAACCTCTCCTCCTACATATTCCCACCTGTTTTTCTCTTCATTAAACCAGTATATAGCCAGCTCTTCAGGATTATCAACCTTATCAGGGTCATAGCTTATTTCTAGAATTGCTGATTTCTCCAGCAAACCATTCTGATCTAATATAATCTCATATATATCACTTAAAAATTCTATATTTCCCTTTTTATATTCTGAGGTATCGTTAATTTTCCATATACCTAATCCAATTTTATTCTCTAAATTCTGTCTTGGGATAGTGATACTCATATTCTCATCACCTTTTACGGTTATATTAACCTCACCTGTAATCCATTCCTTTTTAAGAACACTCATATTTTTTTCGTTTCCTATTAAGTTTTTAAGGATATTCTCCAGCTGTCTGTCTATACTGCTTCTGCTTGATGATTTTTTATCATTTTTTTCAGGTATCGGGGTAAAGTCCTCACCATCAGTATCACCGCTTGAGGGATCATCTCCCTGAGTATTTTCAATTGCACTGACTATTAATGCATCCTCAAAAGCATATTCATCTGAAACGTAATAGGATGCCTTTACAATAATATCTCCTTCTTGCTTTAGACTTAAAACACCTGTTTCAGAAATATCTCCGACACCTTCTCCGGCTAAAATATCCCATTGCACATCTTCAGAATCCAATAAATACTCATTATCCTGATTATCTATACAGTGCAGCTCTAATTCTACTGTTTTTCCAATATATCCTTCCAGTGATGCTGAATTTTCATTTTCTTCATCCCCCGCATTCTCCATATTATCTGATCTTATTTCCACCCGGTCTAAATCACTTATATCTTCATTATATATCTTTGAATTATAGGTGGTTATATTACCTGCCTGATCCTCTGCAGTAATGTTTATATCTTTTTTCATTTCATTTTTCATTGATAAATAAGTTTCAAATATACCTTCATCATCGACCTCAACAGCTTCTTTGTTTACCGATACAGTACTGCCAAGCTCTGCAATCCCTCTAATTTTAATTTTTTCTTCTCCGTCTATATATACCGTTTCTATTTCGTCAACCTTTAATTCGGGAGCTGTCGTATCACATCTTACCGTTACACCGTATATAGAAGTATCACCATTGTCATTTGTCGCATTGACTTGTATTAAATTTTCCCCTTCTTCTAAGTCAATCTTTTTATTGATTTCTTTTCCTTCTGCAGTCACCAGTAATTCATCGTTTAATATGATTTGTGCTTCCACCTGCTGATCTGATTCAATAAATAGATTAATTTCCGATTGATTCACTGTATAGATATACTTTCCGCTTGTGCTCTGAGATACTTTAACATCCCCTTCATCGGTACGAATATCAAAAGCAAGTTCAGGCGGCTGAGGATCCGGGAGATAAATTGGCTGTGACAACACTTCATTGCTATAGTGAGTTACCTCATTCACTTTTTTATAGGAGACCATAGAAACCATATAATTCTCTCCTGGCACCATTCCCATAAGATTACCGTCTGTGTCTCTATATGTGCCGCCTACATAGACTTCCTTCATATCCCCTTCAATTTCCACTGCGCCCACACCTTCTAGCGCATTCCCGTTTTCATCTTTAATCTCAATATAGTAACCGTCTACATTGCCTTCCTGATCCCAGCTCACTTTAAATGCACCATTTCCTGAGGATTCAACCTGTATGCTTTCAGGCGCCAACGGCTGATATTCATCTATTACCGTAATAGGGTCTTCACCTGTTATACTGTCATAATTGGTATCGTCATTATAAAGTACCGCCCTTATATAATAGCTGCCTGATGCTGTACTGTCAGGTAAAGTATAGGTATAGGTACCTGCATTCACATTTATATCATCAATGATTTTTCTTCCTATATCTCCTTCTTCTTCGCAAAGATATAAGGCTATTTTTTCGTCATTAACGTGACTCGCCTGCCATGAAGCTTTAAATGTATGGTCATCTCCCACGGACTCAACTGATAGACTGTCTAAAGATGGCGGGATTGTAACATCTAGCAATGCAACATTCACATCTTTGTCAGACTTAATAGTCCAATCACCATTTTCAGGATTTACTGCCGTTATACCGACTCTCTTTTCTTCGAAACCTGATTGACTTTCTTCTGCTGATATCACCTGCACTGTGTAATTTTTATCTTCAACCAATTCATATGGACTGCCGTCCGGCTTATATACCTCTAATTCCGGAATGTCACCGTCATATGACACTTCAAATATGACGGCATCCCGATTATCAATTGTAATGTTGTACGTATTATCCAATCCGGCTGTTATAATAGGTTTTTCATACATAAATGATGAAATATCACCGTCGTATGCAAACATATACTTTGAGGCAGCGATTCTTTTAATATTGCTTCCAAAGATCATTGTGCCTTCAGCTTCTCCGGTTTCTTCGTTATAGAAGGTCTGTTGTGCGATACCTTTTAAGGATGATCTGGGTAAACCGGAAGCATCTGCTATTACTGTCGGAGCAGTATCTCCCCATACATATTCTACAGCAACCGGTATGTCTAAGAATGCGGCTGTTGCAAAGATGTGCTTTGTGCTGATTTCCGCCTCTGCTCCCAACAATTCTTTTCCTCCGACAACCGGTACACATCCCGGCACCTGCACGGCCACTTTCCCTTTTCCGTACAGGATAATGGGCCCTAATACTCCACTATATGACTCGTCATAACCACCGCCTATACTTACTTCACCCACAAGAGTATCAAAAACATTTATGCCGCCGCCAAATTCAATATATATGCCTTCTCCATCGCCAAATTCCATTTCACCATGAATATCCTTGAATAAATCTAGCTTCAATATGGTTAAATCTCCTGACAGCTTAACGCCTCTCGGCGATACGGCCAGAGTTATCTCATTACCTTCAAAAACCTTTAGCACCTGTGCAGAACCTGTAAACATCAGCTTTAACGGAGGCAACCTTTCAAAATTAAGTGTAACGGTATCATATAGATTTTCAAATCCTAATCCTCCTCCGGTTATATATACAACAGGTGCCACAGGGATGATAGGAATTCCCGGCTCTCCACCCACATAACCTACAATGCTGTCCGGAATAGGGTAGGTACCGTCTATAAATCTTAAGGATATCAGTCCTTTAAACTCTACGACCGCAAATTTCACCTCTATATCCACCGTATAAATATTATCTAAGGTGTTGACCAAAACACTTCCCTCCGCACCAAAATCCAATCCGGGAATCATGTTGTCAGGCATACCGGCTTTCCCTTCTGCGTTAATGCCTATAAAGCCATACTCATTTGCCGGACCGAAAAGAGAAGAAGAGTTTCTGTATCCAAATTTCAGCTCATTGATAGCAAGCCCTATAGCTGCCGAGTCACTGAATTTGTCATCATAATCCTTAATATCCTCATCATCACTTGTATCATTGTTATTGTTATCATCATCTTTACTGCTGTATATATTTCCGCCAAGATTCAGGTAGGCACTTCCTCCAAAGGAGACAGACTTATCACCAATGACAGCATTTTTTATTTTAACCGGAAAAATACCTACGTAGGACAGATATTTTAAGCCTTCCATAACATCCCAGTTTACTTCTATAGACGCTTCATCATTATCGTCATCAGCATCCAAGGAATATCGTGTTCCATTATCAAGCTCTATTTTGAAATTACCTTGGACAAAAGGAAAACCTGGTATAGACAGCATCCCACTACCGCTAATGTTGATCCCCTGTTTATTACCGTTATCACCAATATCTTCTTTTATAATAATATTTTGAGATGCTTCACCGTATAAGAATTTCAATACATCATTTGTCCCATACTCTATAACAGAATTGATATAGCATCCAGGCTGAATATAGTATTGCTTACCATTATCAGTTATATATTCTTTAATATCCCCTTTAAACTCCAGTAAAACCTGATTATCTCTGTAATATTGGCTGTTTGCATTTAAAACTGCTTCATAACTTTCTTTATCATAATCATCTGATGCAGTCACAATTTCATAGATCTCATCACCTGTCTCAAAATCCCCCGACCTTTGAGAGCTTATGTTTTTACCTATAACAAGCAGCACACCATAGGCCCTCGAAATATAGGCCTTATCCTTTGTAAGGATGAGATTTTTTGTAAAAGTGCCATACTGATCTGCATCTAAGATAATAGTATACCCACCAGATTCATTACTAAATGATTCATCCCAGTAATTATTGTCTGTTACGATTTTGATATTGTTGTCATCGCTGACGGTAATACAGGACTGAGGTATTATTTTACTTTTCTGATCTCTGTTTCTTTTCACTTTAACATCCCAGTCATTAGACGCTTTCAACATTTCAAAACCTTTCCCGTTCAAAGTTATATTTTTCTCATCTTCTTCATAATAAACTTTATTAGGAGTTATGCTGAGCAATTGTACCTGAGGCGGTTCTCCGGACAATGCAGGAAGGATCGTATAACCCCCACGGACTTCGTCCTGAAGTCCGTCTGCCGTCACCGTAACAACATACTGTGATACCTTAAATATATCCTGAGGCTGAGCCTTAACCGTCCACGAAACGGTTCTTATCTCGCCTGTATTAAGTGTATCAATGGTTTTTATTTCTTCATCTGCAGCATCCAGTTCAAGTCCGTCTGTAATTCCTAAAGAAATTTCCATATTGGTTAATTGTTTTGCATCCATAATGCTATTGTCAATTTCAACACTGATATTAAATGTTTCTTCGTTATATCCGTCCTTACTTCCGTTTAAGGTGAGCTTTTCCGGTGCAAAAACCTGTAATCCGTAATTGGCTTCTTCCTGCGTAGTATAAAAATTGCCTAATCCATAAAAGGTTTCACAAATTATTTCTTCTCCCGGCCCCACCGAAACAGGCTGCCAGTATAAGGCAACTGCACTGTCGGCTGACTTATAAGAATTTTTTGAAGTCGTAAAGTTTAAGCCCGAATCTACTGCATAGTCCCATTTTGATTCTGATAACCCGTCCCAATGACCTATAATCATTCTGTCAGGCTTTTTATTTCCCCAACCATCCAGAAACCCATAGGACAAAACCTTTGGTGCCAAAGGGTCATCTGAAGCTCTCCAATACTCAGGCACATTCTTTCCCTTTAAATCTGTTTCCAAATTAATAAACTGAGACTGACCGTTCAATACAACAGGTGAAGCATCATTGGCTCCAAGCATAGTATCCAGAAGTATCCTGGTACCTATTTCTGTTTTCGCAGCATTTGTATTTTTTATTGTATAGGTTATTTTCACATTTCCAACATAAGGATTGGATTTGTCTTCATATAACTGAAGCTGTTGTGTTATCTCTACACCTTTCATTTTCCATGTGGATTGATTGACATATCCGTTATTTGAGACATTTGAAATAAAATTTCCGTCGCCTCCTAAAAATCCGTAGCTGTTTCCATATATATAGTCCTCGCCATCTATTTTAAAGGTTGTAAAAGATGTTTCCGGAATTTTGTTCTGATACAGCAGCTGTTTATTTGAATCATTATCTCTCCACGGAGACCCTTCACTGGTTCTTATGCTGAATCTTGCATCATCTCTGTTTACTGTATACTCAATAAAATCATTACTCACAACCAGTGGTTCTATACTTTCTGCAATGGCATAAGCGGTATTTCCTATGGTCGTAGACAGTATTGCTATTAAAACAAGAACAGCAACATATTTTTTTACCGATCTTTTCATTTCAACTTCCCTCCTTATTTTTCTATGTTAATTGCTGTGTATAGCATAGACGTTCAGCAGCTTTGTATTTCTTTCCTGATCTTGAATTAATAAAGTATAGTAGCCGCTTTCTTCTATTTGCAGATAACCACCTTCGCAATATACTTCACACTCTTTAAAGTCTCCTTTGTTTTTCTTTCCTTTAAGCCACTTAACAATATGATTGCCTTCAATCCCGAAAAGCTCCAGGCTGATGCCCTTCCCTTGCGTAACTATTTCAGTTTCTTTGGCTTCAGATGTATTGATAAATACGGTAAACTCATCCGGATTAACCACCTTGACTGTACGCACAATGTTCACACTGTTTCCTGCAGAGTCTGAAGCGGTATATGTGATTAAATATTCTCCCTCCGTATTTACGTCCACATTATGAGTTACATTTAGTTTTCCGCTTATTTCTTCATCTAAATTATCTGTTATGATAACATCGCTCAGAGGGTCAAAATTTGCGCCCTTTGCAATAACAAGGTTCTCTCCTTTAGAAAATTCAATCTTTGGTACTTCTCTGTCGATATTGCCAACCTCAACTCTAAAATAGAATTCTTCGTCGAATGAATCCAATGCCTTGAGCCATTTTATCCCGTTTTCAGTAAACACAACTGTATTGCCTGTATAGTTAACAGGAGTAATTTCCTTATCTGAAGTGATTGTAACGGTAACGTCATTTTGAGTAGGCTCCGTTTCACTCAGCTCTAAAGTAATATTCGGTGATGCGGCATCGATGTTTGCAACTGTTGCGGTTATTTCTCCGCCATTGCCTGCCAAATCTTCATAAATGAAAGTGAATGTTCCGTTTTCAGTAAACACATACTGATTCTTGTTTATATTGTTTATGACATATATCTTTTCGTCCGCCATTAATGTGGCAACCACATTATTTTTAGTCACTTCTACAGTACTGTATTCAATCCATACATTAGGTTCTTCTCTGTCTATATTGCTGACCTCGGCTGTAATTGAACTTTCATTTCCTGCTTTGTCTATGAACCTGAATTCATGTGAACCATTTTCTCCAAATGTATAATTGTCTTCTCCATTATCAGTTGAAAATTTAACGGTTTCATTTACATAAACCTTAACTCTTACCTTGCCGTTTGTAGGCTCTGTTGTTGAATACCACAATTCATCAACCTGGGGTGCAGCTTTGTCTATGTTATTTACAACAACAGTAATTTCATCATTATTGCCTGCGGCATCTTCAAACTGGAATGTAAATGCGCCATTTTCTGTAAATTTATAAGAAGTGCTTCCGCCGTTATTTAATATGGTCACAGCTTCTGTTTCATTATCAAAATCAATGGATACTGTTACATCTTCATTAGTCCACTCCTGTGTATTATATGTGATTACCGGATTAGGCATTTCTTTATCGATTTTGCTTGCTTTTACAGTTATTTCACTTTCATTACCTGCGGCATCGCGAATTTTAAATGTGAAGCTTCTGTTTTCCTCAATGATGTACTTATTGCTTCCGTCATTATTCAGTATTTCTACCGGCTGTCCTGAATTATCAGTTGTTTTTATAGTTACTTCAACATTTTCATTGGTCCATTTTTCATCTTCTGCAGTATTCCAGCTCTTGTTACCGGAAGTATAAACCACAGTTGCTTCAGGGCTTTCTTTGTCTATAGTACGGACGGTTGCATTTACCGTATCTTTATTGCCTGCAGCATCACAAATTTCAAATGCAAAGCTGCCGTTATCCTCGAAAATATACTTATTGCTTCCGCCATTATTCAGTATTTCTACCGGCTGTCCTGAGTTGTCATTTGCCTCTAAAATTACCTGAACTGCTTCATTGGTCCATACGGCATCATCCTCGTTGTGCCATGAATAGTTTTTGGATGTATAGATAAGTTCAGCAGTTGGCTTTTCCTTATCTATTTTATCTACCGTTATTTCCCCGTCTCCTGATATCAATGTATCCACTCTTTTTATTTTATAACTCATATATCCGTTTTCACCAAACAGAAATTTAACTTGTGTCACAGCTCCGTCATCATTTACTGTCACATCTGTCAATGATACAAGGCTGTCGATACCGATAGCACTTCCTGTAGAAACAGGCACATCATCATTTCCTGACAAAAGATAATTTTCCGTATCATTATTCCAGTTATAAACGCATTCTGCTACAGCACTTATGCTGCTTCCTGTACTTACCGTTGCTCGCGAATCGCCAATATAAAGCTTAAAATCATATAATGAGCAATTCTCCTCTTCTGTTGTCACGGTCACTGCGACGGATTCATTTGTCCAGCTGTCCGGTATATAGCTTTCATGTGCACCGGGCTTGCTTCTGTCAATCCAGTCAACTTCTAAAACAATGCTGTTCTCATTGCCCGCTTTGTCAACGAAAATAATTTCCTGAGTACCGTTGTCTTCAAACACATATTCAAAATTATTTGCATATTCTGAAGTTTGTATCGGTGATGCTATTCTTACATTCTCATCAAAGTCAACCTTCGCTGTTACATTATTGGCTGTTGCGGAGGAAGGAATGTAAGCAATATTTATAACTTCTGGATTTTCATTATCCAAATTATATGCTTTACTTGTATATAAGCTGCTGTTGCTTAAGCCGTCTTCTGCTTTTATCCATAAATACCATTTTCCGCTGCCATCATTTTTTTCAATTATTCCGTTGCTGCATGTATTCCAATTATCCGGCTCTAAAGTACTGCTTTGCGACCAGCAATAGTATATGTCTATGTTCTCAGAAGAAGTTACATTATCTGCTGCTGATACATCTACGGTCACCGACTGATTTTCATCACCGTTTCCATCCGGTGACAATGAAATTTCAGGAGCAATTTTATCAAAATTGGATATTGTTATGGAATCCATATTTTCATTCCCTGCTAAATCCCTATATATGAATTTGCAGATTCCGTTTTCTTTAAATGTGATGACATTGTTTTCAACAGTAACCTCTGCTGTAGTTTCATCATCTATGACTTCAATATCAATATTCTCTGAATCCATCATATCACTGAAATAAATAGTAACCGGCAAATCCTCATTGGTCCATTCATTATTGTATTGAATATTGTCAATTTCAGGAGAAGTTATGTCATATATTATCTGAGCAGTATATACTTCACTTTCATTGCCTGCAATGTCTTTGTACTGAACCGCAATACTGTATTCTTTTTCTTCTGTTAGTGTAATATTTTGTGCCTGCGAATAAGCTGCCCAACCATTCCATGTTGTACCGCCGTCAGGAGAAATTCGCATAAGAATATTTTCATCTGCACCTTCTGGGCAAACATCACTTGCAGAAAGCATCAGCTGCACCGATGACTGATTGGTATACGCTTTATTTAAGTCTATACTTCCGCAGGGAGGTGTATTATCAATATATATGGGATTGCTGCTTAATACCGAAACATTGCCTGCGGTATCTTCTACCTTCACATGTATATAATAGGTATCTGTTATATTGCTGCCTGTATTATCATCAAGTGTAAATGTTATATCATCGCCGTTTAAAATATATTCCGTTAATACTGTATCGTCATATTCGATGTTTGTTGATATATCATACTTGACTGTGTATCCGAAGCTCTCATTATTTACCTCCAGATATGTGGTAAATACCTGCTGAGGATTGGAATTACCATTTGGTGAAAAGGATAACTCCGGTTTTTCATTATCCAGATTGAAGCCGTCTTGAGTTGTATAGATGCTGATGCTGCCAGAAGCGTCTTCACATTTAACATGAAGATACCATACACCATTTTTACCGTCACCGGAACTTATATTTCCCGTATATGAAGATACCGGATTTAAAATATCCTCCACAAAAAATTCTGTCCATTGAGAATCATCCTCCGCAGGCTTAATAACAGATTCACTCCATTGATAATATGCATTCTTTATGGGTGAAGAATCAGATATTGTAACCTCAACGCTTACAGTTTCAGAAACAGTATTATTTCCTTCAGAAGAGAAAACAACTGTCGGCGGACTTTTATCCACAATATACTCATCTGATATTTTTGTCTGCCTATTGCCCACGCCATCTTCTGCTTCCACCGTAACTGTATAGATTCCATCCATATCCGGACTTGTAACAATACTGCCGCTTTCAATAGTACCGCTGTTCAGCTTTTCGCTGTTTTCATCCTCTATCTTTCTGTACCAGGTATAGTTGATTTCTTTTATTCCGTTCTTTTCATCTTCTGCCGTAACCATAACATCATAGCTGGTCTGATTAGTACCTGATTCGGGATCAATGGTTATTGTCGGCTTTTCATTATCAAAACAGAAAGGTCCTTCTGTTTCAATTGATACATTACCAGCTTTATCTGTTGCTTTAGAATGAAGATAATAGTTTTCTCCTGTGGCATTTTCAGGGTTTACAACGGGTACTGTTCCGTTGGCAATTCCTTGTGCACTATCCCAATCATTTGCTGTCAGTGACGTATCCCAATAATAATAAGTATCCTCCCATCCGCTTACATCATCCGTTACGGTTATATACACATCATGTGCCCTTTTATAGGTTGATTTATCATCATAGTTACTGCCCTCTGCATCGGTAAATGTTATATTTGGTGGTATTGTATCTATATTTATGGAGTAGGACTGATCAGGTATTGTTTCGATTAATGATTTTCCGGTTATATCCTCTACCGTTCCGCTTAAACCTGTGACTCTTAAGCCTTCAATATTATTACCATCCGCTACTGTATAGGTATAATATAGAGTATCTGTTCCACTTCCGCTTTGATATTTTGCATCAGCCGCACCGTTGTTGAATATCAGCTTATGATTTGAAATAACTTTGACAGCCTCACTGAACACTGTATTAAATTCAATAGTTTCTCCCGCAGTGAAAGTACCGTTGCCGCTGGTGCTTTTAATACTTTCTATCTCAGGATTGTAGCTGTCAATCATAACAGGTCTTCCGGATAAGGCAGCGCTGAAATCCGACATGCTGTTAGATGCAAAATCCTTAATTTTAGGCTCTGGTTCACTGTTAAGAGTTATGATATCACCTAACGAAAGCTTCATCCCATCCTGTACATCAGCAGGAACCTCCCCATGAAAAATATACTTAGTGCCTCCTGCTATTATATCTTCAGGATTATGATAAAAACTTGCCCTGCCAAATATTACAGAATCATCATCAGAAAATTTTAAATTCAGTCCTAAATTGCTGCCTATATCTACAGGCTCACTAAATTCCACAATAAAATCCATATCGTCTCCCGATTTTAATATACGGGTAGCTGTGCCGTTAACGGACACAACCTCCGCATTTGCAGTCATTGTTACCGTCTCCACTGTAGGGGCTGTTTTATCATAGAAATATAATCTTTGATTTGCAAGCAAAACTAAAATACCGTTGGTACCGCTATCTACACATCTCATTTCATATTCTACATATCTTGTTCTTTTCGGAAGCAGATATCCATTGACTCCTCCGACGGTGACATCATTTAGCCATGTTTTACTTGGGATATTCTCTTTATTCGTAAATCGTCCGTTTATCGGATCATGATTACTATCATAATAAGTAACTATCAACCACATTTGATCTGTTCCATAAAGAGCTGCAGCATTATTCCCCATATCCACCTGTGCTTTAAAGTATATTTCCTCATTGTCAATCTGATCTGCAATACTTCTTAAATCTATATACTGCCGTTTAATAGCTGTTTTTCCCTCTGTCTCACCTGAGTTGGGATGGTAGCCGCTGGTATGTCCTAATGAATTTTTATTTTTTGCATGGGCAAGCGGATGATCCATATCACCCCAATACCAGGTATATCCGTTTGAATAATAATCGGTGACGACATTCACCCCGTGCAGAATATTTGTGTTAAAGTCGTCATGGTAGTCAAATACGATATCTGAAATTGCATAGACTGTGTTTAAAAATCCAAACATCAGCTGACTCAATATCAATATGGTCAGTATACTTATAAGTTTTATTATCTTCTTCACTTTATTACCTCCTTAATCTAAAAAATATAATAATCGAAATTCTTTATGTTTTTACAGCAACATACTGATTCCCTATGCTATTTTTCAAGCATTTGCAATACTTCTCTTGCAGACATTTCAATTTTATTACCCCATGTAATCAAGGTGCCGTCTGTCTTTACTCTGCTGAAAAAGTCTTTATTACTAAGCATTCCGAACCTAATGGTATGAATCTTCTTTGAAAAATCCAATACGGCGCTGCTGCCGTTTTCAAATCGTACCTCCAATAGATAGTTTTCTTTAGGTATTACTTCTTTAATTCCCGTCATATAATCCCTCCTTGTACAGCGCTGGATAAATACCTGCACATTTAATTTCATAATAATTGCATTAATTAACAAGCAAATTACCACTAATACATTCTCGTTTGCTTCAAAAGCTATAAATTTCTTTCAATGTCAAAATTTATAGCTTTTGACCAACAAAAAAGCTCCTATATTAATTATATAGAAGCGTTTTTTTACTTTAAACTATCCGGTGGGTAGTTCTATCAAACTTTTTTATTGCTCTCTATTTCTAAATGCTGTTTTAAAAGTGCTCTGTTATTGATATTAAGTTTTGAATAAACAGATTTTAATGCCATTTTTACCGTATTAGCGGATATAAAAAGCTGTTTTCCTATTTCTTTGTTGGTTTTTCCCTCTGCTGCCAACTGTGCTATCTCCAATTCCCTTTGAGTCAGCTTCGGCTTTTCTTCTGCAAAGTATTCACAAATCATTGCATCTTTATATTTCTTGAATATCTTATATAGTTCAAAGATTTTTTTAATTTCTTCTTGGTAGTTACCTTCCATGTATATTTTATCTAAAATAGGTTCAATATAATCACAATTTTCCACAAAAATCATATACTGCTTATCCGGCATTGCAATATCTAATGCCTTTTTCAAGTTGTCAAGAGCCTCATCATCTCTGTATATTTTCCTATAAGCTGCAGCCAAATAAATATATGTATAAATATGTCCCAATAGATTGTGGAAAACAGAAGTTATGGCAATAAAATGCTCTGCACAGCCTATGAGTTTCAGATATTCCTCTTTTATTAAAAGCATCCTGCCATATGCTATATTAAAAAACGGATATGCGGGAAAGATTACTCTTGGGCTGCCTAAATCTGCTTTCAGCAGTCTTTCAGGAATTCTGTCTACTTGGTCCAGATAAGCATAAATGCAAGCCTCACAAATTTCAACCATATGAATATAGTAGCAATCTTTTTTGTCATTCATATCTGCATGCATTTTATTTATAAGCTTCATAACTCTGGATAAATCACCACGCATAAAAGCAATGAGCACCTGAAAGTATTGTGCGCTAAAAGCAACACTTTCATCTGTTCTTAACTGTGCTTTAAGCAAGGCTTTCTGAGCTAGAATTTCAGCATTTTCAAAATCCCCTTGATTGAAGCAGGACTCTGCTTCCATAGCATACTCTCCGCCTGAACCATGCCCTTTAGTCAACCGATAGTAATAAGACAATCCTTCTTTTAAATCTTGTATATGCTCCTTAAGCATGCCACTCTCCCTGTAGTATAAACTCAATACAGATGGTATTCCAAAAGTCCATTTATTTCTGGTGTAATAAACAGATGTAGGCTGCTTTAGCAATTGCCAGGCTTTTTGATGCCGTTGTGACATTTTTTTCAAATCATTGAATTCAGAAAAGCTAAGTAAAAACTCCAATTCACCTAAAAGCCGATTTCGTTTTTCATTATCCAACCCTTCATCGTTTTCTATATTCTCATTTAATTCGTCACATATTATTTTAAACAACTCAATCTCTTTATGAATGAACAACTGCATGGCATAAATCAGCAACGCATAGTGATGTCTGGATTTAATCTCTTTGGGGCACTCGTTTATATACCTTTTAAGTAATTCTTTATTCTCTATAGAATAATCCTTAGATTTATCCTCTTCCAATGCACTCAAAATCCCATCAAAATCCCCACACTCATAAAAATAACGCCGTGCTGCAAACCAATCGCCGCTTTCCATAAAATATTCAGCTGCCTTTTTATACAGTTTATACCGGTAACTTATTTCTTTTGCTCCCAGCTTTTCCTTTAAAAGTTCCAAAAAAATACTGTGAATATTATATGTTTTAATCTTCGTATCGTATGTAGCAAAAAGATTATTGTCTATGAGCTTTGCAAGAAATTCGGCTGCATTTTTCTTTTCCCACATGTATTCAGCCTGCTTAAGAGTAAAGCAGTCAAAAATACACAGTGTCATCAAAAATTCTCTCATTTCTTCTGTAAGATATATATACACAGACTTTTCAAGAAGTTTAAAAATACTATCTGCCGGTGTATAGCTGCCTTTAGTCTCATACTCAAGCATAAAAAGGTACAATGCACTAATCCATCCTTCCGTATCAGAATACAGCTCCTGGGCTTCATAATCAGAAAGAGTGAATCCACATATCTTAAAATATCCCTTGATTTCCTTCGGCGTCAGTTCAAAAATTTCTTTTTTAATGTGATATAAGTATTTTTTTAATAAAAGTTCTTCTAATTTTTCAAATTTTACGAATCGTGCAGTAACGACAATATAAAAGTTATCGATTTTTCTTTTTGCAAGTCTTTCAATAAATTGATTTACCGAAGAGTTGTTGATTAGATGATAATCATCTATTACCAAGACTGTTTTATCAGAAAACTGAATATCTTCTATTAATTGAAGAGCTTCTTCTATTGACAAATTCTCATTTGGAAATCCAAACTGCGAAAGGCTTTGAGAACGTTTGCTATCCAAGAAATAAAACTGCTTTGCAAAATTATCCCAAAACCCGGCAAGGGAGCTGTCATAAATGCTTTGCCAAATAATATTAACGTCAACGTCAGGATCATTAAGAAAATTTCTTATGGCTGTGGTCTTTCCATAACCCATGGGAGCTTCGATGATGGTAAGAGGATAGTTGAAGATTTCGTTCAAAGCTGCTATTATCCTATTTGAAAAGTACAAGCGCCTCGTATTATATTGCTTTTTTTTTGGCATTAACATGCCCCCTCTAATTTTTTATTTTTTTTATTATATCACAAACTTTATTTTTTTCATAGTTGAGTGCAAATAAATTCATATTTTTTATTAAAAATCAATTCTAATTGGTATTTTCCAATAAAAAAAGCGGTTATAGAAGAACCACTTTTTTTACTATTATTTTTAGTTAATTTTCATATCATAGTCCATCATCAATTTATAAGTAGCATAAATTGATTCAAATTATGCCAAGGTTAAGACTTTAATTTTATTACTTCTTTGCAGGCTTCCTGAATATCTTTAGCAGTCAAATGATACTTTTCAAGGAGGGCAGCCGGTTTCCCTGACTCTCCAAATGTGTCCAACACACCTATTCTTTTGACAGGTACAGGATATTTATCAGACAAAGTTTCTAAAACCGCGCTTCCCAGTCCACCTATTATGCTGTGTTCCTCTGCCGTAACTATTGCCTTAGTCTCCCTTGCAGCATTTACAATTATTTCTTCATCTATGGGTTTTATTGTATGTATATTTATTACTCTTACATTTATTCCTTCTCCGGAAAGTTCCTCTGAAGCTTTTAATGCTTCTTGAACCATTAATCCGGTAGCTATAATTGTTACATCATTTCCTTTTTTAAGTTCCACACCCTTGCCCAGTTCAAACTTGTAATCCTGTCCATATACATTATCAACAGCCATTCTTCCCAGTCTGATATATACAGGGCCTTTCATTTCAGCCGCTTTTAAAACAGCCTGTTCAGCCTCAATGCTGTCTGACGGATTAATAACCGTCATGTTCGGTATACTTCTCATCAAACTTATATCTTCAATAGCTTGATGTGATGCTCCGTCTTCTCCAACTGTCAGACCTGCATGAGTAGCAGCAATTTTAACATTCAGTTTTGGATATGCAACTGTATTTCTTATTATTTCAAACGCCCTTCCTGCAGCAAACATTGCAAAAGAACTGGCAAAGGGAATTTTTCCCGCTATTGCCATTCCGGCCGCCGTTCCAATAAGGTCCTGTTCAGCTATACCTACGTTAAAAAACCTTTCGGGTGCCACCTTTTTAAATTCAGCTGTCTTTGTTGACCCAGACAGGTCAGCATCCAATACTACAACATTCGGATTATTAGCAGCTAATTTCTTTAACGCTTCACCGTATGCTTCTCTAGTCGCCTTAGCCATTATTCGCACCTCCCTAATTCATTCATGGCAATAGAATATTCTTCATCGTTTGGAGCCTTTCCATGCCATGATGCCTTATCTTCCATAAATGAGCAGCCTTTTCCCTTTATTGTATCAGCAATAATTACCGCTGGTTTATCTGTAATGCTTTTTCTTTCTTCAAAGGCTTTTTCCAGTGATTCAAAGTCATTTCCATCGGCTTTAATAACGTGCCATCCGAAAGCTTCCCATTTCTTATCGATAGGTTCAACTTTCATGACATCATTGTTTCTTCCATCTATTTGCAGGCCATTGTGGTCTATTATAGCAGTCACGTTATCCAGTTTATAATGCCCGGCAAGCATTGCAGCTTCCCATACCATTCCTTCCTGCATCTCACCGTCTCCAAGAAGGGCAAAAACTTTGTTTTTCTTCTTATCAAGCTTAAACGCTAGTGCCATTCCATTTGCAATTGCCAGGCCCTGTCCCAGCGATCCAGTGGATGCCTCCACTCCTGGAAGTTTTTTCATATCTGGGTGTCCTTGAAGTTTGGAGTTTATTTTTCTTAATGTTCCAATCAAGGATTTATCTACAAATCCCTTCTCCATCAACGCTGAATACAAAACTGGAGCGCCATGTCCCTTTGACAGCACAAAACGGTCTCTGTTCTCATCCTCAGGATTTTCTATATTCATTTCATTAAAATAAAGATATGTTACTATTTCAACTGCCGAAAGCGAACCTCCCGGATGCCCCGACTTTGCGTCGTGAATCATAGTTAAAATATTGCTTCTCATATTTTTAGCTATGACACATAATTTTTCGTGATTCATCTTATCCTCCTTATTTTCTCTTAGGTACTGATTCCCAATCCTTTAAAAACCTATCTATCCCTTTATCTGTCAGTGGATGCCCCGCCATTTGAATTAACACCTTGTACGGAACAGTGGCTATGTGGCAACCAAGTTTCGCAGCCTCTGTCACATGCATTGGATGCCTTATGCTAGCTGCTATTATCTCTGTATCTATATCGTAATTATTAAATATAGTTACTATATCCTTTATCAGTTCCATTCCGCTGCTGCTTACATCATCCAGTCTTCCCACAAATGGACTAACATAAGTTGCTCCCGCCCTTGCCGCCATCAGAGCCTGAGATGCGGAAAATACAAGAGTAACATTTGTTTTTATGTTTTCTTTTTTTAGAACCTTCACCGCTTTAAGTCCTTCAATGGTCATTGGTATTTTTATAATTATATTTTTATGTATCCTCGAAAGTTCTGTAGCTTCTTTAATCATTCCTTCACAGTCAGCACTAATAACTTCTGCACTTATTGGCCCGTCTACAATACCAGTTATTTCCTTTACAACATCCTCAAATATTTTTCCTTCTTTGGCAATTAAAGACGGGTTTGTAGTAACCCCGCAAATAATTCCCATTTCATTTGCATTTCTTATTTCTTCAACATTTGCCGTATCAATAAATAATTTCAATGTTCTGCCTCCTTATTCAATTACTTTTACTACGTCTTTATTGCCGAAAAGCACTCTAAACACAAAAATCGGTAATAAAATCTGCCTTTTTATTCTTTTTGGTTCTTTCATAAGCCTGTAAAACCATTCAAGCCCAAGCTTAATAAATAATTCAGGCGCTCTCTTAACATATCCGGCAAGTCCATCTAAAGTTCCGCCATTGCCTATAATTATTTTAGCGTTAATTTTATCTCTGTTAAATTCTATCCACTGTTCCTGCTTCTTAGCACCAAATCCCACAAACAAAATATGAGGCTCCGCCCGGTTTATATCTTCTATAACCTTCACTTCCTCCTCGTGTCCCTGTTTACCTAAATGTGTCCCCTTGAAGTATCCGTGCTGAGCTCCCATTATTTTTATGCCGGGATATTTTTCATGTACTTTATTCATTGCTGCTTCAGCAACTCCGGGCTTGCCCCCCACAACATAAAGTTTTAATCCCTGTTTATCTGCCAGCTTCAGCAGATTAACAGATAAATCAAAACCAGCAACCTTTTCTTTCAGTGGATGTTTCTTGATTTTAGAAGCATATATCAAGCCTACACCATCGGGAATATTTATGTCCGATTTGTTCAGCAGCTCCATAAATTCATCATCTTTATGGCACATCATAACAATTTCGGTATTAGGAGTATATATTATATACTGTTCATTATCGGCAATTTTCTTTTTTACCATGTCCATAGTTTCGTCCATGCTCTTATTGTCGATTCTGACACCCATTATACTTAGTTTGTTCATATCTATATTTCCTTTAGTATTTTATAATTAATCTTTGTCATCTCTCTCAATTCCTCTACGCTTTCTTCAAGCTTCTTCTTTTCCTCGGATTCATTGCTGATTTTTTTCATTATTTCGTCAAAGAGCAAATCCACATCTATATTGTCAATCACACACGCAACTTTCATATTTACACTGTTTGCAAAGTGATCAACTTTATGATCATATGAAACCGCCACAAAAGGTACATTTGCCGCTGCCGCAAATATTAGAGAATGCAGCCTCACTCCCACAAGCACATCCATATCTCTTATTATATCAAACGCCTGGCTTGTTGTAAGCCTCTCCTTGTAATAAACAGCTTTGTCTCCAATGCTTTTTTCAACCTGATCTATCAGTTCCGTATCCTCATTGTAATAAAAAGGAATAAAATAGCACTCTATGCCGTTTTCAACCAGCTTTTCAGTTAGTATACTTATTTTTTTGCTTACATCAGCATTCTTCCAATTTCTCAGCGAAAAACAGACCTTTTTTTTACCGTGGCCTTTTGACTTGTATTTTTCTCCTGCTCTCAAATTAATTACCGGGTCGGTTGACAGAAATACTTTATTTTTATCCATACCGATCCCTTCAAGAAATTCCTTGGAGTGCTTATCTCTTACAGTCATGTAATCTATAAGCGGCAGTGTATCTTTCAGGGCTTTTTTGCTGTTTTCATTTATTATTGGACCTATGCCCTGGCTGAGCATTATTACCTTATTATTCATCAACTTTGCAAGCCTGATTAAAAAAAGATAGTAGTATATGCTTCTCTTGCTTGTTATATCCTGAAGAAGGCTTCCGCCTCCAAATACTAGAGCATCCGACTTCACAAGATTGAACACAATTGAAAACACATTGTATCTGTCAATTGTACTTACATTGTATTTTTTTCTTGTTCTTTCCTTATTGCCGGATAAAACCGTAATATTTTCTATATCCGTAATTTCAAGCATTTGTTTAATTGCCATCTCCAATATTGCTTCGTCCCCTAAATTTCCAAACCCATAGTATCCCGCCAACAATATTTTTTTCACTTCAGCCTCTCCTGCAACACAGCATATATTTTATATAGTAAATCCATTATAATAACAGCTATACATCCAATTACAATTCCAAACCCCAAAGCGATAACCGTTCTTGCCAAAGAAAGGTATAACGGTGTTCTCAAATGGGAAAAAGTGTTTATGACGGAAGATGTTCCGATTGCAGCTGCAAGCATGAATATACCCGTAAAAAACTCTGATTTTTTACTTGCGGCATACACAGCTGCGAAAACAGCAGGAAACGCAAACAAAAATTCTTTTGTTCTGGGTCGTGCCAGCAATACATATTCCATGAAATTTCTTGTAATCATTTCTATGTTTGAAGGCTGAAGATTCGATTCATGTCCCGTTCTGGAAATGTACACATAGGCAATGGCACCGATAATAGCAACAATTATTCCATAATAAATTTTTATCCTTAAATTCAGGAACTTTATTGCAGTATTTACAGCACCATTTACAGGGTTATCTGCTTCCCTGTTCATAAAGTATATCAAAAACATAATCAAAAATACTCCGAAAGGCAGTATCTGAGCAAATTTTACCCCTCTGAAAATATCCATTTCAAGAAAGTACCTTACATCAGCGAGCATTGCGTCCACAAATGCTGCCCCTGCCAGCGATATAACTATAGCCCCTGCCAGTATTACCGTTGAATAAGACATTGTTTTAATTAATGAATATTTTTCGGATGATTCGTATATTTTCTTTATTTGCATCATGAAGAAATATATACCCAGTGATGAAAAAACAACTGCAGCAGCAAATGAAAAGCCTTTTTCAGATAAGCTTCTCATTACTAATGGTGCAAAAGCTGCAGGCACACTGAACAAGTAAAGGAAACTTGCCCTTCTGTCCTTTATGTTAAACATTTTAATAAACAAGAATACCGAAGCCAGTGCTATGCCGAAAGACAATACAGCCAGTCTTTTTGATCCTATGTGAAATTCTTTGATGGCTTCAGCTCTTCCAAGACTTATACCATGCTCGTTAAGCCTTTCCTCAAGGCTTTCAAATGTTCTTTCATATTCCTGCTCGTCAGTTAAGTATTTTGTGCTTTTTTGTTCTTCAAAGAATGGTTTAAAATATATAACTCTTATATTTCGCTCTGTAATCGCTCTAAACATTGTATTTTCAATTTCTTCAGCACCTTCGTAATTATAGTACTTGTTTCTCTCTCTTATGTAATCCCACATGGTGAAAACTCTTAGGGCACTATATCCCGAATCCTCAACCAGTTTATTCAAACCTTCGCTCTCGAGATGCTCTCTTTGCGTTGAACTCTCAATAAGCCCTATGGCAATATTATTTTCCCTTACGTATTCAAGCAGCTTATCCTCGTTTTCTGGATATCCCAGCACTTCCTTGCTGCCAACCAGATATATCCTGGGCTCTAATCCATATTTCTCATTGGTTGATTTATATACATCCGTCAGTTTTTCATTGTATGTAGGAAAGTTAATAGGTCTTAATATAGCGTCGAGTCCCGCATCCTTTGCAAGATTAATTTTAGCATCGTCATAGCCGATACCGATATTCATCAGTCTTGAATCAACAGCTCTTTTAGACTCATATACTCCGTCACCCTTGAGATTTGTCACCCTTTCTGTCTGACCATAGTACACATCATCATTTGTACCCTTCAGCAATATATAATAAACATTGTCCAGTGTGTATGTATCAAAAAATTCCTTACTGTATCTTTCTGTCAGCCCGGATATGACGTAGTTGTATAATTCTTCATCTTCTGTTGTTACGATTACATCATTTGAGCCGATTTCTTTTTCTTCAATCAATGAAACAATCTCGGCATCATAATCATCCTGCCAGTTATAGTTTTTAATGAGCTCTGATACCATTTCTGCTCTGATGGGTTTTCCCTGTTCCATCAATCGCTTTAATGTTTCTTCCGGTATTGCAACAGACTGTGCTCCATATTCCTTGAATTCTCTAAGCCAATAGCTTAAAGAATTCTCCGAGCTATTAGCGAATTTTTCCATTTCATTATAATCAAGCATGATTTCCGCAGTGTTATATTGTTTTTCGATTTCCATCCTCTGGTACATTGTAAAAACCGCTACCAACAGTGAAAAACAAATCAGCAGAAGAATCCATTTATCAACTTTATTTAACCTCATTTTATCTCCTTATATCCTTTTTAATTTAACAAAAAATTGGCAATATTATACCTATATAGAAAATAATAATCTCATACTCTAATGAGATTCTCTTATGAATTACTTTCTTAAAACGCAGACCACCATTTTTACCAAAAATTCCTTTAAACCTGGAAGTTTTGCAGGATATTTAAATATGTTCCTCAAGGGCTCTTCCGAATAATACTCGATATTAAATTTGCTGTTTTGCAATATATTATCAGCTCTTTTTATGGTCATTTTATTTATGTAAGAAAAATATTCAGTTCCATCGGATTTTTTGCTGATTCTGAATTCAATTCTGTCTCTGCCGTCAGGCAAATCCTTTACCAGCTCTTTATACGTTTCTATAAGTGTTTTTTCATTGAAGAAAACATGTACCCACGGCATTCCCATTGCATCGCTTAAATGCGCACCATATGGATGATTGTAAGGCGGAAAATTTAAATACAGCCTGCCGTTCTTTTTTAATATTCTGTAGCATTCATCAAGGACTTTTTCAGGTTCGTCCACATGCTCCATAGCATCATTCATTACTATGGTATCGAACGTTTCATCCTCAAAAGGAGTTTTAGACGCATCAGCACTTACAAATTGAAACTTATCTTCCATTCCGTATTTCTTTGCAAGCCCTTCTGCTTCCTCTTTATATTTTTCCAGGATTTCAACTCCAATTATTTTCTTTACTCCCCTGGATGCGTAATACACAGTCTTGCCCCCTGCACCGCAGCCTATATCAAGGACGACTTTATCCTTAAACATTTCATCAACACTTGTGTGTTTCAAGTAAAATTTAATTGTATCAATGCCTTTTTCATATTGCCATTCAGCATATGTTTTTTTGCCCTCATTGTTAAGGTTGAAGGGATGTACAGGCAGTTTAAACATTTTATTTACTGTCATACATAATTTCTTCATATTTTAACCTTCTTCATCAGTTTTTTATTCTTTTGCAATTATATCATTTAGATTTATCAAATTCAATCATTTGTTATATGTTTATTACAGCAAATACATTCTTTCTAAGATATTGCCAACAATATGAATTAATCAGCTTCTGTCAATTTTTGTTGAATTATTTACTATTTTAATATAAAATATCATTACGGCAAAATGAACAGAATATTATTAAGGGAGTTGTTAATTTGAAAAAAATCCTTATTACAGTGCTAATACTTACATTTGCTCTCACCACGGTAATATTTGCAGCACCGGGTGACACAAATGATCCAATTGTTGTATTGAGCTATCTGAATGATCGCCTAGAAGATCTGATAGAAAAATACAGTCTTGAGGATATTGATGAAATAAAAGAACAGGTTGAAGCATTAAGCGAAGGTTCCGGATCTACGGAAACAGGTGGATCTTCAGCGTTAGAAATCGTAGAAATCAATGAAGGTGAAAAGCTTATAGCAGGAGCAGGTTCGGAAATCATTTTAAGAGGCGGTGAAGCAACCGTTATTGGAAGCGAACTTGGTGGAATAACAAATGTAACTCTGGGCAAGGATTTTGTATCAGGTATGGATCTTGTGCCAAATAATCTTTTTATAATTCCAAGAGATGATGGAAGAGGTGCCTATACGGACAGCTATGCAATATTTATGGTTCGCGGTACATATGAAGTAACAAAATAAACAAAACAACCCCCCCACCGAGTACGGTGGGGGGGTTGTCTCCAGCAGAGATACTCCCTGCATCCATCCCAGCGGAATATTCCGCCGGGATGGATTTTATTTTGTCAATTCTTCTATCGTTTTTATAAATTCATCATCTGCCTGGTAGCCTATAAGTTTCTGCTTATTATTTTTTTTACTGAATTCTGAATAATACTTTTCTTTTACATATACAACCTTGCTTTCTATATCATAGTACAAATCAAAATTGTATACATCATTGCCTCCAAACAGGCTTTTTTCCCCGACCGAAAAATCTGCATCTATCCAGTAATAGCCATCATCTGTCAGTGGAAGATCTTCTGTTCCTGATGTTTGATTTAGTTTAAGCAGACTTTCAAACAGCATCCTTACTCTTTCTGTTTTCTCTGAATCATTCGAAATGGTTCCGTCAAAGCTGTCAAGCTTCTTTATGTCTTCATGTTGGTTTGCATATCTTATTCCTTCATTTGAATATACGGTTATATCCACATCCGAAACATGGCTTACCGTACCTGTTATTTCAGCTGTACCGGAGTCGAGAGCTTCATCAATCACAGCCATATAATCATTCTTCCTGAATAGGAACGAGACAAGGACCACAATCGCTGCAAGCACCAATACCAGCAGCAGAATGCGACCGTAATTAATCTTCCTTCTTCTTGCATACATGCTTCGCCTTCTTGCCATAACTCACCTACTTAATCCTTTTATTTTAAAAAGCTCAGTAATTTTTCCTTCAAGCTCCTCAATTGTACCATCATTGATTATGACTTCATCAACCATAGATAACTTATCATCTATAGGTATTTGTTTATTTATTATATTTAATACATCCTCAGGATTTTTATTTTCTATTATTGCTCTTTGTTTCAATCGAGCCGCCTGTGTTTCCGAATTCACATATATGAGCCATACTTCGTCGTATTTCAAGCCATATCCCTTCTTTGTTCTGATACTTTCCAAAATCAGAGGAATATCAAGAAAAACTATTTCATCTTCTGAAGCTTCAACGCCCTTTGCAAGCGTATCAATGACATATTCATGCACAATTGAATTTAACATAGTTAGTTTTTTTTCATCATTAAATACTATTCTACCCAGAGCCTGCCTGTTTATAGCATTATGCTTATCTAATATTTTGCTACCGAATGCTTCGGTTACCTTATAATAAAGAGCTCTTCCTCTATTATAGCCCTCATGAACAATTTTATCGGAATCCAGAACCAAATAACCGAATTTTCTAATTATATTTACGGCAGTTGATTTTCCTGTTCCAATTCCACCTGTTATAACAATCACTTTTTTATTATTTTGCTTCATACCAGCTTCTTCCCACATTTACATCAGATTTAAGATTTACCTTGAATGTTTCAACTACATTTTCCATTTCTTCTTTAAGTATTTTTTTCACTTCTTCCAGCTCTGAATCATATGCTTCGATAATGAGTTCATCATGCACCTGCAATATAAGTCTGGATTTCATTTTGTTTTTCTTTAATCTCTTGTACACTCCTACCATGGCGCACTTGATTATATCTGCAGCAGTTCCCTGAACAGGTGTGTTAAGGGCAATTCTTTCCCCAAAGGATCGTATATTAAAGTTTCTTGATGCCAATTCCGGTATGCTTCTTCGCCTGCCAAAATATGTTGTTACATATCCATCGGCTTTCCCTTGTTCAACTATATGCTTCATATACTTGTCAATGCTTCCAAAATATTTGAGATAGCTTTCAATATACTGCTTTGCTTCTTTTCTTGGAATGCTTAAATCTCTGCTCAGGCCGTAATCGCTTATACCGTAAACTATACCGAAGTTTACCGCTTTTGCTCTGCTTCTCATTTCTGATGTTACATCTTCCATGCTGACATGGAAAACCTGAGACGCAGTCTTTGTGTGTATATCCTCATTGTTTGCAAATGCATCAATAAGATTTTTTTCATCTGCCAAATGGGCAAGCACCCTCAATTCTATCTGCGAGTAATCCGCATCACAAAGGACATATCCGTCTTCTGCCACAAAAGCTTTCCTAAGCTCCCTGCCCTCCTGAGTCCTCGTAGGAATATTCTGAAGATTTGGCTCTGTGCTGGAAATTCTGCCTGTAGCCGTAATTGTCTGGTTAAATGACGAATGCACCCTTCCTGTTTCGCTGCTTACAACATTTTTCAGTCCCTCCACATATGTGGAATTGAGTTTAACCATGGATCTGTATTCCAATATTAGATTAATAATTTCATGCTCTGATTTCAATCTATCGAGTACCTCTGCATCCGTGGATATTCCTGTCTTGGTTTTCTTTATTATAGGCAAACCCAGCTTTTCAAACAATATAACTGAAAGCTGCTTAGGTGAATTAATATTAAATTTCTCTCCTGCCATCTCGTAAATTTCTTTCTCCAGAGAACTTATTTTTTCCTGAAAGTGAGCACCAAGACTGTCCATTACATCCATGTCTACCTTAAACCCGACAAACTCCATATATGCCAACACTTCAATCAAAGGAAGCTCAATAATATTATAAAGGTCTAACATTTCCAAACTCTTTATTTCCTCTATAATATACTTTTCTGCTCCCAGCACAGTTTTCAGATAATTGCATATATAATTTTCCCTTTTCTCCAAATCAAGTTCAACAAATGATAGTCTTTTTTTACCTGTTCCAAGAATATCATTCTCAGACGGTATTTCATCATTTAAATATTCATATGCAACTTTGTCTATAGAATAAGAACTTTCTGACGGATCGATAAGATATTTTCCTATTTCAGAATCAAATGATATGCTGTTAAGCTCAATATTTTTCTTCATCAGGTATATAACTTCATTTTTAATGCTGTGGCCGCTTACTTGGATATCATCCCGCTCAAAAACATCTCTTAAGGCTTCTATAACTGTTGTTTCATCTGCCTTATACAAATCTATGTAGTATATATCTATTCCATCTGATATTCCAACAGCAACGGCTTTTCCGTAAAGAGCTCTGTCAGAGTCCATAAGGAACTTTAAGACAAGTTTTCCGCTTTTTGCAACATTTTCTGCGACATCCTTAACACCTTCCGGCTTATCAATATAAATAACAGAGACTTTTTTTACTTGCATCTCATCGGACTTTTTAAATTCTGAGTCAAACATTGACATCTGAGCTTCCTTTTGCGTATTTTCCGCTGAGATTCTTTTTTTTAAGGTTCTGAACTCAAGCTCGTCATACATATCCAACAGTTTCTGTGAATCTGTTTCCTGAATTTTATATTCATCCAAATTAAAATCCACAGGTATGTCTATTATAATCCTCGCAAGAGTCTGGCTCATATATGCCTGCATCTTGTCAGTTTCAAGTTTTTCTTTAAGCTTGCCCTTAATATTTTCTATATTTTCATACACACCGTCGAGGCTTCCGTATTCACGTATAAGCTTCAGCGCAGTTTTTTCTCCTACGCCGCCAACACCCGGTATATTATCGGATGGGTCTCCCATCAATGCCTTTAAATCAATAAACTGTTCAGGAGTTATACCGTATGTGTCCTCCATTGACTGCAAGTTCATTTCTTCTGTATTTGTGACTCCCTTTTTTGTCAAAATTACCTTTGTATCTTCATCAATAAGCTGCAAGTAGTCCTTGTCACTGGTAACAAGGTATACTTCAGCCCCTTGTTTTTCAGCGGCACCGGCAAATGTTCCGGCAACATCATCCGCCTCAAATCCTTCAATTTCAACACATTTTATGTTATGTATATCAAGAACGTCTCTAATAAGCTGGAATTGCTCAACTAATTCGTTAGGTGCTTTTGCCCTGTTCGCCTTGTAGTCCTTGTACTGATCATGTCTGAAGGACGGTTTTTTAGGATCGAAGGCAACACATATGTATTCAGGAGAATATGTATCTAAAAGCTTATACAACATGCTTAAAAAACCATATACCGCATTTGTATATTGCCCTTTTTTTGTTTTCAGAGGCGGCATAGCATAAAATGCTCTAAAAAGCAGACTATTGCCGTCCAGTATCATAATTTTGTTTTTCATGACATCTCCTATATGTTTTTTATTTTAACATTTAACCTTTTCAATGACACAATTGAAGTAAATTGCGAATTAACTGCAAAAACCTTTCAAACAATGAAAATTGAAAATGTATTATTTAAATTATAACAACTAATATTCAATGGGTAAAGGAATATTTTCATTTATCATATCCTGCAATTGCTCACATATAAATAGTATGGAGGTAAAGTATATGAATTATATAAATGCAAAGCACTATAATTTTTCTAACGTTAAATTCTTCTCACCAATGCAGTTAAGTCAGCATTATGTTTTATATACAAGATACGTAGACAGCTTAAACAAGGTTATGGAAAGTCTCAGCAGTGATAAAACATATTCAACATGCAGTCCCAATTACAGTCAAGTAAGGTCAGATCAGAAAGCGAAAACTTATTGCTATGATGCAGTCATGCTCCATGAATTATACTTTGAAAATCTCACAGGTCGCAACACAAAAATGTACGGACAAATTGAATCTCTTATCAATAAAATCTTCGGATCATACGAAAATTTCATCGATAAATTCAAGTGTATCGGATTATCCATGCACGGATGGGTTTTACTGTGCTACGACCGGTTTAGAGATGAATATTGTATATACGGCCAGGATTCCCATGATGAAGGTATTATCCTCTGCTCCGAACCTCTTATCGTAATGGATGTATATGAGCATGCATACATGATGGATTATGGAATAAATAGATCGGAATATATTGATGCGTTCATTGCCAACTTGGATTACAGCATTGTAAATAAAAGATTAAGCAGCTTAATTTTTGAAAAACCCAGTAACCGTCTTAATGCGTAAACATATAATATCGTAAACAATACTTTAAGGAGGTTAATTATGGGATTTTGCGGAAATAATGTTTGCGGAGAAAGCGGAACAAATTTACTATTTTTCTTCTTATTGTTAGTAATTTTATTCAGCTGGTGCGAAAGCGACTGCTAATGTCAAAAACAGGTCTGGAATCCAGACCTGTTTTATATATTATTGACACATGTGCTTATTAATCATAAATTCCTTAAATTTGTTTTCTATCTTCGAAAAATATCTGTCCTGCTCATAGATATAGTAAAGCTTTCTTTTGAGCTTTACATCGCCCAGATTCAAAATAAACATTTTTCCTTCTTTCACTTCATTTTCAACGGTTTTTTTAGGTAGAATGGCTATACCCAGATTTTCAGCAAGAAATTTTTTTATCATTTCATTGTCCTCGGTCTGAATTACTACATTCAGTTCGCTGAGCTTAATATGATTTTTCCTTAAAAATTTTTCAAAAACCTGCAACGTTGCAGAACCGTTTTCTCTTAAAATAAATCTCTGATTTACAATATCCTTGACATTTACCTTATCGCCATTAAATTCATCCTTTTTTTCGGCAGGAGCCACAATCACTATCTCATCCTCTGCAATGCATATGTTTTTAATTTTTCTTGATTTCGGAGGTGTTCCGGTAAATCCAAAGCTTGTAAAACCTTCCTCTATATTCTTAAATACCTTGCTGGAATCTACTTTCATAATCGAATAAGTAACTTCCGGATACATTTTGCTGAATTCTACTATTAAATCATGTATGTAGTACTCAGCCGGCATTGAGCTTGTATATATCTCCAGTTTTCCGCTAAGCTTGTTATCATCTCTTCTCAGCTGCGAATATATTTTGTTCTCCTCGTTCAGCACATTTTTAGCAAACTTATACAAAATATAGCCGTCTTCCGTAGGAATTATTTCTCTCCCATTTTTCTTAAATAATTCGGCCCCAAAATCCTTTTCAAGCAATTGAAGCTGTTTAGACACAGCAGGCTGAGTTACAAACAGTTTTTCAGCAGCCTTTGATATGTTTTTCAGATTAATAACTTCGATAAATGTTCTTAAATAAGCTGTATTCATTTCTACCTCACTATATCGGCTGTATTCCCATACCGATTGCTTCATGCTCAAATCCTCGCCTTGGTGAACCTATATGTCCGTAAAGGACAACAGAAATCCAATTCCCGCTGGTAGGTTCGTCCTCCGCAAGAAGTCCACGTACAATTACAAATGTCAGTCCAGCACTTCTTAATACCTCTCCGAGCATTACCTGACCTCTGCAAAATCCGCTCAAAGCCTCTATAATCGCATGATACAAAGCATGCTCCTCATGATAGTTTTCCCTTATCAAGTCTTCACGACCAGCTGCAGTCTCTATTGCCGCAACTATTTTTTTCGCATCCATGGAGCCTGCCTGCCCTTTATATATTATGTAGTTTTTATTTTCATAATATGATTTCAACTCTTCTGTGTCGTCACCTAAAGCGAGAAGCAGTGCGATTTTTCCTATTCCTTTTTTCTCCATACAGTAACCCCACTCAAAGATAATAAAAGCAATCGTCTACATTATACATTAAAACGGAGAATATTCCAATATTTTTTTCTCATAATTTAAAATCTTTGCTTCAAGCAAGTCAGATTTCTCTTTATATCTAACAGTAAATTCCTCGTCACTTATGGAGCTAAGATTTACTCTTACGTTAAGCAGAGCAGATAATACAGCTGTCCTTGTGAGCATAGCAGCTACAAGAGCATCTGTTATTGCATTTGAATTTCCTCTCAGCACAACAGCTTCCGCCAGATGCATAATTTCATATGATGTATATGCAACCTCAAGTGGAATAGCTGCAGCAAGCTTTGATCCTTCTTCTATTGCCAGCTTTCTAATTTCCTTCTCTTCTGGTGTTTCCTTTGGAAGCCTGTAAGCATCCATCACCGTGTTGTATGCATTGCTGTCCTTTTCAATATAGTCCATGAGCTTGCTTTTAAGCTGAGAAGCTTTTTCTTTTATTTCAAACATTTCCTTTTCATGCTCGACATATTTTTTCTTTCCTATTGTAAGATTAGCAACCATTTCCGAAAGAGCGGCACTAAGCATTCCGCAAACTGCAGCAACGCTTCCGCCGCCGGGAACAGGCTCATTTGATGCAACAACATTCGCAAATTGTTCCAATGTCATATTTTTCATTCTAGTTCTCCTTTACAACCTTCCCATTTTTTATTACCGTTTCAACTATGTTTACCCCTGCATGATACGGAAGAAAATGTATGGAAGGGTATTCAAGAATTATTATATCAGCTTTCTTTCCAACTTCTATGCTTCCTGTCACATGGCTTCTTCCTACTGCAGCAGCGGCATTTATTGTGAGGGCAGTAATTATTTCTTCAACAGACATTTTCATATGGATCGCAGCCAGTGCTATAATAAGCGGTATGGAATTTGTAAAACAACTTCCAGGATTAAAATCAGTAGCCAGAGCTACGGCACACCCAGAATCAATCATATCTCTTGCTCTTGCATAGTCCTCGTTAAGGCAGAAAGCAGTTGCCGGAAGCAGCGTTGCAACAGTATTTGACTGAGAAAGCATTTCTATACCTTCATCCGATGCCTGCAACAAATGGTCCGCAGAAGTGCATCCAAGCTCTACCGCAAGTTCTGTCCCACCAAGTTGAAATATTTCATCAGCATGGATTTTTAAATTAAGTCCGCTTTTTTTAGCCTCTGATAAAAACTTTTTTGATTGTTCAATGTTGAACACATTTTTTTCACAGAAAATATCTGCAAACTCCGCAAGATTATTTTCCGCAACATTCTGCATAACTTCAATCATGAAATCTATGAATTCATCTTCTTTGCCTTTGTATTCAGGCAATACACTGTGTGGCCCCAAAAAAGTAGATACAATATCTACAGGGTGCATTTCATTGAGTTTCTTTACGGCCTCAAGCTGCCTCATTTCCGTATCTCTGTCAAGTCCGTATCCGCTTTTTCCTTCGACTGTTGTTACACCCATAGCCATTATTTTGTCCAGCCTCTTCATTCCTAATTCAATAAATTCATCTAGAGATGTGTTCCTCGTTGCTCTAACTGTGCTTGTAATTCCGCCCCCTCGTTCCATGATTGACATATAGGTATCCCCTCTCAGCCTCCATGAAAATTCATCAGCCCTATATCCGCCGAACACCAGATGGGTATGAGAATCTATAAATCCCGGCAGCACCGCTTTGCTTGATGCATCTATTACTTTGTACTCTTCTTGCGTGTATTTATTTAAAATATCCTCCGTTGTACCAACATCAACAATTAGATCACCTTCAACTACCACACATCCATTTTTGATCATTCCTATTTCATACATATCTTTGCCGTGTTTTGGCCCTTCTCCTCTGCAAGTAACTAACTCCGAAGCATTTTTAATTATTAATTTACTCATTCAATCACTTCCTTTTCATACTTAGTATTATGTTATAGCCAAATGAATCTGCCCCTCAAAGAACAGATTCATAGGCTCAAATTAATCTACAGTCTTGTTTCAAGCACCTGGTCAAAACTAAATCCTTCCAAGCGCAAATAGTAATCCGCTGTATCAACAAGCGCCTGCATGGGAATCAATCCTACAATTTCACTTCCTACAACACTTACTCCATATCTTTGGGCTTCCATTTTAATAGTTTCAAACACTCTGTAAATTGACGTCTTTGTGTAGTCTGTCAAATTCATAGACACCTGAACGATTCCCCTGTCCTCAAGCTCTATTCCCAAAGCCTTTACGTATCTGAATCCTCCGTTTATATGTCTCACCTGTTTTGCAATTTTTGTAGCAATGTCCAGATTATTTGTTGAAAGATTAACATTGTATGCAACCAGAGGCATCCTGGCCCCAATAGCAGTAACACCTGCAGTTGGATGTATGGTTTCGGGACCGAAATCAGGTTTCCACATATCATCCTTCATTTTTTCCTTCATACCTTCAAACTGGCCTTTTCTTATACGTGCCAAATTTTCTCTGTGAGATGCTGTTGCTGATTTTTCATAAAGAAAGAAAGGGAGTCCGTAAAGCTCTGATGCTTCTTTTGCAACGTCTTTCGCAAGTGCGTCAGCTTCCTCCACAGTAGCGTTTTTTACAGGAATAAACGGTATTACATCAACTGCCCCCATTCTAGGATGCTGTCCCTCATGTTTTGTGAGATCAATAAGCTCAACTGCTTTCCCTATTGCTTCTACCACTGCTGACTTAAGCGCATCCGGCTCACCGACAATTGTTACCACTGTTCTGTTGTGATCCTCATCACTTGAATAATCCAAAAGCTTAACATCATGCTTACCTCTGAAAGCATCAAGTATTTTTTCAAGTTTTTTTAAATCTCTTCCTTCGCTGAAATTAGGAACGCATTCTATAATTTTATTCATATGTCCTCCGACTATTTGTTATAGTTCTTAACAGTTTCTTCGATTAATTTATCATTTGCAAGATAAGGAATTGTTATGTGATCCTGTCCCGCAAATTTATTGTTATATTCCATTGATGTTTCTATTGAATGATCGTTTCTTGCCCAATTTCTTCTGGACACTCCTACCATAGTATCCCATGGTATGGACTTTTTAAGAATATCGTCTACTCTTTCACTTCCGTCCAGAACCATTCCAAATCCTCCATTTATGGATTTGCTTATTCCTACACCACCGCCGTTGTGCAGAGCAACAAGGCTCATTCCTCTGGCCGCATTTCCTGCAAAGCAGTGAACAGCCATGTCTGCTGTAACATTGCTTCCGTCATAAATATTCGACGTCTCTCTGTAAGGAGAATCCGTACCTCCTGTATCGTGGTGGTCTCTTCCAAGCATAACAGGACCTATCTCACCATTTCTCACCATTTCATTGAATTTTAATGCTATGTCTCTTCTTCCCAGCGCATCCTGATATAAAATCCTAGCCTGTGTTCCGACTACCAGCTTATTTTTCTCAGCATCACGAATCCATATATAGTTATCTCTATCTTGACCTCTTCTATCAGGGTTTATCACTGACATAGCCGCATGATCTGTCTTCCTGAGATCCTCAGGCTTGCCACTTAAGCACACCCATCTGAATGGGCCATATCCATAATCAAACAACATTGGACCCATTATATCCTCAACATAAGACGGGAATATAAATCCTTCACTAGTATCAACACCGTTTTTTGCTATTTCCTTTATTCCAGAGTCAAATACCGCTTTCATGAAAGCATTGCCATAGTCAAAGAAATAAGTCCCTCTGTCAACAAGAGTTTTAACTGCTCTGAAATGTTCTGCCAAAGATTTGTCAACCAGCTGGGCAAATTTATCCCTGTCTCTGTTTAGCAACTCAGTTCTTTCTTCAAATGTCAACCCTTTAGGACAGTATCCTCCGTCATATGGAACGTGACAAGAAGTCTGATCAGACAGCAAATCAATATGAATGTTGTTATCCACTGCATATTCAAGCAAATCAACTATATTTCCGTGATAGGCTATTGATATGGTTTGCTTTTTACCTATATATTCCTGTGCAGTTTTAAAAGCTTCCTCCAAACTTTCCGTTGCCTTTGAAACCCACCCCTGATTTATTCTTGTTTCAATTCTGGAATAATCAACTTCCGCAATTATCCCCACTCCGTTTGCTATCTCAATTGCTTTAGGCTGAGCACCACTCATTCCTCCAAGACCGGACGTTATGAACAAATGTCCTGCCAAATCCTTGTCATCAGGGATTCCAAGCTCTTTTCTTCCTGCATTTATCAAAGTGTTAAATGTACCGTGAACAATTCCCTGAGGCCCGATGTACATCCATCCTCCTGCGGTCATCTGCCCATAGCTGGAACATCCCATTGCAGTCGCCTTAGCCCAATCATGCGGATTGTCAAACATCCCTATCATCAATCCATTGGATAAAATAACACGAGGACTTGTTTTGTGAGATTTAAAAAGCCCAAGCGGATGGCCGGACAAAATAGCAAGTGTCTGTTCATCTGTCAGCTGCTCCAGATATTTTTTTATAAGCCTGTACTGCATCCAGTTTTGGCACACCTGTCCGGTTTCACCGTAAGTTACAAGCTCATAGGGATATAATGCTACTTCATGGTTTAAATTATTGTCAATCATAACCTGAAATGCTTTTCCTTCTATGCAGTTTCCTTTATATTCATCAATAGGTTTTCCGTAAATTCTTTCCTTTGGCATGAACCTGTAACCGTAAATTCTTCCCATGGTCATTAATTCCTCAAGAAACTCCGGTGCTAATTCTTCATGCAGACTTTCTGGAACATACCTTAAGGCATTTTTCAATGCGAGTTTGATTTCTCTTTGATTGAGTGTAAGCTCTCTTTTTGGTGCCCTTCTCACTCCATCTTTAAAAACGGGATATTCCGGCAGAATATCATCTAATTTAATAGTCATAGCTTTTGAAATGTCTGAATTATTAATCATAAAACACCTCCATTTATTTACTGATTATATTATATATTATCAGCGTCGATAATTCGTCTAAATTTAAGATTACTTAAAGCTTCTCTATCTATAATGTAACTAAGCTAATAAGATAAACTTATTACTTACCCTCTCCCCCTTGTTTTTTTATAAATATATTATTAGGCCTTACGTGCGATGTAGGGTCTAATTTTTTATGTTTTAATTGAAAAACCATCAATAATAATGTATCATTAAACTAACAGAATTCGAGGTGTTAACATGGATATTATTTCGGTAAAACTGCTGGGAACTCCGTCAGTAAAGCTTAATAATAAATATGTAAGCTTCCCGTACAAAAAATCGGAAGCATTGTTTTACTATGTCCTCATAAACAAAAAAATATCCAGAGAAGAAGCAATCAACATATTTTGGACAGACTCTGGAGAAGAAACTGGAAGAAAAAATTTAAGAGATGCTCTGTACAAAATAAAGACAAGCACAATTGAAGGCATCTTTTCCAATTCAAAATCATTTATAGAATTTTCAAACAATCTGATTATTGAATCTGATGTGGACAAAATTAATGAAGCAAACGCAGTTAATCTGTATACAGGCGATTTTTTATTAAATTTTTCCGTGAAAAACTGCTATGATTTTGAAGATTGGATGCATGATAAAAGAAACTACTACAAAAACATATACGTTAAATCCGTATACGGTAAAATGAATGATCTAATAAGCATAAGCGATTTTAGCAGCATTGAAAAGTACGGAAATATTCTCATTAAAAATGATCCTTACAATGAAAAAACTTATCGTTATTTAATGAAAACACACGCGCTTTCCGAGTATTATAACAAAGCCATCAAACTTTATTATGAACTGTCTGACGTATTGAAAAAAGATTTGGACGTTGAACCGGAACTTAAAACAAAGAAACTTTTCAAAGAAATTTTAGAACTGAAAAATACCATTAATTCGGACTATGAAAACAATTATATTAATTTAAAAAGTAGAGTTGAAAATTTAACCGATTACTACACAATGTACCATGAGACCTATCCTTCTTTGTCATCTGAAACAATAGAAACTTCAGATACTTCAAATATAAGTGACATTGAATCCGAACTGAAAAATATTGAAAAAGATTTAGACACCATAGATGATTTAGATACTGAATACATAAAAATAAAAATGAAAGCATCTTACCTTGCAGGAAGATACTACATTTCCATAGGTGAATATGAAAAAGGAATTAAAAACATACAAATAAGCATTAAACTGGCAAATAAACTTGATAATTTAATATATTTATTAAGTAATTACAAGCAAATGATTTTCTATGCAATACAAACAGGCAATAATGATACCATGAATGATTATATTAACAAGTGTTTAAATCTTCTGAAAAAAAGAGACATTATAGATGAAAGAGGCATAATTCTAAGACTGCAGGGACTTTATTTTATTAAGACAGGTAACCTCAAAGAAGCGGACAGAGTATTGAATGAATCTATTAGCATTTTTTCAAGTCTGAATAAATTCAGCGGCAAGTACAGCGTTAACATTTCTGCATGCTATAATTATTTGGGACAAATGAATCGAGACACGGAAAATTATGAAGACGCCTATTGTTATTTTATGAAAGCAATTGATATATGCATTGAAAACTCAGTTGTCAAGGGGTTGGAAATTTTTTATTCAAATGCCGGGCAAGCGCTGTACAACTTGGGAAGATTCAAGGAAGCTGAAGAATTAATAGATAAATCCATTAAATATTTTGATAAATTCAATGCTATTTGGGGCAGAGACTTTGCAGAATACTATAAATCTCTATTGGAAATAAAAAAAGGGAATTATACAGAAGCTAAATATCATTCCCAAAAAGCATACAGCCTTGCAAAAAAACTTGATAATCCCAGATCTTTGAACTTGATTGAAAAGCTTATGTGACAGTGGAATATAACAACTACTGTCACATACTTATTATATCAATAAATTTTTTTTATAAATTTTTTGATAAATAATAATATCCATATAGTCGACACTGCAATGCATAAAAAAAAGTAAAACAATGAACTTTCCATAAAAAATTTGGCAATCCATAATGATGGTAAAAAGAATAATAAATACTGGAACTTCTCTGCAGTTAAAAATGCCGCTGGAATTCCTAATATTATAATTCCCGATAACTTCATTACTGCCATACCCTCTACCTTATTTGAAGCAATTGATATTACCATCATTGACATTATAAGCCCAAGCATTGATGTTAATATTGATATTCCAATTATACGCCATGTGTCAGGTTCTGTCAGTGAAAATATCATCATCACAATAATTGTCATAAAAAAAGATGCTGCCAAAGGGAGTCCTAATTTTGAAATTAAATATCCGCTTTTCCCGAGAGGTGTAACTGCCATATGCCTTGTTATTCCTTCATCAACATCACCAAGAATTACCATGGCGGAAACATATGAAATCATCATAGGAGTTAGTACTGCCAAAAGTAAATCAAATAAAATATAATATGGTTCAAGCATTGACACAGACGGTATGCCAAATTTAAACAATACCCCGCATAGAAACGGCGCGAAGCATACTATAAAAAGCATGGCATCCTTAGTAATCTGTATTAAATACTGCTTAAATGAAATAAATAATTTCCCACAATTCCCACCGGAGTTC
Organism: Sedimentibacter sp.; assembly: GCA_018436705.1. Lineage (GTDB taxonomy): Bacteria > Bacillota > Clostridia > Tissierellales > Sedimentibacteraceae > Sedimentibacter. Next base: position 41,053 of record JAHDLA010000003.1, read on the forward strand.
ATAGCTTTATACCTCCAAGATTTTGAAACATTTTAATTACATTAAAGCGTGCCACTTTATATAAAACCAAAAACCACATTAGCAACACTGACAAAATAAACAAAGTATAATTACTGCTGCCACTTATCATACTTATTACCATACAACCAGGATGCAAAAGCATAAGTTTGTTGTCATAACCAAACATATATAGAAGAGGTGGAATAAAAATTATAATTTCAACTGGAACAACTGCCGTTACAAACTGATTCAAGCTATTTATATTAATTGAAATAATCAATCCCACAAGAGTAAACAACACAGAACCGGCAAATACTCCCGTTAAAACAATCGGTATATTTTGAACACCTGCTGATAATGCAATAGAAGCACCTGAAATTACAGATATCACACCCAGCGATACAACTTTTGAAATTATATAATCATCTGCCTTTACAGGTGAAACAGCTATGGTGCTGAGCACTCTCTCACTTTTTTCCAACAAAACTATTGCCCCCATAAAAAATAGTCCCATTGCAGAAGGATCAGAAAATATTAAAACTGCTGCAATTTTTCCTCTCCATTCTAAAGGCAGAAAAAGTAATACAAAAATATACATTAAGGTAAAAACAACATAAACAAAGTAAAATCCATACTTGTACTGAAATCTAATATCGCCGCAAATAAGATTTATGAGCCTCATTGTAACACACTCCCTGTAACTTCCGCAAATATATCATCCAAGGTAGGTTCGCTGCTGTGTATCGATACAATTCTATTTGATTTTATCAACTCATAAAGCATCATATCTTCTGATGTTTTGTTAAGCAGGCATTCTCGAGTTTCTTCTTTGCCATCCATGAAAGTATATTTTATTTTTGCAGCACCCTTGGACATAATTAAATTATGCGGTGAATCCAATGCTTTTATACTTCCATTAACTATAAAAGCCACTCTGTCGCATAATTCCGTAGCATCAACCATATTATGCGTTGTAAGAATTATGGTCCTTCCTTTTTCTTTTTCCTTGAGAATTATGTTTTTCATAATTCTGCTGTTATTTGGATCTAATCCGTTGGTGGGCTCATCCAAAAATAAAATATCCGGATTGTGAAGCAATGCTTTTATGAAGTTCAGCCTTGACTTCATGCCCTTTGAATATTCTGAAACTTTTTTGCCTCCATCGTTTTGCAATCCAACCATTTTTAATGCTTCATCAATATCTCTGAGTTCTTTGGAATATAATGACCCGAAGAACTTTAGGTTTTCCCTCCCTGTCAGCTTCTCATACAAGGAAGGAAATTCAAAATCAACACCGATATTTTCATAAAAATCATTTTTATAGCTTTTGCATTCTGTTTCGTTTACAATTGCATTTCCCCTATAACCTCTAATTAGCCCCGTCAGTATCTTTTGCAAAGTGCTTTTGCCTGCTCCGGAAGGCCCTAAGAAACCGAATATCTCTCCCTTTTGAACACTAAAGTTCATGTGCTCTATAAAAGGTTTATGGTTATAGCTGAATGATAGATCAACAACTTCAATCATTTTATTCCTCCGTTAATTGAATAGCAATTCCTTTTATCATAAGCTTCAATGATTGGTCAAACACATCTTCGCCTATTTCCCTTTTATGCAGCATGGACATAAAAATACCGCGCAATGCTCCGCTGAAATATTTAATGTCAACATCATCCCTATGTGGAATTATCCCCAAAATATTTTCAATTATTAAATCATCCTGAGCAAGATGTTTCTCCACAATATCAAGAGGAAGTTTTCTCATCAGTAGTTCTAATTCTCCATTTGTTAGAATTTTCAAAAGAAATGTATCTTCAACTTTTTTATAAAATCCAAATAAAAATTCAGCTAATATTTCGCTGTCAATATTGCCGCTTAAAGCTTGTAATCCATGTATTACACAGCTTTGTATTTCATCATGTACCTCATTAATCACGTCAAATAGCAGCAACTCTTTTGAATCATAAAACAAATAAAATGTTCCTTTAGGTATATTTACTCTTTTAACCAGCTCGTCAACTGTTGTTTTTTTAATACCATATCTATTTAAGCACTCTTTCGCTTCTTCTTTCAGCCTAGTTTTAATATACTCTCTTTCTTGTTCAGTAAAAGACTTTGGCATAATCCTCTCCTTTTATTCATACCATTTGACCGTATTTATTTTTTTAGTCATTATAACTCATAACAATTTTTTTGTCAACAACTTATTCTTTACTTTTTATATTGCTCAGCATAGGTCTTATAATAATTTTTAGAGGTAAATATGACATTATCTCCAGCCTCACTTCAAATAGCTAAAAAATATATTCTCATAATTAAAAAATCAATATGCGGTTTATATCTCCGCATATTGATATATTGGCGAAAATTCATCTCCGTTATATGCTTTCCTACCCCAATCCGAATTTTTAAGATTTCCGCTAAATACAGTTCTGCCCTTTATATTTAGCAAATCTTGAGGTCTCACAAGATTTCTCGATTTACTAAAATCAACTATGTTGCTTTTATTTAGAATATAGTACACAAATTCCGAACATAAATATCTATTATCATTACATGATTCTCTATTAAAGAAGCAATTAATAAGTCCAACATAATTATATTTATATGAATCTCTATTTAAAATAAATTCATTCATTAAGTTCTCCGTTTTTAAATACTGCTTACGTGTTACTTCAATTTCCATTACTAAACCGTGGAGATTATTGTTTCTGCTGTACACTCCTTTATTCAAATCCTCCTTGACGAAACGTCCTACAAAAGGGTTGTATGTATATTTTCTGCCGAAGCTGTACATTTTGCTCAAATTTTTATCCAGAGAAATTGAGGCATGCGTATATTCATCACCTGTTACAACTCCGATTAATCTTGACAAAATTGTGTTTGTTCTTGTAAGAACAACATAAATTTTTTTGCTTTCCATAATTAGCTCCTTATTTCTGCTATGCCTCCAATTATGGAATAATAATTTTAATTTACTATAAAATAAAGATTAATGAATTATTAAAATTTAATTGTAATATCATAAAATAATATTGAATTTATTAATCGCCTCTGTGGTGCTCTTCGTATTTTTGAAACGCTTTTTTACTGATTAAATTAAATACAAGAATTAATAATATGTACAGTATAGATTTTACCGGGTTTTCGAAAAACGAGCTGACATTTTCACCTATAAAGGACAAGGATAAAACCATCACAAATTTTGAAGGAAGCATAGTGATTAAAAACCGCTGAGTATCCATGTTAGCAAGAGCAGCAGCGCCACTAATCAAAAATGAAGGTGTAAACGGAAAACAATACAAAAAAAACAAAACCGTCATATCTTTCTTTTTTATCTTATCAAGGGTTCCTCTGTATCTGCTGTTTTTTATCCTAACCTCAAGTCTGTTCCCCCCAATTTTCCTGATTACTAAAAATAAAAGAAAAGTGCCGATGCAATTCCCCAGCCATGAATAAAGATAGCCGAAGAAAAATCCAAAGGCAGCAACATTTATTATTACAAATCCAACCAGCGGCAATACAGGAATAAATGCCTCTATTATAGGCAGCAATATACCTGCCAACGGTCCTATTTTCTCAACATAGTCAAACAAAATATAAAATTTTTCATAATCCATGATTTCTTTTCAATTCCTTACTTCATAATTTATATATAATATACCCTGTTTTTTAGTTCTGATTTATTATAATACAGACTTGAATAATTTGAAATATAAAATATAATATAAAAAGAACAACTCAGAAAGGATAATTCATGAAATATTTTATAGGTATACATATTCCAAAAGATTACAAACATAAAATTGAATTGCTGCGAGCAGAATTTAGATTTTTTTCTACGGAACCACATATAACTATTGTTCCGCCACCATCGCTTCCTGATAATGACTCTTTCATAAAAAACACAGTTGAAGTGTGCAGGAAAACAGAAAAATTTCATATTAAGCTTGGCTCCCTAGAACAGTTTGGACGCAGAGTGTTATATGTAAGTGTTGATTCACCGGAACTTACAGCATTATATAATAATCTTTTTCAGTCATTAGGGCTTAAAAAAGAAGCAAGAGACTACACGCCTCATCTCACTGTCATAAAAGAAAGGCGAAACAGAAAGATTGATATTGATATTGCAAGAAAACGAACAGAAGTTAAACTGCCTGAATTTTCCGAGTACGATTTAAATTCTGTTACAATATATCGACAGCCAAAAGAGCGATTCATTTATGTACCTTACATGCAGATTCCTATAGGGAGATAATAAAAAAAGACATAACAACAATTCGTTTGTTCTGTCTTTTTTTATTATTCTTAATTAAGTCTTTCTTCTATTAGCACCGCAAGCTCATTTGCGTATTTGTCAAGCTCCTCCTGCCTCTCTCCTTCTATCATGACTCTTACAAGAGGCTCCGTTCCGGAAGGTCTTATCAGCACCCTTCCATTGCCGTGAAAATGTCGTTCAATTTCTTCTATTTTACTTTTTATTATATCATCAGCAGCATATGACTTTTTCTTTTCTTCTGATACATGTGCATTTACCAATACCTGAGGCATTACCTCCATTACAGATGCAAGTTCGGAGAGTTTCATATTCTTTTTCTTTATTACGCTCAACAGTTGAATTGCAGTGAGAAGTCCATCTCCAGTTGTATTGTGATCAAGAAAGATTATATGGCCTGACTGCTCTCCGCCTATTGAGTGTCCTCCTTTAAGCATCTCTTCCAGAACATATCTGTCTCCAACCTTTGTTTTTATTATGTTTATATCTTTTTCCTTAAGACATATATCCAGCCCCATGTTCGTCATTACGGTTCCGACTATGGTATTGCTTTTAAGCTTTCCTGTTTCTTTCATATTAGAGCCGCAAATTGCCAGTATATGATCTCCGTCTACAATACTTCCGTTTTCGTCCGCAGCTATCAGTCTGTCTGCATCTCCGTCAAAAGACAGTCCAACGTCGGCGCCCGTCTCCAAAACAAGCTTTTGAACCTCTTCCGGCTTGGTAGAACCACATTCTACATTTATGTTGATTCCGTTAGGGTCATTGTGAATTGCATATACCTGCGCTCCAAGTTCTCTTAACAGTTCGGGTGCAGCCTTGTAAACCGCCCCATTGCCGCAGTCAACAGCAACTTTTATACCTGTAAGGTCAGTATCAATAGTTTGTTTTAAAAAATCCATATATTTTCTTACGGGATTTTCAACTCTAATTATCCTTCCTACCTCTCCCGCAACAGGCAGAAATTCTATGTCTAAATTGTTAAGTATGTATTCTTCAATCGAGTTTTCTATTTCATCAGTAAGTTTTAAACCCTGTTCGTTAAAAAATTTTATTCCGTTGTATTCAACAGGGTTGTGAGAAGCTGTAACCATAACTCCGCCGTCTGCTTCCAAAACTTTTATCATGCATGCTACTGCAGGTGTCGGCAATATACCCAAATATAACACATCTACTCCGGCAGAATTTAAGCCTGAGGACAAGGCTGCCACGAGCATGTCACCTGAAATCCTTGTATCTGTTCCAACAACCATCTTTGGCCTCTTTTTACCTTGTGTTAAAAAAAAGCCTCCTATTCGCCCAAGTTTGTAAGCCAGTTCAGGTGACAAATCCTTATTTGCGATACCTCTTACTCCGTCAGTACCAAATAATTTACCCATATTTCCTCCAAAATCACAATTTATAGCTGCCTCAAAGCAACACACAATATTTTATCACATTTTAGTTCAAAAAAAAAGATACCATTAAATATAATGGTATGTCATTCTTTCATTATATACAACGTTCCAACAATAAACTAATGATACCAGTCAGTTCTATTTTTCCCGACTTCCATTATATCATATGGAGTCTCTTGGTAGATTATATTTATCCAATTTTTAAACAGCAGATTTGCATGACTTCTCCATTTCACAAACGGTCTGCGAGACGGATCATTTTCCGGATAATAGTTCATTGGAATATTTATGTGCTTTCCTTGACTTATATCTCTGTCATATTCCTTTTTAAGTGTTAAAGGGTCATACTCCGAATGTCCCATTACAAATATTTTACTGTAATCATCTGTAACGGCAATATGGACTCCTGCATCTTTCGATTCTGCAAGTATAATTAATTCTTCAACGTTTTTTATATCCTCCGCTGTCACTTCTGTATGTCTCGAATGTGGAACATAAAACATATCATCAAATCCGTTCAGGAGCATGCATGTTTCATGTTTCTTCTCATGTTCAAACACTCCAAAGACCTTTTTATCAAGAACTCTTTTATTAAGTCCGTAATAATAATGAAGCGCAGCTTGCGCACTCCAACAAATAAACATTGTGGATGTAACGTTCAAAGAAGAAAAGTCCAGTATTTTCTCAAGTTCTTTCCAATAATCCACTTCTTCGAACTCCATTAGCTCAACTGGCGCTCCTGTTATAATCATAGCATCATATTTTTTATCTTTTATGTCGTCAATACTTTTATAGAAACTCTTCATGTGGCTTTCTGATGCATTTTTCGTATTATGTGTACTTGTGTGAATAAATTCAACATTTATCTGTATGGGTGAATTTGATAAAAGCCTTACAAACTGTGTTTCTGTTTCGATTTTTGTAGGCATAAGATTAACCAAAGCAACTTCAAGAGGCCTTATGTCCTGAGATTTTGCCCGTTCGCTGCTCATTACAAATATGTTTTCTTCGTGCATAGTATTGAAAGCTGGAAGTCTTGAGGGTATTATTACCGGCATTTGTTTTTCCTCCTTATGTCAATGTTTAAAATCTTGTCACATCAGACTTAATCTGCTGTAAATTGTATGCCAAACATACTTCAAAAAATTAAGTATGCAAAAAATCCTCATAATGAGGATTTTATACAAAGTATATTATATTAATTTATACTAAATAAATTATTTTGTCAAACAATTTATTTTAAACTGCTCATATATAAATCTGACAAGCTACTATTAAAAATATCATAAGCTTCAGTTACTGCTTCATTATTTTTAAGAGAAGCAATATTTCTTTCTTCAATTAAAAGCGAAGCAAGCTCATTAAAATTATTTATTAAATCATTCTTATTATATTTATCATATGAAAACACTTTATACTCATTATTATGCCATAAATTAAAGTAATCAACTATGTAGTTGAACATATTTCTGTTTTTGGAAACAAATCTGTAGATATCAAGAAATAAATAGCTATCTCTGCATTTCACTTTGCTGAGTCCTGCAATTGTAAAAAAAGAATTTTCTTTACCTGGAACGATAATGCCTTCAATACACCCTGTCAACGCAGCAACCAAGTGAGCATTCTCCCCTGTTTTTACGAGATCATAAAAGTCTGCAACTTCCACATAATTTTCAATGTCGAATTCTACAGCAACGGTCTTGCTTTGCATATCAATTCTCCTTAATATATAATGTAGTTTTCAAATATATAATACTCTTTACTTTGCCAGTTGTCAATATTTATATTAATAATTTACTTTTTGTAAATTTTTGTAGTTTTTTATCACGAATTACATTATAATATAATTATAATAATTAAAAGGACTGACAAAGATGAAAATAGACGAACGAATCCGCTATCTTCGCACCAAGTGTAATCTTACTTCAAAAGAGTTGAGCAAAGCTCTGAATGTATCAGAATCGTCAATTTCATTGTATGAGAGCGGCAAAAGGCGACCAAGTGTTGATCTGATAGTTAAAATGGCATATTACTTTGATGTTTCCACCGATTTTATCCTAGGTATTTCGGATTCTCATGAAAAAAATAACTTGGAAGAACTCGATACCGATTATTCTGAGTTATTGGATAAAATCATTTCTTCTTTGGATGGCAAAAATTGCATGATTTTTGACGGAGACCGCCTTGACGGCAAAATCGTCATAATATTCAAAAATAATTTAAATCTCGTATTAGAAAATATGCGGATGATAGTTAGCAAATGATTCATTGGCGTCAACTGTATCAATTTAATACAATTGAAAAATAAAGTTAAAACTGTTATAATAATATGACTTTATACAATAATGACCGGAAAGGAAAATACTATGATTGTTTTATCATGCATTGATGTTTCCAAAGCCTATGTTGTTGATAATATTATTGAAAATATATCATTCACAGTTAATGACAATGAAAAAGTTGGATTGATAGGACTAAATGGAGCAGGTAAGACTACCTTATTCAATATATTGACCGGAAATTCAGATTTTGACAGCGGAGAAATATATCTAGCTAAAGGAAAAAAAATTGGTTATTTAAAACAAAACACGAACATAGAAAGCGATCGCAGCATTATGAATGAAATGCTCACCATATATCAAGAGGTAATAAGGCTTGAGCAAGACCTCCATGAATTATCTCATAAAATAAGCAGCTACACTGAAAACGATGATTCAGACGAGCTTCAGCGAATCATGGAGACATATGCAAAAATGAGCGAAAAATTTGAAGAAATGGACGGCTATATTTTCAAAAGTCACATAAAGGGTGTGCTAAAAGGCTTGGGTTTTTCCGAAAATGAGTTTGACAAGCCTGTCAATTTACTCAGCGGAGGACAAAAAAGCAGAGTCATGCTTGCTAAACTGCTGCTGGAAAAGGCAGATGTGCTTCTTTTGGATGAGCCTACAAACCATCTGGATATTGAAGCAATTTCCTGGCTTGAGAAATATATAAAAGATTTTAAAGGTGCTGTAATAATTATTTCCCACGACAGATATTTCTTGGATAATACCGTAAGCAGAATCTTTCTAATGGAAAACAAGAATTTGAAAGATTACGACGGAAACTATACGGAATTCATAAAAAAAAGGAAGATTGAGCTCAAACAAAGGGCAAAGCAATATGAAGAGTATGAAAAGGAAATAAACAGGCAGGAGGAAATGATTCGACGCCTTCACGCTTACGGAAGCAAACGAAATATAAGGCAGGCACTCAGCAGACAAAAGTCCCTGGACAAAATAAAAAAAATGGACAAACCTTCTCTGGGTAATAAAAAAGTCAAGCTCCGGTTTGCAACAAGAATAAAAAGCGGAACCGACGTTCTCGCAGCAGAAAGCTTAGCCGTAAATTACGGAGACCACAGAGTTTTCAGCAATATCGACATTAACGTGTTCAAAGGTGAAAAGGTCGGAATAATTGGCCCGAACGGCATCGGAAAATCTACTCTGTTAAAAGTAATAGCAGGTAAAATTGAATCTTATGAGGGTAATGTAACCATTGGTCATAATGTAAATATAGGCTATTATGATCAGGAACAAACGAATTTGGACAGTGAAAGTACCGTTATAGATGAGATCTGGGACTATAATCCTGATTTAAACTATTATGACATACGCAGCATGCTGGCAAGGTTTTTATTTAACGGCGATGATATGTACAAAATAGTCGGAGACTTAAGCGGAGGTGAAAAAAGCAGATTATCGCTGCTGAAGCTTATGACTTCTAACTCAAATTTTCTTCTGATGGATGAACCCACAAATCATCTGGACATTGACTCAAAGGAAATTTTAGAGGATGCACTCGTTAACTATGAAGGAACAGTACTTGTTGTATCCCACGACAGATACTTTCTTAACAAAGTTGCTGATAAAATTTATGATGTGTCATCAGACAGCGCCTTCCAGTATCTTGGCAACTATGATTATTACATTCAAAAAAAAGCAGAGCTTGAGGAAACTGACGAATCTGTAACTGTTTTAAAAACAAAGACACAAATAAATGCTGAAAAGAAAAAAGAACGTGAAAATATACGCGACCGGCAGCAGAGAGAAAAGACAGTCCAAAAAATAGAAGAACAAATTCAAATGCATGAAAATAAAATTCGTGAATTTGAACTTGCATTATGCCAACCTTCGACATATGAAGATAAGGTTCTAATTATTGATTTAAATGAAAAATTAAACACTTATAAAAATGAACTTGAAGTTCTGTACACAGAGTGGGCGAAACTTTTAGAAAATTAAAAAAAGTTATCCACACGTTGTTAATAAACTGTGAACAACTTTTTCATTAGTATTTCAGTATCAACAGCTTTATCCACAGCTGTTGATACTTTTTTATACTTAACCTGTTTATAAGTTTCCAAGTTCTAAATTAGGTATCGCGTTTAATGCTGCATCGCTGAACTGCTTATTTAAATATTTATAATATCCGGCGCATCCTATCATAGCTGCATTATCAGTGCATAAAATAGGTGATGGTTTTGTAAATTTATAATCATTCTCCTGGCATTTTTCCATAAGCATTTCTCTCAAGCGTGAGTTTGAAGCAACACCACCGGCAAGTGCAATCTTTCTGCAGTTCTTTTGCCCAGCAGCTTTAATTGTTTTCATAACAAGGACTTCTACAACTGCTTCCTGAAAACTTGCCGCAACATCTTCAACAACAATTTTTTCGTTTTTTTGCTCACTGTTATGCAGATAATTCAGCACTGAAGATTTTAATCCACTGAAACTAAAATCCAAGGTATCTTCATCTATCACTACTCTTGGAAATTTGATAGCGGTCTTGCAGCCTTGCTTTGCTGCCTTATCTATCAATGGTCCTCCAGGGTATCCAAGGCCTACTGCTCTGGCAATTTTGTCAAACGCCTCCCCTGCCGCATCATCTCTTGTCTTCCCCATAACCTCATACCTTCCGTAATCTTTCACATATACGAGATGCGTGTGTCCGCCTGATGCAACCAAACATATGAATGGCGGTTCAAGGGCTTTGTCCTCAATAAAGTTAGCGCTTATATGGCCTTCTATGTGATTAACTCCAATAAGAGGTTTATTAAATGCATAAGACAACCCCTTTGCAAAATTTACTCCCACAAGCAGTGCGCCCACTAATCCTGGTCCGTAGGTTACAGCAATTGCATCAATCTGATCCTTTGTTACACCTGCATTTCTTAAGGCCTCTTCAACAACTCCGTTTATATTTTCAATGTGCTTTCTTGAGGCTACTTCAGGTACCACGCCTCCAAATTCCTTGTGTATATCTATTTGAGATGATATTACATTGGATAAAACATCTCTTCCGTTTTTAATAACGGAGGCAGCTGTTTCATCGCATGATGATTCTAGTGCAAGTATCAATATATTTTCTTTCATGTTTTCCTCCGATTCAATTGTTTTGATTATAATCCAAAAGGGCTCTTTTCGCAAGAAGCAAAATACCAAATCAAAAATAAAGAAAACAGCTGCCTGTAATTCTTATACAGACAACTGCCAAAATTAGTAATAATAAATTTTAGTTTAATTCTTCCTTCGCTTTTTTGTTTGTTCTCCAAACGTGCAGACCTAACGCAAGTCCGATTACTCCGTATACCATAAATGTTCTGAAATATTCTCCCAGAAGAGCATTTCCAAACAAGGACAATCCTATTTCTGGAGACATAATAAACATTGAGTTAAAAAGCAGTGTCCCAAGTATGGCATGACGTATGTTTGCTTTCTGAGTTGAAGCACCTCCTACCAGAAGAGCTGCAACCGAAAACATACCTATTTGAGTATGGGCCCCATATGTATTCAATGTTCCCATGTTCTGCAGGTACATAATCTGCCCCCACGCCGCAAAAACTGTTGACATTATTGTTGCAATAATTCTAGTTCTATCAACATTTATACCTGAAACTTCCGCAATATGCTGACTTTGACCTACGCTTCTGAAGTCCTGTCCTAGCTTTGTCCTCAATATCAATTCATTAAACATACACAAGCCTATGACAAAAAGACCTATTACAACAGGTACTTTTCTTACCTTCATCAGGCCAGAATCCGTTGCTATGGCAAAAATACTTATAGCCATAAGCACAAGACATATAACAGAATTTAAAATCGTCATCATTTTCTGATTTTGATTAAAAACTGCCATGTTCTTTTTCCTTGTAAATCTTAAAACCTGCAGAATAAGAATAGCTGCCGCGACTATTAGAACGGCCCACATAAAAGGTATTTCCATAATGCTGTCAAGTGCGTATTTTAACCCGCCTTCTTCAACCTTAACAAGGTCTACAGTCATTCTTATTCCTACTCCATCAGGCTTAATCATAGGATGTGTATCAGGAACCTTTATGATAACACCCACAACGAACAAGAACAGAAACTGATAAATACCGTTTGCGAAGAAACCTACTATTAAGCTGGCGATCATCTCCTGCCCTCTGGTTTTGTTATATAAGATCCCCGTAAAGTATCCAAACAATGCAGCAATAGGTAATGCCAATAAAAATGTAAGAGCAATTCCGGAATACCCGCCAAACTCAAAATATCTTACAATTGCTATAGCAATTTGTCCTGCCATTGCTCCTACAACAATACCAAAGTTAAGCCCCAAGCCTGCAACAACCGGTATTATAAGTGACAATACGAGAAATGCATTTCTAAAAAATCTGCTGGACAATTCGGTCAAAAAGTAATTTACTGATACACCATCAGATACAAGAAAGCCAAATATTGTAAATGCAATAAAAATCAGTGTAACTATGTTATCTGCAATCCATGATGAACCTCTCTTGCTATTAAGTCTTTCTCCGGTAGATATATTATTCATTATTTATCTCCTCCTTTAACCTGTGTTAAAGCATAAAGGATTATTCCGTTCTGAATTACCATACGTAGTATTTCCGACAGGTCTGTGCCTTCAAACAACTGGTTTGCTACGGGCAGAGCAGTTGTCAAAAGTCCCTGGAATATAATTGTTCCTATTATTACATGAGAAACCTTAGCTCTTGAAGCTGTAGCCCCTCCTATGAGAACTGCCGCCACGGCAGGAAATGCCATCAGCAAAGGAGCGTTGTAAAGCTGAGTATATCCGTACCCTTGAGAGTATACTATTATCCCCACAGCACCCAATACTGTAGATAAAATATTAGCTTTCACTCTGTTTTTATTAATATTAATCCCAGATGCTTGTGCAAATCTCGGATTAATACCTCCAGCTGATATAGCTATGCCAGATTTTGATCTGAAATACAGCCATACAAGCAAGCAACATAAAAGGAATACCAATATCATCCCAGTAGGTATAATGAGCCCTTCTCTACCTCCTACAGTAATTAATCCACCTTCGCCCCAGATTGAGAATTCCCATAAATTGCTTAATATCTGCGCTCCACCTACTGCATCCAGCTGAATTGTTTCTCTTAATCCATTTCCCATAAACCATCCCATTTTTGGGCTTTTGAATGGGATCATAAGCCATGCTAGACACATGAAAGCAGATATAGAAAATCCTGTATATGTAGCTATGGTCATTTCAGAACCCTTAACCGCGTTTAAAAGCTTGCCATACAAATATCCCATTATAACAGCGAAGATAATTGCGAAAGCAATGGAAACAAGCATCCATTGTGCACCTACAAATCCAAACTCTATGGACAGCACTATGGCAAACAAGCCGCATACAATGCCTATAGGTAACGCGAAATTAGGTCCTGTACCTGATTGTATTGAAGGAACCATAGCAAGAACAAGTATTCCATTCATGCCAGTCCTCTTTAACGTATCACTCATCAGTGTAGACATCGATATATTAAGGGCCCCCCCGGCAATAAGAAGAGCTATCCAGAATACACCTATAATTAATGTTGGCAAACCTATTTTATTTATTATTTCTTTAAAATTTAAGCCTCTATCCTTTACTTCAACCATTATGCTTCACTCCCTTCTACGTTATGCCGGCTTCCTGACATCATCAAACCAAAATCCGCATCGGGAGCCTCAGGAGAAAGAACTCCTTCAACCTTGCCTTCACATATTATGACAATTCTATCACATATACTTCTTAATTCCGCAAGCTCAGAGGAAGTCATAACTATGGTCATGCCATATTCTTCATTTAACTTTTTCAACAAATCCAGTACTAATTTCTTAGCGCCTATGTCAATTCCTCTTGTAGGTTCTGAAACAAAAAGAAGGTTGGGATTTAATGTAAGGGCTCTCGCAACACATACTTTCTGCTGGTTGCCCCCACTTAGCCTTCCGGCATTTTGCAGAGGAGATGTGCACCTTATATCAAGATCTTTTATCATTTTTAGAGCATGATTTCTTATGCTCTTTGAATCCTTAAATTTAAATGGTCCAATTTCAGTAAGAAAGTCATTTCTTGTCTGCATAGCTGAAAAAACTATATTACCTTCTATAGATTCATCAAGTAGCAAACCTACGCCTTTTCTGTCTTCGCTCACAAATGCAAGCCCTGCCTGTATAACTTCCTTAGGATCATTCAGAGATAGTTTTTCTCCGTTTAAAACAATTTCTCCCGTTGCCGGATATATTCCCATTAAACCATTGGCAATACCCAATTTCCCCTGTCCTGCAAGGCCTCCTATACCTACTATTTCACCTTTTTTAATATCAAGGTCTACGCCCTTGACTCTTTCTCCCGGCATGGAAACATTCAAATTTTTAATACTTAAAACCGTTTCATCGCTTGTATTTTTGTTTTCCGAGTTCTTTTTTTCTATTGAAACCTTTCTGCCAACCATAAGCTGCGCTATCTCAAACTTATTTGTATCCTTTATCTCTTTCGTTGCAACATGCTCCCCGTCTCTAAGAACCGTAACCTTATCAGCTACATCTATAATTTCATCAAGCCTATGACTGATAAATATAATACCTATTCCTTTTTGTGCCAATTTCTTTATTGCATTCAGCAAATTTTTAGCTTCAGCTTCTGCCAAAACTGCTGTAGGTTCGTCAAACACAAGAATTTTGATCCCTTTTTTATCTATTTCACGGGCAATTTCTATAAACTGCATATGTCCTACGGGAAGCCCTGCAACAGGAAGAAACTCATCAACATTCATATCAAGAACATCGAGAGCTTTTCTTGCATCTGCGTTCATTTTCTTTACATCCAAAGATTCCAGACGCTTTCCAAAAACTCTGCTCACAACGTTAGGCTTGGTAATTTCTCTGTTCAATTTTATATTTTCCATAATTGTAAATCCTGGTATAAGCATAAATTCCTGATGCACCATACCTATACCATACTCCATTGCATCGTGCGGAGATTTTATGTTAATCTGTTTTCCTTCGATCTCAATTTTACCGTCAAATCCTCCGGTTGTATGAATCACTGGCATTCCAAACAATATGTTCATCAGTGTTGATTTTCCTGCACCGTTCTCACCTATGAGAGCAAGTATTTCACCTTTTTTCAGCTCAATATTTATATCCTTTAATACTTTGTTTCCGGAATAATCCTTTGAAACATTTTTTAAGCTTAGAAGGTTTTCACTCATTTTTACCTCCTGCGGTATGTTTAATAAAAGGAATGCAACGGAAGTTCATCAATAGGAAACTCCGAAACATTCCTTAATTACCTTTTAATAATATTAATTAAGTATTAATCTATAATGTGCTCTTCACCATATGTTAAGAAATCCATCATTATCAATCTGAATGTAGGATATTCAGATGTTCCGTCTGTTGTTTCTTCTATGTATGGTGTTGTAGAAACTTCAAGTCCATCGGCATATTCCGTCATTAATTGTTCCAGTACATCAGTTTCAAGTTCATCTCCTACTTCACCGTTTATCCATTTGATAGCATATTCGCTTCCGGATACTGTGTTCATCATAGCTACAGGTACCGGCCATGTTGAGAATCTTCCGAGAACTCCGCCTTCTTGAAGTTTTTTAGCTGTTTCACTAATTACATTTGCCATTTCATCAGCTGTATATCCAACAGATTCAATACCTAGTGCTGATGGGAATCCATGATATGGTGACGGACAGCATGGCTGAGGATAAATAGCTCCTCCATCATAGCAAGCTTTAATTAACGGCGTCTGCATTGCACAGTTTGTTGAGAAGAACGCAGTATCTTTACCGTATTTATCAATCATTTTAGGAACATCTTCAAGAATAAACAGCTGTGCTCCAGGTACACCGGCATCTCCTGTTGGGTCCGGTGCAGTTGCATCAACAAATTCAAGCCCTATTTCTTCGCACTTAGCTATCATGAGGTCTCTTCTTGCTGAAAGAAGTACAACTGACATATGCCTTGGGAATGAATAGTGAACCAATGTCTTAGCTCCTAATGCTTGAGCCTGCTCCGGAATACTGTTACCCATTCCAAGCTCATCCGGCTGAAGAATTAAGTTTGCTCTTTCCACTACATCAGGAGGATTTTCCTGAGGTGCACAGTAAACAATAAACATGTCATCACGCATTTCCAGCAATTTATCAACGGCTGCATTTGTTCCCGGCACAGCCTGGTTTATAATCAGTGCTTTGACATCCGGGTCAGAACCTATTTTTGTAATAGTGCTGATCATCTGCTCCTGCTCAGTCATAAAGTTGTCCGGCCATAAAACGTGCGATACTTTGTCTTCGCCGTATCTATCTACCATTTCCTGAGCTGAACGATACTCTTCTTCATTCTGTGAAAGAGTATTTGTTACGATAGCAATTTTGCCTTCAAAAGGCTCTGCCTCTCCTGCTGGCTGTTCCGCCGGTTGTTCCGCCGGTTGTTCTGCAGGTTGTTCTGCCGGCTGCTCCGCCGGTTGTTCTGTCGGTGCTTCCGCAGGCTTACTGCAAGCAGCTAAGCCGAAAATCATAACAAGCACTAACAAGATACTTATAACCTTCTTCATTTAGTCCCTCCTAATTAATAAAATATAACCTGTTTTTAATTATAATTGAATATATATGAATTGTCAAACAATTATTATATGTCCTGTTTTTTCCATTTATAAGCATTTTGCTAAATTTTGTATTTTTAATGAAAACGATTATTTATTTTTTTTAGTTATTTTAATTAATTCTAAAACGTTTCCAAAGCAAATATATTTCAAAGTTACCGTTTTCAGTTCAATTTTCAAACACAAACATTTTTTAACATTTGTATGTATAAAAAAAACAAAGCAATATAAATATTTATATTGTTGAATAAAAATTTTTATAATAGCAAGAAAAAAGGGGATGTTTCATTCCCTTTTAACTTACTTTATAACACAACTATTTTAAGCTATCCAAAAATTTTTTCATTTTCTTTTTTTGTTCAGGACTTAGAAACATTTCAAAGTTTTTCAAGTCGTTTATTTTTTTATTATATTCTTCTTCACCGTATTGCTCCTTAAGCTTTTTGCTCATGTTTTTAGCATCATTTAAAATTTCATCTTCTGACTTGCCCTTATATTTCTCTTGGAATTCTTTAAACTGTTTATTGTTCACAAAATCATTGACCTTTTTGTTGTTAGCTACCTTCTTAAACTCCTTGCTTTCAGTGATTTTATTTAATTCATTGTCATCGAAACTTTTAAAAATTTTTGACATGTGTATACCTCCATTCCTAATTACATGATATGCCGCAGAATTAAATAGATTACAGATTAATTTATCTTAATAGTTCATTTTTGTGTAACACAATATAACCCCATGAATAAAATGTAATATTGATTATCATTTTAAGAGGGTGATATTATTCCAGTTCAAATATTGCTGTATTTATTTGCCGCAAAGTATATTTTCGGAACAAACCAGCTTCCGGGCATGGTGTCTAAATTATCAGGAACTACAAAAAACCTGACAGCCGGATTAATGTCAGATCCGCAAAAGGTTGAAAATTTAATCGGCATGGTTCGGACATTTGCCCCGCTAACATCTCCAGGCACAGTTTCAAGAGTTAATACATATTTGCCGTTTTTTGAAAAAGTAAGCACATTGTTTGGATTATATTCATTCCTAAACCGAGCTCAGACATTCAAGCCCATTGAATCTTTAAATGCAAAATCTCCCGCCGACATGATGACCGCACTAATGAAGGGCGGAAATATTCCAATGGGTAAAATTCTTTCACAGCCGCTTATTGCAAATAACATGGAAAAAATGATGAGTTCCGTTGCAATGAATATGATGAAAAACGGCGGTTTTAATGATTTGCTTAAAAACGAAAACATTAGCGATATTATATCAAATCTTGCACAAAATTCGGATAGCGGGTCCTCCGAAGATAATGTCGATTTAAACAGCCTCATGGAAGCTTTTATGCCTATGATAAATAGCATGAACACTAATGCAGAAGAGAAAAATGACAATTATAAAGATATAGGTGTCAAAGATTTAGAAACTTATGACGATTACACTGATAAACCTGAATTCCGAAATGAATCATTTTTACCGGGTGATGAGGATGATGAAGTTGCAATACCAAATCTTGCAACACAACATAAAGAAAATGAAAAGAATACATACGACAGCAGAGATGAAAGCCATAACAAACTTGAAAATGACAGATATAGCAAGCACTATAAAAACAACCGCTATGAAAGTCACGAAAAAACAATAAATTATGATGAACACAAAGCCAACTACAACGAAAAAAAAGAGAATCCAACACCAATTCGCATTAAGCAGAGAAGGAGACGTTAGGAATAAAAAAATAATGAAGGATGATGCCAATCATTCTTCATTATTTTTTATTCAGCTTTTATCTTATCTCAACAGCCTGTTCAATATCAAACAAGTACAGGTAACATTCTTTGACTTCAACTCCAGTTATTTTTTCCACAGCTTCCTTGTATGACAATATCTGACGACTGTATTCGTCAATAACAGCATCTGTATTACCGCCAATAATTTCATCTGTTTTATAGTCTATTATTACAATTTTATCGCCTTCATAGAAATAGCAGTCTATAATTCCCTGGATGAGTATCATATCATCACCATCCAAGTATTCAATAATTTCGGAAGCTTTCTTTTTAATCACAAATGGAACTTCTCTCTTTACTTGTAATGACGCTCTCATTCTTCTGCCTACATCAGTTCTGAAAAATCCAAATATTTTGCTTACATCAATCACGTTTGCTTCCTGTTCGGTTAAAAGCTTTTTTTGTATCATAACATCTATTTGTTCTTTAATATTTTCTATTCCCAGATTATCACAAATGTTGAGATGCTGCATTACGAAGTGAACAATTGACCCTATTTCTGCCTGTGTAAAATCAGAATCTTTTTCTTTAAACTGAGGAATATCTCTCAAAGCAGGAATATTGAATTTAACCGTTTCAATATTTTCACGCTTTAAAACTTTTAAATCCGTTACAGAAAGCTTTGTAGGAACATTTATGGAACTGCTGTAAGAGTATTCACAGCTCAACCTGCGGTTTATTTCTGTTTTCTCATTGCTATAATCATGGCATTTAAACAAATCCATTTCATTTATCCTCACAGCTTTTTTTTCAGCCGCTTCACACTCATTTCTGTTTATTTGAGATAATGTAATCTTGTTTATATTCCATTTTGCAGGACTGACACCTTCGCTGACAAATGTTTCGAAAATCACATTTTCAGAGCTTACACTACTAAGCGTGTTGTATGCATCTAAGTTTTTAAATAAAGTGGTGCAAATCCATTCCAAAAATGAATCGCCATTGTAAATATTATATAAAGACGGTCCTTTTGACCATTTTTTCAACCTTCTGTCAAATTTATCAACTGTTCCTATCATTATTAGCCTGTCAATAGCCCTTGTCATGGCAACATAAAGAACTCTCATTTCTTCTGAAATGTTTTCAGTTTTTATTATGTTTTTTACGGCGATTCTCGGCAAAGTCTCTCTGTATATCCTCTGCTGCGGATTAATGTATTTAGGAGCTATTCCATACAGTTTATGCTTTAATATGCTTTTTGACGAATCGGTCCGATTAAACTTTTTGTTCAGGCCGCAAATAATTACAACAGGAAATTCAAGGCCCTTGCTTTTGTGAACAGACATAAGTCGTACAACATTGTCATTTTCTCCAAGTGTTTTTGCACTACCGGTATCGGATGAAGAATTATTAAGCTTTTCAACATACCTTAAAAAATTAAACAGACCACTCATGGAGGTTTTTTCAAAATCAGATGCTTTTTCAGTCAGCATCCTAAGATTTGCCTGCCTTATTCTCCCATTGGGAAGCATTCCGACAAAATAATAATAATTTGTCTCCATCAACACTTCCCAGATAAAATCGCTCAGCTGACTATACCTACTTCTCTTTTTCCAATTTTCTATTTTGCCTATGAAATTTTCTATTTTTAATGCAAGCTCATCATAGCAATTATTTTTGTATTCATACAAAGCATCAATAAAATTTAACTTCGGGTTTTTAAGGCGTATATGCACAAGCTCATCAGCTTCAAACGAGCCTATTGGAGATCTCATAACACTTAGCACCGGAACATCCTGCCTTATGTTATCGATTATTTTAAGCAAATTCAAAATAACTTGTATTTCAATAGTTTCATAATACCCAGATCCGCCATCAAAATAGAAAGGTATTCCGTTGTCATTAAAAATTTCTTCAAATATTCCTGCCCACCCTGATACAGAACGCATAAGCAGCACTATATCCTTGTATTGAATTTTTTTTACTTCCACACCTGCTTTGTTATATGCATTAGTTGCTCTTATAGGTTCATTCATATTTTTCTTAAGAAGCTGATTTATTTTTTGAACTGCCATATAAGCTTCAAGTTCTGCTGTCTTCATAGATTTGATTTCTTCATCTAAGTCATCTGACTCCGATGCATCCTTATCTATAATTGTAAGATCCATAAAACAGTCTCTTTCATCAGAGCGGTTATCTGTAAAATCTGAACCTGGGTTTAGAAATACATCACGGTTATAATCCACCTCTCCAAGAGTTTTATTCATAATATTGCTAAATACATAATTTATCCCGCTCAATATTTCCTTTCTACTCCTAAAGTTTTGCGTCAGGTCAATTCTTATGTCCTGACCGCTCCCCTCAGAAAGCGGGTATGTTTCGCACTTCTCGTTAAAAATCGCAGGATCAGACAATCTGAAACGGTATATGCTCTGTTTTACATCTCCTACCATAAATAAATTATTTTCTCTTTTTATTTTGCTCAGCAATTCCTCCTGGAGGCTGTTGCTATCCTGGTACTCATCAATAAATATATATTTAAACCTGCTCCTGTAGCTTTCCCCTATATCCTCCTGCCTCAGAATTTCAAGGGCGTAATGTTCTACATCATTGAAATCCGCAATTGATTTATCCATTTTTTTTGCTTTGAAACTTTTGTCCAGATCACAAATAATGTCAAATAGAGCACTCATAGAAACATGCATATAATTAACATCAGCAGCAAATTCAGACAATGTTCTGTTCGGTATCATCTTGTTAATGCCATTTATAATTTTCTTGTATTCATCTCTCAGCAGCTTAACTTCTTCCTGTTTTTCCCCATCAATCTCTTCCTTTGCTTTTCCTCTTATCTGTTTCAGCGACAAATTTTTCACATTGTGTATTAAATATAAAAATTTTTCGAAATCATTTTTAAGGGTTTCTTCCAAATTTTGAATATTTTGCATATCATCCATTAATGTTTCTTTATATGGAGTGGGACCGTCATCATCACACAATTTTATCGCAGTTTCAAGTATTTCTTTGGCTCCTGATAGCTGAAGCATAATATTATCCTTTATCGCCTTCGTCCACGGTGATTTTTTCAAATCATCGCTAGATATCAGAAGCATATTAATTTTTTCATCGAGCCACTTCATGGGATCTGGAAAGCTTAAAATAAATCTGTAAATATCCTTAATAATTTCGTTAAGTTCAAAATCGCCACGGTTTCCGGTAAAACTCTCAACAAGCTGAACAAATCCAGGAGTTTTTTCCGTATAATGTTTTTCCAAAATCTCGTCTATTGTTTCATTAAGAAGTATGTCAATTTCATTAACATCACCTATTCTAAAATTCGGATCAATTCCAATTACATGAAAGTTCTTTCGAACAGTATCAATGCAGAATGCGTGTATTGTAGAAATGTTTGATCTGCCTAAAAGATTAAGTTGCTTACTCAGATGTCCCTTATTACTACTGTTCTGCACTGCCTTTATAAGTGCTTTGTGAATTTTCTGCTTCATGCCGGAAGCAGCAGCATTGGTAAAGGTTACAATCAAAAATTTATCTATGTCCTCATTATCGTCAATCAACAGCTTAATAATTCTTTCTACCAGGACTGTAGTCTTTCCAGACCCTGCCGCTGCAGACACAAGTATATTTTTTTTCCTCGTATTTATTACTTTTAGTTGACCGTCACTGAATTTCATTTATCTTCGCCGCCTTTTTTCAATATTTCCGACAATATTTCTTCCTTACGCAGTTTTTTTATCCTTCGATAATTATTTCCATCCACAGCCGGGTCAAACTGACACACAGATTTGAATTCACAATATTGACAGGGGGTCTTGCTTCCTGAATCTTTCCTGTACGGCATTATATCAATATTTCCATCCATTATTTTTTCTGCAATTTCTCCCGCAACTTCATCTGCTTTGTTTAAAATCGCTTTAAATTCTTTATAAGTTAGTGTTTTTGAATATCTGGACGTACTTCCGTCCTTATTTAACGAAACGGGAACAACATCAGATTTCCTTACAGTCTCAACATCACTGTCCATGTTCAAAATAACATTCATATCCTCAACAATATAACCTTTGAGGGAAAGTTTTTTAAATATTTCGTATTCTGATTCTGAAGATAAAACTTCATCTCCGTCAATCATCGGATCATCTATACAAAAATAATACGCTCCACCTATCTCGGGAGCTGTCTCAAACAGCTTTTTACCATTTTTGATTACTGCCGACATATATATCAATAGCTGAAGTTGGAGTCCCTGCACAGCATCAGACAAATCAATATCCTTATATGAAGACTTATAGTCTATTACATTTATATATACCTTATCATTCTTCTTAAGAATATCCACCCTGTCAATCCTGCCTTGCAGAAATATGCTTGTATTATTTGTCAGCTTTATTTCAACAGGGTCAATCCTAATTTCCATATGCCTGTCACCTATAACAAGTTCTGTATACGTGGGACGAAATTTACCTTTTTTAAGCTGCTCAACAATTGTATTTGCGGCCCTGTTTACCAGCCTTTTTACCTTTTCTTTCATGTATCTGTTCCGCTCGTTTGAATCAAAAGCTGTATAATCCATAGCTCCGTCTTGTAAGATTTTCTCCGTGCATTCTTGAGACATGGTATGTATTTTACCCTTGTCCAATTTATCTATATTTTCAAGCTCGCTAGAAATTGATTTGGTAAACTGTTCAACAGACTGGTGATATATATTTCCCAGGTCATAAAATTCTATTTTTTGAACTAATCTAGGTTGCGGCCTGATCACATTGTCCATAAAAAATTTAAACGGGCATGCAGCAAAATTTTCAATTTTAGATACCGACATTAAAACAGGATTATCATGTAGCTTCTTCAGGCTGTTTTTATTTATATTTTCTGTGCTGTTTTTATAAGACAGCCCTTTGTGTATCAAATCTATTACAATTCCTTCATTTGCTTCATACCATGAATACACATCTTTCCAGACAACATCAATGTTATTTCCTTCTGCAAAATCTCTCATGTTTGAAACAAGGTAGTCAATTGTTCCGCTTCTGTTTGATATCATTTCCCACTGACTCATTCCACTTAAGTCAGTCTGCTCATTGACTGCCGGAAATATCTGTCTCAACTTGTCCGCATACATTGACGGCTGCATAGTTCTTCCCTCAGCATTTCCAAGAGCCCAGCTCAAATATAGTCTATCGGAAGCATTTGAAAACAGCTTGTAAATTGTATGCTTTTCTTTATAAACATAGTAGTCGGAATTATTTAAAAGCTTCACACCTGACTTTTCAAGAAATTCTCTTTCGTAATCAAGAAGTAGACCCTTTTCGTTGTTTCTTGAATCAAGTTTTCCTTCATTGGCTCCAAGTATAAAAAGAACCTTTGAGGACTTTAAGGATAGTTTCTCAATTTCGCCTACAGTAACTTTATCCAGAGTAGGCGGAATAATACTTATTTTAACTTCGTTAAATCCTGCCTCTATCATTTTTTTATATTCACGGGGGCTTATTTCTGTATCTCCGCCCACAAGAACGATTTGTTCAAAAATATCTATTACATAGTTCCATACTTGAGCATTTTCGCCAGATAACTCGAATTGTCCTGATTTCTTAAATATTTCAACCTGTCTTTCAATCTTTTCCTGAACCTTGTATTCTCTGAGAAAGTCAAGCATAAATACTGTAATATCCGCTGTTGTTTTTAAATCTTTCAGTTTCTTTTTATAGACTACCAGCCCGCTCACAAACTTTTTTCTCAGCAAATTAAAATATTCAATACCATCAGTGTTAAATTTGAAGGGCTTAAACCATCTATCTCCTTTAATTCCGTATTGAAGAGCAAAGTTTTCAAGTTTGCTTACTTCATCATAATTCAAATCGGAAAATCCTGTTTTCAAAAATTCAAATGTACTGTCATGCCTAAAATTATAAATAAGCATATCAAAAAGCGACAATATGAATTTAGTAAGTGGGTTTCCCATTATATCTCTCTTGTAATCAAGAAAGTATGGAATTTTATATTTTGCAAAAACCTTTTTAACATTGACAGAATAACTGTCCATATCACCTGCGGCAATAGCTATGTCCTTCCACCTGTACCCATCATCTCGAACAAGTGAAACAATCTTCTGAGCAGCCCTTTCTGTCTCAGAATAAGGATTCAGCGACGAAAATATCTGTATGGCTCCTGTGTCTTTGGTGAATTTTGAAGGGCTTACGGAAAATAGGTTTTTTTCTATTGCTTTGATTTCCTTATCCATTCTGCTACTGCTGAGAGAAATCAAGTTAATTTGGTCATCTGAATTCTCTGACAAAATCCTATACGTATCACATACAATTTTAAATGCCTCCCAGTCTTCTGTACTGTGTGGGCTAATTAAGGTTTTTGATTCTGCATTTAATGTTACTGTAATGTGTATTGAACTTTCAGCCAGTTTTTTTATCAGTCTGTGCCTCTGCATGCTGAAGCTTTCAAATCCGTCAATCCATATTACGGAATTTTTTATATAATCAGATTTTTCAACAGCCTCAATAACAAGATTAAGTTTATCTTCTTCATCAAAAAATACGTTATTTGTTCTCTTAACAATTTCACCGTAAATTTTAATTATATCTTCAAGCTTTTTATTTAAAAGACTGTTTTCATTATCATTTACCTTGTACTTAATTATTTTTTCAAGAAATTCTACGCTTATGCAGTTTTGCTTCATTTCGCTTATAAGAGAATTAAATTCTCTCAGAAATCCCTCCTGCTTTAAAGCAGTTCTAAATAGTTTAAGATCGTCCTTGTTCTCTTCGAACAACTGCTTTAAAAGCATAATCTTTCCATAATCGTTAATTTCCTGCATTTTTAGGCCGCCAACTTCTTCGAGAATTTTATAGCCCAACCGTGTAAAGCTTAAAACCTCAGCAGACATTATTCCATTGCTGCCTGTTCTTTCAATAACATCGTATTCAGCTTGATATGTCATTTGTTCAGGAACTATCAGCAATAAATGATTATGATTGTTCTTTAGTATTTCATTATTTATATCATCACTTATATATTTTGATTTACCTGTCTTGGCCCTTCCGGCTACAATGGTTAGTCCCATTCCTTCCTCCTGTTACAATTTCAGTACAATTTGTAAAGGAACGACATAAATCGATCGACAAGCTGCTGAATCACCTTGCCGCTTTGATGACGAAGTCGTTCCTTAAATCTGTTTATATTGCCACTTTACTCACCTGACATTTTATATAAATTTCTGTTATCCAAAATCCATATCTTATCGGTAAACTTACCATCGCCTATACCTTCAAGCGCATGTTCAAAGTCAAACATTCTTGCGTCTATTATGTCCAGAAAATGCAAAAGCTCTGCTTCGGGAGTCATGGGCTTTTTAGGGCTGCCGAATTCCGGTTCATAATGGTGAGATAAAACCATGTGCTGTAGAATTATGCTCTTTTCCCTGTCTATACCAATTTTATCTCCTTCAATTTCTATTTCCTTTATTCCTTGGATTATATGCCCCAACAGCTTACCTTCCATTGTGTAGTCAGAAACAACACCGTATTCATCAGAGTCCATTTCCAGTATTTTGCATATGTCATGGAGTATAACTCCTGAATACACGTAATCCATTCTTAGGAAGCCATACACCTGACCAAGATTTTCACCTGACTGTAACATCCTAAGCGTATGGTACAGCAGTCCCCCCATGTATGAGTGGTGATTTTTTTTTGCGGCGGGATAGTAAAGCAGCTTATTACTGTATTTGGAAATTATATTTCTTACAAGCAATTTAATTTCTTTATCATTAATTTTATCTATATATGATTCAACTTCAGTATACATTTCATCATTACTAATAGGTGCCGAAGGTATAAGCTCCGATACTTGTATCGAATCCGAAGAGTTCTTAGCTCTTACTTTATTTACTTTAAGCTGCTTTGACCCGTTCCATTCTAAAACCTCTCCTCTTACTTTGACAATAGAATTATTTTTCAGGATAGCTTCTTTTTCTTCGGTATACTCCCATATTTTCGCATTAATTTCACCCGTTTTATCCACCAATTCAATATCTATGTACTGCTTTCCGTTTGTAGTCTTCTTAACCTCGCTGCTTTTTACGAGATAGAATCCATCTGCTTTTTCGCCTGCCGTCAGCTCAGAAATATTTTTGTTGGAATTTCTCATAGTTTTTATCTGCTCTTTTGCTTTATCATTTAACAAGTCTTCTATACTTGACATCTATCTGCCTCACTTTTTTAATTTTTTATAGTAGTTATTATAACATATGCAGCAGAATCATTAAATAACTTTTATAATTAATTAACTTAACTCAAAGTATAACCACGCATAACCACGAAAAAAGCCTGCATCCCTTAGCTTTTGGATTACAGGCTTTGATACTCTTTTTTTCAGTAACATCACATTTTACTTCTACCATTAGAAAAAGTAACTAATTTTACATTTTCTTCTTCCAATATTTTTTAATCTTCATCAGCAATACTACAAATATAATTATAATCGGAATCAATATAGGTGAAGAAGTCACTGCAGCAACTACCATGTCTCCAAATCCCCTTACTATTGAATTTACCGTATTAATAAATCCTTCTTTGGCACGTTCCCATATTCCTTTTTCACTTTTGAGGGTGAAATTGACTTCTCTTACTTCCTCAACATCCAGCTCTATTGTGGACATTGAAGCTCTGTCATCTATATCTGCAAGGCTTACATTAAGTGCATCTATTTCTGTTCTGACTCTTCTAAGCTCATTTTCTATCTTAAGCATTTCTTCGACCGTACTCGCCTTTTCAAACAGGTCTCTCAAATGCTGCTCCTGAATCTCGAGATTTTTTACCTTGTTGTCTTTTTCGTAGTATTCCTTTGTTGCATCCTTCTCATTAATGCTTTTTCTCTTAACATCGGAGTTTTCTTCTAGATAACTTACAAGCTCGTAGAAATCCTCCTGCGGAATTCGAACCTTCAAATTTCCACGCATAAGCTTTTTATCTTCATAAACCTGATATACTTCCGTTATATTATTTTCAATAAAGCCGCCCATGGAACTAATTTTTGTGTTTATCTCATTGAAAAATTCATTATAATCCTTTGTCTGCAGATACAAACTTGCAGATTTAATAATCTTCATTTCTCTGTTACTCTCGGTAGTTAATGCAGACTCATTTGAATCAATGCCGTCATTTTCTTTCCCTCTTACGCCTGCCGCCTTTAGATTGTTCGTATCTGCGATGAAATACTGTTCTTCTGCAGCGGATTCAGGCGCGGCACCTGATTCTTCAATATACTCCTGAGGCATTTCTGAAGGAGCTTCAGCCGTATCATATGACATTTCATTGCTTGATTTTCCCATGCGTGCATTGTTTAAACTGTATACTAATAATACCAATACAAACGCAGCGGCAAGACTGCCATACTTCATCCACTTAAATTTACCGCTTCTCTTACTGTATACTTCCTGAATATTGGAGGTCTTCGTTGTTTCAATATCTTCAGATGCTGCCTTCATAAGCTTTTTATGAAGTCTGTCGCAGTATCCGGCAGGCGGTTCTTCATCAGGAAGCTCATTCAACATTTGTATAAGCCTCCTGTAATCCTCAAGTTCACTTCGGCATTCAGGACAATTATCTAAATGCTCATCCATCAACTTTTTTTCTTCTTCACTTAATTCATTATCGATATAGAGTGATAAATTATCTCTAACTTCATTACAATTCATATTTTCACCGCCTTAGTACTGAAATTTCAGTTCATTTTCTAATATTTCTTTCAAGTTCTTTCTTGCCCTGTTAAGTCTGGATTTTACCGTACCTAAATTACATGAAAGTATTTCAGATATTTCACCGTAAGAAAACCCCTGAATATCTCTTAAAATTATAATGGTTTTAAAATCATCATCCAATTTATTTATAGCATCATTAACAAGTTTATTATTGAAATTTTTTTCAACCAATTCATCCGGGTTCCCGGAGTTATCGGCAATTTCTCTTTGAACTTCGTTTACTCCTCCCAAATCAATGCTTTCATCAATTGAAAAGGTATTTATAGCCTTTTTTCTTTTTAAATCAATACATGTATTAACAACTATTCTATACAGCCAAACCTTAAAGGTTGACTCCATGTTAAAACTTTTTATGCTTTTATATACCTTAATTAAAGCTTCCTGTGATGCGTCCTCTGCGTCTTCGGTATTTTTGAGAACTTTCAATGCAATGTTATATGCAATTTTTTTGTAATCTTTGATCAGCTCTTCAAAAGCATCTATATTCCCCTTCCTGCTTTGCTCTATAAGCCACAGCTCATTGCTTTTCATTATTTCACCCCGTTCGGTTATAATATAAGACGTTATAAAATTTTTATTTGTTCCAAAAAAGTTTATTTAAATAAATTTTTCTTTTACAAAAAATATTTTTATAACTAAAAATATTAAATTAATTATAGCATTTATCAATATTCCTGGCAACAAAAAAGCGTTTCTTTCGAAACGCTCCAGTTTAATGATAAATTCATCAAAATATCAGTCTGTAAAAAAATTCTTTTAAAATTCAATACTTCCGGCCGCCTGCTCACTGGCGCTTATAATAGTATTATCCATGATAAGTTCTTCGCACTTATTAATGTCTTCATAAAGAGGTCTGTCTTCCTTTAGCATGGGAACATGCTGTCTGACCGCTTTGTATACCGGATCTGTACCCTTGCCCAAACCCCTGTTTCCTCTCAGATCAATTCCTTGGCAGGCGCACATTATCTCCATAGCAAGCACCCTTCTCACATTCTCCATTATTTCTTTTGCTTTTCTTGCAGCTATGGTTCCCATTGAAACATGGTCCTCTTGATTAGCGGATGAAGGAATGCTGTCCACAGATGCAGGATGAGCAAGAACTTTGTTTTCGGACACAAGCGCTGCAGCCGAATATTGCACAATCATAAATCCGGAATTCAATCCTCCATGTTCAACAAGAAATGCCGGGAGTCCGCTTAACGCTGGATTTACCAGTCTTTCAAGTCTTCTTTCGGATATATCCGCAAGCTCTGATAATGCGATCCCCAAAAAGTCAAAACTCAGTGCCATAGGTTGTCCGTGGAAGTTGCCGCCTGATATCCCTTCTCTGGTTTCAGGAAATATTATCGGATTATCGGTTACCGAGTTAATTTCTATTTCAACTTTTTCCTTTACATAATTTATCGCATCCTTGCTGGCACCATGAACCTGAGGTGTGCATCGAAGAGAATACGCATCCTGAACTCTTATATCTCCCTGCCTTGTTGTCATTTTGCTTTCAGCAAGCAGCTGAAGCATAATTCTGGCCGTATCCTTCTGCCCTTTATGAGGACGCACGTCATGAACTTTCTGATCCAGTGCATCTACTATACCGTTATGTGCTTCAAAGCTCAGCGAAGCCGCTATATCCGATATTTTTAAAAGGTTAATCGCATCGTAGACAGTCAACGCTCCAACTGAAGTCATAACTTGAGTACCGTTAATCAATGCAAGACCTTCTTTTGAAGTAAGTTCAATTATAGGTACACCTGCTTTTTTCATAGCTTCGGCCCCACTCATAACCTCACCTGCATATTCAGCCATTCCAAGGCCTATCATTGGAAGAACCATATGTGACAAAGGGGCTAAGTCTCCGCTGGCTCCCAGAGAACCCTTTTGAGGAACTACGGGATGCACTCCCTTATTAAGCATATCTATCATAGTTTGGATAGTTTCAAGCTTGGCACCCGAATACCCCTTAGCCAGATTATTTATTCTAAGCAGTATTATTCCTCTTACTATTTCTGTATCGAAAGGTTTTCCGGCACCAACCGCATGAGTCACAATAAGATTTTTTTGAAGTAGCTTTGATTCTTCTTTTGAAATTGAAACATCGCTAAACTTCCCAAAACCCGTTGTTATGCCGTAGACAACATCTTCGTTTTCAACAAACTCATCCACTATTTTTCTTGATGCAATTATTTTATCAACTGCCGATTTTGATAATTCAACCTCATAGAAATTCCTGCAAACAGCTGCCACCTCTTCAAGAGTTAAAGTATTTCCCGTAATTATTACTTTGCTCATTTTTACCTCCTAAATTTAATATTTTTAAAAAAATAAGGACAAATTTCAGTGTACAAAAACTACACTAAAATCTGCCCCCTCATATCTCATGTCTATAGGCGTATTTCAATACTAAAATTATATTATAATTTTGCAAAATTGTCAAATGTTTAAAAGGTGTATTTCTGTACATGTATATAAGTTTATTACGTATTGTTTATAAAAAAGAATTTGCAAACCATGTTCCGATATGCTATATTAAAACAATGTTAGAATTGTTCCAATATAAAATTATTAATTGGTTTAAGAGGTAATAAAATGGATTCATTGGATATGCTTATAATTGAAAATATTGAAAAAGAAGGCAGAATTTCGCATGAAGAATTATCAAAACGCTTAAATTTGTCCAGACCTGCCATTCATAACAGAGTTACAAAACTCGAAGAGCAGGGGATAATTTCCGGATACAAGGCCGAAATAAATTGGTCCATGCTCGGTTATAAGACTAATGCAATGATTTCTTTAAGAGTGCGAACCACTAATTATGATAAATTTTTAGAGCAATTAAAAAATCTTAAAATTGCCGATCTCATTATTGAAGAGTGCCACATTGTTACAGGAACATGGTGCATATTGATGAAAGTAAGATGCATATCACCACTTGGGTTAAAGTCCTTGCAGGACGAACTACATAAAATTGATTGCATTAAAGAAACATCAACATCACTTATATTAACCTCAGTATATAATTAAAATAGTTAAATCTAAGCATATAAAAAACCGGGTTAGACTTTATGATTAAGTCCAACCTGGTTTTTCATTCAACATATTTATTTCATTCCTTCTAAAGCATTGTCCACGGCTTCTTTAATAGCATCGCTCGTAACAGTTGCTCCGGAAACACTTTCTACATCTGTCGAATCAGCTTCTTCTATTTTTGCCGGAAGCTGATCTATAGCATTGGAACCCACGCCCTGGGTTTCCTTTTCGCCCACAGCATCAACAGACATAATGTCATCGCCACTAACTTTTACTGTTACGCTCACTTCTCCGCCATATCCTTGAGCAGTCCCTGTTAATGTCTGAGCCTCGGTGTTGTCATTAGTCTCATTATCTGTAACCGCACCCTCATCAACATCATCTCCTACTGAATTATTGCCGTCAGTAATATCTTCAGTCAAATCATTATTTTTATCCTCAGTACATGCCACCATGCTGAGCAACATAAGTACACATACCAATAATGCAAGTTTCTTCATAATTATCCTCCAATTTAATATTAGTTTTTCATGAATAGTATAACCAAAATAAAAATTACCATTAAAAATTTAATAAAATATTAATAATTAAATGTTAATTTGATTTTTCACCACTAAATATCCTCAAATATTATTTAATTTCACTGCAGATATTGAGTTTGTATCGATAAATACCGCTTTTTATGCTCATAACAAATTAAATAAGTAAAAATCCGGTTAATATAATCAGAATTCACATATAATATATTTTTACGAAAGAAAGTGCACAGTCAAAGTATCAATTATCAGGCAGTAATTATTTTACGTTTTGTTACTTATACAATATTAACACCCTGATACATAACTTAATACATTTTTAATGTCAATAATATTATAATAATTACAATAAAATTAAGGAGCTCAGTATGAACGCAGCTATTATATTATCACTTATTGCAGTATTCTTAATTAATTTCATTTTTATAGATAAAATTTATACTATTATCGAACCGCCTTCTAAAAATCACTGCAATTCCAATAATAATTATATTTGCAGAGAAAAAGATGTTTTAATATACGGTAACAAAGCTGTATGCCGTGAAATAAGCTGTTTGCTGATGCAGAAGGATTTAACTTCAGATATATTTAACGATATTGACAAATTGGATAAATCTCGTAATTACAGCTGCATGCTGGCTGTCAATGATGATGATTTGGAAAATCTGACAGCATGCTCTATAGCGTCTAAATTAATGAAAATAAAAATTATATTTGCAATATGCAATAAGCAATATAACAAAAACATATATGAAGAAAATGAAATTACGTGTATTGACGGTAAATCCTCAGCACCTGAAATCGTATTAATACTGCTTAACAGCAAGGTCACAAGGAGATAATATGTTTAAAATAAAAAACCTAAAAATGACTTATACTGAAATCATTGTGTTTGGTACTTTGTTAATTATAATAGTAGGCGGAATTATTTTGAGTCTTCCCGTATCATCAAGAAACAACATGCCTACACCATATATAGATTCACTGTTTACCGCAGCCTCTGCGTTTTGTGTAACCGGCCTTGTACTATACGATACCTATACTCATTGGTCTTTATTTGGACAAATAGTTATACTTGTGCTCATCCAGGTAGGCGGACTTGGCTTTATGACTATAATTACTTTATTTTCAATGTTTCTTAGAAGAAAAATAGGTTTGAAGGAAAGAAGATTATTGATGGAATCGGCAAATACACTGAAAATAGGAGGAATTGTATTTCTTGTTAAAAAAATTTTAATAAGGACATTTATTTTCGAGGGTATAGGAACCATATTTCTTTCCTTGCGTTTTTGCCCTAAAATGGGCTTTTACTTAGGATTATATAACGGTATATTTCATTCCGTTTCCGCATTTTGCAATGCGGGCTTTGACTTAATGGGCAGGAACGGTCAATTTTCTTCACTAACTTCATATGCGAACGATGTTGTTGTAAATATTGTAGTAATGGGACTAATAGTAATAGGAGGTATTGGTTTTGTTGTATGGGAC
Organism: Sedimentibacter sp.; assembly: GCA_018436705.1. GTDB lineage: Bacteria > Bacillota > Clostridia > Tissierellales > Sedimentibacteraceae > Sedimentibacter. The sequence continues at coordinate 74,242 of JAHDLA010000003.1, forward strand.
GATATTGCTAAAAATTTATTTAAGTTCAACAAATACAGTCTTCATACCAAAATAGTTCTTACTGCAACAATTTCTCTGATACTTGGAGGTGCAGTCATATTTTTAGCAATGGAATCAAAACACAGCATGATAAATATGAGCTTGGGAGAGAAAATACTGTCAGCATTGTTTCATTCCATAACTCCAAGAACAGCTGGATTTAACACTATTAATTTAAATACCATGTCTGAAGGAGGATATCTGCTTACAATGCTATTAATGATTATCGGAGGCAGCCCCGGATCTACAGCAGGCGGTATTAAAACAACAACTTTTGTTACATTAATCATTACTGCTTTGTCATCGGCAAAACAGCTTTCAGACATTACTATATTTAAAAGGAGACTTGAAACAGATTCTCTGAAAAAAGCGAGCTCAATCACGGTCATTTATATTTCAACTATTTTTTTGGCTGTAATGCTTATAAGTGCAACGCAAAATTTCAGTCTGGAAGAGACAATGTTTGAAGTAATTTCAGCAATCGGCACTGTCGGTTTATCATTGGGGATTACACCGTTATTGAGTAATTTTTCTAAAATTATTATTTCTTTTCTCATGTACGGAGGAAAAGTAGGAGTGCTATCAATGGCTGCTGTTTTGGCTGAGAAGAAAGAAACATCTCCGCTTAGCAGACCATACGAAAAAATCATTATCGGGTAGGTGGTATTATGAAATCAGTTTTAATTATAGGAATGGGCGCATTTGGAATTCATCTAGCATTGAAAATGTCAGATTTGAAAAATGACGTAATGATAGTTGATAAGGATGCATCTATTATAGATGAAATGTCATCTCTGGTCACCGATGCTCAAATCGGAGACTGCACAAAAGAAGATGTATTAAAAGCACTTGGTGTAAGCAATTTTGATATTTGCTTTGTAACAATAGGCGATAATTTTCAGTCTTCCTTGGAAATAACATCCTTACTAAAGGATTTGGGTGCCAAGCATGTAATATCAAAATCAAGCAGGGATATACAGGCCAAATTTCTATTAAGAAACGGCGCAGATGAGGTTGTATATCCAGATAAGGACATGGCTGAGAAACTAGCAACAAGATGCAGTGCAAACAATGTACTGGATTACTTTTCAATTACTAAGGAATATTCTATTTTTGAAACACCAATTATTCAAGATTGGATAGGGCAAAGTATAGAAAACATAAACGTAAGAAAAAAACACCATATTAATATACTTCTTATTAAAAACGGAAATGATATTACAATGCCAAAGGCAGACTATACATTCAGGAAAAATGACAATCTCATTATCATAGGCAAATCAGAAGAGGTTCAAAAATTTACGAATAACATATAAACCAAATAAAATATATTATTTTAACTGTTAAAATTTCTTTGATTCGTTTCCCGCTCTGGCGTGCAATCTCACGCATATCTGAATACACTGTGATTGCATGCCGTGCCGTTTCAGGCGCTTCTTATTGACAAAATTATCAAACTTTTATTCATCTGCAAATCGATATCCGACACCGATTTCAGTTAAAATATACCTTGGGTTTGATGTATCCTTTTCTATCTTTCTTCTCAGACTTGCCATAAATACTCTTATGCTTTTGGAATCTCCAGTTTCGCCATAGCCCCATACTTCTTTTGATATCTGGCTGTGCGTTATAACCTTTCCCCTGTTCTTAATAAGCAAAACCAACAGCTTGAACTCAATGGGAGTAAGGTGTATTTCGTCGTCATCAACATATACTCTGTGCTTTTCAATATCAACGGTTAAATAACCTACTTTGTAAATACTTTCAGCAGAAGGTAAAACTTCCCTTTCAATAAGTCTTTCCATTACTCTTATTCTGGCAAGCAGCTCTCCCATTGAAAATGGCTTTGTAACATAATCATTTGCCCCTGCATCAAGAGCTGCAATTTTATCATAGTCCTGTTCTCTGGCCGAGACAATTATTACAGGAATATTTGAAACCTCTCTTATCTTATTGATTATTTCAATACCATCCATATCAGGAAGTCCTAAATCCAGCAAAATAATATCAGGAGTTTCGGTGCAGAAATATAAAATTCCGTCGTTTCCGTTTCTTGCCGTTATTACTGAATATCCCTTAGCTTTTAATGCCATAGACATAAAGTTTACTATTTTATTGTCATCCTCTATTATCAATATTTTATTATCCATTACTCAACCTCCATAGGCAACTCTATTTTGAATGATGCCCCTCCGGCTTTTAAATTATGAGCAGTAATTTTACCTCCGTGTGCTTTTACAATTTCTTTGCATATGCTGAGTCCCAGTCCGACGCCTAAGCTGCCGTCCGCAATATTATTCTTTTGGCGGGTAACAAATCCGTCAAATATTTTATTCAATATAGATGGCTCAATCCCGATACCGTTGTCTGAAACTTCAAATATAACAAATTTATCTTCAACATACACACTTAAGCATATATCGGCACTTTCTCCTGCATGCTTATATTCATTATCCAGCAAATTAACCAATACTTGAACAAAAAGCCTGCCGTCAACTGGAACAAGAACTATGTCATCAGGAATTTTTACGCAAAGCCTTCCCGTCTCATGAAGCCGCGGCACCAGAGATAACGTTTGGTTTACAATATCATCAACGGCTTCATAGCTTTTTTTAACAGTGAGTTTACCTTCATTTATTCTCGTCATATCAAGAATATTTTGTACTGTCTTCATTAACCATGTAGATTCATCAAAAATATCTGATGCCAGCTTCTTAATATTATCTTCGTCTAAATTACCATAATTATCGCATATTAATTCACTAGCACCCTTGATACTTGTCAAAGGTGTTCTGATATCATGAGAAATACTCCTTAAGAGGGTGCTTTTAAGACGCTCTCTTTCAATATCAACCTTTATTTTCTGCCTCTCTTCATAAATAAATTCTCTATCCAAGATTATAGCCATCTGATGAACTATTGCTTTAATCAACATATCCTTTTCCTGTGATAAGGCATCGTCAATAATGATTCGCACTTCACCTCTTTGCTTTGCTACTCCTTTTATAGGAACAATCATGGTGTTTATTTCATCAACTTTACTATATTCTGGCGATCCCAGTGTACCATATACTTTTTCCTCGCTGTTTAATTTTACACAGCAATCATAGCCGGCATATTCCTTTATATATTTTATACCTTTCAAAATAATGTTTTCGTTCCCAGTTACATTTAAAAAACCCTTTGTTATTTCATATAGAAATTTTGCTGTTTTTTCATTTCGCTTGGATGATTCCGTCTGATATTGTAGCTTTGATGTCATATTACTTGAAATTAAAGCTGCAATCAGGAAAAACATCATTAGGATTATATCATGCGTATTACTTATTTTAAGGCTGTGCACAGGATTTGTAAACATATAGTTAAACATGAGCACACTTACTATTGATGCAACCGCACTGTAGACATACCCACGTGTTACTATGGTAACAGCAAGAACCCCTACGATAAAAACCATCAAAGTATTTTCTTTTCCTATTCCAAATTCGTTCATAATAATTGATAAAAGCATTGAAATAACACATATAGCAATTACTCTTAAAGAATATTGCAATTTTATATTTTTTATTTTTTTACTTTTATTTTTCATATAAATCTCCACTTATTAAGTCGTATTATTATACCACAATGCTTAAAATATTTCTATTATTACTGCACTTATTATTGTAATAAGCTGTTCATTTTAGTATAATGTCCTTAAATGGATTAGGAGGTAATTTATGAAAGTAGTTGCATTTAACGGAAGTCCCAGAAAAGAAGGTAATACTTATGAAGCAATAAAAATAGTGGCTGATCAACTAATAAATGAAAATATTGATGTTGAAATAATTCATGCAGGCAACAAGAAAATTCAAGGCTGCACTGCATGTAACTCCTGTTTTAAGTCAAGGAATGAACAATGTATAATTGATGATGAAGTTAACGAATGGATTCAAAAAATGAAAGAAGCTGATGGAATAATATTTGGCTCTCCAGTTCACTTTTCAGATATCAGCGCCACAATGAAAGCCTTTCTTGACAGGGCTACATATGTGGGGAGTGCAAACAACGGATTATTCAGACATAAAGTCGGAACAGGCATCATATCAGTCAGACGAGCAGGGGGAATTCCTGCATTTAACCAGTTGAACAATTACATAAGCTATTCGGAAATGCTTATGCCCACATCAAATTACTGGAACGTTATTTTTGGTTTGAAACCTGGTGAAGCTGTCAAGGATGATGAAGGTGTTCAAATAATGCGAATCCTTGGGAAAAATATGGCTTGGCTCATGAAGCTGATAGAGTTTAGCGAAGGCAAAATAGAAAAACCCGTGCCTGAAAGAAAGGCATATATGAATATGGTGCGATAAGCATTGACATTATCAAAAATCACTGATTTAAACTCACCATCCTAATCAGTGATTTTTATCATCAAAATAAAAAGAAACAAATCCTCCACCCAGCATTGTGGTATTATACCACTTCAAAAGATTAATTCGCTTTTTAATACCTTCATCAAGTATTTCTGCATATGCATTGCTTAAATCATCTTCATATTCCAAAGCGGCAATTGTAACCCAGTGCCATTTATCCAAATCCTTTTCTTCTCCGTTACACAAGTTTAGAAATGCTACAGGTACGTCATTTATCAAGGATGACGAAATAAATTCAATTAGCCTTTTAAAAGGCGGTCTAACATCTGTTTTTTCCGGCACATCTATAGAGTAATATATTAGCTTTATTCCTTTGCTTTCGGAGTACGATAAAAGTCCGCTGCAAAATAAGCCGGTGCTGTTCACTCCTCTTATTGTTGGCGTAACATGATTCCACATTTCTTCCATCATTTTAAGACAACTCGCCTTATCCAATACACGATTTTTTTGTAAATATGAAACAATACCGGCAGCAACCGTAGGTCCGCATCCTGCCGTTCTCTGCCAGTGCTTTACATACCATTCCTGGTTGCAGCCCAAGTGCTTTTCGTTTGTTGCCTCATCTAAAATTTCAAAACATTCAAGGTTTTTAACCGATATTTTTGTCATTACTTTCCACCTTATAATTTTGTGTACAAACCGTCAATCGGATTGCTTAAAATATATTAATCAGGTAAAACAGCCAGGTTTTTAATTACCCTGCTATATTATATTATATCTAAATTTATTCTGCATTAATTTTAAAAAACATTTTTGTTTTGGTAAATGTTTGCTTTTATTGTTGACTTTTCCAATATTTAGTATTATAATTTAGTTAAACGTTTAAATAGGTGTAAAATATGAAAATTACAATTAAAGAAATCGCAAAAGAAGCTGGCGTATCCATTGCCACGGTTTCGATGATTTTAAACAACAAGGATAAAAGTATTACAGATGCAACCCGAACCAGAGTTCTGGATGCAGTAAAAAAATATAACTACATTCCAAATGCCATGGCAGGGAGTCTCGTAACGCAAAAAACTCATACTGTAGGTTTGATACTTCCTGATATTACAAATCCCTTTTTCCCCGGTGTTGCAAGAGGAGCCGAAGACAAGGCAAATGAATCGGGCTACAGCATTATATTTTGCAATACGGATGATAAGCTTGAAGTTGAAGAAAAGCACATTGAAACCCTTACAAAAAAAATGGCTGACGGCATAATAATCGCGCACTCTTCCAACAGTGAAAAAATGTCCGGAATATTAGAGCGGTGCAAGGTTCCTGTAATTTTGATAGACAGAGATTTTTATTCCAAAAACATTTGCGGAAAGGTCTTGGTAAACAATTTAGAAGGAGCATACAATGGTGTTGTCCACCTTATAAATAAAGGGTATAAAAAAATAGCATATCTGTCAGGGTCTTTAAAAACGCACACAGCAAGAGATCGATTAGCCGGATATAGAAAAGCCTTATGTGACAATGGTTTGGAATATGATGAAAAACTTATTAAGTACGGTGAATATAAAATTGAATGGGGAAAAAATGGTATTATTGAATTGTTATCTGAGAACAAGAATTTTGATGCCATATTTTGCGGCAATGACCTAATTGCGGTGGGAGCTGTTAAGGAGCTTAAGAAGCTCGGCTTCAATATTCCTGATGATATAGGCATAATGGGTTTTGATGATATATACCTAGCAGGACTTGTTGAACCTTCTCTTACTACCGTCAGACAGCCAAACTACGAAATGGGTTACAAGGCTATGGAGCTGCTATTAAAAAATTTAAACAGCTCAGATAGAAAGGTAAACAAAGAAGCAGAAATAATCATCCTAAATACAGAAATAATAGAAAGAAACTCTGTATAATCAATAATAAAGCAGGTAATAGAATGAAAAAAGGACGTCTGTTAAATTCTGAAATCTCATACGTTATAGGAAAAATGGGACATACGGATTCAATTACCATAGGCGACTGCGGTCTTCCTGTTCCAGATGGAATTCAAAGGATAGATCTGGCTGTGGCAAAGGGACTGCCTGAGCTTATTCCGGTATTGTCTGCGGTTCTGGATGAGCTGTTTATTGAAAGGGTTATACTTGCGCAGGAAATAATTCAAAGCAGTCCAGAATTGAACAATAAGATAATTAAAATAATAAAAAGTATAGAGAAGGAAGAAATTAGATCAATAGACGTTTTATATATTGCTCATAAAGAATTCAAGAAACTGACTGCAGGTACAAAAGCTGTTGTAAGAACAGGTGAATATAAGTCCTATGCCAACATAATTCTTGTATCTGGAGTAACATTCTAATATATAAACCGTTGCCGGGTGGTGATTAATTGAAAGACATTGCAGTATCCATGAAACATATCAATAAAGATTTTTCAGGTGTTAATGTGTTAAAAGATGTAAATTTCAACATTTATAAAGGGCATGCCATGGCTCTTGTAGGAGAAAACGGAGCCGGAAAATCTACCCTCATGAAAATACTTACTGGGGTTTACTTAAAAACAAGCGGCGAAGTTTATCTTAATGGACTTCAAGTTAATTTCAACGATACACAATCCTCCCAACAAGCCGGAATCGCCATTATACATCAGGAGCTAAACTTGGTCAAAGATCTGTCCATAGGAGAAAATATATTCCTGGGAAGAGAGCCTGTATCGGCACGTGGACGAATTCTTTGGAGCAAACTTTACTCTGATTCTGAATACTGGCTGAAAAAATTAGGCCTGAATGAAAACCCCAAAGAATTAGTAAAAAACTTAAGTGTAGGAAAGCAGCAATTGGTTGAAATTGCAAAAGCACTTTCTATTGATGCAAATGTTATCATCATGGATGAGCCAACCGGTGCCTTGACCCCATCAGAAACCCAAAAATTGTTTAATGTAATAAATGACTTGAAATATGAAGGAAAAAGCATTGTGTACATATCTCACAGGCTTCAGGAAATATTTGAAATTTGTGATGATGTAACAGTATTGAGAGACGGAGAGTTAATCGGAGAAAAATCAATTAAGGAAACTGATGAAGATAAAGTAATTGAAATGATGGTTGGCAGAAAGCTTAATGAGCAATATCCTCGAATTAAAACGGTGACCGGCCCTGAAGTTTTGAAAGTGGAAAACCTTTCGAATCAGTTTATAAAAAATGTTTCATTTACGCTAAGACAAGGCGAAACCCTAGGTGTAGCCGGCTTAATGGGCTCTTCAAGAACCGAACTTATGAGAACTCTTTATGGAATCTATCCATACAATGGGGAAATCTTCTTAAATGGTGAAAAAGTAAAAATTTCATCTTCCACGAATGCCTTAAAGTTGGGAATAGCATATGTTTCAGAAGACAGGAAATCTAACGGGATAATAAGCGAAATGAACGTACGGGAAAATATAACGCTGTCATCTCTTGTAAAATTTACAAACGCTGCTGGATTAATTATCAAAAGCAAGGAAGAAGCTTCGGCAAACAAATATATAGAAACAATGTCAATTAAAACTGCGGGGATACAACAACTTTTAAAATATTTAAGCGGAGGAAACCAGCAAAAAGTATCCATCGCAAAAAACTTAAATACAAATCCAAAAATACTCATTCTGGATGAGCCTACACGCGGAGTTGACGTTGGAGCGAGAAAGGACATCTACAATTTAATCAACAAATTCAAAACAGAAGGCATGTGCATTATAGTTGTATCTTCCGATATACCCGAAATTCTTGGAATTTGCGATCGAATAATGGTCATGCACGAAGGAAGGATCTCTGGATTTTTGCAGCAAAAGTATGCTACACAGGAGGCAATTATGACCCTCGCCGTAGGAAAGGATGCAGTATAGTATAATGAATAAATTATTAAAAAAACTGCTTAAAAACAAACCTCTGATAGTATTGCTTATCACTTCAATTATTGTGGCAATTCTCAACCCCAGATTTTTGACTTGGGGCAATATTCTTACTGTTCTCAGACAAACATCAATTAATGCCGTAATAGCTACTGGAATGACGTTTGCAATACTAATCGGCGGAATTGATTTATCTGTTGGATCGGTTTTGGGAATTTGTGGTGCTGTAGCGGCTGCCATGATTTCATCTGGCACAAATGTATTTATTGTTGTAATTATCGCTCTCCTGCTGGGAACATTTATAGGATTTCTTAACGGAACACTTATTACCGCAGGGCGGTTGCAACCTTTTATTGCAACTCTGGGCACCGTTACTCTGCTAAGGGGCATAATTCTTGTATTTACACAAGGACGACCAATAAGCACTGGAAGCACAGAAGCATCCGAAGCTTTCGGAGAAATAGGTTCAGGCTTTATAGGCCCCATACCTATTCCGATTTATATAATGATATTAGTATTTATCATTGCATACTATATATTAAACCACACCCGCATAGGAAGATATATTTATGCAACAGGTTCCAATGAGGAAGCAACAATTTATTCTGGAATTAAAACCAGCCGTGTTAAGCTGTTTGTATATTCAGCCTCAGGAATGATGGCCGCACTGGCTGGAATATTAATTACAGCCAGATTGGGCTCAGCACAGCCCACGGCAGGAGCAGGATATGAGCTTGATGCTATTGCTGCAGTTGTTCTTGGAGGAACAAGCATGGCTGGAGGAATAGGAACAATTGCAGGTACGGCAATAGGAGCTCTCATAATCGGCGTACTGAACAATGCCCTGAACTTAATGCAAGTATCCTCTTATTACCAGGATGTTGCAAAAGGCATAGTTATACTTGCCGCTGTACTTCTTGATAGAAAACAAAAATTATCAAGATAAAAATAAAACTTTTAATTAGGGAGGAATTTATGAAAAAATTTTTGAGTTTTGTTGTTGTAACACTAATGATACTGTCACTGTTTACAGGATGCGGTACAAATGAAGATCCAGCTGGTGAAGAAACACAAACCGTAGGACTGGCAATTTCAACATTAAACAATCCTTTCTTTGTAGACCTAGAGGCAGGTGCCAAGGCAAAGGCTCAGGAACTGGGAGTTTCACTTGTTACTCTTGACTCTCAGGATGACTCCGCTACTGAAATGTCAAATGTAGAGGATTTAATTAACCAAGGTGTTGATATCATCATGATTAACCCTACAGATTCCGATGCTGTTAAAAGCGCCGTTGAAGCGGCTAACAATGCAAATATACCTGTAATTACTTTAGATAGAGGTGCTAACGGCGGTGAAGTTGTATCTCACATTGCATCCGATAACGTTGCAGGCGGCAAACTGGCAGGAGAATACATAGTTGAGCTTCTGGGCGGAAATGGAAAAGTTGTTGAACTTGAAGGCATCCCAGGTGCTTCTGCAGCAAGAGACAGGGGCCAAGGATTTAACGAAGCAATAAGCGAAACAGATATTGAGGTAGTTGCAAAACAAACGGCAAACTTTGACAGAGCTGAGGGGCTGACAGTAATGGAAAATATTCTTCAAGCTCAGACTGAAATAGATGCCGTATTTGCTCACAATGATGAAATGGCTCTAGGAGCCATAGAAGCTATTAAAGCTTCAAAAAGAGATATTCTTGTTGTAGGTTTCGATGCCACTGATGATGCAAAAGCAGCGGTTGAAAGCGGAAATATGACAGCAACAGTTGAGCAACTTCCAAAGGAAATAGGTTCTCTTGGTGTTGAAACAGCAGTAAAAATCCTAAATGGTGAGCAGGTTGAAAGCATGATACCAGTAGACCTGCAGCTCGTTAAGAAATAAAAAAAAACATACTCCCGAAGCAAAAGTCATACATTATTGACTGACGCTTCGGGAGTTTTTCAAATTTTAACTTTTTATAGCTCATTTGGACTTTCTTTTATTTTTTCGACCTGCTCTTAATATATCTATCTCAACCTCTTTTTCGAAAAACATAAATAGAAATACAATCGATAAAATTACTGCACTTACAAGTATTGCCTGTTGCCCAAGTATTGCAATACAATTTTTACCTGAAATTGCACCAATTGTAAATATAAATATAACTCCGTAATAAAATATACTTCTGTGAAATAGTGAAGTGTCTTTTTTAATTATTGAGCCACAAAGTAAATCTGTAGCCGTACGCAGGTTTCCTATACACATAGTCGTAGCCAAAGAATTATCATGTATCTTTCTGAAACTTTGAACTTGAATTCCGCATGCATAAGAAATCATACTGTTAGCAACAAGATTCAGGTCAGTTCCCATAAAAGACACCGCAAGCATTATAATAATCTCTACTAGTATTCCAATCTGACGCCAATGAAGCCTTCTTGTATTACCGAACTTAAGCTTCAACATCTGTGCAGTAAAAACACCAGCTATAAATGATATTACTGGAATCAGATATCTTACAGCTTCCGAATAATTTAATCCTGAAATATTTATTCCAAAAAGTATAATATTTCCTGTTTGTGCGTTGGCAAAAACCTTACCTCTGAAAACATAGGTGTATGCATCCATATATCCTCCTGAAAAGGCTAAAAGTACGCCTATCATAATAGATTCGGACATTTGCCACCTGCTAATTTCGTTGTTTATCTGTTTCTTATTCAAATTAATACGCTTCCTTAAATTTATGTCATCATCACTATACCAGAACAAATTACGGCATGCAAGTTTATATTATAAAATTAAAAAATATAAAATTAAATTTCATTTTATTGCATAATTAACATAAGAATAATACCTTAAAATTATTGCGATATCATTTATTGCGAATGCTCTAAACTTAAAACAAATAATAATTTATTTCAACAGATTCACTGTGAGTAACAAAATAAATTTTATAGACTATATAAAATAGCATCAACTTTTTTATATATTGTATAAAACCTTAGACAGAAATTCTTTTGCTCTTTCGTGCTTGGGATTTGTAAAGAAGTCACTTGGATTATTTTCTTCCAATATCTGCCCATCATCCATGAATAATATTCTGTTTGCAACACTTTTAGCAAAGCCCATCTCGTGGGTAACAACTACCATTGTCATGCCTTCCTCCGCCAAATCCTTCATAAGGTTAAGCACTTCTCCTATCATCTCTGGGTCTAGTGCCGAGGTAGGCTCGTCAAAAAGCATTATATCCGGCTTCATTGCAAGCGACCTTACAATTGCTATTCTTTGTTTCTGACCTCCAGAAAGCTTATTTGGGTATTCATGCTTCTTATCAGAAAGTCCTATTCTTTCCAAAAGTCTAACCGCCGTTTCATTCGCCTCACTTTTAGTTTGAAGACCAAGTTTAACCGGAGCCAAAGTAATATTTTCCAATACTGTCAAGTGAGGAAAAAGATTGAAATGTTGAAACACCATCCCCATTTTCTGCCTTACGCTATTTATTTTGCATTTTTTACCTGTAATATCTTCACCTTCAAAAAATATGTTTCCGGAATCTGGAATCTCCAACAGGTTCATGCATCTTAATAACGTGCTCTTTCCAGACCCAGATGGGCCTATGATTACAACTTTCTCACCTCTGCTGACAGAAGTACTCACATTCTTCAAAACACGGTTCTCGCCAAAGCTTTTGTTTACATTTTTAATTTCTATCACTTTGAGAAAGCCTCCTTTCCAATCTTTTCTGCACTGCTCCCATACCAAGAACCATTACAAGGTATGCTATAGCTACTGTATACAGCGAAAAGAATGGCTCGTATGTCCTGCTTCGAATCAGATTTCCGGCATTTGTCAAATCAATAACAGGAATAAATCCAACTACTGAGGTTTCTTTTAAAAGAGCAATAAACTCATTTCCCAATGCAGGCAATATGTTTTTTACAGCCTGGGGAAGTATTATATGAAGCATCGTACTGTTGCTACTGAGGCCAAGCGATAATCCTGCTTCCATCTGACCCTTATCGACAGATTCAATTCCTGCTCGCGCTATTTCCGCAACATAAGCTCCTGAATTAATTCCAAAGGTCATAATTGCTATAAATATAGTATTATCTATATTTACAAATACTGCATAGTACATTATTAAAAGTTGTACAACCACAGGCGTTCCTCTTATAACTGTGACATACAACCTGCAAATCAAGTCCGGAATATACATTTTTTTATTATTTTTGGCGCTATATCGAATAACTGCAACTATCAACCCTATTAATATTCCCATAAGCGTGGCAAAAAGAGCAATTAATACTGTGTTCTTTATACCTGTAAGAAATAATTTGTATCTTGCATCCTTAATAAATGTCTTAGTAAAGTTTATTATAAATTCGTCTAACAAAATCTCACTCCTCTGCAAACAAAAGACGATCTCCGCAAGCAGATCGTCCTTAATCCAAAATCCAATCCTAATTAGAATGCTTAGCTATAAGCTCTTCAATCTTACCTTCATCTAAAAGCTTTTGAAGAGTATTATTTACAGCCTCAAGCAGCTCTGTATTACCTTTTTCTACTGCTATTCCGTATTGTTCGCTTATTTCTCCAAATATACATGTTACCAACTCTTCACTGTTATTTTTTACAATTTCTTCTGCAGGCATCTCGTCTATAATAACCGCATCAATTCTTCCGTTCAATAAATCCTGCGCTGCTTCCAATGCATTTGCATATGTCTTGACTTCTGCACCGGTATTATATAAGTCCCCGTCTTCCAGATTTACTGCATCGCTTATAGCAAGATCTCCCGTAGTTCCCAACTGAACACCGATCTTCTTGCCTTCTAAATCCTCCATGGATTTAATCTCAGCATCATTTTTGGAAATAATATTTTGAATTGATTCAACATAAGGTATTGAAAAATCAACTTCTTCTGCTCTTTCAGGATTTATCGTCATTCCTGCAGCCACCAAGTCAGCTTTACCTGCTACAAGCGAAGGAATCAGACTATCAAAATCAGTATGCTCTATAACAAGCTCCTTTCCCATTTCGTCAGCTATTTCTTGAACTATGTCAGGGTCAACACCCACGACTTTTTCTCCTTCAAAATACTCAAATGGAGCAAATTCCGCATTAGTATACATTACTAATTTATTATTTTCTCCATCGGCTGGTGTCTCTGCCTGTTGCTGTTCACTGCCTGAATCGGAGCTGCATCCTGTTGACAGAACAAAAACCATGGTCATCATTAATATAATAGATATTGCCTTTTTCATTTTATCCTCCAAAATTGTCCTTATATTTTTAAACATAAACGTATATTAGCACTTTTTGAAGGTTATGTCAAATATTTTTTCATATTATTGTATATTTATATATTTATTCTATTGATGCATTCTTATGCTTATGCCAGCACGCACAATATTGTACGCTTATTTCTAGGATTAAGCACGCAACCGTCATTCTTTACAATTGTCATATATTCAGCCGGCTTTGTACCTACGGCCACATTAATTTGTATATATATACTAAAAAGCAACACTCTTCTAAATATTTCCCACAATTATTTCCACATGGTATCTTTTTTTCTTATTCATATCTTAACGCATCAATAGGGTCGGATTTTGCTGCCTTTCTGGCAGGATAATATCCGAAAAAGACACCAATTATCATAGAAAAAGCTACGGCTACCACTATTGATACAGGGTTTACAACAATAGGAAGTGAAATTATTTTTCCGCCAAGCATAACAAGACCTATGCCCAACAAAGTTCCAACAATTCCTCCCAGTGCCGACAATGTAGCAGACTCAATCAAAAACTGAAACAAAACATCTTTTGTTCTTGCTCCCAGTGCCTTCTTTATACCTATCTCCCTTGTTCTTTCTGTTACCGAAACAAGCATTATGTTCATTATGCCTATGCCTCCAACCAATAAGGATATAGCCGCTATGGCAGCAACAGCTATGGACATGCCGCCTAATATTCCATCAACCGTCTGCTGATCTTCCTCCACTGTATAAAACCTGTAATTTTCAGGCAACCTGTTTTTAAGCCCCGCTATATAGGACAGTATCTCGTTCCCTGTTAGGCTCACGGGATATTTTTCTCCGATGAAGACATCCAACCCGTAAAAAGAATAGCTATCAGGAAAAGCCATGGTATAAGGTATATAGCTGTCCTCATAGGTTTTCTGTCCCTGCAGCATTGATAGAACAGGTGATTCCTCATTCTTGTATACACCTACTACAAGCAAATCTTCCAAATTATTTTCTATCTCAACCCTTATTGTCTGTCCCGTTACATTTTCTTTATTGAACAGCCTCATCGCTGCACTTTGCTCCAAGACAACCACCTTGCTTTTTCTGTCCACATCACTCTTGTTTATCATTCTTCCGTACAGCATTTTAATCTGCTGTACATCGCTTAAATTATAATCAACACATTCCATACTAAGTTTAATTATATTTTTATTGTAAGTAACATCGCTTCTTATTGATTCCGAAGGACACAGGTATGCGATTTTATCTCCAAATCTTTCTTTAAGGAGATCCATATCATCCCTTTTAAAAAAATCTGTAGAACGGTAATCCTCTATGTTAGTATATATGTATGCACGATTTTTACCTATATCCTTGTATATATCATCCATAACGCCCTTCATGCTGTCACCAATTGCCACTATTGCAATTACAGAACTAATACCGATTATTATTCCAAGCATTGTAAGAAGGGATCTCATTTTATTGGATATTATGGACTGAATAGCTATTTTTACATTTTCCAGCCAAATCATCTTACAGCCTCCTTCTTTCGGTCTTCGATAATGCATCCATCTCTGAAAACTATTATCCTGTTCGCAAATTCCGCTATATCCGGCTCATGCGTTACCAAAATTACACTGCTTCCTTCTTTATTCAGTGTCTTAAATATCCCCATTATTTCTTCCGAAGCCTGTGTATCAAGATTTCCTGTGGGCTCGTCGGCAAGAATAATGGGCGGATTATTTGAAAGAGCTCTGGCTATCGCAACCCTTTGCTTCTGACCACCTGACAATTCGTTGGGCAGATGGTTTACCCTTTCAGCCAGCCCTACTTTCTCCAGAAGTTCCATAGCTCTTTTTTTCCTGTAAGAAGCTTTTGTCTTGGCATATACCATAGGAAGCTCCACATTTTTAAGAACACTGGTTCTAGGTATGAGATTAAATGCCTGAAAAACAAATCCTATTTTTTTGTTCCTAATAAACGAAAGTTCGTCCTGAGTCTGGTCCTTGATATTAATCCCTTCAAGCAGATATTCTCCTGACGATGGCCTGTCCAGACATCCTAATATATTCATAAAAGTTGATTTTCCCGAACCTGAATGTCCCATTATCGCTATAAATTCACCATGAGTGATTTCCAGGCTTACGTCTTTAAGAGCATGAACTTCAACTGAACCATTTTTGTATGTTTTATTTAAATTACTAATAGATATCATATTGCTCATATTGCGCCTACTTTATTCTTGATTTTCATTAATTGTAACAATCATACCATCCGTAAAACTTGCATCCGGATTAACAATAACCTTCATACCGGCATTAAGCTCACTGCTTATTATTTCTGTTTCAAGATCAGTTACAAGCCCTGTATCAACAAGCACGGAGTTTATTGAGCCGTCATCCTGCTGTACAAACACTTTATTTTGATTGTTTTCATCTGTAATGATTGCTCCTGAAGGAACCGCAAAAACATTCTCTGCCTTGTCAACTTTGATTTTTGCCGTAGCAATAACTCCAGCCATTAAATTTTCAGGCCTTTTGGTTACATCAATAACTACAGGTATAACTCTTTCCATTGTATTGTTATCTTTTTGTTCAGCTGTAGGAGAAATTCTGGAAACAATTCCTTCCGCTGTGTCAGATCCCATAACATCCGAATGTATAACAACCTCCTGACCTGTCTTTATCTTCCCTATATCATACTCACTGACAGACACTTTCATCTGAAGCTTGTCGAGATTTTCAACAACAAACATCGCTTTTTCGTCTTCGGTATCCTTGGCATACCTTCCCAGATTTACATTAACTCTTGTTACTGTACCATCTATAGGACTTTTAACATATATTTTTTCAAGATCCTCTTTTTTCTTTTCCAATTCCTGCTTTTGAATTTCTATTCGCATAAGCTCGGCAGATGATGCAACTACTTTTCCGTTTGTTATATTAAAGCTTTCCAGATTTTTTCTCGCTTCTTTCAAACTCATTTCTACTTTGTCAAATGCCTCCTGAGTTATTATTTCATTTATAAGAAGCTCTTTGTTCTGCTCATAATTTCCTTCAAGATCCTTAACCGAAAGAATCGCATTGTCATATTCTATCTGCTTAGCATTAAGCTTTTCGTCAAGTTCAAGGGTAGACAGTTCTATCTGATTCTCTTCAGAAGCTATTTGTTTTTCCAGCTCCTCGCTGTCAAGCACCGCCAATACCTGATCTTTTTTAACTATGTCTCCTTCCTTGACACGTATATCAATAATCTCATAGTTCAATGGAGACACCACATCTGCCTTTGCAATTCCCTCCAGTGGAGCTTTTACAGATATTATCTGCTCAATAGTCTTTGTATCTAGAATTTCAGCATTAGCGTAAACTTCCGCTGTGCCTTTATCCTTGTTTAAGGCAGTAAAAACAGCCAAGGCTGCTATAATAATAAGTGCTGCAATTAATACTTTTTTTCTTTTAAATACTTTCATTTTACTCTCCAAATATTAAATTTCTAAACTCTGTTTCATAAATAATATTAGCCAAATCGGCCAGTATTAACCATAGAATTATCTTACATTATTAAAATTAACCTTACATTAATGCAAGGTTAGTTTTTTCTAAATATATCTCCTGATTTTCTTAAGTGTTCAGGTTACTACCGCAATGTATTTTTCAATTGCGTTTTTATTTGATATCTTGCACCATTAAGCTCCTTATAAAGCATTTGTCTTGAATAATTTTTGTCTGAAATTTCATCTATTTCAAATCCAAGAATATCCCTCCACACTATTGATATTCTCATTATTGGTTCAAGAGACATCAACGTGTATTGAAACGGCTCATCATATAATTCCAGCCTTGAGGGATATTTAAAAACCTTATCGTCATTAATGTATTCTAAAGCAAACAGCTTAATAACTTCACCGGCAGTTTTTTTGAAAAGCTGCGGCTGCACTTTCTCTGATAACTCCCCTAAAAAAACATTGCCTATTGCATTATGAGATATGTCTGACGCCTGTTTTTCATCTCCTGTAAGGCGAAAAGCCACAGTATAAATTTTCTTAAAATAATCATTGACATTCAATGCAAATCCTCCATTGTTATTTAATGATAATTCTGAGAACATTCTATCACAAAAACATAAAGTGCGACGCTAATTGTAATAATTAACAGGAATTATGTAATAATTAAATTTTCTTTACTTCCTGCAAGCAATTATATATTAACACATCAACAAAAAACATATTGCCGTTGTGATGTATCTCCATGGCACCGTTATATTTTTCCAGCGACTTCATTACACTCTTAATTCCCATTCCGTGATTTTGCTTATCACATTTTGTTGTAGCCAGCACGCCATCATCATAATGAAGGATTCCCGCAAACGAATTGGAAATGCTTATATATAATACATTCCTGTCAAGCTCCAGCATTATTTTGATTATTTTTTCATCGCATTTGCAAACTGCTTCTACTGCGTTATCAAGGAGGTTCCCAAGTACTACGCTTAAATCAAATGGCAAGATGTTGAGTCTCTCCGGAACATTAATGCTTATATCCGTATTTATACCAAGAGATTTTGCATTATGGAGCTTGTAATTAAGAATACTGTCAATCTCAAAATTCCCGGATTTGGAATACTCATTCGTTATATCTGTGAACTTAAAAACACTGTTCAGATAATCCAGAGCCTTCTCGCTTTCATTATTTTCAATAAGTGTCTTTATTGAAAGCATATGATTTTTCATATCATGGCTGAACACTCTCAAATTTTCTTTTGATTGATTAATTATCTCAAGCTGCTCTAGATATGCATAATTTTGCTGTTGAAGCAGAGCATTCTCCATTTTTTCATCATAAGATTTTATTAAAAAGTCATACAAGTAAAATATAAATAAATTTATTATAAAAAGTATAACCACACTTGTAATTATTCCGGTTAGGTTATTAGGATTGGCTTTCATAACCATCATCAATGCCAGAATCAATGTACCGGCAGGTATTATAAATATTGAAAGCCAATGAAAAATCGAAACCTTAACATCATTTTTAATCCTCTTAAAGTTTGACAAAAGAAGCATAATGTTGTATGTAATTATTTTTATTGTTATTAGCGCAGCCATTAATTTGAGATCAGAATCCTTTGATATAATCGTTATGTCATAATATTGCATGGGCAATACAACGGACAACTCTATAATTGCAAGTATCAAATAAATTGATACCGATACTGTAATTCTTTTTCTCAATGCAGCTTCATAGTTAAAAGTGATTAAAAAAAACATAATTAAGTTTGCATATACATTAAGCGTAGGATTATTAAACGCAATGAACAATAATCCTATAGTAAAAAAATAGAGTAAGTAGGATACCGCTTCTACCTTCTTATCTGTTTCAGCCACATCAAAAAAAATGCGCATAAATCTATAAATTATATATGTACCGAACGCATTTGTTATAAGGTATACTGAAGCAACATTATTTGTCATGCCGTTCTCTCAGCTTTCTTTGCATTATTTTTTCTCTGACTGTCTTTCTGTTATTTTGACTTATTGTCAAAATTTCTCCATTAATCATTTTTACATGCTCGTAGGTGTGTTCAATGCATTTCTTAAAATTTATTAAGTATGATTTATGTATCAGAATGAAATCATTATTCTTAATCTGCTCCTCAACTTCTGAAAGTTTACCGTAAAAGCTGCTGACTTCGCCGCCTTGAATGATATTGACCTTGCGGCCCCTGCTTTCAAAATACAAAATATCATTTATATTTACGTTGGTTGTAACATTTCCGTTTTTATACTCAAAAAATTTATTCTCTTTATTCAGAAGCTTAACCGCTTTCAGCAGAACTTCTTTGATTTTTTCCATGCTGACAGGTTTTATTAAAAAATTAAGCGGTCTTATATCAAACAATTCCATTGCATAACTTTCCTTGCATGATATGTATACAATCTGAGTAAGCTCATCACCCAATTCATCCCTTATCTTCCTTCCTACCTCAACTCCACTGATTTTGCAGAGCTCAATATCAAGCAATATTATATCATACCTGCTTTTATTGTTAAGTGACTTGCACAGCTCTTCCCCGGAATAATATACATCCGTCTCAATTTCCTGGTTTATGCAGTTTTCTATTTCCAGCAGCATGTCTTCCAACTGCCGACATATAATTTTTTCGTCATCACAAATTGCAATTCGTAACATTTCTCCACCGCTTTATCTAATGTTTCAAAATTTGTTCATATCTGCATAAGCTGCAGGCTTACGTCCCCACGCAAAGCAAATGAGATTATATTTCATCTGTTTTATTTATTGTATCATATTAAGTATTTAGAAGCATTTTTATAATTTATCACTTGTTGTTATTTTTCAAATATCTTTTCTTGTACTTTATCAAACAATACCCACTGATTTTAATAATTATCGAATAATTATATATGCTGCCAACCACGCCTACAACCGGTATGCCCTGTATAAATTTAGCTGTAAGCATAGAATCTGATAAAATCTTTGATGTATTTAGTATTTCTTTGTTCAAATCGTATTTAAACATAATATGATTATCTATTTTTTCCGATATTAAATCCGCTCTTCGGTTGTATTTGCTCTGTCTTTCTCCATTTGTGAGTGAAGCATTTATTATATTAAGAATATATATTTTTTCTTCTTCAAGTTCATAAAGAAACCCATAGCTTAATGATATCTCATAAACGGTTTTTAGTATCATTGCCGAAAAAAGAGGGATATCAGGTATTCCCATGCCTAATAATCCCAAGCCCGCGCCCTCCAGAGTTGAAATAGATGCATTTAACATAGTACTTTTTTTGGAATACCCGTCAATTCTCCTGATACTTCTGCCATTTGAATTTTTTTTAAGGTTGTAGTCATAAATATTGTGATTGTATTGTATTTTATTTTTATTGTACAGTTTTTCAATGTACTTTGTTCCATTTTTGAAAATAAGCTTAAAAGACTTATAAAATGCCACATTCAATGTATTTTTTAAAGAATTTGGTATTTTTGACTCAACTTTGTTAACTATGGGTTCTATTTTTTCTCCCATAATTCCCTGTTTTTTATTCAGAATTTTTAATTCTTTTTTTTCAAGCTTTCTTAAATGTTTTTTTATAATATCCATAAATATTCTCCTACTGCGCAAGTTTATCAGTCGGTACCTGTTTCCCAGCTTCAATCAAAATTTTATTTTTCCCAAAGAAAAGTGATATTGCAATAATTATCCCACCTGTTATCAAAAGAATAATTTCTATTTGTACATAATCCGAAACAGGACCAAAAACAAGCATTCCAAAAGGCATCATTATACTTGATATCATTCCGAGAATGCTGAATACTCTGCCCATAAAATTTGCTTCGACCCTTTCCTGAAGCAACACTATGGCAGGAGTATTAAGTATTGGCATAGCTACTCCGAACAGACCCATAATAGAAATATATACCCAGAAATATGGTACAATGCCTAGTAATACTGTACACACACCTATAACAATACAGGCTGCTGCCATTGTGTGTATTCTGTTTTTGAATCCCTCCCAATATGCCATCAGAGCACCTCCAATTACCATGCCTGCCGAAAATACAACCTCAAGAGTTGTAAGGCGCCATACATCATTTCCAAAGCTTCTTGCGACCTGCAATGGTGTCAGAAATGCCGGAGGAGCGAGCAATACATAAAACACAGCTAAAAAAGAAAAATATATCTTCAAAAATTGATGCTCGCTAATATATTTTATTCCTTCTTTCATATCTTTAAAATAGTTTAATTTATGTTCTTCCAATGCCTTTGCATGTGGAGCAGCATGAAGAAAAAAAACTAATATTGATATTGCTGCTGCAGCAGTTATAACATCAACTAAAAATATGATTTTTATACCTATCAAACTTAACAATGCTCCGCTTGCCATTGGAGAAAACAGCGTAGCCATAGCCTGCAAACTTCCGTTAGTAGCATTGACCTTAGTGAGCTTATCTTCGGGAACAAGCTGAGGAATAAATGCGTTAACAGCAGGAGTCTGTACTCCTGAACCGAAGGCTCTTATGACTGATGCAGCAAATAGCAGCCATATGGACTCATATCCCATGTAAAACAAAATTGCAAGAATGAGTGTCGCCAACGCTATAAATGAATCTGCAATAATAATTAACTTTTTTCTGTCGTAACGGTCTGCCCAAACCCCTGCAAATGGGGATAATACAAAAATAGGAAGAAATCCGCATAAAATTGATATTGTCATCATAACTCCTGAACGAGTTTCAAGAGTTATGTACCACATTATTGCATATTGAACCAACGAAGTCCCGAACAATGATATAGTTTGGCTCAGTAAAAACAAAACAATATTTTTTTTCCAATCTTCATTCATATATTAAATCTCCAGCTTCATATCGCCTTTTATTAATGCTGCATTTCAGTTTTATATTTGCTGATTTCAGTCAAGCTGTTCTGCAAACTGTATCTTTACTCCGTTAGGGTCCTGGATGATAAAGTATCTTATATGCGGATTCGGCTGAACCGGACCTGTTTTTATTTCAATTCCTCTTTTATTTACAGACTGAACTGCCTTATCAAGTGAATCAACCTTAAAGCCAAGAGTAACCGCATTTCCTGGATTTATATTCTTTATTTTTTCATTGCAAATTAACTCTATCTTTGTCTCACCTTCGCCTAAAAAACAAATTTCCATTCCAGGTGCTCCGCTGAATCTTCTTTCTAATTTCAACTCTAAAAATTCCTGGTAAAATTTCAAGCTTTCTTCCATATTATTCACCAAAATTGTTGTCCATAAAAATTTCATACTTACCTCCGATTATGTATCTTTACTACAATATAATATATTTATTTGCCATATGCAATAATTTTAACAATTAATAAATTGTTCACCATTAATATTTGGTTAATTTCTCATTAGAATATGTTTCATTTAACAAAATTTTCACCATTAACACGTCATATTTGCTATAATAGGTACAGCTGACTGCCTTCTGTCATATAATAAATAATATATTGCAGAAAGGAGCTTTTCATGTCTAAATATTATAACGACAATTTACATAACAGGACGATGACAATGACTGGTCAGGGCCAGATCTCAGCAATTCCTAATTTAGCCGTACTGCGTCTTGGCGTACAGACAACAGGAGAAAATTTGGTCAATATTCAATCCGATAACGCTCAAAAAACTCAATCAATCATTGATATTCTTCAAAGGATGGGTGTTTCTGACATTAAAACGTATCAGTACACAATAGACAAGATATACGACTATGAAGACGGAAGACGCATAGACAAAGGATATTCTGTAAAAAATATACTGGAAATAAGAACGTCAAATATGGACAGAGTAGGTTCCATAATAGATGCCTCTGTAAATGCCGGAGCTAACATAATCGACCTGATTTCATTTGAGGTCTCAAACAAAGAATATTATTACCAGCAAGCGCTTAACATGGCCGTGATGAATGCTATTCAGAAAGCAAAATCAATTTCTCAGAATTTAGGAATTTCTGCCAACCCTGTTCCAATGAGAATAGTTGAAAGCGGCACACTTCCTATACAACAACCATATTACAGGCAGGAGCAACTTGCATCATCTACACCGGTTATGCCAGGAAATATTAAAATCGAAGCTTTTGTAACCGTAGATTTTACATTTTAACTTCGGAGTGTTTTTTCTAACATACTAATTATGGGCCTGTCGTAAAAAGGCAGGCCGCATACTTTATTTTTTATATTTCATTTCTTTTGTTCACAGCTTTTCTAAGTAATTTGTAAGCAGTTGCCACCAACGGAACTCCAAACAAAATACCTGTTATTCCCATTAAGCCTCCACCTACAGCCACCGCCGCAAAAACCCATATTCCAGGAAGCCCTATACTGCTTCCTACAACCTTTGGATATATAAAATTTCCTTCCAGCTGTTGAAGCACGACTATAAACACAAGAAACAATACTGCTTGAAACCAATCTATGGTTACTATTAATAAAAAACCCAACACTGCTCCTATATATGCCCCAAGCATCGGAATAAGCGCTGTCAACCCTATAACCGGCCCTATGACTTTAGCATATGGGAACCTAAGGATAAGCATTCCTACGGTGCAGAGAATTCCCAGTATAACAGCCTCCTTGCACTGGCCCACTATGTAACCGGAAAAAGTATCATTGGCAGTTTCCAAAACTTCATAAAGTTTTTTTCTTGCGCTTGGTTTTATATACGCTTTAAATAGCTTGTCAAATCTACGTTTCAATTCTTCCTTGTCAGCCAGTATATATATTCCGAAGGTTAGTGCAAGTATAAATTTTATAACTGCTCCGAACGCAGACCCTATAAATGATACGGTACCGAATGTCCAATTCCCCAGAATTTCCATGCTTTTTTTCAACACCTCTTCACCATTCATGCTAAAGCCCTCAACCTTCTCCTGAAGCGACGGTACAACATCAGAAATGTCAATTGCCCATTTCAAAGCACTGTCATAAACGCTAGGGAATCCATTTATCAAAAGAGATATAAATTGGACAATTTGTGGTATGACTATATTAAGGAAAAATATAACTACTAAAATAATTGTCAACAAAGAAAAAAGTATGCTCATTCCTCTTTTCGACTTCTTGGCTAATTTGTTTCTGCTACTTGGGAAATATATTCTTTCGTAAAAAACAACCAAAATATTCAAAATAAACGCAATCGCAGCACCGTACATAAGCGGTGAAACAACGGCATTTATTTTTCTCATCACACCAACAGCGGCATCAAAATTAAGGACTACAATCATAACTAACCCAATTAAAAGTATCATTTTTACAATAAAGCTCCGCTTTTTCAAATCATCTATCATGGCATCCCCTCTTTTATCATATTTTCTTTGCTTCATTTACTGCTTAGTAATTTTAGGAGAAACAAATATCCAACTTACTGGGATCAAAACCGTCATTAAACCTATATAAATCCACATTCCCATTTGAAATTTTCGAAAAATAAAGTGCATAACAACTATGCATACTACAACACCCAGCGAACTAATTAATTTGCCAATATCCTTGCCTTGGTTCGATTCATCTATAGGTCTTGAAAAAGGAAAATCTGTAAGATTTATTTTCCCCAATACCGGAAATATTGCTATAGTTGCAATCAGCATAGAAACTATATCAGCAGCAAATCTATACTTAAAAATTGCTATATAAATTGCACTGTTAACTACCATCAAAGGTATAAAAAGACGTATTACAATGGCTTCTAAAATTCCTCTGAACATACTTCTTGTATCTATAAACCCTGAAACAGCATATACATACGCGCCCTTCCAGGCGGATGAAAATAGTACAAGGCTTATGACAGAAGGAATAATCAGCAGATTAAAGTAAAGATACAGGTATTCAAACCCAAGTGGTTCATAGCCCTGTCCACCGAACCTCATATTAAATATCATGAGTACAGGTAATAAAATTCCCGTAGACAGAGCAGGATAAATTTTCAGCTTAAGGCTTCTATCGCTTCTAATTACAGCATTTGCAAAATGAAATGACTGCCTTGTAACCTCATTTCTGTTTAAAACTTTCCCAACAAGTGATTCAATCGGGCGTCTCAAAGGCTTTTCACCTCCGTCACCTTCCAACTTGAGCAAAAGAGATTCCATTTTTTTGCTAAGTTTTACATACAATACAAAGCAACTTACGGGAACTATAACTAATAGCAATACAAATATGTACAGATACATTTCATCGCCGCCGTTGAACAAGATTTCAAATGGTGCGCCGAACCAAAGTATGGGGTTTAAATAATTATAAACATTAAAAGTATATGCTATATTTTTCAGATCAGAAAAATCAATCATTCTAATTGCAATTTGATACCCTACAGTAACCAAAACTGTAAGCAGAATCTGAATATAATTAATTATATTCCTTAAAAATTCTCCGTCAAAAAATCTTAGTACCAAAATATATATAAATGCCGTAACCAAAAATATAAGCAAATCCATAAGCAGGATTTCCAACAATAACACAGGGATTGCCAGCACTCCGTTTAACATTACAATAGCTACAAGAGACGGACCTGCAAGAAAGATATTGAGCCTAAACATGTATATCAAAATATGCAGAACTTTTGCCAAAGACACAACTTTGCTATCCACAGGCTTGGTCCTTAGAATATTCTTATCCTTTGTATCCAAAAGCACGAATGAAAAATCTGAAATCAGGTACATAGTAGTCATAAAAAACATCGCCCCTGAAAAATATATCATTCTTATCATTTCATCATTTATAAAATATATGAAAAACGCGAGAAACAAGCCAAAAATCAGATGAAGCAGGTATCTCTTAATAAATGAAGGATTTTCTGTTTCATTTTTTTTGTTCTGTCCTGATATAACAGGAGCTTTTCTTGAATCAAGCAAAAGCTTTGTATTTAATATTATTCGCATCATTTCATAGTCAATTCCTAATCTTCCAAACAAACCTTTGAATTTATCAAGAATTTTTAAAGACATAAATTCCATAATTACCTCCTAGCTCATAAATGCATCAATAAACTTATGAGCAAGCTTTTCATGATCGTGGAAACCCGTTACATCATTAAATATTGATTCAAGCGAAGAATCAGATTTCTTTTGTCTGACCTCGCTCATTGTACCGTCCAAGACAATATTTCCTTCATTTAACAAAAGTAACCTATCGCTGAGTTTTTCCACAACTTCAAGTATGTGTGACGAATAAAAAATAGTCTTTCCAGAATTTTTCAAGCCCTGCATAATTTCCTTAAACACAAGGACGCTGTTTGCATCTATACCGCCAAGAGGTTCATCCAAAAAAAGTATATCGGGATTATGAAGCATTCCCGTTATAATAGACAACTTCTGCCTCATTCCTTTGGAAAATGTGTGAATCCTTCCGTCAATAGCTTCCTCAATACCAAATACACTCATCATCTCCTTTGCCTTTGAAACCGCCTTAATAGATCCTATACCGTAAAGCATACCTATAAACCCAATATATTCGCAGGCTGTGAGATTATCATACATATCCGATATTTCGGGAACATACCCGATTTTTCTCTTATAGTCGGTTTGTCCTTTTATATTTTCGCCAAATACATATACATCACCATCATAATCGTCAATCAAGCCGAGTATAATCTTTATTGTAGTGCTTTTACCGGCTCCGTTTGAGCCTATATATCCTATAATTTCACCGCTGTTAACCGTAAAATTAATATCCTTAAGTACTTCCTTGCTTCCAAATCTTTTGCTTACATGATCCAATTTCAAAACATCAGCCATAAATCCTCCCGAAAATGCGCTTAAATCAGAAGCGCCCATGCATTTTTTTAATTAAATTATTATATTATTGCCGTAAATCTAATGGAAATTTAATTCTCCCTCATTAAATTCCTTATTCTACTTATATCTCCAGCAAGTACACCTGAATATTCATTAATATGCTCACCTTGACGTAATAATATTATCTTAACATATAATTATAATTATTTCAGCTCAAATGTTAAAATTAATATTCATTCTGCCATAAATAACAGATAACACAACAACACAAAAAAGTAAAGGAAACAGATTAATACCTGCTTCCTTTACTTTTTTATTCAATATCGATTTTAACAGATTTATTTGGTCTTGATTCTTTTGGAACAGCAATTTTTAAGACACCGTTATCAAGGCTGGCTTTTATATCCTGTGATTTTGCATCCTCCAAGTAAATGCACCTGCTCATTGAGCTGTAACGTCTTTCTTTATGAATGTAGTTTTTCTTCTCTTCATTTACATTTTCTTCTCTTTTTACATTAATGCTTAGTTTCCCGTCATCCATTTCAATATTTACTTCATCTTTGTTGACACCTGGCAACTCTGCTTCAACTAAGTATTTTTTATCGTCTTCCTGAACATCAACCTTGAAGGTATCTTTCATAAAATTCTTGCCTGATGGCCAGTTCGAATTAAAAAAGTCATCAACCATGTTGTAAAAGTTACCAAAATCATCAAACTCCTTGCTCATTAAACTTCTGTTTTTTCTGTTAAATGGTACTAATCCAGACATGCTCAACATCTCCTTTATTATTAATTTTATTTTGTTAGCACTCTCGTCTGGTGAGTGCTAACCTTATGGTTATATAATACCACTCATTTATAATTTGTCAACTACTTTTAGAAAATATTTTTATTTTTTTTCATCTTTTTCTTATTTAATAATGAAAATGTTTTACTATTAGTAAGAGTTATTTTCAAAAATAAATGTAGCATTATTAAAGTACACCCATTTTTTCTTAAAATATAAATGTTTGTTATGCAAGGTGCTGCTTTTTTAACTTTTTTCTATTTTACTTTTAAAAGATTGTGAAATATAATACAATTATTGATATGTTAGGAGGAAGAAATGGAAAAAGAAAAATTATCAGACGAAAAAATACCTTTTTTTGAAAGTAAAAAAGGTATAATTTTTGCCGGCGGAGCAGTAGGAATCATAGCTTTAATATTAGTTGCTCTTGGAAACCCAAAGAACATGGGATTCTGCATAGCATGCTTTGAAAGAGACATAGCAGGCGCTTTAGGTCTTCACAGGGCAGCAGTAGTTCAATACATAAGGCCTGAAATAATAGGATTAATCTTAGGAGCATTTATTGCCGCTTTGGCAGGTAAAGAATTTAAGTCTAAAGGTGGATCTTCGCCAATTACAAGATTTTTCATAGGCATAGCCGTAATGGTTGGCGCCCTGATGTTCTTAGGATGTCCTCTGAGAATGGTACTTAGAATAGGCGGCGGAGATTTAAATGCAATTGTTGGACTGGTTGGTTTCATGGCCGGAATAGGTGTAGGAATAATATTTTTAAATAAAGGTTTTTCGCTCAAAAGAAATTACAAAACATCCTCATTTGACGGATATATAATGCCTATTGCATCAGTTGGGCTGTTTATACTTCTGATGGCTGCACCAGCGTTCATTTTCTTCAGCGAAGAAGGTCCAGGAAGTATGCATGCACCAATTTTTATTGCACTTGTATGCGGTTTGATTGTAGGATATTTATCACAAAAAACAAGACTTTGCATGGTTGGAGGCCTCAGAGATAAAGTAATGTTCAAACAAAATTACTTGCTTCTGGGATTTGTTGCGATTATTGTTGTAACAGCAATAGGCAATATTGTGCTTGGAAACTTTAACCTAGGATTTGCAGACCAGCCTGTTGCCCATACTGACGGCCTTTGGAACTTCCTCGGCATGGCTCTTGTAGGTTGGGGATCTGTTCTTTTAGGAGGCTGCCCGTTGAGACAGCTTATACTTTCAGGCGAAGGAAATTCAGATTCAGCTGTTACAGTTTTCGGAATGATAGTCGGTGCCGCGTTTGCTCACAATTTTTCTTTGGCTTCAAGCGGAAAAGGACCTACTCCAAATGGACAAATTGCAGTTATAATATGTTTTGCATTTATATTGCTATTGTCAATAGCAAACTCAGATTTGCTTAAAAAAAATAATTAGAGGTGAAAAAAATGAAAATTGATACATGTGGTACTTCTTGCCCTCAACCGGTATTAATGACAAAAAAAGCTCTGAGCGGCGATGCGGAAACAGATAAAATTGAAGTGCTGACAGACAATAACACTTCAAAAACAAATGTGAAAAAATACCTTTTAAGCAATGGATTCAATGTTGAAATAGAAGAATCTGATGATTTATTTATTGTCAGAGGAATAAAATGAAATATACAGTAGTCTTTCACACTCAGTCCGGTGCAATGAAATTTGACAGTAAAATGAAAAAACTAAACATCCCCTGCACACTGCAGCCTGTACCGAGAAAGCTCAGTTCCAGCTGCGGGATATGTGCCAGGCTTGCTTATGAGGAAAATCCTCTAGCTCTTGTGGAACCGGAAATTGAAAGAATATATGAGGATAAATCAACTAACCAATATGTGCTGTTGTATGAAGATGAATAATCCAATAGTAGCAGATGTTTGTTAGTACCGCCATCATAAAATTAAGGTTACGAAATATAAAAAAGGCTGTCTCTTTTTAGAGGCCGCCTTTTTTAACACATTCAAACATTAATTATTTGTCAACTATGTTGTCAATATTTTTCAACATAATTGAAATTGTACCATTCGTATTAGTAATAAACTCTACCTTTTCCTTGTCACTCAGCATTTCATACGGAATATTTATTTCAATTCCTTCATCAGTAATAAGTTTTTGCTTAGTTTTTATTTTATTTGCATAGTTAAAGTTTACTTTGATTTCCGGCTCTCTTATGCCCTTCATCTGAATTTCTTCGTTGTATACCTTCCTTGCATCTTCATCCTTAAATGCCTTTTCAGATATTTCTTCTATGTTTATATTCAGCTTCTCTTCAACATTTTCTCTTATTATATTTTTTACACGGCTTTTCATAAGCATGTCATCATCGTAATATTCTTTAATGATTTTATCTGTCGCCTGAGTTATAATTTTCACTTTTTCCTTGTCGGGCTTCTCTTCCTTGCATTCAAGTATGTGCTTTGAAATGTAATAGCTGGGCTCATTATAAACCTGGCATTTTCTCTCTTTTACAAATACATCAAGACTGTTTAAATCCACAAATATGAATTCATCTATTTTTTGTGATGCTGCCGGCAAAGAACATGGCTGTTCTATTATGATATTTTTTGTAGTATCCTCCTGCTTCGTAAAATGGATATATCCCTTTTTATAATTGAGCTTAAGTATCACTATGTAGTCCTTATTAAATATATTAGCTTGAACAAACATCAAATCACAAGGTCTTACATCAGGATTTTCAGCTATTATCTTAAAGAAAAATTCAGAAACCTCTCTTGAAAGTTTTATAAAGTCATCATTTTTTAAATATTCATTAACCAGCTTTAAAAATATTCCGTCTTGATTTACAAACTTTGTTTTCTTTAAATCTGCGTCATTATAACTCTTTAGAATATGTTTTTCCGTATATTCTCTCATCTGATCGTTAAATGACATGATATTTTCAGAAAGAACAGGAATTCCAAGACTTGGATCAAGAATGTGAAGTATCGCCTTCGTTATTGAAACACTCATTTTTACCTCTCCATAAAGTTGATTATTCAATTATACATCATAAGCATTTTATTTACCAAACCTTCTGACCAAAATTATGCAATTTTTTATTCCCGTATTTTTTCAGGTCCTCCAGCGCATGATTTTTTTCGCGTCAAAAGGCCTTAACTATGCATTTAGAAGGCCTCTATTTTTCCTTCATACCTGTTATACTACGGCCACTACAAGCAAAGTTAACGCTATAACAATAAATATTACCCATCCTATCCTTTGCATTGTTATATATAATTCCGTTGGTTTTGGATTTTGCACACTAAAAGAGTATTTAAGTTCAAAGAAAAATAGCGGATTCTTTATATCAATAGCTATGATTGCAATTAAAAGTAATGAAATAAGCAGCATATCTATATTTCCTCTCGCATAACCATCCTTTTCTAATGCAAATTCAACAATATTGATTAAAGGTACCTTATAATCTTTATTGTAAATTGTCTCATTAGAACCACCATATGATATTTTAATATTTCCTATAACAGGTTTATTGCTTTTATCCATCAAAAACATGGAGCCTGTTTGATATCTTCCTTCAAATATTACTTCACTGTTCTCGCCTATAATTTCAACATACCCTAGATGCCATTGCTCCTTGCGGCTAAAATACACATCATAAATTTTTTCTATGTTATTCGGCAGATAAAATATTACATGAGACTTGCTTTCCTCATGTAATTTCCCGTTTCCTTGCACAACTATTTGTATCTTGCCCTCAGAACTATTTCCTATATAATGAATTTCATTTGGTAAAGCTTCTTTTTTAAGAAATGTATCATCAAAATACACTCCTTTTGTGAAAAAATATTTTAGATACAGCAATACGACCACAGAAACAAAAATAAAAAATATTATTTTTATTAATCTATTACTTGCAGTCTCTTTTATCTTTTCAAAATTCAAATATCTCCCTCCAATTATACCTCTATATGTTTGACAACATACAAAAATTATCATCTTTCATTATTCTTGTGTTATTTCTCTTTCAAACACCAGGTCAAATTCGAATATAACACCATGTCCGTTGCTTTCCGTCGGTATGGCAGTTACAAATCTCCATCCTTCTCTGCTGTACCTGTCTATTAGCTCTCTGTGGTTTTGTTTCCCGTTAAATGCTCCTCCTGTTGTTGCCTTTACGTATTTGTACTTGTACATTCTTCCACTCTCCTCACATCTTATTTTATTAAATATATATAATATCTATCTTAATATAAATCTAATTAGTTTCCCGTTCCTTTTCTGTCAACAAAACTGTTCTGCTGCTGCCGTGCCAGTCAATTTGATACCCGAACGCCTCAAAAACCGTTCTTAGTGGAATGTACGTTCTACCGCTTATTATAACTGACTTTGCATCTGTTTTAATTTCTTTTTCATTTATATAAACAACATCTTTATCAACTGGAATTTTTACTGTTATATCATCCTTGACAGCAGTTACAATTCTATTTTCATTGTCATATCTCACTTTCGCTCCTATTGCCTCCAAAGGCATCCTGAGCGGAAGCATCGTTCTGCCTGCTTCACTTATAAACGGCTTTCCATAGCCTTCGCTTTCCGAAAACACCAATTCCCTTCCATTTAAAACAACTGTTATATAACTGTTCATTTCATCTGCTGATAAATTAGCAGTTTTTTTAATGATATTGTCTATCATGGAGACTATGCTATATTTGTCATTTGTGTCTTCATTGACATCAAAAAGCATTACTCCACCCGCCTTGCTCAAAGATATTACAGTCTTTTCTCTTAACGTATTTATTCCGTTATAATATGATTCCAGCGGGTCTGTTGGCGCATAATCCTTATATGCATATTCTGTATTCATAGAAACTAAATGTCTGTACTGCATCCAGCTGGGTCTGGCATATAGAGGCATTCCAAGTACAATTTTTTCGGCTGGTACTCCTCTGTTCAGCCAATAATCTATGGATGTTTCAGAAAACCACAAAGGACTGTGATCGGCATTGCTTATATCATATGCCATTACATTTATAAAGCTGAAACTTTCAAGACATTTGTCCGTCAGTACCATAGAAGGCTCCGGCCCGGCAGTCTTAGACCAAGCACCGTTTAGTGCCGCTGTCATTTCCTTTCCCATCTGTTTTAGTGCTTCACTCAACTCAACTGCAAGTTTTTCATAAATAAATGCAGTACTTGCATTTGGATGCTCCCAGTCAAGCTCAACTCCATCAAGGTTGTATTCTTCAACAATATCAGCTATATTTTCTATAAACGCTTTTCTCTTTTCATCCGATGAAGCAATCTCCTCAAATACAGGCTGCAAGGTGTTCCCTTCATATGACCATCCTCCCACAGCAATGAAAACATTCGTTCCATCAGCATGGCATTTTTCAACCAATTTTCTAAGTTTCTCCGGATTCTTCAATTCAATAAGCGAACCATCCTCTTGAGGAATCAAAAAAGCATATATGACATGAGTCAACTTATCCGTCTGCAAATTCTCCAAGGGCTCATCAAACAAGTCCCCCGAATAATATCCTATAACTTTAAACTTTTTTCCGCTTTCATTTTCAGCGTATTCTGCGGCAGATACATTTACCAAAAATACATTAACAAACAAAATCAATGCAATTAAACCGTATGTTAAATTTTTTCTTTTCATAATAACCCTCTTTATAATTTATTTCAGCGTTTCTATATTCAACATTGTATCATATGCCAAAAACCGCACAAAACAATTGTACGGCTCAAGCTTATATCTATTCTGCTCTAAATGTTTTGACGGGATTGGTCTCCAATATTTGTTCAATTTCTTCATAGCCTGTCAAAAATTCATAATTGTAGCGTCCAGGCAATGCAAGCACATATTTAGAATTTTCACCCAGCTTGCTCGGTGCAACCGGAGCGGCACCTACACTGAAATCACTATTCTGAAGAGCCTTCCACTGATCAGTCGTAAAAATCATAACGGGTATGTCCTGTCTCTTGTTTTCTTCTGACCACTTCGGATGCCTGATATAAATCATAGGACCTGTTACTTCTTTACCTTCATCAATTAATGATGTACCTTTCCAAATATCATTCTGTATTGTGTATCCCTTCCAGCTTTCGGGAAGTTCAAAACTAAATCCGTACTCTTCATTCATATATATTTCAATATTATCTTTTTCATTTTCATAATCACCAAGCTCCGCATCCACAACAATCCACTTGCCTCCTATCTTATCTATTTCCAAAAAAATTTCTCTTTTGACAGCGATACCTCCGTCAATCATTTCGACACCAGTTAATTCAACTACATTTCCATTAACAATATATTTGTTATCCGATGTTTTTTTAACCGAAAGAATATCTATACGGTACGGCCACGGACTTGACGTCAGCCTGCCGGGAGCATCTGCCGGATCTTCAAGCCATTTTTCTATCAACTCTACTGAAACATACTCTCCGTAATATTCATTCATTGTTTCTTTTAATATATCTTTCGGTTCCATCAAAGAAACCATTTTTAGCTGTCCTCCAAAATTTCGAACAAATTTTATAACTTCATTTTTCTCTGCTTCATCTGATTGTATGTCTCCTGACAAATCCCACTGAACATCTTCTATGCCTTCCTTTTTGAATTTCAGCATTTGGTTAGGATATGTCAGCACCTGTGTAACAACGCTTCCTTCTTCAGGAGAATGCAGCACGGCGTGTACATATACAGTTCCGGGTGTAACCTCAGTAACGCTTTCTATATCAAGGCTGTACCCGCCTGTAGGTTTTTCACCGGCCGAAACAAGGACATACATGTAATCCTTATCCGTTACATAATATATTCCCCTTGTCATATAATTCTTATTATAAAACTCAAGAAGAAGCTCATTTTTATCTATTGACTGTTTTTCCGCAATTTCAAATTCAACTGGTCTTTCTACTGCAGCCATATCATCAGTTTCTATTATTACCGCGCGAAGGCTGTTATCCCATTGCACGTTATAACCCAGACTCTCCGCAATGAAACGGAGAGGGATATATATTTTTTCCTCAACTGTTCTAGGAGCAGCTTCCAAAGATACTGTCTCTTCTGTCAGCTCTCCTCCATCATTTTTTTTTATTTTTACACTTTTTCTTCCAATTTCAAATTCAATTTCAATATTACCGGTATAAATTTTTATAACTCCCGTTTCCAAATCAGTTTCGGTTTTTGCGCTGAGTTTTTTTGTAAGTTCTCCCACTTCCGCAAAAGTTCTGCCTTTATCAATAAAAGTATTGAATTTTTCTTGAACCCATTCACTATTTATTTGAATTTTTATTTCATTATTTATGTCCAAATTATCCGAAACGGCAAATACCGTACTTGTAGAAATAATTGTACAACACACTCCTATTACAGCAGCTTTTTTGATATTTATTTTCTTCATAAATGCCTCCTACCCAATTATAAAGTACAACCGAAGTCAGTATTTTTTTATTTCTTTTTTATAATTAGACTTATTATTTTCGAAATTTGTTCCCATAAATAATTAATTTTAAATTTTAATAATAATGGCAGCAGCATTGTCAACCAATGTTTTTTTTTGGTTGACAATTTGCTTTTATAATTATATAATATCATATCGAGGTGATAGTATGACAGTAAAAAATGACGTTTTGAATATTTTGGAGCAATATAAAGGCAAGAATATTTCCGGACAGCAACTGGCAGAAAAGCTATGTGTTTCCAGAACATCTATATGGAAAGCAATTAATTCACTGAAAAATGAAGGATACATAATCACAGGGATCTCGAACAGAGGATATTCACTGTCCGAAGCTTCGGATATTTTATCATCAGAGGGTATTAGAACATTTCTAAGCGACAAATACAAAAACATATCCTTGATCGCTCACAAAACTATTGGTTCCACGAACACAGAAGCAAAACTTATGTCAATGAAACATGCTGATCATGGAACTGTAATTTTATCTGAGGAACAAACCGAGGGCAGAGGCAGAATGGGAAGAAGTTTCTATTCTCCGTCCGAATCCGGTATTTATATGAGTATTATTTTAAAACCAAAGCTGAACATATCTGATTCTGTGCTGGTTACTACTGCCGCAGCAGTAGCTGTATGTCTTTCTATCGATAAATTTACAAACCAATATGCGGAAATTAAATGGGTCAATGATGTGTATATTGGCGGCAAAAAAGTTTGCGGAATATTGACGGAAGCAGTTACTGATATGGAAAGCGGAACAGTGAGCAGCATCGTAGTCGGCATAGGTTTAAATGTCCAGACCGAACTTTTCCCGCCGGAGCTAAAAGAAACAGCAGGTTCTATATTTAGTTCAAGGGAAGGTCACTCCATACGAAATCAGCTTTCAGCAGAAATAATAAACAATATTTTGTCCATATGCAATGAAATTGAAAACCGATCATTTTTAAAGATATATAAGGATAGATCCATGATTTTAGGCGAAAGAATAAGATACCTAAAAAATGGCAAGTGGGCTGAAGGATACGCCCAGGATATAGATGAACATGGTGGTCTGATTGTCTTCCACGACGACGGCAGTAAGGAAGTTCTCCATTCTGGAGAAATATCTGTTAGAAAACAATAAGAAAAAGAATATTATTTTAATCTATTTAACAAGGAGTATTTATGACTACAATGAAACTTACAGCAAAGGATATTACGCAAATAGGAATGTTTTCCGCATTGACTGCAATAGGTGCATTTCTTACAATTCCCGTTGGGCCTGTGCCAATCACTCTTCAATCTTTTTTTGTACTTTTGTCTGGCATAATGCTTGGCTCAAGAAAAGCAATGTATTCGCAGCTGGTTTATATTTTGCTGGGATTAACAGGGCTTCCTATATTTTCAGGTTTTTCCGGAGGGCTGCAGCACGTACTTAAACCAAGCTTCGGATTCCTAATAGGATGTATGTTTGCAGCATATATCACTGGAAAGATTGCTGAAAGAAATTCAACAGCAAAAAATCTATCATTTGCAGTATTTGCAGGAACTGCAGTGTTGTACGCTATCGGAATTCCATACATGTACTACATACTTAATATAATGCTTGCAAAGAACTTTACAATGACTCAAATATTAAATATGGGTATGTTCATGTTCATTCCGGGAGATACATTAAAAGCCGCTGTTGCAGTGTTTGCAGGGGAAAAAATAAAAGCGAGGCTTACTGCATAACTTCATATGCAGCAAGCCTCGTAACAATTTTATAAGCGACAGTTATTTTTTTAGGTTGTCGTCTATAGCCGCTCTCAATTTTGCTCCCGTATAATAAACGGGATCTCTGGGAATAGAATATGGCGGCGAATAAGCTAGATCCAAATGCATTAAGTCTTCAGCTTTTGCCCTTAATGAAATAGCCGTTACAAATACATCAAGTCTCTTATCCACTCCTTCAAAGCCTACTATTTGAGCTCCTAGAACAATTCCTGTCTTTCTGTCTGCAACAGCTTTTATAATTATCGGCTTCCCTCCCAAGTATTCAGGTTTATTATATTTTTTATCTATTATAGAAACCGCATCATATCCATTCTTTTTAGCTTCTGCTTCAGATAATCCGGTCTGCCCTACAGTCATATCAAAAATTCTGTAAATTCCCGTTCCAAGTATGCCTCTGAAATCATCAATTTTGCCACATATGTTGCTTCCTGCAATTGTTCCCGTTTTATTGGCTGTTGATCCCAACGGCCTGTACATAGCTTTACCAGTAATTGTATTATAAGATTCCGCACAGTCTCCGCAACTGTAAATGTCGGCGATATTTGTTCTCATATGCTTGTCCGTTTTTATCGCTCCTGTAACTCCTATCTCAACTCCTGCACCGGCAGCGATCTCAACATTCGGCTTTATGCCTGCAGCAACCAATATTATATCGGCTTCAACAATCTTTCCGTCACTTAACACTACACCTTTTTCATTAATTTCTTTTGTAGGTGCATTCGTAATTACTGTGACCTTTTTTTGTGTTAGATAATTTTCAATATAGGATGTCATGTCACTGTCCATACCTTTTGAAATCGTAGACCGCGCAATTAATGTCACTTCCATTCCAAGGTTTTTAAAACTTTCACACATTTCCATACCTATAAAACCGCTTCCGATAATTGTAGCCTTTTTAGGACTTTCGCTTTCAATAAATGATTTAATTAAATTCATATTATCTATATTCCTTAAAAAAAAGACATTATTTTTTTCGATTCCCTTTATATCAGGCACATCAATTCTTGCCCCAGTTGCAATTATAAGCTTATCATATATGTCAGTAAATGTTTCATTCGTTAAAATATTTTTAACTGTAACTGACTTTGAATTTGGATCTATTGATACAACCTCATGCTCGGTCATTATGTCTATATTGCTTTTCTTCTTAAAAAATTCAGCGTTCCGAGGAATTAAACTGCTTAAATCTGTAAATTCGTTGCTAATATAGTATGGCATGCCGCACCCTGCATACGAAATATATTTATCCCTTTCATAAATTGCTATTTCTGCATTTTTATCATTTCTTCTTATCTCTGTTGCAGCAGATG
Source organism: Sedimentibacter sp. (assembly GCA_018436705.1). Lineage (GTDB taxonomy): Bacteria > Bacillota > Clostridia > Tissierellales > Sedimentibacteraceae > Sedimentibacter. Next base: position 112,315 of record JAHDLA010000003.1, read on the forward strand.
TGCCTGCTGCTACTGCACCAACAATAATTATTCTCATAAATCCTCCTCATCTAAAATATAATTAATAAATACCCTATATATCTTATTTCAAACTGACATATGTCAATTTTATCTGCTATAACAGATATTTTCAGGCTTGTACTATTTTGCGGCATCTGCTGTTCGCATAAACTCGCTTTTAAATCAATGACGAACTCTTTCGATTTTTAAATCACGGGATAAACAAATCGAGTCTGAATGCATATAATAGATATTATTTACTATGTAATTTATCGGAAGGATGTGACTATTCTGAAAAATAAAAATTATCCATTTATACAAGATTCATATTTAAAAGACAATTATTTTAGCAGCAATGAGTCCTACACGGCACGAAATATACTGTCAAACAAAATCTATTCTTCATCTGTTTTTGCTCAGGAAACTCCGCCGTTATCTCCGGAACAAGAACCTGAGCAGCAGCCAGTTAAGCGAGAACAAGCTCCAGAGTCGGGACTCCCGTCAGGCGACATTCCTGCAGCTCCTGCAGAACCCGGTACGATACCCGAAGAAGAGTCGGAAGAGGTTGGATACATATCAGTGGGAGTTTTTACTGCGTCAGGCGCTCTGCCTGTAGAAGATGCCGTTGTTACAGTATACACGCTCGATGAAAACAATGAAGAAAATGTCATAACACATCTTGTCACAGATGCTAACGGTCAGGTTCCAACAATAGAATTACCTGTGCTGTATCGCGGTACAGATTCTGGTGAAAGCCCACAACATTTTTATTCAACCTATAATCTGCGAGTTCAAGCCATTAATTATTATACCGTAAACATCCTTGATTTCCGTGTGTTTCCTGACATTACAACAAATTTTACTATTGATATGATTCCGGTAGCAGCAGGCCCAACAGAATCAAGACCTGATATGACTTTTGTCATACCTCCGAGCCCGGCTGATATTTCAAATGATTAAGGTGGTGCTATAATGAGTATAGAAATTCCGGGATTAACACAAGTTGTAATACCGGCCGCAATAACAGTTCATCTGGGATCTCCGGATGAAGTTGCCGAAAACGTAACGGTATCTTTTTTAGACTATATAAAAAATGTTGCCTCCAGTGAATTATATCCCACATGGCCTGAAGGGGCTCTGAGAGCAAATATATACGCCATAGTTTCTACAGCATTAAACAGAGTATTTACTGAGTGGTACAGGTCAAGAGGGTATAACTTTGATATTACCAACGATACCCGTTACGACCAAGCCTTTGTTCCAAACAGAGGAATATTCGACAACGTTGCAGCTATTGTTGATGATTTATTTGACAGTTACATCGTAAGGCAGGGACGTCTCGAACCTCTTTATGCACAATTCTGCGACGGTCGTATTTCACAATGCCCTGGGCTGCTTCAATGGGGTTCAGTAGATTTATCTGAGCAAGGTTATACACCATATGAGATTCTTCAATATTATTACGGGGATAATATTGATTTAAGGACCGATACTCCATTAGCTGAAGCATATGAAACATTTCCTGGAATTCCGCTTCAGCTGGGGGACAACAACCCCTATGTGCTTCTGATGCAAATTTCGCTTAATACAATTTCCACAAATTATCCGGCAATACCGAAAATTCCAAGCCCCACGGGAACATTTGACGAACCAACACAAGCAGCCGTAGAAGAATTTCAAAGAATTTTTAACCTCCCGGTTACAGGTATCATAGATAAACCGACCTGGTACAGCATTCGAAGAATATATACTGCAGTAACATCCTTGGCCGAATTAACTTCACAAGGTATTATGCTGAGTGAAATTCCTCAATTTACACCGACGCCGGGATCCGAGGAAATAGTACCGAGAGTTCAGGCAGTTCAGTATTTTCTTAACGTTTTGTCCGCATATTATAATACAATTCCTTCGGTTGATATCAGCGGTATATTAGATACTCTTACGAGAGCATCCATAATGGAATTTCAAAACACATTTGGGCTTCCCATATCAGGAATTGTAGACGAACAAACATGGAATACCATGTATAACGCTGTTGAGGGAATACTCGAGACACTGCCGCCGACTGCCATCGCTCTTCCTTCTCTGCTATGGCCCGGCACCGTATTCCAACTGGGCTCTGAAGGGCCGGAAGTGTATATACTTCAGCAATACCTGTCATATATAGGTTCAGTTCTTGAAGGATTGCCTCCCATAGATCCCGATGGAGTGTACGGACCAAAAACAGAACAGGCCGTAAGAGATTTTCAAAATTATTTTGGAATAGATGAAACGGGTGTGGTGGATCAATACACTTGGAACAGAATAATACTTATATATAGAAATCTAAGATTTGGGAATTCAAGAAATATAGGTCAATTCCCCGGGAGTGATATTGGAGGTCAATAATGCCTAATAAAACAGAAGCTTTTTTTGTTAAAAATATGCTTGTCAAGAAAACCGAAAATTCTGAGGAAAGCGGGAATGTAGATGTAAGTGTTTTTACAGCATTGGGAGCACTTCCAATTAAAAACGCATCCGTTTCAATATATATGTGGAATGAAGAGAATGAAAGAACGCTTATACGCCAAGTAAAAACAAATGATAGTGGGAAAGCTCCAACAATAAACCTGCCTGTATTGAATAATATGGAAACACCTACAGAGAATGGTTCTTCAGAGTATCATCTTGTTATTGAATCGCCGGGATATCATACAATCATTGTTATAGATGTAGAAATATATCCTGATATAGCAACACAATTTAATATAAATCTAACTCCGGTTCCCAGAAAGTAGAAGAAAAATAAATGAGATACCAGTGCCAGCTAATGTATATATAAAGGAGGTAAAAATGAAAAGTAAGTTAGACGCTGTGAAAGCTGCAAATCCTGTTCTGGAAATACAATTTAAATTGAGAGATATTTCTAATATACATCAAGATATCCCTAAAGTACTGCCAACCGGAAAATTTAACAGAGAAACCGAACTTGCAGTAAAGAAATTTCAAAAAAAATTTGATCTCCCCGTTACCGGAAAGGTTGACTTTTCTACATGGAGCACTCTCAATAAGGAACATACGAACTGCATGCACTGTATCAATACTCCAAGCCCGGTATGTTGCTTTCCAAAAAATGTTCAGTCATACAAGCGAGTCGACAATTGCAATTTAATTTATATATTACAAATAATACTAAAAAACTATCATAAAAAATATAAAAATTATCCAGATATTGATTTGAACGGAGTATTTGATGAACGAACCGAAGAAGCTGTTAAAATGTTCCAAAGGTCAAGCTACTTGCTTGAAACCGGAAAATTAGACAGACAAACATGGAATTTACTTAATAAAATACATGAGATATGCAATCTGTATGAATAGTATTAATATGAATCATCGATAAATAAGACCGCTTTACACGGTCTTATTTATTTACAAACTTACTTATTTTTTTCCCAGGCAATTAAAACAATGTCTCTGCCTAATTCCATTTTCATTTGTTCTTCCATGCGTTTGAAATATTCGCAGTCATTTTCCTTCATTTTAGCTATGCAGTAATTTTTATCCATAGTTAAACCATTACCTCCATTGTAAGCAAGACTGATTATCAGTCTTTTTTTAGTTTAATCAATATGATATAAAATATTCAGCACAACATTCATTTGGATTAATCTTCCCTGAAAACAATTTTTCCGTTCTTCATTTCTTCTACAATTGCAAGGCTTTTTAAATTAAAGCCTTCATTTCTTAAATAGCTCCCGCCCTTTTGAAATCCTTTTTCTATGGCAATGCCGATGCCTTCAACAGACGCACCACTTTCATTCACCAGCTTAATCAAACTTTTCATAGCATTTCCTTCTGCAAGGAAGTCATCTATTATAAGCAATTTATCTTCGCTATTTAAGTATTTTTTGCTTATCATGATACTATATTCCTTATTCTTTGTGTAAGAAAAAACTTTTCCGTTATATATGTCCTTATCTAAATTAAGGCTTTCAGTTTTTTTTGCAAAAACAACCGGAACGTTAAAGCACAATGCAGCCATCGAAGCTATTGCAATACCACTTACTTCAATTGTCAATATTTTCGTTATATCCCTGTCTTTAAAAAGCCTGTGCAGCTCTTCTCCCATTTCGTATAAGAAGCCTATATCAAGCTGATGATTCAAGAAGCTGTCAACCTTCAGAACATTGCCTTCCCTTATTTCACCGCGGTCTATTATCATTTTCTTTAATTTATCCATAGCCATCCTCAAATTAAATTATGTATTACAAGCTGTTATAAATAATTATATTATCAAAACTATGCACATAAATCAAGGCAAACCGAAAAATATAAATCATTTTCTTTCTTGTTTTGCGTAATTTACGGATTTTACCTTTTTTCTCCCATAAATACGAGGCATATCATCCCTGGTCCGGTGTGCGATCCAATTATAGGTCCTATATTATTAATAACCACATCTTTTACCTTAACCCTTTCCATAACCAATTCTTTCAGATGCTCCGCGTCTTCAGCACAATCAGCATGGTTTATAAAAACCACTTGCTCTTCTGGGGTTTCAATCAATTGAAGTTTATCAAGCAATTCTTTCAGTGCTTTTTTTCTTCCTCTTATTTTTTTGATAATATTTAATTTTCCTTCGTCATCTACATTGAGCATAGGCTTGACATCAAGCATGCTTCCTACTGCAGCAGCGGCAGCAGATATCCTACCGCCCCTTTTTAAATGATCCAGACTGTCAATAATAAACCAATGGTTGGATCTAAGTTTATTGTTTTCAACCCACTCAATAATTTCGCCATATGATTTTCCATTTTTTAAAAGATTATTGGCATAAAAAACTATTGCGCCCAGGCCTATGGAAGCACTTTTCGAATCAATTACCGCAATATTCGCATCAGGAATTTCATCAAGTATATTATTTCTGGCAAGTATGGAGTTATTGAATGTTTGGCTCAGAGCCGAAGAAAACCCTATATAAATAATTGCTTTTCCTTCATCTATATATCTTCTAAATACTTTTTCAAAGTTATACACAGATATTTGTGAAGTCGAAGGCATTGCTCCATGCCTCAGCTCATCATAAAATCTATCATAGCTGAGAGATTTTCCAAAATCATCAACATATCCTTTTTCTCCTATAGTATATGGGAAAGGTATAGCTTCCAAACCATTCTCATCTAAATATTCTCGCGACAAATCACAGCTTGAGTCTGTTAAAATAATAGTATTCATCAATAATTTCCCCTTCTAAATCATATCGTCATTTATGTAAATTCACTTTAGTAATATCTCTATTATAAAGTAAATTTCATAATTTGAAAACTATTTATTATTTTATATGAATTCCTGACATAAAAAAACAGCATAGTCTGTAAATCAGATATACTGTATTAAGTCAAAACATAAATTATATTTATTTTTTATATTTAAGTATCTCCTCCAGCAAATTTTCATTTTGTGCCGCTATAACCAGAGTATTTGATAAAGGACTTCTTTCATTTTTATATTTTAACATATAGCAACAGCCTCCGCACTCCTTCAATATAATGTTCCCGGCTGCATAATCCCATACTGCCAATTTAGCGGAAATATATACATGTATTTTATTCATTGCAATGTCACAAAGTCGCAACGACGCGCAGCCTAAATGTCTGTGTTCCATACTATCACTACATAGCTCTGTAATATCTACATTGACTAGCGATTTTATTTTTTCGCTGCTCTTTAAATTAACATCCAAAATACTGTGTTCAAGGTTTTTGGGCGCAGAAATTTCAATTTTTTCATTATTCAAATATGCACCTTTCCCTGCTATTCCAAGATACAGCATATCTTCATACACATCGTAAACCATACCAAAAACAGGATTTCCAAGCTCATAATAAGCAATTGAAATAGCATAATTTTTTTGTTCAGTTATAAAATTAAGTGTCCCGTCTATGGGATCAATAATCCAGCATTTATCTCCCTCAACAGGAGCCACGGTACTTTCCTCTGTTATAAAAACATCTTCGGGAAATTTTTCGTGAATCCTTGATACCAAGAACTCTTCATTTTCCTTATCCACATTGGTAACCAAGTCCGAAAGGCCTGTTTTAACCGAAACTGTAATATCATGGCTTAATCTACTTTTTATGAATTCTCCTGCTTCACAAACAATTTCCGTGCAGTAATTTATCTTTTCATCAAATATTCTAACACACCTCTTTCATTTATAAATTCATTTGAATTTCCTATAGGAGGCTCGCTGCCGTAATATCCATGATAATCACTCCCACCGGTCTCTATCAATCTGTACTCTTTAGCTAATGCGTTGCAGTTTTTAATCATATCACTGTCATGAGCGCTGTGATATGTTTCAAGTCCCATAAGTCCACATTCAGTATATCTGCCTATTTCTCCCAGGCAGCCACTGATGGCTGGATGTGCAACAACAGGTATGGCTCCGGACTTGGCAATAGAATCTATTACCTCTTCAGTATCTGCGAAGTCCTGTGCCATACAACATATCCCACCGTTTTTAAATAATTTTTTATATAAATCGCCGTAAAGCTTGTCAGTATATCCCTTACAAATCAATACTGACATAATGTGCTGCTTATATATGGACAATGAGCCAGAAGCTTTATGCTCAACTTCTTTCAAGTTTATATCATATCCTGCTTCTTGCAAAGCTTTGATTTGCTCCTCGCTTATCTGCTGCATATGCTTTAAGTTATCTGAACATATATCTGATAATTTTTGAGGAAACTGCTTAAAACCATAACCTAGAATGTGCACTCTTTTCCCTGTTTTGTGATCAACGGTACTTACCTCTATTGATGAAATTACAGTTAATTCTTTGCACTCAGGTATGCTTTTATGGTAATAGTCATGGTCTGTTATTGCTATGGCTATCATTTTATTGGCTGTGGCTTGTCGGACTACTTCCACCAAGCTGTCCGAGCCATCACTGGTTGTTGTGTGTATGTGTAAATCAACAGAATTCATCATAAAGAAATTGCTCCTTCTTCCATATTGAACTCATGATCACACAATCCCTCCATAAATTCCAAGTCATGAAATATGCCCACCATGGTGCATCCCTCATTTTTCAGCTGCATAATTAAATCTCTTACTTTCATTTTATTCGCTTTGTCAAGAGAAGCTGTAGGTTCGTCAAGCAACAGAAGCCTTGGCTTTTTCACCATAGCCATAGCTATGTTCAATCTGAGTTTCTCTCCACCTGAAAAGGAATTAGGATACACGTCCCAAAGTTTTCTGTCCAATTCAAAATAATCAAGAATACTCTCTCCCTCAGACTGTGCTTTCTCATAATCATTTGTAACCTTGAAAACTTCCTGTTTAACCAGTTCATATGCAGTAATTCTTGGAAGAACGCTTAAAAATTGTGATACATACGCAATTTCGTATTTTCTTAAGTTTATTATTTCCCTTTCGTGGGCTTTGCATAAATCAATTACTCCGTACCTGGAAGAATCATACAGTATTTTCCCCTGTTGCGGGCAATTTGTTCTGTATATGCATTTTAAAATAGTGGTTTTTCCACTACCGCTTTTCCCGGTTATGCCCATAAACTCTCCTTTATTTACGGAAAAGTTTATATTTTGGCACGCCGGTATTGTTTTATTGTTGTGATGAATTTTATAATTTTTAGTGAGCCCTTCTATTTTAATAAGAAAACTATCTTTCATTGCATATTCACCTTTCATATTCTGTTTTCCATCCTGAACACCATGGTCCCATTCACAAATCCGTGAGTTATAAAGGGAATATTATCAGGAAGCCTTTTTACTATTATTAAATCCGCTTTTTTGCCTTTTTCAATAGAACCTGTTTCATCTCCCATCCCAACAGCCCTTGCCGGATTAATCGTAACGCAATTGACTGCTTTGCTCAAATCGTGTCCTAATTCATACAAGGTAAACACCGCATGAAGCAGCGATGAAGGGTAATAGTCCGAGCACAAAACGTCCACGACATCATTTTTTACTGCTTCCCGGGCTGAAAGATTTCCGTTATGGCTTTTTCCAATCAATACATTGGGTGCTCCGGCAACAGTGTGCATTCCTCTTTCCTTTGCATCTTTTGCTACTTCTAAACTCAATGGAAATTCTGAAATACATGTGTGGAGCGAAGCAGCTACATCCAGTTTCTCAACACTGTCATCATCATGAGACGCAATTGCAATTCCTCTTTCATATGCAATATCAGCTATTTTCTTTATTTTGTCATACGTCAGCTTAGGCGTCTGCTTAAGCTTGTTAATATAGGCATTAACTTGCTCTTCAGTCAAGCCCTCATCTACAATATAAGAAATTTTATACATTTCTATATCTCTGTATTGTCCCTGCCCCGGAGTATGATCCATAAAAGAAAGCAAGTCTACCTTTCCTGATTCAACAAAATCAATAACTTCTTGATAGGCATCTATATTGTCCAGTTCAAACCTTAAGTGAAATTTATTATTGATAATATGTGGGTTTTTGCGGCTTTTTTCTATAAGATCAGAAATTTTTGCTACATTTTCGGATTTTCTAAGTATTTTTTTCCCGTAATTCTTTAATAATGAAATAGAATGAAACATTGTAGTAATGCCGTGTGAAATTAATTCTTTTTCCAATTCTTTCATAGCTATATCAAAATTTATCGTACTTGTAGCTCTTGGAGCTGCCGCCTGTTCTATATAATCGGAATGTATGTCTATGAAACCGGGAAGAACAAAAGAATTTTTTGCATCTATGGTTTCGGTTACTAAACTATAATCAACCTTATCTTTTTCAACAATATCATAAATCAAACCCTCTTTAATAAGAATGCTGTGATTCATAACTGTTTCCTTCTCAAGAACTATAACTCCGTTTTTTATTTCTATCATAATACTCTCCTACAATAATGAATATATAAGCTGCTGTGTATAAGGATGCTGAGGGTCCTCCAAAATCTGATCTGTTAGACCTGACTCTACAACCTCTCCCTTAAGCATTACCAGGGTGCGGTCTGCCAACATTCTTATTACTGATAAATCGTGAGAAACAATAATCATGCATACATTTCTTTCTCTCTGTATTTCTTTGATTAAATCAAGCACATCGGCCTGAACAGATAAATCCAGTCCCGTAGTAATTTCATCCAAAAGAAGAATAGGCGGATTATTAGACAAAGCTTTTGCTATCTGAACTCTTTGCTGCATTCCTCCTGAAAAGTTTTCAGGGTTTTCTTTCATTCGTTCTTTTTGGATGCTTACCCTGCCCAATAGATTTATGCCGGTATCAAGTATAGTCTTAGTATTTTTTATGCCTGCAGCAAGACATTTTTCTGCAATATTTCCAACTGACGATATATTCATTCTAAGCCCTTGGTAAGGATTTTGGTAAATCATTCCAAATTTATAATCCCTTAAATATCTTTTATCCTGATTACTAGCCTTCAGCACATTAACACCATGATCTTTGCATTCTCTTATTGTTACTTCCCCGGAACTAGCCGGTATATCAAAATACAAGCACTTCATAAGGCTTGATTTTCCACTGCCTGATTCTCCTACTATGCCGAGTATTTCACCTTCATATACATCAAAGCTAATATCTCTGCACGCATACACTGTGGAGCATTTCGGGCAATAATTTCCCGTAAGGTTATTCTGACTGTCTCTGCAATAACTGCATCCTTGGCCGAACTGCTTATATAAATGTTTTACGCTTATAACTGGTGATTCGTTCATTTATTTACCTCTTTTCTCTGATGCTCTTGCAGAAGCTTGTATCATTACAGCGGTATACAACTTCTCCGTCTTCTTTTATAATTTCATCCATAAATACCCCGCTGCTACCGCACAGCTCGCACTTCTTATGAGAAAAATCTTCCGTCTTAAATGGCATATCCTCAAAATCAATACTTTCTACTTTTGTGTACGGTGGAATCGCATGTATTTTTTTCTCTCTTCCTGCTCCAAGCAAAATAAGAGCTGGGCAAAAATTTAGTTTTGGATTATCATATTTTGGAATTGGTGAAGGAACAGAAATGTATCTGTCATTAACCCTTATAGTATGGTCTGCACCAGTTGATATATTGCCATACTTCATTATTTGTTCAAAAAGAAGGAGCCACGCTCCGGTGTAATCTTGATTCGCATGCATTTGCTTGGTTTTTGCTTCGCTTTCCTCAAAGTTACGCAAAGGTTCAGGCAGCGGAACTTGCAAAACCATAAGTTGGTCTTCTCTGAGCTTAACTTCTGGTATCCTGTGACGTGATTGAATTATTGTAGCTTCATCAGTATATATTGTTTCCTTAATTCCGGTTGTTGCTTTTATAAATTTCTTAATAGACACCGCATTTACACTTTCGTCACTTCCCTGGTCTATAACCTTCAATACATCCTCAGGGCCTATGCATGCAAGAGTAATTTGCAATCCTCCGGTTCCCCATCCTCTTGCAATTGGCATTTCTCTTGATCCAAAAGGAACCTGGTATCCCGGTATAGAAACTGCTTTCAAAACAGCTCTTCTTATTTCGCGCTTTGAACCTTCGTCAAAAAAGGCAAAGTTATATTCTCTGTCCATTATTTGCCTCCATTTTTAATATTACGGATGTCATTAAGCTTAGCCTGAAATGTTACGTAGTGAGGAAGCTTAAGATGTGAAATAAAACCTGAAGATTCAACGCTGTCAACATGGTACAGCACAAATTCTTCATCTGAGGTGGGAAAACCGGAATCTTTACTTTCCAGAGTCTGGTCCAAAATGCTCATTGCTATAGCCTTAGTTTCATTTTGCCCTAGGCCTATTCCATAACCCAAGGTAAAATTGAGTTCCTTGCTTCCATCTGATTTTTGAACAGTTACAGGTATCAAGCTTTCAGCTTCAGTAACTTTAATCTCACCTATATAGTATTGTTCCTCATAATTTTCAGGCATAGCAGAATCTTGTACATACATAGGATATGAGCCCACCCTGAGTTCGGCAACTGTCGGGTGCACAACTCCATAGCCTCTCAGCGATGCATAGGCAAATGCATTTAAAGCCTGTGTCATGCCTCTGGCCAGCACCTGAAGTCTCTCGCTTCTTTCAGTTGGAAAACTTAACTGATCTTTTGTAATGTCTCTTGGAGCTTTATCATTTTGTGGGTATTCCTTCAAAAGTCCTTCTTTTTTTAAGTACTCCGTAGCTTTAGGGAACTTCATATATTCCTGAACACCATCTATTATTTCTGAACTTTCTTCAAATTCCTTTATGAATTGTTTTATATCTTGTTTCGTTTCAGTTTCAACGGTAAAATCAATCAGGCGATGTTTGTAATCAAATGAGGTTCCTAGTATTTGTCCTCCCGGCACATCTTTAAATGCGGCTGATATTCTTCTTTCAATCCTCATGGTGCCATATTCAGCCTCAGAGGTATAATATTTTCTCTGTAGTGTTGAACGATATGCCCTGAGCAAAAAAACAGCCTCTTCAACAGATCCTTCCGACTGCTTTAGGGCAATTGCTGCCAGATCATCAGAATATAGCGATGCCTCACTCATAACCTGGTCAATAAGCATTCTCATTCCGCATTTTATATCATTAACCGAAACCGATGTTCCGGATTTAATTCGCTCATATTTTATTCTTTTTATACTTTCTTCTATCGCATTTTCTCCGCCTTTAACAGCAACATAAGCCATACTATATCCTCCACTCCTTTACTGCCGTAGTTCTGGGCAAAGCCGCCAGATTATTGTTCCTGTCTACAAAAACAATATCAACTCCCAACGGAAACTCTCTATTAGCATATTCTCTTGCGTTCAACCACGCTGGGTTCAAGTACACAGATAAAAATGCTTGGTCTTTAATACCAGGGCCTGTAAGTACCAGCTGCTTTTCACTGCTTATGCGCTCTGTTTCAATAATCAAAGTGCAACTGCCATTAGGGTTTTCCAGCGTTCCTCTTTTAGCCGCTTTAATTATGCCTTCAATAGGCTCTTGTTGATTTAATGTTATAAAAATATAATCAGATTTAGAAATTTCTTCATTTCTGCTGTAAGTTACCCTCGATACCTGCTCAATAAGCTTGCTATCCTGAGGCAAAGCACAAAAACTTACTTCTCCGTCCAAAAGAACATACATAAGCATTTGAGTTGCAGACATGCAATTAAATTTATAGTCTAGAAGCTCGCCTTCAGATATATTATATATATTTCCCGGACGGGACATTGCCATAAGAAGCTTCTTAAAGCTTTGCTGCGTATATAATGTTAATTCGTCTTTTTTCATATTCACACATCCATACTTTCGAAATTTACCTTTGTTTTCATAATAGAACTGTTAATTTTTATTCTGTTTAACTTCTGTTTCTCTCTTTCCTCTTTTATAAGTGGGATCCAACCTTCGGTAATACCAAGGCCGGCAGTAAATGCTGCATCTATGAGAGCCAAACAATAAGCCTTATCCTCTTCAATACCTTTTATAATTCCTATACCTATTGAGCCTTCAATTTGCACTCTGCATTCACTCACCAGAACTTCACACAAGTAAAAAAGCGAATTCTGTGCACCTTCTCTGACCTTAACCATGGCAAGGGAAAGTGAAGGCTCATCTAAAACGACTACTTCATAGTTAGCTTGGACTTCATCGCTCAGCTTTCTTAAAAATTTTTCACTGCAGTGAACTAAAACTTCAGTCCGTTCTTTTCTTTTCATATACATCCTCATTATTTATTGTATTATTTTTCTCTGCTTAAATTTTGTTATAGCCAATTCAAAGATCAGTGCAACCAAAAAAACTATAATCACTCCATAGCCCATTTGGCTATATTTAGCCTGTTTTGAATATGCATTTATAGCTGTACCTATTGTTCCGGGAACACCTACAGCCGGTCCTATTACCACAGCAACTGCAAAATTTATTTCCGTTCTCATAGCAATCCATGATACCAATCTTGTGTATACTGATGGAACTATGGCTGAAAATATAATTTGAACAGTACTTGCTCCTGAAGCCCTGAGAGCCTCTATAACACCTGAATCAACTTCCTCAAAAGATTCGCTGTATGACTTAACAAAAAACGCCACAGTGTGGAAGGTCATTCCTACAATAGCAGTAGCAGAGCTAAGGCCATACCCCGCAACAAATATCAAAACCCATATTATAGTGGGCACTGCTCTGAAAAATGAAACAGCTGCTTTCATAATACCTGATACAGTGTTGTTTGTAATGTTATTTGCAGCAATAAGCCCAAGAGGAAATGCAATTACAGCTCCTATAACAGTGGTCATTGCTCCCAGTATAATTGTGTTAATTAAGCGTGAAATCATCATAAATTTTTCGTCTGATGGTACAAGGTCAAACCTGAATATATCAAAAATAATTTTCTGAGCAATGTGTGGACTAAACATATCCCACTTATACTCAACAATAAAACCCAGGTAATAAATCATGCTGAGAATCATACCGAAAATTACGCATAATATTATATAATCGTTACTGTTTCTTTTCTTAAGTTTATATCTTCCAAAATTAGATCTATGCAGTTCCTTTTTCCCTGCATTTAAATTTAAAATTCCGCTATTTGAATTCATGACATTATTCTCCTTCTTATAAAGGTTGTAACATAATCAGTAAGTATTACAAGAGCTGCTACCATTAAAATTGCACTCAACATCAATGGAAATTTAAAATATCCCTTGTATACACCGATTAGATATCCTATTCCTCCTCCTGCAAGCATCCCGACTATTGTAGCAGATCGAATATTATTTTCAACAGAATACAGAGCCCATGATATTAAGGAAGGCAATGTTTCAGGAATAACTCCGTGCATTACAATTTGCCAGTAACTTGCTCCAACAGCCTCAAGAGCTTCAAGAGTATTGGAATCAGCCTCATCAATAGTTTCAGCAAATACCCTGGCTAAAAACCCGTAGGATGTAATAGACATTACCATGTAAGCAAGAAAGTCACCAAACCAAAAGCCAAGCAACAGTATAATGGCCCATATACCTTCAGGAATATTTCTGCAAACGGAAGCAACTATTCTAACTAAAATCTTTACAGCAGAATTAGGCGTTGTCTTAACAGAAATAGCCAAAGCGGACATTAGTCCTAAAATCATACCTGTTGCGGAACCAGCCAATGCCAAAAGCACAGTCTTTCCCAACTCATCAAGTTGCTTTGAAAATTCTGAAAAGTCAATTGGAAGATAATCTACAGTAAATCGATTCAAAGCATTACCAAACCCCCAAAATATTTTTAGCCACTCCATATCTAGAAGTTTACTTCCCAAAATAAAGAAAAGAATAACAGCAACCAACACAAAACCATCTATAATTCTTTTCTTTCTAAAATAATTCATTCTCTACCTCCTGCTACGATATTAATTCATCTATAGATGCACCGTATATATTGGCTGTAGCTTCGTCAGAAAGCTCGATGGGCTTACCTTCAAAAACAATTTCTCCTTTTCTCAGTCCTATAATTACATCAGAATAGTTTTTAGCCACTTCAACTTGATGCAAATTAACCACACATGGAATTCCCATGGTTCTCGTTATATCATAGAGATATTCCATAATTATTTTTGAAGATTGAGGATCAAGTGAAGCAATAGGTTCATCACACAAAATCATTTTTGGCTCTTGAATCAATGCTCTTGCTATTCCCACTCTTTGCTTCTGGCCTCCTGACAAGTCTGCACATCGCTCATATATTTTATCTCCAAGCCCAAGCATATTTAAAATTTCTGTAGCCTTTTCCACATCTTTTTGTTTATATAGTCCAAGACCACTTTGTAATGCATTGTAGCTTCCAAGCCGCCCATGAAGAACATTTTCTAAAACACTTAACCTGTACACAAGATTATAGTGCTGAAAAATCATACCTATGTTTTTCCTTATTTCTTTAATTTGATGTTTGTTTGCTTTGCTTACATCCTCATTCAAGAAGTAAATCTTTCCCTCAGATGCATCAATCATACGATTGATGCATCTGAGAAGTGTTGATTTTCCGCTTCCGCTTGGTCCTATAACGGATATAATTTCTCCGGGTTTTACACTTAAAGAAACATTATTGAGAGCTTTTAAGCCATTTTTATATGTCTTGCCTAATTTTTCTATTTTTAAAACAACTTTTTCAGCCATAACGCACCATCTACTTAACTTTATTCATTTCATAAAGAAAGTCATAATATTCAACATCAACTGCAAAGAATCTCTTCATATAAGCTTCCGGATCCACATCTTCAGCAGAGAACAAGCCATTAACTTCGTCAAATATCTCACTGTTGGCATTTTCCGGAGTTAAATTTACCAGATGATCCTGAATTTTTTCCATTTCTTCATCAGTCATGTAATTTTTGTTGGCCCACAGCGGTCCGTTTGGTACCATAGACTCTGTAATTATATACAATGTGTCTTCAGCTCCCATTTCCTGTGCATATCCGCAGCAGTATGCTCCGGCATACACCTTCTTTTCGTTGATTAATGTAACACTTGACTGGTGTGATTGTCCATACTGAACCTCTGAGAAAAATTTACCACTTGTCAGCAGTTCTTCTCTTGTTTGAATGTCAGCAGTTCCATCAGGTCCAAAATATTTGTAAAAGCTTGTGGAAGGAACAAGACATCCTGAAGTTGATGTAGGTGATACAAATGAGAAACTCTTTCCTTTCAGCACTGCCAGCTTGTCTTTTTCATCAGTAAGACCTTCAAAGTCTTTCTTGTTGTCTATATGAGTAGCTATGTAAGCAGGATATCCGGCTTCATCAGCTTTTCCGTCAGGCCCGTATGAAACTATAGGAACTACATTTTCGTCTCTTAAATGTGATGTAGCATATGTATTTCCAGATTCCCACGCTAATTGTGCCGTCCCAGACAATATAGCGGTTGAAACAGCCGCATAATCATCAGCAACAGTATATCCAACCTCGTATCCATCTCCAAGTGCAACCTGTATTTCAGTTACCAAGTGCTTAAAGTTTTCCTTTACATCTCCTCCTGTTGACTCATTAGGCAAAAAAGCAAGTGTAATTTTTTTAATCTCTTGATCGTTGTTGCCACTTCCCTCATTAGCATCGGTATTCTGAGCACATGCTGCAAGGCCAAAACACGTAACTAACAATAAAACAATAATAGCGCTTAATTTCTTTAATTTCATTTCACTCTTCTCCTTATAATTCGCTTTTCTCTTTATTTTTACTTTAGGAACACACATGAAATTTTACGTTGCATAAGTAAACTAAAAACCCTTACGGAGTAAAACATATGTAAATATTGCAAACAAAAAAAGAGCATTTTGCTCTTTTTATATAAAAAATTTATCATTTGCAAAACAAACGCCACTTAACATCGCATGCTAAACAACTCCACATTCATCATTTGGATGCCTGTGCTTCTTTAATCATACTAATAAATATTTCTGTAATATCAGCATCAAATTGCGTGCCCGAGCACCTTTTTAATTCCTTTAGTGCTTCCTCTGAACTCATCCCCCTTCTGTAGGGCCTGTCACTTGTCATAGCATCATATGCGTCTGCAATCGCTATAATTCTCGATTGTATAGATATTTCCTCTCCCTTGAAGCCTCCCGGATAGCCATTCCCATCCCATCTTTCATGATGCTTCAAAACGTATTCGGCAATTTCGGAAAAGTCATTTGATGAACTTAAGATTCTGTATCCGATTTCAGGATGCCTTTTTATCTCCCTCTGTTCATCATCGCTTAGCTTTAGAGTTTTATTAAGAATTTTTTCGTCTATGCCCATTTTACCTATATCATGCATTAATCCTGCTATTTTTATCTGGTTTATCTTATCCCTGTCAAATTTCATTTTTTCGGCCAAAGCTTCACATATTTCACTCACTCTTTTGGAATGCTGCATTTCTCTGCTGCTTTTTTCATACAATGTGCTCATTATTAGGTCAATTGTTTTGTTTCTTATGCTTGAGCTTTCGTACAGCTTATGTCTGTACATGTAATCCTCGGCATTTTTAAACACATCCTGAATGTTTTCGTTTGCACTGTTTTTTGTCTCGTACCCAAATGAAATAGAGATATCTATAGCGCCGACCTTTTCTTTTGAAGCAATAGAATTAATTCGTTTAATTATTCTTTCAGCCTGCATTGAACATGTATTGATTAATATAACCACAAACTCATCCCCTCCAAGCCTTGCTACAATATCTGTCTTTCTGCACCCCTTTTTTATAATCTCAGAAGCTTTTTTGAGCAATTCATCCCCAAGGCTATGCCCAAAGGAATCATTTACAAGCTTCAGTCCGTTCACATCAGCCATAATCAGTGTAATAGGTAAATTCTTTGGCAAATCCATTTCGATAAGTTTGCTTTCAAAAAACCTTCTGTTGTATAAGCCTGTCAACTGGTCACAGTAGCTTAAATAAAGTATCTGTTCCTGTTCTTCTCTCTTTGATGTTATATCTGTATGTGTTCCGCTTATAATGTAAGGCTTTCCATCCTCAGTCCACGATATAACTTTTCCCTTATCTTGTATCCATACGATTCTTCCATTTTTATGTATCATTCGATATTCTTCATCGTAATAATCTATTTCTTTATTATACATTTTTTCATCTATCATAAATTGCTTTTTTAAATCGTCCGGGTGCACCAGCCTCTGCCATGTAGACTTGCTTATAGGGGACAATTCTTCCAAGGTATACCCCAGTATTTCGGCCCATCTATCATTGTAGAAATACTCACCTGTCAACATATTCTTTTCCCAGGTTCCCACATTAGTAGCCTCAATAATGTTTTTCATTCTTCTCCTGCTCTGTTTAAGTTCTTCTAACTGCTTTTTTTCATTTGTTATTCCTGTGAAATACATTGCCAGATAACTTTCCCTGGGAGAATACATACTTACTCTGTACCATTTATTCACAATGCCGTAATAAAGTTCGAACTCCTGCTTTCCTTCACACAAGGTCTTTTTTGCATAAAAATTTACTCTGTCAAGTTCCCCTTTGTTCATGTGTTTAAAAACTTCAGAGAGCATTTCTCCAATGATATCTTTTCTGTCAAGACCTATTCTTTTTTCAAAAATTGCATTGACTTCTATAAATTCATAATCCGTTGGAATGCCTGTCTCATCAAAAAGTATTTTTAAAAATGCATAACCAATAGGCAGCTCTTCAAACAAATGTTTATAAAAGCCGTCTTCCTTCAAGCACATACTATAAACAGAATACGTTTGCTCATTAACCTCTTTGTCCATTCTGATTTCCTCGCTGGAACAGTTATATTGATGATATTATATTATATTAGAACAAATATTTCAATATATTAATGATATTATAAACCTCTGCAGCTCATTCTTCTATTAACCACACTATCCTATTTTAACCGTAGTTTATTTATCCATTCTGTTGCAGCCTCCATTGCTTGTTGTGATGAAATCAGACTCTTCATGTTAGTTTGAACAAAAAACATGTCAACCACATTACCTCCTTTATCAGCTACCCTTTTTGAAATAGATTCATATACTTTAACAGGTGTTTTAGAGTCAGCCTGCGTAATAAAAATAAATACGTTTTTGTTTGTAAAATCAAAATTATTTAAAAATGTATTCATCGGAGTTGCACTTTTCCCGGCCCAAACCGGACAGCCAATAAATATATTATCATATTCCTTGGGATCTATATTTAAATGCTTTATCCTCGCTTTACACCCAATCAATGACGTAAACGCCGAATGAACAAATCCTATATCGTCCAAAAGCTCTATTTTCTCTAGATCGCATTCAGCAATTTTTGATATCTCTTCTGCAACAATTTTTGTGTTTCCGCTTTTGGAGTAATACACTACTAAATTTTTCATAAAATCCTCCTTGTAAGTATTCCTTAGCAAATCAACTATATTTATATTATATCAAATACATATTTGTTAAACAACAAACTTTCAAACAAAAAACTATCATTAAAGTATAATTATAATGATAGTTTTTATAGACATAAACCATTATGGCTCAAAGCTGCTTTTAATTACAAGTACCGGACATGGAGACTCAGAAATAACTTTTTGCGTTACTGATCCAACAAAGAAACGTTTAATTTTAGAAAAACCTCTGTTTCCCATTACAATAAGGTCGTAATATCCTTTTTGTGCAGTTTCAATAATTTTTTCAAAGGGATCTCCGGTCAAAACTTCTGTTTCAACCTTGGTTCCCCTGAAATCTAGTTTAGTTACTATCTGCTTCAAAAGCATTTCAGAGTTTTCGATATACTTGCTTTCCAGCTTATCTTCCAATTCAGCACTGTTTACTATTGCAGAACCGTCAACTGCGCTCCACAAGTTCTCATTTTTGGCTCTATGCTCAGATGCTTTAACCACAGATAATAGTTTAATTTCTGAATTGAATTGCCTTCCTAAGTCAATAGCTTTTTTGACTGCGCTTATAGACGCATTTGAACCGTCAACCGGAACAAGTATCTTTTTCATAACATCCCCTCCTATTATTACTTATATCCGTTTTAAAAGCAGCTAAACAAGAAGATTAATCATAATAATGAATAATTACCCTAGTTTGTCACCTTTTTCAACAACTCTGTCAGGCTGTATCAAGACTACGCCGCCCTTTGAATACGTTCCCAACACAAGGACTTCAGACATAAAATCTGCAATCTGCCTCGATGGGAAATTAACAACTGCAAGCACCTGTTCCCCTACAAGGTCATTAACTTCATATAAATCAGTTATTTGTGCACTTGATTTTTTTACTCCTATTTCATTTCCAAAGTCAATAACCAGTTTATATGCCGGTCTTCTTGCTTTTTCAAAAACCTCTGCCTTAATTACTTCCCCTACTCTTATATCTATTTTTGCAAAATCATCAAATGTAACCATAAATACCTCCATATTTTTGATTTCTAGCGTTTTAATTGCTAGATAATTTTGTACGGTGCCGACTACTTTTCGTGTGTATTTTACCATATTAAGGCAATTTTAAAAACTTATATTTATATACGTTAACTAAATCAAAGGAATGTATCTTATTAGTTGTGCGTACATATAATAAACATAAATAAACATAGTATTGTGATGTCTAATACGATAGAAGGAGGATAAGTTTTGAATAGGAATCCAAAACCTTACAGATGCAGAAACATAATTGCCAAAAAAAACAATGTACCTCCCGGCTTTGATAGTAAAGAAAATGCGAACAGCCAAAAAGGAGAAACCGGTTATTTAGAAATAAGCGTTTATAATAACGTAGAAACTAATCCTGTTGAAAATGCAATGATACATGTTTACTTGCTGACTATAACCGGCCAATACCAGGAAAAGGGCGAAGGCCAGTTAATGGCAACCGTAGAAACAGGAATTAACGGGCATTCTCCGATAATAGAACTGCCTACTTTAAATAAATTACAGCATCCTAATGAGCCAAATTATATTAAAATGTACATGTTTTCGGTTCAAGCCGAAGGATACTTTGGAGCGTTTGTTTTTGATATCCAAATTTATCCGAATATAACTACTTCTTATCAAATTAACCTTCGTCATATAGAAAGAGACGAAAGTCCCCTCTCACATTATGAGTTTTTTTACGAACCAACCGATAACATACCTTTTTAAAATAATTTTGCAAGTAAAAATATAAGCTGATACACATGTTATCAGCTTTATATGTATTTTGCACTTTGCCATGCTTAATATGTTTTTATTTGTAGGCATCAGCTATAATTCCACAAAGGATGCTTCATGATTTACATATGGAAGAAATTTATCCAGCAAATCTGAGGTCTTTATCTTAAGCGTTGACGTATTAATGCAAGGGTGACATCCAAAATATTCATCTTTCAATACGTCCTTATCAATTATAAGATTCACTTTATTTTCTTTGTCATACATAAGACCAAAAATACTTAATGAGCCAGGAGTAATATTTAAATATTCCTCCATGTATTCCCCGCTTGCAAATGAAAGTCTGGGGCTATTTATCTGGCTTGAAAGTTTTTTAGTTAAAAATTTCTTATCTCCCGGCATTATCAGCAGGTGGAATTTTGTTTTGGACGAATTGCAGAGAAATAAATTTTTGCTAACTTTTACATCAAGAAGTTCTTCTGCCGATTGAATACCCTCCATTGTCATTGCAGCTTCATGATCTGTTCCGGAAAATTCAATACCTAGTTTATCTAGCATTTCATATGTGTCCAGTTCCTTTTGAAGTCTATTATCATCCGGCTTTGAATTAAATAAATTGTTACTTCTGATTTTTTCCATCGTTTTCCCCTTCTTAATAAGATTATAAAACATTTGTCGTCTATATTTTACTACAACCGCAGCACTTTATGCAATAACCTTCGGTATATTATTTGACTTTCAAATATTTTATTGTCAAATTATCCGACACACCAGCACAAAGTTATAATTTGTTATATTTTAAATAAATAAACAAATGCAATAAATATTTAGATTATTGCATTTTACATTATTGCCTTATTATTAATTCTTAAACGTTCAAATTCAAAACTTTATACGTTTTAAAACGTTTTTTAATTTTGAAAAAAATATAATATTTTCGTTTTTTTATTGATGTTTTATGTTTATTAATGTACAATTATTATATATATTTAATATAAAAATATTTTTGTTTAAAAAATACCAATAAAGGAGTCTCTATGAACAGCATTCTAAAAGAAATAAAATTTAAAAATGAACCTATATTAAAATATCTTGCCAGCAGCAATGAACGTGCGGAGCTAGAAGCTGAGATAACTAAAATGAAAAATTCATTTTTAGATATACCTATAATTATCGGCGGTAAAGAAATCAGAACGTCTGATAAAGGGCAATGCAGACTTCCTCATGACCACAACAAAATAATAGGCGAATACTGCAAAGCCGGAAAAGAAGAGACCAAGCTGGCAATTAAAGAAGCTTTAGACGCTAAAAGCAAGTGGGAAAGCATCCCTTGGGAAAGCAGAGTTTCGATATTTCTTAAAGCAGCAGAATTAGCATCAGGCCCGTGGAGAGCAAAACTGAATGCAGCAACTATGCTTACTCAAAGCAAGACATATAAACAGGCTGAAATAGACTCTGCCTGTGAATTAATTGACTTCTTAAATTTTAATGCGCATGCTTTACAGCAAATATACAGCGATCAGCCAATATCATCGAAAGGAGTTTGGAACAGAACAGAATACCGACCTTTGGAAGGCTTTGTATTCGCGGTGTCTCCATTTAACTTCACCTCGATTGCGGCAAATCTTCCGAGTGCTCCTGCCATGGCAGGGAATACAGTGTTATGGAAGCCTGCATCAAACTCTGTGTACTCAGCTTATACCGTTTATAAATTGCTGCAGGAAGCAGGATTGCCAGAAGGCGTGATTAACTTCATTCCAGGAAATGCAGGGGTAATCAGCAGCACAGTATTGTCCAGCGAATATTTAAGCGGTATTCACTTCACAGGCTCAACACAAGTATTCTGCGATTTATGGGCAAGTGTCGGCAACAATCTTGCAAATTACAGGACATTTCCAAGACTTGTCGGTGAAACAGGTGGAAAGAACTTTGTTATAGCGCATCCGTCTACCGACAGAAAGAGCCTGGTTAAAGGTCTTATTGACGGAGCATTTGAATATCAGGGACAAAAATGCTCTGCTGCTTCACGTGCCTACATTTCAAAGAGCGTATGGGATGATATAAAGGACGATCTAATAAAAAAAGCTAATGATATAAAAGTCGATAATATTGAAGAAATAGATACCTTTATGGGTGCGGTTATAGATAAAAAAGCTTTCAATACTATAGTTGAGTACATCGAATATGCAAGAGAATCTGCGGAAGCTGAAATCCTGGCCGGCGGCGAGTATGATGACAGCCAAGGATATTTTATTAAACCTACAATAATTCTTACTGATAACCCAAAATTCAAAACAATGGAAGAAGAAATATTTGGTCCTGTTCTGACAGTTTATTTATATGAAGATGGAAAATATAGTGAAACCTTACGGCTATGTGACAGCACTTCAAAATACGGACTTACAGGCTCAATATTTTCTACCGACAGATATGCCATAGAAGAAGCGCAAAAGGTACTCACTCATTCAGCAGGCAACTTTTATATCAATGTAAGACCTACCGGAGCAGTTGTGGGCCAACAGCCGTTTGGAGGTTCAAGACTCTCAGGTACCAATGACAAAGCAGGCTCAAAGATAAACATGATGCGCTGGATTAGCCCAAGAGTCATAAAAGAAAACTTATTATAACAATAATTTTACCTTATTGTTCAAAATCAGTAGCCCAATGTAATGACATTTGGGCTACTTTTGTATTTTAACTATGAAAACTTTTTTGTACACCATGTAAGCATTTATAGACTCTACTAATCAATGAAGCTTAAACAAACTAGCTATTCTTTATATTCCTCGGAAAACCCTTCTAGATTTTTGCCTGCCATGCGGTAAACTCTTATGTGTTCTACCATGGCTGCCCCCCAATTAACATATCTTTCGATTGCTGTCTTATTCCAGTCATGACACCACCATTCCAACCTTTCGCAGCCTCTTTCTTTGACGATATGTCCTAAATATGAAAGCATCGCTTTTCCAAATCCATTTCCCCTTGCCTGAGGTTCTATGTATAAATCCACTAAAGCAATTCCAGGCTTGCCTAAAAAAGTTGAAAAACTGTTATGAAAAAATGCAAATCCTACAGGGTTTCCTTTCCACTCCCCTATAAGAGCCTCTGCCCCCCCTTGATCAAACATGTATTTTTCAAGAGTTTCAGGTGTTACAGAAACTTGATCAAGTTCATTTTCATAAGTTGCCAAGTCACGAATATACTTGACAATTAATTCTGAGTCTTTTTTTTCTGCAAACCTAATTTTAAAATCTGAAATTTTTGTTTCTATTGCTCTCATGATAACTCACTCCTTGTATTATATTTCATAGCTATTCTTTACATTTTCTTCAGAATAAGCTATGCTTTTTTATATACTGTAGATTAGTTTCACGCTTCCATTACTTGACGTTTTTCCATAAAACCTATATATTCAAATCTTATTCAAAAATATGATTTTCCAATCTGATTACATTTATTAAAGCTTCTTCATAAGGGTGAATTTTTCTGATTTTTTTCAAAATACTGCCAATATATTTTTCTTCGCACCTGATTTCCAGTTTATATTCCTTTCCATAGTTAATTTTACCTCTATCACCGGTAAAAGGTGTAGATTCTTCCAAAGGACGCCAACATCCTTCAATCTCATAATAAGATGCCACATAATCGTATTTCCCGACATGGCATGCTCCCAGTTTTGAAACTTCTTCAAGAACTGCCGGTATAACATCCTTTGGCATATATATTTCCAATTTATACACTGGTGTTATGAATTTTTTCATATATAATCCCCTTTAAATTTCTTTTGTCAGTACATGGTATAATTATATCCTATTTATATACCAATTAACATATTTTGTATTTTATTTTTTAAAATCTTTATGTTTTTATTCCATAAAAGATCTACAAAATAAAAAAAATATGATAAAATCTTTGAAAGTAAACTATTATAAAATTGGGAGATAAATTATGAGCTTAAATGGATGTGCAAAAAAAGCAGACACCAAAAATTATCTTAATAACAAAGAAATTTTATATAAAACTGAAAATGATCACATTTGTGTTTCTAAAATAGGTTACGGGACATATTTGGGAGATCCCAGCGATGATGCAGGTAATCGATTTCCGTTATGACAAATATCTCTCTGGGACAGGGAAAATATAAAGAAACATATAGTTTTAATGAGATGATTAAATATTTGTTAGATGAGGAAGATATATTTTCTTCAATGATTGGAATGAAATCTGAAACAAGTGTCAGAAGTAATCTAATGAGTTTAAAAGAAAAATAAGCAAAATAGAAGAATGGCGTAGCTTTACGCTACGCCACATTTTCCAAATTGATTCGGTACTGTTTTACAAAGGGCTACTGTTTCGAGACTTTTTAACAGCCTGAAACAGACAAACTACTGTCTGTTTCATATTTCCGGATTTTACTTGAATTTATTTTTGTATGCAATATATGAATATATAATTGGAATCAGTGTTATGATAATTACTATTCCCAGAAAAACCTTCATTTTCAAGTAAGACGGAAGTATTGCCGACACCATCATCGCTATCCCGCCCACAAACCATATTTTACCTCCAAGCCTATGTGTTTTAAACCACACCTCTTCATCTGAAAGAGTCCAGCTTGTTCGTATACCTGCGTAGAAATTTTGTTTGAACTTAGGCATGTAGTTTCCGATTATAGCAAATAATAATCCTACAGCAAAAGGCATCAGTATACTTATGTTCATGATTTTAATATTTAAACTGAAAGCTATTGTATACAGCTGAATTATCATCATCAGCAATGATACCAATAAGAAAATCATGTAATACTGCTTATTAAATTTATTATAAGCTTCTCTTTTTGGATCAACATTTTTGAATAATTCGGCAAATACATTCATTATAAGAATTACAAACGGGGCAAGAAAAATATATATTTTTCCCGCATATCGATCAACATTACCAGCTATATCAAAATGAACAGGTATCTGTTCTGGAAGATAACTATACGAGATCAAGGCTATCAAAAATGTTACCAAAAATAAAATCCACTGCTTATAATTTTCTTTCTTAAATATTTTATTCATGCTTCTTTTCCTCCTTTAATGAAGCAAGCCATGTCATTACTTCTTCAACCACCGATAAGTTTAGTTCATAATAAATATATTTCCCATGTTTTTCGTCTATAATCAAACCTGCATTTTTTAATATCGACAAGTGGTGCGAGATAGAAGCTCCTGTCATTTCAAAATGCTCAACTATTTCACCTGCTGTCATCTTGTTGTTTTTTAATAATTCTATTATGCGGCGCCTGGTCGGATCAGATAATGCCTTAAAACTTTCTTGAAATCCCATTTATAGCAAATCCTTTCATTTAGACATTTAGATAATTATCTAAATATATTTTATTATTAATTTTCAGCTTTGTCAATATAATTTAAAAACTTACTAGTATTTGGATTTCCATATTATAGCTGTAGAATCCTAAATATCGTAAATATCAGAAAATTCGATCTTTATCATTTCAATTTTGTTATTTTCATTTTTTATAAGTTTCTTATCTTTGCTGTCATTAATTTTTTTGTCAGGAAGTTCTACTATAAATGTACTTCCCACATCAACTTTGCTTATGGCATATATAGTTCCTCCATGTAATTCAACAAGCAGCTTTGTAAGTGACAGTCCTATACCACTTCCTTCTGCGTTTCTGTTTAAAGATTTATCTACCTGGTAATATCTTTGAAAAATATGCTTTAAATGTTCCGGCTCAATCCCTGCTCCCTGATCCTTAACCGATATTACTACCCTATTATCTTTACATTCTATGTTTACAAATATTTCACTGTTTGTGTCAGAAAATTTTAGTGCATTTGATATAAGATTAAGCATAATTCTTTCAATTTGCATGGAATCGCACGCAATAATTTTTTCATTAATATCTGAGCTGAACACTATTCTTAATTGGCGCAATTTAACATATTCGGTTACAGAGCGAACAATATTTTCAACTATTGCAATTATGTTTTCATTTCTTATATTTAAACTAAAATTATTAGAATTTTTTTTAGCTATATCTACTATGCTGTTAATTAATTTTGTAAGCCTGTAGCAATTTTGTTTTATTATGTTATTGTATTCTATTAATTTGCTGTTATTTTTAATATTGCTGCTCTTAATATACATATCCATCATCTGATTTGCTGAAAATATAACACTTAACGGAGTTTTAAGCTCGTGAGATACATTTGCATAGATCTCATCTTGAATCTTAAGAGCCTTTTTCATTTTTATCTGTGATTTAGTGTCTTTTGTTACATCAAGGCCAATGGAAATAACCTCATTAATTGTTTTATTAATCCCATACAGCGGCTGGTATAGAAATTTATAATATACTTCTTGCCCGGAAATAACAAACTTATAGATATCCTGATAGCTTTCTTTTTCATCAAATGATTTTTCTATTAATTTAACTAAATCTTTTGAAGAAGTAAAGTTGTATATACTTAGTTTATCTAACGAAAGATAATCTGCCATATTGCCGTTTATTTGATACAGCAAGTTTAATGCTTTATTATTAAGCTCTACAACTTCGTAGCCGGGGTATGCGAACCTTACAAAACACAAATCAAGGTTTTCCACTATTTTGTTTAATGTTTCATCTTCCGATTTTTTTGATAACATTTCTTCAAATATTATTTTTTTTGATGTGTCCCTATAAATTACCACTCCTGCTGTTACTTTACCATCAATCCCATATATCGGAATGCCGCTTGCCTCTTTTCTCAAATAACCATCTTTGCTTTTTATCCCGTAGGTTTCATTAATTACTCGTTCTCCTTTTAATACCCTGTTGAATATTTTATTTTCATTTGATATTATCTTTCCATTTTTATCATAAATCTCAATCTCTTCAATAAGTGTGTAAACGTTATCATAATTATCGATTTCATTTGTTCTTGTCTTTTCATTAAATTTAATTAAGGCTCCATTTTTTTCAAAAATAATTAGCTCATCCGAAATATTATTCAAAACAGCATTATATAATTGTTTCTTTTCTTCTAAATCCACGTTATTCCCCCAATTTTTTCTAATAATATATATTTTACATTATACTGCAATTTTTACAATTAGCAAATAAAATAAATATTTCAACATCTACGCTTTAATTTTTTAATTGCTTATTTCAGCCAGTCAGCCTCTTCTCTGATTATTGGTCTTATTCCGTATTTTTTATCAAAATTCTCTAAAATAGTTTTTCTTGCCTTATTTGAAGTTTTAATATTAGAAACTAATTCATCAGATATCCCATACGTAAACGGACAATTTGCAATGCATATTGCACAATCTGTGCCTAAACTTCTCCATCTTCTATAGCACTCTTCGGAATTTATTTTCCACCTTAGTATCCCGTCCTTTTCCTCCATATCTGTTTTTGAAATTGCCTTCCCTGGGCATGTTCTTGCACATCTTCCACAATCTCTGCATAGTTCTCTAACTCCAAAACTCTTTCTTTCGTCAGGTATAAGCGGCATATCTGTCGATACAACGCCAAGTCTGATGCAAGGTCCATGCTCTCTGGTTATAATGAGCCCATTTCTTCCGAATTCTCCCAAACCTGCATCCATTGCAACCAGTGGAGCAACTAGCAAATAATTTCCATCCATATGATTTCTGGCATCATACCCAAGCTCTCTTATATAGTAAGACAAAATCATTCCGATAGTTGCAGCTTCCACGTAGCCCTTTACAACTCCGATAGCTTCAGATATCTTTGGGGCTCTCATAATCATTTCCAAATCCATGGGCACTGCAAATACAATTCCAAATCTATGCTTTTTTTCAATCTTATCCCCATAATTTTCTTCATGTCTCCCTCTATAAGAATAGTAATGATAATCCTTCAATTCAGTTATACCGACCAATTTTGCATTGTAAAATTCGGCTAAGCCCTTAATTTTTTTTGTTATTAAAACCGGATCAACTTCTGATTTGTTTTCAGACACTTTTCCCTCACTGAATCTTCTTATATCACTCAAATATTTAAAGGCAGCATCAACCATCGGTGAATTTATGCTGTTGTACATTGCAGATCCTTTAGCTCCCATCTCAGGAAGGCTTCTCAAAAAATCATCTTTTTCCTTCATAGAAGGATTCCTGTTATAATAGTATTTATAGCATTCACTATCTTCTTTAAGATTCATCCTTGAAAACATAGTATCTCTTTCATCATATTTATTCATAATTTCTCTCCTCTGTTTCAACTTCTTAGTTATATGCTTCTCTCATTTCTGTACAATAAACTTAAATTCAAAATCATAATTACAATTATATCAAAACCTAAGCAAATAAATAAGCTTATTTAGAAAATTTAATATAAAAATGTGCTTGGAAAGAATAATAAACTTTTTCGCAGAAATATGATATTATAGTTATTAATAAATTAAACGGGTCAACGGAGGTAAAACATGGTAACAATGTTTAAAAACGGAAATATTTGCACAATTGAAAGTTTAAATTTCAAAGCAGATTCATTTGTAGTTGACGGTAATAGATTCGAATATGTAGGAACCGAGAATGGTGCCAAGGAATATTTAAACAAAAGAAACTGCAGCTATTCAGAATTTGATTTGTGCGGTCACTTAGTTCTTCCAGGATTCAATGATTCCCACATGCACTTTGTGCATTTTGCCAAAAGTTTGAGCAGCGTCAGCTTGGTTGGCACAAAAAACCTGCAGGATGTCAGAAGCCGACTGAAAAAAAGGCTTGAGGAAAGAACGCCCGAAGATAATTTCTGGCTGGTAGGCGAAGGTTGGAATCATGATTATTTCACAGAAAAAAGATTTCCAACAAAATTTGATCTGGATGATATAACAGGTGAAGTTCCTACGCTGATACTCCGTACATGTTTTCACATAGGTGTTCTTAACTCTGCTGCAATGAAAATAATAAACCTTGATAAGTCCACTGCTCCTCAATACGGCAACTTTGTTGAATTAATGCCTGACGGTGAACCAAGCGGAGTAATAAAGGAAAATTTACTTGAACAAGTTAAAGCCAATACTTCTGTACTAGACTTAATTTCCTTAAAAAAAATAATATGCGAGGCTCAGGATAAAGCCTTGGCTCAGGGACTTACATCTGTTCAAACAGACGATTTCGGGTATGTACAAGACAATAATTATGATTTGCTGTTTAGAGCATATAACAAGCTGGAGCAGGAAACTAAACTAAATATAAGAATAGGAGAGCAGTGCCTGCTGCAAACTACGGATGAGATTCAAAACTTTTTTGATAAGGGATACAGATTTGGATACGGCAGCGAAAAATACCGTGTAAACTGCATAAAACTTTTAAGTGATGGTTCATTGGGAGCTAGGACTGCAGCAATGAGAACCCCCTACAACGATAATCCTTCGACAAATGGTATAGAATTGTTCAGCCAGGACGAATTAAACAGAGCAGTTCTTCTTACCCATGAAAATGATTGTCCCGTAGCAATACACGGAATAGGAGACAGAGCTATCGAAATGTCTCTTAATGCAATAGAATATGCTAAAATAAAAGCCCCTGAACATAATCCAAGGCACGGCATCGTACATTGTCAGATAACAGATAATGCACTCCTGGACAGATTTAAAAAACTTGACGTAACTGCCTTTATACAACCAATATTTATTGATTATGACATGGATATAGTTCGAAACAGAGTAGGAAATAAAATTGCCGAAACATCCTATGCATGGAAAACAATGATTGATAAAGGTATCCATACCCCGTTCGGAACGGATTGCCCTGTTGAAGCTTTCAATACGATGCCGAATATATACTCTGCTGTTACGAGAAAAAACATAACAAAAAACAAGAAAAAAACTTATCTTCCAAATGAAAAAATGAGTATGTACGAAGCAATAAAATCTTATACGCTTGAAGGAGCCTATGCATCCGGAGAAGAAAAAATAAAGGGATCAATATCGAAGGGCAAGCTTGCAGATTTTATCATTTTGGACAAAGATCTGTTCAATTTAAACAACGATGAAGAAATACTTGAAACCCATATTATCAAAACATATGTAGACGGAAAAATGGTATACAGTGCATAGAATTCCAGTAGAACAAAAACGACATAATTTTAGTAAATTACTATGCTAAAATTATTACTACGAGAGCATGGGCAACCTCGCCATTTTACAGCTTGGTTGCCCTCTTTTATATGAGTATTTAACATTTGATACTAGGTATGATATATTAATCCTTACTCTGATACAGGCCTGAAATGTGAAAATACAATTTTAACAATGTTGTAAATTGCCATTGTAATTATAATCCACTCAACAACAAATATCCATGCGGCACCCAAATCCGCCATATACAGCTTTACAGCAGTATAAATTGACCCTAATGATGTAAACGCAATAACAGATTCATTGTTAAAATGTTTTTTTCTGGCAGCAAGAATGTACAGCAGTGCCAAAACAAACCATAATACATAATCCCTTATTAATAACAGCGTATTTTTTATTTCAGCAAAATTTATTGAGTCGCTTAACAGTCCAAATACCATGTCTATGAGCCAAAATGTTGTTATTATTATAAAAACAAATAATCCTATAGTCAGAATATTGTTTTTAAGCTCTTCTCTGTTTATGTCAATTGGTTTTGAAAATTTTGTTGATAACTTATTTGACAACTTGCTTTTAAACCTTCTCATAGCTCCTCCTCTAATATATAATACTCCCTATAAACAATATATATTTATCCATATGTATATATGACTACTTTTAATAATTTATTAATATAAAAAAAAAGAAGGCAGTTATATGCCTTCCTTATTTGCTATTCCAATTCTGTAACTCCCATGTTAAGCTCGTAGTATCGCCCTTTTTGTTTCATTAAGTCTTCATGATCTCCACGCTCAATAATTTTACCATTTTCAAGAACCATTATTGCATTTGAATCACGAACCGTTGACAACCTATGAGCTATAACAAAAGTAGTTCTTCCCTTCATAAGCTTATCCATCCCCTCAGATATCAGTTTTTCTGTTCTTGTATCAACTGAAGATGTCGCTTCATCCAGTATGAGGATTGCAGGATCCGCTATAGCAGCTCTTGCTATTGAAAGAAGCTGTCTCTCTCCCTGTGAAAGGTTTTGGCCGTCCGCTGTCAGTAGAGTTTCATACCCATTAGGCAAATGCTTTATAAAGTAATGTGCATTTGCCAGCTTAGCTGCTGCAATTACATCTTCATCAGAAGCATCAAGTCTGCCGTATCTTATATTCTCTGCAACAGTTCCTTCGAATAAGTGTACGTCCTGTAACACTATACTCATAATACTTCTGAGATCAAATTTATTAATTCGTTTAATATCGATTCCGTCAAATAAAATTTTACCGTTATCTATTTCATAAAATCGGTTTATGAGATTTGTTATGGTAGTCTTGCCTGCTCCGGTTGAACCTACAAATGCTATTTTCTGCCCCGGTTTAGCATAAAGATTAATTTTATTCAAGACCTGCTTTTCAGGCACATACCCAAAATCCACATCATTAAAGGTTACATTTCCTTTCAGCGAAACTAGTTCATATTCTCCGTTTTTCGCCGGCACTTTCCAGCACAAATCTTTTTTTCCATCGCATTTTTCAACTAATTTTACATCGCCGTCATTTAATTCTATTTCTTCATCCAGCACATTAAATATTCTTTCAGCACCTGCCAATGCAGCAAATAATGTATTCAGTTGATTTGAAACCTGAGTTATAGGACGTGATATAGTCCTCGTATATTGCAAGAAAGAAGCCATATTACCTATACTGAATCTGCTGACCATTACCAAGTATGCACCAAGTATTGATACAACCGCATACATAGCGTAAGACAGGTTACCCATTATTGGCATTATCATTACACCGAACGTTGATGCACGAGTGCTTGCAGTTCTTAAATTCTCGTTTCTTTCATTGAAATCATTTATTGCTCTTTCCTCATAGTTAAATACCTTAACAACTTTTTGTCCCGACATCATTTCTTCGATGTACCCGTTCATATCTGCCAAAGCGGCCTGCTGACTGCGAAAGTTCTTTGAAGATATTTTCCCTATATTTTTTATAACGAACAGCATTAGCCCAAGAATAATCACTACTGTCAACGCCATAACTGGGCTCAAAACCATCATCATAATAAATGTTCCTATAACTGTTATAATTGAAATCAAAACTTGAGATGCACTTTGTTCCAGAGATTGGTTCAACATATCAACATCATTTGTAAAGGTAGACATCATTTCTCCGTGTGTGTGGCCGTCAAAATATGATATAGGAAGCTTTTCCATATGCTCAAACATGTCCTCACGAATTTTATGCACCGTTTTCTGCGCTAGACGTGCCATAAACAAATTCCCAACATATTGTGAAAAGGCAACAACTAAAACCATTACAACCATTATTACAATATATGTTATGAACTTTTCTCTGTTGAAATCTCCCACCAGTGTATCAATTACAGGGCTAAGCATTCCATTAATTCCTATCTCAGCAATTGATCCCAGCACTATAAAGAATATACCGCTGAAAAACAACAATCTATTAAATTTGAAATAGCTGAACAATCTTAATAGTGTCTTTTTTGGATCTCTTGGGCGAAGCTGTTTCGGAGCTTTCATACCCGCACTTTTTCCATTAGGAGCATTTTGACCCTCATTTTTTACTTTTTTCATTGTCCAACCACCCCTTTCTGCTGAGATTCATAAATTTCTTTGTATATAGGAGAGTTTTTCATCAATTCTTCATGGCTTCCCACAGACTCTATTTTTCCCTCATTCATTACGAGTATTCTATCAGCACGTTGTATTGAAGAAATCCTCTGCGCTATAATTATTGTTGTAACATTGCTTAGATTTTCCTTGAAAGCCTTTTGAATCTTTGCATCTGTTGTCATATCAACTGCACTTGTTGAATCGTCAAGTATTATAATTTTCGGGGACTTAATCAACGCCCTGGCAATTGTAAGCCTCTGCTTCTGTCCACCTGAAAAATTGTCGCCTCCCTGCTCGACCTTGTGGTCTAACATGTCTTCATAACTTGATACAAATTCCCATGCATGGGAGTGCTTCAATGCAGTGATAATCTGCTCATCATCTGCGTTTTCATTTCCCCATTGCATGTTTTCTCGTATTGTTCCGGTAAATAATACATTTTTTTGAAGCACAAATGCAACCTTATCTCTAAGTGTCTTAAGGCTATAATTCTTTACATTAACTCCGCTTACCTTTACAACTCCTTCTGTTGCATCATACAGCCTTGGAATCAACTGAACAAGCGTTGATTTTGCCGAACCAGTTGAACCTATTATTCCTATAGTTTCTCCAGAGTTTATTTCAAGATTTATATTTTTTAATGCTTTATCTGAACTTAATGGATATGCAAAACTTACATTTTCAAAACTTATGGAACCATCTTTAACTTCCGCTACAGGATCAGGTGCTTCTTTTATTTCTGATTCTGTCTCTAGGACTTCAACAATTCTGGAAGCAGAAGCCGCTCCACGCAAGAATTGCATAAAAAAGAACGAAAGCATCATTAAAGACATTAATATCTGAGTGATGTACGTGATAAATGAAACTAATTCTCCGCTTCCCATTGTCCCCACAACCACTTGCTTACCGCCAAACCACAAAACTGCTATAATTGTTGCATATGTTACAACTGTCAATACAGGTAAAAGGAAAATAACTATGGATATTGCTTTTAATGCAGTATCTCTAAGTAAATCATTTCTTTCTTTAAACCTTTGTTCTTCGTGCTTTTGCCTATTAAATGATTTAACTACTCGTATGCCAATTAAATTTTCCTGAATTATTGCATTAACCCTGTCAACACGAGACTGCATTTTTATAAAAAGCGGTCTTGCCTTAGCCATAATTATACCCAGCAAAATAACCGTCAGCGGTATGGAAACCATAAATACACTTGCAAGCCGCGCATTAATTCTAAAAGCCATAATAAGTGCAAATACCATCAAAAACGGCGCTCTTACGGCCATTCGAAGACTCATCATAGCTACCTGTCCCAGTGTGTTACAGTCATTTGTCAATCTTGTAATTAAGGAAGAAACAGAAAATTTGTCAAGATTAGCAAAAGAAAAATCCTGAACTTTTTTAAATACAGCTTTTCTTATCTCAGCAGCAAACCCGTATCCGGCTGTCGCACCGAAATATGAACTTATAACTCCCAATATCATCCCAATCAAAGCAGCCAAAATCATAATGCCGCCTATTTTTACCACATAGCCTACATCTCGGTTGGCAATTCCCACATCAACTATCAGTGACATTAGATACGGTATTACAATATCAGCAACTACTTCTGTTATCATCAAAATAGGGCATAACACTGCATAACTCGTATATTTTTTCATAAAAGGAACTAATTTTCTCAAAATCTCACTCCCGTCATTTATCATATTGTTAGGTTTAAGAAACCAATTGCCGTAAAATATATGCGCAACGTACTATGTTACCATAAACTACCTTAATCTAACCTTAAATTTTATTAAATAAAAAAAAATATTTAGTGATGTTTCATATTATCATAACATTTTAAATAATCAATATCAATTTAGTTTAACTGCAAAATAATTATTTGCATTTTTACAATTTTTAATAGTATAATTAGCCAATAAACAAAACTTTAAGGAGACTTTTAAATAAATGAAAGAAATAAGCGGTTCAGAAAAGCAAAAGAAATTAGTAAGAATTGTTCTTGAAGAAAAGGAAGTTCCATTGCTTATTAAGGATATTGAAGACTTGGATTTCAGCGAAACAAAATATAAACATGCCGAAAAATTTGAATATGATAAAAGGATGCTTTTAGAAACACCATGGCATGTAAGCACTGTTCTTCAGAATAAGAACAGCGAAATAAGTAAAATTGCAGAATTAAATTTAGTTGCAAACAAAATTACAGATGCAGATTGTAAGAAAATTTTCTCTGCATTAAGGGCAAAATATAAATATTCCAATATGCCCTATAAAAATGACCTTGCAGAAAAAATATAATACGCTAAAAAAGTTAACCTACAGAAGACAGAAAGCACCTTGAAAGGTGCTTTCTGATTAATTATATATTCATTCTTTAACTTGCTACATTCCTCTGCCAAACATAGGCTGGCTTTCTTTTTTTCTTTCTAAAACTTTTTTCAGATGCTTTTTTTCTTCATTTAAAATTATTGCTACTTCATCTGAAGCCATATCAGGATACAGCCTCTGCAACTCACTTACAAATAAAACGGCATCTCTTTCAGCCTTTTCGGCAATATCGAATATTTGACTCTTAGTATATATTTTTCTCGCATTTTCAATAAGTTCTTCATCAAACAAAGAATTGCTTTCAATAAGCATATCAACATACTCTGCATCACTTTGCTCAATCTCAATTTCAATATTTTCCTGAAATTTTTTCAATAATGCATTATATATTTTTTCATGTCTTTCTTCATCACTTGCCAATTGCTCGAAAAATTTCTCTCCAATCCTTGCTTCATTAGCTATAGCTCTATATAGATTTGCAGCTGATTTTTCATTCTCAGCGATAGTTTTTAATAAATTAGTTCCATTCCATTTAACAGTCATTGTAAACCTCCATATAATAATTTCATATAAATTATTACCCAGGAAAAACTCGTCTAAACATTTTTTAATCTACCTGCCCAAGAGCTTGCTCAATATCTTCAATGATATCATCAATATTTTCTATACCTACAGAAAGCCTTACAAGACCCGGTGTTATTCCTGCCGCCTTAAGCTGAGTATCTGTAAGCTGTCTGTGTGTAGAACTTGCAGGGTGAAGTACGCATGTTCGTATGTCTGCAACGTGAACTTCATTTGAAGCAAGCTTCAATGAATCAATAAATTTTACAGCATTTTCTCTCGTTCCTTTTATTGATAGTGAAATTACTCCTGAACTTCCTTTTGGAACATATTTTTGGGCAAGCTGATGATATTTGTCGTTTTTCAAACCAGGGTAACATACAAACTCAATTTTATCAGAATTGCTTAAATATTCAGCTACTTTTAATGCATTGCTGCAATGCCTATCCATTCTCACAGCAAGAGTTTCAAGCCCTAAATTTAATAAAAATGCTGCATTTGCAGACGGGTATGCGCCAATGTCTCTCATCAACTGAACTCTTGCTTTGGTTATAAAAGCAGCTTTTCCGAAGCTCTCAGTATATACTACTCCATGATAAGATTCATCAGGTTCTGTAAATTCAGGGAATTTTCCGCTTGACCAATTAAAGTTTCCGCTATCAACGATTACGCCGCCCATTTGAACCGCGTGACCATCCATGTACTTTGTAGTTGAATGAATTACTATATCCGCACCAAAATCTATCGGTCTGCAAAGATATGGCGTTGCAAACGTGTTATCAACTATAAGCGGTACATTATTTTTATGCGCAATATTTGCAAATCTTTCAATGTCAAAAACCACAAGCGAAGGATTTGCAATAGTTTCTCCAAAAACAGCCTTTGTATTTTCTCTGAATTGTTTCTGAATTTCTTCATCATCAGAATCCTGGCTTACAAACGTGCATTCAATTCCAAACTTTTTCAGCGTCACCGCAAATAAATTTATAGTTCCGCCATATATTGACGAAATGCTTATAAAATGATCCCCTGCTTTTAAAATATTTAACAGACTTAGGAGAGACGCTGCCTGCCCAGATGTTGTGCATAGTGCTCCAACACCTCCTTCAAGTGTTGCAATTTTAGCCTCTACAGCAGCAACCGTTGGATTGGATATGCGTGAATACATATGTCCTTCTGCTGTCAAATCAAATAGTTTACCTATGTGTTCGGAAGAATCATATGTATATGTAGTACTTTGGCAAATAGGCAGAACCCTTGGTTCACCGTTTCTTGGATGATATCCTTCATGAAGGCACTGAGTTTCAATTTTCATTTTTCCCTCCTGTTCAATTTTAATTCAATCTTTTCAAGATATTGTGTTTTTTATATTAAAGTTTCGTAAATATCTTCAACAAATTTATCAAGTGTCGGCTCCTGATTTTTTTTCATTGTAGATGTTATTTCGAAAGGTGTTCCTACAATTTCAACGTTTTTCATGCATCCCAAAATCTCCCGCATAACCTTAACAGCAGCAGGTGACCACGTACCGTTTCCTGCAAGACTCACTGTTCTGTTCTGCATGTTCAGAGCCTTAAGTTCATGCAGCAGCGATTCCATACCATAATATAATCCCATATTATATGTAACTGAAGCAAAAATTACATGGCTGTACTTCCAAATATCAGATACGATGTACGACGGATGAGTTTTAGAAACGTCATATACCCTGATATCCTGAACACCCTTTTGGGCAAGCTTATTAGCAATGACATTTGCAGTGTTTTCCATATTTCCATACATTGAAGCGTAAACAATTACAACACCTTTTTTTTCAGGTTCGTACTTGCTCCATTTATTGTACTTGTCCAGTATATATTCGATATTTTTTCTCCAAACCGGTCCGTGCAACGAACAAATCATATTTATGGGATTTGATGATACCTTCTTTAATATGCTTTGAACCTGCGCACCATACTTCCCTACTATATTTGCATAATATCGTCTTGCTTCCTCCAAATAGTAATGATCAAAATCCGTCTCATCGCTGAAAATATTACCTGCCAAAGCTCCAAATGTTCCAAAAGCATCAGCTGAAAACAAAATACCTTCTGTTTCTTCATAGGTAAACATTACTTCCGGCCAGTGAACCATGGGTGCTGTAAAAAACTTTAGTTTATGTGATCCTACACTAAGCGTATCACAATCTTTAACCTCATATGTATTATTGCTGTAATCAAAATTATAAAACTGTCCCAGAAATTGAAAAGTTTTTTTATTTCCGACAATTTTTAAGTTTGGATATATTCTGACTAATTCTTCAATACTTGCGCAGTGATCAGGCTCCATATGATTTATCACTAAGTAATCTAGGTCTCTTCCGTCAAGAACATGAGTTATATTTTCGATAAATAACCTGCTTATTGCAACATCAACAGTATCCATTAACACTGTTTTTTCATCTAATATTAAATATGAGTTATAGGATACTCCTTTCGGTATCGGAAACATGTTTTCAAAGCGCTCAAGTCTCCTATCGTTTCCTCCCACCCAATATATACTTTCACTGATTTTCTGAACACAATGCATTCTATCACTCCTTGTTATTTATTTCATCTGTTGTATTTATTATACCACAAAAACAAAACATGTACATTTTTTGGCAAGTCAGTATGCATACTGTATTTCCTATTCCGCCCATTCTAAAACACAGATGTTTACATTTTTTATTATGCACATCCGTGTAAGCCTGCATACTTCACTAATGCAATAAGCCCGCTTTCTCTGTTTATTTCAACACACTGACTCGCTTAACGATGCGTTGATGTATTATATCACTTATAAATAAATTTTTAAACACTTTTAAGTATTAATTTTAAATATTTTGTAATTAATGGAATTTAAGGACTAACCAAAAAAAGAATTCTAGATATTTTAGAATTCAACAAATTTCGGTATAACACCGTCAACTTCCTTAATCTTTTCAAACAGCTCTTCAAAGCTTTTTCTGTCTCCAAATAAATGCAGCAATATAATTCCGCTCATGGAGCATTTTTCTTGATCTGTCTCATGAAACCCAACTCTTGTCTTTATTATACATCCGTATTCAGTAAGAATTTTTTGAAGATCAGGTGCTTTAGCCGCACGTTCTTCAACCTTAACTGCTAAAATTGCATACATATAAATCACCATCCTTTTAATATTATTGCCAATATACGTCAAAGCTAAACATAGATTTTTAAAAAACTTAATAAAGTAAAATCCTGTTTGATTTAATAGAAATATGGAAGTAGCATTATCGTATATAAAAAAACTTTCTGCAGAAAATATACTTGAGGTGAGAATATGAAAATGAGAAAAACACCCGGAAAATTAATGCTTGGAGTTGGATTAACCGCAGCAGCGGTAGCAATGACTACTCCAATTGTCAGAAACATGATGATGAATAGAAGCAGTCGAATGTCTTCTGACAAAAATTATAATTCATTACACTAAAATTCAAAAATAACTGCTGGAATTGAGTGCTGAAAAATTATAATTCAGAAAACTCAATGGCGTAACAAAAAGTCTGGCCTTGTAATAGCCAGACTTTTTGTTACGTAAACTGCATATAAAAAGAAGGCTAGTTTGCAGCCTCCTTTTTTATATTATTCTAATACTACATTATTTTTAGAATTCTTTAATGTGCTTACTTCTGATTGAATATCCTTCATTGTTTTTACCAATTCCTGCATTACATTATTGTATTGCTCCCTATCAGATTTTAACTCCCTAACAAGATTCTCATGAAATTCTTGCTGTGAGCTGTCATCATATTTTTTGTCCTTAAACATATGAGGAAACATAGTATTCATACTTTCTTTTCCCGAATGAACCATGTTTTCCGCAGCATCACCTGCAATCATCGCACCTTGTGCCCCTTTTACTGCCATGATTTTAGCTCCTTTTTTTATTGCGGGAGCAAACAATGACCCTACTGCTGCAATTCCCAAACCAATAATAAAGCTTTCGCTGCTGAATGGTTTTATTAAATTCATAATTACCTCCTATCTGAATATTATCATTTTAGTTAGCTCTTTTCCCACAACATTATTACCATATTTCTCACTCATTGCAATAAATTCTCTATAAATATTATCGCCGTATTTTTTCCAATTTGATAAAATCTTCTTTGTATCGTTTGGATTTTGGTCAAGGTGTTCAAAGCATAATTCCATTGTGTCCTTAAGAATTATGCATGCATCATCTAGTTTATTTTGTATTTCTTTTTCAATCATAGTGCTACTCCAAATAATTTAATTTATATTTCAACGGTTTTAAAGAGTTGAAATATATCATACTTTTATCAAATACAACTGTTGGCCACCAATAAACCGCTGCAATACTTTTACTAAAGATTGCAACCATACAATAAACATATATCCAAAAAGCCAGAAGCTGATTTTGCATTTCTGTTTCATGAATAAACTTTATGTAATCAATAGTATTTCCTATTATATTATAATTACTTCTTAAAATTATAATATCAAAATTCTTAAATTTGCTTACATCACCATTAAATGATATAGTTAAATCAACATTATCATAAAATTTATCCGGTAAAAATAAATTATCAAGCCTGCCTGCAAGCGCAACTCTCTTACCGTGGCTTTTCAAGACGCACACCTCATTAAACACTCCATCTTTTAATGAATTGAAACAACTTGTTTTTATTCCTAAATTCGCTTCAAGTTTTTCATAATATGGCTGTTTATGTCCTGACCCATAAACTACACGAATATCTAGAATTCCTCTTTCTCTAAGATCTTCAACAATTTTTTCGTTTATGAAATTATTATCATCAACTATAATCACTGAATCAATTGATTTAATACCTCGAATTTTCTTAATGTTATTTAAAACAACATTAGTTTTTAAAGCATTAAAATATGCACAAACATAAATTAAACAATTAACTAGCTGTGCAATTTCCACTTGAGCTAATAAAATTGTTAAAAGGAGTATATCGACATTTCCTGTTAAAAAGAGAATCAACAAACCTGCAATCATACTATATATTTCAATTCTCCTTATGACTGTTTCTATCTTTCCAGCCTCTGCATTATTACCAGCCTCTTCAAAAAATGCTACTATTTTTTCTGTTTTCTGCTTAGTACAACGGCTTATTTTGCTCACAAATAGTTTCCTAAAAACTGAATTTAAAAGTTTGTTCGCATAATGTAGGCCGATCACTACTAACGCCGCTAAAATGTTATATTTCAAGACGGCTATGAAACTCAAGATAATAAGTATTTTTTTTATGTGCTTTATTTTTTCCATCCTCAAAGCTCGTTTTATTAATTGTTTATAAACTGCACTAAAATTTTTTCTCAAAACTCCTGGTTCAACATTATCATCAGTATTTATTGAGCAGTGACTGTGAATGTTTTGAGTGTTCACACAGTCTTCTTCGTATATTGAATTTTTTAAATAATTTATAATATTTTTCAGATTAATCCTTTTGCTGTCATAAATCACCAAGACATTAGCTGTATACATGTTTGGCTTTATTGAGTAAATACCTTTATCGAGAAGCATGGATCTAATCTTTTCATCAAGGATTTTATTTTTATACAGGCTGTTAAGCTTTATTCTTACTCTCCCTGGAATCATAAAAAGAACTTCAAAATCCATTATATACTTATCAGCATTCCTATCAGATTAGAGCTGATAATAAAAATGCCTCCAATCAAAAACATTTTTATTAATAAAGCCATGTTAATCTTCACCTTCCTCAAAATCATCATCCGCCTGCCATGATCTTTGATTTTTTTTCATATTTTCATACTGCGCCTCTGCAATTATATCTTCAAAACCTTCCTTTATATTGTAGGCTGCCTCTTTTGCAGAATCCAATGCGCCGAACATTTGGCTTGTTGCCAGTACAGCAGCCTTTTTCATAGGTTTTTTCATGCCCATCAATAATTTAGATGCTCCAGCATATGTAAGTATACCGTACAGTACTCCTAGTGGCTCCAATTTTTTTACCTCCTTTATATTTACAAAATAGTTTAAGCTAATTTGTAAGAATTATACAAAAAAAAGAATCTTTTGCTCAGATCCTTATACTTTTCATATTGTTCATTTACACTTTTTTACGCAGTCATTTCCGCCTTTACACAATTCATATAATAAGCGTCCACCACTTGATTTTTAATAATTCTGATTAATCTATATTTTGCATTTATTAAAATTCCTTGTACCCTTTTTTCTAAATCACCATTATGCTTTTTGATTAGCACGGGACTGGATAGCACTGATAAATTAAGTTTTGTCAGCACCATATCAGCAAAATCTTTATTAAATAATTTGGCGTATAGAAATAAATTAAACTTATCCTCTGTCAGCTCGTTAAAAATATCTTCTCCCAGCTTAGAAATTAGCTGTGTATTTTCATATTCATTTATTAATATTCTGTTAATCTTAAAATTCGTTATTTTATCAATATTTATACTTTGTTCACTAACTTCAATCGCCAAATCGCCCAACATAGTGTTTAAATTTTTATATAACAAGGCAATAAAGCTATTTAATTCTTCTTTGTTTATAAGATTGAGAAAAATTTTTTTGTATGAAATTTTTTTACTTCGAATATTTTTCTTGGCTTT
Organism: Sedimentibacter sp.; assembly: GCA_018436705.1. Lineage (GTDB taxonomy): Bacteria > Bacillota > Clostridia > Tissierellales > Sedimentibacteraceae > Sedimentibacter. The sequence goes on from JAHDLA010000003.1 coordinate 155,114, forward strand.
TAACTCTAACTCTACAAAATAGTCTGTTATTTGATTTTCTATATAACTCAAAACTATTTCTAGAACCTGACTGTTATACATCATTTTATCCAACACCTCTGCGTATAATGTTAACTTAGTATAAATAACTAAAGTTAAGCAGAATTATTGTGTTTGTAAAATACATGTAAATATTTTTTAAAATGCATAATATATAGATGAAATGTAATAATAAATGAGGTATTTAACAATTGGAGGAACTTATGGATAAAAAAGACGTAGGTTTACAGATAATTTCAAACATTCCAGGGCGAACAAGGTTCAAAGTAGATAGTCTTTATAAAAATCAAAAACTTTCAAATTATTTGTTCAAATCATTAAAAAGCACAAAATCAATAAACAGCATCGAAATAAACATTATAAGCCGCTCACTTTTATTAAAATATGACAATACACATTTAAAAAGTAGTGAACTTTATAATAAATTAATATCTTTGTTGAGAAAATATGAAAATGTGCTACTACAGGAAAAAATGCTTTTAAAATACGCTGCGGCAACCACTGATGAAGCCTGTATATATAGAAGAAAGCAAATAAAAATGCGAAAAAGAAGTGAGCACTACTTTTTTAAGCAAGACTCATGCTCTCACAACTACTATAAAATGACCGTCCACGATGTTGAATCTCTTTTAAAAACTAATCTTAAAAGAGGCCTTAGTTTCTCAAAAGCAGAGAGTCTTCAAAAAAAATTTGGACTTAACAAATTTAACAAAAAAAATAAAAAGTCTATTTTTCTAATGCTTTTTGAACAATTTGACGGATACCTGATGAAAATACTCCTGGGGGCATGCGCATTTTCTGCTTTTCTTGGGCAAATGACCGATGCCATAGCAATACTTGCTATAGTGTTTGTAGAAGCAATATTGGGAGTATGGCAGAACTACAAAGCTGAAAAATCCTTGGAATGCATGGAAAAATACACCTCACAAACTTCAAAGGTAGTGAGAGACGGGAATGTTCAGTTGATATCCTCTGAAAATTTAGTTCCTGGTGACATCATAGTTTTAGAACAAGGAGATATAGTACCAGCAGATGCCAGACTAATTTCAAGCTCTAATTTAAAAATTTCCGAGTCCTCATTAACAGGAGAATCCGAATATGCCCATAAGTCTCATAAAATTGAATATGCACACAATGTTTCTTTAGCAGACAGAAGGAATATGGTATACGGTGGAACGAAGGTAATGAGAGGCAATGGTAGAGCAATAGTTGTACGCACCGGCATGAATACTGAGATGGGAGCTATTGCAAGATTGCTTGAGACCGACAAAACTGAATTGACCCCTCTGCAGAAAGATCTCGACCGCTTATCCAAAATTATAACATGGATATGTCTGGGAATTTCACTGGTCGTTATTACAACCGGTCTAATAGCAGGAACACCTCCTCTTGAAATAATCAAAACAGGTTTAAGTCTGGCCATAGGAGCTATACCAGAGGGACTTACAGCTATATTGACAATTTCATTAGCTTTAGGCGTACAAAGAATTGCTTCAAAAGGAGCAATTGTAAAATATTTACCAAGCGTAGAAACATTGAGCTGTGCAGATGTGATATGCACTGATAAAACCGGAACATTGACTACGGGAGTAATGACTGTAACAGAAATCCATACAATGAACAAAAAGTTTACCATGGGATCAAACGGAAAATTTTATAACAATTATGACAGAGTTAATGTATTTGAAGATAAAAACCTAATGCAGCTTACAACCATAGCCGGCTTATGCAACAATGCTCAAATAAGCGTTAAGAATCATAACGAGACAGAAATACTTGGAGATTCCACAGAAACAGCATTGCTATCTTTAACTAGGAAATTTGACATGCCAGCTGAACATTTTAGCTGTTTTACAAGAGTACATGAAGAATCTTTTAATTCGGATTCTAAAAAAATGACGGTAATATGTAAAGATACCCATGGTAATTACTCTATAAATGTAAAGGGAGCCATAGATCGAATTTTAGTTAAATGCGACAGAATTCTTGATAATGGAAAAATTCGAAACATCACTGACGATGACAAGAAAATTATTTTAGAATCAAGTGATAACATGGCTGACAATGCATTAAGAGTCATAGCATTTGCATATAAGGAAACAAATGATGCAAATGCAAATGAAGAAAATCTTATATTTGTAGGAACAGTGGGAATAATGGATCCACTGAGACCTGAAGTTAAAATATCCGTAAATAAATGTCACCGCGCTGGGATAAGGGTAATTATGATTACGGGTGACCATAAAAAAACCGCTTCCGCTATTGGTAGGCAACTTAATTTGCTGGATAATGAAAGCCTCATACTTACTGGGGAAGAAATCGACAGCTTAACTGACGAAGAGTTAAAACGTATTATAGATAATGTAGCTATCTTTGCCAGGACATCGCCCCACCAAAAACTTAGAATAGTGAATATTCTTAAGGATAAGGGTCATATAGTTGCCATGACTGGTGACGGCATAAACGATGCTCCTGCAGTAAAAGAAGCAAATATAGGTCTAGTCATGGGCAAATCTGGCACAGATGTTACTAAGGAAACTGCATCAATTGTTTTGACAGATGATAATTTTGCTACTATAGTTAAGGCAATAGAAGAAGGAAGAGGAATAAGCGGTAATGTTAAAAGATTCTTAAGATACGTTCTGTCCGGAAATATTGGAACTGTCTTTGCCGTACTTGCAGCTTCACTACTTGGACTTCCCGCTCCGCTGGCTTCAGGGCAAATACTGCTTATTAACCTTGTAACAGAAGGGGTTCCCGCATTAGCACTTGGATTGGATTCTCCCAATGAAAATGTAATGAATGAACCTCCTAGAGACGGCAGCAAAAGTATATTTGACAAGGAACTTCTTTTAAAAATTCTGTCAAGGGGAGCTTTAATGGGTATAAGCGCATTTAGCCTATTTGCCGGAACATATCTTTTAACCGGGAACTTAATGCGTGCAAGAACATTGACTTATGCCGGTATAGTCTTTAATCAGATGTTTCATGTATTTGACTGCAGGGAAAAAATTACCGGGCAAAATAAGTATATTGCCCCTGCAATTGGTGTTTCCTTACTGACACTTTTAGCAAGCATCTACGTAGCACCGATTTCTGCCTTGTTCGGAACCAGTGTATTGAAATTGTCCGACTGGATAGCATTGATGTTTATGGCTTTTTATATAGGAAGACTCGATTATTTAAAAGAGCTTGCCTCAAAACTTATATCAAAAAGGATGCAGCTTCCTTTAAACGTTGCAAAAAAAAGAATGGCTGTGGCAAATTAAACAATTGCCGCAGCCTAAATTCATATCAAAACTCATGTTACAATTATCAAGTTAAAGCAAAGAAGATTTATCAAAAATGACTTTATCATTTTTATTATTGTATGAAAAAAGCTTTTTACTTGACCTGTCATCACTTATAAATTCCTTAATTACTGGAGTAACTATATACATCACAGCAGTCAATCCAAGTCCCAGCAATATGCTTTCAGGAGTAAATGGTTTAAATAATTTCATTATATCACCTCATTTCTATTAATTGTTTTTATAGGCATGGTCGATATTTTTGAACTGTTCAAAACTGCCAGTATTGAATTTAAAGTATTCAAACTTTTGGCACTGAAAGGCCCATAATAACCGAACATTGCTAATATCCCAAATGCAAGGTTGTAATTTTTGCTAAAATCAATATTTTTTTGAATTCTGTAATAGCTTTGTTCCGTTATATCAATTAACTTTGGAATAAGCAGCATATCCTTTTCAAGCAGTATACAATCTGATTTCAGCAACACACCCTCAGAAGCAGAATTAAGAAAAGATATGCTCACATCTGCCTCTTTCATTGCAAGGGAATCATTGATTCCATCACCTGCCATTATTACTGTACAATCTTGTTTTTTATTATTAATAAATTCCTGTTTTTCAATAACAGACATACCGCCTTCATACTTAGCGATATTTAATTCTCGAGATATTTTTTTTGCATTACTTTCTAAATCTCCACTTATTATTGAAATGTCTTTTATTCCAATTTCCTTTAATCTTGCTACCATTTCTGCCGATTTTTCTTCAATTTTTTCCGACATGGATATTTTTGCAGTTAATTTGCCATCAACTGCAAAATACACTGTAATATGCGATTCATTCTTTAAATTATCTTCTTTGCACACTGAAATATCAATGCTTTCTTCATCCATAAGCTCCATGTTGCCAATTGCAATTTTGTGGCCATTATAATCCGATAAAACTCCCTTTGAAGGTATGTAAATTGCAGGTATGTTCGGTTCAATTTCTTCCGAGAAACTTCTAAGGGACCAAGATACAGGGTGGTAGACACTTCCTTCGCACGAAGCTGCTATATGTATAACTTTATCTACTGAATACTTTTCATCAAATATTTCTACTGCTTCAATTTTCAAATCTCCTTTTGTCAATGTTCCGGTTTTATCAAACACAACACTGTCAACACTTCGTATTTTTTCTATTGTATTTATATTACGGAGCATAATCTTATTTTTTATAAGCAGCTTAAGATAATTTGCAAGGCCGTAATTTAAGGCTACATTTGACGCAGAAGGAGTCATAAGCAATAACACCGAAAGCGGAGCCAAATAACTGCCGGTTATAAAATAACTTCCCACAGCAAATGCAGAGGCATAATAAATTGAACTTCGCTGATATTTTTTAACATCCTGAACAATATGTAATTTATTTAAAACAACATCCGGTTTAAGTATTTTTTCGGACAGTCTTGTAACCTTCACCTTCAATGAACCCGAAACAATTATCATTCCTTCACACACAAATTCACCAAGGTTAATTCGTTTTAATTCCGGCTGCCCGGAATAATAAATGTTATTTATTAAAGCACTACCTTCAACTACAACACCGTCAACAGCAATAGGTTCATTTTCATAAAAAGAAACTATATCATTCTCTTCTATTGCTTTCAGGGGCAACAAATATTCATCATCCGCACGGTTATACCACACGAATGAATTGTTATTAAGATTATTATTTATCAACATCCTTTCTATTTGCAATTTTGAATGTGACTGCAAAGCATCAGTAAATGCCTTTAAAAACAAAAGCATTGTTCCTTTGTTTCCTTCCCTTGAAAGAGTCAGCAAAGTTCCAGCTACTAAAATAAATTTATCTGAATCCGAAGGAAAGTGCTTCATTACCTTTTGATAAGCATTTTTCAGCTGAGGATATCCCTTTATTAATGTAATCATTGATGCCGCTAGCAGGACAGGAAAGTTTCTATTAATAAAAAACTTACCAAAATAGTGCTGCTTAATCTTATAAATTACGTATATTGAGCCAAAAATCAGCATCTTATTTCGAGCTTTCCGGAATTTATTTTCTTCATTGAGGTAATCGGCATATTGAGTTTGTATATATTTTATATGCAGCTCATTCCTAATTATAAAGTCCAAAGAATCCTCAATGTATTTAATATTCATTTTAGATGAATCAAAATTTAAAGCTACAGTACCTAAAACAGGGTTAACCTTGACGCTATTAATGCCATCTAATTCACGTAAATACATTCTTGTTATCTGTGAAAGCTCACTGTTTTTGTAAAGTGAATCTATTTTTACTCTTATCCTTCCGGGAAAATAATTTATTATTTCCATATTACACCTCTGTTGCTATAATAATAAGTAGTTTTCACAATAACTGCTTAAATATACGAAGAATCAACTGTTTCCACACACAACTATTTTGTTAGCTGGCAATGCTAAGTTTCTTCGATAGCACTTAAAATTTAAGCACATAAAAAAGCACCGCAAAATTGCAACTTTTACAGTACTTTTACAATATTACCATATTTTTTAGTTTGCCCAGAAATCTGGATATTTCATATTATAAAATTAGAAGTAATATTGATTTCTTCCTTTTTTCTTTGCTTTGTACAATGCTTGATCCGCATCATTGATTAAACTTCCACCCTCGTAAATTCTTGATTCATCACATACAGCTATTCCCATACTTATTGTCAATATTCCTTCTTTAGTTGCTCCATGGGTAATTTTCAAGTCTCTTACAGATCTTAATATTCTTTCGCACACTACCGCCGCACCGTCTAAGGTTGTGTTTGGCAATACAACCGCAAACTCATCTCCTCCGTACCTGGCAGCAAAATCACCGGTTCTCTGCACCTGCTTCATAATAGCCTGGGCAACTGCTATCAAACTGTTATCGCCGGCAATATGCCCGTAAATATCATTGTATTCTTTAAAAAAATCTATATCTATTATTGCCAAAGATATTGGAATATTTAACCTTTCAGATCTTCTCAGTTCATCGGTAAGCACTTCGTCAAAATAACGCCTGTTGTATATGGATGTAAGCGAATCTGTTATAGATAATTTTCTTAAATCCTCATTTGCCTTTTCTAGTTCCTTATTTTTATCCAATAAATCCTTTTTCATATACCCAACTATCAATATCATTAATGGTATGAAAATAACTGACACAATTATTCTTTTTAAATTATCATCTGAGTACGAAAATAATTGATTGGGTTCCATAAACCTATAAATTGTAAACAAAATAGTCACAATTCCGCTTAACGTACCGGATAAATAACCTCCAAGAAATGTGAAATACACAAGAACAGTAAGAAGCACCACGTTTGGACTGGGGATATTAAGGATATAAACTAATACCGAAGTAGCAAGGGTTACTGTTAGGCTCATAAACGGAATTCGTTTTTCATAATTATTTTTCATATGTTACCTCCTGAAGTTAGTTTAACTTGCTCCATTCATCCCCCTTAAATCCAACCAAGCCTAGTATTGTTACATATTGTTCATTTGTTTTTGCGGTATATTAACTAATATTTCATAATTACCCCTTTATGACAAATTTTTTTATAGTTATACCCTATTAATAAATTTTTAAAACAATAACAATAATAAATCAAGCCAAAATTTTTATCAAGGAATTTTTTGGATAGTATGTTTATTTTTATTTTAGAAATTACCTATTGACTTTTACAATGTTTAACTATATTATTATATTGTAATCATTACAACATCGAAATGATTTTACAGAATATAGAAAGAGGGTATTATTAAGATGGAATTTAATGATTTACTAAATGAATTAAAAGATAATAAAATTCGCCTCTCCCATCAAAGATTGAAGATCTTGGAATACCTAACTCAAAACCACAATCATCCAACTGCGGACCAAATTTATAATGGGCTTCATGGTGAAGTCCCTACGTTATCTAAAACAACTGTATACAACACTTTAAATTCATTGACAGAGGCAGGTATAGTAAGAGTTCTTACAATAGAAGATAATGAAACCAGGTATGACATAATTACAGGAAATCACGGTCATTTTAAATGCGAATCGTGCGGAAACATTTATGATTTCAATATTGACATTGATTCGTTAAAACCAAATGAACTTGAAGGTTTCAAAATTGACAACAAAAATGTCTATTTTAAAGGTTTATGCCCTCAATGTCTTTTAAGTAAAAAATAATTATATTATGGAGGATTTAAAAAATGGAAAACAAAACATTACAAAATTTAATGGATGGATTTGCAGGAGAATCTCAGGCTAACAGAAAATATTTAGCATATGCTAAGAAAGCCGAAAAGGAAGGAAAAACAAATGCAGCTAAACTTTTTAGAGCAGCTTCAGATGCAGAAGCACTGCATGCTCAAAAACACTTGGAAGTTGCAGGCAAAATCAAAACAACTGCTGATAATCTTCAAGACGCAGTTGCAGGCGAAACATACGAATACGAAAGCATGTATCCCGAATTTATAAAGGCTGCAGAAGCAGAAGGAAACAAGGCAGCTATAGGAACATTTAAATTAGCAATGGAAGCAGAAAAAGTTCATGCTAAATTATATAAAGAAGCTCTGGAAAAAATTGATGAAACAGAAGAAGTTTTTTACTATCTATGTCCTGTCTGCGGAAACATTGAAAAATCTATCCCTGACAAATGCAGCATTTGTGGAGTCCCGGGATCGAAATTTATTAAATATTAATATAATTAACCTTACCGCTCAATGGAGCGGTTTTTTATTTCCTTTATTTCCCGTGCATTTCAGTTGTTATTATTCGTGCTATAACGAATGATATTTGTAAAAAAACCTTGATTGTTATTATATTTTAAGGTAAAATAAGTTGAAATTATTTACTGGCTATATAAATCTAACAGGACTATATAAAAATATTTAAACTATTGAAAGGGGCACCACATGTTTACAATTGATAAATATATTGTAGCTGAAAGTCTGGAACAGGCTTTTGAGTTAAATAAAAACAGAAGAAACACAATTATAGGCGGTATGCTTTGGCTCAAGATGGGCAGAAAGAAAATTGGCACTGCAATAGATCTATCAGCTTTAGGTCTTAATTCAATTGATGAAGATGAGGATAGTTTTAGAATTGGATGCATGTGCACTCTTAGGGAAATAGAAACTCATGAAGGTCTTAATAATTACTTTGGCTGTTCGCTTGCTAAATCTGTAGAAAATATTGTAGGGGTTCAAATGAGAAACCTTGCAACAATCGGAGGAAGCATCTATTCAAGATTCGGCTTTTCAGATATATTGACTGTCTTATTGGCGTTAGATACCTATGTTGAGTTGTATAGCGGCGGAATTGTTACTCTGGAAAAATATTTAGGCATGCCTCTGGATAATGATATATTGGTAAGCATAATTATAAAAAAGGACAGCAGAAAAATTTTATATTCAAGCTACAGATTAAGTGCAACTGATTTTCCTGTTCTCACCTGTGCAGTTTCAAATAAAGGAAACAAATGGTTTACGGCACATGGAGCAAGACCTATGAAAGCTTTTCTAAATGTATTTGAACTCAGCAGCTCACCTGACGATGATGAAATTAACAATATAATTTCTAACATTAAGGACAGAACTATTTTTGGGACAAACATGCGTGCCGGCAGTGAATACAGAAAGACTCTTGCAGGTGTGCTTACAAAAAGAAACATTGAAGCAATATTGAACGGAGGAAATTATGCAGATTAAACTATGGATAAATGATAAAGAATATATAGATGATGTTTTACCTGATACTCTGCTTTTGGATTTCTTGAGAGCTAAAGGCCAGCTCAGTGTAAAGAGAGGATGCGAAACTTCCAACTGTGGATTATGCACGGTAATCCTTGAAGGCAAGCCAATACTTTCATGTTCATTTTTAGCCGTTCGTGCTAATGGACTGCATGTTACCACTATGGAAGGATTGCAGGAAGAAGCTGCTGAATTTGGTAAATTCCTTGCAGATGAAGGCGCAGAGCAGTGCGGTTTTTGCAGCCCGGGGTTTATAATGAACGTATTATCAATGGTTAAAGAACTGAATAACCCTACTGAAGATGAAATCAAAAAATATTTGGAAGGAAATCTGTGCAGATGCACGGGCTATATGGGACAGCTGAGAGCTGTCAGAAAATTTCTGTTGCTAAAGAATAACAGGGAGGTCTCTCATGAAGTTTGTTAATAAAGGTGTCAGAAAAAAAGATTCCATTGCATTGGTAACAGGCAAACCGGTATACACAGATGATGTTACTCAAGGTTGCAATCTTGTTGTAAAACTTCTGAGAAGCCCTCATTCACACGCAATTATAAATGAAATAAATACTGAAAAAGCGAAAAAAGCACCTGGAATCGAGTGCATACTAACCTATGAGGATGTTCCTAAATCAAGATTTACCACAGCTGGACAAACTTATCCCGAGCCAAGCCCGTATGACAGACTTATTCTTGATAAAAGGCTGAGATGTGTCGGAGATCCTGTGGCAATAGTAGCAGGTTTGGATGAAAAATCAGTGGACAAGGCTCTTGGATTAATCAAAGTTAAATATGAAGTTTTAGAAGCATTGCTGGATTACAGAACAGCAATTGACAACAAGATCATTGTTCATCCTGAAGAGGACTTTAAAACGCTATGCGATGTTGGTGCTGACAATAAGAGAAACATCTGCTCATGCGAAGCAATGGAAGTGGGAGATGTTGAAAAAGAATTTAAGAACTGTGCTCACATAATTGAAGAGACATACACTACAAAAGCAAACAATCAGTCTATGATGGAAACCTTTAGAACTCAAACAAGCATTGATACCTACGGAAGACTTACTGTTATAACTTCAACACAGGTACCTTTCCATGTAAGACGTATACTGTCAAACGCTCTTCAGATTCCAAAATCTAAAATTCGAGTTATTAAACCGAGAATCGGCGGAGGATTCGGTGCAAAGCAGACAATTGTAAGCGAAATTTTCCCTGCAATTGTAACTTGGAAAACAGGAAAACCTGCTAAAATGGTTTATTCCCGAAAAGAGAGCTTTACCAACGGAAGCCCACGTCACGAAGCAGAGATGAAGATTAGGCTCGGAGCTGACAAAAATGGTATGATCAAAGCTATCCACATGTTTTCATTGTGGAATGCAGGTGCTTACGGAGATCACGGCCCGACAACTGTCGGATTATCCGGTCACAAGGCAATGACCATATACAATGCAGCATCCTATAAATTTGAAAATGAGGTTGTTTATTCAAACACCATGGGAGCTGGTGCATTCAGAGGATACGGAGCAACTCAAGGATTTTTTGCTTTAGAATCTGCTGTTAATGAATTGGCCGCCAAACTTAATATGGACCCTACCGTCTTGAGAATGAACAACATGCTTACTCAGAAAAATGTAGGAAAAATAATGCCAACCTATTATAATGAAGAGTTAAAAAGTTGCACTCTTGACAAGTGTATGTTAAAAGCTAAAGAAATGATAAACTGGGACGATAAATTTCCTTTTAAAGACATTGGAAATGATAAAGTGCGTTCTGTAGGCTGTGCTGTTGCCATGCAGGGATCGGGAATTTCATCCTGTGATGTTGGAGCTGTTGAGATACGGTTGAATGATGAAGGTTTCTACACACTTTTAATTGGTGCCACCGATATGGGAACAGGGTGTGATACAATTCTGGCACAAATTGCTGCAGATTGCCTAGACACAGAATATGACAATATTGTCGTTCACGGCGTTGATACTGATTTATCTCCATACGACACAGGCTCCTATGCTTCAAGCACAACTTATATTACGGGAATGGCTGTTGTTAAAACATGTGAGGTATTGAGAGACAAAATACTTTCTGAAGGTGCGAGACTTCTTGGATGCAAACCTGAAGATGCGGAATTTGATGGGAAACAGGTAGTGTGCGCCGGCACCGGAAAGACTATATCACTTGCTGAAATAGGATATGCCAGCTACGTGGGCACAAACGCCTACCTTACTGCTACCAGGTCTCATTTTTCACCTACATCACCTCCTCCGTTTATGGCAGGTCTGGTTGAAATCGAGCTGGATAAGCTTACAGGTAAAATTGAAATAATTGACTATGTGGGAGTAGTTGACTGCGGAACTGTTATAAACCCAAACCTTGCTAGAATTCAAGCTGAAGGCGGAATAGTCCAAGGAATGGGAATGACATTGTATGAAGATGTTAAGTATGATGAAAACGGCAGAATGCTCAATGACTCATTTATGCAATATAAAATTCCTTCAAGGATGGATGTGGGGAAAATAAGAGTTGATTTTGAATCCAGCTATGAGCCTACAGGACCATTTGGCGCAAAGTCAATAGGTGAACTTGTAATTAACACGCCGGCACCTGCAATCGCAAATGCCGTATACAATGCAACTAATATAAATATGCGAAGCCTACCTATAACAGGCGAGAACATATTAACGAAAATGATTAATAGCGGACAAAATTAATTTAAAAAAGGTAATCCTTGTAAAGGGTTACCTTCTTTATTCATTGAAATTCGTCGTGATGAAAACTGTTTGATGTTCCATACTCCTTGTTTTTCGAATCATTGTAATACACATTCAGCTTTCGGAGATTTGTTACCCACATATATATTACGAACGGAATAAATAGCAGCATCAAAAGATCTATCCCTGACATCAAAATAAAATCAAAAATTCCATGAAGTACAACAGGAACCGTAAGGGATTTCTTAAAATAATATCTGCTGTTCTCCGGTGTTGTGGAAAACTTTGCAAGAGACAAGTAGTACCCCATAGTTATAGCAAAAAGCATATGAGCCGGCACAGATAAAACAGCCCTATATAATCCTATGGACTCAATATCTGAAAACCTAAATACAACATACATTATGTTTTCTATTGTTGCAAACCCAAGAGCAGACATTACACAGTAAACTATTCCGTCCAGCTTCTCATCAAATACGGGGTTAAAATAAACATACTTAAGTACAACTTTTCTTTTCATATATTCTTCGGTTAAACCAGCAATTATAAAAGCAGTATATGCAGCACCTAAAATACCGGGGAAAAAATTGAATGAGGAAAGCAGATTTTCTATGAGTACAGTTGGGACAACCGAAACAACTCCCATAAAAAACACTTTCATCAGCACCCTCAAAGGTTCTCTGTCATGCCTGTCAAACCAGTAAATTATAAGACCCAGAGCAAGCCCTGGTGTTATAGCCGTTATTAATAAATTTAATCTCATGTAATTTCCTTTCATTTTATCGTATTAAATTTAATCGTCTTTCATTAAGCTCTCCAAAGGTACATAAAATTTTGTCAGACGTCTTCCAAATTCATCAATATATCTGCCACGCTCATCAAAACACATAACAGTCGCCCTTGTGTTTATTTTTTGAATAAATCCATTATAGGTCCTGCCTTCCGCCATGAATTTAACATTATCTCCCGGTCTCATACCAAAAATACTCATATTAGCCTCTTTAACGCCTATTAATTTATGTGTAGATTCAACATGACCAAATATATTATATATTAAATTTTTAAAATTTTTTTTGCTGCAACTTGATTTGTGATAAATTAAGAATTCAATAACATGGCAAATTTCATGTTCAAAAATAAGCATCAACCCATCAAGCACACTTGCAGCTTCTATACCTCCTACATACTTGATTCTGTCAACTTTATTGAAATTAATCAAATGATTTAAGGATATTTTTATCTCAAATTTTATCTCCTCCGGCTTCATCTCCGCTATGCACTTACTTGTCTTTGTATTTCCTGCGGCACGTGACAGCTGTTTTGACAGTTTAAGTATAATCTTGCCCTTAAAATTCTCTTTGAACCAAGAAAACAAAAATATTTTATCATATAATTCAAACAATATATACAAATCATTATCTTCTATTTTTGAAAAATTATCTGCTTTTATATTTATTGATCGTTCAAACAACAGCTTCTTTATAGTTTTTCTTTTATTTTTTATATCTTCCAAATCGTATTTTATATCTATCATATGTTGTCCTTAATTAATATGTCTTTCTTTGCATATAGCTATATTCATTTATACCATAATTCGTACTAAATAAAAAGTATAATTAATGACTGTCTCAGATTTTTTATATTTGCATATATTAAGTAATATATATAGAATGGAGAGTAGATATGACTACGAAAAACAATACACAAGCACAGGAAAGCACTGATAGTATCGTTGTGAGCGATGCATCTGCAAACAATATAGATATGAATGACGGAGAAAACGGATATATAAAGATAAGAGTTGTAACAGAACTTGGCAAATATCCATTAAGCGGCGCACGTGTAACTGTATATGCCTCGCTTGAAGAACTGGTACCAGTTGAAATCACAACTACTGATTCAATGGGATACGCTCCGGTTATTTCACTTCCAGTATCGTACAATCCAGGAATAAGCACAATGGATCCAGTATATTATTATACTACCTATCACTTGAGTGTCAATTTTAGTTTTTATTACCCCACGGCAATCCACAATATTCAGGTATTTCCGGGTATAACAACTGAATTTAACGTAAACATGACTCCTGTACCGTCCATTGAACCTAATCCTTACAGGGAAGTAGAAATTTTAATTCCTGATATCGAGTTATAGCTGATTGACGTGTCTATAGTTCCTGAATTTTCATTTTCAATCTGATTATTTGGGAACTGCCTCTTACTTATCCTATTATTTCCTCTATGCACAACACCCCGTAAAACCAGAACTTGAATTTTACCGGAAGACATGGCAAGCAGTCTACCTCTACATGAAAATCCGTTTTATCTGTTCCCAGATAATTCACTTTTACTGCACGAAGCGGTCTGTCGTTTATATCATACAGTCTGTATTCATGCCTGTCATCATTTTTCACCGGATTACACGTACAAAAATGAAATATGAACACATTGCTGTCGCTTTGGCTGTTATACACAATATTGTAGTCTTTTACATAATTGCTGTCATGAAAAAACATATCAGGTTCAACGCGATACATATTATTCTTCCCGAAAAGATTGCATGCCCTCCTGTATTCTGCCGGGCTTCTGAATATAATGTTTTTCAGTCTTCTTAACGATACGGGCTCATCAATAAGAAGCTCAGCCTGCTTCCTGGTACAAAACAGTTCATTCACTTTTACTTTTAAGAATTTATCTACGCATCTTTTATCAAAAACGGCTTCCCAGTCAATATCATAATTAAAAAAATTATGATCCGTTCCATAAGAAGTATATTTTAAATCGGCATTTCCATCTGTATAAATTGCCAGGTCATGGCATATAATTTCTTCATCAAACAAAAGATACACGGGAATATCTAATTTTTGCATAACCTCATAGTTAGCTTTCTCCGTAAAATAAAATCTTGCACATCCCCTTACTTTTCCCGGCACATCTTTGATTTTTTCTTCATGTGCAGCATCGTAAAATTCTATGTGATTTGCATGGCACAAATTCCTTCCGCACAAATACCCGATGCTTATAATTGAATTTAAGTTTGAAAAATCTGTAAAATGAAGCGGTCCTCTAAAGTTGTACATTTTTTTCAAATTTGTAACTGCCTCTCTGATTTTTTGACAGTCATCTCCCAAATGAATCCCTCCAATAGCAATCTATTGCTTACTAATATTTATATTAGAGCAGTCTTGCTTTATATGACTAAATATTAGTAAAAAAATTGCTGAACAATCTTGTTTTAATAGTATATTAAAAACTGCCGTCATGTTGACGGCAGTACACAGTAAAATTTTATTCATATTAAAATTGATTTATCTGACTGATGATGCAGACAACACTAATGACAAGTACTTCTCTTCGGAAGAAGAACCCCTTGATGTCAGCACCACAGGAACTTTAGCCCCTACAATCATACCTGCCATTTTTCCGCCTGCAAACTCAAGCAATACCTTACTCATAATATTTCCCGAAGTAATATCTGGAGATATAATAATATCAGCTTCTCCCGTTATCGGACTTTCATATCCTTTTATTCTGGCAGATTCCTTGTTAAATGTTAAATCCACAGATATAGGACCTTCAATTATACAATTCTTAATTTCTCCGTTAAGGTTCATTTTCTTGAGTATATCAGCATCAACTGTCTCAGGCATTTTAGGGTTTACACTTTCAACAGCTGCCAATATTGCTACCTTGGGGCACTCATATCCCATAGCCAGAAATACATCAACAGCATTTTCTATAATCTGTTTCTTTTCCTCAGCATTAGGATACATCATCATTCCGCCGTCAGTTATGGCTATCAGCTTGTGATATGAAGGCACTTCTATTATAGCCACATGGGACATAGCATTACCTGTTCTTATACCCTTCTCTTTATTAACAACCGCCTTCAGTAAATCAGCAGTTTGTAATTTGCCCTTCATAATAAAATCCGCTTTATTTTCATTAATTAATTCAACCGCTTTTTCTGCAGCTTCTGCATCACTCTCAGTATTGATTATTATTTTCTCATCAAATTCAACAGAAATATCCTTAAGTATCTTTATTATTTCATCTTTCTTACCTACAAGTACAGGTTCAACCAATTTATCGCTCACAGCTCTAAATACAGCCTCCAATGTATGCTTGTCATGGGCTGCTGCCACTGCAACTTTCTTTATTGAATTGCTGTTTTGAACCTTTTCAACCAGTTCCTTAAAATTTTTCAACTCCATGGTACCCTCCTAATAATTGGTTTATCATTAATAGTGTCAATTATATCTAAGTGCAAGCTGCGAATAGGCTTAATTTACACTGATACAATAATTTGTTTAATTAAATAAACATATAAGTTTTATTTAATTGCTTTATTTATTATACCATAATATCAGTTCGCTTCATAACGTTTTCTAAGCCACATAATAAAAAACATGCATGCATGATTCATATGCATGCATGTTTTTTATTAATAAATATTTCTGACATTCAGTGCTCTAAAGGAATTAAGTATCGCAATAAAAGCGACTCCAACATCAGCAAATACAGCAGCCCACATTGTTGCAAAACCTACAGCACTCAATAGAAGTATCAATAATTTCACACCTATGGCAAAGATAATATTCTGATATGCTATTGTCAAAGTTTTGCGTGAAATTTTAATTGCAGATACTATCTTTGATGGTTCATCGGTCATTATTACTATATCTGCAGCTTCAATAGCTGCATCTGATCCTAGGCCTCCCATAGCTATTCCTATATCCGCCCTTGCAAGAACAGGAGCATCATTTATTCCATCTCCTACAAAAGCCAGCTTTCCTCTCGGTGATTTTTGGTTTATAAGCTCTTCTACCTTATCTACCTTATCTCCAGGAAGAAGTTCTGAATAAACTTTACCCACACCTATCCGACTGGCAACACTATCACCTGCAGCCTTGCTGTCACCAGTAAGCATAACTATGTTATTAATGCCCTCATTCCTCAGCATGTTGACAGCCTTTGCCGAATCATCTTTTTCCTCATCTGCGATGAGTATATATCCTGCATAGTTCCCATCAACAGCTACATGAACTACAGTGCCAATTAACTCTCCCTCGTAATAAGAAATGCCATTTTCTTTCATCAGCCTTCCATTTCCAGCGAGAATGTTTCTTCCCTCGACATTTGCAAATACACCTTGTCCCAAAACTTCCACAACATCGGATATTTTATCGCTATCGATTTCATCTCCAAATGCACGTTTTATGGATGACGAAATCGGGTGGTTTGAATAGTCCTCAGCATACGCTGCGAACTTCAGCAATTCCCGCTCAGAAATATTCTCAGCATAAACTTCCTGTACCTCAAACACTCCCTTAGTCAATGTGCCTGTTTTATCAAATACTACTATTTCAGTTTTTGCCAATGCCTCCAGGTAGTTGCTACCCTTTATTAAAATTCCCTTTTTAGATGCCCCGCCAATTCCGCCGAAAAAGCTAAGCGGTACCGAAATAACCAATGCACACGGGCAGGATACAACCAAAAATGACAATGCCCTATATATCCATGTACTGAACAAAGCCTCTTTAATTATCAAAGGCGGCACAACGGCAAGGCATGCGGCTATTATAACCACTGAAGGTGTATAATATCTGGCAAACTTGGTGATAAACCTTTCAGATTTTGACTTTTTGCTTCCGGCATTTTCAACAAGGTCAAGTATCTTACTAACTGTTGATTCCTCAAATTCCTTCGTGACCTTAGCTGTAATAACTCCGTTAATATTAATGCATCCACTTAAAAGATTGCTGCCCACTGTAACCTCTCTAGGAACAGACTCACCTGTCAATGCTGAAGTATCTAACATAGAACTTCCCTCTGTCACTATACCGTCAAGCGGAACCTTTTCTCCTGCTTTCACAACAATTATATCTCCAACTTTAACATCATCCGGATTTTTCTTTATCAGTTCATCATTTATCTTCACATTTGCATAATCGGGGCGGATATCCATTAAATTTGCAATAGATTTTCTAGATTGTCCCACAGCATAACTCTGAAACGCTTCTCCCACTTGATAGAACAGCATAACCGCCACTCCTTCGGGAGCCTCTCCTATAAGAAATGCTCCAATTGAAGCTATTGACATCAGAAAGTTTTCATCAAATACATCTCCTCTGATAATATTTCTTACGGCTCTCTCGACAACATCACCACCGGCTAAAATAAAACTCAAAACAAACAATGACATTTTTAGAATTTCATGTTGCACAGCCAATGCTGCTATAAACAAAGCAAAAGCTATTATCAGTCTCCAAATCCTTTTTTTCATTTTTACTCCTTATGCTGTTTTAAATCTAACATCAGGTTCATATTTATTTACTATTTTTTCAGCCATAATTGCTATTTGCGACATCATATCCTCAGCGCCCTCTACTATAAGTTTTTCTGTCATTAAATTTATAGATGCGCTTTCAACTCCGTCAAGTTTTGTAATATCTCTTTCAATTTTTGCTGCACAGTTTGCACAATTCAATCCTTCAAGAATAAACTTCTTCCTCATTATCTTCCTCCAAAAAATTATTCCTGCATATATTTTTCGTTAATATGTTCCATACCAGTTTCAAATATTTCTCTTACGTGATCATCTTTGAGTGAATAATATATAACTTTTCCTTCTCTTCTGAACTTTACAAGATCTGCCTGTCTCAGTGTTTTAAGCTGGTGTGATATAGCGGATTTCGTCATATTTAGAAGTACAGCTATATCGCATACACACATTTCATCTTGATCCAAAGCCCATATAATTTTAACTCTGGTGGAATCGCCCAAGACCTTGAAAAAATCTGATAAGTCATACAAATCATTTTCATTAGGCATTTTATCCCTTACCTTTTCAACTACATCTGCATGTATAACATCACAATCGGTGCTTAGCTCCTCTATATTCAAATAACTCCCTCCTTCAATATTATAGTTGTTTAATTGTTCAACTGATAAATTAATTATAGTTGTTCAATTGTTCAATTGTCAATATGTATTTTATTACAAATAATTAATAAAAAAAACGGCAACTACATAGATGATTTTTATCATCACAATGTAATGCCGAGTTAACTAACCTGACTGCTAAAACTATGTTATTCCGAATCCGTTCCGTGCGAAAAATCGATTAGCTCTGACTGTGAAAGAATGGCACCGGTATCAGAAAATTCTACAATTTCATCATCTTCTGCACCTTCTCCCGCCGGCATTTCATCAGGACCCGGACTTGAAGTATCATCATCTGGATTATCAAATCCCATGCTACCATTTTTATCTACTATCCAGTACCTGCTGAACGGCGCAATTTTTCCTTCAACCAGATTATATTTTTCTATAAGTTTTCCATCAATGGGCTGCAGCCCATGCTCCGTCTTCAAAAATAATTCTTTCATTCATCCCTCCGCAATAAAATATATAACTAGTATTGCCTAAAAAATAAAAAAAATTAATTTAATATCTGTAACTAAGTTACTGTTCAGGTTAGCATCAAGGTGGTGTTAGTATATAAATGTGGACACGAAAAGTTTAACACGATAAAATATAAATACAATGAAAGGTGCGTGTTAAACAATGTCCAAAAATGGTATCCGTTATACGGATGAATTTAAACAACAGATAGTAGATTTGTATAA
>JAHDLA010000002.1 GCA_018436705.1 Sedimentibacter sp.
ATTTTTCTAAACAATTAAGTATATACAATAGAAGAGATTACAACAATTTTCCTATGCGTCCTTTATTATGGCGTTCTCCTAAACAAGTTTTAGATGTTTTTTTTAGTTCTAGCGTGTAACATATGTTTGACAAACCAACATGTCATTATTTTAATAGCAGAACAATCAAATTGAAATAGATAAAATAATAGTATATAATGTAGAAGCTATAAGATAAATTTAAAATATTTTTGGGTAGAAACATCCGGATAATTATATTAGACCTAAAATATGACGACAATTGGGTTATTAAGAGAATAATGGATATATAAAAGTTTTTATGTCAAGGAATATATCAAAAAATAGTTTAGGGGTGAAGGTATTGAATGAACATGATTTTAATTCCATGAATGAACAAGAAGTTGATAAATTATTGAAAAACGGTGAATCTGAATTACAGCCTCAAAGTGACGTGGTTAATGAAATAACTCCTTGGAGTAAGGCTATAAATCGTGTGCTTGTGGGTTTGGCATTGAGCACATTGACACTGAATTTTCTTTGGCTTAATTATATTTTACCTGCAATTGGCATTGTGCTTATGTTGCTTGGAATTCGTTGTTTGCGTAATGAAAATTTTGGATTTAAAGCATGTTGGATAATTTCAATCATCAGAATTTTTTATTTCTTTCCGGCGTTGATACTGAATGCAACTATTTGGCAGAAATATATTTATCAACTTCCTGCCATTACTGCTTTGCAGTATGTCAATATTGCTTTAATTTTCGTTTTGCTATTTTGCCTGCGCAGCGGTTTTCGCTCTGTGCAGATAAAATCAAAATCCACTGAAAATATAAGCGGAATTTCTGCACTTATTGTTTGGTATGTTATTTTATGTGTACTTGGTTTGATTCAGTATAGTGGATGGATTATTGCAATTATAATTCTCATTGCATATGTGTATATTATCCGAAGTCTTTGTGGCTTGTCCTCTGAACTTAATAAGTCAGGAAATGGAATTCAAATCGCGCCCATTAAAATATCAGATAAAAATTTAACCAGAATTATTTTTGGGGTTCTTGTTTTGGGGATTGTCTCAGGTTATTTGTTTTTTGGCAAATATCCTATGTCTTGGGAAAAAATTAACGTGGCTAAGCAAAGTAAATACGAAGATTTAAGAGTAAGTTTGTTGGATATGGGATTTCCAGAAACTGTTTTAAATGATCTTACTGAAGAAGATATTTCTAATTGTCATGGGGCAATTCGGGTAGTAACTGATATGGAAGATTATGCTGTAAATGATGGTCGAGAAGTTACTCAAGAATACGGAAACGTTACTCATGTTTCAACTGTTTATGATGTTATGGAGCTGAGAATAACAAGTGTAGCAGTGGAACTTTCAGGTGAACAGGAACAATGGAAAATTTTTCACTACTTTGATTGGGTTATAGATCCTGGGTTTTTCGGAACAGAAGTTATTCAGCTATGGCCAACTTATAGGGGTGTTGACCGTGGCTGGTCAAAGAATGGAAATTTTTCAGGTCATGTTCTATACGATGATGGCGAGCAAACTTATGCGGCACCATATTACAGTTTAGAGTATGAAACTTATGAAAAAGAAAATACTTTCTTTGGAAACCAGGTCTCCACTGATGCTTTTGCTGCATTTTCTTTTCCTAGTGGTAAGGAAAACTACAGAGGATATATTTCTTATGAAATTCTTGAAGATTCAGACGGTTATATTATTGATTCGTGGCTAAACTATGTTCATCAGCGAAGTCGATTGCAGTATCCGGTGCAGACAGCGCTGGATTCTCGAACAACATCATCGATGTTTTCTTCTAACAGAGTTTTTTTCATGATTCAAGATGCACTGCAATTCGATCCTAATGACAAAGATGCAAAACCATTTTAGTTGTATAGCTAAATAAGTCGGAAAGTTTATTAAATCTTTGGATTTAGAATCTTATGAGTGGGCGTTGTTGTCATCTGGTATTTGATTAATTATCATGCGAAACCTGAGAAAAGGATAACAGATAGTGTTGACACAAAAGGATGTTCATGGTATAAATTACCAGAAGGTGATTTCGCGCCAAGAACAGCGAATAAAAAATGATTAGAAAGAGGATAATTAATTTTATGAATAATGCTCCCATTACGGCATCATATTACAAGTGTGTTGTTGTGATGGGATTTTTGTTGCAAATTTATATAATAATATATTTGCAAAGCGTATTTTTTATAGGATATAATTGTCAAAAAATAGACAAACATAATTTTATTAACTTTATATTTTTTAAATTAAGTAAAATAATATTAGTATTGACAACATTTAGCATTAAGTCTATAATACGTTAAGTTAAAAAAATATCAAAAAAGGAGCTTTTATGAAATTGAAAAAAATGTTATCACTACTGCTGGCAGTAATGCTTGTTTTCTCAATGACTGCATGCCAGCAAAAAGAAGCTGAACAGCCTGCTGAAGAGAATAAATCGGAAGAGCTTGTAAGCACTTCTGTTCAAGGAGAAGGAACCGGAAAATACGGCCCATTTAAGGTTGAAGTTACTTTGGAAAATTCCGAAATTAAGGATATAAAAGTTGTTGAAAGTTCAGAGTCAGGATTTACTGATCCTGTAATTGCTAAGCTGACAAAACAGATGATTGATTCAAACTCTGTAGATGTTGATGCAGTTACAGGAGCAACTTTAACAAGTTTTGCATTTATCAATGCTGTTAAAGATGCTGTAGAACAATCAAATGCGGTACTTACTGCAAAAGAAGTTAAAGCAGTGGAGGAAAATGTTGAAGATGCTTCAACTGACATAGTAATTGTAGGAGCCGGTGGAGCAGGACTTACAGCAGCAATAGAGGCTACTAACAAAGGAGCAAACGTAATAGTTGTTGAAAAAAATGCATTTATGGGTGGAAATACTAACTACGCAACAGGTGGTATGAATGCAGCTGGAACAAAATATCAAGAAGAAAAAGGAATAGAAGATAGCCCTGAACTTTTCTATGAAGATACTATGAAGGGTGGAAAAAATCTTAATAATCCTGAACTTTTAAAGGTATTTACAGAAAATTCTGCTGACACAATTTACTGGCTTGAAAGCCTTGGCGCTAGCCTGTCTGAAGTTGGAAGATCAGGAGGACAAAGCGTAGATAGATTACATAAAGCGCCTGGTGGAATGCCAATAGGGACTCATTTAATGGATGTTTTCAGCAATCAGGTTAAGGAACTTGGAATTGAAGTTAGATTAAACACTAAGGCAGTTGAGATAACGTCAGAAGGAAATACTGTAACTGGAATTAAAGTTGAAAATGAAGATGGGAACAGCTACAATATTAATGCAAAAGCTGTAATATTAGCTACAGGTGGATTTGGAGCAAACCCTGAAATGGTTGAAAAATTTAATCCGGCGCTTAAAGGATTCGGAACTACAAACTCACCGGGAGCAACAGGTGACGCATTGGCAATGGTAGAAAATCTTAATGTTTCATTGACTGATATTGACCAGATTCAGACACATCCTACAGTAGTTCCAAAAATCAACGAAATGATTACTGAAGGTATAAGAGGTGACGGTGCTATACTTGTTAACCATGAAGCGCAGAGATTTGTAAATGAACTTGAAACAAGAGATGTTGTATCAAAAGCTATACTTGAGCAAAATGAATCTACTGCATTCTTGGTTCTTGACAATCAGACATACTCAAATGCATCTACTTATGAAAAATATAAAAACCAAGGACTTTTGAAGGAAGCTCAGACTCTCGAAGAACTTGCTGGCATTATGAATGTTGACGCAGCCACTTTAGAAGCAACTGTTGCAAAATACAATGAGGATGTTAAAGCTAAATCAGACCCTGATTTCGGCAGAACATCATTGGAAGTTGAACTTGTTGAAGGACCTTTCTACGCAGTTGAAATA
Source organism: Sedimentibacter sp. (assembly GCA_018436705.1). Lineage (GTDB taxonomy): Bacteria > Bacillota > Clostridia > Tissierellales > Sedimentibacteraceae > Sedimentibacter. The sequence goes on from JAHDLA010000002.1 coordinate 3,909, forward strand.
TCCCCTGCAGTTCACCACACAATGGGCGGTGTTACTATTAACACAAGCACACAGGTTATGAACGAATCTGGCGAACCGGTTGTAGGACTGTATGCTGCAGGTGAAGTTACTGGAGGAATTCACGGTGGAAACAGAATCGGTGGAAACGCAGTTGCTGATATAACTGTATTCGGAAGAATTGCTGGAGATAATGCAGCAGCCTTTGTAGGAAAATAATTAAAAAGTTCCGGATTTTGAACCGACCCCCAAAAGTTAGACCAAAAATTTAATTGATGGGAGGTCGGTTTTTACATGGCAAAATATAGTTACGAATTTAAGGCGAAAGTAGTGCAGGCATATATGTCAGATGAAGGTGGATATGAATATATAGCCAATAAATATTGTGTTTCTAACAAATCTATTATCATAAGATGGGTGAATGCATATAAAGAATTTGGAATAGAAGGCTTAATGCGTTCCAGAAAAAAAGAAACATATAGTTTCGAATTTAAATTTCATAACCGTTGTCAATATATTCTTTCATTACACCTGCTGTATCTAAGGCAAGTTTTTTATTGATCTTTCTAAAATCATTTGTATTGTATTCATACTTCGTCATTGGATTCCTTTTAAGTCCAAAAAACCTAAATTCAGGACATGGCAACTGATGAATTCCTGAACCGCTATTTAAAAGCTCTGTTATTATGTCACTATATGGTCCATTGGCTCGTGCCAGAGGATATGCAACAGAATTTTGATTCAATATACAGTAAGATACAAAGATAATTTTTTTGCTTCTTTCCATTTAAACCTTCTGTGTATATTTTTGGGGTATTCTAATCATGAGAAAAGAAACTAACAAGCAGCTTGCAATTTTATCAATTATGTTACTTGTAATTCTCGGTATGAATGCAGCTGTAAAAATTGATTGACCTGATTGAACCAGCCAAGAGCTTACTGCCAGGGCTTTTGTACCATAACTAAAAGTTAAGATGACAATAATCCAGTCTCTGTGTCACCATTTTAGTGAATTAATTGTTGTGGAAATTAATTATGAATTAGTTTATAATAAAAGCCATTACGACGTGAAACTATAGAAATAGGGAAGGATAATAAATGAAATTTATATTGGATACACATACACACACATTAGCCAGCGGCCACGCTTACAGTACCATACGTGAAATGGCTGCTGCAGCAAAAGAAAAAGGATTAGAGCTTCTGGCCATAACAGAGCACGGACCTAAAATGCCCGGTTCAGCTACAGATTTCTACTTTGCAAATTTGGGTGCAGTTGACAGAAACATGTACGGAGTTGAATTGCTTATGGGTTCTGAAGTGAACATAATGGATTACGAAGGAAATGTGGATTTGAAAGATACCTTGTTGAAAAATTTAGATATTGTTATTGCAAGTATGCATTTGCCGTGTATTGTACCGGGAACAAAAGAAGAAAATACGAAAGCCTATTTAAATGTTATGAAAAATCCATATGTAAACATAATAGGCCATCCTGATGACAGTAACTTTTTAGTGGATTTTAAAGCTCTTGTTTTAGGAGCAAAAAAACATAAAGTTTTGCTTGAATTAAATAACTCTTCTCTTGATCCTAATAATTACAGAAGAGATACAAAGAAAAATGATATTGAAATGCTTAAATTGTGCAAGAAATATGGTGTTCCTATAGTAATTGGCAGTGACGCTCATACAGATACTGCAGTGGGAAACCATGACTTGGCAATGGAAGTAATAAAAGAAGCAGAATTTCCCATAGAACTTGTTTTAAATCGTTCTGTTGAAGAGTTAAAAAAATTCATAAAAAAATATTAATTTAATATTTTTAACGAGCATAAAAACATGTTTAAGGTGTTATAGTGCTGTAAATATAAAATTTTTTATTTGATTTTTTTCTTGAATTTTTTGAGAGATAGTAAAAATATTTCAAAAATAATTTCGCATTACTTCACTAATAAAAACATATGCTGAGGGAACTATATAATCGGAGGTGTTTTTATTGAAATTAAGAGATATAATGTCCAAAGAAATTGCCAGCTTAAAACAAGATGACTCAATAGAAGCTGCAGCTCAATTAATGAAACAACATGATGTAGGCTCAATTCCTATTACTAATCAAGGAAAAATTATTGGCATTGTCACAGACAGAGATATTACTCTAAGATCTGTTGCATCAAATAATCAATCTAAGTCGGTAAAGGAAGTTATGACTTCAAATCCTGCAGTAGGATCTCCTGAAATGGATGTGCATGAAGCTGCAAGAATAATGGGTGAAAAGCAGATACGAAGATTGCCGGTTGTAGAAAATAACTGTCTAGTAGGAATGGTCTCATTAGGGGATATTTCTGTTGAGTCAAAGCTTCAGGACAATGCAGAAGTTGCTCTGAAGAACATATCAAAACCTTCATCTAACGCTTTTAAATAGCGGATTATAAAAAGCAAAACAGGATAGCTCCTGTTTTGCTTTTTGCTTGTTATTGAAATGAAATTGCTCTTGGAGTATATGCTCATTGCAGTTTTATATAAAATTTCTTTATTAAATAAGTAATTTAGTTAAAATGCTGCAGCTAAGCATGAATACAGAATGAAAAGCCTTTGGAAAATCAACATTCACAAGAGTTTCTGTTGCTGGATGTTTGACTTTATGATATAATGTCGAAATATAAAGTTTAAATAACCTTAAAGTGTGATTATTAGAAGAATAAGAAAAGGTTTGGATATAAAGATATGTTCAAGAAAAGCAACTATAAATATAAAATAATATATAATAATTATCAGTTTTACGAAAGTGCTGCACTGATTGGATTTATAAGAAATCAAATGACAGAAGGCTATTATCTTTGTGGAATGATAGGAGAATTTTGCAACATATTAAAACTTTGTTATGCAAAGACTAAGTCTTCAAAATCATGCGCAATTTTCCATAAACGTTTAGACGAACAGATAGATACAGAGATTGAAAATATGAAAAACGAGGGTGTGAAAATTATATGCCAGAATAATTTGTACATAATATTTGAAGTTGATTCTGATGAAGTTGGTGAGACGAAGTTAGAAATAGCGGAAAAAAAGCAAACCAATTTACTTAGTGTTCCTATAAAAAAATCTATAGTTTTTATTTCGGTGCTACTTGTACTTTCTGTAATCGGCTTAATTTTGAAAATATTATTGATAGAAAACGGGAACTTACATATTAACATTTTAAGTTTAGTGATTTGCTTAGCTTTAATTATAAATTTCCTTTTTTATTTTACGGGTGATATGCACGATATTATTTTCGGTATGGGTACACGCACAGATGGTAAAATATATTTTTCTACCCGTACAAAATTCAAAGATATGTTGTTTCATATTGGAGATATATTTAAGTTCGGAATATTGTTGGGAAGTATTTGCATTAGTGTCGCAATTTTATTAATTGCAAATGATGGAGTAATAGCTATTGATGTTTTAAAAATGTGGTTGATATGCTTTATTGGTGGTTATGCATCCAGGTTGCGCTACCAACGATCATATATATACCTGTTGCTAATTGAAGTGCTATTGGTGACATTAGGTTAATAGTATCAAGATTGTCAATGAGATAATTCAAAATGTGCAAGATGACAATGACAGCGTCCATGAATATCTGAGTGTTTATAATTAACATAGACGGAATTTTATATCTTGTGCTATACTGGTCATAGCAAAAAGCTCATTTTGGTTAATTATTTTTTATGAATAAAACAGGCAATATTTGAAGAGGATTTTATGGATATTAAAAAAATTAAGAATGTTGTTAAAAAGATTGTATTTATTATAGGCATATGTTTGTTATTAAACAGTCTAAGTAAAGATGTTGTTTATAATAAATATATTGATGAGTCTGCAGAAGTTCTAGCTTCTGAGTACGACAATATATATTATTCATGGTTTTATAGTATTATGGAGACTAGCAAAAATGAAACTGTTGCTCGGTATTGCATGATGGGTGGTAATGTCCGATTGGGAGCTCTGTCTGTTATTGATAATACAACATTGAATATTCAAGCAGAAAAAAGAAATGGAGATATCAAGCTTCTATTAATTAATGATGCCTCAGAAGAAGTTGTATTTTATGATAATATAATTAACAATAATGATATTTCGTTAGGAAAAGGAGTATATAAAGTTTATTTGGTCGGCAGTTGGTTCTCTGGAAAGTGCAGCATGAATTTTTCTGATGCGTTATTTGAAGATTCTTAATTTTCTATAATGTTAGGTGTACCGTAGATTTAACAGTAAATTGCTCACAATATATTAAGCACTTATTAAAAGGAAGGTGAATAAAAAGTTCTCCTTCTTTTTATTATTGATAATAAAGTAACAATTTATCAACAAGTGTTTTTATATTGCTATATGTATTGCTATCCTGCAAAATTAATTAATTTGTCTCTAGATTTAACATTGACCTTTGTGCAGCACAAAGTGTTATGATAAAAAAGATACAATTATTGACTTGAATTGTAGACTATAGTATTATAATAGGAGAGGAAAAATGAAAAAAATAATTAAAAATTTAACAATCGTTACAGTGTTAGCATTAATGCTTACTGCTTGCGCAACTCCAGCAGAAGAAACACAGGAGACACAAAAACCAGTTGAGGAAGCAAAGTATACAGCAGGAGTATATACAGGTGAAGGTAAAGGATTTGAAGGAAGCATGACTGCAGAAGTTACACTTTCTGAAACAAAAATAGAAGATATTAAAGTTACTTCAAATGAAACACCTGATATTGGCGGCAAAGCAATGCCTCAAATAATTGATAAAATTCTTGAAACACAAAGACTTGATGTAGATATGATTTCTGGAGCAACAAAATCATCTGAGGGACTTTTAACAGCAGTTACAAAAGCTCTTCAAGAAGCTGATGTAGATGTAGAAGCATTAGGCGGTACTTTTATAGAAGAAGAAGCTGTTCTTCCTGCATCTGAACGTTTAAAAGAAATTACTGAAGCTGGTGCAGAAGAAGGAGTTAGAAAGTTTGAATTCGAAGCTGACGGCTCAACATGTACTACAAGCTTTGTAATTGGAACTAACGGAACTAAAGTTACTACTGTTGAATTTTTAGGCGACCCATGTGTAGGAAATACAACTGGTATAATACATTTGATAGACGGAATGGAAATGGCTGAAGTTATTGAAGATTTCGAAGGTATTAAGTGTCCAGGAGCTAATGATGTTTCATCATGTCCAGATCAGCTTGCAAAAGGTCTTAAAGAAATTTTAAATCTTTATGCAGTTGAAAGCGGAGACAATTCAAAAGATGCAGATGAAATGTTAAATGCTAACAATGGTGATAATGATGACAATGACGACGGAGATGAAGACTCTAAGAAATTCAATGGTTGCGGTGGTAACTGTCTTGCATGTGGAGGAGCATGTTTCCCAAGGTCATTATAAAAATTAACATAAGAAGGTAGTTATATGAATGTTTGTAAAGATGGTTTATTAAGTGTTTCAAAGTTTGCAGAAATTTGCAACATAACGGCTGAAACATTAAGATATTATGATAGGGAGGGATTGCTTACTCCAGATTATATAGACCCGCAAACATTATATAGATACTACTCAGTTGAAAGATACAGATGTGTAAAGGTTATTTGCGAACTAAGGAAACAGAATTTTTCAATTGCGCAGATTAAAGATTTGTTTGAAAATGCAGACAGGGATTTTGCGAAAGACATTCTTGAGAAAAATTTGCAAACAATAAATACACAAATTCAGCAGCTTCAGAACAAAAAAGAAAATTTAGAATTAAAGATTAGATATCTAAATGGTGAAAACTTATTGGATAGGTGTAATATTATCGAGGAAAAATCATTTGATGATCGATATTCTTTAGTTAAAAAAACAAACAGGGAAATAACAAATTACAATGATTTTTTCTATACAATGTCTGCTGTTGAAAAAAAATTGAGCAAAAACGAAGCATTTTTTATACAAATATTTTCAAATACTTGTTATATGGCTTTAATTAATGAAAACTTTGAATGGAGTTCTTATAAAGACTCGTCTGTAAATGTTGCGATTCAATTAAATGATAAGTGTGATATAGTTCCTGAGGGTTTCTATGTGCATAAGAGTAAATCGGGAAAGTATGTATGCATGATTAGTAAATGCAGAATTTTCGATCGAAAAAATCAAATTGAAAAAATGTTGAAATATATATCAGATAAGGGATATAAAATCAACGGTGATATAAGAGTGATATTCTTGGCAGGGCAGGTTCTTATAAGTCCTTGTATCAATATGTATTGTGAGTTCCAAATACCAGTAGAATAACAAAAGAAGCCTGAATAACCTTTGTATAGATAAAGGTTGCAAGATATAAAAAAGTCGTAAGATTAAAATGAAATCTTACGACTTTTTTTATTAAAAAATGTTGAAAATTGTGCATTTATAGAAATATTACCAGAAAATTTAGGCGGAATTTGCTGTATGCAATATTTCTTATTTTGCATAAGTTCATAAAATAGCTATATTATTGACACGAATTTTTTTGCTGATATAATAATTAATATATTCTTTACGAAAGGGGAAAAAAATGGGATCAACACAACAATCACTTTCAAGGAACGTTGCAGAGCATCTTCGCAATATGATTTTAGTTGAAAAAAAATATGAACCCAGCGAAAAACTTCCAAATGAAAGAGCTCTGGCAGAACAAATGGGGGTAAGCCGTCCATGCATAAGAGAAGCTATAAAATATTTAGTTGCAAGTGGTGTTCTAACTATCAGAAGAGGGGTTGGGACATTTGTAAGTGAAAACCCAGACGTTATTCCGGATCCATTCGGTTTTAATACGGTTGGAAATCAAAAAAAATTATTATCTGATTGGTACAATGTCCGAATGATTCTCGAAGGAGAAGCTATGAAAATGGTTGTTGAAAATGCTACTGATCAAGAAATTGATAACATAAGGTATTTGGCGGAAGAAGAAAAGAAATTGATTATTGAAGATAACAAGGCTTTTGTTGAGGCTGATCAAAAATTTCATAAAGCGCTAGCGGATGCTACACATAATGATATAATGAAAAAAATACTACCATCTTTACATGAATGGATGTATTTTGGTATCATATCAAACAATTATGAAATGCTTGGACCAGATTTGAAAACTAATGCATTTGAAAACCATGATAATATTCTGAAATTTATAATAGCACGTGATGGTGAAGGTGCTAAACTAGCGATGCGGTATCATATGATTAAAGGATTGAAAGATTTAATATAAAAAAATTAGAAAAATAAAAATCTGCTAACATGTTGTCAGCAGATTTTTTTACGCTTAAATAATTATTTGTAAAATATTATTAATTTTTATATTATGAATATATAGAGTAGTAATACCACCTCTTTAAGACGTTAGATTAAAAGTTTGATAATAAAATATCAAAATCGTTGATAAATGAACAAATAATAATTATAATTTTTGTATTTAATGTTGACAATTAATAATGCATTGTGTATAATACCTTCAAGAGGTAATACCACGAATTTATTAATTATATGCTATGTGTAGTGCGGAGAATTCATGTCTTGTATATAAACGAGGAAAACGATTATGTTTTTGCTGTTAATTTTAAACTATAAAGATAGGATTATAATTAGAAAAACAAGTAAAGTAATTTTTGTTTGTTAATAGGATTTGGATGCGCTAGTTAAATCTAATTATAATTCTTTTAATAGTAATAAAATGTTTTTTATGTTTTGACAATAATTGGGGTGCTGTATTTGTCGGTGGAAGGAATAAGAATCAGCAAATATGATTAAAAATGGACATGCTTATTATATAATGTTCAGGGCCTGATATTGTGGAAAACGTATTATAAATATATATATATTAGGAGGAAGTAATAAAATGAAAAAGGTTGTATCAATATTATTAGTGTTGTCTCTTGTATTTTCACTTTCTGCATGTAGCGGAGGAGACAAAGATAGTTCTTCATCCGAACCGGCGGCTTCGTCTCCGTCTGATGAGAAAATAGTAATAAGGGTTGGAACTGCAACAGAGCTTGATAGCCATTATGCATTGGGAGCTCAAGAGTTTGAAAAAAAAGTAGAAGAATATACTGACGGCAAAGTGGATGTTCAGATATTCCCTAGCGGTCAATTAGGGAATGAAAGAGATATGATAGAGGGTTTAAGTTTGGGAACGTTGGAAATGGTAGTTAGTTCAACTGGACCTCTCCCTAATTTTTCAAAGGATTTTCAGGTTTTTGACCTTCCATTTTTAATTACAGATAGAGAAAAGGCATATGAGGTAATGGACGGAGAAATAGGGCAACAAATTTTAGCTACTCTTGAGCCTCTAGGAATTAAGGCGTTGGGATTTTGGGAAAACGGATTTAGAAACGTCTCAAATAATAAACAAGAAATAGTTACTCCGGATGACATTGCAGGAAAGAAAATAAGAACTATGGAAAATCCAATACACATATCAACATTTCAACAGCTGAAAGCGATACCAACACCGATGGCTTGGTCTGAAGTTTTTACAGCCTTGCAGCAAGGTACTATAGATGGTCAAGAAAATCCTCTTGTTGTATTTAACTCGAACAAGCTGTATGAAGCTCAAAAATATCTGTCTTTGACTGGACATGTATACTCTCCGGCAGTAATGCTTATAAGCCAATCTGCTTTTGATAGTTATCCTAAAGAAGTGCAGGATGCTATTGTAAAAGCTGAAAAGGAAGCAAGAACTTGGGAAAGAGAGTATTGTATAAAAATGGATAATGAGCTAGTAGATACAATAAAATCATATGGTGTTACAGTTACTGAGGTTGATAAATCTTTATGGCAGGAAGCATGCCAACCGGTGTATGATCAATATGCTGATGAAATCAATCAAGATTATGTAAATGCTTTAAAAGGCAATTAAATAGAGAAAAATGGGGGGATGGAGAACATAAGGACTCCATCCTTTACCATGAATGATACAAGTTGTTAAATGGAGGTACAATGAAAAAAATATTAAAATTTCTAGATAATTTTGAGGAGAATGCTATAACTGTACTGCTCCCGTGTATGGTTATCATAATTTTCATAGCAACATTTTTTAGATTTACTAAAATAATGATTATTCCTTGGTCTGAAGAAGCGGCTAGATATATGATGATTTGGATTGTATTTCTAGGAATTGGTGTTGGTGCTAAGAATAACGCACATTTTACAGTTGACAATTTTGTTAATGCATTACCTGAATCAACTAAGAAATATACATTTATGCTAAGAACTTTAATTATCTTAGGGTTTTGCGGATTTATGACATATGTTTCTGTCGGGCTTGTATCTAAGCTGCTTAAAATGGGACAAGTTACTCCTGCTATGCAACTGCCTACATGGATAGTATATTCAGCTATGCCTGTTGGCCTAACTCTTATGCTTGTACGTACTTTGCAGTATGCAATAAGAAAATTTGTAGATGAAAATGCACAGGAGGTGGAATAAATGGCCATTACTTTATTCGGTACTTTGGGACTTATGCTGCTGCTAAATGTTCCTATTTCCATTTCTTTGGGGATAGCAGCTATTGTAGCTCTTACAACTGGAACGATGAATACAAACATAGTAATAATAGCACAAAGGTTGTTCACATCTCTCGATAGCTTTCCATTAATGGCTGTGCCTTTTTTTATCCTTTCAGGAGATTTAATGGAAAAAGGAGGAATATCCAAAAGGCTAATTGAATTTGCAAGAGTTTTGCTCGGGAGGCTTCCGTCTAGTTTGTCTATTATTACAACTATAGCTTCCGCATTTTTTGGTGCAATATCCGGATCAAATGCCGCTACTGTTGCGGCAATAGGAGGAATCATGATTCCAAATATGGAAAAAGCCGGTTATCCCAAAGACAGAGCTGCAGCTGTAGCAGCTTCATCTGGAACTTTAGGGGTTGTCATTCCGCCTAGCATATCAATGGTTACATATGCTATTATCGCAAATGTTTCAATTGGAACTATGTTTATGGCTGGATTTGTTCCTGGACTTATGCTAGCATCTGTAATTATTCTCGTAGCAATTATTACTTGCGGAAAATATGAAATAAAGCAAAATGAAAATTTGACTGTAGATAAATTTTTAAGATCATTTATAGATGCCATATGGGCATTACTAATGCCAATAATAATTCTTGGCGGAATATACGGAGGTATCTTTACTCCTACTGAAGCTTCTGCTGTTGCTGTTGTATATTCGTTTATTGTGGCGATGTTTGTTTATAAGGAACTTAAGTGGAGAGATTTACCAGCAATATTATCCAAATCTGCTTCATCAACTGCTGCTATATTGTTTGTTGTATGTTTATCAGCACCATTTTCTTGGCTTATGACCAGTGCTAATATTCCTACTACAATTGCAGGGGCAGTTTTAAATGCTTTTAGCAGTAAATATATAATATTATTTTTAGTTAACTTTGTTTTACTTTTCCTTGGATGTTTCTTAGAAACCCAATCAATAATACTATTGATTACGCCAATGCTTTTGCCGTTGGTTACAGGGCTTGGAGTGCATCCGGTTGCGCTTGGTATAATCATGGTAATTAATACGTCAATAGGGATGATAACACCTCCTATGGCTGTTAATTTATTTGTTGCTAGCGGGATTGCAAAAATATCCATAGGAGATATCAGCAAAAGGATAATGCCTTTCTTGCTGTCAGAAATAGCTGTATTGTTATTAATTACTTATTTCCCTGATATAATAACATGGCTTCCAAAGATTACGGGACTTATGTAACTAAAGTAAAAAAATAATAATAAGGAGATAAAAATGAAAGTTGCAATTATAGGCGCAGGTGCTATGGGGAGTATATATGGAGGATTTCTTGCGGAAGCAGGGAATGAAGTATATTTCCTAGATGTTTATAAGGAACATGTAGATAATATTAATCGAGATGGTCTATGGATGGAAGGAACCAGCGGAGACAGATATATAAAAGGTATTAAGGCTACATCTGATCCAAATGAAGTTGGAGTAGTTGAACTGGCTATAGTTTTTGTTAAGTCCACTATTACTGATATAGCAATAGCGCAAAACAAAGCTGTAATAGGAGAAGATACAATTGTTCTTACTTTGCAAAATGGGTTAGGTAATATTGAAAAACTGGAAACTATTGTTAAGAAAGAACAAATAATAACGGGAACAACTTCTCATGGTGCTAATTTATTGGGGCCCGGAAGAGTAAAACATGCAGGTCACGGAGCTACTGTTATTGGAGAATTGGACGGTAAAGTTACAGAAAAAATAAAAGGCATTGCAAAAGTGCTTGAAGATGCAGGGCTGAAACCTGTAAAAGTATCTACTAATGTTATGGGAATTATATGGGACAAGGTGCTTGTAAATGTTGGAATTAATGCTCTTACAGCTCTTACGGGATTAAAGAATGGACAGCTTCTTGAAAATCCTGAAACAGAAAATATTTTAGGAGAGGCTGTAAAGGAAGCTGAAATGGTTGCAAAAGCTGCAGGAATAAATTTAGCTACTCCAAATCCGGCAGATCACTGTAAGGAAGTTGCAAGAGTTACAAAAGACAATATTTCGTCCATGCTTGCGGATGTAAACAACAAAAGAAAAACAGAAATAAGCAACATAAACGGAGCTATTGTTAGAGAAGGGGAAAAATATAATATAGATACTCCTGTAAATAAAGTGCTTACTAATCTTGTTCTTATGAAAGAGAAAATGTATCAGATAAAGTAAATGAGTTTTTGGGAGCTTGATAGGCTCCTCTTATTTTGCAAAATAAAAAAGAAGATGTATTACCACAAAGAAAGTGTTTTGTATAATAAATTTTCGATGTTGTCAATATAATATCAAACAAAACACTGATAAATAGGCAAAAAATAAAATGTAAACAATCATATAACTATTGACATTTTTATAAAGAGTATATATAATAATTGCTAGTGGTAATACCACATGAGAAAAACTAATTTTACATTTTTAAAATATTTTATGTAGAAAAATAATTCAACAGTAAAGGAAAACGATTAATTTCGTTTAAATAAAATATAAAAGGAGATATTAAAATGAAAAAGAAAATGACAATCATGGACTTCAAGAAATTTAAAGAAGAAGGTAGAAAATTTTCATATGTAACAGCTTATGATTATACAACTGCTTCTATCGTTAATGAAAGCGATTGTGAGATAATACTTGTCGGAGATTCATTGGGTATGATAATGCTTGGATATAGCGGAACAACACCTGTTACCATGGATGATATGGTTCATCATATCAGACCTGTTGTTAAAGGAGCACCGGAAACATTTATAGTTGGAGACATGCCTTTTGGTTCGTACAATGTTAGTAAAGAACAAGCTATCATGAGTGCAAATAGGTTAATAAAAGAGACAGGCTGCGATTGTGTTAAGCTTGAAGGCGGAGTTGAAATGGCTGATACAATAGCTGCAATGGTTAAAGCAGGAATTCCTGTTATGGGACACATCGGACTTACTCCTCAGACAGCAACTTCTTTGGGTGGTTTTAGAGTTCAGGGTGGAACACCGGAGTCAGCTGCAAAATTAATCGAAGATGCTAAAGCCCTTGAAAAAGCTGGTTGTTTTTCTATGGTATTGGAATGTGTGCCAAAAGGAGTAGCTAAAACATTGGCAGAAGCTATAAAAATTCCTGTACTTGGTATTGGAGCTGGACCTTATGTTGATTGCCAGGTACTTGTTACTCAGGATTTGCTGGGAATGTACGGTGATTTCAAACCAAAATTCGTAAAATTATTTAAAAACATAAGAAAAGAAATGGTAGAAGGATTAAATGAATTCCACAAAGAAACATTGGAAGGAACTTTCCCATCAGCTGAATATAGCTTCAATGCAAAAGTTGAAGGCTATGAACTGGATGCATTATACGGCGGAGGTAATTCTAAAAAATAATAAAGTACCTAAACAATAAAAATCTATAGTGATGGAGGATTTATGGCTCAAAAATATTTAAGTGATATAGAAATAGCACAGCAAGCGGTACCTGAAGTAATAAACAACATAGCTGATAAAATGGGAATACCCGATAAATATGTTGAAAATTATGGTAAATACAAAGCTAAAATCGATTACAGATACTTGTTGAGCGATTTAAAAGATAAAAAAAATTCAAAACTGATTTTAGTAACTGCAATTAATCCTACACCTGCTGGAGAAGGAAAAACAACAACAACCATTGGATTGGGAGATGCTCTTTCAAAACTTGGTAAAAAAACGATAATTGCCCTTCGTGAGCCTTCATTAGGTCCGGTTTTTGGAGTTAAGGGAGGAGCTGCAGGAGGAGGTTATGCACAGGTTATTCCAATGGAAGACATAAACCTGCACTTTACCGGAGATTTTCATGCCATAGGAGCTGCAAATAATCTGCTGGCTGCTATGATTGATAATCATATTCATCAGGGAAATAAATTAAATATTGACACAAGAAGAATAGTATGGAGAAGAGCTGTTGACATGAATGACAGGCAGTTGCGCCACATAGTCGACGGTTTAGGTGGAAAAAGTGAAGGAGTTACAAGAGAAGATGGATTCGATATTACAGTTGCTTCTGAAGTAATGGCTGTATTCTGTCTTTCTAACGACATTTCTGAATTAAAGAAAAACCTTTCCAACATAATTGTTGCTTATACAAGAGATGGACAGCCTGTTACAGCAGGACAGCTTAAAGCCCAAGGTGCAATGGCTGCATTGTTAAAGGATGCATTAAAACCTAATCTTGTACAGACTTTAGAAGGAACTCCGGCATTCATTCACGGCGGACCATTTGCAAATATTGCTCACGGTTGCAACTCTGTTATTGCAACAAAAATGGCAAGTAAGATTGCAGATTATACTATAACGGAAGCAGGATTCGGGGCAGATCTTGGTGCTGAAAAATTTATTGATATTAAATGCCGCAAGACAGGTTTAAAACCAAATGCTGTTGTTATAGTTGCTACGGTTAAAGCATTAAAATATAACGGTGGAGTTTCTAAGACAGATTTAGGAGAAGAAAATCTTGATGCTCTTGAAAAGGGACTTCCAAACCTTCTTAAGCATGTTGAAAACATTACCCAGGTGTTCAAGCTTCCTGCAGTGGTTGCAATAAATAAGTTTCCTACAGATACAGAAGCAGAACTTAACCTCATAAAAGAGAAGTGTAAGAAACTTGGGGTAAATGTAGCACTTTCCGAAGTTTGGGGAAAAGGTAGCCAAGGCGGAATTGAGCTTGCTCAGGAAGTTTTAAGACTTTCCGAAAAAGAAAGTGAGATGGAGTTTGCATACGAGTCAGATATTTCTATAAAGGAAAAAATAAAAGCAATAGCGAGAAAGCTGTACGGAGCAGATGATGTTGAATTTTCTAATAAAGCTAACAAGGAAATAGCAAATTTCGAGAAGCTTGGTTTTGGAAATCTTCCAATATGTATGGCGAAAAATCAATATTCATTGACAGATGATCCTAAGATTCTTGGAAGGCCAAAAGGATTTAAGATTACAATAAGAGACATTACAATTTCTGCAGGAGCAGGATTTTTGGTTGCTTTAACAGGTGATATTATGAAGATGCCGGGACTTCCAAAAGTTCCTGCTGCAGAAAGTATAGATGTAGATGTTGAAGGAAAAATAATAGGATTGTTTTAATGTTAAAAGGCTGCTTTGCAGCCTTTTAACAAAATTTTAGCAAAGGAGTTACTGTTTTGAGCAATGCTTGTTTTACGCCAAAAGAAACTTCAGAAGTTCTGATTACATCAGCACAGAATAAAGTAGCCCTGACTGTTCGAAAAAGATTTATCATGAGCATAATGGCAGGACTTTATATTTCCCTGGGAGCTCAAGGATTTATGTGTTCATATGAAAATCCGTTCATAAGAGCGGCTGTTTTCCCAGTTGGGTTAATGCTCATTGTTCTTGTAGGTGGAGAACTTTTTACCGGAAACTGTCTTATGACATTTGCGTACCTTCAGAAGAAAATTTCTCTCAAAGATTATATGTTAAGTCTCATGCAGGTGTTTGTTGGTAATTTTATGGGGTCATTAATAGCGGTGGCGCTTTTGTACGCCGGAGGAGCATATAATAATCCTGCTCTTTCTGAAACCATAGTAAATATAGCTAATTCTAAGATGTCTCTTACATTTATGGAGGCTTTATACAAGGGGATTCTATGCAATATTTTAGTTTCGCTTGCTGTGTGGTTTGCCACAACTGCAAAAGATACTACTGGTAAAATATTGGGATGTTGGTTTCCGATAATGCTTTTTGTACTTTGCGGATATGAACATGTTGTTGCCAATATGTTTTATCTTCCGATGGCTGCAATTTTTGATCACTCTATTACTTTATCAAAAATGTTTGCTGATAATTTTATTCCTGTAGCAATAGGAAACTTTATCGGAGGAGGAATTATTGTTCCTCTTATGTATTTCAGAGTTTACCATAAATAATAATACGAGGTGAAATATGTTAACAGAATTATCCTGCAGTCAGTTTTCTATGGAATTAGCTTTAAAAAAACCTGTTCCGGGCGGCGGTGGTGCAGCAGCTTTTGTTGCTGCTTTAGGAATTGCACTGAATACAATGGTTGCTAATTTTTCTTATGGAAAGAAAAAATTCATAGACAATAAAGAAGAACATGAAAGATTAATCAGTAAAAGTACAGAACTGCGCGAAAGGTTTATATGCTTGGTAGATAAGGATGCAGAATTATTCGAACCCTTATCAAAAGCTTATGCAATGCCTTCAAATAACAAAGAGGAAAAAAATGAAAAGGAAAAAGTCCTTCAAGTGTGTCTTAAATCAGCTTGTAGTGCACCATATGAGACCTTAGAGTTAACTTATGACGCAATTGGTTTGCACAAAGAAATATTACCGATATCTTCAAAAAATATAATAAGTGATGTTGGTGTTGGAGTTCAGTGCCTTAAGGCTGCCTTAAACAGTGCATATTTGAATGTGCTTATAAATCTAAATTCTATAAATGATGAAGAATATGTGAGCGTTAAGAAGGAAAAAGCTGAAAAGCTGGTAATGGACGGAACAAAAATGGCGGATGAAGTTTATGAAAAGGTTCTTGAAGCATTAAGCACATAATTTTTTATTATTTAACAGGAGGATAAAATGTCTGTAGAAACAATAAAAATGGTAGGAAAACCCGTTGCGGATTTTTTAAAAGAAAGTATTAAAGAAAGAGTTTCAAATCTAAAAGAAAAAGGAATTGTTCCAAGGATAATTATTATAAGGGTTGGAGCAAGGGAAGATGATGTATTTTATGAAAGAAGCATTTTAAAGAACTGTAAAAGTCTAGGTATTGAAGGCATTGTAAGTGAACTTCCAGCGGATGTTTCAACAGAGGTTCTTAAAAATACTATAGAGGATGCAAACAGCAACAGTGAAATTCACGGCATAATGCTTTTCAGACCTCTTCCAAGTCATTTGGACCAAGAATACATATCAAACATCATAGATCCAAGAAAAGATATTGACTGCATGTCACCATTAAATATGGAAAAGATTTTTGAAGGACATAGCAAAAGATTTGCTCCGTGCACTCCAAAGGCAGTCGTTGAGATGCTTAAATATTATAAAGTTCCTCTTAAGGGAGCGAATATAGCTGTTGCCGGAAGAAGTCTTGTTGTAGGCAAACCCCTTTCAATGCTTCTTTTAGATGAAAATGCAACAGTAGTAATTTGTCACTCAAGAACAGGCAACATGAAAGAAGTAACAAGAAGCGCAGATATTGTTGTTGCTGCAATCGGCAAGGCGAAGTTTATGAATGAAGATTACTTTACAGAAAATACAGTTGTTATAGATGTGGGAATAAATGATGACGGCACAGGGAGCATATGTGGTGACGTTGACTACAGCAGCACATTTGGTAAAGTCAAAGCAATAAACCCTGCAGCAGGTGGCGTAGGAACTATAACTACTACAATTCTTCTTGATCAAGCGGTTAAAGCCTGTGAAATGTTAACAGTGAAATAAAGTATCAAAATATACAAGTGTAAATTAGATATAAAAATATATTAAATATAAATTAGAGTAGAAACCAGTGCGTTAAGTACCGAAGGATGGGAGGTTGCCTTCGGGCGAGAAGCTATTAAGCTTGCGGTACAGTTTCGCATCCGCTATTTATTTGCTTCTTTCGTAGTTGGAACATGAAAGGAGATTTATGAACAAAATATCATTAAAAGAATTAAAATTCGATTCAAATTCCGTTGCAATGGCAGGCATGTTTGTTGCTATGGAAATAGTTTTATCAAGATTTTTTTCAATTTCAGCTTGGAATATCAAAATAGGCTTTGGCTTTGTTCCTGTTGTAATAGCTGCAATGTTATTGGGACCTGTTAAGGGAGGAATAGTTGCGGCTTTAGGGGATTTTTTTGGAGCTATTTTATTTCCCATTGGAGCATATTTTCCTGGGTTTACCTTAACGGCATTTATTACGGGAATTATATACGGCGTTTTCTTACATGAGAAGCAGTCTATCGCAAGGATTTCAGTTGCAATTGGAATTAATCAGCTCGTATTGAGTTTGCTTTTAAACACATTTTGGATATCCATATTGTATGGAGCTTCTTACAAGCCTTTGCTTCTTACCAGGATGATGCAGTGTGCCTTTTTAATACCGGTGCAGCTTGTTACAATATTTGTGATTTCGAAATCTGCAATAAGGAAATTGGCTTTTCAAGTTAATAGATAAATTTGTGAGATTATGATTGCAGCACAAATTTCTTAATATATTTGATTTATGACTTACCTATATGGTAAGTTTTTATTTTTTGTATTTTACTTTAAGATTTTTTAATGGTTGCAAACATTGCAGATCAGAATCTTTCTTGACCTGATTAATCATATGAGTTAATATATAAAAGATTTGAATTATCTAATAAATCTAGGCTCTTGGGAGGAAACATGGCACTTGAAAATCATAAGGATTACAGTTTGGAAAAAAAACGACTAAAGGAAACAGTAGAATATATAGAAAACATTATTGGTGCATCCCAGCAGAACAAGGATTTGTACAAAAACGAAATCAAAGATGCTTATGCTAATTTGGATCCAACGGACAGCAGTTTAAGTTATGTTTCAATAATGCTTCATACAAGACTTCTTGACGAACTTGAATTGAATTTTGACAGATTGGAAAAATCAAAGGAAAAACCATACTTTGCCAGAATAGATTTTAGGGAGGATGGCAAAGAAAACATAGAGAAATTTTATGTAGGAAAGTTGTCGCTTTTAAGACCTGATTGGGATATTCCCATGATACTTGATTGGCGTTCACCTTTGGCCAGCGTATACTACGACGGGCGATTAGGAAATGTAACCTATGTCAATGACCTAGGTGAAGATATGAAAGGTGAGCTTCTGTTAAAAAGACAGTATGAAATAGAAAATTGTTGCCTTAAAGGTATAATGGATGTGGATATAACAGCCACAGATACTTTTTTGCAGGCATCTTTAGGTGAAAATAAAGATAACAGACTAAAAGATATTGTTTCTACAATTCAGTCCGAACAAAATGCCATAATAAGAGCAGATATAAATAAGCCACTAATTGTTCAGGGGGTTGCAGGAAGTGGTAAGACTACCATTGCTCTTCACAGAATAGCATACTTAATTTACACTTATGAAAGATCATTTCATCCTGAAGAGTTCATGATTATTGCTCCAAACAGATTGTTTCTCAACTATATTTCAGGCGTTTTGCCGGAACTGGGTGCAGATAGCGTAAAGCAGACAACATATGCAGATTATGTTTTTGAACTTATTGGAAATAAGTATAAACTTACAGATTCGGAAGAAAAACTGCTTTTTCTGATTAACAAAAAACAAGAAGACGTAAACGAAGTGCGAGAAAAAGAGCTTGCTGTAAAAACTTCGGCGTTTAAGGGATCACTTGCATTTAAAAATATTATTGCAAGGTATGTTAATGAATTAGAAATAAGCTGTATTCCTCAGGAAGATTTTATGCTTGAAGGTCACAGGCTTATGAGTGTAAGAGAAATTAAAAATATTCTTTTAAGAGATTACAGGCATCTTCCTTTGTACAAAAGATTTCAACAGCTGGAAAAGCATTTAAAATTTAGATTAAATAATGAAAAAGATTCAATATATGATGAAAAAAAGCTGTCTTACGACAAAAAAATTGAAACAATAAGGCGTAATGAACCGGATGGGGAGGAAAGAAGGCTTGTTGTAGTTGATCTTCTTAACTTAAGAGATGCTATGCTTGAAAAAGTCAAGAAAGAAATAAAAACTGCCGTAAAAAACTACATGCGCAGGTTTGTTGAAAGAGATTTGTTTGAATGCTATAGGGGAATTGTAACAGAAGGTGAAAAACTTATAGAGTTAAGTTTGGGAAAACTTAGTAAAGAGCTTGCGCTTTTTACAGCAGGCTATTCCAAAAAAATTCTTAGCAGTGGATATGTGGAACTTGAAGATTTGGCGCCGCTTCTGTATCTGAAATATAGATTGATGGGATTTGATGAAAAAGCTGATATAAAATATGTTGTAATAGATGAAGCTCAAGATTTCAGCCTCTTTCAGTTTTATGCTCTTAGAAAGATTTTCAACACTGAATTTTTTACAGTTCTTGGAGATTTGTCTCAGGGGATTCATTCATATAGGAGCCTTAAAAATTGGAAATCGGTGCAGAACAAAGTATTTGAGCAAAACGCTCAATATCTTACACTGGAGCAAAGCTACAGAACAACCATAGAAATTATGGATTTAGCTAATGAGATAATAAAACTTATTCCTAATGATGAGCTCATACCTGCAAAACCAGTAGTTCGACATGGGGATATTCCAAGTATTAAGAAGTTTAAAGCAAAAAAAGAACTTTTAAAAGAAACAGGTCAAAAAGTTATTGAGCTTATTTCTCAAGGTTATAAATCAGTAGCAATCATAGGAAAAACTCCAAATGAGTGTGGTGCAATCCACAAAGAACTCAAGAAGAATCATGAGCTTAATATAAAGCTACTTGTAGGGAAGGAAGAGGAGTATGACAACACAATTGTGGTTCTTCCTTCATATTTGTCAAAGGGCTTGGAATTTGATGCAGTAATAATTGTAAATATTGATGATGAATACAGCGAAGATGAACTGGACCTTAAGCTTTTATATGTTGCAATGACAAGAGCTCAGCATAAGCTATATGTATTCTTTAAGGAAGGTAATAACAGCCTTCTGAAAAAACTAGGCAGCAATCAACAGTCGCAATAGGATGGAAGGTTGTGTTAAGATAAAAAGCTACAGCTTTATGTCTTATGCTGCAGCTAATAACGCAAGTGAAGAACGGTCGGCTACCTGTTTGCAATACTTTTGTTATAGTCATTTAATTTGCGGTATAAAGTTCTTAGACCCATTCCCAGCTCTTCTGCGGCAAGAGTTTTTCCTTTAACATCCCAGCCGTACCTGTCTATTGTTTCGATTATTAATTTATGCTCGTTTTCTTTTATAGGATTTACGGCTGCAGATGCATCTGCTTGTTTATTCTCGTAGAAGTCAAGCGGCAAATCCGCCGGTGTGATTACTTCTTTTTCGGTTATATTTACACAATATTCAACTACGTTTTCAAGCTGTCTTATATTGCCGGGCCAATATGAATTGTTCAGTATATCATATACTTTGTTGTCAAAACCCAATATTTGTTTTTTTAATTTTCTATTATAAAATTTTAAAAAATCATTAGCTAATATGCTTATATCTTCGCGTCTTTGCCTTAGTGGAATTAGTTTCATAGGTATTACATTCAGTCTGTAAAACAAATCTGAACGGAAGCTTTTTTCTTTTATCATTTCTTCAAGGTTTCGATTTGATGCTGCGATTATTCTTACATCTACATTTATGGGAGTGATACCTCCTACTTTTTCAAAAGTTGATTCCTGTAAAACGCTTAAAAGTTTAGCTTGCATGTTTATGGGAATTTCGCTTATTTCGTCAAGAAAAAGCGTTCCTTCATTTGCAAGTTCGAACTTACCGGGTTTTCCGTACTTGCTTGCACCGGTGAAAGCTCCGGCTTCATATCCGAAAAGTTCGCTTTCAAAAAGATTTTCTGGTATGCTCGTACAGTTTACAATAATAAAAGGTTTATTTTTTCTTTTGCTTTCATAGTGAATGGCCTTGGCAAGAAGCCCTTTTCCGGTTCCTGTTTCACCGGATATAAAGACGGTTGAAGGGCTGCTTGCTATTTTTTTTATGGTTTTTTTTATGATTTTAACATGTTCGCTTTTACCTTTAATACTGTCAATGTTATAGGGCTGGTCATTTTTAATGTTTAAATTAACGCTATCTGAGAGGATGGATTTGTTGTAATTTATTCTTATAGCAGTTCCGACAGATACATCTTTGTTTCTTAGAGGAGTTGAAAAAACTCTGACAGGAGAATCGTTAATTTTAACTTTATAATTTGATATTGACCTTCTGCTTAAGATGACCGAGACTACATTGTTCGGAAAGAGCTGATGAATATTTTTGGTATTCATACCACAAGATGCAAAAAAATCTAGGGCTGCTGCGTTTATTATTTCAATGTTTCCTTCTGCATCTGTAGTTATAAACCCATCTTCTGATAAATCAAGTATTGTGGTTAGAGATGATTTTGAGGCTGTAGAATCAAATGCTTTATATTGCTGCATTATAAAAAGTGACAGAAGATGTGCGAACTGCTCGATAATATTTGTATAATAATCGATATTGTTGACAATTCTGTCATGGCTTTCTTTGGAAAATGAAGTGAAAGAAAGTACTCCAAGGGTTTCTGTATTAACTGTAATACTTTTTAGTATTTCAATTGTTGAAGGACAATTATCTTTAAATCTGCATCCTAAGCACGCTGCCATATGGCCGGGATTATTTACTGTTACATTTCCTTTCATTATTACTTCCTGAATGGAAGGAGAATGAACAACGCGTCCTTTGATTCTCAAATAGGATTCGGTGCTTATAACTAAATTGCTTTCAGTATCAAAAACAGCATAGTCAATATTAAAGATACTTTTAATTATGTTTAAAATGTTTTTTATTTCATTTTCGTAATTATATAAGTTTATCATAAGTCCTCCTATATATTTAATTAATTATATAACTAATTGACATATAAATCAATTAAATTGACAAAAATGGCAAGGAAACATTATCTTAAGATCTGTTTTTATAATGATAAAATAAAAGCAGTTGTGTAATTAGAGTAGTTTTATTTTTTTTATTTATAATATCAATATTGGCACAATAAATGCTATTATTATAGTAAATAAGAATAAGGGGGTCAAAAATGTTGGTAAAAAAAGATTTGCTGTCATTAGAAGGTAAAGTCGCAATAATAACAGGTGCAGCATCAGGAATTGGACTTGGCACAGTTGAACTTCTTTCGGCTTATGGTGCTACAGTTGCAATGGTTGATATAAGTGCGAACGGTGAAAAAGAGGCTAAAAGATTAGTGGATGCAGGAAGAAAAGTAGAATTTTTTAAATGCAATGTAACAAAATCAGATGAAGTTACGAATACAGTAGAATCTGTATTTAATAAATTCGGACATATTGATATATTATTCAATAATGCGGGCGTTACCGTAAGAAAAACAGTTGTTGATCTGGAAGAGAAAGAATGGGATTTTGTTCTGGGTGTAGGACTTAAGGGAACGTTTTTATTTTCTAAATATGTAATTCCACACATGGCTGCAAACGGAGGCGGAAGCATTATTAACACAGGATCAGGCTGGGGCCTGAAAGGCGGAGATTTAGCAGCAGCATATTGTGCAGTTAAAGGGGGAATTGTTAATTTAACTCGCGCAATGGCTATAGACCACGGACATCAAAATATAAGAGTTAACAGTGTTAATCCAGGTGATACTGATACAGCTATGCTTAGAGATGAGGGAGTTCAAACAGGAATAGTTAAAGATTCTGCTTCTCAGGAAACTTATCTTAGAGACTGCGGCATAGAAAGGCCTCTTCAAAGAATCGGTATGCCTGAAGATATAGCAAATACAGTTCTGTATCTTGCAAGTGACTTATCAAGTTGGGTAACCGGAGCGGCAATTGTTGTAGACGGAGGAGGATTAGCTTAATTTAACATGATAATAATTTGGAGGTCAAAATGACAATAAGAGGATTTAAAAATCATCCCTATATTCCTAATTCAGTTCCAGAGATAGAAAACGAAATGCTAAGTGAAATAGGACTAAATTCAATTGAAGAACTACATGAAGATGTTCCTGATAAAATTAAATTAAAAGAAAATTTGAATTTGCCTGAAGCGTTCGGCTCCGAATATGAACTGAAAAGACATATGGAAGATATTTTAATTAAAAATAAAAGCTGCTTGGAAAACTTGAACTTTCTTGGTGCCGGCTGCTGGCAACATTATGTTCCGGCAATATGCGATGAAATAAATGGAAGAGGAGAGTTTCTAACAGCTTACGGTGGTGAGCCCTACAACGATTTTGGAAGATTTCAGGCGCTGTTTGAATATCAAAGCCTTGTAGCGGAGCTTGTGGACATGGAAGTTGTTAATGTTCCAACCATGGACTGGACCCAGGCTGCAGCTACTGCAATAAGTATGGCTTCAAGAGTTGTGGGAAAAAAGCAAGTTCTTGTTCCAAAGTTAATGGATAGAGAAAAACTAATGGCTATTAAAAATTACTGTACACCTGTTCTTGAAATAGTTGAAGTTGATTATGACAAAAAAACAGGATGCATGTGTATGGATGATTTAAAAAATAAAATCTCCGACAAAACTGCTGCGGTTTATTTTGAGAATCCTTCTTACCTTGGATTTATTGAAGTAAACGGACATGAAATTTCTGATATAGCTCATGAACTAGGAGCATTAAGTGTTGTTGGCGTTGATCCAATATCTTTGGGAGTTATTGCGCCTCCTCCGTCTTATGGTGCAAATATAGTTTGCGGTGATTTACAGCCTTTAGGAGTACATATGAATTATGGAGGCGGCCAATCAGGATTTATGGCAACGATGGACGAAGAAAAATACGTTATGGAATTTCCTTCTAGATTATTCGGAATTGCTTCTACTAATGTTGAAGGTGAGTATGGGTTCGGAGACGTTGCATATGACAGAACATCATTTGGCAATTACAGAGAAAATGGTAAGGAGTATGTGGGAACCCAATCAGCTCTTTGGGGAATTACAGCGGGTGTATATCTTGCAACAATGGGTCCAAAAGGCATGGTAGAAGTAGGACAGACAATTATGCAGAAATCTCAGTATGCTGTACAAAGATTAAATGAACTTGATAATGTTAAGGGAAGCTATTTTGATTCGGTATTCTTTAAAGAGTTTGTAGTTGACTTTAATAAAACTGGAAAGACTGTAAAAGAAGTTAACAAAGCTTTGCTTGAAAAAGGAATATTTGGCGGGAAAGATTTGTCTAGAGATTTTCCTGAACTCGGTCAATGTGCTCTTTACTGTGTAACAGAAGTGCATACTAAGACTGATATAGATAAATTAATTACAGCTCTTGAAGAAATAGTTCTTTAATCTTAAGAAAGCGAGGAATCAATGTGAAAAAAATAGATAGAAGTTATAAAGTTAGAAAGAATTTTCACCAAGCAAAATGGGATGAAGCAATAATTTTTGAACTAAGCCAAAAAGGCGAAAGAGGTATTCTTGTTCCAAAGGCCGAAAACAAAATATCGGAAAAAGTAGGAGACGGAATATCCAAGCTACCGCAAAACATGAAAAGAAAAAATGTTTTGAATCTTCCTGAAATTTCACAAAACAGGGTTTTGAGACATTTTACAAGGCTTTCTCAGGAAACTTTAGGAGCAGATGTAAATGTTGAAATAGGACAGGGAACATGCACAGTTAAATATAGCCCCAAAATAAATGATCAGATTTCAAAGCTTCCCAAAATGACAGAACTTCATCCTTTACAGGACGAATCAACAGTACAGGGTATACTCCAGATTATGTATGAAACTGATTTATACTTAAGAGAAATTTCGGGGATGGATCGAATTACGTTCCAGCCAGGCGGCGGAAGCCAAGGAGTATTTACAATGGCATCTCTAGTGTATGCATACTATAAAGAAAAAGGAGAGGAAAATCAGAGAAACGAAATAATAACAACGATTTATTCTCACCCTTCTGATGCTGCAGCCCCTCACGTTAAAGGATATAAGATAATTTATATTCATCCGGACGAAAATGGATATCCTGATTTTGAAGCATTTAAAGCAGCAGTAAGCGACAAAACAGCAGCATTTTTTGTGGCTAATCCAGAAGATACAGGTGTCTACAATAAAAATATTTTAAAATTTACAAAACTTGTTCATGAATATGGTGGATTATGTGGATATGATCAAGCAAATGCAAATGGATTATTGGGGGTTACTAGAGCAAAAGAAGCCGGATTTGATATGTGCTTTTTTAATCTTCACAAAACTTTTTCAACACCGCACGGATGCGGAGGACCTGCTGTGGGAGCAACTGGGGTTTTAAAACATATTGAAAAATATTTGCCGGCTCCGCTTGTTGATTACGATGGAGAAAAATATTATTTGAATTATGAAATTACAAACAATCCTTATTCGGTAGGGAAAATACGATCTTTCAATGGTGTTGCACAGGTTGTTTTGAAAGCATATGCTTGGATAAGATCTCTGGGACCTGAAGGGTTGTACCAGGTTGCGAAAACTGCAGTGCTTAACAACAATTATCTGTTTAAAAAACTAATGGAGCTTCCATATGTTGATGCACCGTATATTAAAGGCAAACAGCGTGTTGAGCAGGTTAGATATACTCTTGAAAAATTATACAATGAAACAGGAGTGTCAACTGCTGATGTTCAAAGGAGAATGATGGATTTTGGAATGCACTATTGGCAGAGCCATCATCCATATTATATATCTGAGCCAATGACGTTAGAGCCAACTGAAACTCCATCTAAAGCTGATTTGGATGAATATATTGAAACACTGAAATTTATATTCAATGAAGCTTATACAAATCCTGAAATAGTAAAAACAGCACCTCATCAAAGTGTATGTCATTATATAGATGAATCTGGAATGGATGATCCTGACAAGTGGGCAGTAACTTGGAGAAGCTATCAGAAAAAATTTAAATAGTTTTCTAGGTTGTTTATAATGAAATTTCTGTAGGAATGTATTAATCATTTTTAAATCCATTCCTGCAGAAGCACTGGTAATTTGTGCTTAAAAAATATAAGGACTGTAGAGTGATGAAGAAAATAGGATTAATAATTAATCCCATAGCAGGCATGGGGGGGAGTGTCGGGCTTAAGGGGACAGATGGATTGGAACGTGAAGCATTAAGGCTTGGGTCTATACCCAAAGCGTTAGATAAATCAAAAATTTTTATTGAGAAAATTAGTGGACTTAAAAATCTTGTGGAAATAATTACTTGTTCAGGCGATATGGGGGAAAATGCTATAAAGGAGTACAATTTCAATGCCAGAATAATTTATTTTCCAAGAAGTGAAAGTACAACATCTGGTGATACTGTTGAAGCTGCCAGAATTATGAAAAACGAAGATGTTGATTTATTAGTATTTACGGGGGGAGATGGTACGGCAAGAAATATTTATGAAGGAGCGGGCGAGGGTACTACAGCAATAGGAATACCGGCAGGTGTGAAAATTCATTCATCCGTATTTGCAAAGACTCCTGGCAGAGCCGGAGAACTGGCAAAACTGTTTATTGAAGGTAAAACAACCCTTACCAAGGAAGCTGAAGTTTTGGATATAGATGAATGTGAATATCGCAAAGGTGTTGTAAATACAAGATTATTTGGATATTTAACAGTCCCTATGGAAAGAAATTTCATGCAGAATAAAAAAGCTCCGTCGCTAAAGAGTGAAAAATCCCAACAGTATGAAATTGCAAATGAAGTTATTAGGGATATGCTCGAAGATACATATTACATTATTGGACCGGGGTCGACAACACGTGCAATAATGGAAATATTAGGACTTAAAAATACATTAATAGGAGTTGATTTAATATACAACAAAAAAATAATTGCAAATGATCTGTCTGAAAATCAAATTTTGAAATACATATCATCTAGTCCGGCTAAAATAATTATTACTCCAACTGGTGGGCAAGGTTATTTACTTGGCAGGGGAAACCAGCAAATCAGTAATAAAGTAGTTAAAGCTTTGGGGAAAGACAATATTATCATAATAGCTACAAAAGACAAAATAACTAACTTAAAAGGAGAACCGTTGCTTTTGGATACAGGCAGCAATGAAACAGATGAAATGCTAAAGGGGTATGCAAAAATTATTACAGGCTTCAGAGAAACAGTTATTTATAAAATAAATTCATAATATATCAAAAAAATTATCGCTGGGATTTATTTTAAATAGTCTTCCTCATATGTGAAAATAATGATTGCAGTCTTTTTGAAAACGTTAACAATGACATTACGCTTTATCTCAAAAACTTTGCATACTTAATTTGTTTATTTTTAAAAAATTTATGGAGGGTTATATGAATAAAGATGAAAAAAAATCTGAAAGTGCTTTAGTAGCAGCGATTAAATTTTTGCCATTATTAATACTTGCTTTACTGGTAATTATTTTCGAGATGGATTTGCTTATTGCAGCGCCTATAGCAACTGTTTTTGCTGTATTGGTAGCTATGTTTTCAAATAAACTCACCTTCAAAGAAGTTTTTGATAGAGGACTTAAGAGTGCCAGCAATATAACGATAGTATTTTTTATTTTGATGTTTGCATATGGTGTTGCTGAATGTTTTATGGCAACAGGTGTGGGTGCTTCTGTAATCAATATTGCTCTTTCATTGGGCATATCAGGGAAAACAGTTGCAGTTATAGGTTTTTTAGTTACGTGTGTATTATCAATAGCTACAGGAACATCCTGGGGAACTTTCGCAGCATGCGCTCCTATATTTTTATGGCTTAATTATATTGTAGGAGGAAGTGAAATATTGACGCTTTGTTCTGTTGCAGGTGGCTCATGTTTTGGAGACAATATAGGTCTTATATCTGATACGACAGTGCTAAGTTCAGGCTTGCAGGATGTTGAAATAATTCACAGAGTTAGGCACCAGGGTGTTTGGTCATTGTGTTGCTTGGTTATTTCAGCTGTTATAATATTTGCATTAGGCATGGGACTTTCGGGTGTTTCCGGAGATCCAAGGCAAGCAATAGAGTCAATCCCTCCGGAAGCATATGAAGCGTTGGCTGAACAAAGACCTTCGGCAATATTACTTCTTGAACAGGTTAAAACAGGAGTACCTGTTTATATGATAATTCCATTATTTATTGTTGTAGGCATGGCATTTGCAGGAATACAAACAATGATATGTCTTGGAGCAGGTATGGTTTCTGCGTTAATATTTGGTATGATTGCAGGTACAACAACTGTAAGCCAATGGTTAAATGATTTGCTTCTAGTGGGATTTGGAGATGCGGGAGGATGGTCAATAGTAATGATGATGTGGGTGTCTGCTTTTGGAGGCATTATGAACGGTATGAATGCTTTTGAACCTCTTGCAAAATTAATTGTTAAAATGTCCTCCAGTGTAAAACAATTAATGGGTTGGTGTGGTGTTCTATGTATAACAGGAAATGTTGCGTTGTCGGATGAAACCGCCGAGATAGCAACAATATCGCCTATAATTAGAAACATAGTAGAAGAAAATGTGGAAGGTACTCCGGATTCTATGTATAAGTTGAGATTAAGACTTGCTACATTTGCAGATGCCATGGGAGTTTATGGCTCTCAATTAATTCCTTGGCATTGCTTTCCGGTATTCTTTACAGCAATAGCCAATGCTGTTTACCCTATAGCGAATTTTACTACGATAGATGTTATGAGAATGAATGTTATGGCATTTGTTGCTGTCGGTTCTATGTTAATATTAACATTCACAGGACTAGACAGATTTATACCACTGTTCAAAATACCTTCTGAACCTGAGGTGAAACTCAGAAAAAAAGACAAAGAGTTAAGGGTTGCTGAAGAGGTATAAATTCTAAAAAAGCGTGAACTATTTTTACGGCAAAATATTATTTATTAGATATATGTCTTAGTTTTATAACAGATATGTAAAAAGCCATAAGCAGCATCCAATTGTTATTTTAAATAAAACTGGGTGCTGCTAAAATTTTAATACTATTGTTTAACAAAGAAGGATCTGTTGTCAATTGCTTTCATGGTAGCAAGTATTCCGTCAAGGTGGTCATATTCATGTTGCAGAAGTTCAGATAAATCTCCTTCTAAAACAATTTTACGCTCATTCCATTCCATATCATAATATTTGATAAGACATTTTTGATGCCGCTTAACCTTTACCAGCAGATTTGGAAATGACATGCAATCGTCCATTACTTCCATCTGTTCTTCACCTATTGGCTCAAGAACCGGGTTGATGAAAACTGTCGGTTCTTCGATGTACATGTACAGTATTCTTTTTTGAACACCTATTTGAGGTGCCGCAATCGCTCTGCCGGCATTATATTTATTTCGAAACGCAATCAATGTATCATGTAAATCCTGAATGGTGAGTGAAAGATTAGGCAACTCTGATTTTTCAACAGGTGTGCTGACCTCATATAATTTAGGATTTCCTAACAGTAAGATTTCTTTCTTCATAATTTTCCTCCTAGATATGTATTTATATTTCTTCCATTAGATGGCTTTTATAGCCGTCTCCAAATACCTCATTTGCACTGGATACTATGAAGAATGCGTTTATATCCTCTTCTTTTACAATTTCTCTTACTTTTGTATAATTATACTTTCTGCATACACACATAATAACTTTTTTATCATTTTGCATATATGCTCCCTCAGCTTTTAGGTATGTGATTCCTATATCTATCTCATCAAGAATTCTTTTAGCTATTTTTTCTTGGTTATCACTGATTATATATAATAGTTTTGCACTGTCTCCTCCGTATAGGACAGAGTCCAAAACAAAATTGCTGACAACAATAGTAATGGCAGCATATAAGGCAATTTCAATATTTTTAAATATAATAGCAGCTGCAGAAACTATAATTGCATCTGTAACAATAAAAATAGTACCGCTTTTTATATGTTTGTATTTTTGCCTTAAAGCTCTGATAATTATATCAGTACCTCCCGTGGTTGCTCCTTGCCTGAATACTATGGACATTCCAATACCCATCAGGGAGCCGCCTGCAACGCCGGACAGCAATAAGTCATCTGTTAAAACACCATATCTCACTATTATATATGTATTAAGCATATTAATAAAAAATGATGAAATGAATGTGACATATATAGTTGATAATATAAATTTAGTACCGAATTTCCACCATCCAAAGATTAGGATCGGTAGATTTATCAGAAGAACCAAAGTACCTGTTTTTAAGGTTGTTAAGCTGCTTATTATTATTGCAATTCCGGTAGTTCCTCCTGGAGCAAGATTGTTTGGGTCTAAAAATACCGAAATCCCCATAGAATATATAAGCGCTCCAAAAGTAATTAATAAAATCTTAATTAACACTGCTTTTAGATTAATATTTTTTTCCATACAGAACCTCTTTTATTAATATATATAATAAATAATATACTAAATTTGAAAGTAAGGCAATGCATTAGCACAAAAATTTGATAGTAAATTTGATAAATTGTTATAAATGTTAATAAAGTAACCCTATTACATAGATAATTAAACGTTGGAAGTTTTGTGTTGGATAGCATTTATATTAAGTGAAAACTGGATTGAAATTTGTTTTTGCGGTATAATATGATTATGTAAGCAGGAGGGGCAAAAATTGTAACCATATGGATAGTTTAAATTATTATAAGAGAGATTATAGACTATTTTTAATCATGAAATAGATTGGAATTCCACTTTAAAAATGCTGTGTTTTTTGTGTAAGAATTGTGATCTTAATAAATAGGAGGGAAATAAAGTGAATAATTTTATTGAAATAAAACCTAAAGAATTAAACAACAGTCCATTTAAGATGATAGGATCTGACTGGATGCTTGTAACAGCGGAAAAAGACAGCAATGTAAACACTATGACAGCGTCATGGGGAGGCCTTGGGGTAATGTGGAATAAGGACGTATCATTTATAGTAATACGCCCTACAAGATATACTAAGGAATTTATAGATAATTCTGATAGGTTTTCGCTTGCTTTTTTTAATAATAGTTTTAAAAAACAACTGACTTATCTTGGTACTGTATCAGGCAGATCCGAAGATAAAGTGTCAAAATCGGGCTTAACCACTGAATATTTTAATAGTACACCTTATTTTAGAGAAGCTGACACAGTTATAATTTGTAAAAAATTATATTCTCAAAAATTTGGCTCCGAATTTTTCATAGAAAACTCTCTTGATGAAGTAAATTATCCTAATAAAGACTATCATACTCTTTACATATCGGAAGTTGAAAATATTTTTGTAAAAAAAGATAAATAAAAATTTTATTAATATTTTTGTAAAATTATTAAACACAGCATTTTTATATCTCTATAACATCTTTCATAGTGTATAATCCTGGAGCTTTTCCTTTTAAGTACAATGCGCCTTCACAGGCTCCTCTTGCAAAGCATTCCCAATTGTGCGCATGATGGGTAATTTCAAGGCGTTCACCCATCAACCCAAACATAACCGTATGGCTACTTGAAATGTCTCCAGCTCTAACTGAATGGTAGCCTATAGTTCCGGGAACTCTTTCTTTCGAACCTATATGCCCGTTTATAGCAATATCACTTAGGTCTTTGTTCATGGATTTAGCAATAACTTCTCCCATTTCTTTTGATGTTCCGCTAGGAGCATCTTTTTTAAATGCATCATGCATTTCGATTATTTCTATATCAGAAGAGTTTCCGATGGCTTTAGCCGCTGTTTTCAGCAATGCATTCATCAGATTTACTACTCTTGATGTGTTAGAAGCATGCAACAACGGTATTTTATTTGAGGATTTTTTTATTTTATCAATCTGCTCCTGTGAGAATCCTGTAGTACCACAAACAAGAGATTTGCCAGCTTCAACACACCTATCAAGTACATTCATTGATAAATCTGCGTTAGAAAAATCAATTACCGCATCGCATCTTTCTATAACGCTTTCTAAATTATCAACTACAGGTGCACCTACTGTTGTTCCAATGTTGGCTGCAATACCGATATCTTTGCCGATGTAATCTCTGCCATTAGGGCCTAGACCTGCTATTATTTCAAAATCAGCATTTTCTGATGCGACTTTGGTAATAAGCCTACCCATTTTACCCCTTGGCGCAACAATTATTATTTTCATAACTCCTCCACAAGTCTTTTCTTTTTATTCTACCATCTATTTCTAATATTTTCAATTTTTTAGAGCATCTTCAATTATTTTTTTGCTATTACGTAGTAAAAGACTTAAGTTGAATTTTAATAATTGTGTAGTATAATATCGCTATGAATATATCCGTATGTAGGCATGAATGCATTTATTACATGCTTACAGTATGTTTTTGACGGATGTACAATATTGATAAAATGGGATAAGTAGAGGCTATAGAGATGTTTATTAGGATATTACTATATTTATTTATGTATTCATTTTGGGGATGGTGTGCAGAGGTGATTTATGCCGCACTTAAAGAAGGAGAGTTTGTAAACAGGGGGTTTTTAAACGGACCAATTTGTCCTATTTACGGCTTCGGTGCTGTTTCTGTAGTTATAATTTTAAAACCGTTTCATAATAACTTATTTATTCTATTTGCGGGATCAATTGTTGCTACCAGTTTGATTGAGCTAATTACAGGATTTATTCTTGAGAAGGTTTTTAAGCACAGATGGTGGGATTATTCTGATGAAAAGTTTAATATAGGAGGATATATTTGTCCTATTTTTTCTTTAATGTGGGGAATTGCATGCCTGGTTATAGTGGCTTATATTAACCCGATAATAGTGGGCGCGGTAAACATCATACCAGAAACAGCTGCTAAAATTGTACTTACAATACTGATAATTTTATTTACAGTAGATTTTATAGCTACAACAGAAACAATTTTAAAGATGAATAAAAGGCTGGAACGAATAGAAGAATTAACTGGTTTGATTAGGAGGGCTTCTGATGATTTGGGAGAAAATCTTGCCGGTCGCACAATAGCATTAATAAAAATAAAAGAAGAACTTGAAAAAGAGATAGATCAAAAGAAAAATGCTTTAGAAGAGGAATTAGAAGAATTTAAGCTGGCACATACTGAAAATATGAAAAGTAGGGAACAGTATCTTATTAGTTTAAAAAAGTCATACAATGAAATTTTAGAAGCAAGGTTTTTTGGACAAAAGAGAATATTAAAGGCGTTCCCAGGTATAAAGTCGTCAAGGCATAAGGATGCATTGGAAAAATTGAAAAGTCATTTATTAAGAAGCCATAGATTAGAAAAGTAAATGATTAGAGGAGTAATAATACTTTTTTGATGTTATAAAAATTACCAATTAAAATTGCTTTTTAACTGTATATGTGGTAAAGTAATAAAAATATATTTAGTTATGTGAGGCGCGTTAAGCAAATGTTTTGTTTGATGCATTATTTGGAGAAAAAATGGAACATATTTCTATAAATGATATAAAGGATAAATTAGACTTTTTTAGTAAAATGTATGATTCGGTGCGTCTAGTGGATCCCATTAATAAGAAGGTTATAGACTTCAGAAATTCTTCCCCAGTTGATAAAGAAGAAATTTGTTATAGCTATTGGGGTAACGGAAGAATTTGTGACAACTGCATATCTGTTAGAGCATATAATGAGGGAAAGAGTTTTTTCAAACTGGAAAAATCTTTAAAAACAATTATGCTTGTAACGGCTATACCTGTTAAAAGCAAAAAACCTGTTATTTTGGAATTGTTGAAGAATACTACAGGCAGCATGATGGTTGGAACCGGAAATTATAGTGAAGGCGAATTATTAAATCACTTTGTGAATGAGATTAATGATATTATTGTTAGAGATTCTCTGACTTCTCTTTATAATAGACGATTTGTTGATGAACGCCTTCCTGTTGACATTATTAAATCGACATTAAGAAAGCAGCCTCTTTCAGTTTGTTTTATAGATATGGATAATTTTAAAATATTAAATGATCTTAACGGACATGAAGCAGGAGATTGGGCCATGAAAGCTGTCTCAAGCGTTATTATGAAGCATATACGTTCAGAGCATGATTGGGCGGCTAGATACGGGGGAGATGAGTTCCTTCTTTGCTTAAATAATACTGATGAAAAGCAGGCACATACGATACTTAAGCGTATACAGGGTGGAATTGAAAAAATACCAATGAAATTCAATCTAAAAAATCTAAATTTTTCTATTTCATTTGGTATTGAAACAATGAAAGATGTGCCAAGAACATCCAAAGAACTTATACGGCTTTCGGATATGAAAATGTACAAAGATAAGAAAAACAAAAAGCAAGAGAATTGATGGAACTAAAAAGGCTGCATTTAAATTAATAGCAGCTTTTTTAGTTTATAAATTTAGATGATATATTTGATGATTTTTTTATCAAAGATATTATTTATTTCTTTTTCAAAAAATATTTTTATATTTTTTATTTGTTCTTTTGAATACATATATTTACCATATCCAAACTGTCCGTATTTATATGTTCGGCTTTTGTCGTCCATAGGTAAGTTCGTATCGGGAAATGTCTCCAATATTATATTTTTAGCACTTGTTGTATATCTGTGCGAAATCACTTCAAACGTTAAGGGATATTCAGTTACATTAGGCAAACTGTCTCTTATTTTTATTAACAATCTTCTATAATCATCCTCCCAATTATTATACAAAAAAACAGGAGCTATAATAAAGCCTGCAGGATAGCCTGCATTAATAATTTTTTTGCATGCTTCAATTCTTTTTTCCAAGGAGGGAGTTTTATTTTCGTAGTTATTTATAACCTTATTGGTATTTAAGCTGAACCTTATTTCTGTTTTCCCTCTGTGGTCTATATTAAGAAGGGTATCTATGTCAGTAAATTTTGTTACAAATCTGAATCCTCCATGTTCAACTTCGCTGAAAAATTCAATAGATCGTTTGAGAGAATTTGAATACGGTTCAACAGGTACAGGATCAGAAGTAGCTGATCCTTCAAATATTGTTTTTTCTGGAAGCCTATCAGCTATGTAGTTTTGCGCTGAAGAAAGTATGTCATCTAAATTTGCATTTATTTTCATATAAGGCCTGTCACCAAGACGTGTATGCAGATAACAGTATTCACACTGACCTGTACATCCGGATAGTAAAGGAAGTTGATAATTAGCTGAAGGTTTGCATGATTGAAATTTCATACCTTTTGTTACTCCTATAACTAATGTTTTTTTGCCTTCTCTATAAAAGTCATATGTGCTTTTTCCGGGGATATTTTCTTTGAATTTATTATTTTTCAAGTGAATTAGTTCTACTTTTGTATTGTGTTTAAAATAATTGTATGTATTTATGCCGGTTTCATATTCTAAAGCATTTTTTTCAAAAAGTATTCTTTTAGGTATAAACATTTTTTCTCCGATAGGTCGTTTTTAATATTATGTCAGATGTGTTGATTTATATGCAGGCAAAATACGTAACATTTAAATTTTCGGGTTATTTATTTTTATAAGTTAGTAACAATGAATATAATTGGACATATATTGTAATTAGCTAAACAAGCTATATTAAAAAGCTGTGCATTTTTTTGGAGGAATTATTATGAGATATAAATATAGAAATCACCCTGATGAAGAGAATTATGAACAATTTAATAGAGACGATAGTAACTTAAATACTTGCCTCCCTCATTATAACCCATGCAGACCAGGATGTTGTGATCCATGCAGGTGTTGTATAGGTCCGACAGGTCCAACCGGCCCGACAGGTCCGCGAGGACCGATGGGCCCTAGAGGCCCACAAGGTTGTGTGGGACCACGAGGACCACAAGGAATTCAAGGGCCGCAAGGTCCACAGGGTCCACAGGGAGCCCAGGGCCCGACAGGGGCTACAGGTCCGACGGGAGCAACAGGAGCAACAGGAGCAACAGGAGCGACAGGCCCGACAGGTCCGACAGGAGCAACGGGAGCAACAGGAGCAACAGGCCCGACAGGTCCGACGGGAGCAACGGGAGCGACAGGAGCAACAGGAGCAACAGGCCCGACAGGTCCGACGGGAGCAACAGGAGCAACAGGAGCAACAGGAGCGACAGGCCCGACAGGTCCGACGGGAGCAACGGGAGCAACAGGAGCGACAGGCCCGACAGGTCCGACGGGAGCAACGGGAGCGACAGGAGCGACAGGCCCGACAGGTCCGACGGGAGCAACGGGAGCGACAGGAGCAACAGGAGCAACAGGCCCGACAGGTCCGACGGGAGCAACAGGAGCAACAGGAGC
>JAHDLA010000011.1 GCA_018436705.1 Sedimentibacter sp.
ACCTGCCGCGAAGCCTTCTGTCTGTATATATGAAATTTCTTTTAATTTCAATGAAGCCTCCAGGCAAACAAAATAATCCATGCTTCTTCCGATATAGAAACAGTTTCTGCTGTCAACCAGGTATTTTTCAGCCAGTGCTTTGTAATTGTCCTTGTCGTCACACAGTGTTTCCATGGTGTATGCTATTTTGCTGAGTTCTTTGAATACATCTATATTTATTTTGTTGTCAACCAATGCCGCAAGTATTGACAGTACGGCAATTTGAGCTGTATATGCCTTTGTTGATGCCACTGCTATTTCCGGTCCTGCATATAATAAAAGAGTATTGTCTGCTTCTCTGGACAGTGTTGATCCCTTTACGTTTGTCACTGTAAGCGTTTTGAAGCCCATCTCTTTAACCTTTACCAGCACTGCTCTGCAATCTGCAGTTTCTCCGCTTTGGGAAATAAACATAAACAGCGGCTTGTTGGATAAAAGCGGCATATTGTATATGAATTCGCTGGCAATTATAACTTCCGTAGGTTTTCCGGCTATTTTTTCAAAAAACTGTTTACCTATAAGACCGGCATGGTAGCTTGTTCCGCAGGCAATAATGTACAGTTTGTCGCATTCTCTAATATTTTCAATAATTTCCGGAGCAATATACATATTTCCGTTTTCATCTGCATATTGAGACATTATTTTTCTAATTACAAAAGGTTGTTCTTCTATTTCCTTCATCATGTAATGAGGGTATGTTCCTTTTTCCGTATCAGATGCATCGATATCTGTTTTATATGGCTCTCTGTATACTCTATTTCCGTAAATTGTGTATATTTCTATGTCATCCTTTGTAATTTTCAAAAATTCCTTATCTTCTATTTCATAGAACTGGTTTGTATAATTGATCATTGCCATTGCGTCACTGCCGAGCATATTAAAGCCTTCTCCCTTACCTGCAAGCAAAGGTGTCTTATTTTTAGCAGCGTAAAGTGTGTTCATATCTTCCTTGTCAAGAATAGCAAGAGCATATGACCCATCCAATTCACTCATGGTATGTCTGATTGCCAAAGAGACATCTTCTCCGTCATTAACAAACTTTTCAATGAGCTGCACTATAACTTCTGAATCTGTATCGCTTGTAAATTTAATTCCGTTTAAATACTTATGTCTAAGCTCATCCTCATTTTCAATTATACCGTTATGAACCAGTGTAAACCTTTTTGAGCTGCTTTGGTGAGGATGGGAATTAATTTTATTTGGCACACCGTGTGTCGCCCATCTGGTATGACCTATTCCAAGGTTTCCTGAAATACTGTCGTCAAAGCATTCTCTTAAATTGGATATTCTTCCTTTTTCCTTACATATATATACGTTATTGTTATATGCAATCGCTATACCTGCCGAATCGTAACCTCTGTATTCCAGCTTTTCCAATCCGCCTAAAATAATTTCCTTAACATCTTCAAATCCTATATAACCAACTATTCCGCACATAATATTCTCCATTCTTATATTATAATATTTTCCGCCTGCTTTTTACAGGCATATAAATTTTACACAGGGTATTCCTGCATTTCTAATAAAGCAACGATATTAAATTAATATTCTTCAGGGCATAAAATCATAACCATTAGCATTGCATTTTTATTTTTAGCAATAATATAAAATATGCATAAAAACAAGAAGTTCTTGGGAAATAAGAACCGCAGCAAAATGGCACAAAGCCTAAATACTATTAATAAAAAATTATTTTTCTAATTTGATTAAATTGGGAATTTTCAGGAAAGATAATATTATTTCAGTAATGGATATGTTGGCTAATGATTTTGTTTTGTCTCAACAGTCACCTGCCGGATTTGTAAAAACCATATCGATGAAGCCGCACCGCAGAGCATCCGCCGAATTTTCGATAACTCTGTCCTCGTCAACTAATTTAGTTCTGGCGCTATAATACTTTTTTGTCCTGACTCCCTAAATACCTCCTTCTCTATTTATTAAATTATGAAAAAAAATAAAAATAGTTACTTTACTTTTCACATTTTACCATAAAAACTGGAAAGCGTCTACACTTTTTTATTTATTGCTGCATGAATCAATTTTTTCTTACCAATTCTCATCCTTTTGTTCAATTATTTGCCATGTATTATTAAAAAATCGCTGTTAATAATAATGTTAGAAAGTCATTCAAAAAGGCTTTCTTGAAATTTAATCTTGTAAATTAAGATTGACCTGAACTTTACATAGTTATTCAGGTTGATTGGGCCCAATAGTATAATTTACCAACGTAACATTATCTTACATGATTAAATTAGAAATCAAGGACAATACTAATAGTACATCTATGAAAGGAGAAAACAAAATGGCATCAAACAATAACAGCGGAAGCAACAATATAGTTGTTCCTGAAGCAAAACAAGCTTTGAATCAAATGAAGACTGAAATAGCTAATGAATTGGGATTAACAAATTATGAGCAGGTTGACAAAGGTAATTTGACAGCTAGACAGAATGGATATGTTGGCGGTTACATGACAAAAAGATTAGTTGAAATGGCTCAGAGACAAATGAGCGGATCCAGCGGAACTGGCGGAATGAAATAAACCAAGTTAAAATATAAAATGGTGAGCGGCTATGCTGCTCACCATTTTGTTTTATTTGTTTTCGCTTACTCTTTCTTTTTTAAGTTCATCAATCAGCAAAGGAACTACCTTGAAAACATCTCCTACTATTCCTACATCTGCAACATCAAATATAGGAGCCGTGTCATCCTTGTTTATTGCAATTATAAACTCGGATTCTTCCATACCTGCCAAGTGCTGTATTGCTCCGGAAATACCGCATGCTATATAAAGATTTGGTCTTACGGTTTTCCCTGTCTGACCTACTTGTCTGTCTTTTGGAACCCAGCCTGCATCAACAGCAGCTCTTGAAGCCGAAATTGTACCGCCTAACAGATTTGCCAGTTCCTCAAGCAT
Source organism: Sedimentibacter sp. (assembly GCA_018436705.1). Lineage (GTDB taxonomy): Bacteria > Bacillota > Clostridia > Tissierellales > Sedimentibacteraceae > Sedimentibacter. The sequence continues at coordinate 2,957 of JAHDLA010000011.1, forward strand.
CGGATAATTTTCCGGACCATGCATTCCTCTTCCGCCCGATACCAATACTTTTGCATCTTCGATATTCATTCTCTGCTGAATTATCGGAATCACATCCAATATTTCGACATTTTTGCATTTTTTAGGTATGTCAATTTTGTATTCTTCTATGTTAACAGGATTCTGCTCTGAGAATTTAGCAGCCTTCATAACGCCAGGTCTTACAGTAGCCATTTGAGGTCTGTGATTCGGGCATGCAATTGTAGCCATAATATTGCCGCCGAATGCCGGTCTTGTCATCATCAGATTTAATTTATCAGCATCTGTGTCATCCTTTTCTATTGCTAAACCTGTACAATCAGCAGTCAAACCTGTGTGGACTCTGGCTGATACTCTCGGAGCCATGTCTCTTCCTATTGCTGTTGCTCCGAACAACACAACTTCGGGCTTTTTGTCCGTTATAATTTTATTCAAAGCGTATACATACGGCTCTGTCATATATAAGTCCAAAAGCTCATCATCTGCATATATGCATGCATCTGCTCCGGCATAGCAAAGTTTTTTTGCTTCATCCTTCATATCTTTACCCAGCAATACTGCGGTTACGGTTGTGTTTAATTCTTTTGCAAGCTCCCTGCCCTTGCCTATAAGCTCAAAGGCAACTTTCTGTACTTTGCGGTCTCTTTGTTCTGCAAAAACAAATACACCTTTATATTCTGAAATATTCATTCGTCTGCCCTCCTACTATAATATAAATTTCTCTTTTAATTTATCAACTATCAATTCAGCTGATTCCTGCGGTTCCAAGTTAAATACCTTACCTGCGGATTTTGCACCCTTGGTAAATGATTTTTTAACCTTCGTAGGAGAACCCTTAAGACCAATGTTATCTGTATCTACCTCTATATCTTTCAAATTCCAAACCGTTGGATTATTGGCTCTGAATGCGTCAAATATTCCTCCCGGAGTCATATATCTTGGTTTGTTCAATTCTGACAGTGCCGTAATCAATACAGGCATTTCAGCCTTAATTGTGTGGTATCTGTCTTCATACTGCCTTTTTATAATTACATAATTGCCTTCTATTTTAATGTCTTCGACATAGCTTATATTAGCGAGACCAAGATGTTCAGCAATTTGCGGGCCTACTTGAGCTGTGTCTCCGTCTATTGCCTGTCTTCCTGTTATGATTAAATCATATTCCAAATTTTTAATTGCGGCTGCGATTGTGGATGATGTTGCCCATGTATCAGCTCCGCCAAATGCTCTGTCAGTTAATAGGATTGCTTCATCCGCACCCATTGCCAGTGCTTCTCGAAGTGCCAAATCTGCCTGCGGCGGCCCCATAGATAACACTGTTACATGCGCGCCTGTTTCATCTTTTAATCTCAATGCTGCCTCAAGCCCTGCCTTATCATCAGGATTTATTATGCTTGGAACACCTTCTCTTATTAATGTGCCCGTCTTTGGATCAAGTCTTACTTCTGTTGTGTCAGGCACTTGTTTTATGCATACTACTATATTCATTATTCTGCCTCCCTACTTCAACATATTTGCACTGATAACCATCCTCTGAACCTCTGAAGTTCCTTCATAGATTTCTGTTATCTTTGCATCTCTCATCATTCTTTCAACAGGATAGTCTCTTGTGTATCCATATCCTCCATGGAGCTGAACAGCCTTTGTTGTAACCTCCATTGCAGTTTCCGCAGCAAACAGCTTTGCCATTGCAGCATCTACGCTGTAAGGCTGACCTGCGTCCTTGCTGGCCGCTGCCCTGTAAACCAACAGTCTTGATGCATCCACTCTTGTTTGCATATCTGCCAGTTGAAATTGCGTATTCTGGAACTTGGAGATAGATCTTCCGAACTGTTTTCTTTCTTTCACATACTTAACAGTTTCATCTATAGCTCCCTGAGCAATTCCAAGCGCCTGAGAAGCTATTCCTATTCTTCCTCCGTCCAGAGTTTTCATTGCAATTTTAAAGCCCTGTCCTTCTTTCCCTAAAAGGTTTTCTTTTGGTACTATGCAGTCTTCAAAAATAAGCTCGCATGTAGCCGATCCTCTGATACCCATTTTTAACTCTTTTTTTCCTATTGAAAATCCTGGGAAGCCTTTTTCAACTATAAATGCTGAGATTCCTCTTGTACCCTTCGATTTATCAGTCATGGCCATAACTATATATACATCAGCATATGAACCGTTAGTTATAAATATTTTAGTTCCGTTCAAAATATAATTGTCACCGTCAAGAACAGCCTTAGTCTGCTGCCCTGCAGCATCTGTACCTGCTCCTGGCTCTGTAAGTCCGAATGCACCCAGCCATTCTCCAGACGCCAACTTAGTCAAATATTTCTTTTTTTGCTCTTCTGTACCGAATTCATAAATCGGAGATGCGCATAATGATGTATGCGCAGACAAAATAACACCTGTAGTCGCACAAACCTTTGATAATTCTTCAACTGCCATAACATACGTTAAATTATCGCAGCCCTGGCCGCCGTATTCTTTTGGAAACGGTATGCCCATAAAACCAAACTTATGCATTTTCTCAACAGTCTCGGCAGGAAATCTTTCTTCCTCATCAACTTCCTGGGCCAACGGTTCCACCTCAGTGACAGCAAATTCTCTGAACAGCTGCCTAGCCATTTCATGTTCCTTGCTTAATTGAAAATTCATGTCTTCACTCCTTAATTTTTTGTCTCTACCCTTTTTACCCAATTGTTAATAATTTAACCGTTGATGCTATGAAAATTTATAGCATCAACGGTTAAATTATACTCCTTTGTTTATTAAATATCAAGCACAATTTTTTCCAAACAATGACAGAGACCAATTGGTCTCTGTCAGATTAATGATACAGATATTATATTATAACTATTTGAAATCAGGCTTTCTTTTCTCCATAAATGCAGCTATCCCTTCTCTCCGGTCATCCGAAGCAAAGCACAGACTGAAAATATTTGTTTCGTATGCTATTCCTGTTTCAATATCCGTTTCAACTCCCCTGTTTATGGATTCTTTTGCATATTTTACCGCAATTCCGGAATTTGACTTAATTTTATTTGCCAGTTTATATGTTTCTTCCATCAAATTATCTTTTTCTGTCACTTTATTAACAAGACCTATTCTGTATGCTTCTTCAGCATCAATGTGTTCTCCGGAATAAATCAGTTCTTTTGCTCTTCCCATTCCTACCATCCTGGAGAGTCTTTGAGTTCCTGAAAATCCGGGAATAATTCCCAATCCAACCTCAGGCTGCCCAAATTTTGCCTTTCGTGATGCAATTCTAATATCACATGCCATTGCAAGCTCGCAGCCTCCGCCCAAAGCATAGCCGTTAACCGCTGCAATTACAACTTTGCTTAGCATTTCAATTTTCCTGAACAATCTAGAACCGTCCTCTGAAAACTTTTTTGCCTGTGCAGGAGTCAATGTGCTCATGTATGCTATATCAGCTCCAGCAACAAATGACTTTCCTTCCCCAGTTATCACAATAACTCGAGTTTCATCATCCTCATTTAATTGGTTGAAAACATACTCAAGCTCTGCAAGCACTTCAGAATTTAATGCATTCATTGTTTTAGGGCTGTTAATCCTTACTGTGCTTACACCTTCATTTTTTTCAATCAATAGATTTTCAAGCTTCATAAATACCTTCCTTCTCTTAAATTTTTTGCACTTTAATTATACCACTCATAAGTTCAATTTCCATTAATTTTTATTAATTATCAGAAAAAAACTCTCGAACTGTTTCTGTTAACAGTACATAGGGACGATATAGACCGAATGAACTTATCCACTAATCACAGCAAGTTATTTTAGTTTGTCAAAAATTTCATAATAACTCCTCTCTTTAATTTTAAAATATCAAAGATTACATAATGTTTCAGAAAAAAGTGGCATGAACTATGTCACTTTTGTCATTGACATTTAGCCAAGCGCCATTGTTCTGTTTGGAATTTCCAAATATACTTAATATGAGGTGATGAATATGAAACTCATTCTTTGGATGAAAACGGGCTTTTTCAAGAAAACACCTTATAGTCTGGAAATATGGGAAAACTACCTGCTTCTGATTCCCACTAAGGCAGAGGATGCGAAACAAATCATCCTCAAACAGGAGGGACTCCTCTCCGTCACGCTGACACAGCAAAAATATCCGGAGCTGGAAATTCTGGCTCAGGATGCAGTATATGTCGGAGTATTCGAGGAGGGCGTTGCCTTCGAGGAAGTTGCAAATTATTTAAAAGAGCATTTGAAAACAAAAATCATCTGCGAATATAAAGGAGGAGAGTAAAATGAGTAAAAAACTAACAATTTGGCTGACATCAGCTTTCATGGTCCTATTGTTATTTGCAGTGCTGCCGGTCACGGCGTCTGCATATACCGGTATCTTTGATACCTTTGATTCGGGGACTCCGGGAAGCGCGCCAGATGGGTGGACCCCATTCGGTTCAGTAGTTATATCAACAGATGTCAGTGTAAGTCCCGGTAATTCTGTTAAGTTGCAGGGAGCGAGCAACAATGCCGTAAGTATTAGCAAAGCGATTGCTGATGCACCAGAAAACACAATTGTTGAAGCAGACGTTTATCCCGGAGAGGGAGATGCAGGCAGCCTATCTTTGATTGAGGCATCGGGAAAGTATCAGGCCCGGGTTCTATTTAAAAATGAACAAATATATTACAGCAGCACAGGACACGACGACCAACACCTATATTCCTTGACCACTTACACCGCGAGCACATGGTACCATGTAAAAATTATTCATGACCATACGAATAAAACCTTTGACGTATATTTAGATGGAACACTCATAGGAGAAAACATCTCCATGTATACATCAGGAGATCCGACACCCAAGAAATTATTGCTTGGTTCAGGTAATGATGACGGCAGCAGGCTGATTTACTTTGATAATGTACGCATGTATTCCGCTGCCGACACAACCGACCCGGAACTAATCGGCTCTTCGGTATGGAGAAGCGGCAGCGAAACAGCCACAATTCGCTTTATGTCAAATGAATCGGGTACCTGTTATTATAAGATTACCGACAACGAAATACCGCCTGCAGACGTAATATCCGGCGGCACGAACGGTGGTGCGGTGACGAAAGATATCGCAAAAACAGTGCCACTTAACGGTCTTACGGAGGGGGCGAAGTATGTCCATTTTGTCGTAAAGGACGGAGCGGGCAACGTCAGTGCAACTCTTACAATTTCCCTGCCCTGCGATTACTATTATTTTGACGATTTCGAAGTCTATCCACTAGATACGTATATTGCATCTAACTCCATGTCACCGCTGTCACAGAGAAACGGCGGTACAGGCAGCGAAAATCAGAAGGTTGTGGCAAACGTGAGCAATTCTTCCTCAAATATGCTTGTGCTGGCTTCAAACAGCGGTGCGGCTTCGGACCAACAAATTTTATTGAATTCGTCAGTTCTTTCTTCCGCAGGTGCTTATGTCTTTGAAGGTGATGTCTATCCCTTGTTTGACACAGGTTTCCAGCTGCGCCTTTCTTTTGCCGACAGCAACTATGAGGGCAATCATGAAGCCGGAGTATTTTTCAACAGCGGTAAAATAACCACCGCAACTAAATCTGGATCAGTTACGCTTAAGGATAGCTACACCACAAATGTGTGGCACCATGTCAAAATCGTGGCAACCCCCGCCGCAAGCACATATGCGGTCTATTTGGACGGAGAATTGCTCAACGGTGCGTTACCGCTGCCCTCCGGGATTAACCGGCTTGCCATAAGCGCCGGCAATTTGGCCAACAATACACAGGCTTATTACGACAATCTTGAATTTTATCTGACTGACGACACCCCTGAGCCACCTGAGCCGGAGGATTATGTGTTCGATATTTCCGAAGGACATGTCACCATAGCCGATGGAACTCATGCAGGAACATACAAAGTAACTAGTGGAGCTTCAGTTTTGGATAACATCCCGCAGTCTCAAGTCATCACTATCACCGGCAGCGGAAGCAATAACGTTACTATTTCTGCAACAGATGGAACGGTAAAAATTCTTTTGGATAATGCCAGCATCAGCAGCGCCGTCAATTCTGCATTTGCAGTGACAGGCACCTCTAAAGTCGAGCTCACCATTTCGGGAGTAAACAGCATTACAAGCGGAAACAACAGGGCAGGGCTCGAGGTTCCCACAGGTACGGAATTGACAATTCTAGGAAAGGACAGCGATAAGCTTACCGCACAGGGCGGATATTATGCTGCCGGTATCGGCGGCGGCTACAGCAGTACGCCGGCACAGGCAGGCGTTATTACAATCAAAGGCGGTGTCATCAATGCAACAGGAGGAGATGCCGATGGAGGAACCGGTTCTGGAGCCGGCATAGGCGGCGGCAGAGGTGGAGATGGAGGCTCTATTACCATCGAAGGAGGTGTCGTAACGGCTACAGGCGGATATCGGGCGTCAGGTATAGGAGGCGGAACTTCAGGAACAGGCGGCACTATTCTCATTAAGGAAGGCGACATTACAGCCATTGGCGGACAATACAGCGCTGGTATAGGAGGCGGTTATGGCCGACCCATGGGCAGTATTACCATTGAGGGCGGAACTGTAAATGCTGCCGGAATAAACGGCGGCGCAGGCATTGGCGGTGGATATATTACAAGCAATATCACTGCCACTTATACAGGTGGCTCCGTCCTGATATCCGGCGGCGACATTACGGCAACATCCACAGGCGGCTCCGGCATCGGCAGCGGGTCTTACTCGCATATAAGCTATAGAATGCCTGTTTCTGTGACAATTACAGGCGGAACTGTCGAAGCCACCAGCACAAACGGCGCTGGAATCGGCAGCACACACGGATCTATTACGATTACAGACGGAACTGTCATCGCTAACGGAGGAGACCGTTCAGCCGGCATCGGTGGCCGCTATTGGGAAAACAGCGGCAACATTGAAATCTCCGGCGGCAACATTACAGCCACCGGTGGCGCTTCCGACGGAGGTGCAGGCATCGGCGGCGGATACGCCAATGACGAAAATCCTCTTGACGGCGGCACGATTGAAATTTCCGGAGGAACAATCATTGCCGCCGGCGGAGAATACGGCGCAGGCATCGGCGGCGGATACAAAGTCGGTACCGGCACAATCATAATCACAGGCGGGGACATTACGGCCACAGGCGGAGGCGGTGCAGGCATTGGTGTCGGCCTTGCCGGCAGCAGCGGCACAATAGTTATTTCTCAGGCTGATCTTAGTGTTTCACGCAACAGCCCATATACAAACCATGCCATTAACGCAGGTACGTCCGGCACAATCCACATCGGCTTTACCGGCGATTCGGTTACGCCTTCCTATGACCCTGAATCAAGCCGTGCTCAGGTCACGATCGACAATGACGGCATCAACGAATCCGGTCTGGTATTGGGAACCTGCCTGATCGCAGGCGACGGCTCTGGTGAACTTGCAGGCTCCTACATTGAGGGGGTTAAGCAGGTTGTCACATACGGCATCAAATCTATTGATAATCAGACATTTTTACCTCTGATCGAGGGATACGGGGCAGACGATCTACAGACAATTTCCGTCACTATTGAGAATGCCGGCAACGGAACGCTTTCTAATCTTGCTGTAGCCCTGAGCGGAAATGGTTCCGACAGCTTCACAACGACGCAGCCACTGACCACAGAGCTTTCCGATCAAGGTGATTCAACTACGTTCATGTTAGTTCCCAATATGGGTCTGACTGCTGAAACCTACACGGCTGTGGTGACAATTTCTGCGAATAATATGAGCAATGCCGGATTCACGGTTACGCAGGTGGTAAGCGAGGTAGTATCCACAGATAAGACCCTAATCAGTATAACAACCCAGGCAGCAATCACAGGTGTGGTAAACGGTACGGAGAAAACAGCTTCCTCGTTGGGACTGCCATCCACAGTGGCGCTTGTCACCGATGACGGCAGTATTCAGGCAAGCGTGACCTGGGATGTAGATTCGTGCTCTTATGAACCATCTGTCACAAAAGCGCAAATTTTTATAGTAAGTGGAACCGTGGTTCTGCCAGACGGGGTGGTAAATACAAACAACATTTCTCTGGATATAAGCATAAGCGTTACAGTGAATGAGGCTGCCGCAACAGATAAAACACTTGTCAGAATAACGACGCCGGCAGCAATCACAGGCATAGCCAACAGAACGGAAAAAAACGCTTCTGCATTGGGACTGCCATCCACAGTGGTGCTTGTCACCGATGACGGCAGTATTCAGGCAAGCGTGACCTGGAATGTAGATTCGTGCTCTTATGAACCATCTGTCACAAAAGCGCAGACCTTTGCGGTAAAAGGAACCGTGACACTTCCCACCGGAGTAATTAACCCGGACAATGTACCGTTAACTACCAGAATCAGCGTATCAGTAAGGGCAAGGTCAAGCGGAGGCGGTAACAACACCAGTTCTTCATCAAAACCCTCAACTCCGGAATATAAGGCTGTCGTGGAATCCGCCAATAGTTCTGATACGATTTTGCCGGTTGCGGTCGATAAAAATAGCGGCCGTGCAGCCGTAAACATCGGCACGAACGGCAATCAAATATCTTCCGGTCAAACTGCCGTTGTTACAGTACCATCCGTTCCAGGCGTTGATTCTTATTCGCTGGGCGTACCTGTTCCGAGTCTGACCACACAGGAAGATCAGGGCGAAATATTATTTAAAACCAATAACGGCAATGTAACTGTTCCTTCAAATATGCTTACAGGCATAACCGGCATCAGCGGAAGTCGTGCGGAAATCTCTATCAGTAATGGAAATAAGAGCAATCTCTCTGATGATTTAAAGTCCGCCATCGGCAATAGACCCCTCGTCCAACTTACGTTGTCCATCGACGGCAGGCAGACTGATTGGTCTAATTCAACTGCACTTGTAACGGTGAGCATACCTTATACACCGAACAAAGCAGAGCTTAACAATATAGAGGGCATCATCGTATGGTACATCGACGGCAGCGGTAATCCGCAATGCATTACAAATGGTAGATACAATCTTGAAACCGGCATGGTTACCTTTAATACATCCCATTTTAGCAACTATGCCGTAGCATATAACAATGTAAGCTTCAATGATGTTGCCAAGAGTGCGTGGTATCACAATGCGGTGAGCTTCATTGCAGCAAGAGAAATTACCGGAGGCACAGGTAGCGGAAATTACAGCCCCGAAGCAAGGTTAACTCGCGGTGAATTCATGGTCATGTTGATGAAAACCTACGGCATATCACCTGATGAGAATGCCACACACAACTTTAAAGATGCCGGCGATACCTATTACACCTGCTATCTGGCAGCGGCAAAAAGACTGGGTATATCCGCAGGCGTAGGAAATAATATGTATGCCCCAGACAAGGAAATCACACGCCAGGAAATGTTCGCTTTACTGTACAACGCACTCAAGGTTATCGATCAAATCCCCACTGGTGATTCCGGAAGAACTCTCTCTGATTTCGCCGATGCTGGACAGATTAATCCTTGGGCGCTGGACTCCATGACGCTATTGGTTAATACCGGCACTATAGGAGGCAGCGGCGGTAATATATATCCTGCAGATACAACCACCAGAGCAGAAATGGCGCAGGTGCTGTATAATCTTCTGGATAAATAATCTAAGATAAACTATAAAAACAGAAAGTCAGTCACAAAATTGTGGCTGACCTTCTGCTTTTCACGTTACCCCATACCTCTTACTCTCGGTTCATTTATTATATCTGTGTGACACTTACAGTTCAAAATTTTTCAAATAAATTTATACTACTTCTGTCAAATCCCACATTTTTTTCAGCACATGCTTAATGTCGTATGTTTTAGCCAATTTATCTGCTCCATGCTGCCAGCCTGCCAAGACTGGAGTCACTCCGGCATTTATTGCGCATTCCATATCAAATCTGGAATCCCCAACATACAATGTTGTTTCCGGAGAGCTTCCAAGTTCATTTATTACCTTAATTAGAGGTTCTTTGTCCGGTTTGTGCTTCTTCACATCATCTGCAGAAACAACAGAACTGAAATATCTGTCAATGTTGAAATTTGCCAACGCCTGTGTAGTAGAATTTTTAAGTCTTGATGTAGCAATGCCCATTTTTATATTTTTATTTTTCAAAAATTCCAGGGTTTCCTCCACAGTTTCATAAAGTGTAACCTCTTCGTTGAATCTTTCCTTTTGATAATCCCTGTAGGAAGCAATTACATCTTCAAAATTAAACTGTCCAAAATCTCTTGATAAAGTTAACGCCAGAGGCTCTCCGAACGTACTCATAATATATTCTTCGCTTAGTTCTTTTTTATGAAATACCGAGTATATATGCCTAAATGAATTTAATATCATTTGGTTAGTATTAGCCAGTGTACCGTCAAAGTCAAATATTACAGTATCTATCATATTTTCTCCTAATTTCTTTTTGTCTTCATGCTCAGGCCTATTCTTTGTCTTTCTTTGTCAATACTGATTATGCTAACATTTACCGTATCGCCTACCTGCACTGCTTCCATTGGGTTTTTAATGTATTTATCGCTCATTTCAGATATGTGAACAAGTCCGTCCTGTTTTACACCTATATCTACAAAAGCTCCAAAATCCACTACATTTCTTACGGTTCCTGTAAGCTTCATTCCAACTTCCATGTCTTCAAATTTCATAACATCACTTCTAAAAATAACCTTAGGCATTTCATCCCTTGGGTCTCTTCCAGGCTTCCTGATTTCCTCGATTATATCGGTTAATGTTGGAACACCTATATTTAGCTCTTCAGACAGAATTTTTATTCTTTCTTTAATTTTTTCTCTGGCCGGTTTTTTTTCTTCTTTAAATTTTATCTGAGAAAGAGCCGCCAATCCCTTCAGCCTTGTGTTCTTAGAGGACATCTGAACTTTATTGTCCTCTTTTACCTTTATTTTCATAATTCTTTCATTGATGTCTCTAAGATTTCCGCTTCTCACGTCATCAACAGTATATCCAAGTTTATCCAACAGGTTTAGTGCTATTTCATATGATTCAGGGTGTACTGCAGTTTTATCAAGGGGGTTGTCTCCGTCTGAAATTCTTAAAAACCCAGCACATTGTTCAAATGCCTTTTCGCCCAGCATTTTAACTTTCATCAGCTCTTTTCTGTCTGTAAACTTCCCATTTTCTTCTCTATATTTAACAACATTTTTTGCAATTGTTTTAGATACTCCAGAAACATATTGCAACAGTGCAGTTGAAGCAGTATTCAAATCAACTCCGACGCTGTTAACACAATCTTCTACCACTCCGTCTAGTTCCTGACCAAGCTTCGTCTGATTAACATCATGCTGGTACTGGCCTACTCCTATACTCTTCGGATCTATTTTTACAAGTTCGGCAAGTGGATCTTGAAGTCTTCTGCCTATTGAAATTGCACCTCTTATTGTAACATCAAGGTCTGGATATTCTTCCTGAGCCTGCTTTGAAGCAGAGTATACTGAAGCGCCTGCTTCACTTACTATTGTGTATGTAGTATTTTTATCAAGATTTGGAATCATATCTGCAACAACCTGTTCTGTTTCTCTTGATGCAGTTCCATTTCCTATTGTTATTACATCTATATCGTATTTATTGATAAGTTCAGTCATAATTTTCTGAGATTTTTTAACCTCATTTTTCGGCTCGCTTGGATAAATAACACCCTGATCCATAAACTTTCCTGTTCCATCAAGCACAGCCAGCTTGCAGCCGGTTCTGTAGCCTGGATCTATTGCAAGTATTCTTACATCTTTAACCGGAGGCACCATAAGCAGATTTTTTGTATTTTTTCCAAACACCTTAATGGCTTCTGCTTCTGCTCTTTCCGTAAGTATATTTCTTACTTCTCTTTCAATAGAAGGAGAAATCAGTCTTTTGTATCCGTCAGAAATTGCAGACAAATAATAATCAACCGTAATTGCCGATTCATTTTTTATTTCTTTTGATATTAAATAATTTACAGCTTTATCATCAGGAGTTTTTAATTTGACTTTAAGTTTATTTTCTTTCTCGCCTCTGTTAATGGCAAGTATTCTATGATTTGCAACTTTATTGACTGCTTCTTCGAATTTGTAGTACATTTCATACACTGTTTTTTCTTCTTCATTTACTGCCTCAGAAGTAATTATACCGTCTGATATATACATTTCTCTTATATGCTTTCTGTAATCCGCGTTGTCCGAAACCATTTCTGCAATTATATCACACGCTCCGCTAAATGCTTCCTTGACATTCTTAACTCCCTTTTCTTCATCTATGTAAGGTTTAGCAATTTCTTCAATATCACCTTCCATTAAATTCTGCGCAAGTATAATCTTTGCGAGAGACTCAAGCCCTTTTTCTTTTGCCTTTGATGCACGAGTTGATTTCTTTTGCTTGTATGGTCTATATAAATCCTCTACGCGCTGCATTACATCAGCCTTTGATATTTCATCCTTTAATTCTTCAGTAAGTTTTCCCTGTTCTTCAATGAGGCGAATAACTTCTTCCTTGCGGGCTTCCAGATTTCTCAAGTAAACCAGCCTGTCATACAGGTCTCTCAAAACGACATCGTCCAGAGATCCTGTTTGCTCTTTACGGTAACGAGCTATGAACGGAATTGTATTCCCCTCATCAATTAGTTTTACAGTGTTCTCAACCTGAAAAGGCTTGATGTTAAATTCATCGCATAAAATTTTGTTAATATCTATCATACTCTCTCCCTTTAACAACAGGCGAACCATGTTCAGATGTTTCTTACGCCTGACCATATGTCCACCTATGTTTTTTTATTGTTCCAATGATTTCATTTTAAGGTATTCATTCATAAACATATCCAGATTTCCGTCCATTACCGACTGTACATTTGCTGTCTCGGCATTTGTTCGGTGATCCTTGACCATGCTGTAGGGGTGAAATACATATGATCGTATCTGACTCCCCCATGCGATTTGATTATATTTCCCCTGAATATCCTCTATTTTTTCCTTGTTTTCCAGCTGTTTGATTTCCAAAAGCTTTGATTTAAGCATTTTCATTGCCGTTTCCTTGTTGCTGTGCTGTGACCTTTGATTCTGACATGAAACCACTATACCTGTTGGTATATGTGTTATACGTATTGCAGAATCAGTAGTATTTACATGCTGCCCGCCCGCTCCGCTTGAGCGGTAGGTATCAACACGAATATCTGATTCATTTATTTCAACGTCATTATCATCGTCCATCTCAGGCGTTACATCCACAGAAGCAAAGGACGTATGTCGTTTCTTGGCCGTATCAAACGGAGAAATCCTCACTAAGCGGTGCACACCTTTCTCTGCTTTCAGATAACCGTACGCATTTTCCCCCTCAACCAGAAGAGTTACGCTCTTGATGCCGGCCTCCGTATCAGGCAATATATCCAGCACCGTAGCTACATATCCATGTGCTTCAATCCATCTGGAATACATCCTGTAAAGCATGTCTGCCCAGTCCTGTGCCTCTGTTCCTCCGGCTCCGGCATGAATGGAAATAATTGCATTATTCTTATCGAATTCGCCGCTTAAAAGCGCAACAATTCTTGCGTCATCCAACATCTTTCCGACATTTTCAATTGTTTCCATCAGCTCCGGAAGATGAGATTCATCATCTTCCTCCCGAATCATTTCGGTCATAATCTCAAGATCCTCTACCTGCTGCTTCAAATTCAGAAAGTGCTTTATTTTGGACGTGTTGTGCTTTAGCTTCTGTGATACTTTCTGAGCTTTTTCCTGGTCATTCCAAAATTCCGGCTCCTGCATTTCAGATTCAAGCAATATATTTTCTTCCTTTAACTTTTCAAAGTCAAAGTGAACCACCAACCTCTGCTAATATAGAGTTAAATTTTTTTAAACTCTCATTAATTTCATAAAAATCTATCAATTTATCAACTCCTTCTTATTCTTCATTCGCTCCACAGCATTTCTTGTATTTCTTTCCGCTTCCGCAAGGACACGGATCATTTCTGCCTATTTTTTTCTCTCTTTTTACCACAGGCTGAGGCTTGCCTGTTCCTCCGGTATTTCCACCGCTGGTACCTGTGATTCTGGCGACCTCTTTACGCTGCATTTTTTCCTGAGGTCTCACTCGCATAAGCATTTTAACTGTATCTTCCTGAATTGATGCCGTCATTTCCTCAAACATATCAAACCCTTCTACCTGGTACGCTCTAACAGGATCCTCGTTTCCTATTGCACGAAGGCCTATTCCCTGTCTAAGCTGATCCATAGCATCAATGTGATCCATCCATTTCATATCAACATTTTTCAAAAGTACAATTCTCTCTATTTCTCTGAAGATTTCCTCTCCAAATTCCGATTCCTGTCTCGCATAATGTCTGTCAATGGCGTTTTTTGCCCTTTCTCTCATTATGTCTTTTGTAATATTATCTTTTTGCTCGCCGTCAAAATTGATTAATAATGAAAAAGCATCCTGGATATATTTTGAATATCCTTCAATATCCCAATTGTCAGAGTATCTTTCTTCGGTTGTATACATACTGATTCCCTTGTCAATAAGGTCATCAATCATATTTGAGATGTAGTTCTTTAAATTTTCCCCCATAAGAACTCTTCTTCTTTCTGTATAAATAACCTCTCTCTGCTTATTCATTACATTGTCATACTGAAGCACATGCTTTCTTATGTCAAAGTTTCTGCCTTCAACTCTTGATTGCGCCGTTTCAATAGTCCTAGTAAGCATTCCTGCCTCCAGCGGCTCATCCTCGGGCATCTTGAGAGTTTCAATTATTGATTTAACCTTGTCTCCGGCAAAAAGCCTCATAAGGTCGTCTTCCAAAGAAATATAAAAGCGCGTAGAACCTGGGTCTCCCTGTCTTCCGGCACGTCCTCTAAGCTGATTATCTATACGTCTGGATTCATGACGTTCAGTACCGATAATATGAAGCCCGCCTGCTTCTCTTACCTTTTCTTGCTCATCTCTGAGTTCATCTTTTGACTGCTCCAGAAGTTCTTTGTATACTCTTCTTGCCTCAGTTACTTCAGGGTCCTCTGTATCGTTAAATCCGTCTGCCTGTGCTATCAGCTCATCAGAAAATCCATTTTTTTTCATCTTGTGCTTAGCAAGGTATTCGGGATTTCCTCCCAGAACAATGTCCGTACCTCTACCGGCCATATTTGTGGCAATGGTAACAGCACCGAGACGTCCTGCCTGAGCAACAATTTCAGCTTCCTTATCATGCTGTTTTGCATTTAGTACTTCATGTTTAATGCCCTGTTTTTTTAGTATTTTGCTCAATAATTCCGATTTCTCGATAGAAATTGTGCCTACTAGTACAGGCTGACCATTTTTGTTTCTTTCTATTATTTCATTTATAACTGCTTTGAATTTTCCTACTTCTCCCTTATATACAACATCTTCGAAGTCTTTTCTTGCTATCGGCTTATTTGTAGGTATTTCAATAACATCAACGCCGTAAATTTCCCTGAATTCTTCTTCCTCTGTCTTAGCTGTACCCGTCATACCTGATAATTTCTTGTACATTCTAAAATAATTCTGAAATGTAATGGTTGCCAGGGTTTTTGATTCCTTTCTGACTTCGATTCTTTCTTTTGCTTCTATTGCCTGGTGCAGACCGTTTGAATACCTTCTGCCGTACATAATACGTCCGGTAAATTCATCTACAATCAGAACTTCCCCATCTTTTACAATGTAGTCAATATCCCTTTTCATGGTGTTGTGTGCCTTCAAAGCCTGATTAATATGATGAGAAATTTCCATATTTTCCTGATCTGCAAGATTTTCAATATTGAAGAAACTCTCGGCTTTAGTTATACCTCTGGCAGTCAGCGTAACATTCTTGCCTTTTTCATCAACTATATAATCAACGGTATCATCTTCGTCGATATCGCCCATTATATAATCCATTTTAGATTTTTTGTCTTCGGGTAATTGTACTTTTCCTTTCAATGTTATAACAAAGCTGTTTGCCATTTCATAAAGACTGGTAGATTTGTCCCCCTCTCCGGATATGATCAGCGGAGTTCTGGCTTCATCTATCAGTATTGAGTCCACTTCGTCTATGATACAGTAGTTCAAATCTCTTTGAACCATCTCTTCTTTTCTTATGACCATGTTGTCTCTCAGGTAGTCAAAACCGAACTCATTATTTGTACCGTAAGTTATATCATATCTGTACGCCTTCATTCTGTCGGCTTTAGTTATTCCATGGACAATACATCCAACACTGAGCCCAAGAAAATTATGAACCTTACCCATCCACTCACAGTCACGTTTTGCAAGATAATCATTGACTGTTATAACGTGTACGCCTTTTCCTTCCAGAGCATTCAAATAAACCGGCAAAGTTGAAACCAGTGTCTTACCTTCACCTGTTCTCATTTCAGCTATACGCCCCTGATGAAGCACAATACCTCCTATGAGCTGAACACGGTAATGTTTTTGACCCAAAACTCTCCAAGCAGCTTCTCTGACAACTGCGAATGCCTCGGGCAGAATATCATCCTTCGTTTCTCCTTTAGCAAGTCTTTCCTTAAATTCCTGAGTTTTTGCTTTAAGCTGTGTATCGCTTAGATTTGTCATTTCACTTTCTAACGACAAAATTTTGCTCACAGTCGGTTCTAATCTTTTAACTTCTTTTTCACTATACGAACCAAAAATTTTCTCTAAAAATTTTTTCATATTGCATCCTTTCTCTATACTAAGGTTGAACTGAAATGCCCGGCTGCATATCCGGAACTCCATGCCCACTGAAGATTAAATCCTCCGCAATCGCCGTCAACATCAAGTATCTCTCCCGCTAAGAATAATCCTTTTACTTTCAATGATTCAAGAGTATTAGAATTCACTTCGGACATATCCACCCCGCCGGCAGTTGCCTGAGCCTGCTGCCACGAATTGTGATCTGTCACCTCAAATTTCCAATCCTTTAATATATCTATTATTTTATATATTTCCTTCTTATTCAGCTTTCCGCACTTTTTATCGAAGTTCTCAAATCCAGCCTCCGTCAAAATTACAGGTATTAACTTTTTGTTAATAAATCCTATCAATCCATCTCCAATGCTTTTGTATCCAATTTTATTAAATCTGGTATTTAATATATCATAAAGATCAAATTTCGATATTTGCGGAAACATATCAACAGAAATATAGACTCTGTGATTCTTATTCAGCTCTTCAACAATCATTCTGCTTATCTGCAGTATAGGAGGTCCCGAAATTCCATATTCGGTGAACAGTATTTCTCCATCCTCCTCACGTATGACTTTTTTGTCTGTGAATCCTTTAACCACTCCGTCAAACCTTATTCCTGCTATTCTTTTAAAAAATTTCCCATTAAGCTTAAGTTGTACTAATGCAGGAAATGTATTTATTATTCTATGTCCCAACGATGATGCAATTTCAAACCCTTTGCCGTCAGATCCCAACTGGGGACTGGCTTTTCCTCCGGTGGCCAAAATTACTTTATCTGCATAATGGACACTATCCCTACCAATAATACTGAATTTGTCTTTATTTTTTCTTAATTCCAAAACTTCAAATTCTGTAACCTCTCCAACATTAAGTCTCTCGACTTCATACCTGAGCACATCCAGTACGCTTGACGCCTGCAGTGAACCCGGGTACACTTTGCCTTGATCTCCTATATAGGGATTTATCCCCAGATCCTCAAAAAAGTTTAATGTTCTCTTTAAATCAAAAAATTCCAATATATTTTCAGCTAACTTTGTGTTTTTCCCGTGGTATTTGTCAATTGACAAATTCATATTAGTATAGTTGCACCTGCCATTACCGGTTGCCAGTATTTTCTTCCCGACTTTATTTAATTTTTCATATATTGCAACTTCCGAACCATTTCTTGCAGCAGCTATTGCCGCTGTCAACCCAGAGGCCCCTCCGCCGATAACAGCTATTTTCATAATATCATCCTTATTTTTTCATAGGTTTATATGTTTTAATAATTTGTTCAGCAATCTTAAGCCCATCTATTGATGCGGACATAATTCCTCCCGCATAACCTGAGCCTTCTCCGCATGGATAAATTCCCTTTATGCTGCTTTGCAAATCGTCATCTCTTGTTATTCTTAAGGGTGACGACGTCCTTGTTTCAACTCCCGTTAACAAAGCATCATCTCTGTCAAAATTATCAAGCCACTTTCCAAAAGCAGTTATTCCCTCTGCAAGGCTTTCACATACATAGTCCGGAAGGCATTCCCATAAATTTGCAAAACTTGCTCCAGGCCTGTATGTTGGATATATTTCTCCATATGATGTGGAAACTTTTTTTTCTTTAAAATCCTTGAATAATTGAACCGGAGCATGGTAATTTCCTCCCGCAATCTCAAATGCCTTCTGCTCAAATTTCCTTTGAAAATCAATTCCTGCAATTGGATTGTCTCTTCCTCCAAAATCTTCCGGATCAATTGAAACCACAACCGCTGCATTAGCATTTTCCAAATCTCTGTCGTGAAAGCTCATGCCATTTGTAACTACTCCGCCTTTTTCAGAAGAAGATGCCGTAACTACTCCTCCGGGACACATGCAAAATGTATAACAGCTTCTCCCGTTTTTGCACTTGTGCACAAACTTATAGTCAGCCGGACCCAGCTTTGGATTTCCTGCCATACTGCCGTACTGAGCTTCGCTTATCATTTGCTGAGGATGCTCTATCCTTACTCCCATAGCAAAAGGCTTCGCCTTTAGTTCAAGCTTACCGTTAAGCATCTCAAATGTGTCTCTTGCACTGTGTCCTATTGCAAGCACCAGAACATCTGTTTCAATTATATCACTTTCAGTAACTATTCTGTATATATTACCATTTTTTACATTAATATCCGTCAGACATTCCTCAAAACGAAACGTTCCTCCGAGCTCTATGATTTTTTTTCTTATATTTACAAGACATCCTCTCAGTAAATCTGTTCCTATGTGAGGCTTATTTATATACGTGATTTCAGACGGAGCTCCTGCTTCCACAAATTCTTCCAGAACTTTTTTACCTCTTTTTGACCTGTCCTTGATGAGCGTATTAAGCTTTCCGTCAGAAAAAGTTCCCGCACCACCTTCACCGAACTGAATGTTTGACCTTAAGTTCAAAGCACCGTCTCTCCAAAACTTATCAATGTCCTTAACCCGTTCTTTTACCTTTTTCCCTCTTTCAAGGATTATTGGATTATATCCCTTTTCAGCCAGCAAAAGAGCGCAAAACAGCCCAGCAGGTCCGCATCCTACTAT
This sequence comes from Sedimentibacter sp., assembly GCA_018436705.1. Classification (GTDB taxonomy): domain Bacteria; phylum Bacillota; class Clostridia; order Tissierellales; family Sedimentibacteraceae; genus Sedimentibacter. The sequence goes on from JAHDLA010000011.1 coordinate 22,159, forward strand.
CACGGGCCTGCTATTAAGCGGCTTTTCACCTGTTGCTTCAACCTCATAAACAAACGGCTTCACAACAGAAATATTATTATTGCGTTTAGGAATTTTTATTTCACGGTCAAGCTCAACATCTAAAGCATATATAAAAAGAATTTCTTCTTTCTTTCTGGCGTCTATAGATTTTCTAAATACTGACAATGATTTTATTTCTTCTTTTTTTACTTTAAGCGCTTCTGCCGCTTTTATATATAAATCCTCTTCATTGTGATCAATGGAAAGTTTAACCTGCTGTATCCTTATCATGTTACACCTCTTACGTTTTTATACTAGCATTAAAATCACCATATTTCATAGCTTTACCATTATACCATACATTTAAAAATATTCTATGTGTTTTTTTTAATTTATCAAAGTCTTGGCATGGCAAGACTTCTTTTTTATTGCTGATATATTGATAATAAAATATAAAATCGAATAAAAATGATAGTACAATAGCATATAATAAACATACAGCTGTAATTATTTATTTAAAAAATATTGACACATATATTTATATGTGTTATCATAATTAAGTATTGCAGATGTATTTATAGATATCACATGTTTTTAGAGATCATATAACTATTTGTGTATATGGTTTGTAAAAATGTGTGATTTTTTTTAACTTACAATTGGGATATAAATAAAAAATAGGAGGTACCTAATGAATAAAGGTACAGTAAAATGGTTTAACGCAGATAAAGGATTCGGATTTATTACAGCTGAAGGCGGAGATGATGTGTTTGTTCACTTTTCATCTATCCAAGAAGAAGGATTTAAATCCTTAGACGAAGGTCAGGCTGTTAGCTTTGACATTACTCAGGGAAACAGAGGAATGCAAGCTTCTAATGTAAAAAGAATATAATTAAATATTTTATTACAAGAGCATTAAAAGCCGGAAATTAATTTTTTCGGTTTTTTTAATTTCAATAAAATTATATTCGTCGCCCTTTTATTCACTTAAATGTATTCCTAAAAAATTAACCACATTTCTAATCATGCATATATTGAGCATTATAGGAAATTATTAACTATTCGGAGGTTGAAAATCTTATGAATGCTAAACATTTTAATGTGCATAAACCTTATAAAGTACATAATTTGTTAAATTTAATGCCGACAACCGAAACAGGGTCCATTAAAGTAAAAGTAATAACAGAATTTGAAAATATCCCTTTAGAAAATTCGACCGTAACAATTTATGCATCCTTGGATGAATTAATACCGATTGAAACCGTAACAACAGATGTTAATGGAGATGCCCCAATAATAGAAATACCTGTAGCATATAATCCCAATATTACTGAAATGGACCCTGAATACCCCTATACAGATTACAATATAAGAGTAATGCATGAAAATTATTACCCCGTATTGATATACGACATTCAAGTATTCCCAAATATTACTACAAATTTTATCGTACACATGAACCGCATACCAGCTAATGCGCCTTATCCGCGTAAAGAAAGAACTACAACAATTCCCAGAATATAGATAAATTCACAAGATCAAATAAAACCTTATATGCATTTTTGTTTCTTTGACAATCATAATAATAAATTTGATTTTGAGTATATTAATTATAAATCAAAAATTTCGACTTAAAAGGTATTTTTACAGACTGATAAAGGTGATATAATGAATAAAAAAAATAAGTCCATACTTCTGATGTTATTTTCTGCATTTACATTTTCATCTATGCAGATAATTGTTAAGCTCCTTCCTGACATACCTCTTATGGAGAAGGTGTTTTTCAGAAATTTTATAAGCCTGATTATATCATTTATAATTATAAAGAAAAATAATTTGAGCTGCTTTGGAAGCAAAGAGAACAGAAAATATTTGTTTTTTCGATACATATTCGGTTTCACAGGCATTATACTTTTTTTTTATGCAACTACACAAATGCTGGCAGCAGATGCTGCCATACTCAATAAACTCTCTCCGGTATTTGTAATAATACTGGCCCGTTGTTTTCTGAAAGAAAAAATTAATAAAACAAAAATAACTGTGCTGATAATATCCCTGGCAGGTGCAATGATGGTCATAAAACCGCAATTTAATTCATCGCTAATCCCTGCAGCTGCAGGCTTTATATCAGCGATTCTTTCCGGAGCTGCCTATATATTCATCACAATTATAGGAAACAGGGAAAGCATTTACACCACTGTATTCTGTTTTTCCTTGTTATCATCAGCCAGCTGCCTTCCGTTTTTTGCATTCAATTTTGCCTTGCCCAACCTGTTTGAACTTTTCCTGCTTACATTGCTGGGAGTTTTGGCGGCATCTGGACAAATAGCACTAACCTCTGCATACAAAGGGTGTGAAGCATCAGAGGTTTCGATTTATGATTATTCAAATATTATCTTTTCATCAATACTCGGATATATATTCCTGTCAGAAATACCTGATATGCTAAGCATACTGGGAGGTTTCACAATATTGTCAGCCTCCCTGATTTTATACATTAGTGCTAAAAAGGAAAAGACCTAAATTTCTTTGCCTTCTATGGGGCTTGACATAATAATATAGGTTTCAGTATTTCCGTAAAACTGTATTTTACCCACAAGCTCCTCTAAATGTGTCATTTCACGAAGATATGCCTTCATAATCATGCTGTGGGGACCTGTTACGTGGTAGCACTCAATAATTTCCTCTGCCTTTTTTGCAAATTCAAGAAAACTTTCCTGCTTTTCGGGTTTTATCGATGCGTTAATTAATACACATATAGGTTTACCAACCTTCTCGTTATTAATAACAGCCTTGTATCTTTCAATTACACCGTCATCTTCCAGTCTTTTTACCCTCTCAGCCACAGCCGGCGGACTTAAAGACACTTCTTTTCCCAATTCCTTCATGGAAATTCTTCCATCTTCCTGCAAAATGCTGATAATCTTCAAATCTGTCTGATCCATAATAATACCACCTTGTTTTATTAGCTATATTTCAAAAACATCTTTTTATATAACTGCGTTTTTAAAAAACCTCTTTTTAAAATTATGTACAAATGTACTTTTTCATGTTATTATACTATTAAAAGCCGGCCTATGCAAGACATATTATAAATAATTTCACAGAATTGTTTTATAATCAAAATATTTATAATTCAAATTATTATATACAAAAATTATTTCTTATGATATTATAGCATACATATTAAATTGGGTTCAAGATGAAGCTTAATTCAATAATAGAAGCATGTATATAGTAACAGAGAATATTTGACTTTTTAGTGACAATAATAATTAATATCTATTTGATTGGAGGAAATATGTCTAAACTAAAAATTACCGAAACATCTTTGAGAGATGGTCATCAGTCATTAATTGCAACAAGGTTAACTACTGACGAAATACTACCGATTTTAAAGAAAATGGATGATGCGGGTTTTCACTCAATGGAAGTCTGGGGCGGAGCCACATTTGACGCATGCCTGAGATATCTGAATGAGGACCCATGGGAAAGGCTTAGAAAAATCAGAGCCAATGTAAAAAACACAAAGCTTCAAATGCTTTCCAGAGGACAAAACATATTAGGATACAAAAATTATCCTGATGATATCGTAGAGAAATTTTTGAAAAATGCAATTTACGAAGGGATTGATATTGTAAGAATATTTGATGCTTTAAATGACATCCGTAATCTGCAAAAATCAATAAGTGTAATAAAAAAAGAAGGCGCTCACTGCCAATGTGCAATATGCTATACCATAAGCCCCGTACACACCATTGAATATTATTTGAAACTAATCAAAGAATTTGAAAGTGAAGGAGCAGATTCAATCTGCATTAAAGATATGTCCGGTATCCTTCTGCCGTACGAAGCTTATAATTTAGTAAAATCTATAAAGGAAACAACCAAGCTTCCCGTAGAATTTCACACTCACTGCACAAGCGGCGTAGCTCAGATGTCAATGCTTAAGGCAGTAGAAGCAGGTGTTGATATAGTTGATACGGCCATATCGCCTCTTTCATCAGGCACTTCACAGCCGGCAACGGAATCTTTGGCTTTGAGCCTTATTGGAACAGAAAGAGACCCACAGCTTAATCTTGACAGTCTTAATGCTGCTGCTGATTATTTTAAGGATGTTATGAAAAAATATATGGATAGCGGCTCCTACAACATAAAAGTATTGATGACCGAGCCTAAAACTCTCCAGTACCAAATACCTGGAGGAATGCTTTCTAATATGATAATGCAGATGACTTCGCTTAATGCATTAGATAAATATGAAGATGTACTGGCCGAGGTTCCAAGAGTAAGAGAAGATTTGGGCTTCCCTCCTCTCGTTACCCCCATGAGTCAAATGGTGGGAGCACAGGCAGTGTTTAACGTAATCTCGGGAGGAAGATATAAAATTATTCCTACAGAAATTAAAAATTATGTAAAAGGAATGTACGGAAGACCTACAGCCCCTATATCTGAAAACATCAGAGAAAAAATAATAGGAGATGAAGAAATTATAACTGTACGCCCTGCAGATCTGCTTCCAGATGAATATGAAAAGCTGAAAGCAGAAATAGGAGAACTGGCAAGAACAGAACAGGATGTTTTATCCTATGCACTGTTTCCGCAGGTTGCAAAGGAATATTTTGAAAAAAGAAGCACCGAAATTGAAGACATATACGATGAACTATATATATAGCTCATTAAGTATATTTGTAAAGCTAAAACAAAGCAGCTCTAACCGATAAGTTGAGCTGCTTTGTTTTGCCTCTTAATCTATGCCTCTAATTATATGCCTCTTAATCTATGCCTCTTAATATTTATATGTTTTTGAAATAATGTAGTATTTAATCGATATTTTCATAAAGAATATTTAGGATATGCGCTTGTCACCGTCATCACATATTTTGTGATTTTATATCTTCAAAAATTTTATTTAAACATCCGATGTCTTCAGCTTTATCCATAAAAATTTTTTTACCTGAATTAATTGATTTATGATCTGCGCAGGCGCTTTTACATCCGCTTATTATCAACACGCCGTCATAGACAGACTCTTCATTTACCGGTTCAAAATCTATATCAGAATATTTATTGATAATTTCTTTAACCAACTTAGTTCTATCGTACGTTGGATTGCACCCGCCGCAGTACTTTATTCCAATTTTCATATTAGCCCTTTAATTTCTTGCTTAGTACTTTTTTAGCAAAGTCCAGTAAATCGTCGCTGACGTTGTTTACCAATAAAACCCTGCTTACCTCTGGTATGTGTTTTTTTATTTCCGACTCGATGATGGTTTCAACCGTAATCTGCGCCGACGGGCAGTTTTTGCATTGCCCCATGAGCGAAATCACCACGACGCCGTCTTCAAAGGAAATAACCCTTACATCACCGTAATGCTGTGAAAGCTTAGGTCTGACATGTTTGTCCAACACATTTTCAATTTCATTAATAATCATGTAAACATGCTCCCCGGTGTTTTAGAGCCACGTCGGCTCTGTTACAGTTAAATGTAATATGTGAACCGACAGAAGCGGATTTCTTTGCTTCCGCCGGATCTTTTGGCTTGATGCCCTATATGTTAGTCATTGATAGCAATATTGAATAATTCAACGTATTCTTTCTTAGTCATTGGCCTTGGGTTACTTGGTGTAGAGCCGTTTTCCTCTGACATATGCGCCAACTTGTCTATATCTTCTTTCTTAATTCCTATATCGCTGAGTGTCGGCAGTTTTATGTCTTTAACCATTTGTTTAACTATTTCAACAGCGTCTTTTGCAGCTTGTCTGTCGTCTGCAGCAGTTGATCCCATTATTCTTCCTATTCTTGCATATCTTTCAACAGCGTAATCAAGGCTGTATTCCATAACGTATGGAAGAAGAATTGCGTTGCATACTCCGTGAGCTGCATCATACAAACTTCCCATAGCTTCTGCCATACAGTGTACTGATGCAACATCAGAGTGGCTGAAAGCTATACCTGCAAGAGTACTTCCCATAAGCATTCCTGATCTTGCATCCATGTTTGTAGGATTGAAAACTGCTTCACGAATGCTTTCAGAAATAAGTTCGATTGCGTATAATGCGCATGCATCTGATACAGGCTCTGATTCTGTGCATGAATATGCCTCAATAGCATGTGTAAGAGCATCTATACCTGTTGCTGCAGTAATTGAAGCCGGAAGAGAAACTAACAAGTCCGGATCAAGCAGTGCAACCTTTGGTCCAAAATACTGGCTCTTTACTGTTTTCTTAAATTGTTCATTAGTGTCTGTAATTACTGAAGAGAAAGTAACTTCACTGCCTGATCCTGCAGTTGTCGGAATTACTATAAATGGCTGAACTGGCCCCTTAACTTTCCATCTTCCATAATAATCTTTCAAAGATCCGCCGTAAGTTATGATTGCTGAGGCTGCTTTAGCTGCATCTATAGGGCTTCCTCCACCCAGTGCAATTATACCGTCTGTCTTATTTTCTATAGCAAATTTTGCTGCCGCTTCTATATTGTAGTCTTTAGGATTTGCTTCAATTTTATCAAAAACTGCGTACTCGATTCCTGCTTCTTCTAAATATACAGTAACTTTTGGAAGAAGTACTTTTCTTGTGCTTCCACTTCCTGTAATAAACAGTGGTTTTTTAACGTTGAATTCTTTTAACAATTGAGGTAATTTTTTAATGCTTCCTTTTCCGAATTCGATTTTAGTAGGTAATTCAAATGAAAATGGTTTTGTAACATTTGGGTTCATAAAATCCTCCATTATATTTATATATTTTATTCATTTTAGTAAGTACCCTCCATGCATTCTACAGCATAACCTTGCAAAATACATGGAGATGTTTTATAACAATTTCAACCGATCGTTTTATTCGTACGGTCAGAAATTTGAAACCTTTGATTAATATGTTTTTCTCACGTACTCGCCTATTCTTTTAACTGCTTCTTTTAAATTTTCATCAGAATTTGCAAATACCGTACGCAAATATCCTTCTCCCATTGAGCCAAATGCAGACCCCGGAACAGTAACTACTCCCGCATGTTTTACAAGTTCCTCAGCGAATTCTGCAGAAGTCTTGCCAAAAGCCTTAATATTAGCAAATGCATAGAAGCTTCCAGGAGATTTTTTACACGTTATACCCGGTATGTCATTAAGCCCGTCTATAAGTATATCTCTTCTTCTCAGATAGTCATTGTACATTCTTTTGATTTCCTGGTCACTACCCTTCATTGCTTCTATAGCAGCTTTCTGTGTAAAAGTGGACACACATGAAACCAGTCCTTCCTGAAGCTTAGGCATTATGGATATTATTTCTTTTTTACCAAGTACAAATCCTATTCTCCAGCCCGTCATAGCATGAGTTTTTGAAAAACTGTTTATAACCAGTACTCTATCCCTTACTTCTGGAATCTGAGCAATGCTGAAATATTCCTTGTTGTCAAAAACCAGCCTGTCATAAACTTCATCTGATATTACTATTAGATCATATTTTTCAGCCAATTCTGCTATTTTGATTATCTCTTCCTTATCAAGAACCGAGCCGAGCGGATTGCTGGGCGAATTCAAAAGAATGGCTCTTGTTTTGCCTGTTATTGCTTTTTCAATGTCACCAGCCTGAATCTTAAAGTCATTTTCTTCATATATTGGAACAGATACAGGAACTGCTCCAGCCATCATAACCTGGCCTACGTAGTTTGGGAAACAAGGATCCGGTATAATAACCTCTTCACCTGGATTAACTGTTGAAAGCAGTGAAAGATAAATAGCTTCCATTCCTCCTACTGTAACCATTACATTTTCAAAACTGTAGTCCTTTGAATATTTAGCATATTCGTCTGCTATAGCCTGCCTTAATTCCTTCAATCCTGCATTAGGACAATAGTGAGTAAACCCTTGATCTATTGCCTGTTTTGCAGCTTCTTTTATGTTAACCGGAGTGTCAAAATTAGGCTCTCCAACGGTTAGCTTTATGGCATCAGGATATTGTTCTGCTAAGTCAAACATTTTTCTGATACCTGAAGCAGGGTAGGTATTGGCAACATTAGATAAATATTTCATTTGAATCCTCCATTTTTTGATAACAATTATTCTTATAAACTACGCGTTTACCTTGCCGGGCGTATGCGCCATTTTAAGATATCTCTCATATCTATACTCTGCATCTTCCTTTGCTTTTTCAAACAATTCATCTGCTTTGTCAGGGAAAAGTTTGTACAATGATGCATATCTTACTTCGCTCATTAAAAATTCTTTAAAGTCTGCTGTTGGCTCTTTTGAATCAAGAACAAACGGATTTTCTCCATCATTTTCAAGCAGCGGATTGTATCTGTACAGTGTCCAATATCCTGCATCTACAGCTTCTTTCTCATGTATCTGAGATTTGCCCATGCCTGCTTTGATTCCATGATTTATACATGGCGAATAAGCAATTACGAGTGATGGTCCCGGATAGTTTTCAGCCTCAATTATTGCTTTAAGAGTTTGGTTTTTATCTGCACCCATAGCTATTTGAGCAACATATACATATCCATAGCTCATTGCCATCATTCCAAGGTCTTTCTTCCTTGTTCTCTTTCCGCTTGAAGCAAATTCTGCAATTGCTGCTGTAGGAGTTGCTTTTGATGACTGTCCTCCAGTATTTGAATACACTTCAGTATCAAATACAAGCAAGTTTACATTTTCGCCGGATGCGAGAACGTGGTCCACTCCACCGTAGCCTATGTCATATGCCCATCCGTCTCCGCCGAATATCCAGTGTGATCTTTTTACAAAGTAATCTCTTATATCATATATTTCATTTAAAAGCTTATCGCTTCCTTTTTCTTCTTCCAGCGCTGCTGTAAGCTTGTCAGCTCTGTCTCTTGTTCCTTCTGATTTATCAAATCCGTCGATCCATTCATTTAAAGCATCTTTTAACTTTCCTTCTGCGCTTTCTACAGCTGTAACTGCTTTTGACTTAGCTGAACCTCTTATTTTCTGAACACCAAGGTACATACCGAATCCATACTCAGCATTGTCCTCAAACAGTGAGAATCCCCATGAAGGTCCGTGTCCTTTTTCATTTGTTGTATATGATACCTGTGGTGAACCTCCCCAAACTGTTGAACAGCCTGCTGCATTTGAAATCATCATTCTGTCGCCGAACAGCTGTGTAACCAGTTTTGCGTATGGTGTTTCACCACATCCTGCACAAGCACCTGAGAATTCAAGCAGAGGTTTTTTAAACTGGCTTCCCTTAACAGTACGTTCAACTTTTTCCGGAATTTCTTTCTGAACTATTTCATTAGCAAAGTTCCAGTCATTAATATATTTCTCTCTGTTTTCTGCCAGAGGTTTCATTTCTATTGCATGCTCTTTAGCAGGACATATGTTTACGCAGCTTCCGCATCCTGTACAATCCTGTGCAGATATAGCCATATGATACTTCATATTTTTAAATCCAACTGCATTCACAGCTTTAAATCCTTCAGGAGCATTTTTCATTTCCTCTTCGGAAATAAGTGTCGGTCTTATTACTGCATGTGGACAAACGTAAGAACATTGATTACATTGAATACATTTATCCGGATTCCACAATGGAACATCTATAGCTATTTCTCTCTTTTCCCAAGCTGTAACTCCCAGTGGGAATGAACCGTCTTCTCTGTCATTAAATGAACTTACCGGAAGATTGTCTCCTTCCTGCTTGTTCATAACAAATATTACGTCTTCTACGAATTCAGGAACTTCCGAATTTTTCTTTATAGTTTCATCTTCAGCTGTTTTCCACGACTCCGGAACGTTAATTCTTTTTATGCTTTCAATACCCTTGTCAATTGCAAGGTTATTCATATCAACAATGTTCTGTCCTTTACTTCCGTAAGATTTTTCAACTTCGTTCTTCAGATATTTAACAAAGTCCTCTGTAGGAATTATGTCAGCAAGTCTGAAAAATGCAGATTGCATTATCATGTTTATCTTTCCGCCAAGTCCAACTTCTTTTGCTATATCAACAGCATCTATGATATAAAATCTAACATCGTTAGCCGCTATACTTTTTTTCAGAGCTGCAGGTAGGTATTTTTCAAGCTCTTCCTCGCTCCAGATACAGTTCAACAGGAATGTTCCACCCTTTTTTATTCCTGAGGTCAGATTGTACTTACTAACATATGCCTGATTGTGACATGCAATAAAGTCCGCTCTGTTAATGTTGTATGGCTCTTTAATAGGAGATTTTCCGAATCTTAGATGCGAAATAGTAAGTCCGCCTGACTTTTTAGCATCATATTCAAAGTACGCCTGAGCATAGAAATCAGTATTGTCTCCAATAATTTTAATTGCTGATTTATTAGCACTTACTGTTCCGTCAGAACCGTATCCCCAGAATTTACATGCAATTGTTCCCTTAGGTGTCGGATCTATACTTTCATTGCTTACAGGCAATGATTTAAACGTAACGTCATCAACAATGCTCACTGTAAAATCATTTTTAGGATTATCAAGCTTTAAGTTTTCAAATACTGCAATTGCATCATCCGGTTTGAAATCTTTCGAGCCAAGACCATATCTTCCTCCTACAATTATCGGAGCATTTTCTGCATTGTAAAATGCATTTTTAACGTCAAGGTACAAAGGTTCTCCGTTTGATCCCGGTTCTTTTGTTCTATCAAGCACAGCTATTTTTTTCACTGTCTTTGGAATTTGACTAAGCATAAATTCAGCATCGAACGGTCTATAAAGGTGAACTTCAACCAAACCTACTTTTTCGCCCTTTGCATTAAGATAATCAATAACCTCACTTATGGTTTCACATCCTGATCCCATAGCGATAATTATGTTTTCTGCATCCTCAGCACCGTAATAGTTGAAAAGCTTGTAGTTTCTTCCTGTAAGTTTATTTATTTCATCCATGTATGACTGTACAACTCCCGGCACAGCATCATGGAATTTATTTATTGATTCTCTCAACTGAAAGAATACATCAGGATTCTGTGTTGTTCCTCTAAGCACCGGATGGTTAGGGCTCAGAGCATGATTTCTGAATTCTTTGATAGCTTCATAATCAACAAGTTTAGCCAGTTCATCGTATTCAAGAACTTCAATTTTCTGCATTTCATGAGATGTTCTAAAACCATCGAAAAAGTGAAGAACCGGAAGTCGAGATTTAATAGCACTTAAGTGAGCTACAGCAGCTAAATCAAGAGCCTGCTGAACACCACTTGATGCCAAAAGCGTAAAACCTGTCTGTCTCGTAGCCATAACGTCCTGATGGTCACCAAATATACTTAATGAATTTGATGCCAGTGAACGGGCGCTGACATGGAATACGGCTGGAAGCAATTCACCCGCAATTTTATACATGTTTGGTATTTTTAATAGTAAGCCCTGTGAAGCAGTATAGGTTGATGTCAGCGCCCCTGACTGTAGCGATCCGTGCAGCGTTCCTGCTGCACCGCCTTCTGACTGCATTTCTTTTACCAGGACGGTTTCACCGAAAATATTCTTTTTCCCCTGTGAAGCCCATTCATCAACATGGCCTGCCATTGGTGATGATGGTGTTATGGGATATATTGCGGCAACATCGGTAAAAGCATATGATGAATATGCTGCAGCCGTATTGCCGTCCATTGTTTGAGTTCTGCGTTTTGTCATATCTCTATCTCCTTGAAATAATTTTTACACTAATCGTCAATTCTCGCAATTTCTTTTGCCAGATTTTTCTTTGACTGTATGTTTCCCTGCCTTGATATCATTATTCTCTGTGCCTGAGGAGATCCTGCCCCGTGCATTGATTCTGTCCTGTAACCTACTGCTGCAGTTCCCAGCGTAATATTTTCTATAAGTCTCAGAACCTTCAGCCTGTCTTCGACCGAAACTCCATCTACTCCCTGCAGGTATTTTTCTATATATTTTCCAAGCTTAGGATCCTTCAAATCTTTTTCAGAAGGAGCAGTAACCATTAGCCCTCCCGCAATATCCTCAGCCAATCTAGCTATTTCATATGGGAATCTTGTAATGTTCTGCTTACAAACATTAGCCAGTAACAGATTAATTATATAATTCCCGGATTCTGTTTTTGATCCCTCTGCCGAACATGCTATTCCGCAGCTGTACAAAGTTTCATTCAAGTGAGTCATTTCAATTAATTTGTCTTTAATGTGAGATGCCTTCTGAGCGCCGTTGTAATCAGCAATCAATGCTGCTGCGCCTATTAACACATCACCTACCCCAACTTTACATCCGCCGTAGCTCTGTCTGTGGTATCCTGCAAACCTCTCAACCATCATGCCGGCATATTCTGTTTCGCCGTTTAAAAACAGTCTGTCATTTGGAACAAATACATCTTCAAATATAACAAGTGCTTCCATCCCGCCAAATTGACTGTTTCCAACATCAATTTTTGAGCCCTCAAGCTTTCTTGTATCACATGACTGTCTTCCTATAATCATCATTACTCCGTCCGCATCAACCGGAACAGAAAATGCAACTGCATAGTCTTTGTCATCTGGTCCCAAAGCTATAGTAGGCATTACCAGAACCTCGTGAGAATTACATATGCCTGTTTGATGAGCCTTGGCTCCTCTTACGACAACTCCGTCTTCTCTTCTTTCAACCACTCTCAGGTACAAATCTGGGTCCGCCTGCTTGCTCGGTGATTTGGAGCGATCACCCTTAGGGTCTGTCATTGCTCCGTCCACAGTTAAATCATTTTGCTGAACATACTTCAAATATTCAACAAAGTTGTCATAGTATTTTGTGCCATACTTCTTATCAATTTCATAAGTAGTGCTGTACACCGCATTAAATGCATCCATTCCCACACATCTTTGAAAGCATGATGCGGTTTTTTGTCCCAAAAGTCTCTGCATCTTTACTTTTTTAACCAAATCTTCCGTGTTTTGATGAATATGAGTGAATCTGTTGACTTTTTCACCCGTAAGGGATGATTTAGCAGTCATTAAATCTTCATATTCAGGCATTTGCGCAAGATCATATGTTGCCTTTACAGAGTTAAGAGAAGGTCTGAGAATGGGATTATCAACAGAGCTTCCAATCTTTTCTCCGAACATGTATATCTGCATGTTCATCTTCTTAATACTTTCAATATACTGTTCACCAGTCATTAATGCCATGTTCTATACTCCTTTTTTAGTTCTGCATACATATAGTAGCAATAAGCGTGCCAAAAAATAAAAAACGGCATAAAATTTATAACCATTGAATTTCAGCCGTTATTCAGACACCGTAAAAATATTTGTTTTTTTGTAAAGTTGCATTTGTGCAACGCTTTCATTCCCGAAAAATAAATAAATTGAAATAATGTGGTGGAACTAACAAAATATGCTTGTTGCATTTTCACAACTGCATGTTGCTATTACGCAACATGCAGTTACACATTCTTTACATATTTTTTTCTTTTTCTTACAAAAGTTGAAGGATCTATTCCAAGTTCCTTGGCCGCTCCCCTTACATTTCCGTATTTCTCATACGCTTTAAATATCAGATCTTTCTCTACTTTTCCCAAAGCATCTGCTAGATTTGGAATGCTGCCTGCCTCAACAGTCCTGTGTCCGTCTGAATTATTTATTATGTGAGAAGGCAGGCTTGATTTGGTAATATCCATATCCTTAGTCGTCACCACCAGCATTTCTATTAGATTGCGAAGTTCCCTAACATTTCCGGGCCAGCTGTATTCATAAAAATATTTAAGCACTTCATTTGAAATTGTTTTTTCCATTCTGTATTTTTTATTATAAACTTTTAAAAAGTATTCCGCCAGAGGAATTATGCTGCTTTTTCTCTCTCTCATTGGCACAACCTTGAGGGGAACAACATTCAGACGGTAAAACAAGTCCTCGCGAAACAACCCTTTTTCCACCATCTCCTCCAGATCTCTATTCGTTGACGCAATTAACCTGACATCTACCTTAATAGTATTGTTGCTTCCAACTCTTTCAAATTGTCCATCCTGAAGAACTCTTAAAAGCTTAACCTGCATATTCAGCGGCAGCTCGCCGATTTCATCCAAAAGCAGCGTTCCATTGTTTGCAGCTTCAAAAATTCCCATTTTGCCTCCCTTTGAGGCTCCTGTAAACGATCCCTCTGCATATCCAAAAAATTCTGATTCTATGAGATTTTCAGGAATAGCTCCACAGTTAATCTTTATAAACGGTTTATCCCTGCGGCTGCTATTATTATAAATATACTTGGCCAGGACCTCCTTACCAGAACCTGTTTCTCCATTGATAAGCACCGTAGTATCAACTTTGGCCACTCTCTTTGCAAGCAGCAGTAGGTTCAACATGCTCTCATCCTCAGCAATTAAATATTCATCATTTGCTATCTGCAGCTTCAGTTCCTCTATGATTCCCTTGTATTTTTTATTTTCGTCTTTTCTTTTATTTTCCTTATCCTGAAGTTCCTTTAATTCTGTAATATCTCTGACGTTGGTAACAATTATTTTTACATTTCCGCTTCTATCAAAGAAAGGAGTACTGGTTACCAGCGCACTTTTTCCAGTATTGAATGTCTGATAAATTGTTTTAGGCAGCTTATCTTTCAAAACGGAAAATGAAGTTACCTCGGACATTATGCCTCTTTTGGCCACCTCTGCCATATTATGCCCCAAAAGCTCATCTCTCTTCAGTCCTGTTATGCGTTCATAGCTTTTATTAATCATTATTGTATTAGCTTCACTGTCGGTAACGTATATCCCGTCAAATGAAGTTTCAATTATCATCTCGAGCATCTGAATATAATTGTCGCCTATAATTGTTTTTTTCATTTTCATTACTCCTGAAATATTTTCTGTAAACCACTCCTGAATCTTTCCTTACAAAATTCTTAGCTGATTCTGCAGCAAAACTCCCACTATATCAGCAAACCTCTCCAAATTGCTGATTCTTACAAAATTCCTTCCAAAGATTTTTTTTGCAGAATCAACATCCTCATCTTCACCTGTAAATACACAAAGTATTGAGTCGCCCTTCATGGTTCCTTTTTTGACCTCATATGCTGTATCATTTACTCCCTTGATTCCGGAATATTCGGTCTTATGTGGAATTATTCCAGTTCCGGGATTAATTTCAATGTCATTTGGCTTGCAGTCAGACAAAATAATGAGTATTTTATTTTCACTCTGTGCACTTTCCATCATGTGCACCGCCGTTCTCACAGCAAGGCCGTCTCGATTTGATCCTGATGACCTGTAATCAAATATTTTATCGTTTTTTTTCGACTCCTCGTAATCTCTGAACACATTTATAATTGTATATCCTCTTAAACTACAGTAAGAATATACCTTGACCGGAATCTCACATCTAGTCAAGCTTTCAGCTATTATATAACCCTGAGCAGCTATAATTTCCTGGCGTTCACATTGTGACGCTGAGCTGTCAAGGAGTATGTCAACAGTTATATTTCCTATATCGTTCTTTAACTCTCTGCTAAATACCTTACTGTCATTTACATGAATACTTCTCCATATTCTGTTTGCATCGATTCTGCCGGTTTTTGATTTAACCACGGTGGATTCAAAATTAACAAGCATTGTATTTCGAATTCTGTTTGTTAGATTTGCAATGCTGTTGCTGTGCCTTGAATAGCTGTCATAATAAAAATCAATATTAGATTTTCTCTGTTCCTTTGCCAGCTTCCTCATATATCGTTCATCTGCATCTGAATCTGTAGAATTATCAAATTCCCCTCGCGTAAAGTGAAGCCTTGATCTTTTATGGTTCCCAGTGCACAGTATTTTTTCCATTGCAGAAATTTTATGTTCAGGTAAAATTGAACGACCGTAATACTTTTGTATATAGCTTCTATCTGCACTTAGCCTCGGTATATTAATTTTTCGGAGATCCAAATTTTTAAGTTTCAATTCCTCATCCTGCTCAAAGAAAAAATCTCTCGTTGTTTCGGCAGATTCGATTACCATGTCCTTCATTAAAGCATTGCCCGGATTCCCCGAGTCATCGTCGCTATCTTTAGAGTGTTCTAAAGCATTGGGCATTTTCTTTTCACTGTATTTATCTGATGAAATCTCATAGCTTCCAGCTTGAAATTTAAAATATTTTTTTATTATTTCATTCATTCTGTCTATTATTTCTTCAGTACTCATGTGAATATCAAACTCAAGTTCTTCCAAAATCATGATAATGCGGGGCTCAGCTTCTGCATCAATCCCCAGCACCCTTTTAAAATGCACTTTCCTTACTTCATCCAATATAGCTCTTTCATACTTAGGAATATCTTCATTGAGAACCTTTTTTGCATGTTCACGCCTTAAATGGGCGAGAATCGGGCGATCTTTTTTTGCTGCAAGATACGTACTGTTTTCCAGTCCTATCCAAAACAGCTTCTCAAAAAAATCATGATCTGAATCTGTTCTCAAGAAAGCGAAATATTTTTTCAAAAGCACATAATCATAATATTTATAAACAGCACCTGCTATAAAATTACCATATAGATCTGCTTTCCCGTTTTCATCAAAGACCTCCAATTCCGGACTGAACGAATAATTATCTGAAGCATTCCATATTATATTAAGCGCTCGTTTTTGCTCATGTTCCAGTCTCTTCATAATTAGTCAGTAAATATTTCATTCCTTTCAAGTTTTTTGGGTATTCTTAAGCGTATTGCATCTTGAACAAGCTTTCTTTCGAATTCATCAAATGACTTGTTTATAATTCCCATTTCAAGCGCCTTATTTGCTTCAAGGCCTTTATCCATCAAATGCATTGCGGAAATCAGCCCTCTCAGGTCAACCGACTTGGTTGAAATTTCAGAATTATCACTTTTAAGCCTCAAATCCCGGAACAGTCCTGTAAATTGATCCATGTAGTCTTCCTTTATATTTGGAAATTCAGTTAAAAGAAGCTTCTTTAAATTTTCCGATGAAATAACAGGCATATTTATAACCATGAAACGAGAAGCCAGTGCCTCATTAAGTTCTCTTGTTCCTGCGTAGCCATAGTTCATTGTAGCGATAAACCTCACCGCATCATCAAGCTCAATTTTATCGTATCCCGGCACATCTATTATTCTTCTGTAGTCGAGGGTTGCATGAAGCACTGCCATAGAATCATTCTTTGCCATATTTATTTCATCTAGGACTCCGAATCCTCCACATGTCGCACATTCATAAACAGGTCCCTTTCTGAACACAACGCTTCCATTCTCAAATGTATCAGTTCCTATCAGCGTTGACGAATCAGTGTTGATATGAAATGATATGTCCCATTTCGGCCTTCCGAATGCAAGCGAAAGATTTTCCGCCAAAACATTTTTACCCGTCGCCTTTGAACCTACCAGCAATATATTTTCTCCGCAGAGAAGGGCTGTTATTGCCTGCTCCCATATATCTCTGCCGTAGTAGTTATACTTTGGCTTTGGAATCCTGTACTTCGCCTGAGGATTCACATTGTACTGTTTTCTGAATTTTTCTATCTCTATAATCAGCTTCTCGCTGACTCCTTCTTTTTTTAAAAAATCTAGTATCATATTTTCCTCTCATTTAATATTGCATTATTAAAATCATAACTTGATGGCTTTTGAAAAATTCGCAATTCAAAAAACTCAGCCACCGCAAATAAGTGATCAAAAATATCTGATTGTATATTTTCATAATTTACCCAATCTATATCATTTATAAATGCATAAATTTCCAACGGAAGACCATTATCTCCGGGAACCAACTGCCTAACCATAAGTGTCATTCCATTATGAATCTTAGGATGATTGCTTATATAGTTTTGAACGTAGATTCTGAACACTCCCACATTAGTTAAATTTCTGCCATTAATAAGCAAATCCTTATTTTCTGTTTTTTCGTTAGAATCCTTTAATTCTATTTCTTTGTTTTTAATATAATCTTTTAAGATATTAATTTTTTTATATCTGTCAAGCATTTCATTTGTGCAAAATTTAATACTTGTAATATCAATATTAATAGAGCGCTTTATGCGCCTTGCCCCCATTTCCTGCATACCTCTCCAGTTTTTAAAAGAATCGGAGATCAAAGCATATGTAGGTATTGTAACTATTGTTTTATCAAAGTTCTGAATTTTCACCGTGTTTAATGTTATATCTATCACGTCGCCGTCTGCACCATACTTGGACATTTCAATCCAATCACCTATTCTAAGCATATCATTCCATGTCAATTGCATACCTGCAACAAACCCAACTATGGAGTCCTTAAATATTAAAGTAGTCAGCGCAGTCAACGCTCCGATTCCGCTTATTAGTGCAACCGGACTTTTATCTACCATTATGGAAATAATCATTATAATTAATACTATATACAGTATAATCTCAATTACCTGCAAAAATCCCTTAATAGGTCTGTCTTTTGATATTGAAAATTGTCTGTAAATATCTTCAGCAGATTTTATCAAAGCTCTTCCCACTAAAATTACTGTAAATAAAATATATATCATTGAAAGCTTTGAAACTACCACTGAAAATTCATCAAAAAACACCGCACTGTTATATGTGGTTATACCAGGGATAATCATTACGATTTTATGAAACACTCTATTTTTAAATAATATATCATCCCAATTATATTTATTGTTTTTAATGCGCTTAAACAAAAACCTCAATACAACTTTGTATATAATTAAAGTTATTGTAATTGATACGGCCAAAATTACAACCATCAATATAAGATAATTTAAATACTTTGCAGCAGTTTCATTTAATCCGTAATCAATAAGCGTTGCATATACGGAATCCATTTAATCACTCCTTCAAAAATCTAAAATAGTAAATCCATTACTTGTCTGATATTATTAACAGGAATTAATTCCATGTTTTTTATATCCTTGATCGTATCATTGGATTCTGCGATTACGGCTCTTTCAAATCCCATTTTCTGCGCCTCAATCAAGCGTTTTTCAATGGAATTTACTCCCCTAATTTCTCCCGTAAGGCCTACTTCTCCTATTAAAATTGTTTTAAAATCTACAGGAACTTCCTTGAAACTTGAGGCAATAGCACAAAGTATCGCCAGATCGGCTGCCGGCTCTCTGAGCTGCAAGCCGCCTGTTACATTTATAAATGTATCAGAACTTTGAATTGCCAGTCCAGCTTTCTTTTCAAGCACTGCAATCAACATTGCCGCCCTGTTCTTATCAATACCTGTTGTGACTCTGTTTGCAAAGCCCGCAGGTGAATACGTAACAAGAGCCTGAATCTCTATAAGCACGGGTCGGGTTCCCTCCATTGCCGCAGTAACCACAGTTCCGTATGCATCAACAGGTCTGCCCTTTAAGAAAACCTCCGAGGGATTCTCCACCTCAACAAGTCCCTTTTCTCTCATTTCAAAAATACCTATTTCGTTTGTTGATCCAAAACGATTTTTAACAGATCTTAATATACGGTAGGCAAAATGCCTTTCACCCTCAAAATATAGAACCGTATCAACCATATGTTCCAAAACTCTTGGCCCAGCTATGGCGCCTGATTTAGTAACATGCCCTACAATAAAAGTAGCCATGTTCCTTATCTTGGTCATGCGCATAACCATGGCTGTAACCTCTCTTACCTGGCTCACGCTTCCCGGCGCAGACACCGTATCTGGCGAATAAATGGTCTGTATGGAATCAAGTATCAAAAGGTCAGGTTCCTCTTTTTCCACTAATTCTTTTATAACATCAATGTTGGTCTCAGACAGCACGTAAAGCTCCCCGTCACATACTCCCAACCTATCTGCTCTTATTTTTATCTGTTCTCCTGATTCTTCACCGGAAACATAAAGAACCTTAAGCTTCTGACTTGAGACATAGTCCGCAACCTGCAGAAGCAGCGTTGACTTACCTATGCCCGGATCACCGCCCACAAGTATAAGTGAGCTTCTTATTATTCCACCCCCAAGCACTCTGTCCATTTCACGACTGCCGGTGGAATACCTTTCTTTTTTTGTTGAGGTTATATTCTGAATTCTTTCAACCTTTCCCTTGCTTATGCCCCTTTGATTTTTAGCACTGTTTTCTTTTGATTCCACTTCCTCTACAAAGGTGTTCCACTGTCCGCATGACGGACACTTGCCCAACCATTTGGCAGTTTCGTAGCCGCATTCCTGGCAAACAAACTTTGTTTTTATCCTGGCCATACTTCACCTGCTTTCATCTGTTATTAATAATATATCTCAAGGTATGTATCATGTCAATATATGAAGAAAATTTGCAGAATAATAATATTTTTTACTAAAATGTTTAGCATTTTTAAACTTTAAATCAAGCTATGTGCTTTCTTTTTTGTAAAAATTATAACTTTATATAATTTAATATTGACATTACAATTACAGGTATGTATAATAAAATTCGATTTAAAAGTTTAATAACTTTAAACTCCGTGTTTAATAATATAAACAAATAATGAGGTTTTTATGGATATCGGCGAAAATTTAAAAAGATTAAGAACTGCCAGCTCCCTCACTCAGCAGGAACTGGCCGACAGATGCGAGCTTACGAAGGGGTACATATCTCAAATTGAAAGAGATCTGACATCACCATCCATAGCAACACTGACAGATATACTTGAATGCCTGGGAACAGATTTAGGAAGCTTTTTTAACGAGGCTGTTGATAAAAAAATAGTATTTAAGGAAGAAGATGTATTTGTCAAGGAATTTGACGAAGATTATAAAATCAACTGGATTATTCCCAACGCTCAGAAAAATAAAATGGAACCCATCCTTGTAGAGCTTGGAAGCCATTCAAAAACCAAGCCGGATGAACCGCATGAAGGAGAAGAATTCGGTTATGTCCTTTCAGGGAGCATAATGCTGAATTATGGAAATAAGACCTACAAGGTTAAGAAAGGCGAATCATTTTATATAAAGACAAACAAGGCACATTTTATAGAAAACACGAGTAAAAACCCAGCGCGTATAATATGGGTTTGCACTCCGCCTAATTTTTAAATCAGGAGAAAAATATGGACAACTCTATTATCGAATTGAATAGTATTACTAAAAAATATGATGGTGAGATAGTTCTTGATGATATTAACCTATCCGTTAAGAAAAATGAATTTGTAACCTTATTGGGTCCCAGCGGCTGCGGGAAAACCACAACTTTGAGAATTATAGGAGGTTTTGAAACGCCCGATGAAGGTGATGTATTTTTTGACGGTCATCTGATTAACGATGTTCCTCCCTTTAAGAGGCAGCTGAACACCGTATTTCAGAAATACGCCCTATTTCCTCATTTGAATGTTTTTGAAAATATAGCTTTCGGCCTTAGGATAAAGAAAATGGATGAAAGGCTTATAAACAGCAAAGTGGAAAAAATGCTGGGATTATTTAATCTGAAAAATTACGGCAAAAGAAGAATCGATCAGCTGAGCGGAGGCCAGCAGCAGCGTATTGCAATTGCCCGAGCTCTGGTTAACGAACCTAAGGTTCTTCTTCTTGATGAGCCTCTCGGTGCTCTTGATTTAAAGCTAAGAAAGGAAATGCAGCACGAACTAAAGGCTATGCAGAAACAAATAGGAATAACCTTTATATACGTTACGCATGATCAGGAGGAAGCGCTGACAATGTCAGATACCATAGTTGTTATGAACGATGGCATAATTCAACAGATGGGATCTCCAATCGACATATATAACGAACCGGAAAATGCTTTTGTAGCAGATTTCATAGGAGAAAGCAACATACTCAACGGTATTATGCACGATGATTACCTGGTTGAATTTTTAGGTAAAAAATTCGATTGCCTCGATTCAGGTTTCGGCAGAGGTGAAGAAGTTGACGTAGTAATCCGCCCCGAAGATTTAGACCTTACTCCCGATGATAAAGGCAAACTTAACGGTACCGTCAACTCAGTCACATTCAAAGGTGTGCACTATGAAATGCGCATTATGGTTCAAGGTTACGAGTTTCTGGTACATTCCACAGATATGGCTCCGGCAGGCTCCACAGTTGGACTGACCCTTACGCCTGATGATATTCACATAATGGAAAAGGGGGACTGATATGAAAAATAGGACAAAGTACTTTTCATACCCTTATCAACTTTGGATGATAATATTTATAGTGTTCCCTAGCTTTTTGGTTTTGTTATACAGCATTACAACTAAGCAGTCAAACGGTCTTACAACCATACAGTTTACAGCAGAGAATTTCAAAAAATTTTTTGACCCTCTGTATATAAATATATTGTGGGACTCAATTTTTCTGGCCGCAGTTTCTACAGTCATATGTCTGTTGTTGGGATATCCCGCCGCATACATAATTTCAAGAGCTGATTTGTCCAAGAGAAGCACCCTACTGTTTCTCTGTATACTCCCAATGTGGATGAACATGCTTTTAAGAACCTATGCATGGATGACCATACTTGGAAACAACGGAATTCTCAATAATTTTTTTGAACTCATAGGTCTCCCTCGGATAAACATGCTTTACACAAGAGGTGCAACCGTAATGGGAATGGTTTACAATTTTCTTCCATTTATGATACTCCCCGTATATACGGCGCTGAGCAAAATGGATGCCGGAATACTGGAAGCAGCAGATGACCTGGGAGCAAACAAGTATATAAAATTTAGAAAAGTTATATTTCCATTGAGCATGCCGGGAGTAATTTCAGGAATTGTGATGGTATTCATGCCTGCCGTAAGCACCTTTATTATACCGCAGCTGCTTGGAGGCAACAAAAACATGATGATTGGAAATCTTATAGAAAAACTGTTCATACTGAACGGTGACTGGAATTTTGGCTCCGCCATATCAATTGTAATGATGTTGATAATACTTATTTCCATGTCAATAATGAACAGATTTGATGTTGATAAGGAAGGGGGGGCAAGGCTTTGGTAAAAAAATATTTGTCAAAAATCTATATGGGATTGATTTTTTTGTTCCTTTACGCACCAATTATAGTGCTTGCCGTCTTTTCATTTAATGAATCTAAATCAAGAGGAAACTGGACAGGATTCTCACTAAAATGGTACGTTGAACTGTTTTATGACAAAGATATACGATCAGCGTTTTATTACACGATAACAATAGCGATAATATCAGCTGTCATATCTACAATTCTGGGTGCAATAGCAGCAATCGGAATTAACGCCATCAACGGAAAGCTTAAATCATTGATTCTGAACGTTAACTATCTTCCCGTTGTGAACCCGGACATAGTAACAGGTATATCGCTAATGATACTGTATATATCATTCAACATAAATTTCGGATTTAATACCATGTTGATTTCACACATAGTATTCAGCACCCCATACGTAATTCTGTCAATACTTCCTAAGCTCAGGCAATTGGATGTACACATGACAGAAGCAGCAATGGATTTGGGAGCAACTCCCATGTACGCTCTCAGAAAGGTTATAATTCCTGAAATAAAACCTGGAATTGTAGCAGGGTTCTTGATGGCGTTCACACTGTCCATAGATGATTTTATAATAAGCTACTTTACAAAAGGAGAAGGCGTTACTAATCTTTCCATAGTAATTTATTCTATGGCAAGAAGAGGCGTCCGCCCAACAATTAATGCATTGTCCACAATAATGCTGGCAGTTGTATTACTGCTGATGATATTAATAAACAAAAGATCCAACGGAGTAGAAAAATCCAAAAAACTACAAAAAGCGAGGTATAAAAGCTAAATGAAAAAAAGATTACTTCTAATTGCTTCGGTGCTGTGCTTGGTATTGATTGCCGCAGGATGCAGTTCCGAGAAAAAAGAAACATTGAATGTACTGAACTATGACATCTATATTGACAAAAACCTGCTGACTGAATTCGAAAAAGCTAACAACGTGAAAGTTGCATACGACACATATTCAACTCCCGAAGAAATGTATATAAAGGCAAAAGCAGGAGCATCAAACTATGACCTTATAATTTCAAGCGAATATATGATTGAGCGAATGATTAACGAAGGAATGGTTAATAAACTAAATTTTGATAATATCCCAAATTCAAAATATATAGACGAAGCATTTAAAAACCAGCCCTACGATCCAAGCAACGAATATGCAGTCCCATACTTCTGGGGTACACTTGGCATACTATACAACAAAAATACCGTAGATGCTTCTTCCGACAGTTGGGCAATGCTATGGGACGAAAGCCACGAACACCGAATCATAATGATGGATTCTCAAAGAGATGCCTTTGCATCAGCGTTGAAGTTGCTGGGACATTCTCTGAATACTGTGGACGAAAAAGAGCTGGATGAAGCCAAAGAATTATTACTGAAGCAAAGACCGCTTGTTATGACATACATAACAGATGGTGCCCCTGATATTATGATAAATGAAGAAGCAGATATGGCTTTGGTGTGGTCTGGAGAAGCCGTTTCTGCAATGGCTGAAAATGAAAATCTTGACTTTGTAATTCCAAAGGAAGGAAGCAACATCTGGATTGATGCTATGTTTGTTCCGTCAACAGCAAAAAATCAGCCGCTGGCAGAAAAATTCATTGACTTTTTATGTTCTACGGATGCTACGCTTAAAAACATCGACGAAGTATGGTACTCTACAGTCCATACTGAAGCAATAAAGCAGGTGGATCAAGAACTTCTTGACAATCCTGCATTCAACATTCCTCAGGAAGATATAGAAAAAATGGAAATGTTCAGAGACCCTCAAGATTTTATAGAACTTTATACTGAAAGATGGACTGAACTGATGGCAGAATAACAGGCCATAAAACAAAATGAACACTTAAGAATTTTACCGATATTTCTTAAGTGTTTTTTATTATTTAACAAATTATTGTTTTACAAAATAATCAGATTAACCTTCTGGACACGGGGACGTTTCATTCGTCTTTTTTTAGCACCTTTTCAACAATTGACTTCCCAATGCCAAAAACTCTGCTTAATTGCCGAATACTTGTATTTTCCTTGATATAAATATCCTTAATAATTGCTTTTTTCTTGTCAAAAGGCAATTCCGGCAAATTTATAACCTTATATTTATCAGTTATTATTTTTGTCAGCTTGTTATCCGTATTATGCTTTACTGTATTTGCTTCAAGGCACTCATCATCATTGACTGTATTCATATATCTGCTGAATTCCTCAAATGTCCCAAAATAATTTTCAATTAATGTTCCATCTATTATTGTTTTTTGTCCATTGTAAAATAAATAATAAAATCCGTAACTGCTCCATTTATAATCTTTCACAGATATTACAATTCTTGCCTTTACCGGATTTTGATGAATGTATCTTAATACCGTCACCAAGTACTCTTCATTATTTACAGGCTCACTCATATATCTGTTCTGAAATAAATGACCTGTTCTATCGTACTTTTTATTATGCCATCCAACATAGCCTACCGTTATACGCTTAATGCTTGTTCCAATCTCCTCATATTCTTTCAGCAGCAAATGAACATGGTTATCCATTAAGCAAAATCCAAGCACATTAAACTTACCCTTTTCCTTCGCTTTTTCAATGCTTTCCAGAAATTTTAACTTATCCTCATTATCTAAAAATATATCTCGTTTGTCAATTCCTCTCAGCATAATATGGTATATTCCGGTATTGCTTTTTACCCTTGCTTGTCTGGGCATATGTACCTCTTTTTTTATGGTATATATTTTTATTATTATGCTTAATTCTTCACTATAGTTTAATACTATTATAGCATTTATTATTTCAAAATCAATCAATAATTTCCATAAAAACCCAAGACATATGAAACGTCCCTGTGTCCGCCTGAAACGTCCCTGTGTCCACTTCCTGTGTCCAATTCTGTGCCCATGTCTGTTCGTGTCTGTGCCATTTATCACTTATTATGTTTGACAAACCAACAGCGAAGCACTGATTTTTAAAATTTTTACTATTGCACAACTAAAAAAATATGGTATAATAGCTTAAACCATATTTTGATATATTTAAACATATCGAAATATCATTGGAGGAAATATCTGTGTTTAAAAAAATTCCTGGTTCATATGTTTTATTGTTCTACATAATAATTGTTTTAGGAATTGCTTCATATTTTATTCCCGCTGGAACCTACGACCGAGAAATCGATAGTGATACCGGAATAAGCTATGTAGTGCCTGAAAGCTACAAATCCGTTGAAAACACACCGGTTTCTATTTTTGACATATTTAAGTCCGTACCAGAAGGCATGATGGAGGCAAGCGATATAATTATTTTTGTACTTATTATAGGAGGCGCTTTCGGAGTGATTCAGTCAACAGGAACCACGGATGCATTAATCGGAAGCTTAGTCCGCAAATCCTCAGGCAATGAGAAAACGATTATTATAATAATTATGACTATTTTTTCCCTGTCAGGTGCCTTGTTCGGAACCGCAGAAGAAGCGTTGCCATTTTATCCTTTAATAATTTGCTTTTCTTTAGCGATGGGTTATGATAAAATTACAGGTGTGGCCATGGTGCTTCTGGGAACCGGAACCGGTTTTGCTGCTGGATTTCTTAATCCTTTTACAACAGGAATTGCACAAAATGTTTCGGAACTCCCTCTGTACTCGGGAATTGTTTTAAGAGTAATAACCAATGTTGTATTTTTGGGAACATCAATAGTATTTGTCATAAGGCACGTTAATAAAATACAAAATAATCGTACTCCAAGCAACATAAACATTGATAATTTTCAGACCTTAAAGCCGAAGCATTACAGAGTTATGGCAGTGCTGGTGCTGTCATTTATCTTTATGATAGCAGGGATATTAAAATTTAATTTTTTTATTCTGGAGATATCAACGGTTTTTTTCATAATGGCTGTTGCAAGTGGACTTGCAGGCGGGTTAAAGCCAGGCCGGATATCCTCCGAATTTGTCAAGGGTGCATCTGCAATGACATACGGCGCATTGATTATCGGAATTGCAAAGGCTGTGTCTGTAATTATGATTTATGGAAATATTATGGATTCGATTATTTATACGCTTGCAGGATTAATTGAAGGGTTCAGCCCTATAGCAAGTGCAGTTGGAATGTCAGCTGTTCACTCCATACTTAATGTCTTTATTTCTTCTGGAAGCGGACAAGCTGCCGCATCCATGCCCATAATGAAAACATTGGCCGATATGTCAGGTATAACAAGGCAAACCTCCGTTTTAGCTTTTCAATTCGGAGACGGTCTTACAAATTTGATAAGTCCTACTTCCGGTTATTTCATAGCCGCTTTGGCACTTGGCGACATAGAATGGAAGGACTGGGTAAAATGGTTTATGCCGTTATTTATTGCTCTATGTTTAGAAGCATTAATTATTCTTATAATATCAACCGTTATAAACTATGGTCCTTTTTAAATAGTAAAAGATAGTGGGTGGGAATATGTCCGGAATTAACCAAAACGATATGGATATAGAAGTAATAAAAGCTTTAGGTGACGAAACCAGAATAGAAATTCTTAAAATTATTGGGAAAAAGGAACTGAACGCAAGCGATATAGCCGTTAAATGTACCTTGTCCCGGCCTACAGTTTCACACCATTTGCAGGTTCTTAAAAGAGCAAGAATCCTTGAAGCTAGAAAAGAAGGAAAAGAAATATATTATTCTGTAAACATGTATACCCTAAAAGGCTTGTCTCAAGCACTGCTTAGGTTTATCAGCATGGGCTTTTTCTAAATTTTTTTATATGATATGATGATATGTTTAAACATATAAATATATATTATTGAAGGGAGGTGAATGAAAATTATTTATTTTTTTAGCAATATGTTGAAGTGTTTAAACATATTGACATAAAATTAAAGCCGGATGCCTTAGGCTATTCTAAAAAACAGGAAGGAGTAAGTATTTTGGAAATTACAAAATTCACAAGTGAAAACGAAATAATCAATATTATGACGGAACTTATATCAATTGAGGGCCACAAAAATATCGAACAAAAGGAGTCAAAGATAGTCGAATACATAAAGGATATTTTTGAAAAAAATGATATTAATGTGGAATGTGATGAGATTGAAAAAAACAGACCAAATATTTTAGGGAAAATATTTGGAGAAAACGAGTCAATTCACCTTATGTTTAACGGTCATACAGATACGGTTCCCGGATTTACAATGAAGTACGATCCTTTTATACCATTTATAAATAATGGAATTATATATGGCAGAGGTACTGCTGATATGAAAGGAGGTCTAACTGCCATGATAACAGCAATGATCGCTGTAAAAAGAAAGGGGCTGCATCTGAAGAAAACAGTCGCATTTGCAGGAGTAATTGATGAAGAGGAAAGATCAAAGGGTACCGAGTATCTCATAAAGAAAAATATTACCTCTGATTACGTTGTAATCGGAGAACCTACTAGCCTGAAAGTGTGCACTGCTCATAAAGGTATGGAATGGATTGAAGTCTCGTTTATTGGTTCAGCAACTCATGGAAGCAGGCCTCGAGAAGGAAAAAATGCAATTTATATGGCTTCTGAATTTTGTAGAATGATTTATAAGGAGCTCGAACCGATAATAGAGAAACGCAAGCATGAACTTCTGGGATGTGGAAGTATTAATGTAGGGTGCATTAAAGGCGGCGATGATCCCAACATTGTTCCTGATAAGTGCAGTGTTCAAATTGACCGAAGGTGGCTGCCAAATGAGACTTTGGAATCCATTTACAAGGAAATTGAAGGCTACGCTATAAAAGCTGCTGAAATATTCAAGGGACAATACAGTATCCGAGCAATGCGCGAATTTACGGCATCAATGATCAATGCTCCCTACAGCATTGGTCAAGACCACGAACTAGTTGTAGCCGCACTTGATATCGCAGCAGATATTACAGGTAAAAAACTTCCCGCAACTGATTTCCCCGCATGGAGCGATGCCGGGCTGCTATCAAATCACACAAATTCAAAATGTATAATACTAGGCCCCGGAAGCATAACTCAAGCTCATGCAAATGATGAATTTTGTTCAATAGATGAGATATTGAAGGCTTCGGAAATTTATTTCAGGTTAATTAAAAAATTATGCTTATAAGGAGAAGATTATGGAAAAAAATATTGAAAAAAAGAAAAAATTTGGCATACCGCATACATATGCACTTTTGTTCTTCGTTATCATATTAGTTGCTGCTCTTACATATATTATCCCTGCCGGTGAATTTGACCGTGCGGAGGATTCTGCTACCGGCAGAATATTTGTAGTTCCAGATACTTATCATGAAGTTGACAGCAACCCTCTATCCTTTTTTGATGTTTTTAAAGCTATTCCAAAGGGCATGGAGAAATCAGGATATATAATATTCTTTGTTCTTATGATAGGAGGTTCCTTTGGAATACTTCAGGGCACTGGTGCAATAGATTCCGGAATCGTAGAAGTAGTAAAGCGGATGAAGGGAAAAGAAAAAGCAGTTATCCCCATTGTAATGCTTATTTTTTCTCTTGCCGGAGCAATTCTAGGCTCTGCAGAAGAAATGCTTCCGTTTTACCCCATAGTTATTTCCCTTGCTTTAGCATTGGGTTTTGATACGCTCACAGGCACTGCCATGGTACTGTTGGGTGCCGGAGCCGGCTTTGCTGGCGCTTTTCTTAATCCTTTTACTGTAGGCATAGCTCAAGGAATAGCAGGCCTTCCGATGTTTTCCGGCATTGGCTTCCGTCTCGTTGCATACGTAATTATCTTGACAATAACAATTGTATATGTATATAGATACGCAAACAAGATACAAAAAAATCCCGAGTTAAGCATCACATATGAAGAAGACAAGACCAGACATGAAGAATTTAAGTTCAATGATGAAGTTGAATTTACAACAAGGCACAAACTTGTAATGATAATCCTAGTTGCAGGATTAGGAATATTGGCTTTTGGCGTTGTAAAGCTGGGCTTCTACATTACCGAATTAACAGCAATCTTTCTGATTATCGGAATATTTTCCGGTGTGGCCGGAGGCTTGTCAATAGATAAAATTGCTCAAGAGTTTATAAATGGTGCAAAAGAGCTAGTCTACGGCGCCCTTGTAATCGGATTGGCAACCTCCATAATGGTAGTTATGCAGGAAGGTAAAATAATGGATACTATCATATACAGTCTGGCGGGACTTGTTCAGGGATTGCCTCCTTCATTAAGCGGTGTTGCAATGTTTATAGTTCAAAGCTTTATTAACTTTGTGGTGCCTTCCGGAAGCGGGCAGGCAGCAGCTTCAATGCCTATAATGGCACCCATGGCAGATCTGGTAGGCATCACTAGACAGTCTGCTGTTCTGGCGTTCCAATTCGGCGACGGATTTTCAAACGTAATTAATCCTACTTCTGGTTATTTTATGGCTGCAATAGCAATAGGCGGTATAAAATGGGAAAAGTGGGCAAAATGGATGCTTCCTCTGTTCCTTATATGGTGCGTAATTGGCTCCGTTCTTGTAGCTGTTTCTGTAATGATAGGATATGGACCATTTTAAATAGTGTTTTAATTTAGCGTCTCTCAAACCACAGTATGAGCAGTTCAATAAGAACTAAACATAGTTGTATACAAAATGAATATCCTAAGACTTTTCGTTGTTCTATCAGTAGTTTTCTTGCTTTTAATACCTTATACAAAAAAATCACATGACAATCATGTGATTTTTTTGGGTTATTAAATCATCTATACTTTGCTAGCCTAAATTAAATTTCAATTCGCTTAAGCCTGCTTACTGTTCGTTGTGTGCTTCTGACTCTTTTATATTTAACAAGTGAACTGCGGTTGTTGCGGTAACTGTAATTAATGCTGCCAATACTAAAAATGCCATATGTACTTCCTCCCTTTCATGTACTCATTATATATATTCCCTTTTATATAATTCTAAAACATAAACCTTTTGATTTCCTTAATCTTTTAAAATAATATTACATTTTCTCACTATAATAACTTCTCCGACCTGTCCTGTAAGCCACCGTACGGCAGTCGGTAGAGCTTAGCTGTCTGAACGGTAGCAAAACAGTCAGGTCATATAAAATTTCAGATGTTACAAATACTTATACTAAAACAAATCACAGTATTTGCAACCCTTGCATATTTCAATTTTGCCTTCAAAAATTTTCTTTATAATTTCCAATGTATTAAGCGCTTCTTTATCCTTTTTATCTATCTTTGATTCGTGTATTATTATCTTCTTAGGAGACACGCTTAACAATAAATTTATTACCGTCTCGTCGTATGTCATCTTGCTGTCAAGCTCCGCAGAAAATTCCGCATTATTATCAAAATATGTTATTTTTTTCATATTTTTATCGTAGATCTGAAGTTTTTGGTCACTGAAAATTACATTAGCCACATCATATTCTCCCTCTTCCGCATCGGATATGAGTTTTATGATGCTTATAAAGTCCATGTATTCTTTTTTCATAAGATAGCTGTCGATACACCTTTCAACTACCTGCGCGGCATATAGCTTAATAAATTTCAACCTGAAGTTAATAAATCCGTTCAGATTTATTATGCTTGATCTTTCAAGTATTTCTTTAAACTTATTTTTTACGATGAGCTGAATTTTAATATCGTTGTGAATTTCATCCTCAATATCAGCAATAATGGCTGATACTTCTTCTTCATCAAAATAAAAATAACTTTCCTTTAAAAAATTTATACTTTCGAGCTTTGTATACTCAATCAACAGCTTCGTTACTCTTCCAGTTATTTTTTCAATGTAATTCTTTTTACTAGCTTTGTTATCCGTGAAATATCTTATTCTTATATTTCCCTCATCTGTAGATGATATTTCTATATTTATATCACTTTCATCCAAATTTGTGATAATCTTAATATTATTAAACACTTCATGATTTTCATTTTCATTTAACTCTAATGATAAAAGCTCCACTCAGTCACTCCTCTCTTCAAGGGAGGTTAAATTATTGGTATCATAGATCCCAAATCTATTATTTGCCCATTTGAAGCTTCATCATATACATATCCTGCTGACTGGATAAATTTTTTTAATGTGATTAAAATATTCTTATCAAGAATTTTACCTGTTAATAAGAAAATTTTTTCATTAATTAAACCTGCACAGCCTCCTATAAATCCGTGATTATAGCCCTCAAGAAGAACCACCTCAGGGTTTATATACATACAGTCTATATTATATGATTTGAGTTTTTCATGTATCAGTAGGTCTGATGTCAAAGCCTTGGTGTCACTTAATGCTGAAGTCGAACATTTTGTGTATCCCTGATTAACATGAATGAATTCAATGTCTGCTTCTTCCAAATAATACTTCAATACCTGGTCTGTATGCTTAGTGTTGTGCACAGCATATCTCCCTATTCTTGCTACATTATATGCGATATCCTCGGGATAGTTTCTACATAGAGTTTTTCCACCTTTAATAACTTTTATTCCTTTGCTCTTTAAAACATTTCTGTAATAATCGTAAACGTTGGGAGCAACTACAAAAGTTTCATAGTCCACAGGATGAACCACCATGTCGGGATGTCCGTCCACAGGTTCCTGCAAATCATCACATTTTAGCGTTTTAATAGGCTCTATCTTCAATTTTTTAAAAAAATTTATTATCTCGTCTCCGGCTCTATAATCAATAAGCGCATAGCGAGGCTTTTTATACGGAATAAATGGATTCATAAAAGCTCCTGTATATAAATTTGTAAGCAATTATACCATTTTGCAATAATCAACTCAACTTTCATGATAAAAAATATTGGAGCTATGGTTATGATACCTTATTTTTATGAAAAAATTCAAGGAACAACAAACAGAAAAACGTGCGCTCTATGTACTCACATACATTTATTCGCAGAATTCTTAGGATATTATTCATTAATTAGTATAAACTTTAGTTCAAGCTCTTTAATTGTAAAATCGCTTATTTTCAATAATAAATCATATCTATTTTTTTGTGAATTCTAAAATTTTTCATCTCGTGTATGTAAAGTGATAGTTTTTGAAAATTAGTTTTTTTATTTTTTGTATAATAATACATATTTTATCAGGTGCAATTATTATTTATTTCAACAGTCTGCGCACAGCATACTATGTGCCTATAATATTTTTGTTACGGTTTTTCTTTAAACTGAGGGAATTACTGCATTTTGCAGCTGAACGTAATAGATACCTGCAAGTCATAATCTTTTAATCTCTTTTGTTTGAAATAAAATAAAGCCGCTGAAAAATCAGAAGCTTTATCAATTAAAAAATTTTAATTAAATATTTTTAAATTATCTGCATTAAAAAATATATTGCAGTCACGAGCAGATTCTATTTAAGTCGTACTTTTTAAAATTTTTTGTTCCTTTCTTTTTTGCAGCATATATACCAAAGCTATAAGCACTATCCCTATAGCAACAAAATGAACCTTAGTCAACACTAAAAACAGACCTCCTGCTGCAAATAAAACTTTTTCAATAATTGACATGCGAGTTTTGAAAAAGCCCGTTAAGGCAATTGCTATACATGTAATTCCCACAAGTGCCGTAGCTATATCAAATATAAGCAATAATGGTGTCGTATTTATCATAAGCAAACGAGGACTGTGAACAAATATATACGGTATCAAGAATGCTGCTATAGCCAGACGCGTTGCCTGTACGCCCGTACTCATTGGTTCGGATTTCGCAATACCTGACGCTGCAACTGCTGCCAGACAAACAGGAGGAGTAACGTCTGCTATAATTCCGAAATAGAACACAAACATATGTGCAGGTATAACATTAACGCCCAAAAGAAGCAGTGCCGGAGCCGCTATAGTGGATGTAATGACATAGTTTGCGGTAGTTGGCACACCAATTCCCAGAATCAGTGAAGTTATCATTGTAAAAAACAGTGTCATGAATAGATTTCCCTTTGCCAGTCCTACAATTACCGATCCCATTTTTAGCCCCAGTCCGGTTTGTGTTACCACACCTATTATTATTCCGGCGCAGGCACATGCCGCTACAACTGTAAGTGCACTTTTCGCACCTTTTATCAATCCTTCAACAATATCCTTAAAAGACATTCTTGTGTCCTTCGTGAAGGATGAACATATAAGCGTAGCAACTATTGCCCCGAGAGCCGCTCTTATAGGAGAAAAGCCCTGTATCAACAGATACATAACTACAATTATAGGTATTATCAAATGGCCTCTTGTTTTCATTACATGACCAATCTTAGGAATCTGATCCTTGGGCAATCCCATCAAATTTAATTTTTTTGCTTCAAAATGTACTCCTGCCCACACACCAAAGTAATACAGAAGTGCAGGTATAGCAGCAGCCTTTATTATAGTAAAATATGGGGTATTTGTTATTTCTGCCATAAGAAATGCAGCCGCACCCATAATCGGAGGCATCAGCTGTCCGCCTGTTGATGCTGTAGCTTCAACAGCGCCGGAGAATTCATTTTTATATCCAAGCCTTTTCATCATTGGTATGGTGAAACTTCCAGTTCCTACAACATTTGCAACCGAACTTCCGGACAAGGTTCCCATGCAGCCGCTGGATATTACCGCAACTTTTGCAGGCCCTCCGGGGGAGCTTCCTGAAACAGAGTTTGCCAAATTTATAAAAAATTCTCCCATTCCTGTCTTTTCAAGATATGCACCAAAAAGTAAAAACATAAAAATAAATGTGGAAGACACCCCTATTGGAAGTCCCATAATTCCTTCGGTCGTAAAAAATATATGCTGAGCAAAATTATTCAGACTAACTCCTCTATGAGCAAGTTTACCAGGAATATAAGGCCCTAAAAATGCATACAAGATAAATAAAATAGATATAATAACCATGGGAAGCCCAATTACTCTTCGTGCAGCTTCCAGCACCAAAAACACCGCCATAAGCCCTATTATCATATCTGTATCGGTTATCATACCGGCTCTGTAAACCAAATCTTTATAAAATACGACCACATAGAAGCATACAATAACCGCAATCACGGCGGTAATAACATCCAGAGGATGAAGTTTATCCTTTGGCCATTTTTTGCTTGCCGGATAAAGTAAAAATATTAATGATAATCCAAAAGCAAGATGAATTGATCTCAATATCATAGGTTCCATGCCCAAAAATATTGCTGTATACAATTGAAAAAGAGAAAAGCCTAAAAGTATGATTGAAATAATTTTATTCACATTTCCCGACAGAATTCTAAAATCTGATCCCTTATCGTACTTCCTGAGAATCTGATTTACTTCTTCCTGACTTACTTCTTCATCTATGTCTTTAACAATATCACTGCCCATTTTTTCAGTCACATTTTTTCCTCCTTTACTAGTATGGATTGTTTAGTAACAGCGCTAAATAATTAATTACGGAATCATCATGTGCGCAAATAGTAATTGAACAATTTTTTTCTCTTAATATATCTGTTAATTCATACTTCATATCGCCTATTTGGAGCCAATGCTCCGGAATAGGCGATATAATCATGTTTATTTCCTTAAAAACAGAGTCTGTATAAAGAATGAATTTATCATCTTTAATTTCAAAATCGTTCTTGTCTGCTAAAAATGGCAGGCCGACACCAAAAGATTCGTATACTGTTTTTTCCAGCACAATTTCATTATCCGCATTTACACGGAAAAATTCTTCAGCAGGAGTCTTCATAACAGAATGCATGTATCCTAAGGAGAAGCTATTGTCCTTCAGATAAAATTCCGTCTTTTCTCCTGTTGTATTGTTCTGTATAACCAGCAGTTTGTATCTGTCGGCACCAAGTACGCTTATAATGCATACAAAGACTACTGCAAGTAGTAATCCAATGATTACAAATTCACTCTTTGTTTTTTTCAAACTGACTCATTCCCTGCTATAATTTATTTTATACCTTGCTCATCAAAATATTTTTGAGCTCCCGGATGTAAGGTTATTCCTATTCCGTCCAGCGCCGTATCCATGGTTATGTCTTTTCCTACATTATGTGCCGCAGTAATTCTGTCACCGTTTTCATATATGGATTTAACCATGCCGTATGCCAATTCCTCATCCAGATTAGCATTTACTGCAAGCATTGCTCTTACAGACAGTGATTGAACGTCATCAGCCTGACCTTTGTATGTTCCTGCAGGAATTATAAATTCAGTGTAGAACGGGTATGTATTCATCAGATTTTCAGCTACTTCTCCGTCTATGGGAACAACAAATACATCATTCTGCGTTGATAAATCAACTATCGCAGCTGTTGGTACTCCGGCAACCAAGAATGCTGCATCTAACTGTCTGTCTTTAAGACCTGTTGAAGCTTCCGAGAAAGACAAGAATTTCGGATCAATGTCTTCTTCAAAGTCAAGTCCGGCAGCCGCTATAATTTGTCTCGCATTTGCTTCAACACCGCTTCCTATCGCTCCAACAGCAACTCTCTTCCCCTTTAAATCAGCAACTGATTTTATACTTTCATCAGTTGTTACCAATTGCAGAGGTTCGCTGTATAATGTACATAAGCCTCTTATATCCGGATAAGGTTCCCCCTCAAATAGAACTGTGCCTGTTTCGGCATAAGAAGCAATGTCGTTTTGTATTATTACTACTTCAACATTTCCTTCCTTCAGTAAGTTAACGTTTGCTACAGATGCGCCGGTACTTGTTGCCGTTGCATTAATGCCTGCTATGTCTTTATTCCAGATTTCAGCGAATGCACCGCCGAGAGGGAAGTATGTACCTGCCGTACCGCCTGTTCCGATATTTATGAATGTCTGCTTAGCCGATGTTGAAGGTTCTTCCCCGGTATCAGAATTAGTATCTGTTCCACATCCGGTTAAACCTGCAATTAAAAAAACTACTAACAATAGACTTAAGAAAACTGTTGTTCTTTTTTTCATTGTACTCTCCTCCATATATTTTTAAGCATTAGCTTTAGAGTATTATAAAGGCAAACATCAAAAAAATACAAAAATAACCATAAAAAATACAAACCTTTTCCTAAATTGAACTAGCTGTTAATTAGCAGGCCGTCAATAAATTTTTTTATATTTATTTTACCTCCGAATTTATTTTTCCCTCTTATTCTGTCCATCTGCGTTTTTACATCCTCAAAATTAAAAAGGCTGTTGGAGTACATTATAAATATATCATTCATATAGTCTTCTATTCCAAGATAAGCTATATTTGTCAAGCCTTTAGAGACCGCACGTCTGATTCTTTGCTCCATGTTTTTTGAATTAGGGCTAAGTATTTTGCATAAATCCTTAATGTTTAAATCAGACATGTTTTTATCATTTACAATAAGGTAATTGCATATAGCCAATATTTCTTTTTCTCCTTTTTCGCCAGTCATTCCCAATCTGTTTAATATAAGCTGTATTTTTTTAATTCTAGTATCCGCAGGTATTTTTACCGTATTTGAACTGCCGTCCTTGTATATTAAATTTTGAATATTGTTCAGCGTCTTCTTGTAATTAATTTTTTCTACAATATTCCTTATAACATTGCTTACTTCTATCACATTAATGGGTTTATTAATAAAAAAGTCTATACCTTCCGAGTATGCCTTGCTGATCATACTTTTAGAAGATACTTGAGATATCATTATAAATGCAGGCCTTTCATTTTTATCCTTAAATTCTTTTGCAAGAGATATTCCGTCTTTCTCCGGCATTAATAAATCAGCCAAAACAATATCCGGCTCAAGAGCGGTGATTTCAGCCAGTCCTTTATTTCCGTCAAGAGCATATCCACATACAATACCCAAATCGTTATCCTCTATTATATTTTCAAGCATTTTTACAACTGTAATATCATCATCAATAATGTATATTCTCATTGTTTACCTCCATATTGCCCAATGGTATTTTAATTGTAAATTCTGTTCCTGAATTAATTTTGGATGTCACATCTATGGTACCTTTGAAGTAGCTTTCCACTAAGTTTTTTACGTGGTAAAGACCTATCCCCCTGTTGACATCTCCTGTATTATAATCGAATTTTGTGGAAAACCCCGGATTATAAATATATTTCAAATTCTCGGGAGATATTCCCTCACCGCTGTCACTTACAATAAAAATATGATTTTTTTTATCTGATTTATGATAAATCTTAATAAAATTATTTTTTTTCGAAAATTCAATGGACTCCATTGAATTATTAACAAGATTTCTTAATATCGACATCAATTGAAAATGGTTTTTAGTTGAAAAATTGGCTTCGTACTTAAAATCAAGATATAAATTGTCATTTTCATTCAATCTGCACACGCTTTCCTTAAGTATATAGAAAATATCCTTAATGCTCATTTCGGAAAGCTGAAACTCTTCGATAAGAGTATTTTCTAATCCCTTTATCACTCTAATATAATCCTTCTTTATTTCATGAATATCCTTCGTAATATTTAAAGAAAGGTCTTTAATATAATCATCATGTTCAGGCTGTAAAACATTTTCATACAAAATATAAGAGTTGCTCATAATATGCTCTATAGCCTCAGAGTTTTTTTTCATAAGATAAATTTCGCTTTTCAAATCAGAAGTAAGCAAAATCAAATTTTGATACCTTATTTCGTGCTCCTCCCTGGTTAGCAATATTTTGTAATTTCTTATAATTGCCAAAATCACCA
Organism: Sedimentibacter sp.; assembly: GCA_018436705.1. Classification (GTDB taxonomy): domain Bacteria; phylum Bacillota; class Clostridia; order Tissierellales; family Sedimentibacteraceae; genus Sedimentibacter. The sequence goes on from JAHDLA010000011.1 coordinate 60,525, forward strand.
TAGCTAGAAAGGCCCTTGTCACAGCTATAAAAAACAATATAATTAAATTCCTGTTATTGACAACATTGTTTGATATACTCATTCTCAAAAACACTTCAATAATGTTTGAGAAAAAATCACATGTCAATATCAAAAAAAACATTTTTGGCAGTGAATTGTTTGGTATCCGTTTGTTTAAGCTGAACATTATTCCGTAGATTATATAAAAAAGAGAACCCGGAAATACGATAAATGCAGCCTGTACTAATTCTGTCCCACTAACTAAAAGCACAAAAATTCTGACGACAAACACTATTAAAGCCGTTAACAAGGATGCATGAATGCTGCTTATATCGTCGTAAGTAATAAGGAAAACCGGAAAGATTATAACTGCCGTCGATATCCTGAATCCATCAATGGCAAAGTTTAAGTAGAATTGCGAAGTAGCTGTAATGACAATTGCAAAAATCAGCATTCTTTGTCTTTTTTTCATTAGCTCCCCCCTAAGCTGTATAATAGTTTATATCATTATATAATAATATAGGACTGTTAACAAATATTTTTTATATATTAATGATGTTTTATAAATAATTTATTTGCAAATAAAAATGGATTTGCATCAATTAGATACAAATCCATTTTTATTCTCTATGTTATCAAAACTACTTAATGAATTTTATTTCTCTAAAATGAAATTTACTAATATTACAGCCGAGCTACTCCTGTGTCTCTTGCTGCTTGCGCAACTGCCTTTGCAACTGCCGGCCTTACTCTCTTATCAAATGGCATGGGTATAATATAGTCTTCCTTAAGCTCATCATCTGCAATAAGTTCTGAAAGGGCTTTGGCAGCTGCCAATTTCATTTCTTCATTTATAGTTGTTGCGCGAACGTCGAACGTTCCTCTGAATATTCCCGGGAATGCAAGCACGTTATTTATCTGATTTGGATAATCGCTTCTTCCTGTTCCCACAACTCTAGCCCCGGCTTTTTTAGCCAAGTCAGGATCTATTTCAGGTACCGGGTTTGCCATTGCAAATATTATAGCATCCTTATTCATGCTTTTAACCATTTCTTCTGTAACGATATTTGCTTGCGACACACCTATAAATACATCGGCGCCATTTAATGCAGCAGCTAGATCACCCTGTCTCTTATCATTGTTGGTAATCTTCGCCAGTTCTTCCTTCGCCCAATTCATTCCTTTTTCTCTGCCCTTGAAAATTATACCTGTTCTGTCTACCAAGAGCATATCCTTAACTCCAACATTAAGTATTATTTTTGCTATGGCAATGCCGGCTGCTCCTGAACCGTTAATTACCACTGTCAGGTCTTCCATTTTCTTTCCTGTCAACCTCAGAGCATTCATCAACCCCGCCAGCACTATTATTGCGGTACCGTGCTGATCGTCATGGAATACCGGAATTGATAGTCTGTCCTTCAGCTTGTTTTCTATTTCAAAGCATCTTGGTGCAGAAATATCTTCTAAATTAATTCCGCCGAATACCGGTTCAATCATTTCCACTATTTTTACTATTTCATCAGGCTCCTTAGTTTTAACGCAAATTGGGAACGAATCTACTCCTCCAAATTCTTTAAACAGCACTGATTTACCCTCCATAACAGGTATGGCTGCATATGGGCCTATATCACCCAACCCGAGAACTGCTGTACCGTCTGAAACTACAGCAACCAAATTTCCTTTTGAAGTGTAGTCATAAACACTATCAATATCCTCGGCTATTTCCTTGCAGGGCTCAGCAACACCTGGAGTATATGCTAAGCTTAAAGAAACCTTGTCAGTGACAGGAACCTTGCTCATTATATTTAACTTTCCTTGATTGTCCTTATGCAATTTTAATGCATCATCTCTTAATGACATAACTAATTCCTTCCTTATATTTTTTTATATTTTTCTTTTCCAATTTTATATAAATCATTGCCTTTATTATCAATTATTACCGTAACCGGAAAATTCTTGACTTTTAATTTATAAATTGCTTCGGCTCCCAAATCGGGAAATGCTATTACCTCAGCTTCCTTAATAGCCTCAGCAAGAAGTGCTCCTGCACCGCCTATGGCAGCAAAGTAAACACAGTTGTTCTTTATTATAGAATCAATAACCTGCTGGTTTCTAAGACCTTTTCCTATCATTCCTTTTAATCCGTGCTCCATCAACAATGGTGCATATGCGTCCATTCTGCCGCTGGTTGTAGGCCCTGCAGAACCGATTGCCTGACCGGGCTTTGCAGGGCATGGGCCTACGTAATAAATGGTCTGGTTTTTAATATCCATAGGAAGCTTTTCTCCCTTGTTTATCAACTCAGCCAGTCTTTTATGTGCAGCATCGCGACCTGTGTATATAATTCCGTTCAATAAAACTCTGTCGCCTGCTTTTAAATCCTTTACCACTTCATCTGTCAGCGGAGTATTTACTATTTTAGACATGCTCAACCTCCTATAAAATCGCTTCTTGATGCCTTGCCACGTGACACTGAATGTTAATAGCCACAGGCATGCTGGCTATGTGAGCAGGAAATGTTTCAATATGTACAGCAAGTGCTGTGCTTCTTCCACCGAATCCCTGCGGGCCAATACCCAAATTGTTGATTTCTTCAAGCAATTCTTCCTCTAATTTTGCCACCTGAGGATTTGAATTGTGTTCGCCTACAGTTCTCAATAGAGCTTGCTTAGCAATTAATGTAGTCTTCTCTATCGTTCCCCCTATTCCTATGCCCACTATAATAGGAGGACATGGATTTGAACCAGCTTTTTCAACAGAATCAATAACGAATTTTTTAATTCCTTTTACTCCGTCTGAAGGCTTAAGCATTGCCAGTGCACTCATATTCTCGCTTCCGCCTCCCTTTGGCGCAAGTATAATTTTAACCTTTTCTCCTGGAACTATTTTGGTATGCACTATTGCAGGTGTATTGTCACCTGTATTTTTTCTTACCATAAAAGGGTCATTAACGGCTGACTTTCTTAAAAAGCCGTTTTTGTATCCTCTCCTTACTCCTTCATCAATAGCCTCGCTTAGATCTCCACCAACCAGCCTTACTTCCTGACCAAGCTCCAAAAAAATTACTGCAAGCCCCGTGTCCTGACAAATTGGAACATTATTTGTTCTTGCAATCTCCTGATTTTTCAATATATCCTTCAAAATATCCATTGCCAGTGGAGACTCTTCCTTATCCAGCGCATGCTCTAAAGCCTTCTTAACATCCTGCGGAAGATAATAATTTGATTCTATACACAGCCTTTCAACCAGTTTGGTTATTTCTTCAACATTGATTTCTCTCATCTTGCACTTCCTTCCGGTTATAATATTGTAATATTACAACTCTCCTGTACTTATTGTCAATAAATACAGGAGAGAAATATATAAATACTTACTAAATATGCTAACACAGATTCTTTAACACCCCAAAATTAAACCACACTGTTTTCAAGTATGGAAAAACTTTTTTTATCGCAGTTTATCTCGGCCATTGCTCCATAAGGGAGCACCATCATCGGCTGAGTATGCCCGAAGTTCATGTTGTACAACACCGGAAGATTATTTAGCTCAGATTCATTCAGCACCTTTTGTATTGACGCCTTGTATTCTTCGTAATATTTATTATCATACGGCTTACCCCATATAATACCTTTAATCTTGCTTAGCACACCCTGAGCTGCATAGTTCCTCAGCCAGTATTCTATATATTTCGGTTCTGGCATCTCCTCTGATGTTTCAATAAACAAAATAGCATCATCCCAAAAGTTATTTTCCGGCCATATAGATGTCTGCTTAGCCATTTCCAGCACTTCAATGCATCCTCCTATTAACCTGCCCTGTACAGTACCCATACCCTGCAGCAGTTCATAGTCGGTATTATTGCTAAGTTTTCTTGCAGTAAACCTGTTTTCCTCAATCCACGGCAAATATTCGCTGGTCCAACACTCAGAACTTTCAATTTCTCCAATTCTATCATTGCTGAATAACACTTTATTGATATATTTTACGGTGTAATCATGCATATTAATATTTTCAGCAAATTCGTTCAATACGGAAGCTCCATAAAAAGATGACAGTCCTGCTTTCAGGCATATTAGATGAGTTATGGTAGTATCAGAATATCCCATAAGAATTTTAGGGTTGCTTCTTATTATTTTGAAATCAATAAATGGCAGCATTCGTATGCTGTCATTTCCGCCTATACATGAAAATATTGCCTTAATTGAATCATCTGCAAAGGCATTCATCAAATCCTCAGCTCTTTTTTGAGGATTATTATATATAAACTCTGACCCTTTTAGAGTGTTCGGCATTTCAATGACTTTCAACCCGAATAAAGTCTCCAATCGCTCCTTGCCTTGATTGTATCTCCATAAAGTCTCCTCGTCACCTGCTCCTCCCCAGGAGAGACTCAACGTTGCTACCTTATCGCCCTTATTAAGCTTCCTTGGTTTGATTAAGCTTAAGCTCATTTGCTTTATCTCCTACAGTTTATTTATATATTTTCATACATCTATCATTACTGATACTTGCTGTTAAAATCCTCAGCAAACTTTTTAATATTACTATGCTGTATGTATGACTTATCGGATGTTATCTTGGAAACTTTCTTAACGATTACTTTCTCCATAAAGTTCATTTTATTAAAAATAAATTCTCCGCCGAAATACTTTACTGTTTTTGATCTACTGATGAGATCTGAAGGAAAGTTCTCTTTTATTTCCTTTTCAAGCATGTCACCTTCTTGCATGCCACAGATAAATAACCCTGTTTCTTTGCTCAACAGTACATCAAGGTTCCTGTTTATAAAATCAGTTACTTCTTTTTGGATTTTTCCCATGTAGATGGAGCCTCCTATTATGACTCTGTCAAATTTTGAAAGATTAACATTGGTTTTTTCTTTTAAATTTACAATTTCAACTTTGCCTTTCAGCTCATTTGATAATTCCAATACACATTTTTGTGCACAGCCGTACTTTGTTGCATAAGCTATTAAAGTATTCATATTTCCTCCATTATTTATTTAATGCATCCTCTATGGATTTTAGATATGCTTTGCTGGTTACCGTTCCTCCCGACACAGTATCAACGGTTGTATTTTGTTTTTCAATAACCTTTTGAAACAGCAGTCTGCTTACTTCTTCATTTGCAAATTTCACATCTTCTTCTATCTCTATTTTTGTGATTTTGCGATTTTCTACAGTTACATTCAATTCATTGCACCATCTTCCGAAATCAAAACTTCCTTTATAAACTCCGTCCTCAGTTTCGGATAAATCCACAGAGCTAATGCTTACATTCAGCACTTCATCTAACCCGCGGCTTAAATAAAACACACCTGCCGCACCGGCAATAACAATCAAAAGAATTGTAAATCCCAAGATTTTAAATGCCCTCATTTACTTCTCCCCTCTATATTTTAATTACAACATCTTCTATAAAGCAATCTATCAGCCTCTGTCTTTGATTATCATCTATATCTTTTTCAATTATTAATTTACAAATCATCCCAATGACGGAAGACACAATAACTTGTGCTTTTAGCTCCGCTTGATCATCATCCATGTCAGCATGAACCTCTTTTAAACATTTACGGAGAATCATCAGTGCAGTTTTTTCTTTTGAAGCTCCCCTATACAAATAAGAGGTATGCTTGATAGCCTGTGGAGATTTATTGATCTGTGCTGCTAAAAATTCATCAGACATTTTCAATGCTTCTTCTATGTAATTTATCATCATTTTTTTTAACTTTTCTATGGGAGCTAAATTTTCAGTATATGTTTGGGAAACAGCATTGACTATTTTCACATATCCGCTTCTCATGACATTGTTTAATATTTCATCTTTATCCTTAAAATAGTGGTATATGATTGACGGTGAATACTCTATTTTCCCAGCAATTTTTCTAATTGACAGCTTGTCAAAGCCTTCTTCCGCAATAATTTCTTTGGCAGTTGAAATTATTAATTCCTTCATTGCCTCAATTTCTTTTTCTCTTCTGGTATACATTTTTGCTCCTTTTGAACAATGTTATAATTTTGAACACCGTTCAATAAAGAGGTTATCATTATCATAATCATTTGTCAATAATTTTTCTGCATACTCTATAATATTTTTTTAAATCAATGGTAGAAATTTTACCAAATTTTATGTATAGTAAGATAGAAAGAGGTGAATGACTTAATGAAATTTAATAATATAATTGAGAGAAATACATTTATAAAAGATATACCTGTCATACTGCTCACTCCAAAGGACGGCTTAAAGAAGCATCCAACAGTATTGTTTTATCACGGATGGAGTTCAGATGCAGAAAAACAAAGGTTTAGAGGATATATTTTGTGCAGTCTGGGATATCAGGTTATCATCCCATGTTCGATTTATCATGGAACACGAAATCCAATAGATTACCTTAATACACCAAATGCAATAAATTACTTTTGGAATGTTATACTAAAAAACATTGAGGAATTTGACATTATACTCGACGAAGCAATAAAAAATTTTGAAGCTGATCCTGATAGGATAGGTATAATTGGAAATTCAATGGGCGGATTTACGTCAGCAGGAATTTTTTCAAAAAATAAGAACATAAAAGCTGTTGTTGTCCTTAATGGCTCATGCAGCTGGAATTATTACAACAAAATATTTTTTGAACGCTATAAAAACCAAGATTGGCATATCGGAGTACAAGAACAGGAAAAAATAGATGCTCTCGACCCTTTAAATAATATAGGTAGTATTAAAGATAGACCAATGCTTTTATTGCACGGAGATAGTGACACCATCGTTTTTGTAGAAACGCAAAAAGAATTCTACAAAAAAGCTCTTCCTTTATATAGTGACAAAGAAAAATTGAATTTTATCGAATATCATAATCTAAATCATTTTGTAACCACAAACATGATGGAAGAAGCAGCTTCGTGGTTCGATAAATATTTGTAATACATAAGAACGCTAAGTGTTTAGGCCTGTTTAGCTGAAATACCTATACAGCACTTTAGTAAATTCGGGGATATTTTTCTGTATTGATTGCATTGCATTGTATCTTTCGTCTTCAATTTCCCGGGTAATGCATTCACCGGAATAATTGAGCATTTCCACCACTGTCTGCTTTATTCCTGTTTTGTAATAAAACATGTCAGCTATAATGTTTAATGCCTCCTTATTATTAATTAATGCAAAGGATGTAAAAATACAGAACCCCATATTTTCAAGCAAAAATATTTGTCTATACATCAGTTCTAAATCATCCACATCCTTAAATTCCTTGAAAAATTTATCAACAGAAATATTAAACTTCTTTTCCTCACTGATTACCGGCTTAGTTACCAATAGCTTTAGAGCCGGATTTTCTTTAAATAGATTATATATACCAATTGTCTTAGAACCTATTATTTTCCCAAGAATTGAGTTTTCTTCAATTTCATGCAATAAATTGTATATCTCACTTTTTGAAGGTTTCATATTAGTCGCTTTAAAATATATGTTAGAACTGAATACAAATTCTGTTGAATCTATCCCTAATTCAAAAGCTTTAGTGTTTATTTTTTTAGCAAATGTAATATCCTCCATATCATAACAGTGCTGTAAAGCCGCGCTCACTTCGCTCTCGGCAGGAGCAGAAAATGCTTCTTCATTATTCTTGCAATGTCTGTTCAGGCAGCCAACCACACACAGGGGCGAACAGGTCTTATTTATTTTCTTATAGCTTGATCTGTTTGTTTTCACTCCAAATGAAGCAGTATTTTCTTTAACTTCGGGTATATTATTCTTATTTTTTAATAATTTTATTAATGTTATTGAACCATTTCCCGGTAAAGCCTGCCCGCAAATTGGATTATCAATTATTATCCTGGATAGTTTTTTGCTTTCTATTGAAAATTTATGTTTGTCAAAACATTCGTTTTCAAAATATTTATCATTATTAATAACCACAGCCTTTAAATTTTTGCTGCCCCAAATGTCTCCAAATCCATTTCTGGAACAATAATACTGAGGATAGCCTTCAGGATATGTACCAAACAGTGTAGACATAGGCATCATAACATCTGCTGCAGGGCCTGTTCCTATAATGGCACAGTCATTTCCGAAGCTAGATTTTATTTTAGATATTATATTTGAAACATAGCTATCAGCAGCATTGATATTTCTTATTTCTACCTTATCCTTTTGTATATAAATTACTGTGTTATTATCCTTCGCCTTTCCTTTAATAACCAGAGCCTCAATGCCGGCCGAAGCAAGTTTTTGTGGAAAATCTCCGGTCATATTCATTACTTGCAGCCCTAGCCCCTTACCTTTACGTGTTGCCAAGGTTATTCTTCCGGAACTTGGAGCTGTTGTTCCTGTAAACAGCCCTATAGTAAATACTATTACATTTTCATCATCAAATCTGTCTGTTAAAGGCACGGTATGCTTATTGATCAAATATGCAGCAAGCCCTCTTCCATGGTGTTTTATATCATTGATATTATACTTTTGGTAAGAAATACTTTTATCGGTTAAGTTTACATAGCAGATTCTACTCATATTTAGCTCCTTTATCTGTTTTTGAAATATTTATAAGCCTCTATCAGCCTCAAACTGTATTCGTTTTCGGCTGTTTCATAAAAGCCATTGAATTCTTTATTTTCTAAAAGATTTCCATCCTTAATTACTGCAATTTTGTCCCAATATCCCTTATAAAAGTCTATTTCGTGCAATATGGAAATTAAAATAATTTTCTTTTCATCTTTAATTTTGTTGAGCAACTCATATATTTCTTCACTGCTTTTTTCGTCCAGCATTGATGTACATTCATCGGCTATTATAATATCCGGATTTGTAATTAAAGAACGAGCTATACAAAGCTTTTGCCTTTGACCTCCGCTGAGTACTTCAACCTTATTATCCAAATAATTTAACAGGTTTTTATCTACGTACATGAGAGCTTCTTCTATGGATATATGCTCATATTTATTTCTTTTGCAAATAGCCGTTGTTTCTTTTAGTGTTTTTAATATTGTATAATTGCTTTCTAAAGCGCTGTACGGATCCTGAAATATATATTGAATTTTTGCACATTGGCTAAATGGTCTATGCTTTAATTCTTTAAGTTCTTTATTGTTTAACAGAATCTGTCCGCTGTCTTGTTTTTCTAATCCTGTAATAATCTTTGCCAGTGTAGTTTTTCCGCTTCCGCTTTCTCCTATTATCGCAGTACTTTCACCAAAGGAAAAATTCATGCTGATATTATTTAAAACTTGTTTGTTTACATATTTTTTATTTAAATTTATAACCTTAAGCATTTTATCACTTCTCATAGTTTTATTACTCTGTCGCAGAGCTTCATCAGAAAATCATAATTGTGCGAAACCATTAAAATTGAAGTTTGACTTCTGATTTTATTCAAAAATTCAGCTATTATCTTTGTAGTAATTAAATCCAGTGCCGAAGAAGGCTCATCTAACACCAGCAGCTTTGGCTTTTTTAACAGGCAAAGTATTATTGCAGCTCTTTGCTTTTGCCCTCCACTCATCATATAAGGATAATATTTTAGTAAACTCCTTTCTAATGAGAGATCTTCCAGCATTCTATATATTTCATCTTCTTCATAGCGAATATTATTGCTGCTTAATACCAGCTGTATGTGATTCCTTAAAGTTATTTTAGGGTTTAATGCATCCTGGCAGAACTGAGGGCAATAGCTTAAATAATTATATTTTTCCTCTCCCATGCTTTTTAAATCCTTATGAAACAATTCAGCCTTTGCATAGGATATTTTACCGGCAAACCCTATTCCAAACAATGAATCCAGCAAGGAGGTCTTGCCACAGCCGCTGCTTCCGCTTAAGCCTATAAATTCCTTATCTCTAATTTCTATGTTTTTATATGTAATAACTTTGTTGACATCATAAGTAATACTATAATCTCTTAGTTCTAACATTAATATTCCTCTATTCTTCAAAAGTCAGCAGCGAAAGTGACAACACATAAACAAAAACGCACAGTATAGCAGGAATCAAATACCACAGTATAACATCATCATAGAATAAATTTTCATAATTTATTGCCGCTTTTATCAGCTTGCCCCATGTTTTAGACAATGGATCGCCTATTCCAAAAAAAGATAAAGTAGTCTCGTACATAACAGCCTTATTGCATTGCAATATAAAGCATGTAACCGCAACCGGATATAAATCAAAATATAATTTCTTAAATAAATCCACAACATTACCCTTTATAAGCATTGTGTACTTAACCTTATTCTTTTCCATGTAGCCCATTAATTTTGAACGCACTATTTTATAAACCTTTGACCAGGAAAAAAACACTATTGAAAGTATTGTGTTGAGCATATCGGGTTTAGAAAAAACTGCAAAAAACATTATTATTATAATTTCCGGCACTATAAGGAACAAATTAGATAAGTGAAAAATTACACCATCTATTTTTCCTTTATATAAGCATGACATAAAAGCCAAGATTATACCAATTAATGTACTTAAAAGCCCTGATATCAACGAAATAAATATTGTTGATTTAAATCCGTTTATCAGCATAGAAAATATATCGCGTCCCATTTCATCAGTGCCGAGCAAATGACTTTTAGATGGCCTTAATAGCGCATCATGGCTAAAATCATCCGTATCATAAGGCATTATAAAATTACTTGCCATTGCTGTAATTAAATATAAAATTAATATTATCATACATACTTTTTTAGTTGATGTTAATCTCGCTGTCATAGGCCTTAGTATTTCTCCGTGTTATTTTTAAGAATTATTTCAAATATCAAGTTTATAGCTAAGCCATACAAACATGTTATTATTAATATTCCCTGCATTAAAGGATAATCTCTGCTGGAAGTGGCTGTTTTTAATAACAATCCTATACCTGGATATGAAAAAATAGCTTCAATAAAAATTGAACCGGTAATTGCATAAATGAATTGGACATTAATTTTTCCCAATAATTCAGGAATAATATTTTTCGATATAAACTTAGATCGAATTTGTTTTTCATCAATATTTAAGTAATTTGCAAACGTTACGTAGTTTTCCTTCTTTATTTTTTGAGTGCTGTTATATGCCAAAATATATATACCCGGTATTTCGCAGATTATTAGCGTACAAAGCGGCAAAATAAAGTGCGACAAAACATCTTTGTAAAATTCAGGGGTAAAGAATTCTATTCCCGGTGTATATGCGCCCCATGCAGGAAAAATCCTAAGCCTATATCCAACTATGCCTTGTATAAGAACTGCAACTAAAAATGAAGGCATTGATTGAATGCCTATCATAAGCATCATTTTCAGCTTGCCTGATTTACCCGCTAATGAAGTTTTTATTCCCAGGGCTATCCCTGTTATTGCTGAAATAATTAATGATGAAAATGATAGTAGCAATGTCCATGGTAATCTACCCTTTACTAAACTTATAACCGGCATTCGATAATAAAAAGAATAACCTAAATCAAAGCTGCTCAAATGATTTAAATAAAGAATAAATTGTTCATACATAGTTTTGTCCGGTGCATAATATTCCTTAAATGCATTAAAAGTTTCTTCCGGCAATGACTGATTTAAAATGTAGGTATCATACTGAGCATATGATAAAGGACTCCCGGGAATTATCCTCGGGAGTATAAAGCTAATGAATAATATTAAGAAAATATAAGCAGAGTACTTGGCAAATATCTTAAATCTCATTATTTATTCCACTGTCCCCTTACAAAAACCAACTTATTGTGTATTGTGGGAACTGCTAAAGCAACTCCATCCTTAGTATAGAACCAACCGTCAAATACTTCCGGATTATAAGCGCTGCATGTCTTATTATAATAAAGTGTCAATGTAGGCAATTCTTCAGCAATTATTTTTTGAAGCTTTGCTACTGATTCATATCTGGCGTCCTTATCAAGCTCGCCCAGCTGCTGGTTAAATATTTCATTGAATTCCTTGTTGTACCAGCTCTGACCTCCTTGTGTTGTTACTTGTGGAGTAGAAGCCTGAGTCTCTTCAGATACAAAGCCCTTTAACAATACAGGATCTCCGCCAAACGAACCATGTCCGTTAAATGCAAGGGTAAATTTACCTTCCTTTATTAATGAAGCCACAGAATTTTGATCCATTGCCTTAACATCGATGCTTATGCCAATATCTTCAAAATACTTTTTCAATAGTTCTGCAACAGGTACATACTCTTCAGGGACAATAAATTCATAAACTAATTCATTCCCATTATATTCTACAATTCCATCGTCATTTGAGTCCGTTATGTTCACAGATTCTAACAATGCTTTAGCTTCATTCACATCATAATCATATTCCTTAACATCTGATGAGTACCATTCTGATGTTGGATGTATGTGACCTGGATTTCCAGGGTCAGCTGCTCCTTTACGGGCTTTTTCAACCAATTCATCTCTGTTAATTGCATAATACATAGCCTGTCTTACTTCTTTTATGTTTAATTCTTCAACACCGAAGTTAAAGTACATTCTTCCAACCCACAATCCAGGTCCTTCTATTACTTTATACTTGCTGTTTTCTTCTTTAAGTTTCATTGCTTCGCCATATTTAATATTAGCCGCTACATCTATTTCATCCGCCATCAAAGCTTCCTTAGTATTTTCAATAGATGACATTATCAGCTTATCGATTTGAACTTCTCCAAGAAAGTAATCCTTATTTGCATTAAATATATAAATCCCAGATTCTTTGTCATAACTTTCAAGAACTAATGGCCCTGAACCAACAACGGCTTCTGCTGTATTAAACTTTTCAGGTTCATATACATTCTCCCAAATATGCTTTGGCATAATCGGAACATTTCCTGCCACATCTGTTAAAAACGGAACAAATATATCTTTTAAAACAATTTCAACCGTAGTCTCATCAATAACCGTTACTGTTTCTACAGGATCTACAGTCACCCACTGGTATGGGTGCTCTTTTAAGTAATCAAATGAAAATTTAACATCTTCTGCATTTAAAGGTTGTCCATCTGTAAATTTTACATTATCATTTAAGTAAAACGTATATGTTTTGTTATCATTTGAAACTTTCCATTCCTTTGCAAGCAATGGAATAGTGCCTGTCTCATCCTTCCATACCAAAGTATCAAATGTAAAACTTACTAGCAAATATCCTCTTCCCTTAGGCGATGAAGTATATATAGAAGGGTACCCTAAGTTACTCCCATCCATCCTCAATACTCTTTCTTCTCTTGGTGTTTCGTTAACCTCTTCAACATCTGCAGGCTCTTCTGACTTTTCAGCATTAACGTTTTCAGACTGTTTATTAGAACAAGCGGCAAAACTAAGTACCATAAAAACAACTAAAACAATTGATAATAATTTTTTCATGATTCCTCCAAATTGTTAATTTTATACCATATTTATTATACTGATATAAACAACTTAAATGAAATGAATCTTTTTTATGTTAATCAAACAAATCTAAAAATAAACTTATAACCTTAAATATATATGTTTATATAACGATATATCCCCAAAATACAATGGAATAAAATTCTTTATTATTCAATAAATTCCTTATATACATAAAAACACCGAATATTTTAGTCTGTTTACTAAAATATTCGGTAAAGAATAATTAAATTATAGGCAGACCAGCATGTAAGGTTAATATTTTACATCTACGGCTTACATACTCCGCAAGGTCCATATCCTTGATTGATTGCGTCTTTTCTGCTATTAAACATAACCTTATTGCTTTCGCTCATTTTTTCGACCGAATTACAATCTGGTCGGTGGAATTTCTTGCTGTTTTCATTACCAATATATCCAGTTAAGCTTTGTTCCGTATTTGGATCTTCATTTGTCACAGTTTCCCACAATCCAACCTTATTTTCCCGTGCAACTTCCTGTAGCGCTGTAAACTCATCTACATACCGAACATTCGGTGGGTATGTTGCAATTTTTGCATACCCAATATTAAGCAGATGCTTATTATACATTTCTCCTTCATACCATACATAGGCAAGCAGACGACCATATTTGTCACGCTCTTGGACATCAAATTCTAACGTAACCTCTTTACCCTCTAAATATTTTTTAGTATATTCAGACGTTAATTTTCCTTCCTTAACATTTCTATTAGCGTCAGGATGAACACTTTCAGGTGTATCAACACCAATGAGACGAACCTTCTCTTTCTTTCCATCAAAATTTATTTCAAAGGTATCACCGTCAACAACTCTGATAACTTTATATTTGTTAGAATCAGAGTTCGTTCCCAAATTTTCACCAATAAAATAATCATACACATTAATAATTAACATAAATACCATTACTAACAAAGCTATATATTGTAGAATCTTTTTCATTTTCAGTCGTCCTCCATAGCATAATAAACATATTGTACTTCATTATGCAAAATTTCTCAACAGCAATAATTCATGGCATTAAATGGAAGATATTACATTTTGATGTGCTCCAGCCACTGTTCCAGACTGAAAATATCAAAGATAGACACGAGAAGTATCTTTCATTTGCCCTTATAAGTCTTGCAGCATATGTGCAAAGCGTTCGAGAAATTCACTCAGGTCTTTATCTCCTTGATAGTCCGCACGCAAAACGATTCCGCCTCGGCGTAAAACAAGGTAGCTTATTTCACCATCCTTCAACAGATAGATCTCTTCCAAACCTCCGACAGGCGGCAAATTTTGATATTTCTCCTCCGTCACTCTATAAGCACACCACTCCTGCACGCGTTTCTGTGCCAAAACATCCACGGGATAGCGATTAATGGACAAAATCAGGTGTGGCACATCGTTGATATCAATCCCACCATCGAAATGAGAGTAAGATCCATATTGCTGAAAATACCAGCTCTCTGGATCGAGCATGGTGCCTCCGTGGGATATGTAGTCCATGTTATTCATGTTGTCGCCTGTGAGTCGAAATTCTGGTCCTTCGATTTCGCTTAGCGTAACAAAATTGGAATCAACTAAGTCAAACGGCCGATAATCCAGACCTAAGAACAGCTGAAGGGTATTCAACGCTACAGGAGTTAGAATTATAATGACCAAAACCATGAACCAACCGGAGCGGGATATCCTGCTAAAACTTTTTCCTGCGCGACAACGGTGCAAGCACAGAAGCCCCAGCAAATAAGAAAGGTTCAACAAAACAAGGCCCATTACAGACATCAATAAGGGCAACACCGGATATTTGCTGATAGTTTCCACCGGAAAATACTTTATATAGACCCATCCAATACTGCCTGGCCAACCACGATGATATAGTGAGAGCAGGAAAAAATTGAATACCAGCAAACCAAGTCCGCTAATGTACTTTTGCTTGGTAAAACGCTTTAGCACATAGTCCAATGCTTCAAGATCGGTGTGGGCTTCCGCCTTCAAGTTTTCCGTTACAAAAACAAAGTAATTCTTACGAAACATACCAAGATACTTCCAACCAGCATCCTCATAAAGTGCATTCAACTCAGCGTCTTCTTCAGTTTTGCTGAGCATCGGCTCAAGATGGAACTGGAGTACTTTGGGTTCCTCGCGGCAAAATAAAGAGAATGGGCCAGCAGTCATAGAAAAAAGAAGGCCTTGCGATGCCATTCTCTCTAAATAACGCTCAATGGCAGAAATATCATATCCATTGACCTGTGTCAACTTCCAACAACTTTTTTTATTATTCATAGCAACGCCTCCTCCCCATCTCGTAAACACTTCTGTATGCGTTCCAACTCCTCCATATAGGTCTCTCTGCCTTTATCCGTCAGATGGTAAGTTCGCTTGCGGCCATCCACAGCAACCTCCTCAATTATTCCATCCTCCTGAAATTTTGCCAGTATCGTATACAGCGTGCCAGGGCCAAGTTGTACGCGACCACAGGTTCGCTGTTTCACATATTCCGTAATATCAATGCCACACATATCCTGTTTTAGAAATGCCATCAACACATAAAACATGGACTCTGTCAACGGCCCTCTTACTTTATTTTTCATAGAGTTCCTCCGTTCATCATTCAATATCGTATTTCGATATTGCATAGCGATATTATACTGTTTTTGTTTTTAGATGTCAACAAAAAAGCACCCTTGATGGATGCTGTGTTTATTAATAATTTAATTTACATGTTCTGCTAATTCTGCCTGAACCTCATATATGTTCAATGTCTTGTTGAACTGCTTCTGGATTGGCTGAGGCAATCCAGATACCCATATCTTCAGTTCAGCATCCAGATCTAAATGACCTGCCGTTTCAACACTAAAACTAGTAATTTTACTGTATGGAACTGATTTGTATTCTATTTTCTTGCCTGTTAACCCTTGAACGTCTATAAGTATCAATCTTTTATTAGTAAATATAAACATATCTCTAATCAGCTTGTACGCCTTACTAATTACCTCATTGTTTGACAATAAATGTCCGTATTCCTCTTGAGCTTTTTCTGCATTATATTCAGAAGCATTACCTAGCATTCCATTAAATAGTCCCATTATTAAAACCTCCTATTGAAATTACTTACATTGTATACTATGAAAGTTATTTTAACAACCTTTTTTAATATACATCAACTGCCTCAACCGCCTTATTGTTATAAGCATCTATTTATTAGGCCATTAAAATAAAAAAGGCACCTTGTTAGGTACCCCAAAATAATTACACTTATTACAAAATTTTCATTTCATAATCACTTACCCTATATAAAAATACATCATTACATAATGGCAAAGTGATCCTGCCAGAACAAATATGTGAAACAACTCATGAAATCCAAAATAGCTTTTATTAATATTTGGTCTTCTCATCCCATATATTACACCGCCTATTGTATAAAATATACCACCTGCAAACAGCCAGTACATTCCACCTGAAGGCATCATGCTTACAAGAGGAGATAAAACCAATACAGCAAGCCATCCCATTGATATGTACAAAACAGAACTTACCCAGTTCGGAGCTGTAATCCAGAAAAGCTTAATAAAAGTACCAACCAGAGTTATTGACCAAACCAATGCTAACAGTTTGTAACCAATGCTATTGTTCAAAACAAGCAGGCAAATAGGTGTATAGCTTCCGGCAACAAAGACAAATATCATAATGTGATCAAGTTTTCTCATTACTAATTTTGCTTTTTGCTTTGACTTATCAATTAGATGATAAATCGTACTTGTTGAATACAATAAAATCATGCTTATGCCAAATATGAGGAAGGCAGCTAACGTTGCGGCATTATTGGAATTTTTAGAATTAATTAATAACAAAACCGTTCCAATAATTGCAAATATTGCACCTCCTAAGTGCGTAAATGCGCTTGTTAATTCTTTTTTATCAGCATTCATAATAGATACCTCCTATATAGTTTTTAAAACTATGTTATATGGTTATGATATTCCTCTTCTTGATAAATGTCAATGATTACTTGAAAAAAAATTTTTAATAACATATAATATTTACGTGTTATTATATACATATGTAAGGAGTAGGATATGCAATTAGAAGAACTATTAGATTTTTTAAATAACAGCCAGTTTTTAAATCAAATTGAAAATTCAAAAGTTCCCAATATTAATTTATATATGGATCAAGTACTTTCATTTATGAATGAAAACCTGGAACATTACAAACAAAATCCAAAAGATAAAATATTGACTAAATCAATGATAAATAATTATGTAAAAAATGAACTTATTCCAAAACCTGAAAATAAAAAATACTTTCCGCAACATATTATCTCCTTAATTTACATATTTTATTTAAAACAAATATTATCTCTAGAAGATGTCAAAACTATAATGAATCAATATGAGAAAGATAATTTTAAAAATGAGAGTATCAGCAATTTATATCAAGCCTTCTTATTATCTGAGCAAAATGAAGTGACAAAACTGGAAAAAGATCTGGAGGAATTGGCAAAAAATCTATATGATAAATTCCAAGATTTTGATGAAGATGAAATCATATTTCTCTTTATTATGCTATTATCGTCACGTGCCAATACTTACAAGTCAATAATTGAAAAGCTTACAAACCATTTATCAAACGATAAAAATACTAATTCAAAATAAATATTAATTGAGGGTAAATTTATGAACAGATGTCCTTGGTGCGGCAATAATGATTTGTATATCAAATATCATGACGAAGAATGGGGAGTACCTGTACACGATGATAAAAAACATTTCGAGTTTCTTGTTTTAGAATCAGCACAAGCAGGTCTAAGCTGGCTAACCGTCCTTAAAAAACGAGAAAATTACAGAAAAGCATATGATAATTTTGATGTTAACAAAGTCTCGCAATACGATGAAAATAAAGTTAAAGAGCTTATGCAAAATGCAGGCATTATTAGAAATCTAAAAAAAATTGAAGCTTCAATAAATAATGCCAAACAATTTATCAAAATTCAAAAAGAATTTGGAAGTTTCGATAAATATATATGGAGCTTTGTAAACAATACTCCAATTTTAAATAATTGGAATGACATTTCAGAAGTCCCTGCTAAATCAGAGCTTTCTGACAAAGTAAGCAAAGACTTAAAGAAAAGGGGTTTTAAATTCCTTGGTTCGACCATAATATATGCTCACCTACAATCTACGGGGTTAATAAATGACCATTTGTCAAGTTGCTTCAAATATAATAACTAAAAATTAATGCTAATTCTAGAGCTTTATTAAGTTACTGCTTCGCAGAATACTTTCTAATAAAAATACCAACAGACTGCAAATGTTTAATTTTTACAGCGTGTTGGTATTTCTTTTGTTGCAGACTTCTAAGGTGTTTTTAAATAACTCCTTAAAATATAATTTAAGGACTAATCTTGTCACTATAGGTATTACCGGTCTTCAGAAAACTTTATAATAGAATTCAAAGATAAAGTATATTAATTCCTCATAGGTATTATCGGTCCATTAGATTTAAGTTCCTTAGACACTTCAAATGTTACGTTTCAATTCCTTATAGGTATCATAATTCCTTTTTTTCAGATGAGAGAGGAACCCTTGTCAGCGGTTTCAATTCCTTATAGGTATCATAATTCATGTAACTAAGTTTGAGATATGGACTATAGAAAATGTTTCAATTCCTTATAGGTATCATAATTCATTAATGCAGACATAATAAAGGAAGTTGAGTTAACGTTTCAATTCCTTATAGGTATCATAATTCCAGGTTATCCTGTATTAAATATGTTGAAAAATTTAATGTTTCAATTCCTTATAGGTATCATAATTCTGAACTGATATTTGATGATTACTTTCTAGATATGTGTTTCAATTCCTTATAGGTATCATAATTCTTAATTTTATCTGCTCTTCATTCCACTTAAAAATGTTTCAATTCCTTATAGGTATCATAATTCCGGGAAAACTAAGTGGTTGGGTACAGGGTACCTGAGTTTCAATTCCTTATAGGTATCATAATTCTCCGCGCCTTCAACCCAAGCATGAACATAAGATCCGATGTTTCAATTCCTTATAGGTATCATAATTCGTTTGACCGATGAACAAATTGCAAATAATATAGGGAGTTTCAATTCCTTATAGGTATCATAATTCTCACTTTTCTCGTCCGATATTGGCGACTTGTCAAGGTTTCAATTCCTTATAGGTATCATAATTCGATAGGGAAGTAACTTCTATATCTTCTGTAAATTGTTTCAATTCCTTATAGGTATCATAATTCAAATATCTAAACGCACATTGAAATTAGAACAAAAAAGTTTCAATTCCTTATAGGTATCATAATTCAAGAGCATTTGTTTCCGGCGCATAAGTTTTGCTTAGTTTCAATTCCTTATAGGTATCATAATTCTGATTTTAGCCACTATATATTCATTCCTTTATATTTGTTTCAATTCCTTATAGGTATCATAATTCAGATACCATCTAGCATTAGCATTAAATTTACTAGAGTTTCAATTCCTTATAGGTATCATAATTCCATTTCCTCACTGTAGGGAACTAAATCAGAAAATCTGTTTCAATTCCTTATAGGTATCATAATTCATGGAAACAACAGACTTATGCGCAAGCAAATTATTGTGTTTCAATTCCTTATAGGTATCATAATTCATAAGCGATTAGCAGGCCGACGTGTGCCAAATATGTTTCAATTCCTTATAGGTATCATAATTCGTAGAGACCGTGGATCAGCTGCCGAAGCAATATATTTAGTTTCAATTCCTTATAGGTATCATAATTCTGAAGTCTGATGAAACATTAAAATATTTACAATAGCGTTTCAATTCCTTATAGGTATCATAATTCTATGTGTTCAAAAATATGAAAGGAGATTGATATGAGTTTCAATTCCTTATAGGTATCATAATTCCCGTCCCCAGGTTACTTTGAAAACTACTTTGGAAATTGTTTCAATTCCTTATAGGTATCATAATTCATGGATAATGGATTATTCTTAACAAAAGCAGACAAGTTTCAATTCCTTATAGGTATCATAATTCATGGACAAGTTGAGGTGTTTTATGATTCTGATGTCTGGTTTCAATTCCTTATAGGTATCATAATTCAGTGTTTCCGTTTTCTCGGTCAAGTAACTCAAACGTAGTTTCAATTCCTTATAGGTATCATAATTCTTGAAGAAGATATCATGTGGATATTAAAGTCTGTGTTTCAATTCCTTATAGGTATCATAATTCTGTTACCTGGGCAGTCAGCATATTATCAGCATTATGGTTTCAATTCCTTATAGGTATCATAATTCTCGGCCTTAGACGTGGTGAATTGCTTGCTTTACAGTTGTTTCAATTCCTTATAGGTATCATAATTCAATGCATTTGGTTCAGGTCAAATGGTTGATGTTTTTAGTTTCAATTCCTTATAGGTATCATAATTCTAAAGGTCTTGATTTGTATGAGTATTACGTAAACAAGTTTCAATTCCTTATAGGTATCATAATTCCTTGCAGCAACTCTTAGACTTTCCTCAACTTCCGGAAGAGTTTCAATTCCTTATAGGTATCATAATTCGTGAATATAGGATTATTAGAAAAGGATATAGATGGTTTCAATTCCTTATAGGTATCATAATTCTGTAATAGGATATTGCAGAGAATTAGAAAAAGCAAGTTTCAATTCCTTATAGGTATCATAATTCATTCTGGCTATGTTGTATTTATCCCAGTCAATATCGCCGTTTCAATTCCTTATAGGTATCATAATTCTTCTTCTGCTGTGTAATCTTTCTTTTCTGCTTGTTCGGTTTCAATTCCTTATAGGTATCATAATTCTTGACTATCGTTTTCAAAGTCAAATAGATAACATTTCAGGTTTCAATTCCTTATAGGTATCATAATTCCCGCACTTCGGACAATATATTGCAGTAGTATCTTTGTTTCAATTCCTTATAGGTATCATAATTCTAAATATAAGTGAGTTGATGGAGGTATGAAATGGCGTTTCAATTCCTTATAGGTATCATAATTCCCATTTTTTTGGCTGAATTTAGCCATTTTTATTTACGAGAACATGTATTATAAATTTTATAAAAATATTAGCAAAATATGAACAACATTTATTTTTCAATCTTTTTCAAGCTTTGTATATAATGTCGATCCACTGGTATTTTAACACTATTATAGGTCGACATTTAAGCTGAGCCACTGTACGCGTGATTTTTATTCTGAATTTGTGCGTAACATCTCAAAAATAAGTTGTTCTACATTAATTATTATACTTCATATTATTTTCAATTTCAACATGTAAAGTCTGATGCTTTCAAGCACTTTCAAATCTCCATGAATTGTAATCAATACTTAATTCTGTTATAATTAATATACTATATTTAACATACTGGGAGAGTTTATATGCACTATACTATAAGTAGCTTTGCTAAAATGCAAGGACTGACTGTTGACACAATACGCCAATATGAGAGAAAAAAAATAATTGTTCCGAAAAAGAATAAAATTAATAATTACCGCTATTTTAACGATTATGACGTAAGGGGTGTGTCTACATGCAAATTCTACAGCAGCTTAGGATTTTCTCTTTCGCAAGCCTCGGAAATGATAGGCGATATGCCTTCGTGCGAACTTTCTGCACAATTTTCAAAGCAAGCACGCTGTATTGAAGAACATTTAAAACTTGAGCAAGCAAAACTGAATAGGCTGAATATGTTCATAGAGTGCTTTAAATACATACCTGATAAAATTAATTGCTATACAACCATCAGATTTCCTGATCTTGTAAGGATAGTACATTCTGATAACGAGAAACTTTCGCTGGATGAGGAAACCACCGCAGAAGTAAAGCAGTGGATTAACTTGCTTCCAGTAACGTTTTATACTCGCTGGATAAATAATAAAATAATGGAAAGCGATTCAGAACCTTTTAAAATTGAAATGGCTCTTACAACAGATGTTAAATCTGCCAAAGAATTAGGATTGAAATTAAGCAAAAATACCGTAGTTGCAAAAGCATCAGATTATATTTTTACAGTTATAAAAAAACCGGATCTTGAACCAATGGATCATTGCCATTTCAATCCTGTCAAGAGATACCTAAGTGAAAATAATCTAGAGCTTTCAGGTGACAGCTTTCTGATATACTTGGCTTCAGATATCGTTAATGGAGATAAATATAATTACCACGGTGTGTTTCTTCCAATTAATACTAAATAAAATTATGCTCTACTGCTATTGACATTGGTGCTGCACCATGCCTTAAAATAATGTTTGTTAATAAATAAACATTATTTTGGAGGAGAAAAATGTCAAAAAAAATTATCAGTTTATTTTTATGTATTATGATGGTATTTAGCTTAGCATCATGTGCAGCAAATAATGTTGAATCAGAAAAACCAACTTCTTCGGATTCAGCAACATACAAAGCAGGAGAATACACTGCTTCTGCTAAGGGAAATTTCGGCGATATACCTGTTACCGTAACTTTCAGTGATACCGAAATATTATCTATAACTGTTGGGGAAAATCAAGAAACTCCCGATATTTCAAAACCGGTATTTGAAAAATTACCAAAACAAATCGTTGAAGGACAAACTCTTAAGGTTGATATGATTACAGGAGCAACAAACTCCAGCAAGGGGCTTTTAGCAGCTGTTGAAGACTGTATAGTACAAGCAGGTGGAGATGTTGAGGCACTGAAAAATAAAGAGGTTGCCAAGACTGTCAAGGATACAATTGAAAAAACTGCAGACGTTGTAGTAATTGGTGGAGGCGGTGCAGGTGTTGCAGCAGCGGCTTCAGCTTCCGAAAATGGAGCTTCGGTAATATTGGTTGAAAAAGGAGCCTCATTAGGAGGAAATACTATTCGTGCCGGCGGAGGATACAATGCCGTAGATCCCGAATTACAATCAAATGTTGAAATGAATGACGCTTTATCCAATGACCTAAAGGCCATTTTAGAAGCTGATGAAAATGAATTTGGTGAATACAAAGATACAATTGTTACACTAAAATCACAAATAAATGAATATTTTGAATCAGGAGACACTACAAAACTTTTTGATTCTCCTGAACTTCATATCTATCACATGTATGTAGGCGGACACAGAACCGATAAAAACGGTGTTGAAATACACAGCAATTTAGACTTAGCAAAAACATTGGCAAACAATTCATTGGCAGCGTTAAAATGGGTTGTAAGTCACGATGATAATCTTGAAATAAGAGACAGCATTTTTACAGTACTTGGTGCTATGTGGCCTCGTACACATTCTTTAAATGCAAATGTTGGATCCGGATTTATTACTCCGCTTGCTGACTCTGCAGTTGAAAACGGAGCTGAAATAATGCTTGAAACAAAAGCAGATGAACTTATTGTAAAGGATGGACGAGTTGTTGGAGTAAAAGCAACTCAAGCTGACGGCACACCTGTTGTGCTTAACGCAACAAAGGGAGTTATAATGGCAACTGGAGGCTTTGCAGCAAATGCTAAAATGGTTGCAGAATATAACACTTATTGGCCAACAATTCCTGAAAATATGAAAAGCACTAACACCGCTAATGCAACAGGCGATGGTATTGTAATGGGAAAAAGCGTTGGAGCAAATCTTATAGGTATGGGATTTGCACAATTAATGCCAAGCTCCCATCCAGAAACAGGAGCTCTTTCAGGCGGAGTATGGGGAAGTGCTGAATCTCAGGTATTTGTAAATAAAGAAGGAAAGAGATTTGTCAATGAATATGCTGAACGCGACGTCTTAGCAAGTGCTGCACTTGAGCAAACAGATGCTTTATTCTACATTATCTGCGACCAGATTACTGCCGGAGATCCTAAACCTGGAGATAAAAACGGCTGGGGTGATGTAATAGATGATCTTGTTGCATCAGGAAGCATATACAGAGCTGATACTCTTGAAGAGCTTGCAGAGCAAATGGGTGTACCTGCAGATGTGTTTGTAGAAGAAATAGAAAAATATAATTCTTACGTAGATAATCAGTCAGACACTGATTTCGGAAAAGCAAATTTCGGCGGTAAAATTGAGGTTGCTCCTTTCTATGCAACACCGCGTTCACCGTCATTGCACCACACTATGGGTGGATTAGAGATAAATACCGATGCACAGGTTCTTGATGCTAACGGCAATGTTATACCGGGCTTTTATGCAGCAGGAGAGGTTACAGGAGGTATACATGCCGGTAATCGTCTCGGAGGCAATGCCCTTGCTGATATCATGGTATTCGGAAGAATAGCAGGTGAAAATGCAGCAGCCGGCAAATAACAAAACTATCTAAATAAAATTATAATACCTTTTGATTTTCTTAACATAGTTATATACCACACAAAAGATCCCCAAGCATCCTAAAAAGTGCTTGGGGATCTTTCTGGCCTACTAAAATTATATATTAAGCTATATATTTAATTTTTCTACAATAATTGAAATCTGTTCTGAAGTTGGTTGTTCCTCCATGTCCAATACAATTATTTTATCTAAAAAAAACAATATATACTCACCTGTGGGATTATGCCCATAATAGCGTTGGTAAGCTTCTGCCGTGCCAAAAACATTGTTATCAATGGATTCAAAGCTCTCATTGTCTCTCCAATCTGGTATTTTAAGCAGGTGCCCCTTTGCAAGTTGATAAACAAAATCAAATTGAGGCTCTAAAATATCATATTCTATTTCTGGCGGAGCATTTTTTGCTGGAAGAGAATTTTGTTCATAAGCACTTTTTGAAAGAAAAAAAGTACTATCTATCTCTTCCTTATATGAATAATAGTCATAGTCAATTGGACCATATAAATCCTCGCAGGTAAGAGGAATGGTATCGCTGTATAACTTGTACTCATGGCTATATGATGAGTTCATTTGCCAAGCAACAGTTCTATAATCCGAGCCACCATCCGTACTAAATCCAAATTTCATAATAAGCACCATAACAAGCGCTAGATAGGAAAAACTGGCAATTGTAAGCGCCACAATTGAGATTATTTTATTTAACTTAGCAGATACTTTTTTATTCCTTAAATATTTAATCGATGACCAAAATACAATCATCAAAATTGGCATATGAACAATAGCTAAAAATAAACCGAACAAACTTGTTTCATAAGCAAGGTAAAACAGACAGTAGCCCAAGCTTCCGAAGATAAAAATCATAAAAAGTACATCAACGGTTCTATGAACTATGCTTCTTCTTTTGTCACACCCACCGCCATTGGCAATCGACTTCTCCGAGCGTTTGCACCACATGAGGTAATTCAGCAGGGAGTATAGTTCATAAATGATAACTGCTAAAAACATAAAAACAGGAAAAATACGAGCGTAGTCTGATAAAAAATCAATAGGATTTAGTTGAAATGAATTGAATTGTACAACCAAATTTAATATAAACACTAAAATTGAAATAACTATAGGCGGAAGAAAACTCTTTTTCATACATCTTTTGATATTCTCGAATTTTTCTTTTTCATCTGTCTCAAATGGTATCGGATTATTATCTTCACTACAAAATATTTGCATTTGGTTAAATTGAGTCACGAAATTCCAACCGGCTTCCTTTGCATAATCGAAATATGTTTGCTGATTATCGGTTATGCCAGGATTAAAAACAGAACCTTCAGAAAAATATGTAACAGTATATTTTAATTTTTGCGGTGTTTCTTTTCTAAATGTCCAAAAAAAAGATCCGCATTCCTCAAGAAGCATCCCTTTTGCAGCCAATTTCTCTAATTTGATTTCTATCTCTTCATAACGGTCAAACCTAAAATTCATTAATTTTTTAATTTTGCCATTCATTGTTGCTCACCCCTTTTACCAGCATTTCATAATCTCTTTCTAATTTTTTCAATCTTATATATTCCTTTTCAAGCATTTCTCTACCTAAATTTGTTATGACATAGCTTTTTTTTCGATTTTCAATTTTAGTTTCAATAATAATTTTTTCTTTAACAAAGTTATCCAATAAACTGTATAAAGTTCCCGGGCCAATGATAACCCTCTCATTTGTAAGATCTTTTACCTTTTTCATAATATCAACACCGCAACTCTCTTGTGTTAGGCAAATAAGAATATAAAACATTTGCTCTGTTAAGGTTTGATATTTTTCTCGAGCCATCTACTCACCTCTTAACATCGATAATCGATATTTTATGTTTGTAGAATAACATCGATTATCGATATTGTCAAGAAAAAAAGCAGACTATTTTATATAAGTCTGCTATTATATATTTTTACTTGTTCTACATCAACATAACATATACCGCTAATGTAAATATGCTATATAGTTACGCACTAAATACTTCATTAAAAAGCTTCATTGCACAAGCTTCTCTTCTTTCTATATTTTTTAAAATATCTTTATCATTTTTGTAAATCTCTTCTTTTTCTTTAAACCTTTCTTTAATGGAAACAACTTCTGTTCCTTTTACCATTTTATCAGCAAGGTACACTACTTCCACTTCTGTAGGAGTTTCTGAAACATACTCAATATTTGCATGATTGAGCACAATAGTTGACATTTCTTCATATCCCATTTCTAAAAGCCACTTTGCACCTAAGCTGGAATGACGAGGATGCCCTTTAGCTATGTCATGAAGCAGTGCTGCTGACGCAACAAGTCTGCGATTGAGTTGTATTCCCTTCTTGTCCAATATTTCGCAAATGTTTACTGCTTCCATGGCGACTCTTACAGAATGCTCTCTTACACCCTGCGGTACATTAAAATATTCATACATTTTAAGGCACAAAGATGTAGATGGAATATGCATGTTTGAACCGAACTCCAGAAGCTTAAAATAGTCTATAGGTGTATCTGCATCTAAAGTTATTCCCGGGTCTACAAACGGAATATTTAAAAATCCTTCTTCCATGTTATCCAAAGCTCCCTGCATGCCGTTAACTCCGTTGTGCCCTAATACTTCCTTTACTCCCTGTGCACTCAACAGAACTGGATGACCGTCCGTTCCTTCATATGAAGGCTGAGCTGCTTTTATGTTTTTTAAATCCACTTCATCAATCATTTTTTTCAAAGTGAATTGTTGAACAAATGGACTGTCAGATGGAGTAACAAACACCATGTCCGCGTCCTGTCCAAGTTCTTTTAGCCCAATGCAAACCGAATCAAACATATGTGTCGTCCGGTAATTTTCATTTTTTATACATTTTATATTATAGCCTGCAAGCTGTTTTTCAATGTCCTGTGACCTGTGACCTGTAACTACAACTATCCTATCAACACCGGCTTTCAAAAAATTACTTGCAGTGGTTTCAATCATAGTTTTTTTATCTATTTTAAGCAGCGGTTTAAAGTCCTTCATTCTTGAGGATAATCCTCCGGCTACAATTACCGCTCCTATTATTTTCGTTTTCATATATGCCCTCGATTAATTATTTGCGTCAAGACGCATATTTAATAGGCTTTCAGCAAACTTTTCAGTTTTTTCTGCTATTTGCCTGTTCATAAAGGAGCTCTTATCTCCTTCATCCCTTGCACTTAACATTCCGGAATATATTAATGATGAGTGTTTACAATAACGTATAATTCCTTCTTCAAAAACATCTGCTCCTTTTTCCGGTCTATATCCGCATGTAGTTATAATCGCACATTTTTTGCCTTCCCATAATGAAGGCCCTTTTTTTTCGCCATAATACTTGTTCATACCGTATACTAGCCGGTCAAGAGACGATTTCATCGGAGGTGTACAGTACCATGAATATATAGGAGTAGCCAAAATCAAAAAATCACATTCATAAACCTGATCAAATATGTCCTGCATGTCATCTTCTAATACACACCCAAATCCATCCCAATTGTTTTGACAGTTCTTGCAACCGATACACGGCTTTATATTTTTATCATAAAGCCATATGCAGGATACATCTGAACCTGCTTGTTCAAGGGAATTCACAAAAATACTTAAAAGTGATGCTGTATTTCCGTTCTTTCTTGGACTTCCCATTAATATGCAATACTTCACGGTTCCCTCCCATTATTTTTATATATGTATTTTTTTTATTTCTTTATGCAGAAGCTTTGCCGCTTCAATATCTGTTTCAGTAATTATCTTAATGCCTTTTTTTCTATGTGTTGGCAAAAATGTTTTAACCTGCTTTGCAGCTGACATGTCGCTACCGGATTTTCCCTCGTTAATTCCCGATTCTTCCAAATTCCATAAGGATATATGCTTGTTTTCCGCATCAATTATTCCCTGAATTGTCATATTCCTCGGTTTATTTGCATCACTAGACACAGTAATCATGCAAGGTGTTTTTACCTTGACAATCATATTTTTATCTTCGCAGGGTTTTACTGCAGTAATTTCTTCCATATTAGAGCTGAGCTTTATATCTACAGCATTTGTTATCTGCGGTAGTTTTAGGTTTTCAGCAACCTGAGGACCTACATGTCCAGTTTCTCCTCCCGGCGCTTGACACCCTGTTATTACAATGTCATATGCCCCTGTTTTATCTATGGCTGATGAAAGAACTTTTGACATGGCAAGAGTATCTAAATCATTCAGTTTATCATCACATATATGTATAGCATCATCCGCTCCAAGAGCCAGACATTCAAGTAACATCGACTTTGCATTCAAGCAATCGGCTGTTATGGCTGTAATATGCACATCACCGTATTCATCTTTTATTTTAAGGGCTAATTCCAACGCTTTAGCATCAGTTTTATTTAAAATATAATCAGTCTTATCTGACATTAGTTCCTCTGTAAACTTTTTAATATGTTCAATATCAGGAACCAGTTTAACACATACAATAATTTTAAAAGACATATTTTATCCTCTTATATGCTTTATCAGTTTCTGCTCATCAGGATTTTTTCATATTCTTTGGACGCATATACATAAGCCGGAATTTTTGATTCCGAATCAAGTATGCTTAGTCCTATTTCTTCCGGAATTAATAAGCCATTACTAATATTAATGCTGCTTATACTCCCGTATTGAATTTTATGTTTGAATATATCGTTCATGCTTATGTGGGAAATGTACGACATTATTCCTCTTATAACACCTGCATGAGTAACAACAAGTATATCTCCCTGGGTTTGATTCAAAATTTTATAGAGACCTGCCATTGCTCTATCTCTGCACATTGACATGCTCTCTCCGCCTTCAACTATATATGTTTCAAAATTTTTTCCCCGTTCTTCATACTCCATTGGATATCTCATTTTTATCTCTTCAAATGACAACCCGTCCCATTTCCCCATATCAATTTCAGAAAAATTATCCACGGTTTTTATTTCATGTTTTTTTCCGGCTATTATTTTGCCGGTTTCCATTGCCCTCATTAATGGGCTGGTATATATGCCATCAAATTCAGCATCTTCAAAAAAATATTTAAGATACTTTGCATGTTCTTTTCCTGCATCACTTAAAGCAATATCTATTTTGCCTATACACATCTTTTTAGAGCTATTTATTACAGGACGACAATGCCTTACCAAGTATATTTTACGTGTATTATGAATTACATTCATATAAAAATCTCCATTCATTATATCGAAAATACAATCTCGCTAACAAATAAAGATGTCGGAAAACCGATGTTAATAAACGGTTTTCCAACTATTTGAGAGAGTTGAGAGCAAATTATTTATTGTTTTCCATTATTTCTTTTAATTTTCCCCATCTTTCATTGAAGATTTCTTTAGGCATCAGCTTTGGACCGCCTTCTGGTATTATAGGTGTAAATTCCATCTGATCAAGAACCTGAGTTTTTAAATCTATTCCAGGTGCAATTTCAGTAAGAATCATACCTTTATCTGTTCTTTCTATAACACATCTTTCAGTAATAAATAAAATACGATTACCTTTTTTTAGTGATTGTTCTGCATTAAATGTTAACTGCGGACAGTTTTTAACAAATTTTTTGAATTTACCTTCTTGGTCGATAATCATTTTTCCGTCTTCTACTCTGCATTTTATGCCGCCTGCTGTAAATGTTCCTACAAATATTGCATTTTTAGCCGTTGCAGCAATGTTTGCGAAACCACCGACACCCATTATCTTACCATTGAGAAGACTTGTATTTACATTACCGTCCTTGTCAACTTCGCTTAGTCCAAATACGCCAAAATCAAGTCCTCCTCCATCAAAGAAACTGAAATGGTCTCCTTGATCACAGGAAGCTTCAATATTCCAGTGAGCGCCAAAGTCATTGCCGCCTCCAGGAACTCCGCCTATACTTCCGGATTCTGAAATCATTGTAATTTCATCTGCACAGCCTTCTTCAGACATAACATTTCCAGTATATGTTGGGGTACCAATGCCAAAATTACATTTATATCCTGGTTTTATTTCCATAGTCAGTCTTCTTAACATAACTTTTTTCTCGTTAAGAGGCATTGATTCCATGCTTCCTTCAATCGGAACTCTTATTTCTCCGGTAAATGCCCTGTTGTAGAAAGTTCCCTGGGTCTGCATTATTTCTTCCGGATGCTCAGCAACAACTATGTAATCCACATATATACTTGGAACTTTTACAAGCTTTGGATTTAATGATCCTGCTTTTGCCAGTGATTCCACCTGTACTATTACTATTCCTCCTGATGCTTTGGCAGCCTGTGCTACAGACAACATTTCCAAATTAAGAGCTTCTTTTTCACATGTTATATTGCCGTTTTCATCTGCGGTTGTTCCTCTCATAAATCCTATATCAATAGGAAATGCCTTATAGAATAGATATTCTTCTCCCATGAAATCTGGGATATATTCTACAAGCTCTTCTCCTTTTTCCTTAGTAATGTCATTAAGTTTTCCGCCATCATATCGCGGATCTATAAATGTTCCCAGACCTGTTTTTGATAACAATCCTGGAGCTCCTCTGCCAGCCTCATGATAAAGCTGAATCAGTGTACCAAGAGGAAAATTCCATGCCATAATTTTATTATCTACTATTTGTTTAATAACACTTGGAGATGAACCTGCATGAGAAACGACTAATTTTGTCATTAATCCGTCAGCTGCCCAAAGGCATTCTCCTCTTTCTCCTTTAGGTCCTTTTCCCCAGTTTCCAAGTCCTGCAGCATGTGTATGTGTAATATTTTTAGGATGTCCTGTTTCATCAAACCTCTTTCTTACTGCAAGAGCAACTTCTTCAGGCCACCCTGAAAGGCCGAACCCTGCAGTACAGACTGTTGCATTATCCTTAAATAACTCTGCAGCTTCTTTTGCCGTAATTACCTGCGCCATTTTATTAATTCCTCCTTTAATTTGTCCAAATCTTTTGAGATTCTTTATATTTTTTTGTTTCCATTGCTATCTTCTTTAAATCCTTTTTCAATACCTTGCCGGTATCTGATAATGGAAATTCTTTTACAAAAATAATGTATTTCGGAATTTTATTTGTAGCCAGCTTTCCTCTGCAGCAGCTTCTTATATCCTCATCTGTTGCTTTACTGTTTTCCTTAAGTTTTATAAACGCCGCAATTTCTTCACCTTTTAAAACATCTGGTATACCTACGGCATATGCCTCTGATATATCTGGGCACGTAACCATAAAATCTTCTATCTCACTTGGACTTATATTTTCTCCGCATCTTATGACAATATCTTTTTTTCTGCCTTTGATACATAAGTATCCATCCTCGTTTATACATCCAAGATCACCTGTCCTGAGCCATCCATCACTATTTATGACCTTGCTAGTTTCTTCAGGCAAATTGTAATAACCTTTCATTATATTGTAGCCTTTAACAAACACTTCTCCTACCAGACTTTCTCCGCTCATATACGAATCTTCATCAGAACTGATTTTCACCTGAACTCCTGGTATTGGCTTGCCAACTGTTCCCACTGCTGATTCGTCTGTGCTTCTAAATGCACTGACACAGGGTGATGCCTCTGTAAGGCCGTATGATAATATTAAATTTTCAATACCCATAATGTCTTTTATTTTTTTAACGGTTTTAGGCGAACAAGAAGCGCCTGCCACAATGCCGGTTCTCAGTGAAGATATGTCGTAATATTCACTTTTCAATTGCTCCATACAAGAAATAAAGAGTGTCGGCACTCCGGATAATATGGTGCATTTTTCTCTTTCTATCAACGAAAGGGCTATGCAGGTCTTAAACCTGTTTACCATTACCATAGAAGTTCCGCTTATAACTCCGGCCATAACACACGCAATACTTCCAAAACAGTGAAACAGAGGAGCCTGCACACACATTACATCTTCTTCAGTTAGCTTCATCAAACATGCCATAGAATTAGCATTTTCAATTATATTTCCGTGGCTTAGCATTACTCCTTTAGGATTTCCTGTGCTCCCGGAGGTATATATAATATGAACTACATCATCGATATCAATCTGATTTTGACGCTCATCTAATATTTTATTTTCCACAGAATCCCCTATACTCAGGACATCTGACCATCCATATGTACCTGGATATTCGTCGCCGCTTATTACTATGACATTCTTCAGATTTGGAAATGTTGCAGAGTTTAGTTTCCCGGGCTCAGCTTCACATAGCTCTGGGCAAATCTTGTATAGAAGCTCTATGTTCTCAGTGCCTTTTGCCCCTACCTGCATTATTAAGGTGTGAGTATTTGACTGTTTAAGCAGTGCCTGCATTCTCAGCTGTTTCTCATATGCATTTAACGGAACGAACACTGCGCCTGCATTGCTTATTCCAAACTGGCTTATTACAACTTCCGGTGAATTGACTGCCCAAACCGCAACGTTATTATTTTTTTTGACGCCAAGAGAGATAAGCCCTTTAGCCAGACGTCTTGAATCTCTGTATAAGTCATTATACTTTATGCGCCTGCTTCCGGTATTGCTTATTAATGCTTCTTTGCCACCATAGCATTGTACCGCCTCACCTAAAAGTTCAGGCACTGTCATATCAATATAACTCCTTATCCTTACCTCCACATACTGGTCCGGCTCTTCAGGGTTATAAACTCTAGCTACTTCCTCTTTTGAAACCATTTCATACTTTAGAACAATTTTTCTAAATTCCTGTTCAATCCAGGGCATCGGCCATCTTAAGTCCCAAGATTCAGATAATCTTTCTCCCCTGTAGTTAAAAGTCATTTTTTTCCCTACAAGGCTGCATGGTATGCTGTCAACCTTAAGTACAGTAAATATAATTTTTCTTTTTCTGCTGATTTCTTTCATGGCCTCACATCCTTTTAACTGCTTCAAATAATTTTGAAGCTTTATTTATTAATTTTTAAGATAAACTTTCTATTGATTTTCTGCTCATTTTTTTTATAGCATAAGTGATTGCAATACCGCACAAACTCATTATCGCTGCAATAATAAACGCCCTTGTATAATCACCGTTATTACTTGACTTAATTGTTGCTGCCATAACAGGGCCTATAAAACCGCCCAGTGCAAATCCACTGAACATAATACCGTAATTTACACCATTGTTTTTTGCGCCAAAGCAGTCTGCTGTAAGAGCTGGGAACACTCCCATAAAACCTCCGAAACAGAATCCAACCATCATAGTTGCTGCAAGGAAAAGAACAAAACCACCAGATGTCACATTTGTTAATAGGAACATTGCAGCTGCCAGCAGAACATATATTATAGGCAGGGTATTGTACCTTCCTATTTTATCTGATATTGCACCCCAGGCAATTCGTCCGGCCATGTTTGCTATAGCCACCATGCTTACTGCAAATGCAGCTTCCTCAGCACTTACCTTCACTACTTCCTGAGCTATAGGTGATGCTTGGCTTATTATCATCAAACCGGACGTAGCCCCTATGGTAAGCATGATAAACAACAAGTAGAATTTTGAATCTGATAGCATTTGGGACCAAGTCTTATCGCTGCCTGTTACTGCCGATGTTGATGTTATAGCAGGCGGTTCCCATCCTTCAGGTTTATATCCTGCCGGAGCTTTCATTATAAATTGAGAGCCCACCAAAATTACTATTAAATATGCTATGCCAAGTGCTCTAAATGTGAATAAAACACCATAACTTGAAATAAGTCCTTGAGATATAGGAGCAAGAAGAACAGGGCCAAACCCATATCCTGCAGTTGCCAATCCAGCTACTAAGCCTCTCTTATCCGGGAAAAACTTAACTGTATTAGCTATTGTACACCCATAAACCATTCCCATACCAAACCCAGCTACTATGCCATAGCTTACATATATCCAAGGCAATGATTTTGTCAGGCCTGACAAAAATATTCCGCCTCCGAAAAGTATACCTCCGGCAAAGATAACCCACTTAGGCCCAAATTTATCTTGAATTTTACCTCCGGTAATCATACATACGGGGCTAATCGCATTTGAAATTGTAAATGTCATTGCTGTAGCCGCAGCTGTCCATCCAAATGTCTTAATCAAAGGCCCGGCATAAACACTCCATGCATAACCCGAACCTATACACAAATTTATTAACAAACTTGCTCCAAGAACAAACCATCTTTTCTTTTTAAGATCCATATTGCCCTCCATAGGATTGTTTTTTATTTAACAATTAAAATTAGAATTATTTGCATAATTATTTATTTTTTTAAATATGTTTATTATTTTTCTTCTTTTAAATTACTTTCTACATTAAATTTTTTTAAATCTTCTTCTTCATTAAAATCTTTAAAATCTTCTTCTTCATTAATATCATGTTTTTTCATAAGTACTCTTGCACATGACGTTTTACAACTTGAAGGGCATGTTGCACACATATCATTCTGTCCAACAGGTTTAAATCTACTGTAGTTCGTTTCAACGACAATCTTGCTCATATGCTCACCTTCCATTCACTCAAGTTCCGGTTCGGAACTGTAATATACCGCCTGCCAGTCTCCAGCCATCTGAGCCGCATTTGAGCTGCACAGCTCCTGCAGCGAATTATAATAATATCTGTCACCATTAAAGTACATATTTATCTTATTTAATTCGATAACCCATTTATCTGCTTCACGCCATACAAGTGTATCTGACTGTTTTCTAAAAAAACATTTGGCTCCCTTTTTTATTTTTTCACTAAATTCTTCCGCGGTAGGATTAGCTATAAGATCATACACACGGTTAATTTCCATTTCAAAACTTTTTCCGGTGTCCAGTCTTTCAGCATAAAGTTTTTTATAATCAAATCTAAGTCTAAGACTTCTGCCGACAATATCTAACACATGTCCTACAGCTTCAAGGACCTCCACCACCATATCTCCGTCCTTTTTTACAACTCTTCCTTCAATTTCAAACATATCATCTTCAAGATAGAAATCCATCCTCTTTCCTTCAATGATACTCAGGAGATACTCCTTGTCATTAAGTCTCATTTTATGTCCCTCCTAATATCGATAGTTTGTAAGCTCCGGGTTTTCGTAAATATTGCCTATAACCTCAATATCAGAGGTTATGTAGTCTCCTCCCATCATTATTCCACCATCTGTTGATAAAAGAATAAATCCTGAAATTTCTTCACTCCAAATAATTTGACTTATTGAATTTTCAATCTGTACTACATCACCCTCGTAAATTTCATTTTGATTCTTATCGAACCACCCTGTTGATTGCATTGGAACAAACTGTACGGGTTCTTTCTCTCTAAAATCATAAATTTGCAGGGCTCCGTATGATAAATAGCAATAAATTGTTTTTTTAGTATCATCATGGACATCTGGCTGCTCCAGATCCTCCGGCGAATACATTTTTTTCGCTTCATCATCCCAAGCTCTGAATTTAAATTCTCTCATTACACTCTCCTTTATTAGTATAAGCATTAACATTTATGATAATATATTTAATATTGCGGCAGCAGAATACCCGCTGCCGCGAAGTGTAAAGCATATAAGCTAAATTACTTACTAGCTTTTTGAGCTTTTATAGCATTTAAGACTTTTTCCGGAGTTAACGGCATTTCTGTAAATCTTACGCCGATAGCATCATAAACTGCACTGAAGATTGCCGGAATAGTAGGCTGTATAGGACCTTCTCCTGATTCTTTTCCACCGTATGGAGCTGATGGGTCGTATGCTTCTACAATGTTAGCATCTACTTTAGGCATATCTCTAATTGTAGGCATCTTATAATCATGAAGTGAAGGATTAAGGAATCTTCCGTCAGGTGCTATCTGCATTTCTTCATACAGTGCCTGGCCAAGACCCATCTGGATTGAACCGTGAACTTGTCCTTCAACGCTCATTGGGTTTATAGGCTGTCCACAGTCACCTGCTTCAGTTATTTTAACAACATTTATCTTTCCAGTATCAAGATCAACATCAACTTCTGCAACTTGAGCACTGAAACCAAATGTAGGTGAGTGTCCTATATTACCACCCTGCTGAATTCCCTTACGTCTAGGTGGAGTAAATTGTCCTGAGCATGAAAGCGGACCGTTTGATTGCATATACATATCAACAACTTCTGCCCAAGCAATTTCCTTACCTTTTTTACCGTGTCTTCCATGTCTTTCATAAATTGAGTAGAAGTATCCGTCTTTAACAGCTATTTCATCGCCTCTGCATCTTAACATAGAAGCAGCTACCGGGAATAACTCTGCATTAACTTTTTCAGCTGCCTGTCTGATTGCCCAGCCTGTTGCAAATGTAAGACGGCTTGCAAATGTACCAAGGTCAAATGTAGATATTTGTGTGTCTCTAGGTACAACCTTAACATCTTCTGTTTTAACTCCAAGTGTTTCAGCTGCCATCTGTGCCATAACTGTATCAACTCCCTGACCTATGTCAGTAGCGCCGCAGTATAATGTAACACCATTCTCATCATCTATTTTAATAGTTGCAACTGTATGAGGTTTATATGAAAGATACAGTGTATATGAAGTACCTGAAATATAATATCCTCCTGACAAGCCTATTCCTTTTCCGTAAGGAAGTTTGCCAATTTTATCCATGTATCCTGATTTCTCAACTACTTCATCAAGACATTTCTTGTATTCAGAGTGAGGTACATACATCATGCTCTTAGCAGTGTATCCTGATTCAACAGAATTAAGTTTTTTAATTTCATAAGGAGTCATTCCGAAATGCACAGCAGCTTCATCAAGCAACTGCTCCATAGCAAATCTAGGTTGAACGCCTCCAAGACCTCTTTGAGCACCACATGTAGGTTTGTTTGTATAAACTCTCTTACCATCAAATTTTACGTTCGGAACAACATATGGAAGGTGAACCATAGATGCAGTGTAGAACAGTACAACTACTCCCCAACCTGAGTATGCTCCTCCGTCCATTAAGTTGTTAAAGTCAACGGCAGTAATTTTTCCATTCTTATCAAATCCCATTTTAAATTTCATATAGCATGGGTGACGTCCGTTATTAGTTGCGAATACATCGCTTCTTTCATAAGTAATCTTAACAGGTCTTCCTATTTTCCTTGATAAAAGTGCAGAACAGAAGTCAGCTTGAGAAGCAACTCCCTTTCCACCAAAACCTCCACCTATTAGAGGTACAGTTATTCTTATTTTGTTCATAGGCATTTCCAGAACTTTAGCCAACTGCTGGTGAGTATAATGAGGAACCTGGCATGTTGCATAAAGATGAAGTTTTCCAGTATTCGGATCAAAATCTGCTATAGCTGACTGTGGTTCGATAAATCCATGAGTTACATATGAAGAATAAAATTCTTTTTCTAATACATAATCAGATTCAGCAAGAGCCTTATCTGGATCTCCATAAACCTGAACACCTTCATAAGCTATATTGTTAGGATGATCTTCATGAATTCTTAAATCATCTCTTTTTACTGCTTCTCTTGGGTCTACAATAGCTTCCAAAACTTCATATTCAACTTTTATAAGTTCTAGAGCTTTTTCTGCTGTAGCTTCATCAATAGCTGCAACAGCTGCAACTCCTTCACCCCAGTTTCTAACTTTTCCAACTGCAAGAGCATGTTCATTTGCATTATGTGGTACTATACCATAAGCAACTGGGCAATCTTCTCCAGTTATTACACCTAAAACACCATCTAATTTTAAAGCTTCACTGTAATCAATACTTTTTATATTGGCATGTGCATGAGGGCTTCTTAAAATTTTTCCGTAAACCATTCTAGGCAATACCAAGTCATCAGTATATTGAACTTTTCCTGTAACTTTAGCAGGTCCATCCAATCTAGGTATGTTTCTACCTACTTCAGTAAATTCTCTATTATATTCTTTATAATTGTTATATTTATT
The DNA here is from genome assembly GCA_018436705.1 of Sedimentibacter sp. Lineage (GTDB taxonomy): Bacteria > Bacillota > Clostridia > Tissierellales > Sedimentibacteraceae > Sedimentibacter. Next base: position 99,018 of record JAHDLA010000011.1, read on the forward strand.
TGATACTTCATACAGTTTAGTCAATTTTTACACCTCCCCTTTTGCAAGAGAATCCACATAGGATTCAACTGCTTCAAGAATCAACACATATCCTGTACATCTGCATAGATTTCCTTCAAGAGCATGTTTGATTTCTTCCTCTGTCGGAGTAGGGTTCTTATCAACAAGAGCTTTAGATGACAATACCATACCTGGAGTACAGAAACCGCACTGAACTGCTCCGTGATCAAGAAACGCCTGTTGAAGTGGATGCAATTCTCCTGTTTCCTGGTTTGCAATTCCTTCAATAGTAGTAATTTTTTTGCCTTCACAAGCAATAGCCAGCATTAAGCATGACAGTTGAGCTTCACCATCTACAAGAACAGTACATGCTCCGCAGTCTCCCTGACCGCATCCTTTTTTTGTACCTGTAAGTCCTATTTGCTTTCTTATTACATCTACAAGCAAGTCAGTTGCAGATACCAGAACTTCATATACATGATTATTAATATCTAGTTTTACTATTTTTTTCTTCATTTCTACGCCTCCTTTGCAGCTTCATAAGCTTCTTTTACTAGTCTGCGTGCAAGAGCTGCTATTACATCTTTTCTGTATTCAGCAGAAGCTCTAACATCAGAAATCGGCTTTGCTTCACCTTGTGCTGCTTCACCTGTTTTTTCAATTAGTTCCTCTGTAAGTTTCTTTCCTTCAAGGAGAGCAGGAACAGCCTTTGAAATCAGCGGTTTTATAGCAACTGATCCCATAACTAGCTTAACTTTTTTAATTGTTTCTTTATCATCTTCAAGCTGTATATTTGCTGCCATGTTGGCACAATCTATTTCCATTGCATCTCTTAATCCAATATGTCCGTAACGGCATGCTGAATTTTTTTCAGGTTCTGGAAGTTTAAATTTATATAGTATTTCTCCTTCTTTTAAATCGTTCCTTCTATTTCCCTGTATGAAATCTTCAATAGGCATTTCTCTTTCGCCTTCAAGGCTGGCAATAACTACTTTAGCTCCAAGTGCTGATAATGGAGCAGGTGTTTCAGCTGCTGGTGATGAGTGGCAGCAGTTTCCTCCCATAGTTGCCATAACTCTAACTTGATGTGAACCAAGCTGACTTGCTGCATAAGCAAGAGCCGGATATTTTGTTTTAAGGTCTTCTGATGACTCAATGTCCGCAACTTTTGTACATGCGTATACCTCAGCACCCTTTCCTTCTTCATACGTAATGCCTTTAAGCTCATTAAGATCACTTATATCAATTACGTAGTCCGGTTTTATCATTTTCTCCTTCATCATAATGACAAGGTCTGTTCCTCCGGCCAAGACTTTTGCCTTGTTTCCGTATTTTTTAACTAACTCCAAGGCTTCCTTTTTGTTGCCCGGTTTAAAATATTCAAATTCATGTAAAATATTCAATTAAGGCACCTCCTTCAATTTAAGTTATTTATTTTAATAAATTGCCTGCTATAATTTTTTCAGGATAGTTATTTATACCATCAAAGTTAAACAATCCTCTGAGATCTCTGAAATATCTTTCAATTTCTGCTTCTCTGCTGTATCCTGTTCCTCCGTGTATCTGAACAGCATTTGTACCAATTTGGAATGCAGCTTTATGAGCAAACATTTTTAGATATGCAGCATCCTTAATATAATCACTGCCGTTTTCAACCTCCGCTACAGCATTATAGGTCAAAATATCAAGCGTATGCATTTCTGATGCCATTTCGGCAAGCATCCACTGAACAGCTTGAAGCCTTCCTATAGGCGATCCGAATTGAACACGCAACTTGCTGTGATCAACAGTTTTTTCCAATGCTGCTCCGGCGATTCCAACTCCTACAGCTGCAAATGCTATATCTGCTCTTGACTGAATTTCAGCTGCGATCTTAATTCCGTCGTGTTCTTGTCCCAAAAGCTGAGCTTTTGCATTAGAAAATTCAACTTCTGCAGTTGGGAAAGATCTCAATCCTAGTTTGTCAATATTTCTTACTGATTTAATATCACTTGAATCTACAATAAATGCAGAATAACTATTTTTACCTTCTGTTTGACTGTCTTGAGCTATAACAACATATACTCCTGCTGCTCCACCGTTTGCAACAAAAGTCTTTTTACCTGTAAGCTCGTAACCATTTCCTTTTTTTACTGCTACTACTTTGTTTTCACCTGATCCTAAGGAAGCTCCCGGTTCAACATAAGCATATGCTCCAAATTTGTTTCCTTTAATCATTTCTGGCAAATATTTCTTTTTCTGATCTTCTGTACCATATTTTAATATTGTCTGCTCGGCCATAACTATGTGAGCTACGATTGAAGCAGCAACAGATCCGTTGCACTTCCCAAATTCTTCTGCCATTAATGCTACACTTGTAAATTCAGAATCCATGCCGCCATATTCTTTTGGAATAGTAAGTCCAAAATAATTTTTTTCTGCAGCGCTTTTTATTACCTCTTCTGGAAATCTTGCGTTTCTGTCATCTTCATATGCTACTGGTTCCAGCTGAGATTTTGCAAAATCTGCAAATCCTTTTTTCATAAGTTTTTGCTTTTCAGTTAACTTCATTTTCATATCTACACCTCCCGCCTTTCTACTTTCTCAGCAATCCGCCTGCAATAACAAGCCTTTGAATCTGGTTGGTTCCTTCATAGATAGAAAGAATTCTTGCGTCTCTCCATACTTTTTCTATTTTAGAGTCTTTTGTATATCCGTAAGAGCCCATTATTTCCATAGCTGAATTTGCTACTTTCATTGCTGCTTCAGTAGTAAACAATTTTGTAACTGCTGAATGGTGGGAATATGGTTGCTTACTGTCCTTCAAGAATGCTCCTCTGTGAACAAGCTGCCTTGCAGCTACTGTTGTAGCTTCCATTTCTGCAATTTTAAATGCTATAGCCTGTTGTTTGTGCAGAGGTTTTTGCCCTTCCATATGGTTCTTTACAAATTCTACTGTTAAATCTAATGCTTTCTGACAACATCCAACTGCCTGAGCTGCAACCATTAACCTCCCTGAATCCAAGGTCTTCATGGCTATTTTCATGCCTTCGCCCTCTTCTCCAAGTCGTGCTGATACAGGAACATGCAAATCTTCTATTACCAATTCAACAGTCTGAGAACCTCTTATTCCCATTTTATCTTCTATTTTCCCAAGTTTTAATCCAGGGGTTCCGCCTTTTACTAGAAAAGCACTCAGACCCTTGCTCCCTAAAGTTCTGTCTGTAGATGCGAACACAACCATTGATGATTCCATATCAATGGCATATCCTCCCTGTGTAATAAAGCATTTGTTTCCATTCAGTATGTATTCGTCGCCTTTTCGATCTGCAGTTGTAGCAACTGCACCTGCATCTGAACCTGCTCCAGGTTCTGTAAGAGCAAATGCTCCGAATTTACCTTCAAGTATGGGTCCAAAGTGCTGCTTTTGCTGCTCAAGATTGCCCGCAATTAAAAGTGGATATGACCCAAGGTTATTGGCACCAAAGCCAGTAGCTATCCCTACATCACCGTAGCCCAGTTCTTCCATAACTATTGCGCAGCTCTTTGTATCAAGTTCTATACCGCCTACAGCCTTCGGAGCCACTAAACATACAAGTCCTGTTTTGCACCATTCCTTAAAAAGCTCTTTTTGATATTCACCTTTATCGATTAATTCAAGATTTGGATCAACATGTTCTTTAACAAATGAACGTACTGTTTGTTGAAGCTCAAGCTGGCTCTCTGTGAAATCAAACATTTCTACTACCTTCCTTCCTTTTCTGCTAACAAGCTGTAAAGCTGTTTACAGTTTATTGTTAATTTCATAACACATATATAAAAATAAGCAATTAGCATGCCAATAAATAAATAATTCATTTTATCAAAATTGTTAGATAATAAACAAACATTCTAAATTAGTAGTTTTATTATTTATAAAATTATTTTTTATAAGACTATTTAAGTTAATTTTCTTATCAAAAAGCAAAAAAAAAGTGCACACACTCGTGTACACTGTAAACTTATGTTTACACATTTTTGTAAACTTATGTTTACACATTCTTCTAAAGATCTATATTATATTTTTTAATTTTTTGATACAACAAGGTCCTTGAAACGCCTAAATTTTTTGCTGCCTTTGTCCTGTTATAACCGCATGATTTCAACGCATTTACAACCGCATCTTTTTCTATACTATGTTTTTTATCTGCCAGTGAAGCATCGGAGCTGCGAAATATTTCGCTAGAATCAGATTTGTTATCCCATTTATGAATATTCACAGTTTCTATTTTTTTAATATCATCCAAAGTAATACTTCTGCCCATAGATACATTCATAGCTCTTTCGATTATATTCTGAAGTTCCCTTACGTTTCCCGGCCAATCCCTTTGTTTAAGATATGTCAAAGCTTTAGATGAAATTCCCTCTATAGGTCTGTCCAACTTTTTATTAAGTTTACATATTATGCTGTCTGCTAAATCTGGTATATCTTCTCTTCTTTTTCTAAGAGGAGGAATAACTATATTTATTATATTAAGCCTGTAGAACAAATCATCTCTGAATTTGTTGTGCTTTACCATTTCACTAAGTGAAACATTAGATGCAGAAATAACCCTCGTATCAATAGGTGTGCTCTCGCTTGATCCTATCCTTTCTATTTCTTTTTCCTGAAGAACTCTCAGCAGCTTTGGCTGGATGGTGAGATCCATTTGATTTATTTCATCAAGAAAAATACTCCCAAGGTGTGCCATCTCAAATTTCCCCCGTTTACCGCCTTTTTTTGCTCCCGTAAAGGTACCTTCTTCATATCCAAAAAACTCTGATTCCATAAGTGTTGCCGGAATGGCAGAACAATTAACCTTAACAAACGAAAAAATATTTCTCAAACTGCAGCTATGAATTGAATGAGCCACTAATTCCTTTCCTGTACCTGTTTCACCTTCTATTAGTACTGTCGAGTCAGATGCTCCTGCAAGATAAATGTTTTCTTTCAAGCGTTTTACTGCATCACTCTGGCCTATTATATCATCTATAGAGTACTTAACTCCGCTTCTTTTTCGCATTTCTTTTTTAAGGAATTCATATTCCTCAGTAACAGCCTCCAGCCTCTCCGAAAATTCCAACGCCTTTTCTATACATGAAAAGGATGAAGAAATATAACAGCCAACAATATTATTTTTTTTATCATGTATAGGAATATAAGTCATAATCCCCGGCAGGCTTTTCCCATCTTTTCTTCTAATAAAAAAATCCGCAGTAAGCACTTTCCCCGATTTTATGGCTGATAATGCTCGCGACCCTTCAATAAGATCCTGATTGTACTTTCCTATGGCTTCTTTTTCAGATATGCCGGTATCTTCCTGCCATTTTTTATTTACATAAATATAACAGCCTTCTTTATCTGTTACAGAAACAATTCCCGATTGCTCAAATATAAGTTCAACAAATTTCATAGGTACATTAAACATAATTTAGCCTCCATTAATGGTTCTATATTTTATGCATTTGTATTTTTGATTTTGTTAATATATTATCACCTATTTTTTGCAAATGGAAGTCTAATTTTATTTTTGTGTCAGGTTCTTCAGTAAAAATCTCATGCTGAAAAAGGCTCAAAGCTAGCTGGATGATGAGTTTCAAACAAAAAAATTTCCAAAAAACTATTTATTAAATTTTTTAATGTTAATGTTTTAAATTCTATTTTTTTAAATCGCCCGCAAAGAAATATTATTATATTTTATGTATTAAAATACAAAATAAAGACTTTCACAATTTCATTGGAAAGTCTCTTATAAAATTTATATTGTTTGTATAATTTTACAATAAATAAAAATTCAGAATAGTTAATTTTCTTCAATAAATTTTAAAATATTCTTTAACTTTTCACCTTTAAAAACATATTTTTCATTACAAAAATGGCATACTGTTTCTATTTTTTCGTCCTCTTCTATCAGCTGTTTCAAATCATCTTTGCCTATAGTCATAAGCGCCTGCTCCATTCTCTCTTCAGAACAATCACATTTAAATCCAACTGGAATCTTACCCGTTATTTCAATATCAAAGCTGTTGAAAATTTCCTTTGCAATCTTTTCGACATCATAATCATTTTCAAAATATTCAGAAACCGATTTAAGGCTTCCCAACACCTCTTCAAGTTTTGCCAAGTCTTCTTCTTCAATAAACGGAAGAGTCTGAACTATAAAACCGCCTGCAGACTTGACACTATAGTCTCTGTCAATTAATACACCTAGCGCTACAGCAGAATTTTGCTGTTCAGACTGACAGTAATACATAGCTATGTCATCCCCTATTTCTCCTGTAACAATGTCTGTACTGCCTACATAAGGATCTTTTAGTCCTAAGTCCATCATTACCGTAACTTTGCCGTTAACTCCTACTGCTCCGCCCACATCAAGCTTGCCATTTGGTTTCAGCGGTAAATCAACATTTGGATTATCAACATATCCCTTTACATGCCCTCTATTGTCAGACACTGTAAGAATAGTACCTATTGGACCTCCGCCATTTATATTTATGGTGAGCTTATCCTCTTCATTTTTCATCATATAACCCATCATCATTGCCGCAGTCATAGTCCTTCCCAATGCAGCCGATGCTGTAGGTGTAGTATTGTGACGCCTCCTTGCCTCTTCAACCGTATTCGTTGATTTAACCATAAATAATCTGAATGTTTGCTTCTTATCTATTGCTCTTATCATATAATCCATTATTGTTTCTCCTCTTTTTTAGCGCAAAAAACTGCTCGCATTGAAGTATTATTATACATCTTATCACTGTAATCATCATAAACTTCAACATGAGAAAAACCAATCATTTTTAGAAGTTCTGTGATTTTTTTTACATTATGTACATACTGGGTCTGAACCTCATTTATCCTCGAATATTTATTTAATGAATCCTTAACAAAGAAATTTATCTCAATATCTACTAAGTTATTTTCTTTGTCAGGCATATTTTCCCAAACATAAAAAATTTCACCGTCATCGTATACATATGTTTCATTAAACATTGATTTATACTTAAATTCAGTGCTCATGTCAAAAATAAATATTGAATCATCATCTAGATGATTGTATATATTTGTAAAAAAACTTTCGGTTTCTTCAAAAGTAATATAATTTATTCCGTCGCAACAGCATATTGCAGCATGAAATTTATCATCTATTTTAAAATCTGTCATATTCATGTTAAGTAACTTGACAACCGGACTTCGTTCCAGTTTTTCGTACGCTCTCATAAGCATGTCCTGAGAAAGGTCAAAAGCCGTAACCTTGTACTCATTCTCTGCCAGCAACTTTGTTATATTGCCGGTTCCGCATGCCGCCTCAAGAATTTTTTTGCCGTCGCCAATAGTATTCATTATAAAGGATGTCCATTTTCCATAATCTATATCATTCATCAGCAAATCATAAATTTGCGAAAATTCTTTGTAGCTTTTGTTAAGCATTCTATTTCTTCCTTCGTTTTTTCTTTGCAGTCATCAAACCGCCTATTCTGCCTGTTTCTTTGGCAGTAAGTCCTCCCCACCCGAGCTCCTCGACTTTATCCATCAGTCCTATCTCTTTTGCTATTTCCAGTTTCATTAAATCATCAGGTGTGAGTTCCTTTTTCTTTTTTTTCTTTGCATTTTTTTCAGCCATAATTACCTCCTTATCACAAGATTATTATGATTGAAATAACATAAATTATTCCCGTTTTTCTTTTTTTGTCAACAATATTACTTTTATTTCTCTCAATGCAAGCAATATTTTGTTCAATGTATATTGCATGCTTATCAATATTACAAAAAACATTACTATTATTATAATTTTAATCTGTAGATCCATTAGCCACCTCTGTATTTTGAGATTTATACTGTTTCAGGTTTGCAAATGATATTGCTGAGCTTATAAAAAACACCAAAGCTGTGGAAAAAAACGGCAATATACTTCCAAGTTCATATATGAATCCTGAAAACAGCGATCCAAAAATCATTCCAGCCGCTCGTACTGAGTTAAATATTCCTGATATTATTCCACCTGTACTTGGATCCTGTCCTCTGGTAACAATATCCTGTTGTATTGGAAGGTATATTGCATTAAACATGAAAAACAAAATATTTGCAATAAAGAATGGATATAACACCGGAATAAATGGAACCGCAAGCGATGAAACACCACATAATAGCAGTACAATTATCAAAGATTTTCTGGAATCTGTATGCTTTTCAATATATATGTTTACCGTAAAGTTTACCGTCAATGTCACAACACCTATTATAGCTTTAATAACGCCGTTATACGACGATGGAAGCCCTAAGGCATCCCTTAAATAATAGTTAAAAGCATTATCATATGCAGTGGTTGCAAAGCTTGTTAAAAATACCCCAGACAAAAATGTTATTAATATTAAAGGCATCTTTCCCATGGCTGAGCTATATGCTTTAAAAGGATTCAGAGATCTTTCAGAAATAAATTTTGTATCCTGCGAACCAGTATCTTCAAGCATAAGACGTGTAAAAATACCGTTCAATACAATTACCGAAGTTTGTAAAATGAACACTACAGTAATAGAAACATTTCCAAGCATTCCTCCTATAAAGTATCCAAATGCCGATCCCACAGAATTTATTGCAACGTAGTAACTCATATTCCGCCCTCGGTTATCTTGGTTAGTTAAATTAACCAGGTAAGCCAGACTACACACGTAAATACCAGCACTAAAAAATCCTGCAATCAACCGCGCTACAATTGTCATAAGCACCGTGCTTGTTAATCCAAATAAAAGCTGTGAAAACCCATATATGGGCCCAGCAAAAGCCATTACCTTCACATGCCCATACCTGTCTCCTACAGCTCCCCATATCAACGAGCCAATAAAAAAGCACAACGACATTGCGGCAAATGAAACTCCGAACAGATAGTCTCCGAAACCCTTTTCAATAAACATTGTAGGTGTAACCGGATGAGCTAAATTACTGAATACAGCAAAAATCCCAAAAAATATATACAATCTTTTTATTGATAGTTTTTTCAATTACCCCTCCGGCTCAATGTCAAATTTTACTATACAGACTATACACTAAAATCATAATATTTTCAAGCTAAAAAAGTGAATACAATCTTTCTAATTTGTAGTAAAATCATAAATTTAGACAGTCCGTCATTCAGGTAGCAATTTCACCAAATAATGACTGGACTGCCACAAAACTAAAAGTTTCTGTTTAACACATCTCTAACTGTAAAATCTATCAGTCTTGGTATGTTTTCAAATAAATCCTTCTTATAAACCCTTTCAGTATATTTGTGAAGGTCTCTTCCCCATGGGCCTATGTTAAGAACCGGAACTGACTGTTCCTTTATGGTATCCAAAGGTATGTAGTACCCATCTCCCCAAAATATCATATTGTTGCTGATATAATCTATATTTTCACTATCAGCTGTAAAGGCTGCATAACTTAAATCAGATATTCCCGTAAAATAATTTTGAGTATATATTCCATTTCCTATTTCACTTCTTGCAAATTTGTCCAATTTAATAAGCAGTTCATTAGTTTCATTAGAATTATTAAGCATGGAATTATTGATACTTGGGTAGTAAGGAGGAGCCAGGGCTATTACAACCATAGGAGATAAATCATCATAGTGCTCAAGAGTTTTCTCTATAAGGAGGTACGCGCCGTCAATTCTATTAATTTCGTTTCTATTGATCTTTATCTCCAGCTCTTTTTGAAACTCAGCCATATCATTTGTAAATTTATCACCTTTTTTATCTTTTATTTCTCTATAAACTTCTCCGTAAAATTTTACGTTAGGTTTCCACTCAGCCACATTGGAATCCACTTCTGATAAGCTTTTATACTTATTGTAGCTTAATTTCATACTGGATATTACATCTTCAAATGCCTCAATACTTACTTCTTTAAGCTGATCCAAAATTTCCTTTGGAGATTTTGTAAGAGTAAGCACTGACATATATCCTCCGGCTGTTAAAGGCAGCGACACATCGTACACATATTTTCTATCCTTAAAATACAGCCATGTTGGAGGTGGAGTCACAGTATTCCCGGCTTTTTCCATAAAGTCTGGATTCAAATCGGTCTTTACCACTATTTTTGACAGCAAAGTAACCGGATTAAATCCGTTGTAAATTTGGCTCACATGGGCAAGCTTGCCACGCACAAGAAATATTGGCATCATCTTGCCAACAGAACCGTCATAAATTGTTATTTCATCTTCGTTGTTTCTTTCGTGAGGCTCAACATTTAACATCAATGCATATTCCAACTCATATTTTTCTCTAAGTTCCTTCAATAACATCACTGACGATCTCATGCCGGCAGATAGATTTTCCTCATCCGGAACACCCATTAAAAGTATATTCCCTTTGAAATTTTCTTCTTCTGAATATTCTTCAAACAATGATAGAGCTATACTTGCTCCACCTTTCATATCTGAAGCGCCTCTGCCAAACATCCACTTTCCCGAATATAAATCTTCTTTAGAAATTTCATCCATCTCAACGTTTTCAGACTTAAAATACTTTTCTAACTCATCTGGAGTATAAGCAAACTCCTTGTATTTCCCATAATCATCCGTATCAACCGTATCGGTATGATGAATCATCACTATGGTCTTAGTTCCTTCTCCCTTAAGTAGCGCCCACGGACAGCTTCTGTTTAAAATGTCATTTTTCATTTCATAAAATCCGCAATATTCCGGGTTCCTTTTCAGATACGGCACTGAATCGAACCACTTCTTAAAGAATATTTCATTATTCCTTTCAAGCTCAGTTCCGGTATGCGTCCTAGTCTGCAGATAATTCAATAAATTTTTTTCTATTCTTTCAGATAGCTTCATCCCTTTATCTCCATTCTCTTTAGATTATGTACTACTAATAGTATACTCTTTTGCACATATTTTTCCAACATTAAAATATCTCCAAAAAAGAATCTACTCATATAAGTCTTAAAACAACGCATGAAACCTATAACCAGATTTATGTTTATAAAAGTGTCTAAACAAAAATTCCGCATTCGAGCTAATTATAATTGTATTGTTGGTAATTATATAGATTCTTTATGAATATTATATATAAATAAAATAAACGGAGATATGCAAATGGGATATTATATTAATGTGACACCTGATATCTATATTTATGTAGAAGACATCAACCCGGGCGGTAGCAACAAAACAATTTTTTTTATTCATGGGTGGCCCGGTAACCATAATCTTTTTGAATACCAGTATAACCAACTTCCTAAAAAAGGATATCGCTGCATCGGAATGGACATCCGAGGCTTCGGGCGGTCTGCCAGACCATGGAGCGGCTACGACTACAACCAGCTGTCAGATGATGTTCGTACAGTAGCTGATGCATTGAAACTAAATGATTTTATACTTTGCGGCCACTCCACCGGCGGCGCAATAGCAATTCGTTACATGGCTAGGCATCACGGTCACGGTGTGCGCAAGCTTGCTCTGTTTGCAGCAGCAGCTCCCAGCCTGATTCAGAGGTCGTATTTCCCCTATGGACTGTCTCGTCAGGCTGTGCTGGATATAATACATGGAACATATACCGACCGGCCTCAAATGCTAAAAAATTTCGGCAATATGATTTTTCATAATTATGTCACTCCGGAGCTCTCTGACTGGATATTCAATTTAGGGCTTGAAGCCTCAAGCTGGGGCACAGAAGCTGTAGCAAACACATGGTTAGGAGAAGAAGGACTGTTTAACGATTTAACTAAAATCAACGTACCTACCCTGATTCTTCACGGATATAATGACAAGATATGTCTTTATCCGCTGGCTCTGGCCCAAAAGAAGGGCATTTCAAATGCAAAACTGGTGCCATTTGAATGCTGCGGTCATTTTCTATTTTATGACCAGATGGAAAAATTTAATAAAGAGCTGGAAAAATTTATAGATGAATAATTTATGCTAATTACGAGTTGAAATGACATTAATGTAATTCTTTTAACCTAATCAATAAATAAAATCGATGTTCATGTATTTTTGAACATCGATTTATATTTTACAGTAAATCTCTTAATAGCGCAGTTCAAAGACTATGAACAATAAGTAAATATTTTATCTTTAGTTAGCAACATTGTTACTTTTTATACTCATAGCAGTATCCTTTCTATTTTGTTTTATTAATTTATTTATCAATAAAACCATTACTGGAATGTATATTATCGCTGTCACACCAAAAGTTGCGGAAAAACCTGCGTAATCGGCTGTTAATCCAAACAGCGGAAATATGCATATCATAAATATGCTGAAACACAAACTGTCAAATGACAATATTGTTGCCCTGTATTCAGACGGAATTTCGGTATTTATATAGTCGCTGAGTATCGTAAATGCAAGACCGCCTGAAACAGCGGTCAGCAGATAAAAAAATACTGATAGGTTTTTGAACAATGTCAGACCGGCTAAAGCGAATATGTTTACAGCAGATATGGTTATCAGAGTCCCTTTTAATTTAAGTCTGCTTTCTAAAATATACGCATATTTTGAACTTATTGCTTCAATAAGACTTCCAGTTGCGCAGATAACCGCAATCATGGTCTTTGTAAAACCAATATCGAAAAAATATTTTTGGCTATAAAAAAACACAGTTGTTTGAAGACTTCCCAATAAAGCCGAAAATAATATTATATACAATACAATTTTTCTTTTTCTTATAACACCAATACTTGTTTTTACTTGCTTAATGATTAATTTTTCTTGTTCGTTTTTTTCATTATCTTTTTCAATATCCTTGTTATGGATTGGCGGCTCTGTAAATCTTGTAGATAACAATAATGCTGCTGTCTGCACAACCATTCCTAACATATAGGCATACAAAAACCTAACATCAGCTAAAATTCCACCCAGTAAAACTGCAACCCCCTGTGCAATAGACATGGCAAATACTAACTGACCCCATATTTTTTTGTACTTTTCTTCTTCACCCAGCTCTTTCAAGCTGTCATAGATTAGTGCTTCCGCTGCACCTGAATTTAAATTCATTGCAGCACTACTTAAAATAAAAGAAAGTGCAAAACCAAAAAAGCTATTTGACGTCATCATAAGATAACACGATACTAATTCAACCACTCTGCCTGCCACAACACAGAACTTTCTTCCTTTCAAATCTGCCAAAGCGCCGCTTGGTAGCTCCAAAATTAGCCCGGTTATGTGGTAAAGTGATTCAAGAATTCCAATCTCTGCTAGTGTCATTCCTTTAAATGAAAGATATAAAACCCAAATAGCAGAAGTAATATTCAACTGCAAGAAAAAATTATATGCATAACCTATTGATATATTTCGTTTTAATTTTATATTCAATGTTAATTCCTCCAAATTTATTTTAAAAAACAAAAAAGCCCTATTGACATTTCTTTGGATAAACAAAGAAACAATCATCTGAGGCTTATGGAGAAAGGCATCAAATTTACAGCAATATAAAAAGACTCAATAAATCAGAGTCCATGGTTAATACATATAATATAATTATATTTATTATACTTCAAAGACATCATAGATTTATACAATCGTCTGTATTCAGCCTAAAAATGGACGCACTTCTCCCGCAATGCGCAAAAATACCATTTTTGGACACAGAACTGCTGAATTTACATATTTTATTCGCAGTGTCGACTGTATTCATGATTATCCTCCTGTTGTTATTATACTCGTATTATACAATAAGCTTTACTCATTTACAAACATTTTTTGAATTACGCCAAGTTTTTATTAATTTACACTTCTAAATGCACTATATGCCCCCCACCCGGCATTGTTTTGGACAAGACAGAGCTCCAATACCTAATTATATGTCAAAAAGAGAGCCGCCCCGCTAATTTACAATCAGCAGGGCGATTTTACCTATAAAAAATCTAGCACATTCTATGATAAATGAAAATTCATCACACTCAATCCTCAAATATTGGTTCGATATGCTCTCTAATAAACTCTATCCTGTCCTTAGCATTTGGTATGAAAAGAGAAGCAATAGAAACCACCAATTTTTTCTTTGTATTGATGTAAATTACATTTCCACCGTCTCCCAAAGCGGTGTAAATATGTTCTTTCTCGTCAATAACCCACCATAGATAGCCATAAGACAACTCTCCCCAGCGGCTATGCTTTTTGGTACTTTCATCTACCCACGAATGTGGTACCACTTGTTTTCCCTGCCACATGCCACAATCTAAATATAGCTGACCTATTCTCGCCATGTCCGCAGGTGTTAGAAAAAGGCCCCAGCTTGCCGTATTGATTCCCTGTGGGTCAACAACCCAGCCATGGGTGTTCTTATCATTCATAACAGCGATATGCTCTTCTTGATTCCGCAATACAATATTTTGAGGAACATTTATTCCCAGTGGTAAAAATAAATGTTCTGTAGCAAAATTAAGTATTTGTTGCCCCGTAGCTTTTACCAAAAGGCCCGACAAAATATGGATTCCACCGATAGCAGAATAATTGAATTCCCCTATAGTTCCATTTCCGCCTAATAAATCGAGTGCATCTCGAATTGGGTTCGGACTTGTAAAGAACTTTTCGTACGGTTCTGAATCATATTTATAGGGTGCGGTCATGGTCAGCATATCTCTGATTGTAATACGCTGTATCGTTTCTTCGCCTTTAGCTACCATATAATCCGGAAAAAAGTCTAATATCTTCTGATCGACACTTTTAATATACCCACTATTAATGGCAATGCCAATCAGCGCTGAAAAAATGCTTTTTGTAACCGAATATACATGAATGGCGTTATCGGCTGTATATCCGTTAAAATAATTTTCATATACTGCTTCACCGTTTTTTAGCGTAACTATACCAGTAATATTGTTATAATCATTGTTGATTATTTTTTCAAGCTCTTTCATTTTTTCATGATTCATATAATTCAATTTCCTCCTTTAAGTTGTGAAGGATATCCTCAAATAAAGGATAAGTCTATTAAAAATTGATTGCAAGAACTTTTTTAAAATCTTTAATTTTACTGCACAATCACCTAAAACTATCACATTAAAACTCCCTTAATTGCAAAGATGCAACCCGCTTGATTCTACCTTAAAATATTTCTCACTTAAAAAAACTGCATTTTCATTGGTTTCTACCAACAAAAATACAGTTTATAACTTGTGTTTAACGGTTAATAATTTTGTCATTGCATTTTGGAAACTGGACTTGAGCTGACATATGAGAGATTATACTAATAATAGCTATTGCAAATTTTCTGCATTAAAACCCCTTGTCACATATCCAGCAGGAATTTGACTAATTCCCATGTGTGGTCTTGAGTCAAATTTTTCATAATTTGCAACATTTGAAAGGAGAATCTTTTTAAAATGTATCGGAAGCCCAGCACTACTATAAAAGCTTTGCCCTGTTTGTAGTTGAAAATGCAGATGTGGCTCGGTTGAATTTCCTGTGTTACCACACTTAGCAATGGGTTGTCCTCGTGAAACAGTTTCTCCAACTGCGACACTTATACTGTCTTCTTTTAAATGTGCTAATGTGCTGTATTCTTGTTTATCGTGTTTTATTACAACATAATTTCCTGCAATATGTTTGGCTCTAGAATAAAATTGACCTCTTTTGAAAATTAAGCTGTCTTTGGCATTGTTCAAAACTTCCACAATTACACCATCGGCAGGAGATAAAACATCTCTGTCATAGCAATAATAATTTTCACTTTGATTGAAGGCTCCGTTGTATGATTTTCCATTTTCATCTAAGATAATAAAATCATAAGCATATCGCTGTGTAGGAATACCCCATGAATGAGAGTATTCTTTTGTAAAACAACCATTTACAGCCGTCCATTTCCCTTTGAACGGTAAATCGTATTCAACTTTACATTTATAATTATCCACCGACGGCATATTATTTTTATATTTTTTATTCACTTTAAGCATACCTATTACTTGCAAGAATGAACACTTATATACAGAAAAATCAAGTGCCATTTCTATAAGCACAAATAGTCCAAATAAACAAAGCATTTTTAAAATAGATGAATTGCTAAACAGTGTTCCTATAAAAGCTATGATACCCAACCACTTTGCATACTTAGAAAAGAAATATATATGATGCATACGGCCCTCCTACATGATATGTAAATAATCTTTATTTAATTTTATCATAGATAAAAGAAAAAAGTAATATATGAATTTAGTTCTCGCACATAACTTTTTGTTGTGTCGTTAGTACAAAATAGATGCAGCTTTGAATTCCAATAAAACTATTTCCAAATAGAGCATCACAATTTAGTAGAAACGTAAGAAACCTATCGTTTATAGGGTTTTGCTTAAACAGCAAATGTAGAAGCATAAAAATTTCTTTACTATTTTGAGCACAACAAATTAATCATAAAATGACTTTTCCTGTTTTTTTATCAAAAATATGTATTTGCGTACCATCCATCTGCACTTTTATAGTATCGCCGGAACAAATATCTGTGTGCGAGGATATCCGCGCAATTATGATATTGTTTCCAAAGCTTAGGTGAAGGAAGCTGTCTGCGCCCATTGTTTCCGCAATATCAACATGGCAGGTAATACTATCGGCGTCAGAGCCGGAAACTAATGAACCATCCACATAAACATTTTCCGGGCGAATACCCATAACTACTTCTTTTCTGATATATCTTTTTATAGACTGATCCTTGCTGCTATCTTCCGGAAGTTTTATTTCACAAGAGTGTCCTTTGCTGTCAATAGTGATATAGTATCTGCTTTCGTCACGCGTTAGGATACCATTTATAAAATTCATGGACGGAGAACCGATGAATCCCGCCACAAACAAGTTGCACGGGGAATAGTACAGCTCCTGCGGTGTACCAACCTGCTGGATAAATCCGTCTTTCATTACCACGATGCGATCGCCCATAGTAAGAGCCTCTGTCTGGTCATGGGTAACGTATATAAAAGTGGTATTCAGTTTTTTATGTAGCCTAATCAGCTCAATCCGCATCTGCCCACGAAGTTTAGCATCCAAATTGGATAGAGGCTCATCAAACAAAAAAACTTCAAATTCACAAGCTAAAGCACGGCCTAAAGCCACACGCTGTTTTTGCCCTCCAGACAGAGATTTTGGCATACGGTTCATTAAGCTGAGTATACCTAGCATATTTGCCGTTTCCTCTACACGTCGCTTTATTTCATTTTTGGAGGTATTGTGAATCTTTAGGGCAAACGCCATATTATCAAACACAGTCATATGGGGATATAAGGCGTAATTCTGAAAAACCATAGCAATATTTCGGTCTTTGGGAGCAAGTTTATTAACCATGCGACCATTGATATAAATCTCGCCTTTTGAGATTTCTTCCAGGCCGGAAATCATTCGAAGTGTCGTAGATTTGCCGCAGCCGGACGGCCCGACCAAAACAATAAACTCCTTATCTGCTACTTCTAAACAGAAGTCTGAAACAGCAGCAAACCCACAGGGATATTCTTTATAAACATGATTGAGTGATAAATTTGCCATATTTGTTCCTCTCCTTTCAAATGATAGTTACTATAATAAGATTTGCTTTTTATTTCTATGAACAGGAATTATCTAGCTGTCAATCAGATAATTTTTAGCTATGAAAAAGACAAAACCAGCGGGGATAAGATATAGGCAGGCTCCCGCAAAAAACATCCCAGGTTCAGTGCTGAGCATACTGCCCAAATGCATAGATAGCGGCTGTTTATGGATAGATTTTATTAACACTACCGCTTGATCTATGACATTCCAATAATCAGCAAATGTCAATACGAAGAGGGAGATAACTGCCGGTTTCAAGTTCGGCAAAACAATGGAGCGAAACACTTGACCTTCGGAAGCGCCGCTTAGCTCTGCCGCTTCAATGCATTCTTGCGGAAATCCTTTTATATTCTGCCGAATCCAAAAGACACCTAACGGATTAAAAATCCCAGGAAGAATGATGGAAGCATACCTATCTCGAAGATTCAAAAAATCTGCTATCAAATAATTGGACACCAATAGAACCTGCAGCGGCATCATCATGATTGCAATATATCCGAAAAACAGAACCTCTTTATATTTCCATTGCATCCTCTCGAATGCGTAGGCAGCAAGGCATGAAACAATGCATTGCCCCAGAACAATAGGCAGGGTCATAAAGATGGAGTTTCCATAAAACCGCCAATATGTAGAATGATCGAACAAAAGGCTCTGGTATTGCTCCAATGTTGGATTGTTCGGGTAAAACCCTATGTTTACAAAATGCATACCATTCCTTGCTAAATCCAAAGCGTTAAAGGCCGTTACTTCTGTTGTATACCGGTTCACAACCTCATGACTGCTCATGATAGAGTTAGAAATTGTAAAAAGCAAAGGAAGCAATATAGCAAGTGCAATCATAACAGCGTGTAAATGGCTGATAATTGATGAGCGTTTTGTCTGAGTCTTTGGTAGATGTCCGCCTAATTCGAGAGAGGTAAAGGCATTCGACATCCATTTTTGTTTGTAAAACAAAGCAAAAATTACCATGCCAACCAAAAAAATCAGAATATAAGATGCGGCAGTCAGCTTCTGCATATTCAAGCTGAAAAACTGGTTATTCATATAGTGCTGCAACGTATACAGATGATTCGGAGGGTAATTCCCATAGAGAATATAGAGTTCCTTAAATATTTTAAAGGAATTTATAAACGACAAAACCAAAACAACAAATGTAATCGGAGAAAGATAAGTCCATGTAATGTGGTAAAATTGCTGCCACGGACTTGCTCCTGTGCAGCTGGCGTACTCGTAATATTCCATTGGAATTCTTTTCATCCCTGCGTAAAAAACCACCGCTGCAAATCCTGTATTTTTCCAGAGATATATGATAATCGGAATTAAGATTGCCCACCCGCTGCTTGTAAAATTGATAATGGGAAATTCAAGGCTATACAATATTTTATTGATTAGCCCGTTTATATCAAAAATTGACTTCCAGAAGTGTACGGTTACACCGGAAGGAATGATAATCGGAAAGATCAATACAGTCATCAAGATACCTTGGCCACGTAGCATTCTTTCTAGCAGCAATGCAATGAGCAAAGCAATAACAATCAAAATTGGAATACTAATAATCATAAAAACAGCGGTATTAAATAAACCATTTTGAAACATTTGATTTTGTACCGTATTTATGAAATTTTGCAATCCAATAAATTCTTTGCTGCTCATATTATTAATCAATGCATAATAAAGTGACAGCACAAAGGGAATGAGGTAAAACACAGATAATCCAGCAAGGCTGGGCAGGAGATACGGCAGGCTCTTTTTAAATTTCATTAGTTACTCCTTTCCCGCTTACTTTACACTTAAAGCACTCCTCTTATCTCTGCTCTCCCAAATAGGCAGCAACTCTGGATTGAATAATAGAGGCGGTTTCCTCGGCTGTAGCAAGGTCATAATAGTAATAATTTTCTAAGTCTGAATTGATTAAAAAGTATAGTTCCGTTTCAGATGCTTCTCTGTTGCGCTGTAAGTTCCATTCATGGACAAGGGCAATCATCTCATCTATTCCATCTTTGGGATTAATATCTTTCCACTGGATAGAATTTCCGAACATATCGATATCCAGTTCGCACTGCAAGCGAAATGCATGCCTAAAATTGTTAATATTGATTGGCACAAAAGTGTGATAATTCATAACATACTCTTGTGCCCTTTTTCTGTCAGAAGAGTCGGGAGGAGATTTCTCCCCCACACAAAATTTCAAAAACTCCCATGCAAGCTCCTTGTTGGCGCTGCTAGTTGGGATGCCGTATTCAGCCTGCATTGATCTGAACATAGCATCGCCACCACTGCTTACAATCGGAACTGGTGCCGATATGTTGGTATAATCGGCTAAAAGATTATAGACATCAATAGCTGTAACCTCTAAGCTGCAGAATACATAGTCAGATTTCATAAAGCTGTCATCGCCGACAATACGAGTCTTATCCCACTCTTTATAGACAGGGTCATAGGGAGTTACAATAGTATTGGTTTTTTCTAAATATTCTATAAACTTGTCACTGTCAAACCATGCTTCTCCTGCTTGTGCATTGTAATATGCCGGAAATTCATATCTCCAAAAATATTCTTTCACAATCCCCGGCAGAATACGAGGCTCCGGGTTAAGCCCAAGAGAATGCACGGACTCGTATATAGCAAGAATGGATTCATAATCCAATACATCATAATTGACGGAAAGTCGCTCTGTTAAAGGACGGCTGACCAACATCATGTCGTAAGTAAAAGAAGATGGCATTGTATACAGTGCGCCGTCTATTTCTTTTGCGTTAAAAATATTTGTATAATAATCTGCTTTATTAAACTCAGGATCGTTATCCATAAAATCATAAAGATTGCAGAGCAATCCGCTTCCGGCATATCGATATGTTGAAAAATGAGATAGGTCTATTAGATCGGCTCCATTACCACTCATAATTTCTATGGCTGTACTCATACCGTACTGCTCAAGGCCTTTCGATCCCCATTCGCCCATATCCAGTGGTTCTGCCATTTCAATTTTTACATTGGGATGAAGCTCCATGAAATTTTGCGCATGGCTCATAATTACACCATCATAGTAGGTACTGACTGTCAAGGTACCAGATAAAAGCTCAACTTTACTACTTTTTACTGTTTTTTTATGTTCATCAGATTCTTGATTAGAGCAACCGCTAAAAACAAGCACTCCGATCAACAGAATAAAAATGATTGATTTTTTGAGATTCCTGTTCATATATCCACTCCTTAAAAAAAACAACTCTTTGCAACTGAAAACAGTTTAACAAAGAGTTGTTTCAAACTTGTATCATAAAATCGCTGGAATCATTGTTTCAGTTCATGTAGTGGGAGTTCAAACCCTACAGTCGTGCCAAATCCAATCATACTTTCGAGTATTAGGGAGGTGCCGTGGAGGTTTGCTATTCTCTCGCAAAGTGTCAACCCTAAACCGAATCCATCATTTATTCCGGCGTGAAATCTATCAATCGTATAGAACGGTTCTTTTATTCTGGGCATATCTTTTTCAGAAATGCCTTTTCCATTATCACTAACCGTTATTTTATACTTATTTTCTTCTAAATATCCTTTGATGAGGATTTCGGTTGCCTCTGCTTTTTTGGCATTATCGCAAAGGTTTTTCAGTAGCGAAATAATGAGGATTTTGTCTGCACAAACAATAGCAGGCTGCATATTCCAAATAAAGTGTTCTCCAATATGGATCTTTAGCTTTTGGACATCTACCGGCTCTATGGAAATATGCTCATCGGATAACCTCATTAAGTCCATCAATTTCAAGGAAAGTTCGGAAATTCGTTTACTTTCTTTATAGATGTAATCGGCAGACTTGATCTGAATTTCAGGGCTGTTTTCGTGGCTTCTCAGCATATCAGCATAGCCCATAATTGCGGTCATGGGTGTTTTCAGTTCATGAGAAAAATTTGCAACAAAGTCCTCTCTGGAACAAACCGCCTGCTCTAAAAAGTTTATCTTTTCTTCAACGGCCTCTGCCATTTTATCGAAGTTCTGTGCCAGCACTCCTACCTCATCATTGGAGGTGATATGAGTTCTGTCACTGTAGGAGCCGCCTGCTATTCGTTCACTAATATTGGATAGCTTCTGAATCGGATAAGTAATATATTTAGATAAAATCCATACGCAAATTATGACACAAATAAGTAACACAATATCGAGCAATAGAGCTTGTCTATATTGTATTTCTTTTTGTACAAACACATCGCTGATATCATTGACTGTAATAAAATAAACTTCTTTTTTTTCTACAATGAATGTCGAAATAACTCCTAAAATAAAGCTATCAGAATTCTCTTTGATTCGGTACCCATCTTTTAAGTCAATCAGTTTTTCTATGAAATCTATATCCGTAATCATTTCATATGAAGAATACAGCATTTCATTTTCATCAGTATAAAGGGCTGTACGATTTAAGCCGCCTATAAGCTTCACTGTTTCATAGAGTGCTTGTAAATTGTCATCGAAATTCGATTCATCTCCGTATACTTCTTTTTCTATAAAAATGCGATAATTCGCGTGCTGCATTTGATACTGGCGGATAATCTGCTCCATAGCAAAATCAAAACTTTTTTGAATAATAAGGTGTCCAAATATAGAAAACAAGACGATAACAATCAGTGATATGCCTAATGTCAGCTTCGCCCATAGCTTCACTATTCCACCTCCAGCCGATATCCCAATTTGTAAACCGTCTGAATTTTATCCGCCCAATCTAACTTTTTTCGCAAACGTTGAATGTGGAGATCAATCGTGCGGGTATTTCCTTGCCATTCTTCATTCCATATTTTTTCATATAAGCGTTCACGATAAAGAACAATATTTTTATTCTGCACGAGCATTACAAGCAAATCAAATTCTTTAACCGTTAAAAGAACAGGCTGCACATCCTTTTTTACGGTTCGCCGGATAATATCTATTTCAACATTATCAATTTCGAGCAATGTTTTTCCCTTGCCTACCCTGCGTAGTACAGCTTCTACCCGGGCCATTAGCTCTTCCGTTTCAAAGGGTTTAACAATATAATCATCAGCTCCCATATGCAGCCCTTTTACACGGTCTTTTAAGCTGCCTTTGGCAGTGATAAAAATAACTGGGGTAGCTGTCGGTTCAATATACTTTATCAATTCATATCCGTCAATTTCAGGCAGCATAATGTCCAGCAAAATGAGATCATATGTATTCTTTTCAATCAAGTCTGCAGCAATTTTCCCATTGTTAGCAACTGCACAGTCATATCCCATTCTGCTTAAATTAATTGCAATTAACTCACGTATAGCAACTTGGTCTTCAACAATTAGAATTTTGATCATAAGGTAACTCCTTTCAAATGTATCTTGATTGTATCATGAGTGTTATTGTAAAGCAATTAATCAGTACCTGATCCTTTACTGGATAAACGAGGGTTTTGAATAAAAAATTCAAAACCCTTATCAGTCTACATAAACACTGACTTTTTCAGCCTTGCACCTATTTTGATCTAATCTTATGTGACATCTGTACATATAGGATGTCACAACGTAAATTATTTTGCTTGAAAATCATACGTACGTTTTTGTAATCGATAGATTAAAAAAGTTATCCATCTGCTTGGTATCTTAGTTTGTCCAAAATCAAACTCTGAATATGAACGGGAAACTGACTCAGCAAAGAATTTACCATCAATAGATTTATTCATCACAAATGTAAGCATTTCATTAAACTCGGGGGATTTAATCGCATATGGATATAAAGATAAAACGTCAAGCACTCTTAGAATTCCATATTTTACAGCTGGATACTTCAATTTCAAAAAGTCACTGCCGATCCCAAACCCATATGGTCGCCACGGTTCCATTCTCCTTTTCCAATGCATAAGCAATAAATCAATTGCTCCGTTAAGCCTTGTATCATTCCTGTATTGGTCATATTGTCCTAACAACATCAGCACATTCAGATTATCCATCGGGCATGATTCTGAATCTTGAAGTTTCCTTCCGGTGGCACGGCTCATTGCACAATGCCATCCACCATCCAACCGCTGATTTTCAAAAATCTTATTGATAAATCGAAGAATGTGTGGGTCATCAGCATATCCCATTTTTACAAGAGATGTTAAGATTATCGTTGGAATACAGAAATAGCCGGGTTTTGTTCCATCTTGAAGAACAAATGTCCCGTCATTATTTTGCAGTTCAAATAGAATATTAACTTCATCCTGAATTTGAATATACTCAGCCTTTAGCCCTATATCAGCGAGAAAGAATAAATCCCAGAAAGCATTTCCTGTACTTGTATATTTTACTTTACCTGTTTTCAATGCAAGTATCCCGACATTTGAATCTTTTATCCGGCTAATAACTGCCTTTATTTTATAATCATCTGTTGCAGCTGATGGATCTGATTGATTTCCAAGCAATTGGTTTTCTACGGCAAATTTCAACCATGAATTTTCTTCTGATATCCAATTAATAATTATATTTTCCATAGGTCCTCCATTTACGCTGTACCCTAGTTTCAAATTTTAATAATTGAGTGACCAATACAAAGGCAACTTATTCACCCTGTTGTACCAGTACATATAACTGACATATGAGAAATTATCCTCATAACAGATATTGGTTATTGACTTTTGGAGAGGTTCTTTTTGTAAACGCAATAAATACACGCCACATAGTAGAGGAAAATAACAATGCCAATCGTAGTTTCACTAATAATTTGTCCTGTTTCTTTTGTACCCATATAAATAAAATAGGTCGCAGGAATTATACCAAATAAGCCGCCCCAAAACGCAGTTTTACTTAACAAGGTACCTGCAATCCAAAACAGGACTAACCAAACTGCAACAATAGGGTGTATAACACCTATTCCGCTTAAAGCTGCCCAGCTATAGAAAATCGTTAAAATTATTGCAGGTATAAAAAATACTAGTTTCCTCATGTTATCCTCCGATTAATATAAGTAATCTATAATTGAAAGCGATTCTTCCCTCGCTTTTATCTTTTTTCAAGGCTATAAATAATTCCTAATCCGGTAAACAATCATATATGATATTTTCACATATTTAATTTAAGCCAACTAACCAAAAAATTTAATTTTAATTATTTTTGCTAATGCGTGCATAATAAAAAAGGCATAACTAATGTTGGCTTATGAGAGGTGGTGGAATAATGGAAAATCAAGTATTGATAATAATTTTTGTGGGTTTGGTATTTTTTATTTTAAGTCTTTTATTTTTGAGAAAACAGACAACTAATAAATTAGATAAGAATACTTCTCTATCAGTTATTAATGCAAAGGTTGAATCTAAGAATCAAAGTGTAGATCGTTCGCGGGATGTAAATGGAAAAAGTACTGCTGTTAGATTCTTTGTTACATTTTCCAAAGAAAATGGAGAAATTATAACATTGAAAGTACCATACCCTAAGTATTTAAAGTTAGAAAAAGGAGTTAGTGGAAGGCTCAAATATAAAGAAGATTGCTTTATTAGTTTTATCAATAATTGATTTTTGGTTTCCGACTCGTCATTGAAATTCTGAACCCTATCTCACTGAACTTTTGATGCGCTGAAAACTGCCACCTATTAAGCTCCCGGTTATCTTCGGGAAAATATTTCTCTTTGATTTTTTCTTTTGCAGCGGAATAAGTTGAATAGAAAGTGTATATATGCATCTTCATCATAGACTATTTGCCTTTTTCACGTTTGGAAAAAGGGTATGGCTCATAACGATAAATAGGATCCTTCCGATGCGAATTTTTTGAAATTCGTCATCAATAAAACAACAAATACCATCCAAGGCATCAGGGACAGCAAAGAAAAAATCATACCCAGCATCCCTGCCGATGAGGGGATAATCATAAAAAATCCGGAAACCAAGCCCCACCAGCCAACAGACTTCTTAAACTTAGTGCTTTTTATAATAGCATAAGAAAATAATAGCAGACATATTGTGCTCAACACATAGTAGACATTGAACGCAGTACCTGTATAGCCAGCCATTAAAGCTTCGCCTGCTGCCAAGTATATATATTGCTGTTCAGGCAACGCCTGAACATACTGATGGCTTAATGTCAGCATTTCAAAGGCAGGATTGGAGGAATAATAACATGCAACGCCAATTAAACCAAGTGTTAATGCTATGAGCACAAGCACAAACTTTTCCCGGTATAAGAGTATAAAGAGAGCTAAGTAAAGTATGGCAATAATTATATTGTTAAACAGGTAGAGAAAATCCAAACTCAGCAGTCCAAAAAACGGATTTCGATGATAAAGTTCAAAAAACCCCTGAACAGTATCCGGTGGTGGCACCATTACATAAATAACAATTTGTAATGGAATGAGAATGAGCATTATTAAAGCTGAAAATTTGGCAGTGTTATAAAGCGGCTGAAGATTGATCTTATATCCCTGATTCATGATATATCCTCCTGATAATCTCTCTTATTCTTATAGAATAAGTAGTATACAATCTTTGTAAGTTCCTCTTTGATATCTTCTTTTTTTACATTGCCATTGGATGAAAAGCTAAGCATAATCATTCCCTGCAAAGAATAAATGATCGTCTTGGCCACAACTTCAATATCCTCAGCTTTTATTATATCTCTCTGGATTAGCTTACAAAATGATGTCTCCCACATGTCGTGAAATCGTTGCTCAAGCTTTTGATAACTGTCATCTCCCTCAGGTTGGACGAATGGATAAAAGTAAAAGAAACGAAAGACATTCGGATGCTTGAAAAAATAATCCATATAACAGCAAAAGATACCAAGAATTTCTTCTACAGAATTATCCTTTTTAAAGGAAATGGGTGTAAGTTCTAATATCATGTCTTCAATCATATCAAGCCGTAATGTCCAAAAAAGAGCATTTATATCCTTAAAGTAATAATATAGATTCGTATATGAGTATCCCGTTACTTCAGCCAAATGTCGCACCGTTACACCTTCGTGCCCTTTGGCATGAACAATCTCCTTTGCGGCCTCAATAATTTCTTTTTTAGTACGTTCTTTTTTAGTATTTTTCATAACAGCCCCAATACAATTTAACTTAGTTAAAATATTTTAACTAAGTTAAATTGTATTGGAGAAAAACTTTTCTGTCAAGCATTTAATTTTATTAACAGATTAATTATATAGGCATTCTATTAACGAGAAAGAGCGAGAGGTATATACCTCCCACTCTCTTAAATTCTTTCAATATGTTTCATTTAATTCTTCTTATTCCTCGGCAAGCAGCTTTTGCACTTGCTCTTTGATAAAATCTTCCCCTGCAAAATGTCCCATTTTCCCGCCTAAGAGCGCATGGCAGTGCAATACAGCGCCATGGCTTTTTGCCACTTTCTCTTTGATGTGCTCATGCACTTTATCGCTGTTTTTCAAATCCTCAAATTGCTGCAGGGTGACAATGATTACTTCTTTTTCTGTAAAATCAGCCTTATCTAAAAATGTATTCATTGCCGGGACGCCATTGCTTGCCCATATGGGTGACATCAGATAGATACGACTATATGGCTTTATTTCACTCCACGGACTGCCGACAAGCCTTGAACCCTTCTTAAATAGGGCTTGTATAAAGCTCCCTTTTTTGATTTCCTTAAGTTCAAGCGCCCTTGCTCCAATTGCCTTTCCAAGGATAGAAGCAGCAGTTCTGGTGTTATTGTCCTTGGAGTAAAAGACAATGATTGTTTTATCCATAGGACATCACTCCTTTTCGCCCATATATTTCATTTTAATTTTTTTGAAAGCGCGGAACGCGGAATTTGACTTAGATATATAATATACCACAAAGCGAGTAATATCAATAAAATTTTATCGCTTTCTTGGATTTTTGGGAAGTGGATGAACCTATTAGAAAAAAGATATTCAGAACGGTAATGCTTAGCGCACACAAATTTTACCGAGACCATGGAGCAAAGTAGCAATATAATTGTTTAAATTAATGACATTACTATTAATGTGTCTATTTAGAATATTTATTCTATGAACCGAACTCCCTACTCACTAGTTTTGGTCTAATTTTTGGGAGCGGTTCTTTATTATTATATGGAATGTGTTCCTATTTTTTTAGCGATATTTATATTTGATATCAAGGCTTCTAACTGAATTATAGATGATAATCCATTGCTTGATCTATCAAAGTAACCATTTGCAGCAGGGTGATAATACTCACCTCTATCTTCTGCATTCTTTCCAGCAGCAATTCCGTCCTTAAGGATAGACAAGTCTTTCAACCTTTTTTCTTTAGGTATTGGATTTAATATTAAATTGCAACCGGCTTTAATATATTTTAAATCATCTTCCCTTATTTCATTGCCAAGCTTCACAGGTTCAAGATTAAAAATATATCCATTACAATTTATAGTATTATAACCATATGTGTTGACGCCATTTTCATGTAGCCAACTTAAAGTAGCTGGAATATCTAGCATATCCTTTGGAGATGTTGCAATTAATGTAACTTCCATTTCAGAAAGAGCGGGCAAATCATAGCATAATTTTTCAGCTTTAATATCTCCAATTCCGCCTATACCAGCTGTAACTACTACAGGGCAATTAACATCCTTTGCAACTGCCATTGTACCAGAAGCAGTTAAAAAAGCATTCTTGTTATCATATTTTTTACTCTTAACAGCTAATCCATCAAGCCTTTCCCAATCTTTAGAATTTTTTCTTGAAGGAATAAATTCAGATATATGGCCAATTTTAACTTTTCCATTTTCAACCCATGCAAGTAAAACTTCATCAGGCCATAATGATAAAATTAAATCATTATCAACTGACAGCAGGCCATGTCCAAGTAATGCTGTTTCAACTAAAAAATTCATATTTTATTCCCATCCGTCGAATTCGTTAATATTATCTTTATTTACAATAACAAGCGGACAGTATACTGGTTCAGTAATTTCTTGTCCTTGAGATATTTTTAACGACAATAATAATGCAGCCTTAGTGTATACTGTTGGAGAATAAGTAATAGAACCATCAAGCTTTCCTGCAAGTATTGATTCTTGAGCTTCTCCTGTAAAGTCCACTCCATAAACTACAACCCCATCTTTCATGCCTGCTGTTTCTAAAGCTTCAACAGCTGCTAATGCCATTACATCATTTGCCGCAAAAATTCCTTTTAAATCCGGGTGTGCTTGAATAAGATTTGTTGCTATATCATACGCCTTGTTACGATCCCAATCTGCTGGTTGCACACTAACTAACTCTACACCTTCTGTATTTTCAAATACTGACTTAGCTCCATTAGTTCGGCCTTCACTTTGTCCAGCTCCGGGTATCCCTTGTATAATTGCTACTTTTCCACCATCAGGCATATATTTCAACATGTCTTCAGCAACCATTTTCCCTTGATTCACAAAATCAACTGTAATTTTTCCATCTAAATGACCACCTTGTTCAGCTAATCCATCCTTATTCACTCCAGGTCCTAAATTTATAACTGGAACTTCGGCTTGATTTGCTCTTACTATTCCAGGAATTAAGTTATTACCATCTATTGGAGATAAAATAATTGAATCATAATCTTTTACAGCCATACCATCTAATGTTTCTAATTGAGAAGTTGTATCCCCTTCAGTAGGAGCTGATAAAACTTCAACATTTATTCCTAATTCTTCTCCAGCCATTTCATATTTTTCCTTCATGTTAGCCCAGAAAGGATTTGTTAAAGAAATAATAAGAACGCCAACATTTTCTCCCTTACCAGTTTCAGGCAACGGTTCTAATTGATCCATTAAAGCTTCTTCAATTTCCTTAATCTTAGGATTAATATCATCCACAGCATTTATTTCTTCTGAAGATTCATCTTTTGTTTCATCCTTTTCTTCTACATCAGTCTTTTGTTGTTCATCCGTTACGTCACCTGTATTTGCACAGCCTACAGTAAAACTAAATAGCATAACTACAACTAATAATAAAGAGAGAATTTTTTTCATTTTCATATTTAAGTCCTCCATAAATTTTTATTTATAACTATTAACGTATCTGCACCTGACTTCTTTGTCTTATTTCAGATATAGATACTGAAAATAATATTATAAACCCTATAAATAATTGTTGATAGTAAGAAGAAATACTCAAAATCGTCAGTCCATTTCTTATAACAGACAACAAAATGCAAGCAATTGTTGTTCCACTTACGCTTGCTCTCCCGCCTCTCATTGAAGTTCCGCCTAGTATGACAGCTGCTATAATATTTGATTCAAGCATAAATCCTGCATTAGGTTCAGCTGCATTAAGTCTTGATGCCAATATAAGCCCTCCTAACCCAGCGCAAAATCCTGAAAACATATATATACTTGATTTATACAAATTCGTATTAACACCGACTCTTCTTAAAGCTTCTTCATTTCCTCCAATTGCCAAAGTATATTGTCCCCATTTAGTATATTTAAATATAAGAAAAGCTAATAATACAATAAAACCTGCAATAACTATAGGAGGATTTATTTCACCTATATTTCCCTTACCAAAACATGTAAACTCTATTGGAAATCCATAAATTGGCTGCCCTTTTGTAGCCACCAGACTAACACCTCTGTAAAGCGACATACTTCCTATTGTTACTACAAAAGAATCTATTTTTAATCGCGATATTAAAACCCCATTAAACAACCCTAACATCCCACCTACCAATATTCCTAGTAAAGAAGAAGTAATAATGGGCATATCAGACTTTAGCATAAATCCAATCACAATTCCACTTAAAGCTACTACACTTCCTATAGATAAATCAATGCCGCCACTAGAAATAACAAATGTCATTC
The DNA here is from genome assembly GCA_018436705.1 of Sedimentibacter sp. Classification (GTDB taxonomy): domain Bacteria; phylum Bacillota; class Clostridia; order Tissierellales; family Sedimentibacteraceae; genus Sedimentibacter. The sequence continues at coordinate 129,259 of JAHDLA010000011.1, forward strand.
CAATGGCAAGTATTAAATGCAAAGAAGTTTGATCTAATACGTTTCTTATATTATTCCATGTAAAGAAAAATGGAGATTTAATTGATAAAAATATAACTAATAAAATCAAGACAAAAAAAAGAAGTAATTGTGTAAAAGGCTTGTCTATACCTTTATTATTAAAAACAGCTTTATCTGATAACTTCAATTTATACTCCTCATCTCTAATTATCATTTTTAATTTTTCGCTTTAATTCACTAAGCGTAATATTTTCTTTTATAGAATCCCTAACTGTTTTCCCATTTCTCAACATATAAATTCTATCAGATATTTCATATGCTTGGTTAATATCATGACTTATCAAGACTACAGTATAGCCTTTAGCTGGCAATGATTGAATTAACTTATTAATTGCTGCTGATTCCTTAAGCCCCATGGCTGCTGTAGGCTCATCGAAAATTACAAGCTTTTTTCCTTGATACATACTCCTAGCTATCGCTATAGATTGTCTTTGCCCACCTGATAAATAACCAACCGGTGTATTAATATATGGAATATTTATATCAAGTCTTTTAAGAAGATGTTCGGTTTGTTTTTTCATTTCTTTATAATCTAATATAAAACCAAATTTTGTAATTTCCTTGCCTAGAAAAATATTTCTTACAGCATCTCTATAGTTATCTAGGGATAAGTCTTGATAAACAGTTGATATGCCATTTTCATAAGCAATTTTAGGAGTAAGATATTTGTAACTTTTACTTTCAATATAAATACATCCACTACTTGGCTTTAAAGAACCAGACAATATTTTAATAAGAGTACTTTTGCCTGAACCATTATCACCAACTATGGATGTGATTTGATTTCTTTCTATTTTAATAGATACATTTTTTAATGCTTCTAACTTACCAAAGCTTTTAGATATATTTTCTAAATAAACAAAATCACTACTTTTAAGAGACATAACAACCAACTTTATAATAATAAATTTAATTGTATTATAACATGCAAATTTTCTTACTTACAAATAGAAACATATTATGACATAATAACTAACTATAACTTTTTTCTATAACTGCAAAAATTGTCCAATCAAATATTTTAAACCTCTTGTTAAATTTCCTTTATAAAAAATCTATTATTTTATTTTTCTGACTTATGCCTCACCAGATAATACTGTCTACTAAGGAGTATCGTGTTCCAATTTGGTAATTACCAATTTATGATTAATTACAGCTCCTTATCTTTACATTACCCATGCGTAAAAAAACAGCGACCTCTTTTCAGAAATCGCTGTAATTATTAAAATTTTGGTGCGGATGACAGGACTTGAACCTGCATGAAATTGCTCTCACACGGACCTGAACCGTGCGCGTCTGCCAATTCCGCCACATCCGCATATTTATGTCACTTGAATATATTAGCACAATCCTAGAAATATTTCAACATATTTTTTTAATTTTTCAAAAAATCCGGAGCGCCTTAAGCGCTCCGATATCTTTTAGTTTTAACATACTTCTACGGTATACTTTTTGCTTAACTCTGCTTTTCTGTCCGCGTATAGCTGCTCCTGTTTTTCCATAAAGCATGCATCTTTAACTTCCTGATGAACTTCTTCTAAACTGGAGCTTCTTTTTGGAGTATGATCCGTAAGTTTGATTATATGGTAACCAAATTGTGTTTTAACAGGCTCACTGATTTCTCCAACCTGCATTGAAAAAACAGCCTTTTCAAATTCTGGAACCATTTGTCCTTTTCCAAACTTTCCTAATGATCCACCAGCCTGTTTTGAAGGGCAGCTTGAATGCTGTGCTGCAGCATCCTCAAATGAAAGACCATCTGTTATATCCTCAAGTATTTCATTTGCTTTTTCTTCTGAATCTACAAGTATATGACTTGCCTGAACCATTTCATCAGTTACAAATTTATCCTTGTGACGATCATAATAGTTATTTATATCTTCTTCAGAAACTGATATTTCATTGAACATTTTTCTGAGGCTGTACTGCTGAAGCATGGATTTTTTCATGTTATCCATTACTTCAATAAATTCCTCATCTTTTTCCAAATTCTTCTCAACAGCATCTGAATACATAAGCTCATGCATAACAAGCTCATCAATCAGTTTTTTTCTTCCTTCTTCACCTTGGAAATATGCTGCATTCTGTCCTAAATTCTTCATCAGATTATTTAAATCTGATTCTCTTATTTCTCTTCCATCTACTTTTGCCAATACTTTATTATCCATTTAATCTCCCTTATCAATTAAATAGGAGGGCAATACCCTCCTTTTATTCTTCTTCTTCCATGAACTCTAATAAATTAGTTAACTCAGAAATACATTTGTCTTCATCTGAACCTTTTGTTAATATTATAAGTTCATCGCCCTTCATTGCACCTAATGCCATAATACTGATTATGCTTTTGCCGTTAGCTTCCTGAATGCCTTTTTTTATAATTATCTCACTGTCAAAGTTTCTAGCTTTTTTTACAAATATAGCTGCCGGTCTCGCATGTAATCCAATTTTATTTTTCAAAATTACCTTTTGTGATCTCATTATATTCACCTCATTTCTATTGTTCAAAATCTTTAGCAATTTCTTCAATTTTTCTTAATCTATGATTAACACCTGATTTTCCAAGGGGTGGATCTAGCATTTCGCCCAGTTCTTTTAAGCTCGCATTGGTGTGCTTCAGTCTCAAATAAGCAAGCTCTCTCAAGTGATCCGGAAGTTTATCAATAGCTTTATGCTTTTTTAATACCTTAATGCTGTTAATCTGTCTCATCGAAGTGTCAACTATCTTATCAAGGTTAGCAGTTTCACAGTTAATAACTCTGTTTATTTGGTTTCTTGTTTCTTTAACTGCTCTTACGTTTTCAAATTCGAGTACTGCACTGTTAGCGCCCATTAATGCCAGCAAATCGGAAATTTGTTCACTTTCTTTTATATAAGTTACATAATAATTTTTACGAAATATAGTCTTACTCTTTATGCCAAAACTTTTAAGTAATTCTCTAATTCCTCTGCTGTGCTCCTCCTTGTTGCTTACGAACTCAGCATGGTAGGATCTTTCAGGATCACTTACACTGCCGCACCCCATAAAAGCTCCTTTAACATAAGCTCTCTTAGATGCTTCACTTCTTACTATACTTTTAGGAACTCCATAATCAAACGTCATAATATTAAAATCATTGCCTGTTAATCCTGTTCCCTGCAAAAATTTCTTTGAAAGATTGTCTTCAATTTTTACAATGTAATTATTATGCTTTTTCAATCTGTTAGTTTTTTCAACGCTTACCTGTGTTGTAATTTCAAATGCAACCTTTAGAAGTTTAAAGATACGTCTTGCAATCGCAGCGTTCTCGGTAGAAAATTCAACTTCCATCTTATTAAAGCCCTTAAGTGTAATATAACCCATTGTTCTTACCAAAGCTGCCGCTTCAGCCTTTGCACTGAATATATCTTTTATTTCTGTTCTTGACAGCTCTTCTTTTAATTTAGATGAAAAAGTCATGTAATCACCCTACTTGTAACAATGAAATTTTATATCCTCAACAGCTTTTTTTATGATTTTTCTTTCATCATCATAACGTGCAATTGCCAATGATCTTTCAAAGGGAAGAAATTTTGCTTCCACAAAACCTTCGTTTTTTAAAGCGACACAGTTCATGTTTCGTGCCATCATTAAATACCAATGTACTTCTTTATTTATATGAACTCTATCCATATAGCATGTTCTATTGAATTCATAACTTATTTTTCCAAGATATTTAATAGTAGTAACCTTAGCCTTCGTTTCCTCATAAACTTCACGCAAAGCTGCTTCCTTCAAGGATTCATTTTTCTCGACTCTTCCCTTTGGAAGGACCCAATCTCTGTTAAACTTTCTTAACATCAGTATGCTATTCTTGAAAAAAACAATTCCTCCGGCACTTACTTCTTCAACCATATTTCTCCAACTTTCAATATTGTAGTTTATATAATATCACAATATTGAAAAAAATCAAATATATATTTACAGTGTACAATAAAAATGGTTGCATTTCAACTTTTTTATAATGAAAATTTTAATTATAATCTAGTCATTATTTCTTTCAGGCTTTTTACCGTAATACTGATAATAATCCACTCTTACATCGCCGTTAAACAGCTTTCTTTTTCTATCTGCTTTCCTGCCAAAGTCTCTTTCAAAAGAATCAACCGAAGTTATTACATATGTAGACCAAGTCTTATCTCTGCCGAATACCTGCCCCAGCTTTTTATGAATCTTGTGTATTTCTTCTGCCTCTCCTATTCTCTCCCCATACGGAGGATTAGTTATCAATATCCCGTTGGGACACATAGGCTCTTTTATCCTCGTAACATCCTTCACAAAAAAATCAATGCAGTCGTCAACTCCGGCTTCTATTGCATTCTCCTTAGCAATTTCAATTGCTTTTTTGCTTATATCAGAGGCAAAAATTTTAATGTCAGAATCAAGGTCAATTTTCCTTCTTGCCTCAACTTTTGCATTTTTCCAATATTCTTCCTTGACTATTGGCCATCCCTGAGATACAAATTTTCGATTAAGTCCCGGAGCAATGTTTCTTCCAATCATAGCAGCTTCAATAGCAATTGTTCCTGAACCGCACATGGGGTCGTACAGAACTCTGTCCTTATTCCAATAGCTAAGCTTTACCAACGCAGCAGCCATAGTTTCCTTTAATGGAGCCAGTGTAGACTTTTCTCTGTACCCTCGCTTGAACAATCCTTCTCTTGCCCCCGTTGTATCGATTGTAAGTGTTGCAACATCTTTATGAATTGATATCTGTATAGTAAATTCAGCTCCAGTTTCCGGCATCCATTCTCTGTCATACTCCTCGCACAATTTTTTGGATACTGCTTTTTTAACAATAGACTGGCAGTCCGGGGTAGAGTACAGTTTAGATTTAACACTCTTTCCTTTTACAGTAAACTTACCTTCCTCAGTAATCCACTTTTCCCATGGAAGTTCATAGGTTTTATCGAACAGCTCTTCAAATGTATACGCTTCAAACTGGCCCATAACAAGCATCACCCTGTCTGCGCATCTTAAGTTTATATTTGTTCTAGGGATATCATCAATTTCGGCATCAAAGTACATCCATCCGTTATCTGTCACTACATCATCGTACCCCAAATCATGAAGTTCTCTTTTAACTATTGCCTCTAAACCGAAGGCAGATATGGCAGCTAATCTTATTTTTTCCATTGTAATCCTTTCAATTTAATCGTATAACCACATAGCTATAAGCACAGCTCGGCAAACCTACTGTAATGCAATTACTTATCAACCATATCTATTATACATTTATTTTTATATTATATTTTTCCATTTTGTAATACAGTGTAGCCCTTGGAAGCTTTAAGTGTTTTGCAGCTTCCGTCTTGTTGAAATTCAACTCCTCGAGAGTTTTTTGTATTATTCTTTTTTCTATTTTTTCAAGATATTCTTCCAGCCCGATTTCGTGATTCTTAATTTCATTTACATCTATAACTTTTTTGATTTCATCAACCTTTATATTTTGCATATGTTGAGGCAGAAATTCTTTTTCTATTTTATTTTTTCCTCTTTGGGATGCATATATTACTGACCGCTGAATTACGTTTCGAAGCTCTCTGATATTTCCCTCCCAGTGATATTCAAAAAATATATTTAAAATATCATTGGGAATTTCTATGATATTTATACCCTGCTCCATACAAAATTCTTGTATAAATTTATTCGCCAAAAGAACTATATCTCCCTTTCTCTCTCTGAGAGGCGGTATATTGACTTGAAAAACATCAAGTCGATAGTACAAATCGCTGCGAAATTTTTCCTCTTTAATTAGTTCCCTTATATCTTTGTTGGTAGCAGAAATAATTCTCACATCAATCTTTCTCGGGTTATTTCCACCGACTCTTGTTACCACACCTTCCTCCAAAACTCTCAAAAGCTTTGGCTGAAGCTCTATGGGCATGTCTGCAATTTCATCAAGAAAAAGGCTTCCACCCTCGGCCTCTTCAAACTTTCCTTTTCTCCCGGCACTTCTAGCTCCGGTAAATGCCCCTGCTTCATATCCAAAAAGTTCACTTTCAAACAAATCCCTTGGAATGGCGCTGCAGTTAATAGGAATAAACTTTCCCTGCCTTCCGCTTTCGTAATGGATGGCTTTTGCAAATAATTCTTTTCCTGTTCCGCTCTCCCCCTTCAGCAAAACGTTTAAAGGAGATTTTGATATATTCTTGCACAAATTAATTATCTCAATAAAGTTAGCATTATTGCTTATAATTTTTGAAAAATATGCCTCTCCAGCAGATTTGATTTTTGTATATTCCTTTTCCAGTTTCAGCAGATTTGATTGTGTTTTATTAAGAAGTTCGCTCAACTTAAAGATTTCTGTTATGTCTCGGTCTATAACCAGCGCGCCCATCATATTGCCGCACTTGTCTTCTAGCGGTACTGCACTTGATACAACAAAGCTGTTTTCTCTTGGATTATTATATATATTATGGAATGATGTCCTACTTTCAAGAACCCTGGGAAGAATAGCATTCGGAAAAAATTCTCTAATATCTTTGCCAATAATATTGTTTCTGAGAACTCCGAAGTATTCCTCTGCCATTTTATTAAAAAAAATTACTTTCCCGCTCATATCAACAATAGTTATTGAATCCGGAATATTATCAAATATGTATTCAAATATTTCTTTGTCGTGCTTGTTAAAACTATGCTCAACGGTCATAAAACCACCTGCAATCTCATGATAAGCTAGACATTTATACTGCTATCATTTTGAATTTTTTCGTAATATTCTTCTATGAATAGATTATTCAAATTCCAAACATTTTTGAAATCTTCATATTCTTTTACGGCTTTTGAATTGCCTTTGCCTGTTTTTACGGCACGTATCAGTATGTTCTTAGGCGTGTGCTCCATTGCTATAAATTCCATTAGCTGAACTTTATACCCCTTCGTTTCCAAAAATAAACTTCTAAGCGAATCTGTTACAAGGGATGAAACTCTTTCTTTTATCAGCCCGTGTTTAAGCATGGGCTCAAGATATTTATTCTCTATTTTATCATAAAACTCATGCTGGCAGCATGGAACGGACAAAATAATATCCGTATTCCAATTAACAGCTTTAGCCAATGCAGCATCAGTTGCAGTGTCACAGGCATGAAGAGTTACTATCATATCAACATCAGATTTATATTCGAAATTTTGTATATCTCCGTAAATAAATTCAAGATTTCCGTACTCAAGTTTTTTTGCCGTACGATTGCAAAATTCTATAACTTCATCCTTTAAATCCAGTCCAATAATTTTAACATTGATTTTTCTTATAAAATAGAAATAATAATATAAAGCAAATGTGAGATATGCCTTGCCGCAGCCGAAATCTATAATCATGAAATCATCCTTGATATTTTTCCCCTTCAAGGAATCATCAACTATTTCCAAAAATTTATTTATCTGCCTGAACTTATCGTATTTCTTCGCATATACTTTTCCGTCATTTGTCATAACTCCCAAATTTATTAAAAAGTCACACGGTTCATTTTCATTGATTATATACTTCTTTTTTTTGTTGTGGCTATCAATTTCCAATGTCTTTGTAGCTTCCTTTTCAATAACTTTCACTCTTCCTTTTTTGCTTACCATGACCTGAAAATCTGCATCTTCAGTAAACAAATTTATATTGCGATATTCATTTATTATTAATTCAACCATCTCGCCGGCAGCCTGCTCATACGTAAGGTTATTGTGAAAGGCTTGCTTTTCGGTGAATTTTTCAAATTGAATTATATTTTCGTTTTTAATGGAAATGGGTCTTGCGATAATTTTTTTGTATGGATTTTCTGATTTGCTTCTAGGAGTTGTAAAAACACAGTATATAAACTTGTTTTCATCCAGACTGCTTTCAATTATTTCTTGTATGTTCAAAATATCACCCTTCTCGGTATCAACAGACCTCTCAGAGGCGTTCCTAAAAAAAACGTCTCCGAGAGGTCCTATGTCATATTTATTTATAGCTGCTCTTTAGTTGCACTATTCTGTTAAATACCAGTGTATTATCCGTAGTATCCCCGTCAATTATAAAATATCCGTGTCTCATGAACTGAAATCTATCTCCTACATTTTTTTCTTTCATCGAAGGCTCAACCTTACAATTATTAAGAACTGTCTTGGAGTTTGGATTTAATTTCTCTAAAAAGTTTGTTTTGTCATAATCCTGATCTTCCATCATATAATCGTACAGTCTTACTTCCGCATCAATGCTGTGTCTTGCCGATACCCAATGAATTGTTCCCTTAACTTTTCTTCCTTTAAAGCCTGATCCGCTTCTGGTTTCCGGGTCATAGGTACAGTGAATTTCTGTTATATTTCCTTCAGCATCCTTAACAAAATCTTCACACCTTACAAAGTAAGCATTTCTCAGTCTAACTTCATTTCCCGGAAACAGTCTGTAATATTTTTTCGGAGGGTTTTCCATGAAGTCTTCTCTTTCTATGTACAATTCCCTGCAGAAAGGCACCATACGAGTCCCCATTTCAGGGTTATCAGGGTTATTTTCTGATTCCATATATTCTACTTCATCTTCTGGATAATTGGTAATAATCAGTTTTAATGGGTTCAGAACTGCCATTGTTCTTGGAGCTTTCATACTGAGGTCATCTCTAACCGCATGTTCAAGCATAGCTATATCCACTACGCTCTGGGCTTTCGAAACGCCTATTGCTTCACAGAAATTTTGTATGGCTTCCGGAGTGTAACCTCTCCTCCTCAAAGCTGCCACAGTAGGCATTCTCGGATCATCCCACCCGTCTACGTAGCCTTCTTCCACCATTTGTTTCAGATATCTTTTACCCATCATTGTCTTTGTTAAAAACAGCTTGGCAAATTCAATCTGTTTCGTAGGAGCAGCCTTAAAATCGTCAAGATTGCCCAGAACCCAGTCATAAAACGGTCTGTGATCCTCAAATTCAAGCGTGCATATCGAATGTGTTATTCCTTCAATTGCATCCTCCACGGGATGGGCATAATCATACATAGGATATATGCACCATTCATCCTTTGTGTTGTGGTGATCCTCATGGAGTATTCTGTAAATAACAGGATCTCTCATATTAATATTAGGACTTGCCATATCGATCTTTGCTCTGAGAACTTTTTCGCCGTTTCCATATTCCCCTTTTTTCATTTTAGAGAATAGTTCAAGATTTTCTTTAATTTCTCTGTTTCTGTACGGGCTTTCTTTTCCCGGTTCTGTAAGTGTGCCTCTGTAATCCCTTATTTCATCCGCTGATAAATCATCAACATAGGCTAGCCCTTTTTTTATCAATTCAACAGCATAATCATACATTTTGCCAAAATAATCAGAAGCAAAAAATATTCTTTCTTTCCAGTCTGGGCATAACCATTTAACATCTTTTATTATAGATTCAACAAATGAGTCATCTTCCTTTGTTGGGTTTGTGTCATCAAATCTCAAGTTAAAAATACCGTTGTTTTTCTTTGCAAGGCTGTAATTAAGGCATATTGACTTTGCGTGGCCGACATGAAGATAACCGTTTGGTTCCGGAGGAAATCTAGTATGTACCCTGTCTCCGTATGTTTTATTTTCAAGGTCTTCATTAATTATTTTTTGTATAAAATTAACCGATTCCCTGTTTTCAGTATTGTTATCGCTCATTTCTTCCTCCTTGTAATATATTAATTAACCTTATTTATAAATTCTAATTTCTCTTTATTATACTTAATGGAAATATTTATTTCAAGCTAAAAATTCCAATTATGCTTATTATAACCCTATTCACAAAAAAAAATTAGAGAACAGCAAATGCCGTTCCCTCATATTTATTTATATTATTTACTGTAATCATAAAATCCTTTGCCTGTTTTTCTTCCAAGAAGATTTGCTCTTACCATCTTGCGAAGCAATGGATGTGGTCTATATTTTGGATCGCCAAATTCGTTATACAATACTTCCATTATTGCCAAGCATACATCTAATCCTACTAAATCTCCCAACTCCAGCGGTCCCATAGGATGGTTAGCACCAAGTCTCATGGCTGCATCAATTTCTTCCTTAGTTGCAACGCCATCAGCCAGTATGCCAACTCCTTCATTAACCAAAGGAATAAGTATTCTATTAACAACAAATCCCGGAGCTTCATCAACACTTACAGGAGTTTTGCCTATATTTTTCGACAGTTCAACTATAGCGCTGTGGACTTCTTCTTCCGTAACTTTTCCTTTTATTACTTCAACTAACTTCATAACAGGAACCGGATTAAAGAAATGCATTCCTATAACATTTCCTGGTCTCTTGCATTTAGATGCAATTTCTGTTATTGACAGTGAAGATGTGTTGGTTGATAATATAGCATCTTCCTTTGCAACTGCCTCAATTTCTGCAAATACTTTATGCTTTATTTCCATATCTTCTGCTATTGCTTCAATAAACAAATCAGCATCATTACATTCAGAGTAATCAGTAACCTTAGTTATGTTTGCCAATGTTGCATCCATAGCGGACTGTTCCATTCTGCCTTTTGCAACCAATTTAGCCAGCCCTTTGCCTATTGCATCTTCTAAGTTATCATATGATTTCCCTTGTCTTCCCTTAACTACAACCGGATATCCTGCCTGTGCAAAGGTTTGTATAATACCTTTTGCCATCGTTCCTGTTCCCGCAACGCAAATTTTCTTAATCTTCATTTGATCCTCCTATATATTCATTTTTTGCCTGAAATTATTATAGCATTCAATTTTATTAAATGCAATAATTACAATTGATGTTTTTTAACATTCCTTCGGTTGATATAATTTTAAAATCTGCTCATAATATATAAGCAGAATGCTAATTTTCTTTGCTTTCTGCCAACTTAACTGTTATATTATATTTATAAAATATTGTATTTAAATGGTGACTTATGTTGAAAAAACTATTTGCATTTATATCAAATTTAGCATCCAGAATTAAAGATGATAATATTTTTTCTTTCAGCGCTCAATTTTCATACTACATCGTACTGGGAATATTTCCGTTTCTCATTATGGCTATATCTATGATGTGCAATTTCAGCAGCTACATATACTATATATTAGACTCAGCGGAAAAAATATTCCCAGCCGATGCATACAGCATCATATCAAATGTAGTTCACAGCACTTTAGATAGCTGCTCTAAGCCTGTTTTCTCAGCCAGCCTTATTGTTATCTTATGGTCTGCTACAGCCGGAAGCGCATCGATAATAAACGGTATTAACAGGGCTTATGGCTTCACTATAAATAGGAACTATCTGTTTATGAGAATACAGGGGATTGTGTTTACGGTGGCATTAATGATCATAACCATGATAATATTTACTCTCATAGTTCTTGGAAAGGAAATTATTTTGCTACTTAAAAATATTAATTTATTTTCTGAGTTTATTTTACCAACTGTCCACGTGTTCAGATACTTGATGCCCATTCTTATGATGTTTTTAATATTCTCTGCGGCATACAAGTTTCTTACGTATGAAAAGGTGAATTTTTCATTTGTCTTTCCGGGATCTATATTTTCAACAGCTGGTTTCATACTGGGATCAATGATTTTTTCAAATTACATAAGTACAAAGGCAAAATATTATAATTTTATTTACGGAAATTTATCTGGCGTGATAGTTTTTTTAATTTGGGTTTTTATCCTTTCGGCAATATTTCTGACCGGAGCAGAAATAAACGGCCTTCTGGTAAGAATGAATAGAAAAAAATCAGATACCTTTAAAAATAAGTCATAGCACAAGACATTTATGATTTTATTGATACAAATATAAAATATCCCGATTTCTTATCAACTGTTTCGCAATTGCCGAACAGGCTACTTAATTTTGTCTTGGTACTGGGAGCTCCCTGTTTTTTTTGTATAACCACGTATAGTTTTCCTCCGGAATTTAATTGATCGTACGCACCTTCGTAAAATGAAAACACTACATCTTTCCCTGCCCGGATTGGAGGGTTGGTAACCACCATGTCAAACTTATCAGTAATATTTTCAAACACTGATGAGCTTAACACTCTTACTCTGTTTTCAACACTATTTTCTCTCGCATTCATTTTACAAAGTTCAAGTGCTCTTTCGTTAACATCAGACATAGTTACTGTAGATTTACCCAAGAAACTTGCAAGGACAATACCTATTGGCCCATAACCGCACCCAAGGTCCAATATACGCCCGTCAAATTCTTTATTTTCCTTTACTACTGTTTCAGCAAGAAGCATCGAGCCAAAATCCATTCCACTTTTTGAAAATACGCTGTTGCTTGTATTAAAATAAAATTTTTTCTCATCTATATTCCAGTCAAATCTGTATAGTTCCTTTTCAGTTGACGGATTTTTTGTAAAATACTGTTCCATACTTCCTCCTTGTAATGATAGTTTATTATAGCTTATTTTTACCTATTATTAAAGAATAATTAAAATAAAAATGAGATTTCCCCAAAACGTATTATCGTCTTACCAGGAAATCTCATCAATTAATTCAAACCCGAATAGGGAGTCATTTTTATGCGTCCCAATTATATTTTAAAGTAGCGTCAATGAAGCTTAACAGGTTCATTGCACGGTTCTTTATGCGGATTTGTTTAACAATTAATTAGCTTTTACGCAATTTTCTTTTAATTTTCCCAAAAATGCTTTTTCTACCGTATCATAAATTTCGTATTCTTTTTCTTTTCCTTCAAATTCCGGAACATATAAAGCCGTTTCATATTTCGGAGCCTCATAAGCAACAGGTTTTGCATTGAGCAGTTCAGCCAGCTTCTCAAACATCTGCATGTTTGACATACCCGTAAGTGGTTTTATAGCTTCAACAACATTTTTAACCGTTCCGTCCGCGCTTGTTATTGTTCCACTGCTTTCAGCAATGCTGCAAAGAGGAAGAACATATTCCGCAGCTTTAGTTGTGTCATTTTCCATTATATCAACTGCCGCGAAGAATTTCAATCCTTCGGATGCCTTTTTAAGTTCAGGTATATTACCTACTATATCTTCACCTATTACAACAAGACCTTTTATTTCATTGTTCATGAGGGCATTTTTAATCGCTTTTCCTGAAGTTCTGAATCCTAAGTTCCAAGCTCCCTGACTGTTTGCTTTTGCCTTAAGAACTATAAGACCTCTGTGAGGCTTATCTTTATTGCCCATCAATACTGTTATGTCAGCCAAAATCTTAAGAGCCTTGCTGTTAATAGTGTTCTCGTCAGCCACTATAACTGGTTTTTTAGATTTCTTAATGCTTTCAGCAACTTCCTCAGCGGATTTGTTCTGTTCAAGTTTATCAATTGAGCTAAGAAGCTCTTCTCCGTTTGCGAAGCCTTTTACAGATTCTTTCTTGATTGTTCCGTTTTCAATCAAAGCCTTGAGAACAGCTGCAAAGAAAAGTTCATAATCCTTAACATCTGCCTTCTTTGCCCAGTTTTCAGCCTTTGTATTTACCGTTGATGCTGATACGACAGGTTTTGAAACAGACAATCTTCTCAGTTTCATTCCAGCTGAAGGATGATGTTCATACAATTGTCCTGCTGAAATTATCAAGTCAGCTGCATCCAACTCGTTCAAAGTTACATTTGATTTATTTTCTCCAAGCACTGTTTCAATTCCCGGTTCAGAATCTATTGTAAACGAACCCATGTACTCAGTACCCAGCTCAGTTGCAACATAACCAAGCTTCTTAAACTCTTCGTTGGTAAGTTTAGGAGAAACTACAAATGCCACCTGATTCTCTCCGTACATATTTTGTACATTTCTTAAGCGTTTAGCAATCTCGTATAAAGCAGTATCCAGCGATACAGATGTCTGTTCGCCCTTAACTCTTGCTTTAGCTTCAAGCAGTCTATTTTCGTTATTAATATGCTCAATTCCGAATTTTCCCTTACCACACATAGGAATTTCATTTTCTTTAGGACTTGAAGCCTTGTATACTACATTGTCTTTATGCTCATAAACCACTTCGCATCCTACTGAGCAGTAGCTGCATACTGATTTTGTCTCAGTTAAATCAAGTGGTATTTCTTTTATATTTTCTCTTCTGTCAAGCCAAGCACCTGTTGGACACACATCTATACACTGACCGCAGGATATACAGCTTGTAAGCTTTAAGTCTTGTTCGAATGCCGGAGCAACGAAAGTTTCGTTTCCTCTTTCAACAAAGCCTAGAGCTGATGCTCCAACAACTTCGTTACAAGTTCTCACACACAATCCGCAAAGCACACATTTATCAACATTCTGTGAAATGAACGGATGATCTGTTTCATGGAATTTCTTTTCATTATCAGCATGATATTTCTCAGTATCAACTTCATATTTTTTAATATAATCTACAAGCTGACACTCAAAGTAATCCTTACAGCCGCATTCGAGACATCTTGAACCTTCTTTAACTGCCTCTTCTTCTGTCATTGTAGGAAGTATTGGCTGGAAGTTAAATTTTCTTATTTCAGGTTCGACTGTTCTGTGCTCTACTCTTGGAACTACTTCTCTGTCCTTGAAATCTTCTTTTGTAACTTCAGTGTACACAAGAGGAATATCTTTGTAAGGAATAATCGCGCCGTCCAGGTAGCTGCTGATAACTCCTGCAGCTTGCTGCCCATGTGCAATTGCATCTATTGCTATCTTAGGCCCTGTTGCAGCGTCTCCTCCTGCAAACACTCCTCTGATATTTGTTTCAAAAGTTCCTTCATTTATTACGATATTTTTCTTCTTGCCCTGTGCGACATTGATTTTTCCGCAGTCAACTTCCTGGCCTATTGCAGCGATTACAGTATCGGCTTCAAACACCACAAATTCACCAGTTGGCTCAGGTCTTTGTCTTCCAGAGGCATCTTTCTCTCCCAGAACCATTTTTTCGCACTTAAGCCCTGTTACTTTTCCGTCACTTTCCACAAGCACAGGTGCGGATAAAAATGAAAATATAACGCCCTCTTCTTTGGCTTCTTTAATTTCTAATTCTTCTGCAGGCATTTGAGCTTCAGTTCTTCTGTAAACAACTCTTACCTCTTCCGCCCCAAGACGTATACTTGTTCTTGCAACGTCCATTGCAGTGTTTCCACCGCCTACTACTATTACTTTTTTCCCTATCTTTACAGGGTTGTTTTGTGCAACCTTTATTAAGAAATCAATTCCACCCAATACTCCGGGAGTATCTTCTCCTTCGCATCTCATTGATGAGCTTTTCCATGCTCCTATGCCTAAAAATACTGCATCGTATTTTTCCTGAAGGTATTCTAATGATACGTCTTCTCCTATTTTTACACCGTAGTTGATTTTGGCGCCCATTTCTTCAATTACCGCAACTTCTGCATCAACTACATTTTTTGGCAGTCGATATTCAGGAATTCCATATCTCAGCATCCCGCCAGGCTTTTCCATAGCTTCAAAAATTTCTACGTCATGCCCATCTCTAAGCAAGAAATACGAAGCAGACAGCCCTGCAGGACCTGCGCCAACAACTGCAACTTTTTTACCTGTAGAAGGTTTAAGACTTGGTATATATACATCATCCGAATTCAAATCATAATCCGCAGCAAATGTCTTTATGCATGCTATTGATACAGGTTCTTCCACATGCTGTCTTCTGCATGCCTTTTCGCAAGGATGAGGACATACTCTTCCTATGCTTGCCGGCATCGGAAGCTTTTCTTTTATTAATTTCAGCGCTTCCTTCGGCTGCCTGTTTGCAACCAGCCCAACATACCCCTGCACATCAGTGTGAGCCGGGCAGTTTAAGGTACAAGGAGCCTTGCAGTCGCCTATATGTTGTGACACAAGAAGATTTAAAGCGGTATTTCTTGCTTCTATAACCTTCTTAGTATCGCTTCTTACCACAAGTCCGTTTGAAACGGGTGTAGCACAGGCTCTTGCTGTTTTTGGCTGTCCTTCTATTTCAATCAAGCACAATCCGCAGCCTGCGTATACTTCCAGTCTTTCGTCAAAACACAGGTGCGGGATTTCTATATTGTTTTCCAAAGCCGCCTGCAATACAGTCTTTCCAGCTTCGGCCGTTACTTCTTTTCCGTTTATATTAAGTTTAACTATAGCCACGTTAGCTCCTCCCTTTTAGTTCTTCTCCACAGCGCCGAATCTACATACGCTGTAGCAATTGCCACATTTTATACACAATTCCTGATTGATGACATGGGGATTCTTAACAGTGCCATCGATAGCATTAACCGGACATTTTCTAGAGCATAAAGTACATCCTGTACACTTATCCTTGTTAATTTCAAAGGTTAACAATGCCTTGCAGTGCTTAGCCGGGCATTTTTTATCTACAACATGGGCAATATACTCATCCTTGAAGTATTTCAGTGTTGACAGAACTGGATTAGGAGCTGTCTGTCCCAGGCCGCACAGAGATGAATCTTTTACGCTTTTAGCTAAGCTTTCAAGTTCTTCCAAATCCTCCATCGTTCCTTTTCCGGATGTTATCTTTTCCAATATTGAAAGCATTCTTTTAGTGCCGACTCTGCATGGAGTACATTTGCCGCATGATTCGTCCACGGTAAATTCCAGGAAGAATCTAGCTATATCAACCATACAGTTATCTTCATCCATTACGATCATACCGCCGGAGCCCATCATTGAGCCTACTGCCATAAGAGTTTCATACTCTATTGGAGTGTCAAGATGGTCCTTAGTCAGACATCCTCCCGAAGGTCCTCCTGTTTGGACAGCCTTAAATTTCTTACCGTTTGGACAGCCTCCTCCAATATCATAAATTACTTCTCTTAATGTAGTTCCCATAGGTACTTCAACAAGTCCTGTGTTCGTAATTTTACCACCCAGTGCAAATACCTTTGTTCCAGGTGATTTTTCTGTGCCGAAACTTCTAAACCATTCCGGTCCGTTATACACAATTTGAGGAATGTTAGCCAGTGTTTCAACATTGTTTATTACAGATGGTTTTCCCCAAAGACCTTTGTTTGCAGGGAATGGAGGCTTTACTCTAGACATACCTCTTTTACCTTCTATTGACTGCATCAGCGCTGTTTCCTCTCCGCAAACAAACGCTCCGGCTCCAAGTCTGGTTTCAATATCAAAGTCAAATCCGGACTCAAATATATTCTTACCAAGAAGTCCAAGCTCTCTTGCTTGACTAATAGCTATTTCAAGTCTTTTTACAGCTACCGGATATTCAGCCCTTACATATATAAAGCCCTTTGTAGCACCTATGGCATAGCCAGCAATAGCCATTGCCTCAAGCACAGCGTGAGGGTCGCCTTCAAGAACGCTTCTGTCCATGAACGCACCTGGATCACCTTCATCCGCATTACAGATGATGTATTTTTGATCCGCTTTATTGGGAGCAGCAAAGCTCCATTTCACGCCTGTAGGAAATCCGGCTCCGCCCCTTCCTCTCAATCCTCCGTTTTTCATTAAAGTAATAACTTCCGCCGGAGTCATTTCAGTTAAAGCTTTTCCAAGAGCCATGTAGCCATCTTTAGCTATATATTCATATATATTTTCAGGATTAATGATTCCGCAGTTTCTCAGAGCTACTCTTTTTTGTTTCTTATAGAACTCACTTTCCATAAGCGATGTTTTTTCCGCAGTATTTTCCGCTTCTTTTTCCATCAACTCATCAATTATATATTTTGCTTTCTCAGGAGTAACATGTGTATATGTTACTTTTTCTTTATCAGGAACATATACTTCAACTATCGGCTCGTATGTGCACATACCTATACAGCCTGTCTGAACAACTTTAACATTGTTCAAATTATTGTCTTCTGTTTCTTTTACCAGCGTATCCAAAACAGGTTTAGCTCCGGCTGATATACCGCAGGTTGCCATTCCGACAACTATTCTTATTTCTTTATCATCGCCGCTTTTATCTAAATTCTTAATAGATTCTTCCTTCAAAGCTTTTAATTCATCTAGCGTCTTCAAGCCTACACCTCCTGATTCTTATACTTAGCAATTATTTCGGGTACCTTTTTAGGGTCCACGTTGCCGTATACATCTTCGTCAATCGTCATAACAGGAGCCAAACCACAGCATCCCAGACATCTTGTTGCTTCAAGAGTAAACATTTTGTCATCTGTTGTTTGCCCTACCTTGATATTCAATTCATCAGCCAGCTTATCAATAACATCCTGCGAACCTTTTACATAGCATGCCGTTCCGAGACAGACACCAACTTTGTGTTTGCCTTTTTCTTCTATAGTAAACTGAGTATAGAAAGTAACAACACCATAAATGTCTGCTAAAGGTATATTCGTTTCATCCGATATAAACTGCTGTACTTCCAGCGGCAGATATCCAAATATATCTTGTGCCTTTTGAAGCGTTTGCATTAATATGCCTTGTGAATTTTTTACCGAATCAATGAATTTTTTCAGTTCAGAAAATTCTTTATGTTTTGATTGTATAAATTCATTCTGCAATTTATTAACCTCCATATTAAAAATATTAAACAACCTATATTATATATTCAGCAATAAAGAATGTCAATCAATAACGATGTATGGAAATATTTTTAGAATAAATTTGACATTTTACTAATTTATATAAAAATTGCTTCAAAACATCCATCCTCAATGGTAAAATCGCCCCCATTTTGCTTAAAAATACTGCTAGAAAAAAAACTTTCTAAGTATATAAAAAGAGCTGCGCACTTCACTGTACAACAGCCCCTTAAATTTTATACCATATATTGTTATTGTTTCTAAAAATTGTTGTAGAATGCCTTATATGCTTTATATGTCATATATAAATCTGTTTTAGAAATTATTTCAAACGGTGCATGCATGCTTAAGACAGGAACTCCGAGATCAACCACATCCATATTGTACCTTGCCATAATATATGCGATTGTTCCTCCGCCTCCCTGGTCTACCTTTCCAAGTTCTGACGTCTGCCAAATAACATTGTTTTCATTGAACAGTTTTCTCAGCCTTCCTATATATTCCGCATTTGCATCATTAGCTCCTGATTTGCCTCTGCTTCCCGTATATTTTACCATTGCAACGCCCTGGCCCATAATGGGTGCATTTTGCAGCTCTGAAACTTGAGGATATGTAGGATCTACTCCTGCCGCCACATCTGACGAAAGCATACTGCTGTTTGCCAAAGATCTTTTAAGCTTAAGTTCGCAGTAATTACTTTTATTCTGCATTGCAATCAATTCAGCAGCCATATTGCTAAAGAACAAAGAATGCATTCCAGTATTACCGACGCTTCCAATCTCTTCCTTGTCCGCAAACAGTGCAATCGCTGTTTTTTCAGTATTTTCCAGCTCCAGTATGGCTTTTAGAGACGTATATGCACACACTCTGTCATCATGCCCGTAAGCCATAATCATCCCTCTGTCAATTCCTACATCTCTTGCTCTGCCTGCAGGGACTATTTCAAACTCTGCAGTTTGAAAATCTTCTTCGATCATTCCATATTTTTCATTTAATATTTTAAGTACATTAAGTTTAAATTTCCTGCTTTCTTTTTCCTTTTCATCGCTTTCACCCAAAGAAGGCAAACTTCCTATTATTACATTTAGTCCTTCTCCTTCAATAGCTTCGGATAGCTTTTTATCTTTTTGCTCCTTGGCTAAATGAGGGAGCAAATCAGTTATGTAAAATATAGGATCATTTTCATCGTCACCAATAGCTATGTGGAGAACCTCCCCGTCTGCTTTGACAACCGTGCCGTAAAGAGCAAGAGGAATAGTAACCCACTGATATTTTCTTATTCCCCCGTAGTAATGAGTCTTAAGCAAAGACATGCCGTGCTTTTCATACAACGGGTTTTGCTTTATATCGATTCTCGGCGAATCTATGTGGCTTCCAACAATGTTCATACCTTTTTCAATGTCTTCCTTTCCTATAACGGCAAGAACAACATTTTTTTCTTTATTGACATAGTAAATTTTTGATCCGGGTTTAATTTCAGTTACATCATCTAAACAAATAAAACCTCTTTCTTTAGCCCTTCTTACAATTTCTTTTACTGACAGTCTCTCAGTTTTGGAGGCATCCATAAATGCCATGTAATCATCGGAAAGCTTAAAGACATCGTTTTTTTCTTGGGCATTTAATTTTTCCCAAATAAAATGTTTTTTGTAAAACAGCTTATCGTTATCCATTCTAGTCTCCTAAATATTAATATTATATGTATGTGTTTAGTTATGCCCCTTAAAATGAATTGTTAATCATTTATTATCACCAGGGCAGACAAATATAGTCTATTTTCTGTTTCTGCACATTTGATATCATAGCTTCTTACCACGTTGTATTCTCCGTCATATCCTCTCATCTGCCAAATTAAATCTGCATTTATGCATATGCCATCCTCAACTCGTTCAAGACTGTTGATTTTATCCACCTTAACATTCATTGCAAGTTCATAATCTGTAGGATTATCAACAACTTTACTTAAAATATCCAAATCATTTTCAAGAAGTTTTCCCGTCTCAATTTCCTCGAGTTTATTCTCCAAGGATCTCATATCCTTGACTCCGTAAAGAAAGTCATTCATAATTTCAATTCTTTGGTTCAGCAGACATTCAATCTCTGATATTTCTTCATGGTATTCATATGCGCTAATGGAATTATAGCTAAAAAGCAACAATACCAGCATTATGTAAATAAATCTTTTTTTCATATGTAATCCCCCTAAATATTAAAGTGCATTTAATATTATAGAGGGATACAGTTAATTTTATTATCGTTATTTGTCACTTGTACGATGTTAGTTTTCGCTTGGTTTCAACAAATTATTTATATATATAATTAGATTAACCCTACGCATCCGCACCTATTTTTACTATTTTCCAATCGTTTTAACGCTTTTTCTCTTTTCCAAAGTAAATGGAAGCTCCATAAGGCCCTGCTGAATTTTGTCGCCTTTAATCATTTTAATGAGCATTCTCATTCCTACTGCGCCAACGTCATAGTATGGTTCTCCTATAGTTGTAAGTTCAGGTCGAACAAATTTGCCTTCTCTTATGTTTCCGAATCCAACTACTGATACATCCTCTGGAACCTTAATATTATTGTCGATGAAACTATCCATAATTCCAATTGCAATTTCATCGTTGCTGCATACCACAGCTGTAAATTCTCCTGCATCTTTAACAATTTCTTTACCCTGCTCATATGCTTTGCCGTGCTTACTTCCTCCAACAACATATATTTTAGAATATCCAAGCTCATTATCTTCAACAGCCTTCATATATCCTTCAATTTTGTCGTTTTCTACTGAGGTTCTGTCCTCAAAGTCTGATACATAAACAATCTTTTTATGACCTTCCTGAACAAGGTACTTAGTCATTTCATAAATTGCAGAATTGCAATCTATTGAAATATGATTCATATTATCATGAACATCTCTCGTGAAATAAACGCTTGGCTTATTCAAACCTTCGGCAAGTTCTATTATTTCACTGTCAAATTTATTTCCAACAAGGAATAAGCCTTCTGCCTGCTTTCTATCCAGAAGCTGCAGGTATTTTTCCTGAGTTTCTTTATTTGAATAGCTGCTGCAAAGAAGAATATCATACCCGTACATTTTCCCTATTTCCTCTATTCCTCTTACTATGTCAGCAACATAGCTTTGTGCAAGGTTATTGATTATAACACCAATAAGGTATGATCTCCTTGTAACAAGGCTTCTTGCCACATCATTTGGTTTATAGCCTGTTTCTTCAATAACTTTTAATACTTTTCTCCTAACTTCGGGACTTACTGGTTTAGAATCATTTATGACTCTTGATACGGTCGATATGGAAACCTCTGCAAGCCTCGCAACGTCTTTAATCGTTATCATTTTTTCCTCCTATGAAAGTTTTCCTAGTTTTTTCCCACTGATAATATTATATATGTATTTTTAAGTTTTAGCAATCGTTTTTTCCTAGTTTTCCTTCAAAATTTTTAAAATTTTCCTGAAATAGTTGCTGTATAGCTCCAAGAAGTGGATTTCCTCCCCACTTTTCCTTTAAAATTATCCCAGTCTATACCGGGAATAAACTTTTCCCAGCACAGAAAAAAAGCGGAAGAGCACAAATGCTTCACCGCTTTAAATTTAATTTTAATAAACCCGCGAGAGCCGCAAATCATTAATTCATACCCGCACCTAAGCAGGTGGGAGCTCTACTAAGTGTTTCTGGTTTCCCGTCAATGCGGGCCTGCCATAGGCACTCGGACGCGAATTCCCTTTTACAGTATGTCGGTTGAATTAAAAGATTTCCGTACACCGCAGGCTTTCTGCTTAATGAAATTATACCACAGCAAGCATAGTTTTACAACTGTATTTTATAAGCATTACTATGCTATATTAACTAATTTTCCCTGGAATACTAATTAAAATTTGATGTGTCCTTAATTATTTCGCTCAGATCTTCCTCGTGTATTATCTCTTTTTCTATAAGCAGATAAGCAATTTTTTCAATTTTTTCTTTGTTGCTTTCTACAATGTGCAACACATCTTCATATATTTCAGAAGAGAGACTTTTAACGGCTTTTTCGGCAGAAGCTAACGGTATATTAAGTTTCTCTGATAAAACTCCAAGATTGACAAATGATGAACCGTCATCCATTCCGTACTTGGCCACATAATCAACTGCAAGTGAAGTTGCCTTTTCAATATCATTTTGTGCACCAATCGTAATATTATCCCTTCCAAAAAAAATTTCTTCTGCCGCTCTTCCGGCCATCAAAACTGCCAGTTGATCTCTTATCCTTTTTTTCGTTACAACACCATCGCCGTCAGGAGTGCTGAGCGTATAGCCTCCAGCGCCCTTGCTGGTAGGAATAACGGATACTCTAATAATCTTTTTATACGGCATCAAATATTTTGATATAAAGGCATGTCCTGCCTCATGGTATGAAGTTATTTCTTTTTGCCTGCTATTATCGTCTGGATTTTTTTTCTCTGCACCGGCTAACACTTCAAGATATGCCTTTTTTAAGTGACAATCTTTTATTTCATTTGAATTTTCCCTAATTGCGGCAAGTGCAGCTTCATTTATCATATTTTCAATCATTGCACCGCTAAAAAAAACGGTGAGATCAGCAATGTCATCTAAGTTGATATTTTCATCTGCATTTTTTTTAGAAATGTACAGCTTTATAATATCTTTTCTGGCATTTCTGTCCGGAAGCATAACCTCTATTTGCCTGTCAAATCTCCCGGGCCTTAAAAGAGCCGAGTCCAATACGTCTACTCTGTTTGTAGCTGCAACTACAACTGTTCCGGATTCATCTGAAAATCCGGACATTTCTGTCAAAAGCGCATTAAGAGTTCTGTCTCCCTCATCGCTGCCTCGCATATTTCCGTTCATTCTTTTTTTACCTATGGCATCTATTTCATCTATGAAAATTACGCTTTTTCCGGATTTTTTGGCTTTCTTAAAAAGGCTCCTGATTCTGCCGGCACCCAGCCCAGCATATACTTGCACAAAATCTGAGCCGGACACAGCAAAAAACGGTACTCCCGCTTCTCCGGCAAGAGCTTTTGCCATCAGTGTCTTTCCCGTTCCAGGTGCTCCGTACAAAAGGACTCCCTTCGGCATTCTTGCATTAAATCGGCTGTACTTTTCAGGATTTTTTATAAAATCTACTATTTCCATCAAGCTGTCCTTAGCCTCATAATTTCCTGCAACATCAGCAAATTTCATGCTTGACGAGCTTAAATATTCAATTTCATTTAAGCTGTTTATTTCTTTCTGCGCTGACTTTTTATTTTTAAAAATAAAAAAAGCAAAAATCAGTACCCCGATTACCGCTATTATCTGATAAGTTTCCATTGTATACCCCCTGAATAATAAGAAACTAATATTAATCGAGCTTTGATAAACAATAAGTTTTGATTGCCCAATATGTTCTAATTTCTTTATATATGTTAATTTATTTTAACATATGGATATACATTTAGATATACTAAATATATTGCTTTATTTCATTGTTTTTCCTTGACTTCCAGTATGCAGACAGCTTGTGCGGTTATGCCTTCTCCTCTTCCCTCAAAACCAAGATACTCTGTCGTTGTCGCCTTTACATTAATGTTTGAGACATCCGTTTCCAAATCTTCAGCAATGTTTTTTTTGATAATATCAATGTATGGACTCATTTTTGGCTTTTGCGCTATTATTACAGCATCCAGATTTCCAAGTCTGTAATTTTTAATTTTCATCTGTTTGACAACATGCCTTAAAAGAATTCTGCTGTCAATATCCTTGAACTTTATATCTGTATCGGGAAACATACTTCCTATATCTCCCATTCCCATTGCTCCAAGAATACAATCCATAATCGCATGAATCAGAACATCAGCATCAGAATGACCGTCAAGTCCCAATTCATAAGGTATTTCCACTCCGCCTATTATCAGTTTCCTGTTTCCTTTCAGCGCATGTACATCATATCCTATTCCGATTTTCATAAACATCTCCTTAATAAATGCTTGCAAAAATTTCTGCGATTCTTAAATCCAAAGGCGTTGTTATCTTAATGTTTCGCATCAACCCTTCAATAACCTTTACCTTGTGTCCGTAATATTCAACTATGGAGGCGTCGTCAGTAAATGAAACTTCCTCAGTCATCGCTTTAATGTAGCAATCTCTTATAAGATCATATTCAAATGACTGAGGAGTTTGAACAGCCCTTAATGCAGACCTGTTTAAAGTTTCTTTTACAGTATCGTCATCAGATACCTCTTTGATTGTATCCACTATATCTGTGACAGGTATACATGCTTTATAAGCATCCGCTCCTTCAACGCAGCTATTTATGAGATTATATGAAACAAACGGCCTCACCCCGTCATGTATAAGGACTATTCCGCAATCTTCACTTACTGCTTTTATCCCTTCGTACACCGACTCGGTGCGCGTTGAACCTCCTGCCTTAACTTTTGTAATTTTTTCATAATCAGAAGCTATTTCACTCCTTACATACTCCAAATCATCCTTACCAACTATAAGAATGATTTCATCAACTTCATTACTTTTTTCAAATTTATACAGCGTAGTTTCAAGAATGGTCTTGCCCGCAATTGACATATACTGCTTAGGTATTTCAGCCCCCATCCTTGTTCCTCTGCCTGCCGCAACTATAATTGCAGCAACATATTTATTTTTATACATTTTATCCCCTTTACAGAATCATAAACAGACAATTGCCATATGGCATGTTGTCTGCACATATTTAATTAAACAGTTTTTTTATGCTTAAATCATCTAATGTCACTTCCGGAATTCCAAGCTTTCTGGCAGGTATAAACAAACCATGACAGTCAGAACCTCCTGAAATCATAAGATCATTTTTTTTGCAAAAATCAACATAATAACTTTCTTCTCCCGCATTGTATGGCGAAAAGCACTCTATTCCGTCTATTCCTAATTCAGTCCAGTATTTTAACTCTTTTTCCGGCATACGACTGTTTCTGTAATGATATGACGGATGTGCAAGAAATATTTTACCACCGCTTTCTTTTGCAATGCGAATTACATCCTCCGGTTTTTTCAGCTCTGCTTTCATTCCCGTTTTTCCGAAATCCTTTAAATGTGATATAATGTCGCTGTGAACTCCCTTATCAATCATATAATTGAGCGACTTCCATCCTCCCCTTTTTCTATCGTAATCATATTTTTCAAAGTCACTCAAGCTTACTTCTTTAAAATTATTTGAAGCGTACGATTTAATATATTCTCTGTTTGTATTTAGCCTATTATTATTTGTCCAGTTCATCATATCCATAAGTTTCTTATTTCTTATATCAAAATTATAAAGAGTCAGGTGGTATTCTCTTTCCTGGTACTCTGCAGTAAGCTCAGTTCCGGGTATAAACAGTAAGTTATCCTTAGGATTTAGAATATCCTGCATGTTCTTAATATTGTCGACACAGTCATGATCCGTAATCGAAAAAATTCTAATTCTGTTTCTTATAAGTTCATTCTTTAGTTCTGATACATCCCACGTGCCGTCAGAAGCACAGGTGTGCATGTGTAAATCTGTTTTTTTCATGTTACCTCTAGTAAAGTGAGTCTTCATTTATTCTCGTGTAAAACATTCTTTTAACTTCATCAAATTCTTTTGTCTGCGCCATTATCCACATCAACTTAGTTACGGCAGCCTCTATTGTCATATCATATGCCTGAAGCACATTAAATTTTTTAAGGGCTTTGACACCTACCTCATATATACCCATATCACTGCCTTCAAACATAACCTGTGTGGCAATAATAATTATTTTTCCATTTTCAGTCAAGCTGCCAAGCCTTTCAAGAAAATTTCTTTTATCCTGAAACGGAAGTCCTCCCACACCGTAGCTTTCAATGACCACACCTTCATACTTTTCTCCTATATAGTCAAGAACGTCCGGCTCCATTCCAGGTACAAGCTTTAGCAAAAATATGGAAGGAAATATATCCTTGTAAAACCTTACAGGCCCCGTAAGTTTATCATTCCTTATATACTTTGTTATCCTGCTGTCATCGATTATTGCAGCAACAGGAAAATTTATGGATTCAAATGCGCTGTAACTCTTTGACTTAATTTTTCTGGCTCTTGTTCCTACTATTGCTTTACCGTCAAATACCAAGTATACACCCCTAACATCTTTTTCAGCAGCAAATCGAAAGCTATCCAGTAGATTTTTTTTTGCATCTGTAATATCTGCATTTATTGGTTTTTGGGCACCGGTAATTATAATAGGCTTATCAGTATCCTGGATAAAATATGACAGAGCTGCAGATGTATAGGACATTGTGTCCGTTCCGTGAGATATAACAAAGCCGTCATACTTGCTATAGTTTTTCTCTATAGCTTCAGTCATCAAAATCCAGTGCTCAGGCTGAATATTTGTGCTATCAATATTCAACAGCTGTATTGTATCAACTTCGCAAAATCCTTTTATCTCCGGTACAAATTCCAGAAGCTCCTCCGATGTTATCTGTGGTGACAACCCTTCCTCAGTTTTTTTAGAAGCGATGGTGCCTCCGGTAGCAATTAACAATATTCTTTTTTTCATTATTATACTTCCCCCTGAATTCTTTTCATGTCTTCAGGCAGCGGGCATATTATTATTGTCTCTCTGCCTGTAATAGGCTGAACAAATTTCATTTCATAGCAGTGAAGGGCCTGTCTGTTTATTAAGCTGCTTTCGCTTCCGTATAAAGTATCCCCAATTATGGGATGTCCTATATACTTTAAATGGACTCTTATCTGATGAGTCCTGCCTGTTTCCAGTTTTAGCTTTAAAAGAGTCATGCCGTTAAATCTTTTTTTCACTTCATAGTGAGTTATGCATTCCTTGCCTTCAGGATGAACCACCCTTAGTATATCGTCGGGATTTAACCGTGTAATAGGTTCATTAATAGTTCCGCTGTCATTCTCAACAATACCTTCTACTATTGCATAATAATACTTGTCTACAGTATTTGATTTCATTTGATTAGCAAGCTCATTATGCGCATATGGATGCTTTGCTATAATAACTATGCCAGAAGTATTCATATCCAATCTGTTCACAAGTCTTACCTTTCTTTTGATATTATTCTTTCTGAAATAGTATGCTACACCGTTAGCTATGGTATTGTCATGGTGAGATCGAGTAGGATGAACAACAATATTCGGCGGCTTGTTAACCACAAGCAGGTCATTGTCCTCATAAACTATGTCAATTGGTATTTCTACCGCCATA
Source organism: Sedimentibacter sp. (assembly GCA_018436705.1). GTDB lineage: Bacteria > Bacillota > Clostridia > Tissierellales > Sedimentibacteraceae > Sedimentibacter. The sequence continues at coordinate 156,929 of JAHDLA010000011.1, forward strand.
TATTCATCCTCATCTTCATCAAACTCTACAGACAGCACATCCCCTTCGTAAACTTTTTTATTTAGCCTTGTCACTTTATCGTTTATAAATAATTTATTGTTAAGTTCAAGCTTTTTTGAAAGGCGTCTTGAAAAATTTAAATTTTCGGACATAATGCCCTTTACAGTCTTGCCGTTTTCTTGTATTGTATAATTAAGAATATTATAATTAGTCATTGTATGCTCCTGAAATTTCATGGAGGCAGTGCCTCAATATAAATATAATATAAATCGGATTTAATGTAAAGGGGATTAATCATGAATCAAAAGGTAATATGTATCAGCTCAAGCCATGATGATTATACTTTGAAAATAAAGGAAAAGCTAATAAAGATTTTCGAAAAACATGGATACCAACATCATGATGGTTTTAGAAATAGCTGTGCCCTTAATATAACAATAGGCGGCGATGGAACCTTTCTAAGAGGTGTGAGGGAAAGCAATTTTTCTAGAATACCTTTTGTGGGTATAAACACAGGAACTCTTGGATTCTATCCGGAAATCATTCCTGAAAATCTTGAAAGCTTTGTTTCTGACTTTGTATCCGGAAATTATGCAATAAATAATATTAATCTAATAGAATGCGAAATATGTTCTTCGGAAAAATCACAAAAAATCTATGCGGTCAATGATATCATTCTTAAGAGAAAGGATATGAAAACCATGCATATGGACGTCTATATAGCCTCAAATCATTTAGAGAAAATAAGCGGCGACGGACTTATAATCTCATCGCCCCTCGGAAGCTCGGCGTACAACAAATCAGCAGGAGGTAGCCTTGTATATCCATCATTGAAAACACTGCAGATTACTCCACTGTCTCCGATTATTTCAAATGCATACCGATGCTTGGATTGCAGCATCATTGTTCCTCCTGAATTTGAAATAACAATTTATCCTGAAAGAAAAGAGGATTACTACGTAGCGCTGCTTGCTGACGGTGAAACTATTGAATATGATGCACTTGAATGCGTACATTTTCGAACATCAAAAAAAATAATCAAAAAACTTTCCACAGGGACATTCAATTACTGGCATGTCATTAAGGATAAATTCCTGTAAAAATAAACATCGTAAAAGGCATACAATAGATTTCCGGAAAATGAAGTTTGTTGTATGCCTTTTTTTATGCAGCAAAATAATTTTCTATATTTAGCAAATATTTTCAAATTTTAATAACTTTTCTAAAAAATATGTCGAATACTATTTTGTCTTGCTAACTACGTTTGTTTTGCAAGCAAACGTTTAAGTCTAAGCACAACAACATACACATGGAGGCATAAAATGAAAAAATTTAAAAAATTGCCAAAGCTAAAAATTAAAAATAATAAAAAAGCTTCTGGCCGCCATTTTAATCTGTTAGCTAATTTTAAAAAACTAACAATTTCTAAAAAATTAATAACAGGTTTTTTAATTCTATCTATAATATCAACTATAACCGGACTTGTCGGAATACTTGGTATGAACACCATAAGTAATGCAGATAAAAAGCTATATGAAGTTGAAACAGAACCATTGATATACCTATCATATATGCTGAACAGTCTAAATGATATGCAGCTTGATATAAGAGAAGGAATAATAAGCTCAGGCAAATTGTCTGCAATAGAAACCTACGAGAAAAGCTTTAATGAGGATTTGGAGACTTTTAATACTTCTTTGGAATCCTATAAGGAAAATCTAACATCTGCCAAAGATTTAGATGATTTATCTTTAATAGAGAAGATAATCAATAATTTATATATTCCATACACAGAAAAAGTTTTTGATCTAGCCAAGTCCGGAGATTTAACCAATGCATATATTACTGCAGGCTCAATATCAAGCTCGGTAGATTATGTATTTGAATATTTAAATAATAACATAAGTTCAAAGGTAGACAGTGCTAAGGCGACTAGCGAATCAAATGAAAGACTGACGAAAACTTTATCGCTTATAATGATTGCAATTATAATAACAGTTTTTGTTTCCTCAGTTATAATCGGAAGATTTGTGTCAAGAACTATATCTGTACCCGTCAATAAAATGGTATCTGTCGCCGATAAGCTTGCTATCGGAGATACAGACATCAACCTTGATTACGACGAAACATCAAAAGATGAAGTTGTTATACTTTCTCAAGCATTTAATAAGGTAATAGAAGGAATAAAAGAACAGGTTGGTATCATTTCAAGGGTTGCCGACGGAGATTTATCATTTACGGTTACCCCAAGATCTGATAAAGATATAATGGAAATTTCTCTTAACAGCACCATAAAAAATTTAAATAGTACTATGCGTGAAATAAACGAAGCATCGTTGCAAGTATTAGAAGGATCCAATCAATTATCCTATGGCGCACAGGAATTATCTCAGGGCGCTACTGAACAGGCAAGTACAATTGAAGAACTTTCTGCATCTATCAACGAGATTTCAAATCAAATTTATTCAAACAATGAAAATGTAAAGCTTGCAGAAGAGTATGTTAAATCCGCCGAAGGTGAGATTATAAGAAGCAATGAGCAAATGCAGAAAATGCTTTCTTCAATGAATGATATAAACGATTCTTCAAGAGAAATAGCAAAAATAATAAAGGTTATTGACGATATCGCATTTCAAACAAATATACTTGCACTTAACGCTGCCGTAGAGGCCGCAAGAGCCGGCGAAGCCGGCAAAGGTTTCGCAGTAGTCGCCGATGAAGTAAGAAACCTGGCTACTAAAAGTGCAGACGCTGCAAAGCAAACCACAGTATTAATTGAAAAATCCATTAATACTGTAAAGGATGGGACAGGCATTGCAGAAGATACCGCAAGTTATCTGAACAAAGTAATTGAAAATACCAACCTTGTAGCATCTTCTATGGATAAAATAACCCAAGCATCTAGCGAGCAGGCAAACTCCATCAATCAAATAAATATAGGAATTGAACAAATATCTTCAGTTGTTCAAACTAACTCTGCTTCCGCAGAAGAAAGTGCGGCTGCAAGCGAAGAATTATCAAGTCAGGCGAACTTATTAAAAGAACAGATATCCGTCTTTAAACTCAACACCGAGACGGCAGATAATTTATAAATTTATTAATGAAATAAAAGCCGGACACAGTGTCCGGCTTCTTACATTCTCAATGTAAACTTACTTCCTTCATTTATCTCACTTTCAACGGAAAGAGAATACTTGTGCACATCGGCAATCCATTTGGCAATACTCAATCCCAAACCGGTGCCTCCTTCCCTGTGCCTAGCTTTATCAGCTCTATAAAAGCGATCAAATATTCTTTCCAAATCCTTTTTAGCTATACCTATACCTGTATCCTCAACAGTGAACATTTTTCTTTTATTTTTATCTGTAAACAATCTGACAGAAACTTTTCCATTTTCCGTATATTTAACAGCATTGTCCACAAGGATTACAACCAGTCTTCTTATTTTATCATAATCGGCTTTTATTTTAACGTCCTCTTCCAAATCAAACTGAAAATCCAGCCCCTTTTTTCTAGCTATTATCTCCATGTTCTGACACACATTTTCCGCAACTTCCGTAAAAGAAAATTCTGTCATATCCAGCTTTTCTTCGTTCGCATCTGCTTTAGCAAGTATCAGAAGCTGATCAATTAGTTTAGCCATAACCCTTGTTTCGGAATATGCATTATCAAGCCAAATTTCATTTTCTTCAACTGTACCTTCTTCATCGCTCAGTACAACATCCAGATTTGTCTGTATTACTGTCAAAGGGGTTCTGAGTTCATGGGATGCATCAGCAACAAATTCCCTTTGGCGCCCCCATGTTTCTTTGACAGGTTTCAAAGCTTCACCGGTAAATATAAAGCTTATTACAAGCAATATTGCAGTTCCGCTGCAACCCGTAGCATACAAAACAGTTCTGAGGAATGACCAGAGTATTTCTTCATTGACTGTATTTTGATATACCTGCACCACACTTTGCCCGTTGGTATCAAAATATCTTGTATATATCCTATAATTGAATCGTCCAATTTTTCTTACCACATATGAATCCTTTTTTTCTTCAAGAGATTCCAAAGCAAGATTCTGTATATCATCGGAAATTTTAACTTCGTCCTCCTCAGAATAAACTACCTCCATGTCGCCGTTATATATTACATAACAGGCATCAAGCCTCTTGCTTCCCATAAGAGCAACAGACGGACCTATTCTTTGCAGCACTGTTCCTTCCGTTGTTCTGAAATTCGAATATGTGATGCTTCTGTAGGCATATATTCTCAAAGCTTCTGATTTCATGAGTTCTTTATTTCCATCCTCAAAAACAATTCGCGTAAAATTATAAATTCCCGCAGCAATAAAAGCCATGAACAGAACCAGAATCAGCCCCATGTATGCTGTTAGTTTAAAATGAAGTCTTCTAAACATTTTATTTCTCCTTAAGCATGTACCCTACGCCTCTCACTGTTTCGATTTTTGCATTTGTGTTTTCAAGCCTTTTTCTCAAATGATGAACATAAATTTCTATATTGCTTTCCAGTATGTCTGCTTCAAGTCCCCAAATTCTGTCAATAATCTGTTCTCTGGTAAAAACCTGTCTCGGTTTTTTTATAAACATTTCCATAAGCATGGCTTCCTTAAGCGGCAGCTTATGTTCATTACCTCCTATATATATCAGATAATTCTTTACATCATACTTTATATCTTCAAATTCATATATTTCGCCAACATATTCCGTGCTCTTTCTTCTTGCTAAAGCTTTTACTCTTGCAATCAATTCCTTTGTAGCAAAAGGCTTAACAAGGTAATCATCAGCTCCGTTCTCCAAGCCGAACACCCTGTCATCAACCGTATCTTTTGCCGTAAGCATTATAACAGGTGTCTTTATGCCATTTTTTCTTATTGATTTTAATATTTGAATGCCGTCAACACCCGGAAGCATTATATCCAGCACTATTACATCATATATATCCTTGCCTGATAGAATCATCCCTTCTTCTCCGTCATTTGCAATATCAACGTCAATTTTCTGCTTTCCAAACAAAAAACTCAGGGCCTGGGTAATTTTAACTTCATCCTCTACGATTAATATTCTCAAAATCATTCCTCCCATTCTGCCATTATGATAGTACCATATTATTATTTAAATCTTAAGTTAATATTAATATTATATAATTTCAATTTTATTAACACATATTATATACTATGAGACATTCTATAGCAAATTTAAATTGCACCTCAATAATCAAAGGAACAATATTTTTCAATAAAAATAAGCCCCTCAATACAATATGCATTAACTAACCGCATACAATAAGTGGAGCAAGAGGTTCGTTCATCTATATAGCTAATTTATAGTAATTAACCTTTTCTTTATTAATTAATTCTTCATATTCATCCATTGGTTTAGGCTTCTCAAATATAAAGCCCTGGGCCATGTCACAACCTATTTTTTTAAGAAAGTCAACCTGATTGCTTGTTTCCACGCCTTCACATACAACATTCAGTTTAAGATTTTTAGCCATATTTACAATATTGCTGACAATTATTTTTGAATTATTTTCTTCTATATTACTCAAAAACATTTTATCTAACTTCAATGTATCAATTGGCATTTCCTTTAAAAGTCCCAAGCTTGAATATCCCGAGCCAAAATCATCCATTGAAATTTCAAATCCGTCATCTCTAAACTTACGCATTACCGAAAAAATCTCGCTTTCATTTTTATTGCTGAAAACTACAGATTCGGTTATTTCTATTTCTATGAAGCCGTCCGCAATTCTGTACTTATCCCTTATTCCTCTATATTCAGATACAAAATTGCTGCTTGTAAAGTGACTTCTTGAAACATTAACAGAAACAGGATGCACATTGTAACCTGAATCAATCCATTTCCTGATGCTGGAACATACCTCTTCAAATACAAATTTGTCTAAATCAACAATAAAACCATTGTTTTCAAAAACAGGAATGAACCTTATGGGAGAAAGCAGCCCCATCTCCGGATGAACCCATCTGACAAGCGCCTCAGCACCTGAAAGATTTCCTGTCTGCAAATCAACCTTAGGCTGTAGATACACCACAAATTCACCATTTTTCAAAGCCTTGTGCATATCATTTTCAATAGTTTTAATTTCAATCATTCTATCTGATATGCTATCCTCATATACTGCACAACCACTTTTATAACTGCTCTTAAGATTCACTTTTGCAAAATATGCTTTATCAATTGCAACCCTTACATCTAAATTTTCATTATCAATAAAGTATATTCCTGTCTTTACAACCGGTGCAAGATTTAATTTATTCCACACACCCATTTTTTCTATCTTATCTGATATTTCGCAAGCTCTTTTGATCAGCTTCTCCTGCTCTTCATATTCTAACAACACAAAAAAATTATCGCCTTCAGCCTTGCCGATAATTTCATTTTTAAGGCTCTTAGTTAAAACCTTTCCTATCTGACGGAGTATCTCATCACCCTTTTTATATCCGACACTGTTATTTATAATGGAAAACTTATTTAAATCATAATGAACCAGTGCATAATTTATTGAAGCATTGCTTTTTATTATTGTTTCCGCATCTATTATAAACTCAGATTTGTAGCTTACATCGAACATAAACTCATTTTTCCTGTCTCCTCTGTTTCTGTTTGATTTTCTTATGTTCTTTCTTATAAACCTGAACTCCTTTTTTATATTGCTGTACAATCCAAAAACAACTGCAATAAAAATAATGTTAAGCGCAGCAAAAATCTTCAGCATCAGAGTTTTGTCTCCTCCTGCAATCACATGTATGGTCTCAAGCAATACAAAAGCGGTACAAAATGCAGCAATAGCAATGAAATAATTTATATGCGGTCTAAACTTCGAAACGTCATCCTTGTCAAAAATTTCATTCACCTCCGCCAATAACTGTGTGCTGTTCAATTACACCATCAGTATTAATGCCCATCTATTTTATTTTATTTGTAAAGCCAAAACAGAGGTGCAGCATACTGCACCCCTGCTATGTTTTTATAAATTATTGTAATAACTGTAATACACCTTGTGGCTGTTGATTAGCCTGAGCAAGCATTGCTTGTGCAGCCTGAGTAAGAATGTTATTCTTAGTGTATGTCATCATTTCCTTAGCCATGTCAACGTCTCTGATACGAGATTCAGCAGCTGTTAAGTTTTCTGAAGTAACGTTCAAGTTGTTGATAGTATGTTCAAGTCTATTCTGAACAGCACCCATGTTAGCACGTTCGCTTGAAACATATGCAATAGCATCGTCAATAGCAGCAATTGCTCCACTTGCACCAGATCTTGTGCTTATGTCAAGACCAGCTACACCACTGGCACTACCGCCAGATACCTTTAAAGCCTCAGCTTGCATATCAGCAAAAGTTACTTCTATAGTTTGGCCTTTGTTTGCTCCTATTTGAAGAGTAAACTTACCACTAGCTGTAGTTGTATCCAGTAATTTCTGAGTGTTGAATTCAGTGTTCTGTGCTATTCTGTCAATCTCAGAAATAAGTGCTTCGTTTTCTTTTTGCAGCTCAGCTCTGTCAGCTTCAGTGTTAGTATCACTTGCAGACTGAACAGCCAATTCTCTCATTCTCTGTAAAATAGAGTGAGTTTCATTTAAAGCACCTTCTGCTGTCTGAATCATTGATATTCCGTCATCAGCATTTTTAGCAGCCATGTCAAGGCCTCTTATCTGGCTTCTCATTTTTTCAGAAATAGCCAAACCTGCTGCATCATCACCGGCTCTGTTGATTTTATAGCCTGAAGATAATTTTTCTATGTTCTTTCCTGTATTAGTGTTATTCATTCCCAATTGTCTCAAGGAATTTAATGCGTTGATATTATGTTGAATTCTCATTTTTTACCTCCGTGTAATTTATCGGGATCCTTCCCTTTAGCTTAGTTTTTATTGGCTACATCCCCGGCATCGGGCCCTGATGCCAGAAACATTTCCTTTATGAACTATATATCGAAACATTAATAAAAAAGTTTAGTTCTTTTTATGATTTTTTTATATTTTTTGACAATATATATTCAGCCAATTCTAAATCGTCTTCCGTATCTATGTCTACAGACGAATTACTGTCCATTATATATGCTAACGTATTCTCTATTTCAAATGTTCTATGTTTTTTAAATTCATCAATGTCACAAATATAAATAGCTCCATTCAGTCTATATAAAGGCGGAAAGCTCTGTCTCCTTGAATATTGTTTTTTATCATAAGTTATGAAGTCTTTTATAATTCCATCCTCATTAATACTTTTTAACCACCATGGTGGATTTTCTTCTTTTGTAACAGATATTAAGGATTTAAAATTTTTGCTTTTACTTAAGAGCTTTTCAATTGCATTGTCTATATCCGCAACCATTCTAAAAGGCGACGTGCATTGCAATAGCATTACATAGTTTGGAATGTATTTTTCATTATCCTCCAATACCTTTAATGTGTAGAGCACAGAATCTATGGTTGGTGAATCATCGGAAGCTAATTCTTTTGGCCTCTCAATTACCTCTGCTCCCATTCGCATACAAGCATCTTCTATTTCTTTATCCTCAGTTGATACTATTATTCTGTTTATGTATTTTGATTTTTGCGCTTCTTCTATAGTCCATTGAATCAGAGGTTTATTGCCCAAATTTCTAAGATTTTTCCTGTGAACTCCTTTAGACCCCCCTCTTGCCGGAATAATGCATATTATTTTTTTATCTATCAAAAATATCACCGCCCAAAATTTTATTCTATCTCTTTAATTAAAACAAATGCTTCTGCACTATCGACACCTATGGCAGCTCCCCTTATAGTTGCATAAGCCTTTATATTTTTTTCACTTCTTGGAAAAGGATGCTCCGAAATTTCGCTGCTATAAATCTTAGCAATTTCTATTTTTTTATCAACAAAGTTTGAAATATCCACAAAGTAATTTGGTTTAAAAGTATATTCAAACATAACAAAGTCCGTCTCAGATGGAGTTTCCATCATTAATATTTTATTTATAAAAGGATATCTGAAGTTTTTAGTACAAGAATAGCATAAATCGAACGTAATTCTATGGTCAGAATGCACATCCTTATAATATGGCAATACAATTATGCTTGGTTTAACTTTATTAATAACAGAACTTATTTTTTGAAGTAATTCTCCTTCTAAATATGAATCTAAACCTGAGGGTCTTAACTTTAAGTTATAATACCCGTCCAAATTATATCTTTTAATCATTTCTTCAATTTCATTATTACGACGTATAATCTTTTCTTCGTCATATCCAAATGCCACATCCATATGCGTCATATTTAAAACATAAACTTGATTACCCTCTATCTTTTTTCTGAGCATCAACCCACCGGCTCCTAATGTTTCATCATCCGGATGGGTTGCAACAATTAGGTATTTGTCCATATTCAGTGATTCCTTTCTAAAATATATCAATATCACTCATAGTAAGATACCAGTTATTGAAATCCAATAAGCCATCATTCAACTTTTCAGAGTTATTCTTAACTATAAAATGAAAATACAACCCGCTTTCTTCAAAATTAAATTCTTTAAGTACACTCATGAGTTCATTGTCAGAAAACCAAGTATTCACTTTTAAAACATTTTTAGATTGAAACAAATCAAAGCAAAATTTAATCAATTGCTTTAAAACTGATGCATTTATTGCAATTAAATCTACAATATCACCTATTCGTTCTGAATTGCTATCATAAGTTTTAATTACTGCATATCCCAATATTTTATCAGCATCTATATATGCAATTACTTGATATTTATTATTCGGATTATCTATAAATCTCCAATTTAAGTACTTTGAATCTCTTGATGCTATAATCTTATATTTATTAGTAATAAAAAGAAATAACTCATCAAACTTTTTATCAAATTCATAGACAAATGTACATTTATCGCTGACATTATATTTTTCATTTGAAATCTTGGATTCCAGCATTGGTATTTCTTTAATTAAACTAAATCCAAGTTTTCTAATAAATCCATTTACCGAATTATCATTTGGTACTCCAAATACTACATCTAATGAATCCATATTATCTAAATATAATTTTTCAGCAAGCTTTGTAAATAACCCCCTCTTAAAATAATTTGGATGTGTAAATGTAGTCATTGATAATGCAGCATTGTACTTAGTCCCATTAACAAAAAGTGAAATTGGTGACAAAGCATAATGGGCAGCCAAATTATTTTCATCCCATGCAAGGTTTATTAATGTTATATCTTTATTCGGGCTATCAATATATCTCCATTTCCAATAATCCATGGATAACTTTCTGCCAAAGGCTCTTTCAAATACATCAAGTATATACTTTTCATCTCCAGCAGCATATTGTCTAAAATCCAATTCAGTTTTCCCCCTTAAAAATCAATATCATAAAATTTTTTCTCCTCAAATTTATAGGAAAATATGGTTTCTTTTATTTTTCTTATAATATTTGCTGAAGTATTGTTTTTCTCATAAGGATTGTTAACATTTGATAACTTTGGCATGTCAATAATTAAAGAAAGCTTTTCAAATACATCATTTTCTATTGGTTCACAGTTATAGATAGTATCACCTTGTATCCTTCCCTCCTGCCTTTTTCCAATATTTAATGTGTACGTTTCCAAACTTGGCACCTCTATAATTCCGCTGGAGGAATTTCCGGCAACAGCTTTTACATATTTTATAGCACTGAGATATCTAAGTGTGCCTAATGAATGAAATGAAATTGTTGTATTACGATTATCATTTACAAAATCATCTATCATTTCATTAATTATTCTTCCTCCGGTATCTGAATTGCATTTTGTAAATATTACTTTAAGGTTTTTTATCCTGCCTAATGCCGCCAGTATTTCACGAAATTGAATTTGTGCCAAATGCGGTTCCAATGATAGCGGGTGAAATGTAACTAATATGGTATTATTATCAATTCTAAAATTTATATCTTTCTCTAAATCTTCCTTTGACAACAATTTTAGGCTTTTAATATTTTCAACACCTAAGGAACCCACATTATAAACATTTTTAGGATTTTCACCTAATTGTATCACTCGCTTTCTATAGAATTCAGTAGAAGTAAAATGCAGAAAACTGAATTTAGTAATAGCATGCCTCAACATGTTATCTATTGTGCCAGCCCCAGTTTCACCACCATAAAGATGTGCAATCGGTATTCCAGCTATCATAGCAGTACTGGCAGCTGCAAATATTTCATATCTATCTCCTAACAAAACAACCATTTCAGGTTTTATTCTTTCAAAAGCATCCGCAAAACTTATCATTGCCAACCCAATTGACTTAGAAATACCTACTGTTGTATCGGAACTAAGTAAAATCTCAATTTTTTCATCAATTTTATAACCGTCATTTTCTATTTCTTTATATGTAAGACCAAACTCAGGAGATAAATGCATTCCTGTAACTACCAGCTGTAGCTTAAGTTCATAGTCATTATTTATCTTATCAATCAATGGCCTAAGCAAGCCATATTCTGCTCTTGTTCCTGTAATTACACATATCTTTTTCATATTTTTATCAACTCATCTTCTTCAAAATCTTTTGTTGCAATCTGACCAAGTACTTCAAACCATTTCATTGGGCTAATTCCGTTGCCTGGTCGCTTAACCGTTAGATTTTCTTCAGTAAAAATTTCTCCTTTTTTTATACTTCTTTTTGCTATAATACTTTTCCGTGCAATATTTATATTTTTCACTTCTGACTCTGCAGGTTTTTTTTCACCGGTGCCAATTGCCAATTCAACATTTCGAATGGCACTTACCATAGCTTTTAATTCATCAGGTTCTATACTTGCCTTATGATCAGGTCCTTCCATATTCCTATCAAGAGTAAAGTGTTTTTCAATAACTGTAGCTCCCATAGCCACCGCGGCTATAGGTATTTCAATCCCCCTGGTGTGATCAGAATATCCTATTGGTACATTGAATTCATTTTTTATTGTTAACATTGCATTTAAATTTACATTCTGATATGGTGCTGGATATTCGGTTGTACAATGAAGTACAGTAATTTCTCCAGAACCATTCTCTCTTAATATTGAAATTGCTAACCTTATCTCGTCTATGGTACTCATTCCTGTAGACATAATTATAGGTTTACCTAGCTTTGCAATTTTAATTAAATAAGGTAGATTAGTTATTTCGCCTGATGGTATTTTCCATCTTTTCAATCCAATGCCATACAAAAAATCTATACTTTCAAAATCAAATGCTGTAGATAAAAATTCAATTTCTTTTTCTCTACAGTATTCTTTCAGTTCATTAAACTCTTTAAATGATAATTCGAGTTTTTTTACCATATCAAGTTGACTTTCTTTTGATGAAGTATTCCTGGTTTGATAATCTGCTTTAGGAGCATGTTTTGAAACTACATTTTCTGATATAAATGTTTGGAACTTTATACAGTCAACACCAGCATTCTTTGCCTCATCAATTAGACTTTTAGCAATATTAATATCGCCATTATGATTTACACCAGCCTCAGCAATAATTAACACTTTTTTTTTCATAATAACACCCCCTACTTAATTCGCTTCGCAGGTACACCAACGATAGTACTATTTTCTTCAACATCCCTTATTACTACTGACCCAGCTCCTATAGTTGCATTGCCATTTATTTTAATCTGCTGTAATATATTTGCACCTGTACCAATTAGACAGTTGCTATTTATCGTTACATTACCGGATATCGCAACTAAAGGATTAATAACATTATAGTCTCCTATTACAGTATCATGGCCTATCGTGCTATTCAGATTTATTAAGTTAAAATTACCAATATTTATGTTGCATGTTAAATTAACACCCGCTGTTAATATATTTCCGATACCTATAGAAACAGCATCTTCATTAAATCTTACGCTTGGATGAATGATATTAGGATAAACTATATTTTTTATATCTTTAATTTTGTTGTAAATAGTCAATTTTACTTTAGGATTTCCAATTGGAATTATGATACCTACTATTGAAAACACTCTGACATATTCTGTTATATCATTATCACATGTTACAATTTTCAAGCCATCAATTACTTCATTTCCAACCTTAAACTTATCATTTTCAACAAAGCCCAAAATTTCATAGGTCTGTTGACAGTTATACTCATTGATCTGCTTGACGAGATTATATGTCTCTTTAGAAATGCCTCCGCTTCCAAATACTAACACTGGTAATCCATTCCACTTCAATTTGTTTACACATCCTCTCGTTCTAACCTTTTTCTCATTTCATCCATTTTATCGAATTGTCCCATGTCCATCCAAGCATTCTCACTTATGGGATACACCCCAATTTTCTCACCGGACTGTCTGTAGCTTTCGACTATATCCGGAAATCCAATCTCTGTATTATCTTTCAATTCTTCTATTATTTTAGATTCAACAACATACATTCCGGTGTTTGTAAAAAAGGATATTTCGGGTTTTTCTCTCATATTTTCAATTTCCCCATTTTCACCTATATCAATTACACCATAAGGTATTTTAATAGTTTTTAAAGAACATACCATTGTTATTAGATTTTTTTCTTTTTTATGAAATCTATATATTTTTTCGTAATCCTCTTCTATTAGAATATCACAGTTAGATAATATGAAGGTTGAGTCAATCTTTCCTTTTATAAGGCTAAGTCCTCCACCTGTTCCAAGAAACATTTCTTCATCAATATAATTTATATTATAACCTTTTTCTATTTCGTTAAAATATGCCTTAATCATATTTTTCTTATGATTAACAATTAAAAAAAAGTTATTGCATCCGGATTTATAAAATCTGTTTATTATATGCTCTGCAATCGGGATCTCACCAATAGGTATCAATGGCTTCGGGAGAATCTTTGTGTATGGATAAAGCCTCGTACCAAGCCCACCCGCCATAATAACAACTGGAATATTCATTTTTTTTCTGTTGATAATTTCTTCGTCATTCCAAAATACGACTGAAATTATATGCATATCACTATCGACTATAGGTAAAGCTTCAACGGAGTGCTTTTTTAAAAGGCTTTTAGCTTTATCTTTGTCTTTTTCATATACAAACTTTGGATTATAATTAGCAATATATTTAACTTTTGCATCAAGGTTTCCTTTTTTTAAAATCCATCTTCTTACATCACCATCTGTAACAGCCGCAATTAATTTTCCTTCCTTGGAAACAAATAAAACCTTTTTAGCGACTTTATCAAGTAATTCCATAGCTTTAAGCATAGTAATTTCTTCATCTATCAAAAAATCATTTATATCCATAATTCTCTCTCCCCTGCAAGTAAGATTATTATCGTGGATTTTTCAAACATTTAACCACATATAGCAAATCTTCTTTTGCTAAATTTGAGCTGCACGGAATATTTACTATGCGTTCTATGTAGTATTTTGCTTTTTCTATTTTGTATGATTGACTTTTAATATATGGTTCTTGTTCATTAATTAATCCCCATATTGGTCTTGTCTGAATTTTATTATCGGCTAAATAATTAATTATTTCATCTCTGCTCATAGAATAGCCGTTCTCGCATTTTAATGAATAAAACCAATAATTACTTCTGATATTATCCTTAAAGTCTAAAATCGATAACCCGGGTATCTCATTTATTTTTTCTTTATATAAGTAATAGTTATCTTTTTTTATTTCAATAAATTTTTCAAGCTGCTCTATTTGCGCCAGTCCAAGTGCAGCCTGCAAATTAGTCATACGATAGTTATATCCTATTTCGTCATGTGTATAGTACAACTCGTCGCTCTTAGCTTGAGTAGTAAGGTGCTTCGATTTTTTTAACAGTTCTTCACTGTTAGATACGATCATACCACCGCCGCCGGTCGTAATGATTTTATTACCGTTAAAAGAATATACACCCATCGTCCCTATTGTCCCGGCAAATAGATTCTTGTATTTTCCTTTGGTATAGTAAGTTCCTATTGCCTCTGTAGCATCCTCAATTACTTTTAAATTAAATTTATCTGCCACATTCATTATCTTTTCCATGTCAGCCATATTTCCAAAAACATGAACAACAATAACCGCTTTTATGTGTTTCAGTGTTTTATTATTAATAAGTTTTCCATCAATAAACTTACACTCGTTATTACAAAATTCCATGAGCCTATCCGCATCCATGGTAAGTGAATCATCGCAATCAATAAATACTGGTTCTGCTCCAACATATTTAACCGGATTAACTGCAGCAATAAATGTCAATGCAGGTACTATTACCTCATCTTCCCTTGTTACTTCGCATACCTGAAGCGCTATGTGCAATCCGGATGTTCCGTTTTGACAAGATACAGCACCCTTTACATTAACGTATTGCGCTATTTTTTCTTCAAACTCATTGACATATGGTCCGCCTGTAGAAACCCACTCTGTTTCAACGGCATGAATTACATATTCCAATTCTTTACCCTTTAAATTAGGAACAGACAGCGGAATGAATTTTCTTTCCATATTTTCTCCTATAAATTGTAAATATCTGTCTTATATTTATCTAAATTGTTTCTGAAAAATTCAATTGTTTCAGCTAATCCTTGTTCAAAAGTATATTTAGGCTTCCACCCGGTTAACCTCTTTATTTTTTCATTAGAACCAAGCAGTCTGTTAACTTCGCTCTTTTCCGGTCTCAATCTTTGCTCATCGCATACAATTTTAGCACTAGGATTAATTTGACGTATCAGCTCTTCAGCAAGCTGACCGATAGATATTTCTCGTTGAGTTGCAATATTTATCTCTTCACCAATTGTCTTATCAGATTTAGCTATTTCAATAAAGCCACTGGCAGTATCTCTAACAAAGTTAAAATCTCTGGTTGGAGTTAATGAACCTAACTGTATTTCTCTTTTTCCCGATAATAATTGAGTAATTATTGTAGGTATTACAGCCCTGGCTGATTGTCTCGGCCCGTAAGTATTAAAAGGTCTTACAATTGTTACAGGCGTATTAAAACTCCTATAGAATGATTCTGATAACCTGTCCGCACCAATTTTTGTAGCTGAGTATGGAGACTGTCCTTGAAACGGATGGTTTTCATCTATGGGCACATATTGGGCAGTTCCATATACCTCTGAAGTGGATGTAATGAGAACCCTTGAAGTTTCCAGATCTCTTGCTGCCTGCAATATGTTCAATGTTCCCTTGATATTTGTGTCAACATACGTATCAGGAGAATGATAGCTGAACGGAATAGCAATTAACGCTGCTAAATGATAAACTTCATCTATTCCTTTCATAGATTCTCTAACTCCGTTAGGATCTCTGATATCGCCGGTAAATATTTCTATTTCCGATAGTGCATCTTTTGAAAAAGAATCTAACCAGCCCCAAGAATTAAATGAGTTATAACATACAAAGGCTTTTACTTTATAGCCCTCTTTAACTAATTTTTCAACTAAATGACTGCCTATAAATCCATCTGCGCCCGTTACAAGAACCTTTTTCATCGTCCACTCCTATATGTTGATTTTAATATTTTTTATTTCAGTATAAATTCATTAATGCTATCTTTCATTTCACTATAAATTGGTTCTATCATTTTTATATCATTAGCACAAGTATCTATAAAATTGCCAAAGCTTTTTATAACTTTTTTCCCTTGTTCATAGGGATCTTTTTCTTCATTTAAACTCTCTATGCTATCAGCCAATATCTTGTATTGAACTCTGTTCATAGGAAGTATAAATGTCTTGTAAAAACTATTATTTTCTATTCTTTTTAACTCTTTATCTAATTTTACGTATAAGTTTTGTACTTGAGTATATTTCCTGTTATTAATAGTTTTTTCAATTTTGTTTAATATTTCTCTATATTCTTTATTAATCTTTAAAACACTTCTATGGGATTTATCCATGTTTGCAGATTGATTTTTCAGATACTCTTTATCATATTCAATATTTTTAACCTCTAACCAGTTTTTCTCCACTAGATTTTCATTTAAATATCTTTTGATTATTTCTTCCAACTCAATAAACTCTGCCCCTTCGATTTTCGCTCCGCCTTTGGTAGCATTTATCACACTTACGCTCGGATATTGTTTAATATAGCTTTCAATCTGCCTTCTCATCGAGTTAAACATATCTGTAGTTAATATATCATTGCCATAGACATCTTTTGCCCATACAGCACTTTCTAATTCCTTGTCAGTTACTTCTGCACTACTATATGATATCCCTTCGGAGTACCGCTTTTTATCGCGATAGCCCAAGTTTTGCCCTACTAGTATTATTTTGCAAAATCCCAATATAAATAACAGCTGAAGTGTTACTGCAGCAATCGTAGGGGCATCAGAAACTAAATCTAAGGCACTTCCGTCATTGTTTTTCAAATAGTACAATGCAACAGAATCTTGGCTTGTTATCATGTGGTATTTATTTCCCGGATAATTTTCCAATGTTTCATAGCCTACGGACGACCCAAAAATCATAGAAATTTCATTTATACCCTTTTCCTTTATTATTTCATTAACCATTTGGTTTTTAACACTGGGGTCATATGTACATGTTGCATGAGGATATATATCATTATTGATTAGTGTATTTATAGCTGACCCTACGCTGAATATATAGGCTAATCCATTATCTTTAATATATCTTAAATTTTCAATTTCTTCATTAAGAGATGGCCCTGCTGCTACTAATATTGCTGTTTTAGCTTTAAAAGCACCAGCCTTTTCTGATACTATGTTTGGAGTTGACAACACCTCTTTTAAGTTTTTCATGCTGTTAACTGTCCATCTTTTTTGAAAAGCATAATCCGTATGTAGACTACTTCTTTTAATTTTTACTAATTCTTTAAATTTGCTAAAAAAATTATTATATTGTTCTTCAAATATATTTTCATAAATCGGTAAATCCATTATGATAAATTTCTTGTTCATTTTATTGAGCAGCGCACTCAAAAAAATATCTACTGACTTAGGTTTAAACTCGCATTGTATAATTTCTAGTTTATCAGAGGATAATTTTCTAAAGTTTATCTTTTCTAAAAATTTGTGAAACACTTCAACTGATGGTTCATATAGTGAAAAGGACGTATTTGGATGTCTCTTTGTAAATATATCTATGTGGTAACCGAGACCTAATCCATAAAAAACAACGTGTGAATTATCATCTATGCTTTCTTTTTCTTCAAGTTTACTTATTATAGCCTCAGCTTCTCGTAATGGATTATACTTGCTGTGAAGATAAAAGTCTCTTTCGTCTTTTTTTATTTTTATGGTTTCTTGATTATTTTTTGTATGCTCTATGGATATATTGCTTTGAAAATTTTTTGCTTCTGTTTTTTCTATTTCTTCGTACAAGTTGGGATAGTTCTTTTTTAAATAAATAATATTATCTTCTAACATCTTAATTAACCGCCTCAGATTTTAATCCACCTAATTTTTCTGTCATAGTTTCAAATACGGGAATTATTTCGTACAAAAGCATGTCCCCAATTAATATGTTATCTTTATTAAGAATTGCATTCTCTAATTCAGGAATAATATCATTCAATTTCGACACCTCTTGAACATATTCATTCCATACTCCATAGTCACTTACAACATCCTTTGAAGCTTCAATTAGATTTATCTGCGAAATGGATTGAATAATCCACTGGATTCCTTCAAATAAGTCTGTAAGCTGTGACCATATATTTTGATTTGGCTTTTGATAGAAACCCTCCGCTAACCTACTAATTATTGGGATTGCATTTTTTGCATATTGTTCAGCTAATATGATAGATTCATTAATCATTTCCACAATGGTTACAGCAATAACTTCAACCTTTTCTACATTCTTAATATTTTTAATGATGTAGTTATAATAATTATCATATATTACTTCATCGTCTACTACAATATGTGAGAATTGCAATCCCATCTTTTCCAGAGTTATATTGATATTGTTAAATATTTTATCAACATTCTCAGCATCATTGCTATATTTAAAAATTTCGTCTTTAATATATACATGCATATTAAATAAAACCATCCTTATTTTAATTATTTTTATCACATTAACTATATTGATATATTTTTTAACCTTGTATATTTATCGGCTATAAAATGTCATTATTTAGATTAAACCTTTAAAATAAATTGTTAATTTTTGCATTTGGCCTTACTAAATTTTATAAATAAAGCAATGCAATTAAAAGTAATTGGCAGTCTTACAACCGAAAGCAAAATCAATTTAATTTTTCCGATATTTATTTTAATGAAACTAGGTTTTTATTATATCTATTATATTGCATAATACATGCATTTTCAACAATGTTTATTAAATTTTAGGAAATTTTGGAATCTGTAAACTCTTGGTATTAGTTCTATAGAATAAAACCAAGTTTTAATTTTATAAATTTGTGTAATTACTATAAAGCAGTTAAAATTTTGCAGTATTATAGCTACTATCCAAATATTTAAATAAATTTGACAATTAAGGTTATTTGCTATATATTATATATTATAAAACTTATATTTCACCTTATAAAACTGGAGGCTTTTAAATGGAATACAATGTAAGAGCTGTTGAAAGAGCTTTATCCATATTGAAATGTTTTAACAGTAATAGAAAAGAAATTAGCTTGCTTGAGATTTCAGAAATAATGTCACTAAACAAAAGTACAGTATACAGATTGTTAGTTAATTTGAAAAATTCAGGATTTGTAGATACTACTATTGACGGAAAATATATAATAGGAAATGAAATTGTTAGATTAGCAAGCATTCGCCAAAATGATGATTTCTTAATCAAAGGATCCTATAGTATAATGGAGTCGTTAGCACAGCTGTCAGGCGAAACTATTATATTAGTCAAATATGATAACTGCAGAGTAATCTGCCTAGATAAAATAGAGAGTACCAATGCTTTAAAAATCACTTCTGAAATAGGTGTAAATTTGCCTATGATGAAAGGAGCTACAGGTAAAAGTATAGCTGCCTTCCTTACAGATGCTGAACTGGAAAAATGCGTCAACTTTCAACAAAGAGAATTTAAAGAACAATATTATCTCCCAAAGCTTAAAAATGATTTTAAGCAAATTAGGAAAAATGGATATGCACTTACAACAAGTGAAATTGATGACGGTGTAACTGCCTTTGCTGTACCAATACTTGGTCATGATGGGCATGTGTTAGGCAGTATAAGCATAGCGGGGCCGGATTTTAGGTTTAATGAAAAAATTATTAATTCATTTAAACATAGGGCTATAGAAGCGATTGGAAATCTATCGAAAAAAATGGGTTATAGTTTAAATTCTTTTAACCCTCCATCATATAATTAGGACAGGTAAATAAAATGATATATCTTGCACTTTCAATTCTATGCGGCATACTTGTTGCTGTTATATTCAGGATGTTTGAAAATCAAAAAATTAATCTTCATGTTATTATAACTTTTAACTACATATCAGCATTAATTGTAAGTCTTATAATAGTTGTTTATAAAAATATGTTTAATCTTATTACACTAAGCAGTTTGCATAATTTTATGAACGAATATAAAATAGTATTCTGCAACGCCGACATATTATCAATTGAGGCTTCCGCCGGATGGGCAATGATAACCGGAACATTGTTTGGCCCTATTTTCTGTTTTTCTTTCTTTCAATATCAAAAAAGTATATCTATCAGCGGAATGGGCATTGCAAGTACATTTATGAAAATTAGTGTAGTAATTCCAATGATAATATCAATGTTTTTCTGGAAAGAATATCCTTCTTCGCTGCAGTCTGCCGGTATTATTTTATGCATCATATCAATATTAATATTTAATCTTGACTTCGAAAATATTAAACATTTCAAGTTAGACAAAAATTTAATTCTTTTAATAATATTGGGAGGTTTAGCTCAATTTACAGCTAAAGTGTATCAAAAATATGGTTCTGTTGACTGCCGTGACATTCTCACACTCTTTATTTTTTTATCATCTTTTATCACAAGCCTTATATTGCTTATCAGGCAAAAATCACATATATATGCAAAAGACATAATGATAGGTCTTACACTTGGAATACCTAACTTATTTAATACTACTTTTTTAGTATTGGCACTTTCATACATTGATACATCTGTAGCCTATATGCTATCCAGCCTTATATCAATTATAATTATACTTATAATAGGTTTGTTCTTTTTTAAAGAAAAAATATATAAAAAAGACATAATAGGACTAATGATTGCATTAGTGTCAATCTACCTTATAAATAGCAGCCATTAATCCTCTGTAAAAGAACCCTTGCACATCGAACTTTTCCGGAAAAACTATGTATCAACACAATCAAGATTGGTTTTTTTTCGACAAAATTATCGAAATATTTCCAGGGCAATACATGAATTGAATACTAATCTGAGTCATTTAGGCAAGTATTTTCCCACAATAAAAAAACGGAGTAATTCTCTAGGAATTAACTCCGCAATATTTTATTTTTTTGATCTTGCATATTCACCTATTTTTTTATCCGCTAATGAAATGTGCTTTGTAAGCCAGTCTAATATAAACTGGTTCGAGCTTATTACTACTGTCAAATTTGCCCCTGCTGTCTCATACTGTTTTCTGAGTTCTGCTAATTTTTTTATGAACCCTTCATGCATTTGTTTCTGAGCACTTAATTCTGGATAATTAATACTTGTCATATACTTTTCCTCGTCTTTGAAATGAGTCTTTGTATACTCGTCAAGGAAATCGAACATCTGAATTATATATTCCTTCGATTTGCCGCTTTTTCCTGCCTCAAAAAGCTTATCTGCCTTTTCAAACCATTTTTTGTGCTGGTTGTCAATTAAGTCAACTCCAACCTCTAAGTTTTTAGTCCATAGCAATGCCATAACGTCCTCCTGATTTTATGAGAGCTGTGCTCTTATATATTTTAAATTATTTTTAATAGTTTTTTCTGTGATGAGGAACTGTTTAACTAAAAATATATTTTTTGCCTCTTTTCACAGTTTACTTCTTTAAATCCTTACAAATACTATATCGGGAAAATATTTTAAAAATTCACTTGATATTTATAAAATAATCCTTAGCTGGCATTAAAAATTAGACTCCTTGAGCCTTTCTCTTAGCTTTATTGACTCAACCAGCTTTTTCAACTTCTGTGACTGTTCGCTTAACTCCTGACTGGCAGCAGCACTTTCCTCAGCTGTCGCCGAATTTGTCTGTATTATTAAAGAAATCTGTTCAACACCTTCCAACACCTGAGATATAGCTGACGCCTGCTCAACAGAAGCCCTCGAAATTTCTTCTATCATATATAAAGCTGCTTCAGATTTTTCTACTGCCATATCCAATGACATTTCTGTCTGCTTTGATACCTTTGATCCATCTTCAACTGCTTTCAATGAGTTTACAATAAGCTCAGAGGTGGTTTTTGCCGCCCGGGCACTCTTTGACGCAAGATTTCTAACCTCATCGGCAACAACCGCAAACCCTTTTCCTGCTTCTCCTGCCCTTGCAGCTTCTACAGCCGCATTTAGAGCAAGTATATTTGTCTGGAAAGCTATATCGTCTATAACTTTAATTATCTTCGCAATTTCCTGCGATGACTGACTGATATTGCTCATTGCCTTATTCATATCTTTTACATAGCTGCTACCCGCTTCAACCTGCTTTGATGATTCATGAGATGCTTCTGATGCCTTTTCTGCATTGGATGCATTGCTTTTTATTTTTTTGGATATTTCGCTGAGTGTTGCTGACAACTCTTCTATGGATGCAGACTGCTCCGAGGCACCCTGAGATAATGACTGAGCTCCTGATGCAACCTGCTCTGAACCAATTGCAACCTGTTCTGAACTTTCGTTAACCTGGCTTACAATAGAATTAAGATAAAGATTAATTTTTTTCATTGAAACGGCTATTGAATTAAAGTCGCCGCTGTATTCCATATTTATTTCATTTGATAGATCCCCTTCGGAAATAGCTCCAAGTTGGCATGAAATATCGTTTATAATAATATTTATTCCATTAATTGTATTTCTCAAAGATTCTATTAAAATTCCCACTTCATCATTTCTGTCTGACAAATTTATTTCACTATGCAAATCTCCTTCTGAAAGTTTCTTAATTCTGTCGGCACATTGAATAACAGGATCTGCAATTTTTTTTGCTGTTTTCATTCCGCCAAAGTATGCTGCAACTAAAGATAATGCAGATACAATTAATATTAACACAATTCCCATATTGGTGGATTTCAAATATTCTGATTCCGGAGCACTTACAAAAAAACCCCAGCCATTGCTTCCTGATATCGGAGAATACGCAATAAGGCTCTTTTTACTGTCAAAAGAATATTCCCCGAAATCAATTTCTCCATTCATAAGCTTCTTCTCTGCTTCAGCAATTGACTCATAGTTTGCGTCAGTCTCAAATAAATTTATTGCATTTTCTCCATTTAATACTTTCTCATATTCCGGGTGTCCTATTGTCAAGCCTTCATTATTTAAAATAAACCCGTAACCGTTTTTTCCTATTTTTACCGCACCGGAAACATCTGACAAAACTTTTCCGTCCAGAACTATAACAGCAACTCCATTAACAGATGAACCGTAAGATCCGTTTTTCCATAACGGTGCTGCAACTGTAAGTGTGACCTTATCTAATTTTTTATTTAATTCAGGCTCTGTAACGTATACAGTCCCATCCATTGCTGAAGCAAAATATTCTGTATCATTAACAACATATAATTCTCCTGTTACCGGTGATTCTCCTCTTCCCATTGCATTAACTGTAAAGGCATCTACGAGCTCATATCTTTCAACCATTTGAGAAATGATTTTCAGCTTATCCTTTTTTTGTGACGACAAATCCGACAGCACAGGATTTAATCCAAACTCTGACGCAACTGTTTTATAAACATCCAGCTTATTTGCAATAACATCTGAGGATACCTGTGCAAGATTCACCATTGTCTGTTTCAGAGTCTCAAATGTTGAACTATAGTTTTGGTAGACGGAAAATCCTCCCAATACTATGACAACCACCGTAACGAGAGATATCGATCTCGAAAATATTCTTGTTTTAATGCTTCCTTTCTTAACCCTTGACTCTTTATTGCGTCTGCTTATTTTAATTTTGTTTTTGCTTTTCAGCCTTTTTTTGATTGCCATTCTTATGCAAGACCTCCATATCAGATTAATTCAAATCAATTCTACTAGTAAAGAATACCACAGCAGTAAAATGTATAAAGAAACCGGAAATTTTTATATTTCCGGTTTTCATGCTAATTATTTTCTGCCGGAGCATTTGTTTTAAAACGGCTTATCAAGTCGTTCAGTATCTGTGATTGTCCAGAAAGCTCTTCACTATTAGCAGCACTTGCTTCCGCCGTTGCTGCATTTTCCTGCACTACAGAAGAAATTTGTTCTATTCCACTTCTTATCTGATTAACCGAAACGGTTTGTTGTGAAGATGCTTTAACAATTTCATTGATCAATTCATTTGTTTCATTTGTCTTACTCACTATACTTGACAGCGATTTTTCTGCTTCGTCTGCCAATACGGTTCCTTTATTTATTGCCTGTATAGAATTTTCTATCAATGTGGTTGTCTGTTTTGCTGCTTCAGCAGATTTTTGTGCGAGATTTCTTACTTCATCCGCAACTACGGCAAATCCCTTGCCCGCAGAACCCGCCCTTGCTGCTTCAACAGCTGCATTCAATGCAAGTATATTAGTTTGGAAAGCTATATCATCTATTACTTTTATAATTTTTCCTATTTCGCTTGAGGAATTGCTTATTTCATCCATGGCAGAAAGCATATCTCTCATATGACCGTTTCCTATTTCTACTTCTCTTGATGCCTCTGTGGCTTTGTCTCCGGCATTTTTAGCATAATCAGCATTTCCTACTATTGTCTGATATATTTCATTTACCTCAGCTGATAATTCTTCTATGGCGCTGGCCTGCTCTGTCGTTCCCTGAGCCAATGTCTGGGCTCCTGTTGATACCTGCTCTGCGTTCATATTTATTGAGCTGGATGAATTTTTTATTTTTCCGATTGTATCTGTTAGTGTATTTGATACATGTATTAATGCTGCTTTTAGTTTTGCAAATTCTCCCTCGTAATCATTCTCCAATTCCATTGCCAGATTTCCGTCAGCAACTTCACTAAGAACTTTTACGCTCTCATTAATATAAAGTATGTAAGATTTCAATCTCAAGGTTAAACTGTCAACAGATTTTGCCAGTTCACCTATTTCATCATCGCTTTTTATTTCAAGGCTTACATTCAGATCGCCTTTTGCAAGCTTATTTGTAGTTTCAGTTAATTTCTTTATAGGCTTTGTCATTTTGTTTATCAGTATAGCCAGAGTTATAAGCAGAATAATAAGTACTATCAGGAAAACAGTAATAATTGTAGTAAGCAGCTGCCTTGTATCAGCCATAAATTCTTTCTCAGGCATCGATGACAGTATTTTCCATCCCGTACTCCCTATAGATACGCTGTTACCAAAAAGTTTCTCATTTTTATAAACATATTCTGAAACTTCCTGTGAACCACTATTAATCGATGCTATAATACTGTCGCTCAAGCTTATTTCATCTATTGGTTTTAGAAGGCTGTCCTCATCCCTGTGTGCTGCAACAATATTGTTCTTTGTAATCAGCGAAAAATACCCCGTATCTCCCAAAGCATATTCTCCAACCATTTTTGTAAGTTTTTCTATTGCTATATCTACAGCAGCCAATCCTTCAATCTTACCGTTAACCGTAATAGGTCCGGAAATAGTTATGACTATGCCGCCGGTTATTGCATCTACATACGGATCTGTTATGCATATTCTATTTTCTGTAACCGCTTTATAATATTCCTTTGAAGATACATCATAGTCCGCCTTTGAATATACGGAAGGTGACACCAGGTAATAGTCATCTTCTGCTATATACGCAGAAAGTATAACCTCCGGATCCATTTTTTGCGTATCTTCTACTGTCTTTGCAGCAGTCATAAAGCCTTCTGTCTGTGTCAGTGTGCTTCTGCCCTTGGCATCCACAAGAAACTGCTGTAAATTTTTGTCCTGAGCCATCTGTTCTATTATTGCAATATATCTCTCAAAGAATACTTCTGCTTTATTGCTTACACTGCTTGACGTTTCATTCAATATTATTTTTTCATTTTCAATTAACCTTGAATTTATAGTCGACCCTATTATGCCTCCGGTTGCAACCAACATTACGAAACATACAATAAAAAGTGTTAATATAAACTTTGTAGTTATACTCTTATGTGCTTTGAAATCGTTTTTCTCTCTAACGCTCTTTCTCATAATTCCTCCTTTTAACGTAACAATTGATGAACTACTCTCGCTTCTATAAGAATAAGGTCAAAGAACAGGTTATCCCTGTTCTTTTATGCTCTAATATTTAACGTCTTTTTTGAATGCTGCTCAGGTTGTATTAATATTTTTTTGATATCCTTTAATTCAACATTTATTTTTTTTCGTATTGTTTTATCCATTTCCGCTATTTCTGCAAAAATTGCCCTTATTTCCTTCTTTGCTTTTATAGCACTTTCTGAATCAGCGTAGTCATAATCCTTGTAAGGATACTCTTCTATCGCTGTGTTTATAGAATTGATTTTTTCTATATGCTTCTTTCTTTCATCAATCATAGAGTTAGCTTTCTCATACTCCGTTTTCAAAGAAACTGCTATTATTTCTTTGGTAAAGTTTCTCAATTCTATGGCGGCCTCTTTTTTTTCTTCCAATAATTTATCCATATTCCATCCTTAGTTTTTTGAAGTTCTTGTTATTTTATCTGCTTCTGCCCACGTATCTCTAAATTCTTTAATCATTGGAAGTATGTCATCTATATATTCTGATGATTTCATAGCTGATGCTTTGATTGTCTGGGTTATAAAAAACCTGTACATATCCTCCAATTCCTTTGAAATAGCATAGTTATCATCCAAAGTAACAATAAGATGGTTAAAAATTTTTCTGGTTTTTTCAAGCATTATGCTGGCATTATTATAATCGCTATTATCTAGCAAAATTTTACTCTGATTAAGTTTTTTTATTGCTTCATCAAACAGCAATATAAGAAGCTCTCCTTTTGTCATAGTATTCACTGAAGTTTTTTTGTATTGCTCAAATGGATTTAACATTCTTTATTCCTCCGATTTATCCCATCATATCTGTTAGCCAGCTACTTTGTGCATTCAGATTATTTAGTGCTTGCTCAAGAGCCGAAAACTTATTCCAATATCTCTCTCTTTCATTTTCAAGGTCTACTTTGAGCTCAGCCATCTTATCCTCGTAATCCTCAATTCTTTCAGAAATGTAGTTTTTGTCTGCTGTATATCCTCCAGACATACCTGCTTCGTCTATCAGTATACCTTTAGTTCCTGAAACTCCGACGTTCGATCTCAATATTGACTGAAGCTGCAATGCTATTCCTGATTTTGCATCAGAATCTGTATCGCTTGCTGAAGCAGTAAATAAATTTACAATTTCATCAGGATTTTCAAATAATTGCTCTTTAAATTTCGTTTCATCTAGAATCAACTTACCGCTGGTATCCATGCTTGCAGCTGAAATTCCTATGCTTGACATCGACAAACTACTTACATCCGTAAAGCCTGACATTGCTTCTCTCATATTTCTCAACAATGAATTCATCTTAGAATCACCAAAGAGTATACCTTTTTTTGCTTCTTCAGTCCAACTATTAATTTCATCTTCACTCATTTCATCTTGCTGTTCAGGTGTCAGAGGCTGATAGTCGCTGTCTGGTTTTTCACTAGTCTGTGTACCTATAAGCTCAATTATTTCATTGTAGTCATCAATAAACCCCTTTACCTTTTCTATAATCTCATCGGTATTATTGGTTACGTCAAATGTAATTGGCTGTTCAGATGTTGCAGCCCCTTGGGCTTTATTACTTAATTCAACATTTATACCATCAACAGTAAAATTTGCTGTGCTTCGAGTAACTTCAACATCTACACCATTTAACGTATATGACATCTTTGTATCATTTCCTTCTGTTACATTTCTGTCACTGCCAAATAAAGCGTATGCTAGGCTTCCTTCTCCATCATCTTGTATATCAATACCCATATGGGAACCCGTTTCATCGGCAATCACAGAAAATGTATCTGTAGTATTTGAATAAGTAATATTTACTCCCATATCCGAATTGTTGTTTATAGTCTTTATAACATCATTTAATGCAACTGTTTTTTCAAATTCCAATGTTGTACCATTTATTGTAATTGAATATTTACCATCTTCCCCAGCAGGAGTGTTTAAACCTTCGATTCCTGATTCTTCCAAAGTTGTATACAAATTTACTCTATTTCCCACTCCGCTTTCAAGACCGGTTAATCTGCTCAAGTCCTTACTTATAGACTTTATACCGAAAACATCAGTATCCTTTGTATCTCCTACGGCAGAAAACGAAAGAGCGCTGCCATTTAGCTCAACACTTACTCTGTCTTTTCCATAAGCTTTATCAAGCTCATTTTGTAAGTATCTTGTTAATGCATTTTCATTATCCAGCGTTATTTCTTCCGTACCTCCGCCTTCTTTTGGAACTTCAACTATTTCTGCGAGATTTATTGTTTTTGCAATTCCGTTATACTCAAAAGTAATATATGATGATGTATCACTTAAAACTTCTGATTTTTCTCTTACAAGATCGGCTTCCAAAACTGCCTCTGAAGAAATTTTGCCGTTTTCTTCTCCCGTACCTAAATTTAAAGTTTCCAAAAACCTCGTGCTTCCGGCAGAGATATAACCATCTGAAAGCTCAAATTTATCTCCGTTTAATCCAAAACTAATGTTAAGCGGATTATCTTCGGAATCCTTCAACTCACCAAGCTGAACATTTAGCTGGTTTACAACGTCTGCGAGTGTTTCTCCGCTGAATTCTTTATCAATAGTAACTTTGTAGCCTTTACCCTCATAGTTAACAGTAAACGTCTCGCCTGCAAGAGTAGAAACTTTATCCTTAATATCACTGCTGCTGAATATTTCACTCGTTACCTTCTTATTAGAAGATAAACTGGCAGCTGATGCGACACTTGTTATGCTATTTATAGAGAAATTCTTTATATTATCTGTATTCCCTGTTACATTTACATAATCTGATGATGACTTATACGTGTAGGATTCAAAGAAGCTCGAACTTAGAATGTTCGTTTTTGAACCGGTCGAGTACGAAAAATACTTGTTGCTAAACTCTAGAAGCTTTGAACTTACTTCGCGGTATGCTTCTTGTTTGTATAATAATTTTTGTTTTGCTTGATACTGCCTGTTTATTTTGCTTCTTGTGGTTGCCGTCATTTGTTCTACTAATTCGTCAGTATCTAGTCCCGACAGCAGACCTCCGACTCCCTTGCTTACGGACGAACCGTAAATACTTGATGAAATTGATGACATATGATTCTCCTTTCTGAGTAATTGCACAACTTCATTCATAGTTCAATGCAATTAATGCCTTGTAATTATTATCTGTTCAGATATTTGAGCAATATATCCGCAATATTATCTATTGATGATTGCACTTCCACCGCGCCTATGTTGAACGCAACCATAGGCATTCCATAAACAACAGAAGATTTTTCATCCTGGCCTATTGTATATGCTCCGGCCTTTTTCATATTCAAAAGTCCCTGTGCTCCGTCCTTACCCATTCCTGTAAGTATAATTCCGATTGCATTTTTCCCTGCAGCTTTTACAACAGAATCAAACAATACATCGACTGACGGGCAATGGCCGCTGACCTTATCTCCAGGTTTACATGTTACGTAGTAACCCTTTTGGTCTTTGGCAATCCTCATTTGCCTGTCTCCAGGAGCAATCAGCGCAAGTCCGTTTTCGACTCGGTCTCCGTCCTGTGCTTCTCGCACGTTAATACTGCAAATTTTGTTTAACCTGTCCGCATACATTTTTGTGAATCCTGGAGGCATGTGTTGGGTTACGAGTATTCCAGGAACTTCTGCAGGCAAAGCTTTAAGAATTTTTAGTGTTGCTTCTGTACCTCCTGTAGATGCTCCTATCGCAATAATTTTGCTTTTTATAATTTTTGAAAGCTTATGCATTGCTTGTTTTGTGTTATCAGTTTTTACACTTTCCTTGGGTATATATTCTTTTTTCTGTCCTGTATATGTGACAAGCTTTGCTATGGAAGCAATTTTAATCTTAGTTTTAAGTTCTCTAAAAAACATCTCGAGATCATTGCCTGATGACATATCAGGTTTCTTAACAAAATCCACCGCACCTGAATGCAAAGCATCAAATACGCTTATATTCATTGAACTTACAAGCACAACTTTCATAGGGTGCTCAGTCATAAGTTTTTTTATAAAAGTCAATCCGTCCATTTTCGGCATTTCTACATCCAACGCAAGAATATCCGGATTAAGTATTTTAATTTTTTCCATGGCATCAATTGGGTCTATGGCAGTTCCTACGACTTCTATATAGTTATCCTTATTTAGTTCATTTTTCAAAACATTTCTGAACAAGAGCGAATCATCTGTAATAAGTACTTTTATTTTATTTTTTATCATATTATACCTTCTTATAGATTGCCGGATTTATATATT
Organism: Sedimentibacter sp.; assembly: GCA_018436705.1. GTDB lineage: Bacteria > Bacillota > Clostridia > Tissierellales > Sedimentibacteraceae > Sedimentibacter. The sequence continues at coordinate 187,452 of JAHDLA010000011.1, forward strand.
GGTATTTTGATTTGTTCCTTTGTATGGTTTCAGCATGACCAATCATTAAATACCCCCCGGGCTTTGTCGCCTCATAAAATTTATTTACCATATTTATTTTTGTTTCAGCATTAAAATATATCATTACATTTCTGCAAAAAATTACATCATGTTTATTTTTAACAGTTATTGGATTCATCAAATTAAACACATTAAAGGTTATATATTTTCTTATATTAGGCAAGACCCGAAATTTACCGTCGTCAGTCTTTGCAAAATATCTTTTCTTATATGCTTCCGGAAGATTCTTTAACGAATCTTCGGCGTAAACGCCCTCACGAGCCTTTGAAAGGACATTTTCCGATATATCTGTAGCCAATATTTGAATTTTCCACTGACCTCTTGAAAACTTAAAATAATCATCAATTACCATGGCCAATGTATACGGCTCTTCTCCCGAAGAACAACCTGCACTCCATATGCTCAGTATTTTTGATTTATTATTCTTCTCTTCGTAAGGAAGTATCACATCCTTTAAATATTTAAAGTGATTATCTTCTCTGTAAAAATATGTATAATTTGTAGTAAGTTTATTTATAAGTGTTGTAATTTCATCCTTATTATTTTTCTTAACATTTTCGAGGTATTGACCAAAGCTTTTCATGCCTTTTTTTTCTATTATGTTCGATAGTCTTCCCTCAATCAATATTCTTTTTTTAGAAAGATCTATTCCGTAATTATTATGCATATAATGAACAAATTCAAGAAATTCGCCGTCTGTTAATTTTACCATATCTACATACTTTCTATTAAATTTCCTATATCAAGGATTAAATTTATACTTCCGTCTCCCAGTATAGAGCATCCGGAAATTCCTGCTTCTTTTAAATTATATTTATTTAATATTTGAGGCAGCGGCTTAACCACAACCTGTTGTTCTCCTATTATGTGATCTACAAACAAGCATATGCTGCTGTCTCCGGACTCCACAAGAATTAATATTCCGTCATCGATACTTGTAACATCGGAGGATATGCCGTAAAGTTCATTTACTCTGACAATTGGATAGCATTTTTCCCTGATTAAAATCATTTCTCTGCCATCAGTGTTGTTGATAATTTCCTTTTCAGTTGTTTTAAATGACTGCTGAATATTTTTAATCGGTATAATAAACTCCGATTCTCCCACTATTACCTGCATGCCGGAAACTATTGTAAGCGTCAGAGGTATTTTAAATGTTATGGTTGTCCCTTCACCTTCTCTGCTGTCCAGAGCAACAGTTCCGCCAACCTTTTCTACATTTGATTTAACAACATCCATGCCGACTCCTCTTCCCGAATATTCCGTAACTGCCTCGTTTGTTGAAAATCCCGGTAGCATCAAGAATTGATAGATTTCCTTCGCAGTATATTCGCTTTCAGGTTTGGTCAGCATATTTTTTGCTTTAGCCTTCATAAGAATCTTTTCGCTTTCAAATCCTCTTCCGTTGTCTTCAACAGTTATGTGAATTTCTCCGCCTGTGTTTGAAGCTGACAGTCTTATTATACCCTTCTCGTTTTTACCCTTTTGTATTCTTTCATCGCCCGATTCAATTCCGTGATCCATTGCATTTCTAACCAAATGCATTATTGGATCTGAAATTCCGTCAACAATGGTTTTATCTATTTCTGTATCTTCTCCGGAAAGTATCAGTTCAACATCTTTATCTAATTCCTTTCCCATGTCTCGTACTATTCTTTTCATTTTATGGAACACGCCCGATACAGGCACCATTCTGAGAGACATTACAATGTCCTGAAGTTCGTCTGTCAGCTTTCGCATCTGTCTGGTTGATTTCGTGAAATTTTCAGAATTCAGCTTTTTTATCTCATTATCTGAAGCCACCATTGATTCTGCAATAACCAATTCTCCCACGATGTTCACCAGTTTGTCCAACTTTGAAAGGTTCACTGTAATCAAGCTCTGCTTACTGTGCTTTGCTGTTGATTCCACCCTTGTAGTGCTAACGGGTTTTGCAGCTGCCCCTATCTTACCGGAATTATCGTTAATCTCTGAGTGCTCTTCTTTAGGACTTTGTTTTTGTTCCTTAGAGTATTCTATAACTGTATAATTTTTTACATTTAAAGCTTCTCTTACTACGCCCACAGCAGCATTTAAAGATTCTTTATCATCAACATACACGAAAAATCCGTTTTTTATTATGTCCTGAGATGTTTCCGAAATACTTTCTATGTTCTCCGGCTTATACGAAAAGTCAACTCCTGTTTCTTTTAATTGATTAACTATTAGATATGCCCTTATATTTTCCATTCCAATATCATCATCAAAAATAATCTTAATAGCATATGCATTGCCTATAAAATCTGTTTTCACAGCCGTTTCATCAATTTCTTCCTCTTTTTTTAGAACAGCTGAAGATTGAGTCAATGCTGCTTCTTCGTTTAGTGAAGTATTTTTTTCAGCCGTTTTTCCAGATATTATATTCAAAAAATCCAGTATTTCTTTTTCAAATGGCTGTAGATTTGTTTCAAGTTCCTGCCCTTCTTCTATTTTAGAGATTTCATCTTTTATAAAATCCGTAAACTTGAATACCAGATTTACCAGGTCTTCATTATATTTGGCTTCTACTCCGTTTTCCCTTATATAATAAAACAAGTCTTCTACTTTATGTGATATTGTCATAATGCTGTTAAACTGCATCATTGCAGATGAACCCTTAATTGTATGCATTATTCTGAATATTTCATCGACGCACTCTTTATCAAATGCCTGTTCGCTTTCTGCCCTGAGTAAAATTTCATCCAGTTGTTCTAGCAGAGAATTTGCTTCAAAAAGATACATGTCCAGTACAGAATCAAAATTGTTATCCATATTAATCTCCTTATTCGAATTATTCGAACCTTTTCTTGATTTTTATATCGGCATTTTTTATAAATTATTAAGCATTTTAGAGTATGTTTTTTATTTTTTGACTTATTTAAACCATATTTTTGCCGATATACTACTATAGAGTTTAAATTTATTTGATAATATAGTATAATAAATATACCTTAAATCAGGAGACATTATGTTTGACAACAATATAAATATTAAAACAGGCAATACGGTAAATGATAGTTCATACAGTAAACCAAAACTAAAAACAGAACAAATTACACCATTTGACGTAATAGATCCTACCAAAGTAACAAAACCGTCCAAGCAGGATCCAAGCAATCAAACCGGTCAGAACCTTTTTAACTACAATCCTGACTCTGTGTTCGAAAAATTTATAAAAATTCTTCAGAACTCTCCTGTTCTAACAGATGGGGCAAAAAAACTTCTTCTTAACAGACAGTTTATTAATGCAAACATAAAAAGCGATCCGATATTAAGCGTTTTGTTTGAAACACTTTTGAATGACATAGAAATGAATGATGCCGAAATTTTAAATTTTCTCAAGTTTCAGCAGAATACATATACAAAATTTCACGGGGAGTTTTTTGACAATTTAAGGACTCTTATAAAGAGTAATCCAAATAACAAAGATTTTCAATATGTTGTGCGCAATTTTTTGAGAAGCTACGATTGTTTTGCATCTGTTGACGAAACTACCCGTTCAATCACATCAGCTTTAAAAAACATAGAAAGAAATATACCTGAGATACTTAAAAATTCTTTTAATGAAATGGCAGAAAAAATAATATCAGATAATTCAAAAGGTATTGACTTAAACCTGAATGTATTGAAAAATGAAATTCTTCCATTTATGGGACGGTACATTTCCAAAATGAACGATTTTGGACCGATAAGAGACTATGTATCAGTTCTTGTCCATAATATTGTGAGACTTGAATCAGCATCAAAAGACAGCTTTGCCGACAGCCTTGAAACCTTGTTCGAATATATAAAGTATAATTTTGATGTGGAAGAAAACTTTATGGAATCATTGAAGGCTTCTTTAATAACTGCTTATGAAGCTTCGTCATCTCTTAAAAACGATGCTGTTGATTCATTTGTAAAGCTACTCGAATCCGGAGTAAAGGACAGTGAAAGCCTTGTTAACAAAGGAGTTATGAACGATATGACCGAATCACTTCTGTTTGTGCAAAACGTACATATTCCATTGATTCATATGTTCCTGCCTTTAAGTTATAACGGCATGCTTATGTTTTCTGAACTGTGGATAGGCAAAGAATACGAAGATAGTCCTTCAAGAAAAATAAAGCAGGAATACACCCCGATTTACAAGGTATTTATAACCTTTGACATACAGAATATCGGTTACTTTGAAACGACTGTTGTGCTTAAAGAATCCTCACTTGACCTGGATATATATGTACCTAGCAGCATATCGAGACATGTTGATAAAATTAAGAATGATTTAAACAATCTGCTGAACAAAAATAATATAGGTGTTTCCGGAATTAATATTCAGGAAAGCGTAAAGAAAAGAAAATTCAGCGATGTTTTTACAAATCTATCTGAAAGGAAAAACGGTGTAGATGTCACAATATAACGACAATTCAAAGCGCGCAGCAGCTTTGAAATATGATCCAAACAAAAATAATTCTCCTGTTGTAATAGCCTCCGGAGCAGGGTATATTGCAGATAAGGTAGTAAAAATTGCTGAAGAAACAGGAGTTCCCGTATACAAGGATGATTCTCTTGCCGTTCTTTTGTCGCAGCTTGACATGGGAAGTGAAATACCCGAGGAACTTTTTAGTGCAATAGTTGATATTTATATTTACTTTCTTAACTTCAAACTACCAAAGGATGGTGCTGAAAATGAATGATTATATATTTTCTTTAGACATTGGAACCCGTTCTGTTGTTGGAGTTGTATGTGATAATGAAGAAAACACATTAAAAATAAGAAGCATTAAAAGCATTTTGCACAAACAAAGATCCATGGTCGACGGTCAGATTGAGAATATAAAAGAAGTCAGCAAAGTGATAGGTACAGTTAAAGGCGAACTTGAAGAAGAACTGGGCATCGAGCTTGAAAGGGTAAGCATAGCTGCAGCAGGAAGAGCCTTAAAAACCGAACGAATCATGCTGGAAAAAAATATCGATATAAGATCCCCTTTAACCGCAGAATTTATTTCTGCCATGGAAACAGAAGCTTTAAAGCTTGCACAAGATATATTTATAAAAAATTCGGAAAAAGACTTATTTTATTGCGTCGGGTACAGCGTACTGGGATACAAGCTTGACGGCAAAATAATGTCTAATATCGAAGGGCACAGGGGAAATATGGTTTCGGTAGAAATCATTGCAGCTTTTTTACCGCACACTGTAATTGAAGGCTTATATTCATGCATGGACAACAACGGGCTTGAAGTATGTAATCTGACACTGGAACCAATTGCTGCAATGGATTTAATTATACCGCCAGAATTGAGGCTCCTAAATTTAGTATTGGTTGATATCGGAGCCGGGACTTCAGACATAGCCATTTCTAAAGCAGGAAGTGTTGTGGGTTATGACATGGCAACAATTGCCGGTGACGAAATCACTGAGTGCATAATGAAAAATTATCTGGTTGATTTTAAAGCGGCAGAAGAAATAAAATTTATGCTCAATGAGGTGGATGAATATATTTCGGTAACTAATGTTTTGGGAATTACACAGGATATAAGCAAAGACGAGATACTCGAATCAATAAAAACTGCCGTTTATGATTTATGCGCAGATGTAGCTGAAAAAATATCAAAAATGAACAAAGAAACACCCGCTGCTGTTTTCTTAGCAGGCGGAGGCAGTAAAACTCCCTTTATTAGAGAATTCTTATCAGAACTTTTGAATATTCCGAATTCCAGAATAGCCTTAACCGATAAAAAAAGCCTTCGCAATGTAGATTTAAACTCCTTAAGCAATTTTGGCCCCGAGCTTATTACTCCTTTGGGAATCGCTTATTCAGTAATTCTTAACAGGAATTACGACTTTTTCAGTGTTAAGGTAAACAATAAAAAAGTAAGGCTTTATGGGATAAAGCAAATGAAGGTTATGGATGCCGTACTTATGTCGGGATTTGATACGAAGAAATTGATTGGCTTTTCAGGAAAAAGTTTGAGATTTACTGTCGACGGCAAAGAGCACTACTATGCAGGGGAATTTTCTACTCCATGTCAGATTTATGTTAATTCAATCTCTGCTAATATTGAATCTGAGATACAGCCCGGAGATACAATTGAAATTATTCCCGCTAAAGACGGAGCTACTCACGTTGTTAAAATTTCCGATATTGTTGAAGAAAGTAATAGTGGAATTGTTTATTTCAACGGAGCATCTACAGAATTATGCTCAAATTTCCTTGTTAACGATACGGAAGTTGACAAGGATTACGTAATAGGAAATTCAGATGTTCTGAAAATTATACAACTGAAAAATATAAGCGATTTGTACAAGTTATACAATTTAGATGAAAAAAAATATAAGAGCTATATAAATGGCATTGAAGCAGACTCGGAATACAAGCTTTATGACGGACTAAAGATAGATATTTTGAAAATTGAGACCGAAATTGCAAATAAAACTGAAAAAGAAGTTCCAAAGGAAGAGCTGGTACTTGATTCTTTCATTAGTGTTACGGTTAACGGCAAAAAAATACAGCTTCCAAAGCGCGACAACGGGTCCCCGTACATATTTGCTGACATGCTGACTTTCACAGACATAGATCCTTCGAACCCGAAGGGCAATATTGTGCTCATTCATAACGGAAATGAAGCTTCTTACCTTAACCCCATAGCCGAAGATGACAATATTGTTATTAAATGGGACTCTGAATATACAAAATAAATTGGATGGGATAAAATGAAAAGCACAGAAAAGCAGGTTAAAATTTATGATAAAAATAAAAAACTAATTGGTGTGGGAATGCTGCTAAGCATAGGAAGCTCAGTAATAAAGGTTAAAGGGAATGACCTGCCAATATTAAAATCAGGATCTGAAATTAACATTGAAATTTACAATGAGTTTTCAGGTATAAAACCATATTACTGCAAGGTAAGCCTTGCTTCAATAAATCAGCTTAATGCTATGATATTGAGAAATGACCCTATTATTGAAAGAAGAAATTCCCTAAAGGTACGCACTGATTTATCATTATATATAGACTACTTATATAGAAATGATGAGGATGTGACAGAAAATGTTCCAAATTTGGAAATTAACATTCTAAACCTTAGCATTGGCGGTATGATGATATCCTCAAATTACGATTTGCTGATAAATGACATAATTGTTTTCAAATTTCAATATGAAAAATATCAGGTTATTGAGTTAAAAGCAAAGGTAATAAGAATAGATAAGATTTACGACTCATACACAAAGGAACTGTCTGCCAAAAATTACGGCTGTATGTTTAAAAAATTAAATTCATACAATGAATCCGTAATTACAAAATATTTGTACGACAGGCAGCTGCAATTATACAAAAACAGATAGGAGTACCCATGAAAAAAATAGCAATTATAACAGGTATATTAATTTTGGCATTAAGCATAATCAGCACATGCTACGGTGCTGTAAGCAACAATATAAAAGCAAAATTTAAGGAAAGTGATGTTTCAGATACAAAGTTTAAAGAAATTACAATCACTCCTTATGGCAGCAAATATTATGATGAAGATGACGACGAGGAATATACGTATTACATATATCTGCCCACAGGATACTTCGTAGAAGCAGCAAGCACCTCTTTTATAGCCGACAGAAACGGTAAATATCCTTTTACGGTGTATGACGGAAAATATAAAAAAACATTTACATACATCGTAGATGATATTGACGAAATTGAAGATGAAGAGGATAATGAAGCAGATGAAATACATGCGGATTTTAAACTTAAGTATGATTACGAAAAAAAATCCCCTCTTTTTTATATGCATCTTGACAGACAGAGGCAGGTATCCGCTCCAAATGGAAATTTTGTAACAAACGAGGTTAATTACTACATAGACAACCTTGAAAACAATATGCCCTTTGATCTTTCCATAGATGTTGAAGGAAAGATATATAATTATAAAATTATAAAATCTGGTGAATTTTATCTCCTAATACACATTTCGCCTGTTAACTATAATGATTATAGCACGGTCGTGGAATATTTCGGATACAACTTCACGAATAATGAATCTTATGAAGCTGTACCCGCAAAGGATATTTATGACGACAACGGTAACTATGTAGTCTTAGTTAAATCGGGAAACTCTCAGCACATATTTAACTTTAACATTACCGGAATAGATTACAGGAGACCTAATGTCGATTTGTCATTAGTAAATGACGATACTTTAAGTTTGGAAGCAGAAGATGATTTCGGTCTTGACTACATCATAACTTATGATGGAAAATATGTTGACATCGACGGAATCGAAGCAGAATACAGCCATTCTTCAGAAATAAAGTATGTAGGTGAATATATATTTACCGTGGTTGATAAAAGCGGCAACAGAACTGTTGAAACAATTACTGTAAAAAAAGGGGCACGAACCCCTAGGAGCAAGCACAAAATTAATCTTGACGTACATGATTTCAGCGGTACAGAAAAGCTGTTTGAAGATAGAGGTTCTAGATATGAAAAACCTGATGAGCAAAAAATATTTGAAAATATACTTCCGGCATATATGAATGGAAAGAGCCCGGTAAGTTTTAGCCCAGATTCATCAATATCAAGAGCTGAAATGGTCACCATATTCTGCAGACTTAATGATCTACCCTACGATACAAGTGCCCATTTAAAATCAAAATTCACCGATATAAGCACTCATTGGGCCCGCGACTATATATCTATGGGCAGCTCAAAAAGATATGTTTCAGGCTACAAGGACAAAACCTTCAAACCGGATAACAATGTAACAAGAGCTGAATTCTGCCAGATGCTGACAAAGATAAGCTCTTACAAGTCGTTGCTTAACAGTCTTCCGGCTTCAAATAATATTGATTATTCAGATATACATGATCACTGGGCAGAAAAAGAAATTATTAAAATAGCGGGCAGAAGCCTTGTAACAAGCAATTCTAATAAATTTTATCCTGATAGACCTATAACAAGAGGGGAAGTGGTACATGCGATTAACATGTTATACGGATACAACCCGTCATATTTAGAGCTGTCCTTTGTGAATTCATTATATAACAAGTATTACAGCTTTAATGATATTGCAAAACATAAGTACTACAATGACATAATTATTTCAGTGGTAGGAATGTACAGAGAAAAAATACAATAATCAGGGAGATTATAATGGTAATTAATTACACAGAAGAAATTGTAAAAAACTGTCTAACCGGCTTACTTAAAAATGACCCTGCATACAAAGAAATCTGCAAGTGTGAGCAATGTATTGACGATATAACAGCAAAAGCACTTAACAATCTCAAGCCAAACTACATAACAACGAAAAAAGGCGAGGTTTATGCAGAATATTCATCCCTAGAATTTCAACACCAAGCAGAAGTCATAGCAGAAGTGATTAAGGCAATTGAATTTATTTCAAAGCATCCCAGTCATTGATCAAAATATTATATCATAAGACAAACGACAAGGAGATTATGTTTGCTCTCCTTGTCGTTTAATATTTATATAACCTTTAAATTTTTCCCGAATGATTTAATTGTCAAATTGCCTGTAGTGCTATCAAATATAATTGTTCTCCCATAATTTTTCCCAACGTCCTCAGCAAACAGCCTTATGTTAAGCACACGCAGTGTCTCTTTTGAAGCTCCTATGTTCCTCTCACCAATACTGCCCAAAGAAGAATCACTTTTTATATCAAACATTTTGGCTCCTCCTGCAATTTTTGCAATCATTCTTGCTCTTGCTGCACCCAAATGTTCCATCTGCCTGACCATTTCCGTTATCCCCGTATCTGCATACTTGAATTTGTTCGTTTCATTTAAATTATTTTTGTACGGCAGCATTATATGAGCCATCCCTGCCAGCTGAGCCGCCTTATCTATGATACAAATACCCACACATGAGCCCAAAGCATAAGAAATTAATCCCTTGGGAGAAGTTACTATTTTCATGTCTGAGATTCCTACACTTACTTCCTGGCTCATATATCCAATCCAAACTTCTTTAATAAAATCTGCAGGGATGTAATGCTTGGGAGTAAAAGCATATGACTGTATACCGTTTCATCCTGACAAAAATATTTTTCCTTGATAAAAATTACTTTGTCAGCAGCTTCAGAAAATTCAGCAGTAACAGCATCAAGCAACGCTCCTGACATATCAATGTTTAAGGATGGAACTGTTATATCTATTTTCATGTTGGTAAGAGATGAAATTGAACTCACATACGAAGAGACCATTATATTTCCTATTTCAGACAGTGCTGACATCTCCATCTCAGATATTTCCTCAAAATTATGGAGTTCAGTTCCCAGTAAAGAATTTATTATAAGATGAACAAATTCTTTTTTCAGCAAAAATAAAATCACACCGTCAATATCTCCGCCAAAGCTCACGAGAATTCCTACCACAACATTTTCGGCACCTCCGATAGAGTCAATCACATCATCGTAATTTAAAAGACTAACTTCCGGAACGTTCATATCAATTCGTTTGGAAAGCATACTGGATAAAGACGTCGCCGCATTTCCTGCCCCTATATTACCTATCTCCTTTAATACATCTATGTGCATATCATTTAATTCCAAAGTACTGCCCTCCTCTAAAATATATAAGCGGATATCGCTTTAAGAAAATTTTATATTTCCAAGTCAGCCGAATTTAACGTCACAATGGAAATGTCATCGCCGTCATTATAAATTTTGCTATAGCTGATATCCTGTCTGACCCTGAACTTCATCCATCCAATTGATATTCTTGTGTTAGAATACATAATATTTTTGCAAATTATTTTGTGATTTGCAATATTATCCGTTGGAATTATTTCTGTCAGCTGTCTTTCTATTTCATAAATTTCATTGTTAACTTTGATCTTCATTAGCACAAGCTGCTTATGAACATTATTTTTGTTTTCGTTATCCAAGGATGAATTTAGTATTAAATCCATTTTCTCATCTATTTCTTTTAGTTCTTTCTTTTTTAGCACCAAATCCTTTTCAAGTCTAAAGTTCGATTTCTTTTTTATGTCTATTATTTTCTGCTCTTCCTGATATTTTGTAAGGTCAATAATCAAATTTGTTTCCAAGTTTGTTTTACTGCCAATTGTTTTTGCGTAAATTACATTCACAGCTTCGCTGGTTCCACCAATTATGGCAGCATTGGAGCCTCTAAGTATTATTGAATCAGCAGCTTTTACATTGCTATTAATCAATACTTCTGCATATACGGTCTTTAAGGTTTCTATCTTAGCATTTTCAATGTATTTGCTTGTTACGTTACCTTTCGCATAAATAGTTCCTTTGCCCATTCCATTCATTCCTTTGCTTATTACGATATCACTGTCTGATTCTATAAATGCACCTTCAACCATGCCTCTTACCTTGATGTCGCCTACCGCCTTTACAGAAAATCCCTCCTTGACGTCTCCGTTAATAATTACACTTCCCACAAAATCTATGTTTCCGGTTGAGTTGTCCACATTTTCTACTCTGTAAACGCCTTCCACAAAGACTTTATTGTTTTTGAATTCAATGCAGCCTTCTGTTGATGCAAGAAGTTTAAGTCCGTCATCAGATATGTGTGTATTCTTACCGTAATTAAACGAGACATTTTTGCCGGGTTTGTAATAAACAGGCTTTCCGTAGACATCGATTCCATTTTCTCCTTCTTTTGCCGGAATTATATGGCATAATACCGTATCCTTGGTTACGTTTATTACATTGTTTAAATTTCTAAAATCAATTCTTCCGTCCTCATCTTCTATAAAAATATTCTCTCTTGATATATCAAAGTCATAAACGAGTTGAGCATCTGTTCCGTTAACCGGCTCTTTACCTGATGCAGCAACAAGTTCTTTTGAATATTCTTTTTTGGTACAGTAGTTCTTAATCTCATCTTTTCTTATGCCGTATACAATATTCTTCTCTGCTAAGTAATCAAGTATTTCTTCGCAACTCAACTCCGCCTGATTATCTGGCGACTCAATTCTAATATAAACCTTTAACCCGTCTGCAGAAACAAGGTGACTGATTTTGAATCTAACTGCTTCCTCTTGTTCGAATGCAGTTTCTTCAGTATCATCTTTAATCATATTATTTGTATTATCCATGGCATATCCTTTATCAATAAGATTTCTGTTACAGTTTATCCTCTCAGATTATTTATGGTCTGTTCTATTTCATCTGCTGTCTTGATCACGCTTGAATTCAGTTGAAATGATTTTTCTATCTGAATGAGTTTTACCATTTCTTCCGACATCTCAACATTTGAAGCTTCTAAAAATCCCTTTGCCACATTTGCCTCTTCAAGCAGGTTGTATTCCGCATCATCATTTGCAATTCTTAACAAACTGCCGCCAACCTGGGCCAAATCACCTTTGTTGCTGAATGTAAATACTCCTACATTTATATCGTCAACATTTTCTACAATTATAGGTTCTTCATCCTCGTTCAGTACATAACCTCCCTGAAATGTCAGGTATTTTTCACCGTCAATATTTGTAAGTTCGAAACTGCCTCCTCTTGTAAACATATTTTCTTCTTCAAACTGTACAGCAAAAAATCCGTCTCCTTGAATGGCAAAATCCGTGGGTACTCCTGTTCTTACAGGTGCACCTTGAGTATGTATTATGTCCACTTTGTTGATCTTTGCTCCGCTTCCTGACTTTAGATCGGTATTCTCTCCCTGCACACCTCTTATATTAGTATACAATAAATCAGAAAATTCCGGTTTAGACCTTTTAAAACCTTCTGTTTGCATATTGGCCATATTATTAGATAATACATCGAGATAATTCTGGCTGCTCAATGCACCATTCGTCGCCGTATAGTATGCTTTAATCATTAATCCCTGTCCTCCCGCTATCCAATTTTTCCTATTTCGTTAACCGCCTTCTCATTAATCATATCATATATTTTCAATGCTTGGGCTGCTGTCTGTAATGCCCTTTGAGACGACAAAACATTAGTCATCTCTTCTGTCATATTTACATTTGATCTTTCTATGGTTTTATTCTTTATTGAAGGGTAGTCCATAAGATCAGGTTCAACATCCGATATAAACATTCCTTCTCCAAATTTTCTAAGATCGGCATAGTCTTCAAAATCGTAAACAGCGATGCTGTCAATAACCTCGTCATCAACTATTATGCTTCCATCCTCAGAGAAATCGAATGTGTCTCCTCCTATATATATTTCCCCAAATTCACCCTGAACTCTTCCTGCACCCTCAAGAATTAAATACCCTTCTTCATCAATATTGAAGCTTCCGTTTCTTGTATATGAAATTTGCCCGTTATTATCAACCGCAAAAAACCCCGCTCCCACAATGGCAAAATCGGTATTACTTCCGGTTTCTTCCAATGTTCCTTGAGAATGTATGGTATTATTCTCTGTTACAGTTCTTATTATGGAAACATTGTTTAATTCCTCTGCTTCTGCATAAATTCCGTTTTGCTTATACTTATTTATCAGCATATTTCCAAAATTTGATGTAATGGCCTGCTCTCTTTTATAGCCGGCTGTGTTCATGTTTGCTATATTGTTACCCGAAATGTCTATTTTCCTTTGCTGTGTAAGCATTCCTGATGTTAAAGAATACAACCCTCTTGACATATTGTCACCTCTCGTTCTTCTCAAAATTATCATTTAAATAATTTTTTATATTTTTTCCTAATTTTTGCAGTGCTGACGTATGTATCTGCGAAACTCTTGAATTGCTTATATTTAAAATATCAGCTATATCTTTCAACTTAAGTTCTTCTTTATAATAAAGTGAAATAACCAGCTTTTCCTTTTCATTAAGATTATTAATGCTTTCAACCAAAACCTGTCGAAGCTCCTTTGATTCCATTTTTTGCTCAGGCAGTTCGTATGCACTGTTAAGCTCATTGTCTCTCAAATTTGCTTCTCCCAACAGCTCCTCAAAAGATATAATGCTTGTACCATATGCATTGTTGACAATTTGATTAAATTGATCCATATCCATTTTAAGATGTTTTGCTATTTCAGTATCTGCCGGAACTCTCCCAAACTTATTAGATAATTCATTCTCAGCTTCCTTCACTACCTTATAGTCACTTTTTACTTTTCTCGGAATCCAGTCCTGTTTCCTGACATAATCAATTATCGATCCCCTGATACGTATTGATGCATATGTTTCAAATTTTGTATTTTTCGAAGTATCGTACTTTTCTATTACTTCCATTAAAGCAATCATTCCCTCATTTACGATATCTTCCACATCTCCGTATTGCTGATATATGCCACGCAGTTTTAAAGCTATTATTTTAACCAAGTAGCTGTATTTTTCGATTATTAAATTTCTTGTATGAACATCTCTTGTAGCATAGTATTGTTCCCATAATTTATCTTCATTGGATTGTACCTGATTATTATCAGTTAAAATCATATGCATCACTCTTTCATTTAGATTGCTATATTACCCAGTGCCTGTATCTGAACAGAGTTATCAATTTCATTAAAGGATAAAACCACTGCCTTGGGATAAAACTGGTCCAACAGTTTTCTAAAATATCCCCTCACAAATGGAGATGTAAGAATAATTGGTATGTTTATTTCATCCTTCAATTTATTTATTTGTTCTATCAGCTGACCTACAAGTTTTTGCATCAATTCAGGATCGGCTGAAAGATATGATCCCCTGTCATTTTTGCTTATCGAATTTATTATTAATTTTTCAACATCTGTACTTAATGTTATGACCTTAATTTGTCCCCCGTCGGACCATTTATGTGTAATTGTTCTCTTTAATGACTGTCTTACATATTCTGTAAGCATCTCCGTATCTTTCACCGACGTACCATAATCACCTACGGTTTCTAAAATAGTTTCCATATCTTTAATCGGTATTCCTTCTCTAAGCAGGTTACCTAATATTTTTTGGAGATTCCCAGTAGATAAAATCCCTGGAACTACTTCTTCAACCAACGATTCATTAATTTTCTTTACATTGCTCAAAAGCTGGTTCATGTCCTGTCTTGATAAAAGTTCATGAGCATGAACTCTTATAACCTCGGACAAATGTGTTATAAGAACCGACAGCGGGTCAATAACCGTATAACCGTATATCTCCGCCATTTCCTTTTTATCCTTTGTTATCCATCTGCTCGGTATACCATACGCCGGCTCAATTGTTTCAATTCCGTCAACTTCACCGGTCAGGCCCCCTGGGTCAAGGGCAAGATAGTATTCAACTAAAATTTCTCCTCTTGCAACTTCTTCTCCCTTAAGCTTAATAACATACTCATTTGGATTAAGATAACCGTTGTCTCTCAGTCTCACCGAAGGAACAACCATTCCCATATCCTGTGCAAACTGGCGGCGGAACATAACAACTCTGTCTATAAAGTTTCCTCCGCTTGCTTCATCAACCAGTGGAATCAAGCTGTACCCTACTTCCATCTCAACGGGATCAATCTGAATCAGCTCATATATGTTGTCAATATTTCTGAAATATTCATCTTCCGAAGCAGCTTCCGTTACAGGCTCGTTCTCTTCATGTTCTTCCAAACTTTGCGCTAATTTTTCATTGGACTTAAGCAGCCTGCTCCCAAGAAAAATAAATATAGAAGCAAGAATAATAGTCTGCACCTTAGGAAAATTGGGTATAACTGCCATGAATAAAAGAACTATTCCTGATATTATTAATGCCAAAGGCTGCGACTTTATCTGTTTTGTAAGATCAACATTAAGGCTTGATTCAGATGCCGCCCTTGTAACTATCATGCTTGTTGCAGTTGAAATCAACAGGGCAGGTATCTGCGAAACTAGCCCGTCTCCAACGGTTGCAATTGAGTATGTCTGCAAAACCTCCGAAAATGTAGCTCCACCCTGAACCATTCCTATAATAACACCGCCGAGAAAGTTAATTGCAGTTATTATAATGGACATTATGGAATCGCCTTTTACAAATTTTGTAGCACCATCCATTGCTCCATAAAAATCAGCTTCCCTTTGTATATCGCTTCTTCTTTTTTTAGCTTCTGCTTCTGTTATGATGCCTGAACTCAAATCTGCATCTATGGCCATCTGCTTACCAGGCATTGCGTCCAAAGTAAATCTCGCCGTAACTTCTGCTACTCTTTCCGCTCCCTTTGTAATAACAATAAATTGAACCAGAACAATAATTAAAAATATTACAAACCCTACTACTGCATTACCCTGAAGAACAAAGTTTCCGAATGTAGCTATAACTTCCCCCGCTGCTCCTTTGTTTGTCATTATCAGCCTTGTAGAAGAAACGTTCAAAGATAATCTGAATAATGTAGTTATGAGCAGTAGCGATGGAAATACCGAAAATTCCAATGCTCCTTTAATATACATAGTTGTAAGCAAAATAATTATTGATATTGAAATATTGATAATAAACATTAAGTCCAGCATAAATGGCGGCAATGGTATTATTATCATTAGTATTACTGCAATTATAAATAAAGAAATAGAATTGTTTAATATGCGTCTCATTAATGTTTTTCCTTTTCCCTGAGCCTATAAACCCATGCCAGAATTTCTGCCACAGGCTCATAATATTCTAATGGTATTTCTCGGTTTAATTCAGCTGAAGCATATAGTGCTCTTGCAAGAGGCACATTCTCTATAATGCTGATATTTAAGCTTTCAGCCTTTTCAACTATCTTCATGGCAATGTTGTCCATTCCCTTTGCAAGGACTATAGGTGCATTATCCTTCTCGATATCATACTTAATAGCAACTGCAAAATGCGTAGGGTTTCTTATAATGACATCTGCCTTTGGAACCTGCTGCATCATTCTTGTCATTGCAGCTGCCCTTTGTCTTTCTTTTATTTTACCCTTTATTAAAGGATCTCCTTCCAACTGTTTGTACTCTTCCTTGACTTCCTGTTTTGTCATCCTGATATTTTTTTCATATTCCCACCACGAATACAAAAAGTCAAACGCCGAGATAGCCACAAACGCAATAACCACACTTTTAACAATAGCCATAATTGAAGAAAAAATAAATTCAATTCCAGTTGCAAGATCTACAGAAGCTAGCTTCGGAACCTGCAAAAGCCTGTCTATGATTGAAGAATATATTACATATCCCAATATTGCAATTTTAATTATATTTTTAGTAATTTCAACAAGAGATCGTATGGAGAACATCCTTTTAATCCCTGTCAGCGGATTAAGCTTGGAAAATTTAAATTTAATATTCTCCTTGGTAATAAGAAACTTTGTCTGGGCACCTGTGAATACAACCGATGCTGCCATCACAGAAACCATCAGTAACCCTGCGGAAGCAAAAATCGTAAATGCCATGTCCTTGAACATATGCTTGATTAAGGTATCACTTATGTCATATGTTATTTCCATCAAATGTATGTATTTCTGAAAAGCACCGGACGTATAAATATAGATACGCGGAGCCCAAAAGTTAAGAATTACAAATGAAACGGCTATTACACCTACCGTTACTATATCCTTACTTTGAAATACATTACCCTTTTTTCTTTCATCGCGCCTCTTTTTAGGAGAGGCTTTTTCGGTTTTATTTTCTCCTGCCATAGCTATCCTTTTTCTATTAGTTCAGTGCCATCAAGCTGTTTTTCATAGTGTCGAACATAAGTGTCACTATATTATCTATAAATGTTGCATATGTCGGTACTAGTACAATTATCATCAGCATTCCCAGCAAAATTTTAAGCTGAACATTTACAGAAAAAACCTGTATTTGTGGTATTGCTTTCATTAAAATACCTATACCTGATTCAAGGATTACCTCTACCGCCAATATAGGCATTGAAAGCTTCAATGAAAGTATCAATATCTGTTTGAACATGTCAACCATATTAAAAAATAATTCCTTAGGTATTGAAAAATGACCTATCTCAATTAATTTGCAGGAGGTAATGAATATATTAATCAAGGTCAAATGTCCGCTGGCACTAAAAAATACTAAAATTAGTATTATATTTAAAAAACTTCCTGATATACCGGTGGACAAACTGCTGCTTGGATCATAAATCTTAGACATGGACATACCTGTTTGCATATCAACAACTTCTCCCGAAATAACCACGGTGGAAAAAAACAAATTCATAAGATATCCAATCAAATATCCGATAAAAATTTCTTTGACAATTAATAAAAAGAATTCAATTAATGATCCAATAGCTATTATTTTTTCCGGAGGAAGCACTCCATAAGCCGTTACCGCAAGAAACAAGCTAACGGATGTCTTAATCAATATAGGAATATTTCCCCTTCCAAATAGCGGATTAAAAAAAATACAGCCGCTCATTCTTGCTAATATTAATAAAAAATACGTAAAATCTCCTGAAAATGTCATATTATCCTCTAATAAACCGTGAGCATCAACTCAAAAACATAATGCGTAAAATCAGACATTACTTCTGTCATCCACGGTCCCATTATAATAAGTATAATTGCGGTTACAAAAAGTTTGGGAACAAATGTCAGCGTCTGTTCATGTATTTGAGTTGCAGCCTGAAAAACGGCTATCAGCAATCCTATAGTTAAACTAACAAGCAATATGGGAGCTCCTACTTTTATAGCCGCTCCTGCAGCTGCCTGCATGACTTCCATAGCAAGTGAAATACTCATTTTTTCTCCCTTTTAAAAATTGAAAGTGGTAACAAGCGTTTTAAACAGTAATGACCATCCGTCAACAACAACAAATAAAAGTATTTTAAAAGGCATTGAAATCATTACCGGAGGCAGCATCATCATTCCCATGGACATGAGAACACTTGAAACTATCATGTCAATAATCAAGAATGGTATATATAGCAAAAATCCCAATATAAATGCTCTTTTCAATTCACTAGTTACAAATGACGGAATAACAACAGTCAGAGGAAGATTTTCAACGCCTTCGGAATTTTGAATTTCTTGGTCGCCTGACATATCAACAAACATTTTCAGTTCATTTTTGCCTGTTTGCTTCAGCATCCATTCTTTTAGAGGATCCAATGCTCTGTCATAAAATTCTTTCTGCGTTATTTCTTCATTTTTATATGGTTCGTATGCCTCAGTATTTATTTCATTTATTACAGGAGACATAATAAACAAAGTTAAGAACAATGCTATTCCTATTAAAACCTGATTAGGTGGTGTCTGCTGCAACCCTAAAGCATTTTTCATAAATGACAAAACTATTATTATCCTTGTGAAGGCAGTCATCATGATCAATATTGAAGGCAATAGTGATACAACGGTTAATAAGACCAAAATTTCAACTGTTTCAAGTGCATCACCGTTTATATCCATGTTTATAACGCCGCCGTAGGCGGGTTGTACATTTAACAGCGCAATTAAAATCAATATTATCGATATCTTGTATATTTTTATGAATTTTCTTATCATACTTCCTCTTTTCAGACAAAACGAAACACAGTAATTTATGTTGATGCTATTTTTTAAGGAATTTATTAATTAATTTACCGAACTCCGCTGGATGCTCAGTTATCTCATCTGTTGCAGGATAAAAATCATCCAGCTCTCTGAGAACGTTAATATTTTTTTCTGTAATTCCAATCAAGTAAAATTTACCATTTATTTCTGCAATTGCAAGGAATTTATTTTGTCCCAGCATTAATTTATCGACTATGTTAATATATTTGGACTTCATGCCAATGCTTGTCTTAGCTGAAAGCCATTTTGTGCTGTAATAAGTCAGGAACAATACCAGTACTATTCCTATTATTGAAAATATGAGGGATAATATATCCTTGTAAATTTTAACCAGCCCCTATCCCAGTATTCCTTGAACTGTTTTTAATACTCTTTCTGCTTTAAATGGTTTTACTATAAAGTCCTTTGCTCCATTCCGTATGGCTTCCACAACCATGGATTCCTGACCCATTGCAGAGCACATTACTATCTTTGCGTTTGGATCAATTTCTTTTATTTCTTTTAATGCTTCGAGACCATTTTTATTTGGCATCGTTATATCCATTATTACCAGATCCGGATTTTCCGCCTTAAATAATTGTACTGCAATCTCACCGTCAGCTGCTTCAATTAAATCGTCATATCCATTCTTTTTAAGCGTATCCTTTATCATCATTCTCATGAACGCCGCGTCATCTACTATTAAAATTTTACCTGCCATTTTAACCTCCATTATGTGCTTATAAAGTTATTTTCATCAATTCGTCTTTCTTAATTATTTCTGCTATTCTAACACCGAAATTGTCATTTACAACCACAACTTCTCCTTTTGCTATCAGTTGGCCGTTGACTATTATGTCAACAAGAGCGCCTGCTTGTTTATCAAGCTCTATTATTGTTCCCTGAGAAAATTCAAGAATTTCTTTAATCTGTCTCTTCGTCTTGCCTATCTCAACACTTATTTCCAGCGGCACAGACATAATTAATTCGAGATTCGACAGCTGCTCTTGTGAAAAAGAATCTTCCTCATCTTCGCTGAATTCATTAATTTTAACAGGTCTTACATTTACAGGAGCCTGCTGTTTTTGCTTCTGCTTAACCTTCCTAGGCTCGTTACTTTTTACAGGCTTTTCCTCAATATATATATCTTTATCGTCGTCACCTTCAATAACATTTGCAGGTTTTTTGACTTCCTCATCTGCTACTTCGCTTTTATTAGAATCTTCCGATTCTCCTGCGTGATTTATAAGACTTTCTTTTTCGTCATTCGATGGCATTTCAGCACCCTTCAGGAAATTAGAAATTATTTCTCTTGCAAGAGCAACCGGCATTACATTAACAAACTGACTTTTAACACTACCTTCTATAAATAGATCAAAACTTACTGCAACAATAACATCTTCTTCTGTAAAATATTTGCTCCTGAACTCTGTTTTGTTGTCAATTTCATATGCTAGAGGTGTCGATATGTTTATTGCCTTTCCTAAAAAATCTGAAAGAGCTGTAGCCGCAGACCCCATCATTTGATTCATAACTTCGCATATGGCGCTTGTATTTATTTCATCCATTTCGAATTCATCATCAGATATGGTCTGTCCCAGCAAAATTTCTATAATCGCTTTTGCATCCATCCTTTTCCAAATCATCAGATTAACACCGTTCAGTCCCTCTATATAGTTTATCTCAACCCCTATAGCAGGCTCAAGATTTTCGTAGTTGAAGTCAACAGCCTCTATTACATTTACCCTTGGTACTGTTATTTCAACTCTTTTACCTAACAGTGTGGACAGCGAAGTAGCAGAAGAGCCAAGACTTATGTTCATAACTTCTCCTATTACATCCCGTTCCATATCTGAAAAAATATTTTCATTTACCATAATAGCTCCTCATTTAATGTATAGTTTTATTTATCTTTATTGCACCTTTATTTTTTCTTGTTCCCCATTTCCCTTCAAACCATTTTTCTCCATCCACATTAACATCAACGTCTGAACTAATGCTTTTATCTAATATTATTAAATCTCCAACCTGCATATTTACAATATCCTGCAATGTTGCATTTGATTTTCCCAATATTCCCGTAATTGTTAATTTTGAAGATCTCAATGAATCCATTATTGCTGACTTTTGCTCTTCTATGCTCTGTTCAGACTTCTTGTTCATAGACTTTGATATTATACTTGCTTTTTTTAATATTTCTTCCAAAATACTCAACGGAACACATATGGTGATTTTCCCGCTTGATTGATTTAATGTTACGTTCAGAACCACGATTACCACTGAATCGTTGTAATTAATCGATTGAATGAACCTTGAGTTAGTTTCTATCTTTGAAAGATTCGTTTCTATTTGCAAAGTACTTTCCCATGTGCTGCCCATCATTCTTACAAGCTGTTTAAGCATATTGTTCAGAAGAGATAATTCTATGTCCGTATAATCTCTTATGTTATCATACTCCTCACCACTTCCTCCGAGAAGTCTGTCTATAATTACAAAAGACAGAGGTTTTGATATTTCCATTAGTATTTGACTGTCAGCTTTTGTATCATCAGGATACTTAACATCTATAAGCCCCATTAGAACATAATCATCCAACGCATTATTATATTCGTGAAATATGCTTTCTTCTACCTGTTCCACCGAAACGTCACACATAAGTCTAAGCATTGAAGTCAACCTTGACGTCAACATTCGGCAATAGTTCTCGTAGATACCTTTAAGCAACTTTATTGTTTCTTTGGTTATTTTTTTAGGACTTCTGAAGTCATATTCTTTTATCTTTTTATCCGCCGCTTCCAGCTCCTGTATATTAACATCACCGCTGTTTAAGTTGTTCAGCAACTCGTCTATCTGGCTTTGCGATAGTATTTCTGCCATAACTTCCCTCATTCCGTATTTTTAGCTAATTTATATATGAATTTTTTTTGTATTCTATATTTTCATCTGATTGATTATTACTGTTTATAGTTTCCTGAATTTTTTTCGTATAGCTTATGGGATATCCAGCTCTGGAAATGTAAATTTCAACTCTTCTGTTCTTTGCCCTTCCCTCCGGAGTTGAATTGTCAGCTATAGGGCTGTACAATCCGTATCCGATGGCCAGATACTTGGCCGGACTTATGACATCCTTATTCTCCAGATACTTTAATACCACATTCGCTCTATCCGTAGACAGTGAACGGTCAATATCGGTCTTGTCATATTCTACCTCAGCAGTATGACCTGCTATTATAACTTCTTCAACATATTCATCCACCAGTACAAGCCCTTGCGCCAACACATCTAAAATATCTCTTCCGCTTTGCTCCAATACATCACTGTATCCTCTAAATGTAACCGCGTCCGAAAACCTAATAAAGACATATTCTTTGGTCTTGCTTATTTCTACCTGTTCTGTAAGATTATTTTCATCAACATATTGCTTAAGAAGAGAATAAAGTGCGTCCAATTCATCCGCTTCCTCTTCATCTTCGTTCATCTCAACCGCTTCACTTTCCCCTTCTCTGTCGGAAGGCGAACCTTGCGTATAATATACCTCAGGATTCATCTGTTTTGAAAATGACGCTACAATTGCTGCATACTTAGCTGCATCAATGGTTGACATCGCATAAAGCATTATGAAAAACGTCAGAAGCAATGTTACCATATCACTGTAAGTTTCAAGCCAACTGGCTCCGCCGCCTCTTTTAAATTTTTTTCTTCTAGCCATAATAATCCCTACTATTCAAAATATTAGGCATTTGCTTCCTTCTTTCTGCCTTTGCCTCTTTTCTTACCTTTGTCTTTTTTATTACCCTTGCCTTCTTCATCCGAGTTATCCTTGTTTCCTCTTTCTTCGTATGTTATATACGAATTTAGTTTTTCCCTTATGTATTTCGGATTCTCTCCTGATTGTATAGAAAGAACACCTTCCATAATCATTTCTTTAACAACCATCTCTTCGTCATGCTTCGCTTTTAACCTGTTTGATATTGGTGCACAAATCAGATTTGCCAGCATGGAACCATAAAATGTTGTAACAAGAGCTACAGACATTCCCTGTCCCAAGGAACTAGCGCCATTTGTTACATTCATATTTGCCAGCATGTTTATAAGTCCTATCAATGTTCCTATCATACCAAATGAAGGTCCGAAAGAGCCCAGGGTGTCAAAAAATTTCCAAGCTGAGGAATGCCTCGCTTCAATACAGTCAATTTCATTTTCAATTTGCGACCTCACCTTTGTTGGTTCAATTGCATCAACTATAAGCATAACGCAGTATTTTAAGAACTCATCCTGAAGTTCTATGTTAGTGACTTTTTCCTCAAGAACCAAAAGGCCCTTAAGCCTTGCCTCCTTGGCCAGTTCTTCTATTGTGTCTATATATACGCCAAGGTCTATTTTTTCCCTTTTCATGAGTACCTTGAAATTCTTAGGCACATCTTTTATATACTTTATGGGAACTGACATAATTGTTGCGGCTATAGCACCACCAAAGGTTATAGACATGCTCGGTATATTAATAAAACTCGCCATAACCTGTGAGGTGCTTGATCCGCTTTGAAGAATGCCATAAGCAACCAGTCCGATTCCCGCCAGCAATCCTACTAAAAATGATATATTCATGATGCACTCCTTTGTTATTCAGCAGTTATTCCTCTGATGATTTTTTGATTATATTCAATAATCTTTTTTACTATTTCTTCCTTTGAGTCTTTAACTAAGTAATATCTACCCGTTGTTAAGGTAATTTTAGTTTCCGGAATAAATTCAATTTTTTCTATCAGTGTTGCATTGATTAAAAAAGCTTCTCCGTTAATACCCAATACTTCTACCATATATCCTCCCATGTTAATTAATAAAAGCATTAATTATATTCACAAAACTTTTGTAAGCATAGTTAATTCCTCTATCAATATGCAGACGGCGGTATACGCCCGCCTGCATATTATTAAATTTATCTCTTAAGATTAACCAATTCTTCAAGCATCTGATCAACTACCGAAATTATTTTTGTATTAGCTTGGTACCCTCTTTGTGTTATTATCATGTCTGAAAATTCGTTGGCTAAATCTACGTTAGACATTTCCAACCCGCCTGTTACCAAAGCTCCTGTTCCGCCCGCACCCGGTGTATTTACTATTGGTGTACCAGTATTATTTCCTGCTGTATAATATGAATTTCCCTCTAATATCAAAGCATCCTGATTAGGTATTTTAAAAACAGGAATAGCTCCTATGGGAACAATTACATCATTTTCATCAACAGCTGTTATTGAACCATCACTATTTATCGTTATATTGTTGTATTTATCGTAATCATTAATTACAATTACATCTAAATCAACAGCTAAGGTGTCTTCTAAATTTATTTTTTCTATTCCGTCAACGGTATCAGTATCTATTTCGTTAGTACCATCATTATCCCATCCCAGTACACGATAACCATTAACATCTACTAAATTTCCAGCTTCATCAAAGTTAAGCGCTCCAAGTCTTGTATAAAGCGTTTCACCGCTTGTGCTTTTCACAGCTAAATATCCTTCTCCGTTTATATATATATCTGTTGATTTATTAGTAGGGGAATATCCCGAAATTGTATGAATTGTATCAACTGAACCAATTTGTGCACCATAACCAACCTGCGATGCATTTGTGCCGCCTCTGTCATCACCAGGTGCTCCCGGATTTTTTATAGTCTGATAATAAATGTCTCTAAATGTCGCTCTTTGCGTTTTAAAACCATATGTATTTACATTCGCGATATTATTACCTATAACGTCCATTTTTGTCTGGTGACTTCTCATTCCCGAAACACCAGAATAAAGTGCTTTCATCATAATTGATTATTCTCCTTTTTTTATTAGCTGTTTAAATCCGTCAGGAAATCAGGATTTTAGCCTCCTAAAAAGGACCGGCTATTTTATTACAGCTCCATCTATGTTTGTAAAAATATTTTCTTTTAAATCCTCGCTGTTTACAGCAGTTATAACCTTGTTGCTGATTGTACTTACAATAAAAGCTTGGTTCTCTATCATCACAAGTACATTTTTCAGTCCCTTTTCCTTTGCCTGGTCAGCTGCTTCATTTAGCTTAACTGTTACATCGGTACCTACATCTATACTTCTTTCTCTTATTCTTTCGTTTGCATGCTTTGAAAAAACTACTCCGCTTTCAGTCTTTTTATTGTTAATTTTTTGATTTAATACTTCTTTAAAGACCGAATCAATATGTTCTTTGTTTTTAACGGTGCTGTTTGTCTGCATGCCGTTTAGATTGCTAATTTTTCTTATAAAATTAACATCTGTCATATTACCACCTGCCTTACTTGTTTGTTTGGCTAAATTCCCCCCAAATCAACAGCAGTTGTCTCATGTTTTTGTAAAGAATCATTAAGACCGTTAATTCCTTCCAGAATGTCTGTTAATATCTCCTGAACCGGATCTGTTTCAGGTTCTTCTGCCTGTTTTATTTCCATAACATTTGAATAACTGTACTCTTTATCATTTACATAAATGGTTGCTTCTCCTCCAAAAATAGTAACCCTTTGAACTACTCCTTCTTCAATATCCAATTCGCCGCGCGAGTTGTATTCCGCAACAACCACTTGCTTTCCAATCAATGATGTAGCTTGTCCCTGCATTGATATCTCAGTAAGGTCCGACATTGCCTGCAATGATGAGAACTGGGCCATCTGTGATATGAATTCTGTATTTTCCATTGGATTCATTGCATCTTGATTTGTAAGTTGCGCAACAAGCAGGTTCAAAAAATCCTGCATATCCAGCGATTCACTTTCATTTTGGACATTAAGATTGTTTGTTTCACCTGAACTATTCACGCTATATGCTGAATTATAAGCATTAATTTCCAATATTAGCCTCCTTTTATAGCATTTCACTTCTCAAATTCATAAGCTTTGCGAACACATCTTCTTCATCAGTGTTATTTTCATCTTCTTGCTTGCTGTAAAAATTTCTGTGTCTTCCGTGCCCATTTTCCTGATCATAATTCTCATTGTATCTGTGCTCGTTATTCTCATTT
Organism: Sedimentibacter sp.; assembly: GCA_018436705.1. Lineage (GTDB taxonomy): Bacteria > Bacillota > Clostridia > Tissierellales > Sedimentibacteraceae > Sedimentibacter. Next base: position 213,909 of record JAHDLA010000011.1, read on the forward strand.
TGCATCACTTGATGACCATTCGGCAATTCATGGCCCTTTACAATAATATTAACCGATGAATTTGTTGTACCTTTCAAAACCTCTGCAAGTTCAGATACCTTTGAATGCAATATGTTCTGTGTGTCCTTGTTCAGGGCTTTAATTTCAACAGTCATCTTGCCGTCTTCAATTGTCATCTTGATATCAACCTTACCCAGCTGCTTAGGCTTTAGCTCCATAGTTACATACTTAATATTCTCTTTACCGTCGCAATCCTCTTTCATGAATATTATTTTGTCCTTCACTTGATTCAATACCTGAGAATTTATCATAGAAGACTCATCTGACACTTGAATAATCTTGGTGTCTTGCGGAACAAATATTCTATCAGGAGATATCATCTCTGAGTTGAAATCTGTTTCATTTTTCTGGTGTTCATTAAGCACTAATGTTTCATTATTACTTTTTTCGTGTTGAATTTCTGTAAGAATTTGTTCATTATCCAAAGAATTCATTATCTTAGGCGATAGAGGGATTTCTTTATTCACGTAATGATCAAGACTTTCGTAGTTGGTTGCATTCGTTGATACTATTGTTTTCGGCTCTAAGTTGCCTATATTCTCGGGAAATAATTTCACAAGTTTAGCATTTTCATCTGCTTGAATACCGTAATTCATCATACTTATGAAGTTTAATAATTTTGCCGATGTTTTGTCTTCTTTGATTTCAGGTTCATCCTCTGTGTTTTCACTATTAAACTCATACCCTTCATCCTGTAATGGGACAAAATCTATGAGACGACATAATGAAACCATATCCACAGTGCTGAGTTCAGAAGACTCTGCCGTTTCTACCTGATTTAAAATGTTGCTGCCAGCCTTCCCATTGTTAAGCTGTGACAGTATTTTTAGAAAAGCACCATTATTACCCTTGAGCCCTTTGCTGCTGATAAACATATTATTCAGGGCTTTTTCAGGCATGACACCGCTAAGATTTGCTGTGATATTCATTTTTTTCACCTCCTTTCAATAACTAATTACTATATTGCATATCTTTTTGACCCTCTATTGTTTAAAACGAATTCTTCAATAAATATTTCCTCATTTCTGTTCAAAGTCTTGTTATATTTATCCTTCTCTTTTTCCTTGAGCTTTTCAAGACTTGATATTTCCACATTCATGCTTATTATTTCTTGTCTCTTTGCTTCAATTTTTCTTAGAACGATGCATTTTTCTTCTTCCTTGTTCTCAATTTGCTTTAATATGCTGCTTGTAAGCATCTTGTAATACGTCATCTCTCCAACAGAAATTGATACAGAAGATTTTTCTATAAATTCTTTCTCGATTTTTTGAAGTTGTGCCTTCAGATTATTAATGCTGGCTTCAATTCTAGCAAGATTATTATTTAACCCTCCAAGTTCAATTTTAAGGTTATCTAGCATTTGCTCCTTTATTTCTAAAATTTTCTGAAGAGTAAAGCTGAATTTTTTCAATTTAATCCCCTTTTTTAAATGTAATTGTGAAAAAATTTATATATCTTTAATCAAAGAAAGTGTTTCATCATATGTATAGTTTTCATTTATACCCTGAATCAGAAATTCATTAACTTTATCAATCTTTCCAATTGCAGTGTCCAGCTTTGAGTTTGTACCTTTTTTGTAAGCACCAATAGAAATCAAATCATAATTTGCGTAATATACAGATAAAATATCTCTTATTTTCTTAGCACTGTCATTATGGTCTTTTGCTGCAATGTCATTCATAAGTCTTGATATACTTGCATTTATATCTATTGCAGGATAGTGGTTTGAATTCGCCAGCTTTCTTGTAAGTACTATATGCCCGTCCAGAATTCCCCTTACTGTGTCTGAAATAGGTTCATTTGTATCGTCACCTTCAACCAATACAGTGTATATTCCTGTTATTGAACCATTTTGAAAGTTGCCGCTTCTTTCAAGAAGTTTCGGCAGCTCAGCATAAATAGACGGTGTATATCCTCTTGATACCGGTGGTTCGCCTGTCGCAAGGCCTATTTCTCTCTGAGCCATTGCAAATCTTGTTAAAGAATCCATCATAAGAAGTACATCCTTGCCCTTATCCTTAAAGTACTCTGCAATTGTTGTTGCAACCAATGCACATTTAACTCTAAGCATAGCCGGCTGATCTGATGTTGCAATCACAAGTATGGATCTTTTTAATCCTTCTTCTCCTAAATCCTTGTCAATAAACTCTCTTACTTCTCTACCTCTTTCACCTACAAGAGCAATAACATTTATATCTGCTTTTACATTCTTAGCAACCATTCCAAGCAATGTGCTTTTACCTACACCGCTTCCGGCGAAAATTCCCATACGCTGTCCCTTGCCTATAGTTAAAAGTCCGTCTATTGCCTTTACACCAAAACTAAGAGCACTGTCTATCCTAGGCCTCGACAGAGGATTAATGTAGTCATTGTCCACATAACAGTATTCATTTCCATCAAATTCTTTGCCTCCATCAATCGGTTGACCTGTAGCGTCAACAATTCTTCCTACCAAAAAATCTCCAACCGGAATTTTCAATTTATTTTTAGTCGATTTAACTGTGTTTCCCAGACCTATACCTTTTATGTCTTCATAGGGCATAAGCAAGACCCTTCCGTCATTAAAACCCACAACTTCTGCTCTTACCCTTCGATTTAGTGTGTCAGTTTCAATCTCACATACCTCACCGATTTTATACCTGCTTCCGGTTGCCTCAATCATCATACCTGATATTCTCTTAACTTTTCCTATGTGTGTGCAGAGATCTTCTCTTGCCAACAATTCCTGTATTTTAGCTAATTGAAATTTAGACTGCATTTTTATTTAAAACCATCTCTTTAAGATTTTTTAACTGCGTATTTATACTTGCATCCAATACACTGTCCGGTGTTTCAATTATTGCACTGCCTTGCTCAATATCCTCTGAAATTTCAAATTTTACATCATTTGATATTTTGCTTAAAGCATTTATCAGTTCCTTATCTGCTTGAACTGAAATTGCGTCATCTTTACTGGACATATACACTTTAACCCATTCTGCATTTCTGTAGTCCTTTATTAAATCTTTAATTATGCCTGATATTACATTGTCCTTAGCACTAATTTTATGTCTCAGTATCTTTTCTGCTATATCTATTGCAAGACTTGTCAACCCATTCTCATATCCTGAAATAATCGAGTCCTTTTCTTCTTCTATTTTTTCAAACATTTTTTTAAGCTCTTCAAGCTTCGCAGAATTTTGTAAGCCAAGCTTTTCTTCAACGCTCACTTTCCCAGTCTCATATCCTTCGTCATAGCCTTTATTTTTGCCTACTTCAACACCTGCATTGTAACCTTCTTCATAGCCTCTTTTTTTGCATTCGGCTATTTCATTTTGAGCATTTCTTTTTGCTGCACTTATGATTTTTAGTGCCTCCGCTTGAGCTTCCTTCAAAATAATTTCTCTTTGGTTATATATATCGTATATATCTTCTTTTGAAGTGCTTATTATTTCCTGTTCAGGCAGCTCTGTCTTTTTAATGTAATTTAACTGACTGTCTGCATTACTATCAAAGATAACATATTCGGCCTTGATTATATTAGACAATAATATCATCCTTTCCGCTCTTAGCTATAATGAGTTCCCCTTCTTCTTCGAGACGCCTGATTACAGATACGATTCGCTGCTGAGCTTCTTCCACATCTCTCAAACGTAAGTTGTGAGTATATTCAAGCTCTGATCTGATAGTTTCACCCATCTTAGTGGACATATTGCTAAACAGCATATCCGCAACGTCCTTGTTCGAGCCTTTAATTGCATAAACAAGATCTTTTGAGTCCACCTCTCTGAGAAATCTTTGAATACTCATTGAATCCATAGTAACAATATCTTCAAATACAAACATACGCATTCTGATTTCATCAGCAAGTTTTGCATCTTTTTTGCTTAATTCATCGAAAATGTATTTTTCATTTCCTCTGTCCATATTATTCATAACATCCGCAACATAGTTAACCCCGCCAATTTCTGTAAAGTCAACGGATATAATAGAGTTAAATTTCTTCTCCAGTTCTTGCTCAACATACTTAATAATTTCGGGAGATGTTCGGTCCATCTTTGCTATTCTCTCTACTACGTCAATCCTCTTTTCCTTTGAAAGTTCCGATATTACAGCAGATGCTTGATCTGCTCTTGCGTATGACAATATAAGGGCTATTGTCTGTGGATGTTCATTTTGTATAATAGCCAATAGATTCTTATAGTCAGCTTTTCTTAAAAAGTCAAAGCTCTTGGATCTTAGTGTTTTGGTTACTCTTTCCAAAAGACTTGCAGCTGTTTGAGAACCGAATGCTTTCTCAAGCACGTTTTTCGCATATTCCAACCCGCCCTCAGTTATAACCTTTTGAGTCAAGCATAAGTCATAAAAATCTTTTAGAGTTTCCTCCATTATTTGAGAATCTAAATGCTGCAATCTGGATATTTCATATGTAAGTTGTTCAATTTCATCTTCTTTTAAATATTTATATATCTTTGAAGCATCGTCAGCACCGAGTGAAATAATAATCGCCGCAGATTTTTGTCTGCCTGTTAACTTTGTTGATGCCATTAATCATCTTCCCCCTTAAGCCATGTTCTGATAAGCTGCGCCGCTATTTCAGGATTAGAATTTGTAAATTCCTTAAGCTGCTTTTTAATTACCTGCTCAGGTGTTTCCTGAAGTTTTATTTCATCCTGTATATCAGCCCACGAATAATCTGTTGCTGCCGCTTCAGCTTCAGCTCTTTCCTGACTTGCCTTAGCCTTTTTTCTCTTTCTCAAAATTAAAGTCAATATAAGCGAGAAAATTGCTATCACAGCCAGCGCTATTCCGCCATAGATAAGTATATCTCTAAGCTGTAATTCTCTTGGTTCACCTGGTTCAGCCGTTACAGGAACCGCAGGTGAATCTGGATCATAAAACATCATATTATGCAGTGAAATATCCTCTGTACCTACTCCTGCCGCAAAGGCAATAAGTTCTTTAACTTCATCTATTTCTTCTTCTCTGATGCTTGCTTTATTAATTACTGCGGCAACTGTAAGCTGCTCAATTTTTCCGGGGTTATGCTCTATTTGCTCTTTTAACTGGCTCACCAAATAATTAATTGAATTGGAATCCTTAAAATATATGTTTTCGCCTTCAATTACTACTCCAGGGTACGTTGGAACTTCAGCGTTTGTTTCTGTTCCTGCCATTCCCCCTACTGTCTCGCCAGGTCCTGAAACTTCCCTGTCACTTTTCGTCTCACCAGGAACTCCCAGATTTGTTTGTTCATCCGGCAAATATTGCAGTAGTTCGCTTATCTTTTTATCAAAATTAATAGTGCACTTCGCAGATACTTTTACATTATCCGGGCCATAGATTCTTGCCAGGAACTCTGTAACATTTTTTTCTGTTTCTTTTTCAAATTCCTTCTCGATTTCAAGCTTTAGCTTTATAGTATTTGTCTGACTCATCTCACTGCTTACTACAAGGCTGTTTCCTTCGGTATCAATAATTGCTACATTTTCTTCTTTTAACCCTTCCACGCTTTTAACTATAAGCTGCATAATACCATTTGTCTGAGACTGCGACAATGAATGGCCGGTAGAAAGATTTATTTTTACCGATGCTGAAGATTCTTCTTTTTTTGTCTCCCACGCAAAATTTCCATTTTCAGGTATATTTACGGTAACTATTGCTTCCTTTACTCCGTCTATGGTTTCTATGGAAGCTTGAAGTCTTTCCTGCAATTGAAAAATTTCATATTTTCTCTTTTCATAATCTGTAGTCATGAAATCTATGTTTTGAGTAAACACATCATAATTTGCTCCGGTACGCGGATGACCTGATTGTGCTAACTGCATTCTCAGGCTGTTTTCTTTATCTTCGGGTATAAGAATAGTTCCATCATTTTCATATTTATAATCAACATTATTTTCTTGTAACTGCTTCATTACTTCCGCAGTTTCCTGATCATCTATATCACTGAAAAGAACTACATAACCTTTATTGTTTAGAACAATAGTTATTACGAGTGCCCCTGCTACTAATCCAATAAGTCCGCCGATTATTAACTTCTTTATCTTGCCACTGAGTTTTCCCCAAAACTCTGTTGTGTTTTTCCAAATGTTCCTAAATTGTTCTGCCATTTGTAGCTCCTAAATTAGTTATGGAATCAAGCTATACTCCCATACGCATTATTTCATTGTAAGCATCTAAGGCTTTATTTCTGAGCTGTACCACCAAATCCAGCGATATTTCAGCTTTTTGTGCATTAATCATCATGCTGTGTAAATCATCACTTTCACCGATGCTCAGCCTGTATATGTCTTCCTCAACCTTAGCCTCTGACTCCACGTAATTCTCAAGCGCATTGCTAAATATGGATTTGAATGAGGTTTCACCTTTTTTGTTGTCCTGTTTTATTTGTTCACCTGGCTGCTTTATTACCTGAATAGGCTTTATTGGTTCTATAAACATTTCTACCTCCCTATTTCCAGAGCTTTAACCGCCAGTTGTTTCATAGAATTCAATGCAGTTATATTTGCCTGATACGCTCTGTAAGCTTCCATCATATCTACTGTTTCTTTTAACGAATCAATATTTGGCATACTGACATATCCATTTTCATCTGCATCTGGATGTTCCGGGTTATAAACCAACTTAAATTCGCTTTGATCTTCAACTATTTCTGTTACTTCAACATTACCGGCTTCATAGTCATCTAAATTGTTAATTAACATATTTTTAAAATTAGAAGTAGATGAAAGCACTGCAATTTTTCTTCTGTAGGGTCCGCCTTCCTCTGTCCTTGTTGTATCAATGTTTGCTATATTTTCTGATATGATATCCATTCTTAATCTTTGGGCAGTAAGACCTGACCCACTAATATTAAGAGATTTTAAAAACGACATAAACTACCTCCTTTTATTTTTTACCTTCAGAAATTACCGACTTAAGCTTTGAAAAATATGAATTCATTTCTGCTACATTGTACATATATTGAATCTGTGTTTTTGCAAGTTGAAGATTTTCCTTATCCAAATCTACGTTATTCCCATCCAGCCTCAATGATAAGTTTTCATTCTCATCAATCAAAATACTGCTGGAATTTATTTGATCATTAATTTGTGATTTTGTTTTTCCGTCTATGTTTTCCAAGTTAGATTTCAGCAAATTTTCAAATTCTACGTACTTGCTTTTATATCCGGGAGTAGAATAATTCGCTATGTTTTCCATAGTGATTTGCTGCCTGAGCCAAAGCCCGTTCAGACTCTTATTCAACAGATTTAAATTATTGCTTTCACTTATATTCATGGTCACCTTCCCCTTACTTAAATTATCACTAAAAATGAGTACAAAAAATATAATTTATTAGTTTTTGCACAGCTGCATAATAAATTATATATATACTTTTTGATATATAATCAGTATTGGCAACTGGCAACCGTAGATTGCTCCTTAGGTCCTATAGTTTTGTGTCACTGTCTTTCGGCAGTTTTACCTTTTTCAATTCTTAATTTTTTTTTAAAAATATTTTAATATGGTTATTATATGATAAAATGCTACAAAATGCAAGCTTTTTTGACATTGCATAATATACAGTCTATTGATTATTTTTTATTTTATATTTTTCTATTTTTGTATATATATGTAATTTTTGCATTCTGCTTTATGGGCGCAAACGCTTAAAACTTTCCAAACAACAAAAAAACACGCGCAAATATTTATTCACTCACGTGTGTTTTTATCATTTTGTCTTATAAAAATATATACAAAAACAAATAATTTAGATGAATTTTTTCTAAACTTTTTATTAATTTTTTACTAAAATTACTTATTTATGTTCTTTTAAATGCTTTTTTATATCACTCAGCTTTGTTTTACTTACTTTTTCAGAAGCTGTAATATTAAACTTACATGTCTCAGCTAATTCTTTTCTTGTGATTGTTATTTCTTTAGGAGCATCAATAGCAATCTTTACTTTATCCTGAGAAATTTCAGAAATAATAATTTCTATATCTTCTCCGATAAGTATTGATTCTGAAACTTTTCTTTTTATAACTAGCATTTTCTCTCCTCCCCAGCTACTATTATATTGTATCTGAGAGGATATGAATTTTGCAGTATTACCTGTTTAGCTCTTCTAGTCTCAGGATTAACCGCAATCGGACTTTTCAAGTTGACAACTGAATCCTCAACGTTCTCTTTTATAATTGCAATTATCAAAAATTTAAGATCCGCCTCACTTTTAACATCCAATTCCTTTAAGTCTTCTTCATTTACTATTGGCTCATAGTTTCTGATAACAGCATATGGATCTACAAGCACGAATGACAAATCCGTATTGTCAATCGCTTGCAAAAACATAAAATCATCTTCAGGATCATCCTTTAATATCACATAATCATTATATTTTTCAAATCCATACATGCCGCACACAAATCTTATAACATCATTTTCTTCAACTGCAATTTCTCCAAAATCTCTTGTGTTTATATTTTTTTTAGGCAAATGTATCTATCTCCTTATGATTAGGATTCGCACTTGGCGGCACAAAAATAGGGGTACCTATATAATTAATTTCTACTTTTGGATATTCCTTAATAGTAAATTCTATGTTTCCGGGAATAAAATTTATAACAGGCCTTTCAATATTCCAATCAAAATCAAGCTTATCCATTTCAAAATTCATTGAAATACCTCCAACATCCCATGAAATATCAGGACCTGTATTTGGGATAAATCCAAGGTTAAACTCCACATCGCTGAAGAATTTTTTCATGGCAATTTCGGCTATGGGATTATCTTTAATGTTGATATCCAACATGAGGTTTCCATCTCTCGCATATGTGGCAGTGGCTTCGTATGCAGCATGAACACCATTTTTAGCAAAATCCTCTACTGAACGCATTGCACTTTTAATACCTGCAGAATACCTTGCTTCAACTGTATCGATATTAAGCCTTGTCGGCTTCATCTCCATTTGAAGCCCGCCTTTATCCCTTTTCAATTCAAATGTAGCACTGGCATTTGCAATTTCGTAGCGCGCTCGATTTATTTTAAATTCTATAGACATTGGTATAGTTTTAATTTCCAACAGCGGTTCTATCATTTCAAACACTCCTTGCTAATTCATAAAATCTATAAAGCTATTTTGAAGAATTTTATTACCCATTGACAATGCTGCGTTGTAAGAATATTCCTGCATTTTAAAATCCATTATTGCTTCTGCAGAATCAACATACTCCACATCAAGTATTTTATCATTAAGATTATATTGGGCGTCCTCATTTCGTAACTTTAAAAAGTCAAGATAATTTGTCTTAGCCCCTATATCTGTAATACTCACCAGCACCTGTTTTTTTTGTTCTTCATATTTTTCTATATATGGCGTAATGTTTTCTAATGAAAAATCCGGATCGTTAAGCTCATCCTTTATTTTTCCTATTAACGTATACAAATTGTTCGGTGTTCCGTCTGTTTCTCCAAACCCCATAAAGCTTATACCTGACATGGACATATTAAAAACAGTATCAGTGTTTAAATTTCCCGAACTGTCAAATGTCATGCCCAACCCCAAATCTACGTTTATTGTTTCATTTTTCAATTCTTCTAAATCTACCGGATTCCCGTCCTCATCTTCTTGTGTGTTAACATTTACACCTTTAAAATATAGTTCGCCGTTCTTCACAGTAAAAGGCAGTTCATCCTTGCTTGTACCTCCAAAAACATACCTGTCCTCAAATTCTGCATTAAGCGAAGTTAATATTGAATCCTGAAGGTTTTCAAGTTCTTTCGCTACAATCGCTCTGTCATCGGAACTCATTGTTCCGGTTATGCCCTTTAAATAAGATGTGTATGTTTTTTCAACACTATTACTTATTTCAGTTAGATTTGTTTCAGCCATAGTTAGAAATGAATCAACATCACTTATATTTGTATCATAAATTTCAGTTGATCTATATTCTCTTCTCAATTTGTATGCTTTGATTGCAGAAACAGGGTCTTCGGAACCTGTAAAGAATTTCCTGCCCGTTGAAACTTTTTCATTTAAGTAGTTCATTTCATAAGCAGATTTACCCAAATTTCTTATATACTTACTTGACATCATACCAGTAGTTATTCTCATAATACCCCTCCTATACTCCCATTCTGTTAATTAACGTATCCAACATTTCATCCAAAGTAGTCATCAATCGTGCAGCCGCGTTATACGATTTACTATATTGCAGCAGGTTTACTCCTTCTTCATTTAAATCTACAGAAGACATGCTGCTGCGTGCAAAATCTATCTGATACTGTGAATCATAGTATGTGTCATATGAAGTTTGTACGTCTTTTACCTGTAAATTCAATCTTGTTGTTGTAAATGACAGAAACTCCTGAAATGTTCCGTTAAATATTGAATCACCTTCATCTATTGTTCCGTCATTATTTATATCAATATTCGGTATATAGTCTTCATCAGTTTTAAAACTGTTAATCATTCTCAGTATATTGTCCGTTGCTCCTGAATTATCTCCTTCTGAAGTACTCGTGGTGTTGACTATATATGAACCTGCAGAATTCAGCCAGTCATCACTTATCTTTATATTTCCAGCCGTAATATCTCCGCCATCCCTGGAAGCAAACAAATCATTAGGTCCATCGGTTGTTTCGTTTAAAGCATTCATGTTTTCAGCAAATTTATTTGCAAGCATATCCAGCATATTTTTATAATATTGAATTCCGTTTACATCAGAATTTTGATATGTATCCGCTGATGTTGAGAAACTGCCCTTTCCATTAAGGAATTTTAAATAGCCGTCCAACTGTCCTCCGTTTATAGAAGATGTAATATCATTTTCAGTTCCGCCGGAGTCTTTTTTATATATTAGAATTTCATTATTTGCATTTGCTTCGGCTTTTATTTCGTAAGACTCATTTCTGTTTACAATTTCTTCGGACGTACCTCTGAGCCTTATAACCATCTCATCTATAGTTTTACCTCCGCCTATATCAAGCGGTACATAATCCACTTCTATATCCAGATAATTTGCCAACTCATCAATCAGCATATTCCTTTCATCATTCAGTTCAAGTGCCGGATTTCCGCTGATGTTATCAGCTTTTATCTGTTCATTAAGCTTAACAATGTTTTCAGTCAGCTGATTAATTTTTACAATCGCACCATCTTGCAAATAGTTTGTTTGCTGGTTGGTAATAGTATCTATCTGTTCAGAATAATTATTAAACATCTGAGTGAGCATCTGAGCAGAACTGCGAACAACTCCCTCTAAAACAGGATCTGAAGGGCTTGATGTAAGAGATTGAAGCTGCTCTAAAAGATCAGAAAATTGCGCATCCAATCCGTCTGTTTCTATCTCATCGAATACTTCTTCTAAATCGCTCAATGCTTCTAACTGAACATCTTCGCTTCCTGCCTTTGCAGCCTGTAGCCTGTATCTCAAATCTAGGAATGAATCCCTGTACTGACTCACGCCTATAGCCTGCACTCCTTGTCCTATAACAACACCGTTTGTGCCAAACTTCATATTGCTGGTACTCAGAGAAAAAGAAGCTATATCAAGTCGCTGACGGGTATAACTCTGAGTATTAATATTTGATATATTCTGTCCCACAATATCCATCATATTTTGATTAACTGTTAGTGCACTTGTAGCAACCTTATATCCTAAAAATGTTGATCTAAGCATATATTACTCCTTGCTATATTTTTTTTGAAAGCAACAGGCTTTTTGTTTTGTTTTTCGATTCCTGAACCGTATATGTATTTTCATTTTCTCCCAGCTGCTTTATCGCTCTGTCTATTCTGTGCATGCGAACTTTAATAATTGTTTTGCATAAATCGCTTATCTTTTTGACTTCAGCTATAATTTTAGCAAACTCTTCATATTTTTCCTTCAATATTACTGTTTTCTTATCGTCAGCAGCTTCTATAACTTCCTTAAGAGTCATATTTTTATATCCCATTGAATCAAGCAGCTTTTCTCTTTTCTGATCAATCCCTCTGATTTTCAGATAGTATGCCTGTTCCTTAGAAACAATGTCATCCAATGTTTCAACATCATTTTTTATGACCGTATCATATTTTTTATATTCTAATTCAAGAAAATTTTTATATAGGTTAGAACTTTCTTCCAACAATTCTATTAAAACGTCCATATGATCCTCTTATTTTAAAAGTTTATTGACTATTTCTTCTACATCAACGCTGTATGTCCTATTATTTATACTTTCTTTTATTCTGTTTATTTTTTCTTCATCTGTTTCTTTATTTATTTTATCGGCAACATCTTTTTTTATTGAAGTCAGTTTCAACTCATCTTGATCAGTACTGTTTTTTATCTCTATGACATCAAATTTTTTAGATTTTACACTTTCTTCATTCTTTACAGTTCTCGTGCTTGCCTTATAATTCATATAATTACTTATATTTTGGATTTTCATAAATACTTCCCCTATCTGACATCTGTTAATAATATCGGCTTTGAATACAAAAAATTAACCGAATATATAATTTTTTATGCCGCGTTTATAATTTTTTCTTCATCTACTATTAACAACACGTCTTCATTTTTATCTCCCTTAGCTACACCTTTTACAAAACCGTCTCTGCATATTTTCTTTATTTCCTCAGTCTCTTCAAATTCAGTTATGTCTTCAACTGACAGCACTTCATCCACAACAAGCCCTGCAAATGAATTGTCCTTCTCAAGAATTATAACCATTTCCTTATCGCTCTTTAAATCATCTTCTTCATTTGTATCTAATTCAAAAAGCATTTTTAAATCAATCAGCGGAACCACATTGCCTCTTAAGTGAATCAGTCCCTTCATATAGGTTTGAACGCCTGGAACATAAGTTATCTCATCAGGCTTCATGACAATCGATGTAATTATCTTGCTATTTATTGTATATAAACTGCCTTTAAGTTTAAAAATCAGCCACGGAAACTCTATTTCTTCTATTATTTGTTCTACCTCATAGCTCATAATATCACTCCTTATACTGCGCTTTCTGCGTCTTCTGATATTTTCAACTCAAACTGGTCTACCAGTTCTTTTAAGAGCACAGCCTGGCTTCTCAGTTCCTCGCTCGCCGCCGCACTTTCTTCAGATGTAGCTGAATTAGTCTGGACTACATCCGATATTTGTTCTATACCCTTAGTAATTTGCATTATTGAGCCGGCCTGTTCGTTAGATGCCTCTGTTATATCATCCACCATCTTTACTGATTTTCTTATTTCATTAGCCATCAGTTCAAAAGATTTTTTTGTTTCGTCCGCAATTTCAGCACCTTTTTCAACAGATTTTACTGAATTTTCAATTAAAAACGCCGTACTCTGTGCTGCCTCGGCACTTTTTGACGCCAGATTCCTGACTTCATCGGCAACAACAGCAAACCCTTTTCCTGCTGAACCGGCCCTTGCAGCCTCAACAGCGGCATTCAAAGCAAGTATGTTTGTCTGGAACGCTATTTCATCGATTGCCTTTATTATCTTTGCTATTTCATCAGTTGATTTCTTAATATCATACATTGCATCTGTCATATGTTCAACCTGGATGCTGCTTTTCTTAACTTCCTGCTCTGCATTCTGAGTAATTGTGCTTACATTGTTCGCATTTTGCGCATTTAATTTTACCTGCTCTGATATTTCATTTATAGTTGCAGAAAGCTCCTCAATTGCACTTGCCTGTTCTGCTGTTCCTTGCGATAATGCCTGTGAGCCGCCTGCTACTTGCTCTGATTCGTTTTCTACATGTGATGCTGCCTCATTTATTTTTGTCATAGTTCCGTTAAATGAATCTATAATTTGTTCTAGAGATGTTTTAATAGGTGCAAATCCACCTATAAAATTCTCTTTGACATGAACGGTAAAATCGCCCTTAGCCATTTCATTCAATACTCTATCTATTTCACCTACATATAGTTTTAATGTCTCTATTGTTCTTTTTATTGTTGCGGTAGCTTCTCCAAGCTCGTCTCTTGATGTATATTCAACCTGATAATTTAAGTCTCCGGCACTTATTGCATTAGCTGCATCTGATATTTCTTTTACAGGCCTAATTATGCTTCTTATAATAATTCCTCCTAAGAGTAAAGACATTAAAAAACTGAACACCGCCAACGAAGACAATATTATCAATGAATTTCTGCTTGCTTCATTGGAACTTTGAACAAAATTCTTTGCAATTATATCAAGATTTTTGCTCACCTCAGTCATTGTGTAATCTATTGAATCCAATATGGGAGCTAATTCTTCATTAAGAATCTCCAGGCTCTGCGTATTTCTGCTTTCACTTAATAAAATTACAAGTTTATCGCTTAATTCAGTAGCTTTTTTCAAATTACTTTCAATCTGGCTTACTACACTGGGATAATCATGCAACATTCCTCTCAGAAGTGCAAAAGATTCATTAGCTGATTTCATCCCACTGGTAATTTCCGCCGTATACTCCTTAATCAATGTCCTGCTGGGAGTAGTGGCTGATTTATATATCGACTTTTCAACATTTTCAAGAGAAAACTTCATCTCCCAAGCTAATATTTCCGATTCGTAACATTCTTCATAAAAATTATTGATATCTCCGGCAATGCTGTTTATGTTATATAGAGAAACCGCCATAGATAGCGCAAATATTACAAATACAACTCCAAAACCCACAATCAGCCTTGTTGAAATTTTAATATTGCTCATATTGATTTTTCTTTTATTAGACCTTTTAATCTTAGGTTTCCTTTTTTTTATACTCACTTTATTCTCCTTAAACAAGTAATATTATATTAATTCCCCGCCGAAGTAATAAATTCAACTTCTTTTTCGTCAAGTATTTTTTTCAAGTCAATAAGCAATACAATATTGTTATCTAATTTAGCAATTCCTGTAATATATTTGTTTGTGTAATCCGAACCCATATTCGGAGGATCTGAAATATTATCAAGATAAATATTTGCAACCTCATTAACAGAGTCAACAATAAAACCTATATAAGCACCGTTTATACCGGTGACTATTATGCAGGTTCTTTCGTTATATTCAATTTCTTGCTTCTTTAGCCTCAATCTGACATCAATGATGGGAATAATAGTTCCTCTTAAATTAATTACTCCTTTTGCATAGGACGGGAACTCTGGGACGGCTGTTATTTCTTGCATTCCGACTATTTGAACAACATCAGCTATAGCAATTCCAAACAGCTGATTCTCCGTATAAAAAGTAAGATATTTGTTTTTTAATGTTTCTTCATTTGTATTATTTTTTATTGAACTTACATTATCCTGCACACGATCACCTCATAATAATTATTCATAATTATGATATCGTCACATTTATAGAAAATATTAGTTAAATATTAAATTTTATATCAATGTCTCGGATTTTTTCTGACAGTAAGCACTGCTTTTATTACTTCTGTAGTAACTTCACTTCCAATATCTTTTAATTTATGGATTTTTTGTGTTATTTCATCCTTAGTAGCAACCATGTACATTGGCTTAAGATTGTTGAGTGCTATGGCTACAATATCCTCTTTGCATCGATCACACCTGCAGCAATTCATTTTTTTAAGAGTTGCGTCCAACTTATTCAATACAAGTTTTTCTGTAACATTGTACAAAATTACATTATTTTTTTCTTCCTTCATTAAATTTAATTCTTTGTTTTGAAAAACTGTTTCTTTAGAATTGTTTTTTTCAGGAATATTTGGTGCAGATTCAGCAGGAAGATCTTGCATTTGGTCTGTTTCCCTTTTTAAATTTGTCGGCATTATTTTTTTGTACATTAATTCTCTGTCGAAAGTTTTTTTGATTTTTGCCATCTTATAACCCTCTTTCAAAAAGCTCTTCAACTAAACCCATATAATCTCTCGCCGCCGCATTTTTAGGAGCGTAGCTATAAATATCCTGTTGGTTTGTCTGCGCCTCCATTACAACCACACTTGATCTTATTGTGGTATTTAATATACCCGTGTTCAACTTTTCAGCAATTAACTCAGCTGTACCTTTAATTTCTCTGCTTAAAATTGTTCTCTTGTTAAATTTTGTAAGAATTATACCTTCAACCTTCAGACTAGGATTACAATACCTTCTCACTCTGTCAATTGTCTCCGAAAGCTGTGCAATACCCTGCAAGCTGAAAATATCTGCCAGCATGGGAATAATAATATTATCGGATGCAGTAAATGCATTAACTGTCAAAATACTCAGTGCAGGAGGTGTATCTATGAATATATAATCATACTTATCTTTCACCGAATTTAGAGCTTCTCGAAGGAGGTACTCCCTTCCTGTCTGAGTAAATTCAAGCTCTATCCCGCTTAACAAAATATTTGATGGAATAATATCAAATGAATGCGTTTTCTGGATTGCAAACGAAGTCTTTTTCTCACCCTTCAATATTTCATAAATTGTGGCACAGTCTTCCGTTTCAGCACCGGAGCTGAAACTTAAATTAGATTGCGGGTCCAAATCCACGCAAAGAACCTTGTATCCCTTTAACTTAAAACCTGCCGCAACCGCTCCTGTTGTAGTTGTTTTTCCAACTCCGCCCTTTTGATTTGTAACAGAAATTACTTTAGCCATTTATTTCAAACTCCTTAGTTACAATTTTTGACTATGTTTTCTAAATTGTAACAAAAAATTTACATTTAAACAATACAAAAAGATTAAAAATCTTAACAGATTTTTAATCTTAGACTTGATGATACAATCATAAGAATGGATAAATTTTTATTCTTTAGTATCAAGTTTTTTTATCTCTATGATAATTGCTTCCAAAACAGCGCCTCCAATTGCTCTCGCCTTATCGGAAATTGTATAGCAATTCTTTAACTGATCAATCCTGGGATCTATATCTCCCACCTTAAATCCTTTTGTAACATATGTCCCTCCTCTTATGATTCCTCTTATTATACCGTCAATTTGTGCGTTTATGGTGTGGCCGTTTACGGTTGCAATTATATCTCCTTGTTTGACAGTATCTCCTATGCTGTGTTCTACTGCTATTATTCCGTCGTCAGGAGATTTTAAAACTCTTTCTATCGTATATCCTGCAATGTTTCCTGGCCTGCCGGTATTTGGCTCGGCATTTCCATTAAAAATCAATCTTCCCATATTGTGCCCGCGATTACTTTCAATTACAACACTTACATCTTTTCCTGCCGTAAAACCTGGTCCTATGGCTATAGTAACCGGAGCAAGATCCTTGTGCATTCCCGTGTTTCGCTTTGCAATAATAGCATCCACAACGGCCAGAGGCTTGAAAGAATTTATACACGAACCCTTTGGATCAACTGCAACCGGAACACAGTTCTCTGCCCATGTTTGGTAAATTTTAACTATACTTTCCGCACGAACCGCAGTTATTCCTTCCAGCTCTGTTCTGCCTGTGTATACTGCCTCCGAAAAACATACTGTCCTTCTGATTGAAGTCGGTTTCTCCAGTTCAAGTACCAGCACCCTGAATCCGACTCTGTGAAGTTTCTGTATAACACCGGACGCAATGTCTCCACCACCTCTAACTACAACTATTTCTCCGTTCAATATTTCACCTTCTTTTTTACTGCTCTATCATAATCCTCCATGGTATCTATATCTGTAAATTCATAATCAGATTTTAAATCAACATTTAACAAACCGTCCAAATTTTTTTTAATTATAGACTTCCCTCCAGCGTCTCCACTTAAATTCATCAGCTGCTCTCTAAAAGCATATGGAAATATCACTGGATTTCCATTAGTCTGATTAAAGCGCGGAATAATAATTTTATCCGGATTTTCTTCAAATGCCTTTAAAAGTTTTTTTATGGTTTTTTCTTTTATATATGGCTGATCCGCAACAAAGAACATAAATCCATCCACAAGTCCGGCTTTTTGAACTCCCAGCCTTATAGAAACACTCTGCCCCAAAAATGACTCCTCGTTTTTTACATAATTAAAGCCTGCTTCAGAAGCTTTTCGTAAAACATCATTATCTTTTGCAACAACTATAACATCTTTGAAGTAACCTGTGCAGTTTTTAACTGCTTCAAAAATATATTCATAAATATGCTTGTCGCCGATTTTCATCTTAAGCTTATTTTGATTCATTCTTTTTGATAAGCCTGCAGCCATTATTATTGCATCAACATTCATAATATACTCCTTTTTCCAAAGAGCCAAGAATAATTTTAAAGTTATAAGGCTTATTTACCGCACTTTTTTTTAGATATTCTGATAGTTCCTTCACCACATTTATTTCTTCTCTTGTTTCAGCTTTATTAAAAAATAAATAAAGACTGCCTTTTGAGTTTTTAAATATCCCATTTTTATTTGAACAGATTTTCCTTATTGACTCAAAATCAATATATTCACTTTTTTCAGTTAATATATTAAATTCATCAATTCCATATATAAAGTCTTTTTCTGCCCTTTTATTTATATAATCTGCGGGGAAAATACCTATGGTCTTGTTTGTTCTTTTCAGCACAGGAGGTTCATGGTCCTTCCAGCCCTTAATAGGAAGATTGCGGGATCCATCTGATTCCAACAGCACTATGTCAAAGTCTTTAACTATGCATTCCAAATCATCATCGTCAATGCCTATTAATTTGTTTGTCTGGAAATCAAGTTTTTTTGACACAACAGTAATTGAATTATTGGCATTTGGTTTATTCATAAAATAATTTTCTATATTACAATACAAATAATCGCAGTCTCCGGCAGATGGCATCATTATTTTTGTGCTTGTGCTCGCAAGAACCCTGTATTCATTTCTAAGTTCGTTTGCCAACTTAAACAACATCGTTGATTTACCGCCGCTTCCTACAATTGATACTACATCGCCTTTTTCTATGCTTAATATTTTTTTGATCTCCTTCATGCTATCACCAGTAATATTTTAACATTAATATATATAAATGTCATCCTTGGATGCTATGTAATTAAAAGTTTGGCTATGCGAGGCACCGTCCAGGCAGGCATTCGCACCATATTCGTAAACAAGTGTGGATTGGCTGCGTAAACGGCAACATAGCAAGAAGCCTTTTTAGCAATACGAAATATTATTCGCAATTAGATGACATTCATACAAAATAAGGCTCTGTTATTTTTTATATGCTGTATTCTCTAAAGGAAGTTTATATCTAAAGTTTCCGTCTTTTTTATAGTAAGCATTCTGGCAGGCCGGAGCACCTGGTATAACCACTATTTCACCCAGTCCCTTCGCTCCGTATGCTACACTGTTGGGATTGTTTTTCTCAATTAAATGAACATCAACCGGAGGCATTTGAGTTGACCTAAACAGTCCAAGAGTTCCGTACTTGATCTGTGGGACTCCATCCTTCAATGGCAAATCCTCTGTTAAGCCGTATCCAAGGCCCATGGCTACACCTCCTTCAATCTGGCCTCTTGCGGCAACAGGATTTATTGCTCTTCCTACGTCGTGTGCCGCAATTACCTTGACCAGTTTACCCTGATTATCTATTATAACCAACTGAGTTGCATATCCGTATGCTATGTGGCTTACTGGATTTGGTTTATCTGAACCAAGAGGATCAGTTTTGAAATCAAATTCGCCTTTGTAAATTTTCCCTTCAAGCTCTTCAAGCTTCATTCCGCTGTCCATATCCTTTTTGAGTTTTAACGAAGCCACGCGAGCTGCTTCTCCGGTAAATACCGTCTGCCTTGATGCCGTGGTAGTTCCTGCATCAGGAGAATGACTTGTATCCGGATGGTCAACAATTATCTTATCATTGGGCAGTCCTGTTGTTTCACATACAATCTGATATATGACAGTCTGAACTCCTTGACCTATTGCACCTGCTGAGGATCTTGCGTGAACAATTCCGTCAATAACCTCAAGATTACACCTGCCTGCATCAGGCACCGCAACGCCTAATCCCGCGTTTTTCATAGCACAAGCTATGCCAACATGGTAATTTAAGTCTCCTTCATATTTATCAAAATCTGCTTTTACCGCCTCCAGTGTTTCCGCCATTCCTGTTCCATCATCTGCAATCTGGCCATTAGGCAGCGATTGACCTGGCCTTATTGCATTTCTGTACCTTATTTCCCATCCTGAAATACCGGTTTTTTCGGCAAGCTGGTTAATTAAACTTTCTATAACAAATGCGGATTGTGTAACTCCAAAGCCTCTGAATGCTCCTGCCGGCGGATTGTTTGTATAGTACGCATTACCTTCTATATCTACGTTCTGGTAATTGTACGGACCTCCGGCATGAGTGCACGCCCTTTGAAGAACAGGTCCACCCAAAGAACCGTAGGCACCTGTATCAGATGTAAGCCTTGCCTTCATTCCCTGAAAGATTCCATTTTCATCGCACCCTATTGATGCGTATATCTTCATTGCGTGTCGCTTAGGATGATAGTTTATGCTTTCCTGCCTGCTGAAATATACTTTCACAGGGCGCTTCAAAAGAAACGCACAAAGAGCCGCCTGATGCTGCACGCTCATATCCTCTTTACCGCCGAATCCTCCTCCCACAGCCGCACTTTTTATTCTTACTTTTTCCTTAGGTATTCCAAGATACAATGCCAATTCATTATATTCATCATAAATTCCCTGTCCTCCTGTTATTACCTCTACACCATCATCCCCGACAGGTACGCCGACTGAAGTTTCAGGCTCTAGGAATGCGTGCTCAGTCGGCGGAAGATCAAATGTACCTTCCACAACATACTTAGAATTTTTCAGCACCTTTTCTGCATCCCCTCTTTTAACTTCTTGATGCGAAAACAAATTATTTTCAGGGATAACCATTTTCCCAAACTGCATAAAGCCTTCACTATGGATTTGGTGAGCCCCGGGAGCTGCTGCCTCATCGGGGTTTGTAATCGGTTTTAACTCTTCGTATGATACATTAACTGCTTTAACGGCTGCTTCTGCCTGTTCTCTTGTCTCTGCAACAACAATTGCAATGGTATCACCAATGAATTTTGTCTGCTCGCCCACATCAATCATACCCGGCCAGTCATGAGCAAGATGCCCTATATATCTTTTCCCCGGAATGTCCTTTGCTGTAAACACCGCCACAACACCCGGCATTTTTAAAGCTTTTGAAGTATCTACAGTCAGCACTTTTGCACGTGCGTACTTGCTGAATACATTTTTTCCGTAGAGCATACCTTCAAAATTAAAATCATCTGAATACTTTGCTTTTCCAAGAGCCTTATCCTTAGCATCTATCCTTAAAATATCCTGGCCAATTCTTACGCTTTTTTCTTCTTTTGGTATATCAGTATTTTCTCTTAAAATTTTTGCCGCCATCATAATAGCTTCTTCGATTTTTGCATATCCGGTACACCTGCATATATTTCCCCTTATTGCCTTCTTAACATCGTCCTTTGAAGGATCACTGTTTACATCAATAAGTGCTTTAGCACATATAACCATACCTGGTATACAAAAACCGCACTGCACAGCTCCGGCTTTTGCAAATGCATAGCTGTAAACATCTTTTTCTCTATCTGACAAGCCTTCTACAGTCACAATTTTCTTGCCTTCAAACTTGGACAGCTTCATTACACACGATTTTACAACCTTTCCATCTGCAATTATTGAGCAGGCACCGCAAGCACCTTCATCACAGCCATTTTTTACAGAAATTAATTTCAATTCATCTCTTAAGTAATCCATAAGACTTTTATCTTTATCTGTTTCATAAACTACTCCGTTTATATTTAAAGAATACATATTAGTCTTCCTTTCCTTTTTTATTTATTCTTTGAATAAATTTACCGGTGCATTCCTGTATCTTCAACTTCTCATTTTCGACGATAATATTTCCTCTCTGTATTGTTGTTTCCACAACATAATCTATTTCAAAGCCTTCATATGCACAGTAATCAGATGCACCATGCCTGTTTTTCTGACTTATTTTTTGCTTTTCTTTTTTTAAAACTATGATATCGGCATCAGACCCTATTTGCAGGCCGCCTTTTTTAGGGTATAATCCAAAAATCACCGATGGATTAGTACAGAGTTTATCGATAAGTATATTAATCGATATGCCTCTTTTTATTCCTTCCGTCAGCACAATTTCCATTCTTTCTTCGACTCCCGGTACTCCTCCCGGAGCAATTCTGAAGTCATCTTTTCCATCTAGTTTCTGATTAAACAAAAATGGACAATGATCTGTCGCTATAACATCCACATCGTTATTCTCTATTCCCATCCATAAAGCCTCAACATCATCCTGTTTTCTCAATGGAGGTGACATTATATATTTTAAACCTTCATTGTTTTCTTTTCTGTAGCATTCTTCTGTCAAAATTAAATATTGCGTGCATGTTTCACAATATATGTTTTTTACTCCTCTTCTTCTTGCTGAAACAATTTCATTAAGACCTTTTTTTGTAGATACATGTACAAAATACAGGTGCGGATACCCTGCAATCTCACTTAAGTATATCATCCTGTTAATAGCCTCTGCTTCAGTAAAATCAGGCCTGGTAACAGCATGGTAAATCGGTTTTGTTTTTTCCAGTCTGCCGTAGTATGATCTTAAATATTGTATCGCTCCATCGTTTTCCGCATGTACTGCAATTACAGCTCCAGTTTCTTTTGCCTTAGACAAAACCATTAATATTTCTTTGTCACTTAGCATATGGCTGTATGTCATATATATTTTAAAGCTTGAAATTCCCTCATCAGTAAGCTCCCGCACTTCGTTTAAAATGTTTTCATCAACATGCTGAAAAACACCGTGAAAACTGTAATCAATGAATGATTTTTCTTTTGCAAGCTTGTGATATTCGTCAATCATATAATGCAAATTAGAACCTTCGGGCCCAAAAGCAATATGATCTACAATCGTTGTTGTACCTCCAAAAGCCGCAGCTGTCGTGCCTGAGTTAAAATCATCGACAGCCCTGTAATTTCCTAAATCCAGATCCATATGAGTATGAACATCGACTCCTCCTGGAATTACTAATTTTCCAGATACATCTATTTCTTTATAATTATTCTTATTATCTAAACTTTTTCCTATTTTTTTAATTGTACCGTTTTCAATCAGTATATCGGCTTCATAACCTTCAATGTTGTTCCTTATTAATCCGTTTTTTATTAATAGATTCAAGATAACCTCCTAATAAAAAGCACACTTTATCAATTACAATACTGCACGCTGTCAAAAATATTGCTGCATCATATATAGCCTCAGGTAGCCAATACGCGTAAGAATGCGCGTATTGACCTTCTTCAAATGATGTTGACAGTCTGATTCTGATTCTTCACCATCCGTAATTAACAATGCGTATTGCTTTATTTGCTATTTCTTTTCCATAGCTTCACGTTCTGCTTGTTCCTCTGCTATAGTCTTTTTAGGCAATAAAAGATTTAATATAAATACTACAACTGTTGCCAAAACAACCGGTGAGCTGGCAAACACCATGTTAAACCATGAAGGCAAGTATTGAAGCCCTTCCTTAGGTATTTGAGTTATACCCATACCCAGTGCGATACCAAGGCCTACAATAGTTGTATTTCTTACCGACATTTCGTCCTGAACTATTAATTTCATGCCGGTCATGGTAATTTGCGCAAATACAGAAATAGTTGCGCCTCCGATTACACATTGAGGTATGGAAGTCATAACGGCGCCAAATTTTGGTATGAATCCTGCGAACAGTATCATAAGAGCAGTAATTCTGAATACTTTAAGGCTTACAACCTTTGTCATTGCCACAATACCAACATTCTGGCTGTATGTTGCCGTAGGAAGAGCTCCAATAAAAGAACCTATAATGCTCGTTATTCCGTTTGCCTTAATACCTCCTGAAAGTTCTTCATCTGTAGCTTCCCTGTCCATTCCTCCTACTGTTGTACCCGATAAATCCCCGACAGCCTGCACTGAATTCACCACAAACATTACTGCCATACTTATGACCGCAGCAACCGGAAATTCCAATTTGTACGGCATTATAGCAGGAAGATTGAACCAGTCTGCCGAATATATTGAATCAAATGACACTATTCCTGCAATTAAGCTTGCTATATATCCTACAATAATACCCATTAATATTGCAGCTAACTTTATATATCCTTTTCCAAACATATTACACAATAAAACCACAGCAAGGGTTAATAAAGCAATTCCCCAATATACTAATCCTCCATATCTTGGATCAGTAGATTGAAATCCTCCTGCCATATAGTTAACAGCAACTCTGTATAAAGACAACCCTATAGTAAACACCACTGTTCCCGCTACCATAGGAGGGAAAAATCTTCTGATTTTCTTAATAAATATACCTACCAAAAATGCTGTAAAACCACCTACTATCTGTGCTCCCAATACAGCACCTATTCCATATTCTCCGCCTATAGCCAAGATTGTAGGTATATATGCAAAACTAACTCCAATAATAACCGGAAGCTTGGACCCTATGCCAAACATAGGGAAGGTTTGAATAAGTGTTCCTATTGCTGCAATGAACATACTTGCCTGCACCAGCTGAATCTGCTGGCTCGGGCTAAATCCTACAGCCCCCGACAACACCAATGCAGGCAGTACATTACCTACTATCATTGCAAGCAAGTGCTGCAACGACATTGGCATTACCGAACTCAATCCAGGGTTACTGTCAAGATTGAACAATGATTTGTTAGCAGTTGTATTGTTATTTTTCATAATTGTTTCTCCTTATTTTTAGTATTGGCATGCATGCTTTCAAACAATAAAAGTGTGCGGCTGCATATCAAGCCTCATACATGCCCATATCATGCTGCTTTGCAGAATAATTAATATGCTTCATTCATAATTACATCAACGGCCAGATTTTCTTTACCCTATCTCTCGACTCAGACATTATTTTCTTTGTATCTGCTGTCTGTATTTCCTTGTTCCTCATAATAAATCTGCCGTTTATAACAGTGTCATTTACAAGCCTTCCAGACATTCCAAACAAGACATGCCCAAACCAGCTGCTTTCATTCATCGGTGTAAGAGGATCATAATCAATCGTAATAATATCCGCATATGCACCTTTAGCCAGAACCCCCAACTTTCTTTTGAAATATTTTCCAAGAATTTCAGGGTTATTATTAAACTGCATTTTTTTAGTTTCCGCAAAGCCTGCAGTAGGATCGCAAAGATGGTGACTTTGCAATATATTTGCCACCTTCATTGACTCAAACATATCATTAGTATATGCATCTGTACCAAGTCCTACTCTCAGTCCTTGTCTGAGCATTGACACTACTGGCGGACATCCAACAGCATTATTCATATTTGATTCAGGATTGTGAACCACACTTGTATCTGTCTCTTTTAATATTTCAATTTCTCTTTGATTTGTATGAACGCCGTGAACCGCAATGGTTCGTTCACCCAGTATTTCAAAATCATGTAGTCGCTCAACGACCCTTCTTCCATATTTTTTCAGGGAATCATACTGGTCTTCAATTCCTTCGGCCACATGAATATGGTATCCGTCGTACAATCCTTCCATAGCTTCTCTTACTTTATACATAGTTTCATTTGACAATGTAAATGATGCGTGTAGGCCGAATAATGCCTTTACCATATCACTGTCATTATTTTGACAAACTTTAATAAAGTTAATATTTTCTTCAATTTCTTTTAATGCAGTTTCTTTTCCATCTCTGTCAGACACCTCATAGCATAGAGAAGTTCTTATACCCAGCTTCTCTGCTGCATCTGCAATGGCAAACAAACTCCCTGTAGCTGAATTTGGTCCGGAATGATGATCTATAAGGGTTGTTACACCATTTTGAATTGATTCTATATAGGTAGTCAATGCATTCAGTCTTACATCCTCAAGAGTCAGTTTTCTATCCAGACTCCACCACAAATTTTCCAGCACGGTGAAAAAGTCCGTGGCAGGCTTTGAAATTGACATCCCTCTTGCATAAGCACTGTATATATGACTATGTGCACATATCATACCTGGCATTATTACTTTGCTATTAACATCAATGAATTGTTCTTCCGGATATTTTGCTTTGATGATTGCATTTTCACCAACATCTTCTATAATGTTTTCCCTAACCAGAACTGCTCCATTTTCAATAAATGTATTAAATGAATCATTAGTAATAATTTTACCATTGCCTATAATCATAATTAACTCCTTTTCATTACGAGTGTATCCATGTACCGGTTTTTCCAGCCAATCCGTCAGCTGCTTTTTCTAACGAAGTAATCAGTGCCTTTCGCCCTTGTTTCGATGTTACAAATGACATAGCAGCTTTAACTTTAGGAAGCATAGATCCTTCCGCAAATTCCTTGTCAGCAATATATTTTTCTGTTTGCTTCAACGTCAAATCTGACAGCCATTCTTGATCAGGCTTTCCAAACTTAATTGCCACTTTTTCTACTGCTGTTAGAACAACAAAGCTGTCTGCATCTATTTTATCAGCCAGTAATGAACTGGCAAAATCTTTGTCAATTACAGCCCCCACTCCTTTTAAGTGATTTCCTTCTCTAACAACAGGGATTCCGCCTCCGCCGCAGGCTATTACGATTTCACCCCCCTTTAACAATTTTTCAATAGTTTCAATCTCTACTATATCCTGTGGTTTTGGAGAAGCGACTACTCTTCTGTATCCGCGACCGGAATCTTCAACAACTGTAATGCCTTTTAAGCGAGCATCCTCTGCTTCCTGCTCCGTCATGAAAGGCCCTATAGGTTTTGTAGGTCTTTCAAAAGCCGGGTCATTTTCGTCAACTACAACCTGAGTAATAATTGATGTTACAGATTTCTTAATTCCTCTGCTTAATAATTCCTCGCGCAATGCATTTTGCAAATCATAACCTATATATGCCTGGCTCATTGCCACACACATTGATAACGGCATAAACGGAAATTTCTTATCTATCTTTCCGTATTCAGAAAATGCATTGTTTATCATGCCTACCTGGGGCCCATTTCCGTGTGCCACGACAACATTGTATCCTGCCTCCACCAAATCGGCTATGGCTGAAGCGGTATGCTTAACGGCCTCCATCTGTTCAGCCAAAGTGCTTCCGAGAGCATTTCCTCCCAAAGCTATTACTATTTTTTTATTCATAACTTCTTCCTTTCAGATATTTTCCAATAACATTATTATTGTAATAAATATGGGTGTTCTCTTACCATAGTTTCAAGAATCTTCTCAATTAAATTCTTATTTTCACCTGAGTTTTCAAAATCATACACATATTCTTTTTTATCTTCATTTCTTAATAAAAATTTATTATCTTTCATTTTAAGGATACCGGCATTTTCAGAATTCTCAAATTCATCCTTATCGGCAAATACTGTTACTTTCTTAAGATAGGGAAATCCTCCTCTGGTGCAAAATGTATGACAGTTGTCACATTCATTACATCTGTTTTCTATGTGCACAATCTGATACGGAGCATCAAATCTATCATCATACACCTTTATATTAGCGCGATTCGGACAAACGTCTACACAAATTCCGCAATTAACCTTGAAGCAGTCATACACAGGCAGCGTATCATCTAAAAACCTTCCGTTTCCTTGGTTTTTATACTTTAAATCAGTCTTTGCTTCTTCAGCAACATGTTTTACAGCCTTAACATCAAATTCGCTTAACTCTATTTGCTCTTCTGAAATCTTTTCCATCAATACTTTGAGATTTTTATACCCTCCAGGCTTCAGTAAAAGCGTAGAAACAGTAAGAGGTGCAACTCCAGTTTTAAGAACGGTCGACACGTTGTTTTTGTCAATTCCCCCTGATAGTGATATGTGTACATTTCCTTCCAATGCCTCGGCAAACATTGCTGCCACTCCCATAGCTATAGGATACAACGGCTTACCGGAAAGATACATACTGTCACCGGGAAGAACTTTCCTGGAATTATATACAGGCAAAGTGTTCGTCAGCTTTATACCTGTATGCACACCATGTTCATCGCCAATCTGTTTTAACTTTTTAACAATATCCACTGCCATATCGAATTTCAGATCATGATCAAAATCTTCCTGCCTTATGACAACATCGTTATAACCTAAATTATCTAATATGTGTCTCACATTTTCAAATCCTAAAAGCGTCGGGTTGCATTTAATAAACGTATTTATTTTTTTGTCTTTAATCAGATGAGCAGCTATGTCTAAAATCTCCTCCGCCTTAGCACCGTGCATTGTTGACAGCGTCACGGTATTTGTAATTTTGGGGGTAATTTTGTCCAAGTCCTCAATTCGCAGCTTTTTAAATCTGCTTATGTTATTTCTTAAAACACACATGCATTCATTGTATATTTCTGTGTTTTTTGCATCCTTCAAATTATCTATAAAATCGGATATCTTCTTGGACTGTATGCCTTCAAGATTGTATCCCACACTAATATTAAATACAAAATCCTTTATATCGGACAGCCCCAATTCAATTGCCATTGCCTGAATTAAAACCGATCCCTTAATGTATTCTGCTGCTGCTTCCTCTACTGTAAGCTCTGTAGACCATTCAACATTATAACCTACATTTTTTACATCTATGCACGGTTTTTCAATCATAGCCTGCATTTGTTCACCGTCGATTATTTGAACGGTCTTAAGCTCAAAGAATCTCGCTCCTGTTACATAAGCAGCCAGTAGATTTTGTGCTAATTGGGTGTGGGGGCCTGCAGCCGGTCCCAATGGATATCTTAAATACTCGTCATTAAAGATCATTTTAAGCCTGTCATTAACATCCGTAAAAAAGTCCTTCTTGTCAATTTCAAATATCCTGCTCTTTGTATAATAATCCTGCAGGCAATTTTCAACAAGATATTCAAATGGTAACGCATTCATTATATCGCTCATAGTAATCGCCTTTCTTCAGTAACGAGACGGGGGACGGAAATTCCGTCCCTAGCCTGAACCTATTTAATTATTTGTTATCAGTGTATATTGTAGGAAGTGCAGCATATACCGCAGCACATTTAACTAAATCCTCTTTCCATGTTTTTTCGTTAGGTGCATGCGCCTGTGCTTCTGCTCCCGGTCCGAAACCTATTACAGGAATACCATTTCGCCCCATTATAGAAACTCCATTTGTTGAGAATGTCCATTTGTCCGTAAGAGGACGAACCTTTCTCATTTCATCCGTTTCCGGAGAACCGCTTCTGATCGTTCCATAAAGTCCCATATATGCTTCTTCCATTGCTTTTGTAACACTGTGATCCTCAGGAATTACCCAAGTTGGGAAGTAACATTCAATAGGATATACCAATCCTGTATAGCTTGGCCTGTCATAATTATACATACTTACTTTTGCACCGTATTTTTTAACAGCTGGCAATTGGCGAATTTCCTCAAGACAACTTTCCCAGGTTTCACCGGCAGTCATACGTCTGTCTAATGAAATCGAACATGAGTCTGCAACTGCACAGCGGCTTGGTGAAGTAAAGAAAATCTGAGAAGTTGTCACAGTTCCTCTTCCAAGGAATCGAGCTTCTTTCCATTCGCCGTTGTATTTTTCATCCAGCATCTTTACCAGGCCTTTAACTTCTTTATCATCATCAGCATCATTTTCATTAAGATCTCTTATATTCATTAATATTTCAGCCATTTTATAAATTGCGTTGTCTCCTCTCTCAGGAGCCGAACCGTGGCAAGATACGCCCTGAACATCAACGCGGATTTCCATACGTCCTCTTTGACCTCTGTAAATACCGCCATCGGTAGGTTCTGTTGATACAACAAACTCAGGTCTTATTTTGCCTTCTTTAATTATATATTCCCAGCATAGACCATCACAATCCTCTTCCTGAACAGATCCGACAACCAATGCTGTATATTGATCATTTAAAAGGCCTAAGTCCTTCATAATTTTTGCTCCGTAAACAGATGATACAATACCTCCCAACTGATCGGAGGTACCGCGCCCGCCTATCTCAGTTTCAGATTCAAATCCCTCATACGGGTCAAAATTCCAGTTTGCAATATTTCCTATACCAACGGTATCAATATGAGCGTCAAACCCAACCAATGTTTTTCCTGTTCCCATATATCCGAGAACATTTCCCTGAGGATCTATCTCAACCTTATCAAATCCCACAGATTTCATTTCTTGTGCAATGCGGTCAACTACGCCTTTTTCCTCACACGACTCACCGGGAATAGCTACCAAATCTCTTAAAAATTTAGTCATTTCTTTTTCATATCCTTGTGCAGCCTGCTTAATTTTATTAAAATCTAAATTTGCCATTTCTTTTTCCTCCAACTATCTTTCTAATCTTGCTTTGTTTTTATCTACCAGGTTTTGTAATGTCTCTACTGGATTTTTAATTTTCTGTAAGAATATCATGGATGCTATAATATAAGGTTTGTAGCTTGCTTCTTTATAAAGAGGAATCCTGTATCTGTCAAACACGCTGGCATCAACTTCACCTTCCGCACAGCTCAAACCAGTTATATCAGCAGGAAGGCAGTGAAGATACAGAGCTTTCCCCTCTTTTGTAGTCTTCATAAGCTCTTCAGTACAAGCCCAGTCCTTATGATTTGCGTTTTGAGCCAGAAGCTTCTTTTCCAGCTCTTTTATTTCATCGAATTTGCCTTCACCATAAAGATTTGTTCTTTCTTCCATTGCCGCGAAAGGAGCCCAGCTCTTAGGATATACTATATCAGCATCTTTGAATGCTTCAGCCATGGAGTTTGTTTTTGTAAATGACCCTCCATACTGCTCGGCGTTTTTCTTTGCAACTTCTTCAACCTCAGGCATTATTTCATACCCTTCAGGATGAGCAAGAACTACGTCCATTCCAAATCTTGTAAGCAATCCGATTATCCCCTGAGGAACAGACAGAGGCTTTCCGTATGAAGGTGAATATGCCCATGTCATAGCTATTTTCTTTCCCTTAAGATTTTCGATTCCTCCAAATTCATTTATCAAGTGAAGGGCATCTGCCATTGTTTGAGTTGGATGATCTATATCACACTGCAGATTAACAATTGTGGGTCTTTGCTCCAACACGCCATCCTTGTAGCCTTCTTCAACATATTCAGCAACAGACTTCTGATAAGTATGACCTTTTCCGATATACATGTCATCACGTATGCCTATTACGTCAGCCATAAATGAAATCATATTTGAAGTTTCCTTTACAGTTTCCCCGTGAGCTATTTGTGATTTACCCTCATCCAAGTCCTGAATTTCCAGTCCTAAAAAATTGCAGGCAGAAGCAAATGAAAATCTTGTTCTTGTTGAATTATCTCTAAACAATGAAATACCCAAGCCTGAATCAAATATTTTAGGGCTTATATTGTTCTCTCTCATGTACCTTAGAGTTTCAGCAACTGTAAATATAGCTTCCAATTCTTCCTGAGTTTTATCCCATGTCAAGAAAAAATCGTTGTGATAAAGATCCTTGTAATCTAATTTTTTTAAATTTTCTAACAATTCATTGAAATTCTTATTCATTTCTCTCTCCTCAATAGTCATTTAATTTTTAATTGAAACTGAACTTTATTTATATATTGGATTATTCTTATTTATTTGGATATAATCCATTCCAAACAATATCCCTGTACCCTTCGAAATATGTGTCGCCTTCCGTGCTGAACATAAGTACAACAGAATTTTGGTCAAGCTTCAAAGATTCTTTGATACCTTTAAGCTCTCCTGACTTCATTACCTGAGAGACAACTCCCATAGTAGCTGCTCCGCTTTCTCCTGATATAACTCTTTCATCTCCCTTAAGAGGATTACCCAGAACTCTCATTCCATGCGCAGCCGTTTCTTCCGGGACTGACAAAAAGTTATCTGCATACGCATGTAAAACAGGCCATCCTATTGTAACCGGCTCTCCACATGCAAGACCTGCCATAATAGTATTCATTTCTCCTGTAACAGGATGCAGTTTACCATCATCAGCTTTAGCAGTTTTATACAAGCACGCCGCCTTGCTAGGCTCAACAATAGTTATCAAAGGTTTATCATCTGCATATATTGATGAAAAAAATCCGCATACGGCCGATGCCATAGAACCAACACCTGCCTGCAGAAAGATATGAGTCGGTTTCTTATTTTCTTTTTTTAGTTTCAAATAAGCTTCATATGCCATTGACATATATCCCTGCATAATCCACCTTGGCAGTTCCTCATATCCTGGCCATGATGTATCTTGAACCATCACATAACCGTTTCTTTCAGCTAATTCATTGCAGTACCTTACAGTATCATCATAGTTCCACTCCGTTATTTCGCATACAGCTCCGTGAGCTCTTATCCTGTCACGCCTTTCCAAAGCACTGCCCTTTGGCATATATACTATGGCTTTTTGCTTTAATTGCTCAGCCGTCCACGCAATACCTCTGCCGTGATTTCCGTCAGTTGCCGTAATAAATGTAAGTTCACCTAATTTCTTTTTTACCTCATCTGAAATAAGTGTATTATACGGAAGTTCATCGATATCCTTCCCAAGCTTCTTTGCTATATATTGTCCAATTGTAAAACTTCCGCCCAAAACCTTAAATGCATTTAGGCCGAACCTATAAGATTCATCCTTAACAAACACATCACTTAACCCGAGATATTTTGCTAACTCCTTTAACTCAACCAGTGGAGTTTCAGAATATTGATCAAAACTTGAATGATATTTTAAAACCTTTTTAGCTACATCTTCATTTAAAAAACTTAAATCTGTTTTATCTCTTTTAGAGACTTCATTTTGTACTAAATCATATTTAACAGTCATTTCTACTACCTTTCTTAAATAATTTCACAGTAATATTAATAGCAAAATACGTGCCAGCTTTTTTTGGCATTTCACTTTTATTTTTTTAGTTTTATACAAAGTGTAATTTTTATTCCTTGATATTTCAATGTGTGTGACATTCATTAAATCTTGCTCAAATTATTCAATTCTTACAAGAAATATTATATTATAACGTTTTTTATCAAATTGATAAAAATTTATCATTTTGATAAAATTTGAATTTTATTAACAATAATTTTATAACACTATTATGAAGTGCAGTTTTCATATGGTTTTCATTGATTAATAATTAACAAGTTAAATAATATTATTTTGCCACAAATAAATTTTGATAAACATTATTATCATTTTGATAATTTTTATTAAAAGCAAATGTAATTCGATAAAAAAATATTGATTATTTTTATTACATACACAGATAAAATCCCTTACAAACAATATTTATTTTTAAAGCGTGTCATAAAAAAACCTCCGTCGCTTAATGCGCAACGAAGGTTCAACCTTATTGTAGCTTTCTGTACAACGTAGCAATTCCTATACCCAGGGCGTTGGCCGCCTCAATCTTGCCTTCCGTTGTATTTCCGTAATATTCTACTGCCTTTCTAATTTCTTCATGTTCCATTTCCTTTAAAGTTCTTATTTTATCTTTTTTTATACTTGCCTTGTAATCTGCATTCTTAATATTGATAGGAAGTGCACTGTCGTTTATGATACCTCTCTCCATCATATTTACCATAAATTCAACCGTATTTTCCAACTCCCTTACATTGCCGTACCATGGATATTCAATAAGTTTTTGCATGGTTTTATCTTCAATTCTAACAAAATTCTTACCGAACATCTTTCTATAGTAATGTACAAAATGATAAATCAGATCTTTAATATCCTCTTTCCTTTCTCTAAGGGGAGGAATCTCTATAGGTATAACATTAAGCCTGTAATACAAATCTTCGCGAAATTTATTTTCCGTAATCATCTGTCTCAAATTCTTGTTTGTGGCAGCTATTATTCTCACATCAAGTGGAATGACCTGGTTTGAGCCTATTCTTATTACCTTTTTATCCTGAATAACTCTCAATAGTTTTGATTGAAGATAAATAGGCATATCACCTATTTCGTCTAAAAAAATCACACCGTGGTTTGCAAGCTCAAATTTTCCTATTTTTCCGTTAGGATCTGCTCCTGTAAATGCTCCCTTCACATAGCCAAACAGTTCACTTTCCAGCAGCGGCTCAGGTATTGCCGCACAGTTTATAGCCACAAACCTATTATTCCTTCTATCTGAATTCTGCCATATTGCCGTAGCTACTACTTCTTTTCCGCTCCCGCTTTCTCCTGTTATAAGAACTGTTGAAAATGAATTTGAAACTTTTATAATCTCTTCTTTAAGTTCAATGGTTTTTTTGCTGCTTCCTATAATTTTGTCCGTATTAAGAGCATTAACCGTTGAAGTCATAGCATATATATTCGACTGAATATCGTTTAAGTCTTTAAACAGCATTACCTGCTTATACATAGGATTTTCAGAAACATCATATATGTCACCGATAACCGTATTTACATTTTCTCCTATCCTGACCCTGTATTCCTTACTGTTATTGACAGTGTCTCCTGTTGCTTCTATAAAAATTTTTTCATTGTTTATTACTCGTGATATTCCCAGCTGCTTTTTAGCACTAAGATTTATAGTGTCCACATTTCCTTCATTGTTAATTATAATAGCCCCTTCGTCCATGCTTCGTGTTATCAGCTTAAGCATATTTATAATTGCTACTTTATTCTTTTCCTCTTCATATTCATAAGCTTTTGCAACAATGAAATCAGCAATCTGTGACAAAAAATCCAGGTAGCTGTCCAGATTGTCCACTATAAGCTTCTTTGATTCCAAACTTGCACAGGCCATACCTATTACACCTATTATTTGTCCCTTCATATTTATAGGCATTGATATTTCAAATGCTTCGCCGCAGTCTTCCTTAAGACTACAATTTTTACATCTTTCATCTTTCCCGGGTTCAAGCACTATTTGTCTTTCACCGGTTGCTATAGCATTTTTATAGACATGAGAATTTTCAGATACGTCCGTATTTATTCCTTCACTGAATATACCTGTTCCCGCAACTCTTATTAACTTTGAGTTAACTACCTCTACATCAACCTTGGCAATTTCAGCCGTAATTTTCGCATACTTTTGGACCGTCTCAGCAATGTTAGACAAGTTATACATAAATTTCACCCTAATAGTAATTTTGCTTTATATTATATCATATTTGTTTTTTAAAGAAAATATAAAATATTATGCCGATTCATATATTAGATTCATAAAAAAAGAAGCATTTCAAAATTTCATCAATTCTGAAATGCTTCTAAATATTATTAAATTAAATTTTTATATAATTGTTGGTTCTCAGTGGTTTGGACACTTATTACATCATGCCGCCCATGATAAAGTTTGATTACTCGAGTTAATCCTAGTGTAATAAAGTGCGTAATTTAGCCATTTATTACTTATCAACATAACTTAAAATAACTTGTGTTAACAGCAATGCGTTAGCAAAATGTTAGCATGTTTGCAGAAGAGCTGCATAAGACAGCTCTTCTAATATTAAATAGGTTTTGGCAGCTCTGTTATAAATTTCTCATAAGACGTTTTAATTAAATTGCTCTTTTATTTCCTTACGGCTTGCATCTTCCGCAAGGATCATATCCTGCACTTATGGCTTCTTCCCTGCTATTAAAAAGCACCTTGTTATTTTCGTTCATATCTTCTACTGAGCTGCAGCTTGGACTGTGAAATTTATGAGAGTTACTGTTACCTATATAACTTGCATTTTCATTTGCTGTTGGCGTTGTATTTATCGGCTCTTCTTTTGCTGGCTCCGGTATATTAGTAGTGGCCGCTTTATCAATCGTAATATTAGAGCCGTCCGACTTTGCCACAATAGAGCCTTGCTCATCCGTCCTGTATATCTTCGCACCTGCAGCAATAAGTCTGTTCAAAGCCTTGTCGTGTGGATGACCGTATGTATTGCCCTCACCAACGCTGATAATTGCATATTCCGGAGTTACTTCATCTAGAAAGACTTGAGACGTACTAGTCTCTCCCCCATGATGGCCTACCTTCAGTAAATCTACATCCAAGTCGTATCCGGCACGAACCATTTCTAGCTCTGACACACTTTCCGCATCCCCGGTGAACATAAATGACGTATCGCCATAAACCAACTTAGCTACAAGAGAAAATTCATTCATTTCTGAATACCACATTGAGCTAGGCGCCAATACCTCAAAATCTATATTATCTGTGTCAATTACGCTCGTTCCGGCTTTGGCTTTAATCAGTTCCGCATTTTCTTCCTCAATAGATTCCATTGTGTCCCTGTATATCTTCGTATCTGCCGTTGTACCAGGTATATATACTTTTTCTACGTCAAACTCCTCTAGCACGTCCGGCGCTGATCCGATGTGGTCCTCATGAAAGTGCGTAAGTATAAAATGCTCAATATCATCAATTCCTAAACTATCTATATAGTTTATGATGGTATCGGCATCATCCCGGTTGCCGGCATCTATTAGAATTTCATTGTCTCCTGGCAGGTCAATTAAAATGCAATCTGCTTGCCCTACGTCAATGAAGTGTATCATTGCTTCATCAAGTTCTGTACCTTTTAGTTCTATATCGTTTGGTTCAATATCTTTTGGTTCAGTATCTGTCACTATAGTAGCAATCTGTGCTGTGTTTTCCGGTGCTGCACAGGCTACAGAAGATAATATAAGTATAAGAATAAGTATATAACTTAATAACTTCTTTTTCATTTAGAAATACCCTCCAAATATTAAATTTACTATATTATATACTATTATTCCAATTCTTTCAATTTTAATAAAAAGGATTGATTTTTGATGTTTAAATGATACAATTTATACGAACACTTGTTCGAAAGGATGGTATCATGAAAATTATTAATAAACCAATCAAAGTAATGGCTATATTCAACGCAGACGGCAAGATCGAACCAGTAAAATTTTGGTATGAAGATATGACGATCAGAGTTGAAAAAGTAATGAAAACATATATAGAGAAGCTTTACGGAAAAACAAATATAATTTTCGTATGTCTGCACAATGGGAAAGATATTTACGAGCTTAAATATGAGGTAGATAGTAATACCTGGTATATGCACAAAAAATAAAAAAAGCCCGGATTTTTAGTCCTGGCTAATTAAATCATCCATGGCACAATTCATCGAGCGTTACCTTTAAAGCATCCGCAAGTTTGATGGCAGTTGATACACGGCAATCTCCTCGCGATTCTATATCTTGAATAGTTCTTCGTGGTACTCCAGATATTTTAGAGAGCGCAGGTACAGATAGCCCTTGCTGTTCTCGAATTTTTTTAAGATTCATATTTCTATTCTCCTATTTTATTTGCGCTGATACCCGGCGAATACTAAACTATTTTGATATTTCATATCCCGCAATTCTTTTGTTTTGCTGATATTTCCATTCAGAATTTTTGATTTCAAATTCGTTTAATTTCAAAGATATTTCGGAAAATTCTTTTGCATATGAATGTTTTTTTAAAACTATATCAGGATATTCATTTTGACGTTTAGTAGATTTATATAAAGTTTCACCATTACGGATAGTACCAAGATAAAATATATCGCAATTTTCTACGGATATTTCTATTCTAACTTCATCATCACCGTACCATGTTGCCGGAGTATCCTTTTTTTAATATTGCCATATATGTATAACCTGAAATACCAAGACCATTCTTGTAGGCCCAGTTTTCAGGAGTAAAACAAGTTGTCATAGGAGCAAATCCGTTTAATTTCCAATACGAGCCGTGAAATAGCCTTGTGCCTGCAGGAAGTATGGTTTCATTTGTTGCTTCTTCCGAATATCCGAAATCACGTACTAGGTATTCTTTTGATTCTATCCAAGGCATTTTTTGGCCTTTTTTTATATAGCTCATTTAAATTTTCTCCTTTTTTATTTTATAATTCATTATAGCACGTATATACGTGCTTGTCAAGAGCTTTATTAAATATTTTTTCAAAAAATAAAAAAAGCCCGGGCACTGCGCCCGGGTAAATTATTTAACTATTCTGCTTAAAAGCTCATTATTGAGCCACGCCAACTCATCTATGGTAATTTTTCTAGCTTTGATTTTTTTCTCCCACTCATCTCCGGATATGTACCCTTTAGACTTAAACAGCTGCACATTCTCAAGAAGCATATTCCATTGCCAGTCTTCCTGCAGCACAAGAGATCTGCTCATATCGTCAACCTCCTCTATATATTCAATCCAATTGTCCTTAAACCAGTTTGTGAACTTGCTTCCGCTTGTAATTACACCGTTTTTCACAGTGCCTTTTCGCATACCAGTAGGGCAGCCGGCACACTCTATGAATTCACCATTGCCAATATATATGCCGACGTGCCCCTTCATCCAAAGTATCACTCCAGGAACCTCCGGGAGCGTAGACAATGGACCTTTGTCGGAAGCATTTATATATGCTCCTTCCTGGTTCCGATCCATAAGGCTGTTATATCTTGGGCTTGAATTTTCGCCAGTCCACCAGACATAAGCCTTTACTAGACCGTAACAATCCGAAACCCTGCTGCCAATGAAATTCTTGATGTATCTATCTCTCCAATATGT
Source organism: Sedimentibacter sp. (assembly GCA_018436705.1). GTDB lineage: Bacteria > Bacillota > Clostridia > Tissierellales > Sedimentibacteraceae > Sedimentibacter. Next base: position 252,260 of record JAHDLA010000011.1, read on the forward strand.
ATTATACTCTCCAACTCCGCCGCCTTGGGAACATTTCTGATTCAAGAGAGTTTCTGATAGGATATTCCCAAAAGTACCGTTCACGTAACCCCAGTTTTCTTGCAGAGCTTTTTGAGCCAGTTCTACAAGGCCTATATTCGTAAATTTAGACATTATTCGTTCCCTTCTTCACTTTTATCGTACAAAAGTATCGTTCCGCTATTAATCGCCGTTCCTGCCTGCAAAGACAAATCTTTTTCTAATAGATTGTTTGCTTTATTTATTTCGTAAACAGCTGCTTCTATAAGCGCATCTAATTCCTGGTCTGTGATTGTAATTCCTTTACCCTTTAAAAATGTAATAACATGGTCTTTTTTTGGAACTGTAAGAATACCGGCCTTTTGCATTTGTTCAGCTGCAGCTACTGCGACTTTTACCCACTTAACAATTTCGTTCCATTGCTCTGCTGATATTTTAACCTTCAGAACCGGAATTACATAGTAGGTTATTATCGCCATTATCAAAGTTATAAAAGCTGTTAAAATAGGTACTAAATCAATATTGTTCATCATCTTCATTTACTCCTTCATCTTCTAATATTTTTTTTTGTTTCTTTGACACTACTGCTAGGAACCAACCAACATCTCCTCCAGCATCACGCAAGTTCTCGCCTATACTTTGGCATTCCCTGAAGAATAACATTGAATATATAATCGTAGATATAATGCTACTTATAGCCGAAATAGGCGTTATTCTATAGCTAATTCCAGCCATTATGAAAAATGTAAAGTAAACAATAATCTTCCTTGAAGTTCCTCTCCACAAGCTTTCACTGCTTATTTTTTTATTTTTAAAAGCTTTGAAAAGTCCTCCCTCTTGGATTGAGATAGCATAATATTTTGTACCAATGTCAACCAACATAAGAATCAATACGCCTGTAGCAGCCGCCCAAAATGCTTGTGTTGGAAAAAGTATATAAAAAATAGCCCCCAGGGCTACCGACAAAATAGGATTCGTTTCCTGTATTGACTTAATGTAATTCATTATATCCGCATACATATTTCACCTCGTTTCAGGTTTGAATAAACCTGTTTTTTTATATCCTTTTTAGTGCAAAAAATAAAACCTAAATCTGCAAGGTTCTTTTTGATACTAAAAAGGATATTAGTTTAGCCGTAATATTAAAAAAATACTTAATTAACATTGTTGAAATTTCAGCATTTTGCAGTTGTGTTTAAGTTCACTCCCAAGGTTGCGACTTTGTAACCTAATTGTTAACCTATACGTAACTTAAACCGTAGCCTATACGTAACCTTGGGAGCAAACCTATACGTAGCTATGGGAGCTAACCGTGAGAGTTAACCTATAGGCATTCAATATTTCACTTTTTATTATTTATTACCTTATCTAAAAGTTTATTGCTCATTTTTCTAAATTTTTGATATTCAGAATTTTCAGGATCATCATTGCCAATGTATTTTTTTGGAGATGTATTCAATGCTGCTTTAGCCATGTTGAATGAATTATCGGCTTTTAGCTTTCTTGCAAATTCTGGACTTCTTGGTTCAGCTAATAGCTCATTTCTTAAATTCCTATGGTCCATATTGAACATGAAATTATACACTAATAAAGCATACCTTATTTCTTCATAGTCTGGTTTTTTATTATCTTTTACATCTTCAATTATCTCATATAATGTTCTCATGCTTCACCTCATTTATGGCACGAAATTTTTCTTTTGTTTCCTAACTCTCAACAGGTTCTTCTACAACTTCTTCAGGAGGATACATCAAAGTATACAGCTCGTCCCCCTGTTCCTGCGTAAATGTGCTTTTAACTATATGAAAATCAATCATAATACCAAGTGTGTTAAAATCAATACTCTTATCCTGTATTGCTTGCTTGTAGCTTTCAAATCGATTAAACATATATATACATCTCCTTCCTACGGCTCTAATGCTGTAATACGCAAATCAAATTCTATATTTACAACGTTCTGGTGTTTTAACAGCTCTGAATGTTGTTTCTGCCCCTCAATCAATCCATCAGTTTGTGCACCCATATTTATAGGATATGCTATTATATTACTTGGTAAACACCCATCTGTACTAATAAACACATGTCCGTTTGGCTCTGCAACCATAGGCACTTCATTGGTGTCTATGATTTGTGGTTGTGCAAGTTGATAGATAATTGAAATAGAGTTATTTAACAGCCATTCTTTTAGACCAGTTACACTTGTTACTGTCAATCGTGATTTTAAAATTCTTACGTATAAATCATCATCTATTAGTTGAAAACACTCTTTATCAATTTTAGACATTCCAGATTCAACAAATTCAGCAAAATCTGAAAGCCCAATAGTAGATGGCGCTCCATTCACGATTTTAACCTTAAAGGATACTGTATTGTCTAGCTCAGCAGAACCTGTCGCCCAATCCTCAGAGCCATTAAGAATTAATTTATTACTTACTCTTTTAATCAACTTCCCATTTACATCTTTTTCATCACACACCCCATTCGGCACTCTATGAAGTGTAATAACTTCGCCGTCAAGGGTTTTGTATAAATTAGATGTTGGTTTTATATATTCTTCACGGTCTGTTGCGGTGTCACCTTCTTCAAGTTGAAAACTATTTATGTTAGAAACATCCTCTGCAACACGTAAATATACTGCACCAACTGGTGTTAAAAAAGTTTGAGATAGACTTGAACTAATATAATTTTTATTATTATCATAAAATGCGGTTCTGTAATACTTACTATAGTTTTTCGTATAATAAGTATTATACTTTATTCTTATGAAATCACTTGTAAATCTACCTTCAAATGTTCTTACCTCTCCTAAGTCATTCAAATCTCCAGTTAAATCTGCTGTATCTTTATCAAACAAGTTCTTACCACAACTTGTTACTTCAATATTTGTTGCACCTTGGAGTCCGTCAAAGTATTTAGGGAACATTAAGTCACATTGTTCTTTTATTGGTTCATTGCCTGCACCGAACATAGCTGTGAGATTAATTAAAAAATAATCATCTAAATATACGATTCCTGTATCATCTACTCGATTTGTACGAAGTCGTGTTCCATCCTCTGTTGTTGTTAAAATTGCACTTTTGATACTTTTTGTTGAATTTGTTTCAAATGTGAGTATACTTGAAATAACAGTATCTAAAGCAGTTACGGCTCTAAGCATAAACTTACCACCACCATATGCCTTTAAAGCAATGTAATATTTATTATTGGCTGCAAAAGTAACATCTTTATACAAGTAAGCCAAAAGAGATGTATCAAGTACAAGTTCACCATTAACTACAGACACCTTATCATATATCCAATCTGTTAAACCATTACTAAAACTACCATTCGTGATAAGATTTTCCACAGTCATACCATACAAACCAACATCTAGTTTTCCACGCTTCGATAGGCTGGAAATGTTACGTGATGACAAATAACTTTCCGGTAAAGTTTGTGTTTCAATTGTGCCTACTTGGGAGGATAAATTATCAATTTGTTCCTCAACTTTTTTTATTTTAGAATAATTAATCATGTCCATATTAAATCACCACCCATGTAGTTCCGTCCCACATTGACACAGCAGTAGTATCTATTTCAAAATAAGTAGATCCCACAATTACATCCTCAGTAGGCTTTGAATCTGTTGACTTGCCGTAATACTCCATATTAGCCTTTTGCACTAACTTTGTAATGTCGACAGGATTGCCGGAAACATCATATAGTATAATTTTATTTGCACCATTTGCTCCTTGAAGCACCTCATATGCATCTGTATTAGGATTATAGTACTGCGGTACAGGCTTTTGATTAAGATCTTTAATTATACTTTTAGTATTAAATGCCATAATATAAACCTCCTAACTGTTTAATATTATTGTGTACATAAATTTTGTGTTTTCACCTGACACCGTAAAGCTTGGTATCTTATTATTAATTGACAATAGTGCTGGCGTAGCATAGTTTTCAAGCTGCGATACTAGCACATCAAAATTAAGTCCTCTAAAATAATCAGGTAGTGTTACTTGTTTCTGAGTTGTACCTGTTGGTATTTCACCTTTTCTTATATAAGTAAAATCATTATAAGGTTTTGTTCCTTCTTCGTAACCCGTTATAACGCTTTCATTTACGTCCAGCTCCCACACTATATCATCAAAATAAGCATACATAATAGCGTCGGAATCAATAGTGCTATCAGAATCAAAATCATCAGATGCAGACATAACAACACGTATTCTATAAGTGTGATGACCAGTTAAAAATGCTGAAATGGTTGTCCATGTCGTACTCGTTAGCTGGAATTCTTGTACAGGTTCGCTGGGGTAATCTACATCTTGAATTATCAACTTTCCAGAAAACTTAGTTGGTACTCCAGATACTTTATATTTTAGCGAAAATGTAGTATCTTTTGTCGGCATGTAGTTCAAAAATACACAATTTATGTATGCGTAATAATACCCGTTCCAATATGGAATTCCGTTATCGTAGCCTGAATCCGTTATGATTAAACCTACGTTTGGAGTTCTTACTTGCAGTCCGTATGTACCCGCATATTTTTGAGAGTCTGTAATGGATATATAATCTGCAGGAGATCTTATCTCGTTGTTTTGTGCTTCAGAATTATTCAAATCAACTCTTGTATCTGTTAGATCACCGGTTTCAAAGTCATCTATAATGTCAGCATCCGTAGCAACATCTTCAAATATAGGGATGCTAAATAGCCTCATAATGCCCCTACCATCAATAACTGTGTGAGATCCATCCGCGTGCTGTACCAATATCGAGCCGTCTCCCATTTGAGCATGACCTCCATCCGCAAAGTTAACAAGTATACCTGAGGTAGTATCTATTGTAGTCCCCTTGTATGAGATGTTTGATTTTATAACCTTTGGATCATTTAGTGTAAACACACTGCCGTCATATTTTAAAAAATTTTTGAAATTGAAAGTACCATCATTCAGATTTATCCAGGTACTATCATCCTCTGAAGATAATATACCAGTCTTAACCATATCTGCAGTAATTATGTTTGCAGCTACAAGCATGGCAACTATAGTTCCGTCTGCAGCAATCGCAGATGTATAAGGACCGTCTACTCCAGTAGAACTATAGCCAAATCCGCCTATGCCCCACTTCCAAATTTTTTGAGCTTCTTCGATATCTTGATTATCTGATATATATAATGCTTCATCAGTTTTTACAACATAACCTCCAAGCATGTTAGCTATCAGTTCTGTTACATTTAGCTGAGCTTGTTCCAAAGATGTAAGCTTATCTCCTACTTGTTTCTCTATTTTTCTTATTATTTCAGCTATTTTTTTATTAGTAGAGCCTTTATATCCTTTAGCCCTTAAAGGGAGGCCTTTAGCTGATAAAGTGCTTGCACCTCTATATTTATAGCTGCTGTACGTAACTAGAGTATTAAAGGTATTTCCATCTCTATCAATTTGAGTTAATATGTCTCCAGCCTCTAAAGCCGGATTACCTTGCCATCTACTCTCAAATGGCGTAAATACGGTATCTTTAACATTATTAAATATATTGGGTAATACTGTATCGTAACTATCTTGCAACAAAGGGTTGTCGCTTAAGTCTATAGCATAATCATCTGTTCCGGTCAAGTAAGTCACTTCTTCCCCGTTTGCATCTGTAACTGTGGCCATGATACCTTTTATTTGTACAAGATCTTCGCGAGGCTTAAAGTCAAATCGATTTGCAGGACCTAATGTAAGTCCAGCTGATGTATACCATTTAATTTCAAGAGCACCATACCTGTTAATCTTCGCAAAACAGCCTGCTAATTCGACTACAAAACCAATAATATCTCTAAAGGTATAATTTCCCTCAGGTCTATTTTGCACAACATAATCCTTGTTAGGAAAATTTACTGATCCTGGTTGCACATCGCAAACACTGCATGCATTTGTATAAATTTGATATAAATTAGCAGGATATGATAACTGAGACAGGTTGTAAGGCTTGTCAAACTCAACCATGTTATCTATAGCTTTAAGTTTAATAGTGCTTCGAGAGTTTGTTGATTCATCTATATTAAATCTTCCCAGTGGTACATACTCATAATTTTCGCCTTCATATTCTGCCGGATTTGTCGCATTTAAAAAATATACTTCATCTGCATCCACTGAAATTAACAATCCAATTTGCACTATTACAGCTGCACCCTCAAAAGCAATTGAATCATACTCAGATTTTCGGAAGATATCAAATTCGAGAGTACTTGCCACAGTGCCTCCAATTGTAAAATCGTCCCCAGTTTGAGTGCTTTCTGTAAAAATAATAGAGCCTCCGACAATATCTTTGTCAGTAAGCTCTATCGTTCCGGTAGAGTGTTGTATTTGAATTAATGTCTTAAATGTCCTTGTTGTATCTTTTATTTTAATCTTAAACTGCTCTGTTACTGGATACATACATTCACCGCCTAATACTCCGTTAAGTTACAGCTGATGTCCCAACGTATCTTATTGTAGTCATCATTATACTTAACCATTTCAATATTTCTGTCGCCTGCGTACATGGTTTTAGTTATAGGTCCTAACTCAGTCAAGAGAGTTGCTTGGAAGCTTGCAGGCTGAGTTGCCGCTTTGATTGTTGCTAATTGAGAGCTTGTAATAGCTTTCCATTCAAGCTCGCATTTAAATACACCTTGTCTTACTCGGTCTCTTTGAAATATCCCTAACTCATTTCTATTGGAATCTTCGCTATCTAGATCAAAGTTAGGCAATTTAAGTTTAGTTGGTGCAGGTAAGTCCACACCATCAATATTAAGTAAAGCCATACATGCACCTCCTACACCGTTATTACTGTTTTGCCGCTTATACGGCTCTGTCGATTTATATTAGATATCACTTTTTCTGTTATTGTGTCTTCTCCTATTTTAATCGTCAAGTTAATATCTCCACTTCCAGTACCAGAATTCCCTACAGCACTATTTACTGCAGTATTTATCATGCTAAGCAAATCGTCTAACGGAGAAATAACTTCTCTTTGGGTTCTATTATCTCCCACAACGGCCATAAATGGATCATTTACGCCCGTAATGGCCCCTGTTGCTAATCTTGGTATATTTGGTATGTCAATACCCCAAGTTTCTCCGCCATACTTTGGCACCCAGCTTGGAATGTCTATACTTAAACTATTTAATCCATCAATAACTCTATTTATAGCGTTTATAATTAAATTTAAAGGAGTTTTAGCAATTTCCCAGAGCGTTCCAAATGTACCTTTAAATATAGTTCTAATTCCTTCCCAAGCTTTTCTCCAGTCAGCAGTAAACACTCCTGTTATAAACATTATTAAGCCTTCAAATGTAAGCTGTAAGCCTTCAATTATAGTCTTGATGTTCTTGCCTACTGCCTCAAATACGGGTTTAAATATACTTCCAAGCCATGTCGTTATTGGCTTTAGTACGTTGTACCAAAGGAATTCAAAAGTCTTAATAACGGCTTCTACTGCAAATTTCAATATATTTATTAAAAGTTTTGCCAAGCCTTCAAAAATTGGTGAAAGAACTGATAATATAAATTTTCCCAGAGGCTCTAATATATACTGCCACAACCATTTTACAGAGTACGATATACCTTCAAAAGCAACCTTTAATACATCAATTAAAACTCTTGCCACTGGCACTATAACACTTTGCCATAGCCATGTTAATACATCACCTAATTTTTGGACAACAGGAGTTAAAGCCGTCTTAATTCGTTCCCATACTCTATCAACCGAAGCTCTAAACTCATCATTTGTTTTATAGGCTGTTATAAATGCACCTACTAAAGCACCTATTGCTGCCGCAACGGCTATCATGGGATGTGCCAATAAGGCAGCCCAAGCTAATTTAATCATCGTCTTAAATGTTTTAAACGCTGTAATTAAACCGCCTATTGCGTTATAAGCTGCTAATCCGGCTAAAGCTCCAGCTATTGCTCCTAATGCTGGTAAAATTATATCTTTATTTTCGACTATTGCATTCTTTATGTTAATAAAAGCCGTTCTTATTCTTTCAGCTGCTGCAGCTGCTTTAGTTGCCATTTGTCCAATAGCTCCACCAGTGCCATCATCCGTTTGCTCTACCAACGGACTTTCAATAGATCCCACACTAGCATCAGCATTCACACCTACACCGGCATCTGTTTTACCTAGTTTATTTATTTCATCAAAGCCAGCCAAAGATTTTTTTGCTTGTTTCCCCGCTTCTTCCGTCGCGTCCCCTAATTCTGTTACAGCTTCAGCTTGTTGCTGCGTTTGTTTCGTTTGGATTTGAGTAGATTTACCAAATAAAGCTTGTGTAAATGCAGCTAAACTTGCTGTTATGCTTTCAATTTTACTGGCGAATGAAGTCAAGGCTGGCAAAGCAACGTTATAAATAGGTAAAAATGCCTGACCTATGTTAAGACGTATGTCTTTCAAAGTAGCAAGAAACATCTGTTGTTTCGTTTGAGTTGTTCCTGCAAGACTATCCCCATATTTAGTATTTGCTTGTTCTAATATGGCCATAAGTCTTATTTGTTGCTGCTCTTGGAATTCTAACTGTTGCCAACTACGACCGTTTGCAAATTTCTTAAAAGCTTTAGTTGACTCCAACATAGCAACATTGACATTAATCCCAAGGTCTTCTATTGACTCTGTATTGCCAAGTAAGCCGGACCTAATACGCTCCATAGTGTCTTCCATCGTTCTTCCAGTTGAGCTTGCTATAACTGCACTTGCTTTAAGCAAATCAGTCGTATATTTCTCTGTTTCTGCAGCTCCTGAGGTAAAGCCATCAATTAAATTGCTATATGTCGCACCGTACTTAAAAGCTTCTTCTCTTGCCATACCAAAACCTTTAGCTTGAGTTTTCGCCCAACTATTAAAAGTACCAGCATTATCCTTCATTGTACGCTGTATTTGTAAAAGGGAACTTTCAACAGTCATTGCTGCTTTTATACTATCTTTTATACCTTTGCCTATAGCAAGAGTTCCTATTGCTATTTTGATTCCTGCCATAGTCTTATTTATACCCGACTGGAAGCCGCTCATTCGTTTTTGTGCCTTGTTAAGCTCTTTATACATACCAGAGAAATCGCCGCCACCACGGACAATAAAATTCGACTTAGCCATTATTCCACCTCCTTTGAGGCATTAAAAAAGCACCTACTAAGTAAGTGCTTATAAAACCAAATTATCTTCTGCTTTTATTAATTTATTTAATTCCTTTGTAAATTTATCAAAATTAGCAGCCCACTTATCTTCTAGTATAATAATCCTTTTATCTGAATCATAAGTTATCGCTAATATCCTGTAGTCTTTTTTCTTTTTCTTACTACCTATACCCGTCATTCCGCCAACTATAGTTCCTAATGGGCCGGCTATTAATGTACCAAGTACAGCTCTACCTACTACACTCTTGTCTTTTTCGACGATTTCTTTTTCAGTAAATATTCTCACGCTATTAATTTTTCTTAAGCTTAGTTTAGCTGTTTTTTTCTTGTCTGTTACCGATTTAAATAAAACATTATCTTGTTCTATTGTTGCTTGAATGATCTCCTCTTGTCCGTAAGAGCTTATTCCTTCGACATGTGTTCCCATTAATATTGTTTTTCCAAACAATGACATTGAATACCTCCTAAGAATTAATTATTTATATCTTTATTTATATTGTATGAAATATTCTTAGGATTTGCAAGTTTTTACTTCTCCACCAAATATTACATTTAGCGCTTTTACTTTTTCTAACATCTGATCATCAGTCATTACCTTTTTTTGTCGTTCAGCATTTAAGATTTTTTCTATGTCAACTTTTTTTTGCCATACCCAGCGACTTATTAGATACGCTTGATATATACTTGTTTTTTGCGCTAAATTTCTTTCATCTATATAAGCTTTAGCATATACATTTAATATCTTGGGAGTTATTTTTAAAAAATCAAAATAATTAATACCTATCCGGGCAGCGGCTTTTGAGCACTCTTCTTCATAATCAGTTACTTCTTCTTCGCTGCCCTCTGTAAGTTTTTTACGCGTTCTTTTTCATCCGCTTCTTTTCCAAAAGTTTCTTCCATTAATGGTTGTAATAATTCAATCGCGCCTTTTACGCCTATATGCTTATCAATCAATTCAGTTGTTTTTTCTAATGTAAGTTCTTTATCTTCATGAATTAATGCGCAATGTAGTATTGCTGGCATATAATCTTCCATATCCTCATTTTTGTAATCCAACCTTGAAAGACTCTTGCCGGTTATCTTTTTAAACTTTTGTAATCCTTGAAATCCTAATAAAAGATTTCTTGTTTTATCTAATTCAATTGGTATATAAACCATTTATTTCACCTCGATTACTCTTAATTTTTTATCTCCTAATTTAATATAAACAACCGTATTTTCTTCAATCAACTCACTTGTTGCCACTGCTGTTATTATTACTTCTGTTACAGAACCGGCGCATACATCAACCTCTATCCTACTCACTCCACAACTGATATCATGTCCATCTAAAAGTAACTTGTGCTTATTTGTTTTTCCAGACAACTCTACTTTCATATTTCACAAATTCCTCCTATGTGCGAATAAAAGCCAGGGTTATGATGTTATTGTTAAAGTTGGCTTTCCACTAACTTTTATAGTAGCACTAAATGCTAAAGGATCCTCTAAGTCAACACTTGTGCTAAATCCAGTTACGACGCCTTTAAAATCCCAGGTAGCCTTTAATTCAGTAGGAAACGCTATCTGAAAATCAGATGTTTCACCATTTTCAAACAAATCGTAGAGTTCTTTTTGCCCTTTTCCGGTAGTTGGATCAAATATTCCTTCTAAAGGGACTTCACCACCATCTTTAAATCCACCAACGAACTCTCTATAGCCGCCTTCACTATCAAGAGTCGTTACATCTTGAGTGTCAGCGGATAATTCTAGCCCGCCAATAGAAGTTAAATTTCCAACTGATACAGGAGCAGGCTCTGGTCCTTTGCCTATATTAAATTTAGTGCCTAAAGCTCTAATCTTCATATCTTATTCCTCGCTTTCTAATAGTATATTGTAAAATCAATTATTCCTCGGTTTACTCCGAGTTCATGCTCATACTGTTCGTCTATATTGTTTATATTAATATCCTCAATATAAAACTTTGTTGTACTGCCTATTTCCCTTTGCGCCATTCCAACCAAGAGTTCTTTAACTTGTTTTCTTACCCTAACCATATCAGCGTATTTTACGGCCATAATGCTAAACATATAACTAATAGCCTCTTTATCTGTATAACCTTCAAGAGTTTTTGTATTCTTTGTAGAAATCCTTGCACAAACAAGGTAAGGCCCTGCAGCTCCTTCAGGTGCGTTTGTGGGATAGACTTGATTGTTTAACTCTGGTATTGCTTGTACTAATTCATACCTTAATGCTGTTTCCATCATTTCAACCCCACTTTCACTATTTCTGCATCAATTTTCTTTTTCATGGTACCAACTATGGTTTTTTCTATCTTATTTGTATTATCGACTAAGCTATCACTTACAAATCTGAACCCTGGTATATATCTTCCATTTCGTGCAAAATAGCCATACTCTTGGGATACCGGGTAATAGCCTATAACCTTGCCATCTGCATTTTTCTTTTGAAATACGTCATTCATGGAACTATCAAATATTACTCGGTATACTTTTTTTGCTTTAATGCTGGATTTTTCGCCGTTTAATACGATACCTTTTTTCAATTCGCCTGTTTCATAAGGAGCATTTGCTCTGGCATCTTTCAGACTTATAGTCATGGCCTTTTTAGATGTACTCGTCACATGCTTTTGCGGTACTTTGCCTAGTTTTTTTAATGATTTTTCAAGCTCTTTCATGCCTTCAATTTTAAATTTCATCTTAGACATTACTTCACCTTCTCGGCCGTGATCTCAATCCACTCATTAGTAAAGTTATAGTTGTCTATATAAACAATATTGTAAACATCACCTTTAAAGTCAATTTTCATGGTAGTATCAATAACTTTTTTGGTGTAACGGATTAAAAAGCTTGTCACAACTTTACTAAAAGGTGTCGCAGCCTTAAATTGCTCTGTACCGCTCTTGTTTTTTACACTTGCCCAGCATTCATAGACAATCACAGGAACATCAAGTGGTTCTCCGTAATCATCATATTCTGTTCCTGTCTTATATATTTTTATTTTTTTATTTAATTTGCCTGGATTAATCATAACATCACCTACAGTAAGTTAATTGAGTGCATACCAAGTATTGTTTCAACGACCTTATTTAAATTATCTTTATCAACATATAGCGACCTATTATCATACATATCCTGGCACAGTACCATTACCACAATGTAAAAATCCTCATAGTCGTCTAAGGTTTTAACCGTCTCATCGGTTGTAGTTACAGGAATACCCGTATATCCTTCAATAAAAACTTTAGACGTTTCAATCAATATTTGAATGTTTGTTTCTGAATATTCACCAGGTTCAAGTCTCAAATACTCAGCAACATTACTTACTGTTATCTGGCTTACTTTCATCTGGTTTCACATCCTTTTTAGGTTTTTTCGGCTTATCTGATTTTTTACCTGATGGCTTAACTGGTGGCTGCGGCTCAGGTGATTTTTCTTTTACTTTTGTGAGCTCCGCTATTTGTTTCTTTAGCTCTTCTATTTCACCATCTTTAAGATTTATTTTATCCTGGAGTTCTTCTTCTTTATTCGGCTTCTCTTTTACCTCTTCTATGTACTTTGCTTTTAGTAAGTCTTTAATTGTCGCTTTGTTGTTAAGCTCTCTTACTTCGCCTTGATGCATAGAGAGAGCACCAGAGAAGCTCACTAGTGCTCTATATTTCATATCATACCTCCGATTATGCCGCTGCCATTTCTAGCTTAGCAATTTTCTGTGCATTCTCAACCTTGGAGTCAATTTCAATCCAACCTACAACGCCAACAGCGTGTTGAGTTGCAAATTTCTCTCTAAGTACTTGAATGTTCATATCTTCAGCAAGCTTGACTGCAAGGCCGCTCATATCGCCGTATTGGATAGCTGTTTTACCAGCTGCCATTGTTGGCATGTTATCAGATGTATAAACATCTTTACCAAGTAAAGTATAACCCCATTTAGCATTAAAGTCTTTCTGTAATAAATAAGTTCCGTCACCGTCTTTTAATTTTCTGATAGCTTTCCTTGTTGCTCTATTCATGATCCAAATAGCTCCATTTTGGAATACATCAGGAACTGTTTCCTGTAAATCTATCAACTCATCCGCTGTTATTGCAGTTGCACTTGCAGCAGTTACTTTTTGCGTTACAGTACTTAAACCAGCAACTTTGTCGGTAGTTCCATTTAACAACTCTTTTTCAATCCATTTTGAAATTGCTTCAGCCATTGCGGTAATGACAAATGGAACCAAAGCAAAATTAGAATTATTGATTAAAGATCTTGAAACTTTAGTCAGTGCTCCAGCAAGGAAACCTTTTAATTCTATGCTTGTGAATTTACCTGACTTAGATTCTAGCTCTACGAATTCGGTGGCATAAGCCATTTCAATTGATTGAGTCGATTCATCATAATAAGGGATGTTCAAAGTTCCGCCCACAGGGTAACGAGTTGCTAATTTATAAATTGGACAAATATCATAAACTTTTTTTATGATTTTATTGGCTATTGAAGATGGAATAACTGCTCCATTATCTCCAACAGTTAAATTAACATCTGCTCTTTCTTCGACTATACCACGTACATAGTTTTCAAATGCTCTTTCTTCCGCCTCTTCAACAGCTCTTTGCTCTTCTTTCTCTTGTTTCTTGTTATAATCAACTATTTCAAGGTTATTTGCTCTTTTTTCAGCTTCAATAGTTGCGTCCAAGTCTTTGATTTCTTTTTCAAGACCGTTGAATTTTGTCATCTCTTCATCAGTCATTGCTCTTTCTTCATTTTTGGCCTTGTCAAGCACTGATTTCATTTCTGTCACTTTGATGTTTCTTTTTTCAAGTAATGCTTTTAATTGATTCATACTATCTCTCCTCTATTTTTTTTATTTTGTTTTCAAATTCAGAATAATCCGGTTTATCTTTTGTTAAATCTGTTACTACGACCTCTGAATCATAGGTTCTTACCTCAATTTCTTCCTCTGATTCTGCCCGTAACTCGATTGAAGTCGATGAATATACAGGAATTTTCCTCATGGCCAGAGTAATTTCAGTCATGACAAAATCTTTCACATGTCTAATAGGCAATTTCCCTGCCCGCTCTTCGAGTTCGTCAACTACCTTGAGCATATTGAAGCTCCAGCCTTTTAATTTCCCGGCTTTTGCTCCCTGGACAACCTCTTCATCAGTTATCACTGCTTCAGCTCTAAGTCCAACTTCATCCTCATAAGCTTTAAGCGTCCCTTCCTTGGTAGAAGCTATCTTCTTTTCATGATCAAGCTTCAAATCAACATTGTCCACCTTTTCAAGGGCCCTTTGAAATGCTCTTTGTTCAATTATTTCAATAACCTTGCCCCTTGGAGTAATTACTGGCCTGCTCTCTCTTCCAGGTACGTTCACATATCCGCTGATATGCAGTCCATCAGCTCTGATTTCCGCCTTCATTATTATCACCGCCTTTCAAATTGTTTGTTTTGTTCGTGTTTGGAGTATAAATAGTTTTTGTTTTTACGTCATAAAGTACTGAATCAAGTCCTAATTTAATCCAATTAATCCCTAATGCCGGCAAATCTTCCTTATATCTAACTTCATCAATTTGCATGAAATGCGCTTCAATTGCTGTTTTATAAGCATCAAACCTCTCTTTCATGTCACCTTTTAAGAGCTCTTTTGTGTCAAATGCCCAATAAAAAAAATCCTTCTCGCTTTCGAGTAAGAATTCTCTGTTTAATGCACATTCGATTGCTCTCAACACAGGTAAAACACCGGTTTTTATACTGTTTGCATAATCTTTACCTGTTGCAGTTCCTTTTGTAATTGCTTCAGATATGTTAAATATCTTGCAAATTTCCCCTGAATTTGTCTCTTTGTTTTCATTAAGCTGCATTTCCACTGATGTGTTAGAAGCTTCTTGAAATTCCAAGCCACTGTTTAAAATTACAACATTTTCGCTATTGTTACTGTAGAGACTTCTAAATGCGGCTTTAAGTGCATCCATAGCTTCTTTAGCGAGAGTTTTAGGTGCTTTTAAAAAACCTTTCTTATTGCCGCCTTTTTTTACAAGAGTTTCTTCAAAAATCAACGAATTGTAAGCTACGCTTAAAATTAAATTGTTTTCTTCAATTATGCTTATTCCCTCAGCTCCGTCCTTGCTATTTCTTAGAACTTTTAAAAATTCATGAGGCCAATAATCTTTTCCATTTACTAATATTTTATATGACTTGTAAATAGGATCTTCATTTTTCTGTGTAGAGACGTGCGATTCATCAACATAATGTATGCTTACGACATCATTAAATCGCTTATTAATATAAGCATAACCGCCTTTTCCGAGGAAGTAATCAGCTATTAGAGCTCTCCAAAACTGCACTGCATCTAGAGTATCACCTGTCTCATCATTAAGAAGCCTTACTCTAATATCATCTTTATTTTCTTCGGCTTTACCTTTATTGTCTTTATATAGCTTGACCGGCAGCATTGATACCGTGTCAGCTATGAAATTAATGCAGCTCTTCACACTTGGAATATTCAAAGCCTGCTCTTTTGTAACGGTAGTATTGCCCAGCAATGCCCTTAGCAATACATCATCAACAGAAGGTTCTACTACTGGATCAGCTCTCTCTTCTTTTTTTCGCTTAAACCACGCCACTTTCTCACCACCTTTCTATCCAACCTGAACGGCGAAATCTGAACCAAACAATATTTCTTGTTGCAATAAAAACATTGCATTTATTAGACCTACAACCATATCGACTTTGCCGGCAGATTTCTTTTTGTTAACATACTTGTTCAAGTTCGTGTCTTCTGTACATCTGGCATTTTGAAAATTTATTTCAAGCATTAAATTTTCATCGTAATAGAACATTTTGCTCAAAATTAGTTCTTTTAATAACTTAGTAGGCATGTGTAAAACACTTGAATGCTGTTTGATTTCTACACATTCATATCCGGCTGCTTCAAGTTTCTGAACTGTACTTATAGCATTCATTCTGTCATATCCTATTTGTTGTATTTCTACACCGTACTCTTTTTCTAAGCCTAAAATATGGTTTTCTACATCTTCATAACTTATTACTTCACCGGCACTTTCAAAGCATACTCCTTTCTTTATGAGCCTGTCATAATCAACGCCCTCTTTTTTACTCTTTTGCTTCTTCCTGTCTCCAGGTATAAAGCCCCAAATTTTACCGTAGACTCTACCTTCATCCTCCGTCACCATAGCGACTGCCGTGTTGTCTTCTGTTAATGATAGGTCCATTCCAAGCCATACTCTTTTACCTTTCCAAAACTCTTTATCCTCTTTAATTTTACATTCACGGACCTTTGTAATCTCGACATAACCCTCAACACCAAGGCTTTTATACTTAATGTTATTGTGTTTGCAAAGATAATTTTCCCGCTTGTTTTCGTAGTCAACGGCATCATCACGCATTTCTTTAATTGCTTCAAATATGTATTCATGCGCAACCGCAACCGGGTTAGATTGATAAATAACCAGGTCCTCTGTTTGCCATTTATCATCAAGAAGAAATTCATCATCAGGCTCATACAAAAGAGAAAAGCGTCTTTTACTATCTCTTAAGCCATCCAGCGTCTTTTTAGATATATCAATTTCGTCAATCATCCCATTGTTGTCATTCGGGTATTGAGTAGAAATTATAATTCCAAGCTTATTGAAAAGAGTAATCTGCGAGGATCTCATTGCTTCTATCGGATAGCTGTCCATGGCTCCGGCCTCATCAGCCAGGAATGCATTGGCAAGTTTACCGTCCATCTTATCTTCTGAATAGGCAAGTGGCGTATATTCACTATCTGTCAAAACGCATCTTATTTCGCTTCTCAATATCTTAAAAACATCATTTTCAGCTAATAATGGACTGACTTTAATAATTTTTTTAATCGCTAACTGTAGCTCTTTTGATAATTTTAAATCCGGAGCAACCGAAAAGAATCGGCTGAACTGTGGATCAGTAAGCATCAAGAGTATAAAAATAACCGCTGCATAGAAAGTCTTGAAATTCTTACGACTTATTTCTAATAAAGCGGTTGTATAATACCTTATATCTTTGTTTTCAGCATTTCTTAACTTTGTGCATAGAGTTGCGACTATTAAAAGCCAGGCGTAATCTTCCATACCTTCATCCATTGGACAAAGCAAATCCGGATGTACCATGAGCCCCAATAGAGTAGTCACCTGTTCAAGTGCATCTTCATCAATGTACGCCTCTGAATCTTCTCCCTCAGCTATTTTTATCCAAGACTCAGCTTGCTTTTTAACATACTTAGGAGCTTTTTTATTTCCGCGAATAATGCACCACTTAGCATACTTATAGGCTCTACTATCCTGTACCATTACCTTTTTTACCTTTTTTTAGTGCCTCTAGCAATGGACTCTTGGAATCATCAACTTTTTTCGGTATGCTCCTAAGTGCTGCAGCAATCGTCATGATGTTTTCTTTCTCGATATCCAGAAGCATTTTTCTCTTTGCCTGGACTTGCTTATCTATTGCAATCATAGCTCCGTAAATTCTTGCAATGTCGCTTGTTACGGCCCTGAATTCTACAAAGCTCGCATCCTGCCCCAGCTCATCAAATTTTTTTTCTAATTTCTGGGCCTGGTCGAATATCTTTTCTCGTTTTGTTTCCAGATCATAGCACTCAGCCTGCATCATACAATAACGGTTTATGACTGGCTCATATATTGCATCGTTCTTTTCAATACCTTTTAGGAGCTTGTTAAGTCTCAAAAACTCCTTATGCGCAACCGGATTAGATTTCACCTCAGGACGTTCCTTCAATGCCGTACCGGTACTAAGAGCTTTTTCTCCTTTTTCTCTCTGCTTCAATTCAGCTTTAGTCCGATGAGATTTTTTTTCATTCACTAGAACTGTAAATGGTTTTGGTGGTGTTGGCATCAAATTCGCCTCCTTTCAAAAATAATCAAAACTTGATGTGGGAATGTTTTATCTCTCGTTATGGACACGTGGTATCCGCGCACCTCATATTTTTAAACCTCACCCCCTGGGGGGGCTTATTTGACTGGCCATCCTTTTGGGTAATGTCTCCTAGCTATCCTACAAGCTAATAAGTCTTGACATTTGTGTATTGAATCGCAGAAATCTCTTTGGTCACTAGGATGTTGTGTATCCAACAATGAAAACTCATTCCACGCTATTATTAACGCGTCCATAACCTTTCCTTCTTGCTCCGTTAATCCATCTTCTCTTGTTATCCCCTGCGTTTCCATTGTTGCATGCCTAGTCATTATTAGCCTCCTGCTTCTTTGCAATAGATAATAAATACTCTCTTGATATTTCTCCACGTTCTGCCTTCTCATGGTACTCTTCTGACAATGTAATCAGATTGTCATCATCAAGTCTTTTGTCCCAATTCTCTTCTATTGGTATAATGTGATGTACCTCTAACTTATTGTAAATATATCTTGGTGGATTCTCTCTGATCGCCAGCTGACAAAGATATTTATCACGCTGCTTAATCCACTCTCTCTTCTCTGTCCACTTCCTGGACCATCTGAACTTGTTAATATCATTACTTGGTTTCTGTCTCTTAGGCTTCTTGCCACAATCAAACTTACTATCATGGATTCGTCCGCAGTACTTGCAGCTTTTTAACATGCAATCACCTACCTAACAATTTTCCCCGCCCCAAGCCCTATGCAGCCTAAGTCATACCTGCATCGTCACAATTTAATTATCCGCCATATTGTAAAAATTTTGGATACATAGATCGTTCTAATTTCTTTTTTAACTCTTCCAAGTCTATTGTTACTGTCGTGCCTACGCCTATTTTTACTCCCCTACAATCGTGTTTAATTATAATTTCTGCAGTCGCATAATTTGTAGGAGCTATTGCCGGTTCTGGTAAATATGCGTGTGCCTCCATTCTTTTATGGTTGCAGGTGTCTACATATTTACATTCTCGGCACTGCTTACTTAATTTTGATAATCCCATAATTACCACCTTTTCTTTGTAATAAAAAAGAACCCGGTTAGGAGTTCTTAATCTAATTATTGTATATTTTCTAAAAATTCTATAGCTTCAATCAACTCTTTGACTTCTTTTTCTAATTGGTATATCTTTTTGTTACAGTCGTCTATTTCATCTCTTAATTTATTATTGCATTCATCTGTTTTTAATTTTAAATCGTTTTTATATTCTTTAAGTTTTTCTACGCTATATCTTCTATTAGCTAAAAAGGTTATTCTAATTTTATTTATCTCGCATGTGATATTTAGCTCTTTTATTTCCTCTCGAATTTCTTGAATCCTAGTATTTAATTTTTCTTTTAATGTTTGTTTAGCTAATGTTTTATAATTATCCATAACAATTTTTCTCCCCAATATGAAATATTTTACCCTCATTATACCCCTGCAAACATTTCCTTGCAACCATAATATGACAAAATATTACAAAAGACACCGCCCGTCAGCTAAGCAGTGTCTTTCTTAGGAGGAAACCATTTTTGAACCACTTTCAAGATCTTCGACACTATCATAATAACATAAAACTTGAACCTACTACTGACAACTTTTATGTAAATTTATTTTCTTAATCCTCTTTCATAAGCAAATATACTTCTTGCTTTTTTCAAGTACCTATATACTGACCTCTCGTCTACAGGTATTAGAACACTTGCACTCTGTACTCTCTCGGAGATTTCCCCTTTCTTCATATCTCTCTGTGCATGTGGAAAATACACCATCTCAACCGCCTTCCTCTCCCATACATGTAATTGTGCCATCGTCTTTTCTACAGCCAATATATCCCATAATTCAGCCTGTTTTTGCCTTAAGATACCCTCAGCATACATAATTGCCGCCTCGGTAGGTTTCGATATCCCTGAGCCCCTTTCCTGCCGTCTCTGGTATTCTTCGAGGGCTTCCTGGTAGTATTTCTTTTCGAGGTCTTCTTTATGAGGCTTCCCAAGAAAGGAGTAATATCTAAATGCCTCTGTTGCATAATCTCTTATATGGTCCTTTTTCAACTTTTCCCTGCCCCTCCTTTCGTCCCTTAAAACCGATTTAAATGCTTTATATGCTGTCGGATCATAATACCCGCTGCCGTTTCTTTTTATTCCCATTCCCACAGCTATTTGAATCCCTCTCTTTCAGCAATCAGTTTGCCCATGCTTTGCAATGCTTGATTAATTACGTTATATGCTGTTTCTCCGATTATGCCGCCTTGATATATATCATTGAGTATGGACTCTGCTGCTTCGAACTGATCTTGATATAATTCAGTTTTCATCTTCAAACCTCCATTCTCATTTGCCTTGTTTCATAATTCATCCAAATCACTTCCGTTCTAGGCTTATTCGCATTGTCATTACTATTTATTACTGCCTTTTTCCAGCCTCGCCCTTCTAGCATTTTCTTATACAATCCAGATTCATAACCAGATATGACTACAGGACCAGGATGCTGCAATAGTGCTTCAAGTAATTCAATATGACTTTGATCTTCAAGCATTTCATGTGAATATTGTGCTTTAACATGTGGTGCCCTTGTCTCTAACAAATATGGTGGATCTGCGTATATCAGGACTTCAGGAAACTTAAACCTCTTAATAAGTTCTAATGCCGGCATACATTCAATTTGTACTTGCTTCAATCTTTCTGCTGCTTGTACTATTCTTTCTGGCAATTCATTCCAATGGCGCATTGCGTATGCCTTTTCTCTTCCTTGCACATCAATTTTCCATCCTACCTTGTATTGATTGACGCGGTACCCATGCCCTTGCCAACACTTTACAAGAAACTGCCTTGCTTTTTCATATTCATCAATTGAATTTGCATAATACATGCTGTCATATTCGCTTCTGCTATACGGTGTGGCTTCAATGATTCTTGCAAGTCTTTCTGGATCCTCACGAATGCATCTAAAAAAGTTAACCACATCAAGGTTTAGGTCATTTACCGTCTCAATATTACTTGGTTGCTTGTTAAATAAGACAGCTAGACTTCCGGCATATGGTTCTAGGTAGCTGTGGTGTTTTGGAAAGTGAGATATAATCCAATCCGCAATACGCCACTTGCTTCCTGGATATCTAAGTATCGCGTTCAATTATTTCACACCTCCCTAAATTCAACATCTTTGAGCCATTTCATGAGCTTTCGCTTGATAATATAATCCTTCGTCCTAAACCCCTTCGTATCTTCCACAACCGTCCTTCCGTCCTCCAAATAAACAAAATCAGCTATATACTTAACTCCCTTTTCATCCGGCTGTGAAGGTATCAATTCAAACGGTACTTGAAGTTTCAAATCTTCAATTCTTCCGGCTTTTTCAAGAAGTTTCAACTCTCCGTACCTAGCGGCTTCCTTTTTGCTGTCGAAAAGAATCCCATCAACCTCAACCTTCTTATTTCCATATTTATTTTTCTTGACCGTTTTCATATATTCCTGAACGGTCATTCTCTCAGTTTTCATTCTTCACCTTCTTTTCAAACTTTCTTCTTGCAATTTCCTCCAATTCTTTTTCTGTGTAATTCTGCATTTTACCCGTAAAGTTGTGGAATTTATTCCTTTTTGACTTGTTCGTATTTTTCCACATTTTATCCACAGGCTTGTCAACAGATTTATCCACAGTTTTATACTTTAAAGGGTATACGTCTTGCCACTCATTCAGTATGCTATCCTCTAGAATCTGTATCCTTTCATCATCATTTTTTGCGATGCTTTCAAGCTTTTTAAGAATTATTTTAATTCCTTTTTCGTCTAAAGGCTTACCCTTTTTCTCTCTCATGTCGATGAAGCTCTGCAATGCTTGTTTCAATTTTTCATTTTGCAGGCTCGCTATAATAAGAGTATATATATTGTTATTCTTGTTTATCCTGTTACGGCCCGAACGGATCCCGGTGTTATCTGCGCCGTTGTTTTCGGTGTTGCTTTCGTAGTTTTTTGAGTCTTGATAAACGTTGAAATTTTCAATAGAAATAACCATGCCCCTTGTTGCTTTCGATGTTGTTATCATCGTTGCGTTCGGCGTTGCTCCCGCGTTGTCCGCGGAACACGGTTTGCGCATCCATTCTAAAACGTTGAAAATCTGCGCTTTTGTAGGTTTTTCTATCCTTGCACCCATATACCATGAACATTCATCTATAATCTCTTGATATGTAATCCAAAGTTGACCTCTTTTTAAATTCTTATATTCGCTGCTCTGAGCTCTTGAAAGGAGATATATCCAAACTTTCAGATAAAGTGGCGGTTTACGCCATATCTCACTCTCAATCAGTTTTCTGCTTAGTAATATGTATCCACCTGGTATTAGCGGCTCCGCCAATTTATCACCACCTTCAGAAATGAGGGGGAGTTTTTCTCCCCTACTCACTATGCTATTACAACTACTTTTCCTGTTATAATTTCGTTATGAAGCAAATCTGTCAATTTATTCTTGATTTGTTCTTTTGCATCAAGTCTCCAAGCTCCGCCATCAGCTTCAAATAGTCCTATTTGTCCACCTTCCTGTAACCTGAGCAAGAATTCACTTTCTGGCTGTTCAACTTCTAGAAATGTTCTGAAAGGTGCAAGTTTTACCTTTGAACGAACAGTCACATTTTCAACCAACACAACACCTTTTTTAGCCTTCACTGTTTGAGAAATTCCGTTATCGTCGCTCTCAACGGAATTTTCATCCGATATCTTGCTTAGAAGATTTAGCAGGTATGAAACATCGTCGTTTTCAACAAATTTGGAACGCAGAGCAATCATAAAACTCTCATGGCCAAGATAATCATTCAAGGTTATACGAGGTAGTTCTGCCTGAGCAGAGTACAAAAGATCCCTCCTGCAATCTTCTTTGTGATGGTATGTGCTGAACACATCAACCTTTATAGGATTTTGTACATTCACGAACAGCGGTTGATGTGCTTTTTCTAATTCAATTTTTATGATATCGGATAAACTTTCTAAAGTATTCAATACAACCTCTCTAGGTGAATTGTATTGCTTCTTAATCTCATATAACGGACTTGAACAGTACTTTTTATCGTGAATATCAAATAGTTGCGTATTCTCCTTCTGTGCCATTTGTTCTAATTTTTCAACGAATTCTTTTAACATTTTCTTATCTCCTTCGATTTTTTATTTTTCTGCTGCTTTGGTAAAATTAATTACTACTGGTTTTGGTGCTTCTGAGCCATCAATTGCCATCTGTCCTGGTATATCCTCCATAAGTTCCTTCGCCATCAGCTGTCCGTTTTCATCGAATCCAGCATATATTGACGTCGCTATTGGATTAATTGGCCTTAGTTTTGGTGTTGTTTGATACTGCACACTAATCCTTTTTCTTCTTTCGTCTACTGGAGAAAGACTGACTTTTACAATCAATTCTCTTTTTTTTAAATCCGTATTGGGATCCTGAATGTTGACGAGAATATCAGCAACATTCTCATTGATAATTTCCTTAACACCCCCTTGAACCATGTCAAGAATACTTAAAATTTCGTTATTTTCGCTCATTAAGAGCCTCCTTTCTAAAATGGGTATAAACTCAAATCTATTTCAACGCCTTTATCAGCTATGGTTGTATTTATCCCAGTCAATTCCTCTATTTCTTTCTTAAACCTGTCAGCATCTGAATTCCTATCCGATAGATGCAGTAAACAGATGTTTCTTACTCCTGAAAGATTGTTCGCTTTTAAGAAGTTTTTCACATTCTCCAGTTCAAAATGACTTTTTAAAGTTCTGTCCCGAAGCACTTTTGTAATTATGCTGTTCAATGCATTTTTATCGAGAATATCTTTTGCATAATTACACTCAACAAGAATATTATTTAAGTTCTCAAAACTGTACTCAACGTAATATGTATCAGTTGCAAATAGCGTCAGCCCCATTTCAAGGTGATATACCAGGAACCCGACTGGATCCGCACAATCATGCTGTGCTTTGAATGCCATTACAGTGAAGCTGCCAATTCGAATTCTTTCAAGTTTTGGCATTACATGTACCCTGTGATGTTCTATACTTAATACTGTTTTGGTTCCTTCAGACATGTAGCAGTCTATACCGGAATCAAGCATCTTTTGTAAACTTTTGCTATGATCCCCATGCTCGTGACTGACAAGGCATCCGGCGATATCGCTAAAATCGAAGTTCAAAGTCTTCTTGAGTTCCCGGACATCAATACCACACTCAATAATAAGAATTTCACCATCTATTGTTTGAAATAGGTAACAGTTCCCTGAGGAGCTGCTACCTAATATTTTCAGCTTCATTTAGAAACCCGGGTCCATCATCATTTGTCCCTCACCCTGACTTCTTGCATGCACATGTTCTTCCTGCTTTTGCTGTTCAAACTGTACTGATGAAGGTACTGTTGATTCAGGGATCTCAAAGCGAACTGACTTTTTATTTGCGTTGTTTTCAATTTCTTTTTCAACTTCTTTTTCTGGTTCAATTACTTCTGCGTTTTGGAATTCTTCCTCCACATATAAACTTTCTAATTTAGTAGGAAATGCCTCTCTAAGTGCCTGTACCATCGCGACCTTTCTAATCATTGTTTTTGGCATCTGATTCCACGTAGATTGTCCCTTGTGGTACTCCTCTAAATTTACCTTAACAGATATAGGGAACTTCCTATCCTTTCTATACACATCGCACCAAGCACCGAGAAGCGTATCAGTTTTTAGCATAAAACTGCCTTCGATTTCTTGTACTTCTCCATCCCTACCTATTATAAGACCGGCCTTAAACCCATCATATAATGGATCGTTCTCTGCCCTTTTCATGAAAGCAGCCTTACCAACTATGTTTTGGGCTGGCTTCTTAGCATCGTATTTCACAAGATACGCCTCATTTATCCATGGATTAAGTCCTTGGAATTTACACCAGTTCATAAACAATACAACTTCTTGATCTGTTACATTTTCATTTCCTTTAGCAAAATACTTAAAAACCGTTGTGGTGGTTAGCGTTACTTCTTGTCCTCCTGATTGAAAAACAACCCCTTTACTTTCGTTTGATTTCTGTGGCATTTGTGCCGTTGTTCTTGCATTATTCATATTGTTTTTCTCCTTATCTATTGAATTTTTAAAGCTTTGTCTTTACTAACAATCAAATTTATGACTTGACTATCCGTCTCTATCAATCTATTCACAGATTCCCTATTGTCAAAAAATATAGGGCAAGTCGTTCCATAATGCCTGCTAAGAACATTTATAATATCCAGTCCTGCATTATATTTAGCTGCATTATTTGCGCCTGGGAATGGTACATAACTGCCGTTAGTATTTGCTAATGCTTCACATGTATCTGCAATACCACCATTGACCTGGACATCAAACATTTTGAATCTTACAAATTTGAATGTACTATTGATTTTTTCTTCCAGCAGACTCACCTTTGTTTTTACAAAAGTTTCTGCAAGATACTCGCGTCCTTCTAGTTCTGCCACCTGTGACGCAAGCTGTCTTTCCTGCTTCTTGAGATCCTTAACACGCTTTTGAGCATTCTCAATAGCTCGCTTATCCGCAAGTATCTGATTAATCTTCTGCAGTTCATCCTGCTGCTCGTTGTACTTCTCCCTAACTCTGCTGTCTTGATCCCGTGGGATCAAATTCTTTTCTATAGACGATATTTTTCCTTTCAGCTCTGCATATTCAGTGTTTGCGTTATAGTTAACATTGTGTTCTTTACCCTCTTCTGCAGCAATAGCACTTCTCGTATATTCAAGACTTTTCAGCAGTTCATCCTGCTTTGTAACATCTTTTTCTAGCTGATAATTCAATCTTTCATTTTCTTTCTGAAGTTCCAAAACCTTTGATTTTCTCCACTTTCCTTGTCGACTGATTTCATCCAAAGCCTTCATTTTACTATGCTTGAAATTTGCCTGCATCCCGGAAATTTGCTTTTCAATATCATCCTCCGGAAGTTTCTGCTTACATGTCGGGCAAACAAAATTTTCTCGATCAGGATCCGGAAATTGTTCCATGAATTGTATTTGATGATCTTGTCTCAGTCCCTCCATTTCCGCCTGAAGTTTTTCAATTTCTCTCTCATTCGATTCCAGTGTTTCTTCTGTCATTATCCTGCTTTTTTCAAGCATTTGTGCTTCGTGTTCAAGATTTAATAGCTCCATTTTTAAATCATTGAGTTTTTTCATGGAGTCTTTTTCAATCCTCAATTCCATGTCCTTCAATTTCATTTTCATACTGCTGAGTTCAGTCTGTTTCCTTCCAAACTCCTGAGCAATCTTTTCTTGATTCGTCAGCATGTTGCTGAGCATATCCATTTCACCCTTGATTTTTGCACGTTCCTTTTCTAATGCTTCATAATCCACATCATCAGCCAGAACCGGCAAACCTCTGTTGATTTCGTCTATCCTAATAGGTATAGTTTTCAGCTGTTCATTGATTTTCTTCTTGTTCGAGGCCGTAATCGCCTTGAAATCGTCAATCGTGTTGCCTTTGAGCAATTCCGTCAGCTTTGACAGTTCGGCATTTGATTCAATTACATTTGCGTCTGTGATATCCCCAACGATATCCAGGAGAACTTTTCTTCTTTCCTGCCATTTCAAAACTGTATTAAAATGCATAGGATTTGTTAAAAGCTTAAATATGTTTTCATCTATAAGTGAATTAATATACTCTTTGTACTCTTTTTCTTTCCTAGGAGCCTCATTGATAAAATACTCTGTTGTATTGCCTGAAAATATAGATTCCGCACTTCCGCGTTTCTTCACCCAGTTTTCCTTCAGAGTTCGGCGGAGAAGTATTTCCTTCCCGTCTGCCTCCAATATGCCTTCTACTGTATGTTCCAACCCGTGTATGATATTTCCATCACCGTCCAATGTTTTGACCTCAAAATCGGTTCTATTAGCACTATCCTTGCCAAATAACAACCATGTAAAGGCATCAAATATTGTGGTCTTTCCGGAAGCATTATCACCGAGTATGTATGTTTCCTTTTGAAAATCTATTATCAAATCCTTGATGCCCTTGAAATTTACTAGAATTAGTTTTTTTAGTTCAATATTCATTGTATCTCCTCCCTTTCTATCAGCGTAGCAATAAGCGATATAAACTCTGAATTTGTGGGTTTCTTTTCAAATTCAACTTTTACGCCATATTTATTCTCAATTTTCTTAGCGACATCAGTTTCAAACAGCCTTGTTACAAAGTGGCGTATGCCTCTCTCGACTCTTGAACTTTCCGTATTATTTTCTTTTGCTACAATCGCATATAGCCCTTGCTTTCCTGTGTATTTAATCTTGGTGTTGCCGTATATCTCAAACGAAAGTTTTATTGCTCTTGCTGTATATTTAAATCCTATAAGGTCAGTCTTTGCACCAAGCTCTATTAAATCTTTTTCTATTTCTTGTACTCTCATAATTTCCTCCTTGTACTATTCCATTAATTTTGTTATACTATTTTTGAATAAATATTTTTTACATTGCCGTTCCTGTTGGCGCAGGGCGGTCTTTTTCTCTCCATCCTGGGAGACCTTTTGACTTCCTGTATGCGGATACTCTGCTAGTATCTATATGTAACCTACTTCCAATTTCGCTGTCTGTAACATTTTGCTGATACAATGGGCCAAATTTTTCGTCTAATACTTCAAACGCCGTCTTTCCTCCTCTCAATTCAAGATTTTTCTTCATTGTTTCATTCCTCTTTTTCTTACGCTCTTCTGAATATGGCGTAATTGATGCGTATGTATCAGAATAAGCCTTGACTGCTACCTCTCTTCTCTTTGCTTCCGCTTCGTCTGCCCAGCAACCGGATATAGGTTCGTGCATAGTTTCGCATTTTCCACCTCTGCCGTAGTAGCATGTTTTGCATGATTTAGTTTTCATTTATTTTTCACCTCCTAATCTTCTTCATCTTTAACCTCTGTAATGTCAAAAAATTCAACTTCTTTCGGATTTTCACCGTAATCTTCATTGTATTCAAGAACGGTTATTCCTGAATCATTAAGTGCATCTACGTAATCGTCAGGAGCTTCAATGCTTTCTTCATCCAGGTTGTCTAGGACTGTATCTAACTCAGCCTCGTCTGCCTCAACTACGATTGAACTATAGTGCTTAGCCACCTGTTCAATGATTATTTCATATTTTTTCATAATTCTGTTCCTCCCTAGGTTTTCTCTTATAAACAACACTCCCGCGAAAATCATTGATCCAAAACGTTGTGTGTGGCGTTACAATAGCAATATCACCATCACCATAATCTGTTACAATCCCATAACTACCACCGCTACCATCGAAATACATTGCGTACGCAGGTTTCCCTTCCATCCGCCGCAGCTCGTCCAATGTTAGAGGTGGGTTTTTGTCTGCTGCTGGTTCAAGGTAAAATTCTTCTTTCCCGTCTACGTTTAAAAGACATTGATGTAATGCGGTTTCTTCCTCCTTTGTAAACTGATTGAATTCTAACAAAACAGCTAATCGTCTTAATGTTGTATGTAATTCTACGCATTCCGCAAACTCTGAAATTAAACCACCATGTATTTTTTTAATTATTTTAGCTGTTGTATTTCTGCTCGCTTCTAATTCTGATTGCGTAAGCCTTCTTGATATCGGACACTTCTTAAGCTTTTCGGTCATCGCTCACCACTCCTTTCACTTTGCATCTTCTTCCTCCTCGTTATCATTCATAAAAAATTCTAATTGTCTATCTATTTCAAGCCTTAATTCAGCGTATAACTTTGCTACACCTGACTTTCCGCAAATGTATGCATTCGAAAATTCTTCCTGAATCGCTACTTTCAATTCTTCATCCAATTTAATATCCTCCTACTCCAACAACCACACCTCAGCCATATGCCTTCCGCCCTGCAGAGCTGTCTCAACATCCTCTACGTATACATCAATACTATTGCCTTTGATTAATCCGCCGGTGTCCTCAACTATCCGCTCACCAACTCCCTCAATGTAAACCTTTGTGCCTGCCGGCAGGACAGTCCAATCGGCTGCAATAGTTTGTCCCTCTTTTACGGTTGTCCCACTTTTAGTAATTCCGTACGCCGGGTGATCAGGAGTCTTGCCGGTTGATTCAGGACCGGCCGTGTAATATGTAATTTCAAATTCACCTATATACTGCTTGTCCTGCTCCGGATCCGGCTGCTCATACTCTCTCAGCCTGCTTGACTGATTCTCAATAATTTCCTCATACAAAGCATTACGTCTTTCCAAGCTGCTTATGTTCATTTCATTTAGAACCACTTCACTTTCTAATACTGACACTTGCCTTGTGTTTTCTAGTCCGAAAACAATGTGAAATGTAAGACTTGTCAGCAATAAAAGTACTAAAATTAATCTTTGCTTTTTAAATTTCATATTTCCTCCTTAGTTTTATTCATCCAATTAACAAAATCAGCCTTTAAAACTCTCTTGTTTCTTCCAATCTTCATACAGGGAATTCCCCCCGCGTCAGCTTTTAAAGCCATAAGCTCGTACACTCTTCTTTTGCTAAGACTTAAAAATTGAGAGAGTGCTTCTGCTGTTAATACGTCAGGTAGGTTTTCTAATTTGTGCATATTGTTCTTTCCTTTCTACACCTTAATCGAATATTGTGGTCTGCTGTCTACTTCTACTATCCAAATTAATAATTCTTATGCTTTCATCAACGATATTTAGTGAATTTATAAGCTCCTCTACAGGTACATCCTCCCATTTCGTAGCATTAAGCTTAATCAACACTCTTTGTTTTACTAAGTCGTAGTCATTCTCATTGTGTAGCCTTGATTTTATGTATCTTATTAAGTCCACCTTTTTTAAGGCTGAAGGTCTATAGTACTTGGAGCACTTAGATTCTATCTGCTGTATTCTTTCGTTTACTATATTGTCTATGCTAGAAGTTAATTCAGCTCGTAGTTCGTTTATTAATCCTGTGTTGATTAGATAGTTTTCCATTTGGTTAAATGCTTGTACGTATTTTGCTGTAAATTTTATACCTTTTTCTCCAGGCTGTTTATTTCCTAACATTTCGCATCCCATTTTAGTAATTAAATAAGATGGCTGTTTTTTATTTTGAGAGTTAATATATTCACTCTGAATGAAATATATTGACGGTGAAATTTTTTCACCTTCCAAAACTCCCTCTATGTTTCTAATTTCCCTCATTAGTTGTTTATGTTCTTTTTCTAAGGCCAATGACACTTCTCTACTGTCTATTACATTTGTTCCTTTAAGATTTAAAATCTTTAATTCATTCATAGCTCCTCCCTTTCTCCATTCGCATATCATGCGACATATTGACTAAAAAAAATAGCATTAACTTCTTCCACGGTTAATCTTAATTTCTTAGAAATAATATCGGCTTCTTTTATAGTAAAACTTTCGCCGTTCCCATTTAGTTTCCTGTATAAGGTCGCCTTATCTATTCCCACTATTGAAGCTAAATCAGAAACTGTCATTTCACATTCTACAATTTTACCTTTTAATTTATTAACATTTACCATTTTTTCACTTCCTTTCTTATCTTTTTATTCGCATCTTGCGCGATTGACATCATATTACCATATTCATATTTTTATGTCAATATATTTTTCGCATAATTCGCAACTATTTTCATAAAATATTTAATAATAGTTGCATATATGCGAAAAACATATTATAATGTATTTACAAATATATAAAGGAGATGTTATTAATGGCTACTATAGGTGATAGAATTAAACAAAAAAGATTGGAAATGGGCTACACAGTTGATGATGTTGCTAAATTATTAGGAAAAAACAGAGCTACCGTCTATAGATATGAAAGTAATGAAATAGAAAATTTTCCTACTACGGTTTTAGAGCCTTTATCTAAAATTCTAAATACTACACCAGCACACCTTATGGGATGGGAAAAAATTGATGAAGATTTAGATTTCTCAACAAGAATAGCCTCTACTTATTTTAATAGCTTAATGAGTTGGACAGAGGATAAGCTGTTTAAAAAGTATGAGACAACGGTAATTCGAGGACACATGGCTGAATTATTTTTAAGATATAAAAAAATTATCGAGCAATTAGTTTACGCTCAACGTGAATGGGATAAATCAAAAGAAAGTTTTAGTAAATTTTACAAGGAGAAACCTAATCCACTAACCGATAGAGAAATAAAAGAAATCTTTTTAAGGCAGCAGCTTGAGGAAAGTTTGAATAGCTTATCTTCATGGGTACAAAACCTTCCTTCTTGGACTACCAGAGAAGAATTAAAATATGTAGAAGGAAATGAAACCGCAAATACATTAGTCAAAGAAAAATCTAAAATAATTGGAATACCTAAAAAAGAAGATACGCCTGACCACCTAATACTCAACGCAGCACACGAAATAGAAGGTGCATCTGATGAAGACAAACAACATGATGAGGATATAATGAACGACGAAAATTTCTAGCATATAATGGGGGAAATATGACATACGAGGAATTATTAATCGAATCAGCTAAAGAAGGCTTAACAGTAAAAGAAAAACATTTAAAAGCCAATAAGGGACGTATCAAGGATAATAAAATTGCAATTAAAAAGGATATGACATTTATAGAAAAATCATGCGTATTGGCTGAAGAGTTAGGTCATTATCATACAAGTGCCGGCGATATATTAAGCTTAACCGATTTAAAAAATAGAAAACAAGAGTTAAAAGCCAGGCACTGGGCCTACGACAAACAAGTAGGATTATTAGGCATCATACGAGCATATGAAAGTAGATGCAAAAATAAAACTGAAATGGCCGAATTTTTAGGAGTAACCGAAGAGTTCTTGGAAGATGCTTTAGAATACTATGGAAATAAATATGGAATAAGCGTTTCGCTTGATAACTATATAATTTATTTTGAGCCAAACTTATATATACTTAATATGATTTAAGGGACGGGAAAGGATGAAAATTTATGAAAGGTACCATATACAAAAGAGGAGCTACCTACACTTATGTTATCGATTTAGGTAAGGACCCAATTACAAATAAGCGCAAACAAAAAAGTAAGGGTGGATTTAAAACTAAAAAAGAAGCTCAAGCAGCTCTGGCTAAAATTCAAACAGAATATCACGAAGGTTCATACATTAATGAAACTGAAATAACTTTAAAGGATTTTATAAAAAAATGGCTAGAACTTTATGAGAAAACAGGGAAAGTTAAAATAAGCACCATTAGAGTGCGTAAGCATGAGACTAATAATATGTTGCTATATTTTAAAGATGTTAAACTAAAAGACATAACTAGATCTATGTATCAGGATTTCTTGTTAGAATTAAGCAAAACTTTTGCCGAAAATACATTAAGCGGAATACATGGAACAGCTAGACAAGTATTTAAAAAAGCTGTTGAATTAAAATATTTAAAAGAAGATCCTTCAGAATACTCTGTATTGCCAAAAAAGCAAAAGACAGTTGAAGAACTCGAACAGGAGCATGAGATTCCTAAATACTTTGAAAAAGATGAGTTAAATAAATTTTTAAAGGCAGCTAAGGCAGACAGTGATCCGCAAGCATACGCCATATTTATGACTTTAGCTTATACAGGAATGAGAATAGGTGAGCTATGCGCTTTGAAGTGGAAAGATATTGATTTAAAAAACAAAGAGATTTCCATTTATAAAACTTATTACAACCCTACGAATAATGCTGTTGAATATAAACTTTTAACTCCTAAGACCGCAACATCTAAAAGAAAAATAGCCATTGATGATACTTTAAAAAACGTATTAAAAAAACACAGTAAATATCAAAGCTCATTAATTCTAAAAATGCAATCCTGGTATAAAGAAGATTTTGTATTTACCAAAGTACTAAGCAATCCAGGTTATCCAGAGAATATAAAACAGCTTGAATACAAAATGAAACAAATTATTAAAAGAGCCGGATTGGATAAAGTAATCACTCCACATGGATTAAGGCATACGCATGCTTCCTTACTAGCTGAAGCTGGTGTTAGCTTAGAAGAAATTCAAGAACGCTTAGGTCATAAAGATGATTCTATAACAAGAGAAATATATTTGCATATAACTAAGGACATGAAAAAAGAGGCTTCTCAAAAATTTGCTCAATTAATGAAAAGCCTCTAATGTTAGCAAAATGTTAGCAAACACATTTTACTCTAAATTAAACCTTTGAAATTACTAGGGTGCAAAGATTT
The DNA here is from genome assembly GCA_018436705.1 of Sedimentibacter sp. GTDB lineage: Bacteria > Bacillota > Clostridia > Tissierellales > Sedimentibacteraceae > Sedimentibacter. The sequence continues at coordinate 285,459 of JAHDLA010000011.1, forward strand.
TTTACATCATGCCGCCCATTCCACCCATACCGCCCATGCCGCCCATTCCTGGGTTCATAGCCGGCTCTTCTGTTTTAGGTTCATCTGCAACTGCAGCCTCTGTTGTCAATAGCATAGAAGCTACTGAAGCCGCATTCTGCAGAGCTGATCTTGTAACTTTAGTTGGATCAACAATACCTGCTTCAATCATATTTACATATTTTTCATTTAAGGCATCAAATCCTACACCTTTGTCGCTGTTCTTAATTTTGTCTACTATTACTGATCCTTCAAGACCTGCATTAATAGCAATTTGTCTGATTGGCTCTTCTAATGCTTTTTCTATAATTTTTGCACCTGTCTTTGCATCTCCTGCCAGTGACTCTGCAACTTTAGATACAGCTTTTGCAGTAGCCAGCATAGCAACTCCTCCTCCTGCTACAAGTCCTTCTTCAACTGCTGCTCTTGTAGCATTTAAAGCATCTTCAATTCTTAATTTTTTGTCCTTCATTTCAGTTTCAGTTGCGGCACCTACATTTATAACAGCAACTCCACCTGTTAATTTAGCCAGTCTTTCCTGTAATTTTTCTTTATCAAATTCAGAAGTTGTATCTTCCCATTGAGATTTTATCTGTTTTACTCTTTCGCTGATTTCTTCCTGTGAACCTGCACCGTTAACAATTATAGTATTTTCTTTATCTATTTTAACTGTTCCGGCACTTCCCAGCATATCTACAGTTGCTTCTTTCAGATCATATCCTAATTCTTCAGTAATTACCTGACCGCCTGTTAATATAGCAATGTCTCTCAACATTTCTTTTCTTCTGTCGCCAAATCCCGGAGCTTTTACAGCTACACAGTTGAATGTTCCTCTTAACTTATTGAGAACCAATGTAGCAAGTGCTTCACCTTCTATGTCTTCAGCTATTATTACAAGTGATTTTCCTGCCTGAACTATTTGCTCTAATATAGGTAAAATCTCCTGAATATTAGTAATTTTTTTGTCAGTTATAAGTATATAAGGGTTTTCTAAAACAGCTTCCATTTTTTCTGTATTTGTAACCATATAAGCAGACAGGTAACCTCTGTCAAATTGCATACCTTCCACAACTGTTAACTCAGTTCCCATAGTTTTGGACTCTTCAACAGTGATAACACCATCTTTTCCCACTTTATCCATAGCATCAGCTATTAATCTTCCTATTTCTTCATCTCCTGCAGAAATAGAAGCAATCTGTGCGATTTCCTCAGAAGTTTCTACTGTCTTTGTTGAATTTTTAAGTTCTTCAACAGAAGCTTCTACTGCAGCCTTGATTCCTCTTCTCAAAATCATTGGATTAGCTCCGGCAGCTACGTTCTTCAATCCTTCTCTGATTATTGCCTGAGCTAAAAGTGTTGCTGTTGTAGTACCATCGCCAGCTACATCATTTGTCTTAGTTGCAACTTCTTTTACCAACTGAGCACCCATGTTTTCATACGGATCTGATAATTCTATCTCTCTAGCTATTGTAACACCATCATTAGTTATTACAGGTGATCCAAATGATTTTTGCAATACAACATTTCTTCCTTTAGGTCCTAATGTAACTTTTACAGTATCAGCCAGCGCATTAACACCTTTTTCCATTGCGCGGCGAGCATCTTCATCAAATTTTATTATTTTTGCCATTTCATACACCTCTCTTTTTTATTATTCAATAACTGCCAAAACATCAGATAATTTGATAATAATTAATTCTTCACCATCAATCTTAACTTCTGTTCCTGCAAATTTAGAGAAAATTACTTTATCTCCAACTTTTATTTCATCTTTTTTCTTTTCATCTGAAGTAATTCCGGCTCCAACCGCAATAACTTCAGCTATCTGAGGTTTTTCTTTAGCAGTGCCCGGCAAAACAATGCCGCTTTTAGTTTTTTCTTCTGCTTCCACCATTTTAATTACTACTCTTTCACCTAGTGGTTTAACTGTCATGTTTTATTCCTCCTATTTTATTTAATGTTATTATTTATCCAGATTATTGTTAGCACTCGGTAACTTAGAGTGCTAACACTTACAATGTATATAATAACCATTAGCAGAATTGTTTTCAAGTGTCATATTATTTAATTTCGCTCTATTTTACATTAATAATTCTTTTTTTATGAGTAAATTTAATCTTTACTTTAACTTACTCATTATTTCTTCATTTAATTCTATTATACATATTTTATATCGCAAAAATTAAAAGTATTCAAAAATTAAATGAAATTTTAAAAATATTTGATGTTTTTTACATATTGGTATAGTATAATAAAATTATTAATAGTATAACACATTTAATAATATATTAGGAGGAAATAGAATGTCTCTTGTTACATCAAAAGAAATGTTTAAAAAGGCATATGAAGGGAATTATGCTGTAGGTGCATTCAACGTAAACAACATGGAAATAATCCAAGGTATTGTTGAAGCCGCGAAGCAGGAGGATGCTCCATTAATACTTCAGGTTTCTGCAGGAGCAAGAAAATATGCCAATCCTATTTACTTGAGAAAGCTGGTTGAAGCTGCAATAGAAGATTCCGGCCTTGATATTTGTCTTCATTTAGATCATGGAGAGGATTTTGAAATCTGCAAGCAATGCGTGGATGGTGGATTCACTTCTGTTATGATTGACGGTTCAAAATATCCTTTCGAGGAAAATATAGAGCTTACAAAAAAGGTAGTAGAATATGCCCACAGCAAGGGAGTCGTAGTCGAAGCCGAACTCGGAAAACTGGCAGGCGTAGAAGATGCCGTTAAAGTAAACTCAAAAGACGCTACATATACAGATCCTGAACAGGCTGCTGAATTTGTTAAAAGAACAGGAGTTGACTCCTTGGCAATTGCAATCGGAACAAGTCACGGAGCATACAAGTTCAAGGGAGATCCAAGCCTTGACTTTGAAAGACTTGAAACAATTTCAAAATTACTGCCTGATTTTCCGCTTGTTCTTCACGGTTCTTCTTCTGTTCCAAAGGAATTTGTAGATTTGTGCAATAAATACGGTGGAAAGATTCCGGGAGCGGCAGGTGTACCTGAAGAAATGCTAAGAAAAGCATCTAAAATGGGAGTATGCAAAATTAACATAGATACTGATTTAAGACTTGCTATGACTGCTTGTATAAGACAACTGCTTGTTGAAAGCCCATCTGAATTTGATCCAAGAAAGTACCTCGGCCCTGGCAGAACTGCCATAAAAGATATGGTAGCGCACAAAATGAAAAATGTCCTAGGCTGCAGTTCAAAAAGATAAAAAGATATTAAAAGCAACAGAGGAGCTGAAAAGCATACCTATCTGTTGCTTTTTTCTGCTCCTCTGTATTAATTCTTAATCTCATCTGTTTAATATTAATAAATAGTTTTCAGGTAAGTTTTTATTACATTTTTACTCTTTTGTATGCTGCTTCTAAAAGCTTGTCGTATCTAACAATTGCCTTAACCAGCGTTCCACTGCAAAATTCTCCTACATGGTCAGCACCGGTAAAATTCACATGAATTTTGTTATATTCAATTTTTTCAACTACTAATGAAAATTTTACCTTTTCTCCAACTAGCGTAGGTTCATGATGATTTAAATAAAAATCAGTTACAACTGTTATATACTCCGTCGGTATATAAGGCTTAAGCATATTCCACGACGATTCTATCACCGTTGACAATAGAGCAGGAGTAGACATAAGGTTGTCAATCATTACAGCATTTGACAAATACGAGTCCGATGCAGTTATGACTTTCTCATAGGATACTGACAATCCTGCATAAATCTTATGTTCCATCATAAAAACCTCCTATATTTATATTAACCAAATATTGATAACAATAAACCCGCTGCTATGGCTGACCCTATAACTCCCGCAACGTTGGGTCCCATTGCATGCATAAGAAGAAAGTTAGCCGGATTTTCCTGTTGACCTACAACCTGAGATACCCTTGCAGCCATAGGTACGGCAGACACTCCTGCTGAACCTATCAATGGATTCACCTTTCCTCCGGAAACTTTATACATGATTTTACCAAAAATAACTCCGGTTGCAGTTCCAAAGCTGAAAGCCACTAATCCCAATCCTATTATCATTAACGTTTCAGGCCTTAAAAATGTTTCGGCATTTGCTGTTGCTCCCACTGTTACTCCAAGGAATATGGTAACAATGTTCATAAGCTCATTTTGAGCTGTTTTTGACAGCCTTTCCGTTACTCCTGATTCACGAAGCAAATTCCCAAGCATAAGCATGCCCACTAAAGGAGCGGCTGACGGCAATATAAATGAAACCAGTGCCGTAACAAATATAGGAAAGATTATTTTTTCTTTTTTGGATACTGGTCTAAGCTGTTCCATAACAACATTTCTCTCCTCCTTTGTCGTGAGGGCTCTCATAATAGGCGGCTGGATTATAGGAACCAATGCCATATAAGAGTATGCAGCCACTGCTATGGGCCCAAGTAAATCAGGGGCAAGCATAGATGTAAGATATATAGCCGTCGGTCCGTCAGCTCCTCCTATTATTCCTATAGATGCAGCTTCAGGTCCTGAAAACCCAAGAAGTGCAGCCCCAATAAAAACTGCGAAAATACCAAACTGTGCAGCAGCTCCCAGCAATATACTTTTCGGGTTGGCAATTAACGGACCAAAGTCTGTCATTGATCCAACGCCCATGAAAATTAATGGAGGGTAGATTCCAAGCTTTACTCCCATGTACAAGTAATATAAAAGTCCTCCGACTTGGAATCCTTCTTCTCCGAAGGTTCCTACCGGATGCGCCATAAGTCCTGCAAGAGGAATGTTAGCCAAAAACATTCCAAAGCCTATGGGAAGCAGCAGCAATGGTTCAAATTTCTTTGATATCGCTAAATATAAAAGAACAAAAGATATCAAAATCATTATTACCTGGCCACCTGTTACCGTAGTAAACCCCATGCCTTCAATAAATTTTTGCAGACCTATAAATAATGTATCTAACATTTTATTTCCCCGCTTTCTGCCGTAATTTTAGTTAAAAGTCACCAAGACATCTCCCGTGCTGACAGTCGATCCTTCAGCGACTGCCACAGAAGCAACTACTGCATCACTTGGAGCCATTATTTCATTTTCCATTTTCATAGCCTCCAATACTAACAGCACATCTCCGTTTTTAACTGTATCTCCTGCCTTAACCTTTACTTTTAAAATAGTTCCGGGCATTGGAGATGTAACACTGTTTGCACTTCCTGAACTTGCTGCTTGAGGCTTTGCAGCACTGGTCTGAGGTTTTGGCGCAGCAGCTTTAATTTCTGGCGAAACTGATTTTGTCTGAACGTTTTGTGGCTTGCTTGCTGCTATTCCATCTTTAATTTCCTCTACTTCAACTTCATATGAAACACCTTTTACAGTTATCAAATACTTTTTCATGATTATCTCCTTATTTTCGCAATATTATTTGCAGTCATTAGCTGCTGTCTTCCTGCCGATGCCCATATACTTCTTTTTTGCGGAAGCTCTCTGATAGTTTTTACTATTATATTATTGTTGTGCGTACCTTCAAATTCTGCAATAGCAGCTGTTATTAAAACTACAAGCTCGGCATCATCATCTTTACTTTGAACTTCGTATTCTTCCGTATCATCTTCCTGTTTTGTATTTAAGTCTTCTGATTTCTGCGCGGGTGCTGCCTTAGTCTTATCTCCAAAGATTATTCTTAGCAATCCCAGAGAATATGAAAGTATTACCAGCACTGCAAACACCACCAGCATTCCCAAAATGGTTATGGACAATGCACTTAATAGTTTCTCTCCAATAGACATGGATTCTGAAAATATCATTTTAACACCTCTTTTTTATGTATTATACAGGCAGATTACCGTGTTTCTTAGCAGGTCTGCTTTCCCTCTTGCCCGACAGCATCTCGAATGCGCTTGCCAGTCTCACTCTTGTTACCGCAGGCTCTATTACATCATCAATATATCCCCTTGCAGCCGCAACATATGGGTTAGAGAATTTTTCTCTATATTCGCTTATCTTTTCACTTCGAACCTCTGCCGAGTTCTCTGCCTCTTGTATATCCTTCTTAAATATAATGTTCGCAGCTCCATCTGGACCCATGACAGCAATTTCTGCATTAGGCCATGCCAATACGACATCTGCTCCCAATTCCTTGCTGCACATTCCGAGATATGCTCCACCGTAAGCTTTCCTTACAATAAGCGTAACCTTTGGAACCGTTGCCTCAGAATATGCAAAAAGCATTTTTGCACCGTGCCTGATTATGCCCCCGAATTCCTGAGCCGTTCCTGGCAAAAATCCCGGAACATCTACCAGATTCAGTATAGGAACATTAAATGAATCACATGTCCTGATAAATCTGCAGGCTTTATCAGATGCATTTATATCAAGGCAGCCGGCCAGAACACTTGGTTGGTTTGCGATAACTCCGATAGATTGTCCGTTTATTCTTACAAACCCGGTAATAATGTTCTTGGCATAATATTGCTGAACTTCTAAAAATTCTCCGTTATCTGCCAGATTGGTTATTATGTTCTTCATGTCATATGACTTATTAGGATTTTCCGGAACTATTGTATTCAAGCTCTCATCCGTTCTGTTAGGAGTATCCCCTGTTTCATAAACCGGAGGAGTCTCCATATTATTCGAAGGTAAAAAGCTCAAAAGTCTCTTTAAATCCTCCATACAACTTTTATCATCAGCGCTTATAAAATGTGCAACTCCACTTACGGAATTATGAGTATTAGCTCCCCCTAATTCTTCAGCGCTGATATTTTCTCCCGTTACCGTCTTTATTACCTGAGGACCGGTTATAAACATCTGGCTTGTCTTGTCAACCATAAATATAAAATCTGTTATTGCAGGAGAATAAACAGCTCCTCCGGCGCACGGACCCATTATTACAGATATCTGAGGTATTACTCCTGATGAAATTGTATTTCTGTAAAATATTTTTCCGTATCCGCTTAAGGCATCAACACCTTCCTGAATTCTGGCTCCTCCTGAATCATTTAATCCTATTATAGGAGCTCCCATTTTTAACGCCTTATCCATTAACTCAGAAATTTTTTTCGCATGCATTTCACCCAGGGATCCTCCAAGCACCGTAAAATCCTGAGCATATGCAAATACCAATCTTCCGTCAACTGTACCATAGCCTGTTACAACCCCTTCGGCAGAAGCCTGTATTTTTTCCATCCCAAAGTCTGCACATCTGTGCTTTACAAACATGCCGGTCTCCACAAAACTGTCCTCGTCAAACAATAACGAAAGGCGCTCCCTTGCGGTAAGCTTTCCCTGGTTATGCTGTTTTTCAATTTTTTTCTCTCCGCCTCCGGCATAAATCTTTTCTTTCCTCATTAACATTTCATCAATTTTGTCAGGCATATTATCCTCCATTTATGCTTTTTATTTGATAACGTTCGCAAAAATTACAAAGAAGTTTTTTCTACTGCATAATTATAGCACATACGCATTAAAACTTAAAGAAAATATTGCAAAAAATCGCTATTTTTCAACTTTTCGCAAGCTTTTTGCGAGAAGTTGCAATAAATAGCAATTTTGATGTTATGCAATATAAATATTTCGCTTTTTCTCTAAAAATGCCAGCAAGTTATTAAAAATAACTTGCAGTAGTGCTACTTCATTTTAGGGTTATTTACATACGTAGACACATAATTTTTATCAATAGTCACAACAGCGTAGTATTTTTGATTTACTGTTTTAATTGACTCTTCAATTTTTTTGACCAAATCACTTGAATTCATATCATAACCTACGGGAATTACCACATCAAATATTATGTTAGTATGTGTTTCTCCCTTTACAACTCTGAAATCATGAATTGTCAGCCTTTTATCTATTTTTTTGATAATTTTCTCTGTCATGCTTTTCAGGTGGTTTATTTCTTCATCATTTGTTATTATAGGATCTAAATGTATAACCAAATTTATATCCATATCTCTTGCGAAATCTCTTTCAATGTTGTCTATCATATCATGTGATTTCATTATATCTTCATTTGCATCTACCTCTGCATGCACAGTGGCAAAGTATCTGTTTGGACCATAATTGTGTATTACCAAATCGTGTATATTGATTATACCCTCATAGGATAAAATTTTATTTTCAATTTTTTCTACAAATTTTGGATCAGGCATTTCTCCAAGCAAAGGACTCAGAATGTCTTTTAATATGGAATAACCGGAATACAGAATAAACAAGGCAACTACAATCCCCATATAGCCGTCTATCTCCAGGCCCGTATATTTTGACACGAATAGCGAAGCAAGAACAGCTGACGTTGAAATGCAATCATTTCTGGAATCCATTGCAGTTGCTTTCATTGTAGAAGAAGAAATCTTATCAGCAAGTTTTAAATTAAAATAACTCAGCCAAACCTTAACAGCAATAGAGAACAACAGCACAAAAACCATGATCCACGAAAACTCTGTAATTTCAGGATTTCTTACTTTATCAACAGATGATTTTACAAGTTCAAAACCCAAAATAAAAATAATTGCTCCTACAACAAGTCCGGTAATATACTCAATCCTTGCATGACCGAAAGGATGATTCTTATCTGCAGGCTTTCCTGACATTTTAAAACCTATAAATGTAACAACCGATGACCCTGCATCGGACAAATTATTAGCACCGTCAGCTGTGATAGATATACTTTTGAATATTGTCCCTATAGCAATTTTACTTATACTAAGTATAATATTGAACAATATACCCACAACACTTCCCAGCATACCATACGCCTCTCTTACAGAGGGATCTTTCACGTTTTCATGTGATTTTATGAACTTTCTAATTATAAAGTTAATCATTTTCTACCTCTTCTGATAATTTATATAATTCTGTATACATGCATTCTATACTATCTTTCAACTGAGTATATTCATTATATTTATTGTTATAATCAGATATATCCCATTCACTTGAATCAGTATTCAGTTTTTTTTCAAGCTCAGCCACTTTTTTCTCTGATTCAATAATATTTCCTTCAAGTCTAGCCAAATCTCTCTTTGACTTTTCTCTTGCTCTTTTTTCTTCCTTTTCTCTATCGAATGCTTTCTTTCCTAAACGATCTCCTTTTTGGGTGCTAGCCATAGTTTCTTTGAAATAAGCTTCCGTTTTTTGTTTTTCCTGCTTATATCCCTCATAATTAAATCTATATATACTAAATCTTTTGTTTTCAATTTCCCCTATACATGTGGCAATCCTATCTACAAAGTATCTGTCATGTGATACAAAAAGCAATGTACCCTCAAACTTAATAAGACTTTCCTCCAACATCTCTCTCGATTCAATATCTAAATGGTTTGTAGGTTCATCCAGTATTAGTGTGTTTACATCTTCATATATGAGCATTCCCAGCCTTAGCCTAGATTTTTCTCCTCCGGATAAATCGCCTATGATTTTGTAAACATCTTCGTCCACAAACGATATTTTAGCGAGCTCTCTTCTGGTCTCACTTAGTGAAATACCATAGTGATAAGAAAAATAATCAATTATTGAAATGTTTTCTCTGTCAAAAACTACTTCTTGAGGCAAGTATCCTATTTTTACTTTAGACCCTATTCTGACTCCTCCTGAATCCGGACTGATTTCATTCATAATAATCTTCAAAATAGTTGATTTCCCAGAGCCGTTTTCTCCGAGCAAACAAAGGCTGTCTTTATAGTACAGAGTGAAACTCACCCGATCAAATAATTTATTATTACCAAATACTTTTTTAATTTCAGTAACTTTTATTACCTCTTTGCCTGTTCTTTCGGTATTATTTATCTGAAATTTTGCAGCCTTCTTATCAAACACGGGCTTATTTATCCTATCTATCTTTTCAAGCCGCTTTTCAAGTTCCTTAGCCCTTTTGTACATTTTATCACTGTCACGCATTTCGCCCCATATGCGATATCTTTGAATCTGTTCTTCCATCTTTTTTATTTTTTTCTGCTGGCTGTTATATTCTTTCATAGCCTGCAGAAACCTCAGCTCTTTTTCAGCTGCATATTTGGAATATCCTCCATAATATATTTGTGCACAGTCAGGCTCTATTTCAATTATTTTATTAACAACTCTGTCAAGGAAATACCTGTCGTGGGATACAATAACTATTGTTCCGACATATGATATTAAATATTCTTCAAGCCATTCAACAGATTTAATATCCAAATGATTTGAAGGCTCGTCAAGCAGCAGAAGTTCAGGCTCTTCAAGCAATATTTTTCCCAAAATAACTCGTGTTTTTTCGCCTCCGCTAAGAAGATTGAACTTCCTTCTTTGCAAATCATCCGATATTTTCAGACCTGTTAGTATTTTGCCAAACTTTTCATTTATGTCATAACCGCCCAACGCTTCATATTGTTCGTGAAGCAAGCTGTACTTGTCCACGGCATTCTTCAAATCATTATCATTAAGGTTATCAAAAGATCTTTCATATTTCTTCATTTGCATTGTTATTTCATTCAATTCACTGAAGGCTTCATTCAATACATCCAATACTGTATCGCCATCATCACAACTTGGAATTTGTTCTAGATAACCAATTGTAAGCTCCTTGCGTCTGTTAACCTGACCTGCCTGATAGTCTTCACGCCCTGCCAGAATTCTCATAAGTGTTGTTTTCCCAATACCATTTCTTCCTATTAATCCTATTTTATCCTTTGTCTTTATATCAAAAGTTATATTCTCAAATATCTTATCCGCGCCAAAAGCTTTAGTTAAATTACTAACACCAATTTCTATCATACTTACCCCTTAAAATAAAAAATACCTGTGGGAATTACCATCCCACAGGTAATACCTGTTTTCATATCTTACTATACCCTAAAAAATTTGTCAACAATTTCAAAATTCCCCATCAATTACTTTCTTTTGTGAGAATTCTTTCCGTCTCTTTTTTCGTCATCAAGTTCTTTATCAGTTTTTTTGACGCTACTCTTTTTTTCCTTATATTCTTTTCTTTCTTCTTTATTATACTCTTTATTTTTATTATACTCTTTATTGTTTTTATCTATTTCCTTCATAATATCACTTACAGATTTTTCAAGCCATTTTTCTATCTCTTTTTCATCAAAATCACTCTTTGAACTCTCCTGGAGTTTTTCTATCAAGCTCCACTTGCCCGGAGTAATTCCCATGATCTTGGCATTGTCTACCTCATCAAGGCTTACTTCAATTACTTCCACTTCAAATTTTTTATAGTTTTTACTGTTTTTAATCTGTTTTTTATCATCTTTTTCTTTTTCCTTTTCATTACGGAGGTCTTTCAGTTTATCCTGATCTTCACTGTATAAGGATTCTTTTTCAGCCTCCTTCTCTTTACCTTCCTTTAATACTGCGGATTCTGATGCAGGCTCTTCTGATTTCTGCTGCTTGTTAACTTCAGTTTCTTTTTTTTCATCAGGGTCTTCGCTTAAATCTCCCTTTTCCGCTCTCTCTATATTATTCTGTTTTTCTTCTAAAATAATTTCTTTTTCTTCTGTTTTAGCAGAAACCTCTTCTTCCACCGCTGTCTTTAAAGAAGCGGCAAGCTCATTAGTTTTTTCGCTGCTTTTACTTGATGCAGCAACCACAACACCGCCCTCTTTTCCGTCAATAATATAGCCCTGATCCTTAAGCTCTGATAACACACTTTTTACAGCTTCTTTTATTTCTTTGTTTTTAAGAGTTCCCATTTCCATGCTTTCAACAACTTTTTCTCCGTCGTTATTAAGAGCTTTAACATCAAGTACAAGGTCAAACCTATTTATGGAAAATTCAAATGAGGGATTAATATCCAAACTTACATATGAATAAGGAGTAAAATATGCCCATGCAGGAGTTACAAACAATATAAGAACTGCAGCCGCTGAAGCAACAATTTTTATGTACTTGCTGCGGTTGCTTAATTCTATCTCCTGCCCTATGGAATAATTTTTGTTTTTAATTTTTATAACTCTGCCATCCTCACCCAGAGCTGCTGCAATTTTATCTCGAATTTCTACTATCACTGCCTTCATTTCTCCAACTCCTCACGAATAAATCGCATATATCCTGCCAAATGAGGATAATCCCCCGTCATTATCTCCACTGCTGCTACTATATATTTTCGATGACGTTCCAGCAATTTGCGGGGTACTTTTGTGTTTCTTTCAATTAAAATTAGCGGTAACTGCTTCTTTACTTTCATTTCGCTTGTCAAAATAGGATTCTTTATCATAAATGCTACCGCTTTTGCACATGACCTTTTTGTTTTATATGCTTTCGGCGAACATTCAGACAAATCCATGAATGAAAAGCCATAGTCAGAAAATATTTCATTAATAAGACATATTTCAAGCTTTAAAGAATTATCAGATGATGACGAGACTTTTTCGGCTATTTCCGATTGAAGTGTATAGTCTGTATCATCCTCAACTTCCGATTCAAATAATGAAGGCTTGACCAACATTTCAGGAGCATATCTTGACTTGCTTCGTATGTAATCTATAATCCTTCTTCTGATGACTAACTCAGAAAAATTCAAAAAGCTTCCCTTTTCACAGGAATAGCTCCTAACTGCCTCTGTAAATGCTGCCAAAGCGATTGACCATTCATCATCACTTTTTGAAATATAGCTGCGAGCAGACGAGGATGCACATTTCAATATGAAATTTTCATATTTGGATATAAGTATGTTCATTGAATTTTCATCATTTTTAGCATTCACTGCCAATACATCTAATTCGCTCACATTTTCACCCCTTTATAAAGTACGTTATATTATATCACCTTAAATTTTTTATTACAATAAAGTTATTTTTCCAAATAACTCACCTGTGTTTGTACCATAGCAAAAAAATAAATATTTTGATATTAAAGTATTGATAAAGTATTTTTGTGTATTATAATAAATTTATTGTCTATTAGAATTATATGGGGGCGTAGCTCAGCTGGGAGCACGAATGAAGGGTTTACACTAAAAATTTATTTATGGTAACATAAAATTATGGTTTCCCGTATTTGGGGATATAGCTCAGTTGGGATGAGCGCTTGAATGGCATTCAAGAGGTCAGGGGTTCGAGCCCCCTTATCTCCATCATTATAAATGAAGGTTTGTAACTTTGTTATGAACCTTTTTTATTGTATTTTTGTAATTTATAAATTGTTCTACACTAATATTGAATTCAACATCTATTATATAATCCGTAGATACTGTTATCCGATCAATAAGATGTGCAATAATCATTTTCTTGACTTCTATCTCGCTATCACTGATAAATCTGATAGGAACAAAAGTTGAATTGTTTATTAATTTTGAAGGATTGTCCAGTATAACTGTATTATTTCCGTTTATATCTCTAACATTTGCAATATTATCTCCAATTTTTAAAGTTATGACTATATCACCGTTTGATGCAGTAATGTTCTGAGAATATTCATTCCAACTAACCTTTAGCCCCAGACTCTCAAATATTGTTCTCATAGGAACTAAAATTCTACCATTTTCAGATATAGGATCTTGTGAAAATTCTATATCTTCATTGTTAATTTTAACAGTAATTATATCTGAAGGAATTTCAGCAGCATAGCATACAGAAAAAGAAAATATTAATAACATTGTTATAAATACTGTAATTATTTTTTTCATTCACTGTTCTTCTAATTTATCTGCATTTTTATATTAAAATGTTTTATAAGTTACTTTGTGCCTTAAATGTAACTCATATTTGCATTTAATATTGATTTTTAAGTATAAATGAGTTATAATATACATAAGATATGAATAGGTAGCTAACTAAGTTGGCTGACCTTTAATAAAATAAGTTAAAAGTCGTTAGTAAATACTCTGTGCCAGCAGGGTATTTACTTTTTTCTGCTATCTTTAATGATTATCGCAACTAATGTTGCAAATGCAATCATTAGCGTTAATGTCTCATACACCGATAACATCAGGCATCACCACCTTTCGAAGGACTCTTACCTCCTTTCGTTAGGATGAGTCAGCCATACCCTGCTACTACCTATTCACATATATTTTACCATATTTTCAACATTTTTGCAAGTTTTAAGTTTAGATTTTTATTGATTTTGCAATGTTTTAGAGCCTTTTTCTTTCAGTGAGCAAGTTATATTTACAATCAAAAAAACAGATAGCATCAAACTGTCTACTCATTAATTCTGTAAATCACATCTATATAAATATCTATGCTAATCTCAATTATATCGTTTAGCACAAATCGTTTTTCTTCGTCCTTTTTTCTTTTCTCACGAGCGTTATTTTCGGCATTTATAATTACACTCACTACTAAAGAAGTTAGTAGCCCCGTTCCAACACCACTAAAAATATTTATCCAGTTATCTTTCGCATAAAACGATAAGTAAATTAATCTCACCCCACAAGCAAAAACAATTAAATAAATTATTTGTCTTGCATTTTTTTTTAGCATGTTGCAAATACTAGAGCAAGCACTTTTTAAGAGCTTTTTTATTGATAATTTCTTCAACATTTACTCCTCCAACTCAATGGTTAACATCTTCTTTTGATATCTATATATTGGCACTGGTGAAAGAACAGCAACTTTGATACTGTGTTTAAGCAATCTGATATTATTTATTATCTGCATTTATCTCCCTCCCTTCGGGTATAAAAAAAGATGCTGCATATTTATATAACAGCATCCGAACGTTTCCTTTTCCTTACAACTTTTTTCTAAGTCGTATATTTTTATTCTTTAAAATTTTTTTATCCTCAAAGTAATTTTCTTTTAAATTATATTTCCCGTCTTTTATATAATACAAATCATTTTCTATCTTTACATATTTTATTTCATTTGCACGAATTAAATTTGAATATCTTTTTTCATCCTCTATTATTACCAAATCATTATTGGAGAGTATTTGTATAATTGTTTCGCTTGTTTTATATTTATTTATTTTATCTGCCGTTTTTACTATTATCAAATCTTTATAATATTCTTTTACTGAACGTTGTATTTTTTGAAACCTCTTTTCATAGATTTCGTTAACCGGAATCATTAAAAAAAACATTAGTATTGGTATAATTAAAAAAATTGTTTTTGCAGTTACTATGCTAATGGCAATTAATGTATATGATATAATGTAGTATGTTAATATTGCTAATAGATCTTTATGCTTTTTTAATGCTTCTTTTTTTGTCATATCTACATTATTTAAATCTCCAAAATCACCAAGAAAATACCTAAACAATTTTTTACTTATTATTACCATAATTAAAATAAGTAGCACAAGCAACACCATTATCCAGATTCTAAAATATTTATCACCCTCAAATATCGGCACTAAAACTTTATTTAATAGAAGAAGGCTTGCTCCTATATATGCCATCAAAACGATTAAAGTATAGTTAGAAAAGTCCTTCTTGCATTTAGCAACATTATACTCATAATTGAAAACAAAGGTATTTACATTCATATATTTCTTTATATTGTAACTTACATCTTTTTTGTAATGCCCTTTTACAAGATCTGCTATTAATCCAATTAGATAAGTCAATTTTAATCACCCTGCATTATTCTATTACATTATAGACATAAATACAATATTTTCCTTTCTATTATTTTAAGTCACAATTATAACAAATATAAATTGATTCAATCATCCGGCAAATCATATTTTTCAAGTATTCCAAGTCCCCATTTGTTAGAATATATTTGATTAGTGAGTTCTTCTAATCTTTCCTGTCCTACTTTTATATCTCCTAAGATATTTTTAATTAATGTTTTTACATATTGTTTTGCTGATAAATTGCCTGCAGAACAGTTTATAAGATTCTGAGTATGTATTTCTCTTAACTCCTTTGTTTGGACTTGTGTCAATAGAGTAGACACAAAAAGTTTAACTTTTTTTACACCACTCAGGCAGCTTCATGAGCAGCCTGTGGAGTCATATAATTTATAGCACCATGAATCCTTTTACGGTTGTACCAGGATTCGATATATTCA
>JAHDLA010000028.1 GCA_018436705.1 Sedimentibacter sp.
GAATACATCCTCTACAGGCATTAAGAACGGTTTATCTATATCTCTTTCTGGAGTCGGTATCCACTCATCTACTGCTGCCATTAATTCAAGGATTTTGTCTCCCCATTCTCCTGAAGGATCTTCAAGAGCTTTTAATGCTGATCCTTTTACTATTGGAGTGTTGTCTCCGTCGAATTCATATTCAGATAACAGTTCTCTGATTTCCATTTCTACCAATTCAATTAATTCTGGATCATCTACCATGTCTTCTTTGTTTAAAAATACTACTAATCTTGGAACACCAACCTGTCTTGAAAGAAGGATGTGCTCTCTTGTCTGAGGCATAGGACCATCAGCAGCAGAAACAACAAGTATTCCTCCGTCCATCTGTGCTGCTCCAGTTATCATATTCTTTACATAGTCAGCATGGCCTGGGCAGTCAACGTGTGCATAGTGTCTGTTTGCAGTTTCATACTCAACGTGTGATGTCGATATAGTAATTCCTCTTTCTCTTTCTTCTGGAGCCTTATCGATATTATCAAACGCTACACTTTCTCCTGTGCCAAATCTATCATGCAGTGTTCTGGTAATTGCCGCTGTTAATGTAGTCTTACCATGGTCAACGTGCCCAATTGTTCCTATATTAACATGGGGCTTACTTCTTTCATATTTTGCTTTTGCCATATTTACTTCCTCCTGGATAAATTTATTTATTAATTATTTTTTCAGCTACGCTGTTAGGAACTTTTTCATAGTGATCGAATTCCATTGAATAACTTGCTCTTCCTTGAGTCATAGATCTCAATGTAGTCGCATATCCGAACATTTCTGACAACGGAACAAATGCATCTACAACCTTAACACCGTTTCTGTCCGCAAAGCCTTCGATTCTTCCTCTTCTAGAGTTAGCATCTCCCATAACATCTCCCAAATATTCCTCAGGTGTTGTTATTTCAACTTTCATGTAAGGCTCAAGCAATACTGGTTTCGCTTTTTCCATCGCCTGTTTAAATGCCATAGAACCTGCGATTTTAAATGCCATCTCACTAGAGTCTACTTCGTGGTATGAACCGTCATACAATGTTACTTTAAAATCTATTACCGGATAGCCGGCCAATATACCATTTTCAGCTGCGCCTCTAACTCCTGCCTCAACTGCCGGTATATACTCTCTTGGAATAACTCCGCCTGTAATTGCATTGACAAATGTAATGCCCTGGCCAGGTTCTTGAGGTTCCATTGTAATTTTAACATGACCATACTGTCCTTTACCACCCGACTGTCTTGCATACTTAACGTCAACGTCTGCGTTACTTGTAACTGTTTCTTTGTAAGATACTTGCGGCTTACCTACATTTGCTTCAACTTTGAATTCTCTTAAAAGTCTGTCAACAATGATTTCCAAATGAAGTTCACCCATACCTGCAATAATTGTCTGCCCTGTATCAGGGTTTGTATATGTTTTAAATGTTGGATCTTCTTCAGCAAGCTTCTGAAGACCTATACCCATTTTTTCTTGTCCTGCTTTAGTCTTAGGCTCAATAGCAACTTCAATAACTGGATCTGGGAATTCCATTGATTCCAGCAATATTGGATGACTCATATCACACAATGTGTCTCCTGTAGTTGTAAACTTCAAACCAACAGCAGCTTCTATATCTCCTGTATATGACTCGCTAATTTCTTCTCTTTTGTTAGCATGCATCTGAAGGATTCTTCCGATTCTTTCTTTCTTATTCTTAGTTGAATTAAGAACGTAGCTTCCGGATTCCATCGTTCCAGAATATATTCTGAAAAATGTAAGTTTTCCAACAAACGGATCTGTCATTATTTTAAATGCCAACGCTGCTAATGGTGCATCATCAGCAGGCTCTCTTATTATTTCTTCATTAGTATCCGGATCAAAGCCTTTCATCTGAGGAACTTCTAACGGATTTGGTAAAAAGTCAATAATAGCATTTAAAAGCAGTTTAACACCTTTATGCTTATATGCAGTACCGCAAAGAACCGGCACTATTTCATTTGCAATTGTGCACTTTCTTATAGCTGCTTTTAATTCTTCAACGGAAAATTCTTCACCGTTTAAATATTTTTCCATTATTACTTCATCATAATCCGCCAATGCTTCGATTAACTTATCTCTGTATTCATTAGCTTGGTCAACGTAGTCTTCTGGTATGTCCATAACATCTTCGTCAGTTCCCAAGTCATTGTTATATCGTACAGCTTTCATTTCAATCAAGTCTATAATACTGTGAAATTGGTCTTCTGCACCTATTGGCAGTTGAATAGCAACTGCGTTTGCCTTTAATCTTTCATGCATTGTTCCCAATGAATATAAGAAGTTAGCACCCATTTTATCCATTTTGTTTACAAAACAAATTCTAGGTACATTATATTTATCTGCCTGTCTCCAAACAGTTTCTGATTGGGGTTCAACACCCATTTTTGCGTCAAATATTGCTACCGCACCATCGAGCACTCTAAGCGATCTCTCAACTTCAACTGTAAAGTCTACGTGACCAGGTGTATCGATGATGTTAATTCTTACATCTTGCCATTTACAAGTAGTTGCAGCTGAAGTTATTGTTATTCCTCTTTCCTGCTCTTGCTCCATCCAGTCCATCTGAGATGCACCCTCGTGAGTTTCTCCTACTTTATGAATCTTCCCGGTATAGAACAGGATTCTTTCGGTACATGTAGTTTTTCCTGCGTCGATATGCGCCATTATACCAATATTCCTTGTATTTTCTAAAGAATATTCTCTCATTTTTTCCCTCCTTCACGCTGCGAATAAAACCTTACTACTTAGATTATTACCATCTAAAGTGTGCAAATGCTTTATTAGCTTCTGCCATTTTATGTGTATCTTCTCTTTTCTTAACACTTGCTCCTACGTTATTAGCTGCATCCATTATTTCCTTTGCAAGCTTTTCACGCATGGTTTTTTCTCCTCTTTTTCGAGAATAACCTACAAGCCATCTTAATCCCAAAGTTTGTCTTCTCTCTGGTCTAACTTCGATAGGAACTTGATAAGTTGCTCCGCCGACTCTTCTTGCTTTAACTTCCAGAACTGGCATGATGTTGTTCATAGCTTTTGTAAAAATCTCTAAAGGATCTTCACCTGTTTTTTCTTTCATGATGTCAAAAGCATCATATACGATTGTTTGAGCAACACCTTTTTTTCCATCATACATAAGCTGGTTGATCAGTTTAGAAACAACTTTATCTTTGTATATTGGATCTTCCATTACTTCTCTTTTAGGTATGTGACCTTTTCTTGGCACTTTGCTTCCCTCCTTAACATAATTTAATTCACAGGTACTCGACAAATAATATGCCGTCGTGCACAAAATGCATTCATCTCTGTAACAGTACATCATAAATTAACAACTGTAGCATCAATGTGACAATTTCTCAGCATAACATTAAAAATTGTAATACATAAAAATTGCATATATATATTATGGCGCGATGCATCATAACCTGCATAGTGTGCCGGATATCATCTAATTATTTTTTCTGTTTTTCCCTTTTAGCTCCATACTTGGATCTTGCTTGCTTTCTCTTAGCAACACCAGCTGTATCAAGGGTACCTCTGACAATGTGATATCTAACCCCTGGTAAGTCTTTAACTCTTCCGCCTCTTATAAGAACAACACTATGTTCTTGTAAGTTGTGGCCTACTCCTGGAATATAAGCTGTAACTTCAACACCTGTTGTTAATTTAACTCTGGCAATTTTTCTTAAAGCTGAGTTAGGTTTTTTAGGTGTTACAGTCTTAACTGAAGTACAAACTCCTCTTTTTTGAGGTGAATGTGATTCATTCATCTTCTTCTGAAGTGTGTTGTAGCTTACATTCAATGCTGGAGAATTAGACTTATATGTTACTCTTTCTCTACCTTTTCTCACTAACTGGTTAATTGATGGCATTCGTGCACCTCCTTGCAAAATATTTTTATTTTAAAACGGCAGCCGCCGCTGCGTTTACATTAATACCACAGACTGATCCAAGTTCCTTCATAGTATCAAAATAAACTATTTCAACATTATGTTCCTTGCACGCATCTGTGATGGGTTTAGTAACATGCAAATCAGCATCCTTTGATATATATATCTTTACGGCTTCATTTCTGGATAAAGCTCTCAAAGTCTGCTTCTTTCCTATTACTATTTTGTTGTTGTCTTTCATTGCAATCACCCTTTACTAATTACTCAGTTCATGGATATGCTATATTCCATGAACTGAGTACAATTATTTAAGGATTAAAACACTAGAGTATTCTACCATCTTATTTTTTAGATGTCAAATATTTTTTTAACTTTCATTTACTCATTAACAGGTTCTTCTTTTTCTTCTATTTCAACATCTTTAGTGGTTACTCCGATATTTCTGTATTTCTTCATTCCTGTTCCAGCAGGTATAAGTTTACCTATAATGACATTTTCTTTAAGTCCAATCAAGCTATCAACTTTTCCCTTTGTAGCAGCATCTGTTAATACTCTTGTTGTCTCCTGGAATGATGCTGATGCAAGGAATGAATCCGTGGCAAGTGATGACTTTGTAATACCAAGCAATGCAACCTCACCAACAGCAGGCTCTTTTCCTTCTTCAATGGCTTTATCATTCTGTTCTTTAAACTCAAATGATGACACCAGGCTGCCTGGAAGAAGACTAGTATCGCCCGAATCCTCAATTCGAACTTTATTTACCATCTGTCTTACTATTACTTCAACGTGCTTATCGCTTATATCAACACCCTGCATTCTGTAAACTCTTTGAACCTCCATAAGAATATACGATTCAAGAGCTTTCATTCCTTTTATGTTCATAATATCATGAGGATTAACTGAACCTTCCGTAATCTTATCTCCGGCTTCTAGGTGATCCCCCTCGGAAACAAGTATCTTTGATCCATAAGGTATCAAGTATGTCTTGCTTTCCATAGATTCATTATTTGTAATTGTAACTTCTCTTTTATGAATTTTTTCCGTTAATGTAACTCTACCAGGAATTTCTGAAATTATTCCCTGGCCTTTCGGTTTTCTTGCTTCAAAAAGCTCTTCTATACGAGGCAAACCTTGAGTTATATCACTTGCCGCAGCAATACCGCCGGTATGGAATGTACGCATTGTAAGCTGTGTACCAGGCTCACCTATTGACTGAGCAGCAATAATTCCAACTGCTCCTCCGACATTAACAAGCTTTCCTGTAGCAAGGTTGGTACCATAACACTTTGCACATACACCATGAGGAGTCTTGCACGTCAAAACGGATCTTACTTTAATCTTTTTAATACCTGAATCCTGAATTTTATGTGCAGTTTCTTCGGAAATAAATCCTCCAGACTTTACCATTATTTCACCTGTTTTAGGGTTTATAATATCGTCAGAAGCATATCTGTCTGCACATCTTTCACTTAATTCTTCTATCACTTCTTTACCGTCAACAAAAGCTTCAACTTCAATTCCGTCTGTTGTACCACAATCAACTTCTCTTACAATAACATCCTGGCTTACATCTACAAGCCTTCTTGTTAAATAACCTGAGTCTGCTGTTCTAAGAGCCGTATCTGTTAATCCTTTTCGAGCTCCTGTAGCTGAAAGGAAGAATTCAAGAACTGTAAGTCCTTCTCGGAAGTTTGACTTAACCGGAACCTCAACTGTCTTACCTGTGGCACTCGCCATAAGTCCACGCATACCTGCCAGCTGTTTTATCTGGTTACGGCCTCCACGGGCTCCGGATACTGACATGATATAAATAGAATTTAGAGGGTCCAAGTTACTCATCAACGCCTCTGTAACATCTTCAGTTGTCTGATTCCAAATCTTAATTACATTTTCGTATCTTTCTTCATCGGTCATCAAACCTCTTCTGTACTTCTTTTCATATTCGATAACCTGTTTTTCAGCTTTTTCAATAAGTTCTTTCTTTTTTTCAGGAACAGTTATGTCGCTGACACTTATTGTGATTGCTCCCTTTGTGGAATATTTATAGCCTTTTGACTTTATTCCATCCAATACGTCAGCTGTTTTTGAGTTGCCGTATTTTCTAAAGCATCTGTATATTATTTCCTCAAGATGTTTTTTCGTAACTGTTTTATCAATTTCAAGTGAAAATTTGTCTTTTTCTCTGTCAACAAAGCCTAAATTCTGAGGAATATTTTCGTTAAATATAAACCTTCCCGCAGTACTTTCAACAAGCCTGGTTTCTCCGTCTATTGTCTTTCTCAGCTTTATTCTGGCATGCAAATCAATGTTTTGATTGAAATATGCCAACATCATTTCATCATAGTCTTTAAAGACCATTCCATGTCCCTTTGAGTTTTCTATTTCCAAGGTCATGTAGTAGCTCCCAAGAACCATATCCTGTGTAGGTGTTGTAATAGGTCTTCCATCTTTTGGAGCCAAAATATTGTTTGTTGACATCATCAAAAATCTTGATTCTGCCTGCGCTTCTACCGATAAAGGAACGTGTACCGCCATCTGGTCTCCGTCAAAGTCGGCGTTGTATGCCGTACATACCAAAGGATGCAGCTTGATAGCTTTTCCTTCAACAAGCACAGGCTCGAATGACTGAATTCCAAGTCTGTGAAGCGTAGGTGCACGGTTAAGCATTACCGTATGGTCTTTGATTATTTCATCTAATACGTCCCATACTGCAGTATCCACCTTTTCAACTTTTTTCTTTGCGCTTTTAATATTGTGTGCCGTTCCATTCTCAACAAGTTTCTTCATAACAAACGGCTTAAAAAGCTCAAGAGCCATCTTTTTCGGAAGGCCGCACTGGTTAAATTTAAGCTCAGGACCGACAACTATAACCGAACGGCCTGAATAGTCAACTCTCTTTCCCAGTAGGTTCTGTCTAAAACGCCCTTGCTTTCCCTTAAGCATATCGGACAGAGATTTTAATGGTCTGTTTCCTGGGCCTGTTACAGGTCTTCCTCTTCTTCCATTATCTATTAATGCGTCAACAGCTTCCTGTAACATCCTTTTTTCATTTCTTACTATTATGTCAGGTGCTCCTAAATCAAGAAGCCTCTTCAATCTGTTGTTTCTGTTTATAACTCTTCTGTAAAGATCGTTTAAGTCTGATGTAGCAAAACGTCCACCGTCAAGTTGAACCATCGGTCTTAATTCCGGAGGAATAACAGGCACGGCATCTAAAATCATCCATTCCGGTCTGTTGCCTGAAATCCTAAAAGCTTCAATGACTTCCAATCTTCTTGTTATTCTTATTTTTTTCTGTCCTTTGCTATCCTTCAGCTGACTTTTAAGTTCGGCAGCCTCATTTTCAAGGTCTATTTTCTCAAGAAGTTTTTTTATTGCTTCCGCACCCATCTCAGCCTTAAAAGCATTTTTATAATGGTCTTTGTATTCTCTGTACTCCATTTCTGTCAAAAGCTGTTTTTCTGACAAAGAAGTGTCACCTGCTTCAGTAACAACATATTGTGCAAAATACAAAACTTTTTCCAACGCTCTTGGAGACATATCTAGAATTAATCCCATTCTAGATGGTATACCTTTAAAATACCATATGTGAGATACTGGGGCAGCAAGTTCAATATGCCCCATTCTTTCTCTTCTTACTTTTGCTTTTGTAACCTCAACTCCGCATCGGTCACAAACAACACCTTTATATCTTACTCTTTTATACTTTCCGCAATGACATTCCCAGTCTTTAGTAGGTCCAAATATTTTTTCACAGAAAAGACCGTCTTTCTCTGGCTTTAATGTACGATAATTTATTGTTTCTGGTTTTTTAACTTCTCCTCTAGACCATTGTCTGATTTTATCAGGAGATGCCAAGCCGATTCTTATTGATTCGAAATTATTGTAATCTATCAAGGAGTTCGCTCCCTTCATTATAATTTTGTTCACCTGGTCCTTCTTGTATCTTAAAAATCATCTTCACTGTCATAGTCATCTTCTACATCAATATCCTCTTCATAGACATCAACATCGTCAATATCTTCAACTTCAACATCATCAGTTTCCCCAACATCTTCAGAGTTGCTTTGAATATCGACCTCGTTCATTCCTTCTTCTTCAACATAAGTCATATCTCCGAGGTTCTCTCCGTCAATATGGGTATCATCATCAGTATCCATCGTATCAACTATTTCAACTTCATCTTTTTCGCTGGTAATAATTTTAATATCCAGCGACAAACTCTGCAATTCTTTTACAAGTACCTTAAATGATTCAGGAATTCCAGGTTCAGGAATATTTTCACCCTTAACGATGGCTTCGTAGGTTTTAACCCTACCATTAACATCATCAGATTTAACCGTAAGTATTTCCTGTAATGTATGAGCCGCGCCATATGCTTCCAGAGCCCAAACTTCCATTTCTCCGAACCTTTGTCCTCCGAACTGAGCTTTACCTCCAAGAGGCTGCTGAGTTACCAATGAATAAGGTCCTGTTGAACGAGCATGTATTTTATCATCGACCAAGTGATGGAGTTTAAGCATATACATGTAGCCGACAGTTACAGGTCCATCAAAATATTCGCCGGAACGTCCGTCTCTCAGTTCAATTTTACCACTTCTAGGATATCCAGCCATTTCAAGGGCATCCCATATATCATCTTCTATCGCTCCGTCAAAAACAGGTGTAGCAACATTCCATCCAAGCTTTTTAGCAGCGAGTCCAAGGTGGACTTCCAGAACCTGGCCTATGTTCATACGCGAAGGCACGCCCAAAGGATTTAACACTACTTGCAACGGAGTTCCGTCAGGCAGGAACGGCATATCCTCCTCAGGCATAATTCTCGATATAACACCTTTGTTACCGTGGCGACCACACATTTTGTCACCTACATTTATTTTACGCTTTGTTGCAATATAAACTCTTACCATTTTGCTTACTCCGGGACTTAACTCATCGCCGTTTTCTCTTGTAAACACTTTAACGTCAACAATTATACCCGTTTCACCGTGAGGAACCTTCAACGAAGTATCTCTTACTTCTCTAGCTTTTTCGCCGAAAATTGCCCTTAGCAGTCTTTCTTCAGCTGTTAATTCCGTTTCACCTTTAGGAGTAACCTTTCCTACGAGTATATCTCCGGATTTCACTTCTGCTCCGATTCTGATTATACCTCTTTCGTCCAGATCCTTAAGTGAATCGTCTCCAACATTCGGAATGTCTCTTGTTATTTCTTCCGGTCCTAATTTTGTATCTCTCGCTTCAGATTCATATTCTTCAATATGGAGAGATGTAAGCACATCATCCATAACAAGCTTTTCATTGAGCAACATGGCATCCTCATAGTTATAACCTTCCCATGTCATAAAGCCTATCATAAGGTTCTTTCCTATGGCCATGTCTCCGTTATCCGTAGAAGGGCCATCCGCAATGATCTGGCCTCTTTTTATTTCTTCACCCTTGTTAATTATCGGTCTTTGATTGATGCATGTACCGCTGTTAGAACGCTTAAACTTCAACAAAGGATACTTTTCAATCATTCCGTTATCGCTTCTTTTGATTAAAATTTCCGATGAATTTACAGAAATAGCAACTCCATCGTTATCTGCTACAATAACAGCACCTGAATCCTTTGCTGCTTTATACTCAAGACCCGTTCCTATAACAGGAGCCTCTGTTACAAGCAGAGGAACAGCCTGTCGCTGCATGTTAGCACCCATAAGAGCACGGTTGGCGTCATCATTTTCAAGGAAAGGAATCATACCAGTACCAATTGATATTACCTGCTTAGGAGAAACCTCCATATAATCAACCTTATCTCTTGAAACAATTTCATTGACGCCGTCTATACCTCTTACAACAACACGCGTATGAGCAAATGTACCATCTTCATTCAATGGCTCATTAGACTGAGCAATTATCTTTGTATCTTCTATATCAGCCGTAATATAATCGATTGTATCTGTTACACAGCCTGTTTCTTTATCTACTTTTCGGTATGGAGCCTCAAGAAATCCATAGTCATTTATTCTTGCATAAGTTGCAAGAGATGTAATAAGTCCGATGTTAGGACCTTCTGGAGTTTCAATAGGGCACATTCTTCCGTAATGTGAATGGTGAACGTCTCTTACTTCAAAGCTTGCTCTGTCCCTTGACAATCCTCCAGGTCCCAATGCAGACATTCTTCTTTTGTGCGTAAGCTCAGCTAAAGGATTTGTCTGGTCCATAAACTGAGAAAGCTGACTGGAACCAAAAAATTCTTTAATTGCAGCGGAAACAGGCCTAATATTAATCAAGACTTGTGGCGTCACAACATCAACATCTTGAATAGTCATTCTTTCTCTGACTACCCTTTCCATTCTGGAAAGGCCTACTCTTACCTGATTTTGAAGTAACTCGCCTACAGATCTAAGCCTTCTGTTGCCTAAATGATCTATGTCATCGGTATCACCGACACCTTTAAACAGGCCAAATTGGTAATTTGCAGAAGCCATCATGTCTTCAACAATAATATGTCTAGGAGAAAGCAGCTTTATATTATCAACTGCGGCCTTTTCAATATCTTCAACTGAACTGTTTTCTTCAAGTATTTTTTTCATAACTGGATAGAAAATACGTTCTTTTAAACCAATTTTATCAAAATCTATATCTAAACCAAATACTTTCGGATCTACAAACTTATTAGATAATACTTTTGTCGCCTTTT
Organism: Sedimentibacter sp.; assembly: GCA_018436705.1. Lineage (GTDB taxonomy): Bacteria > Bacillota > Clostridia > Tissierellales > Sedimentibacteraceae > Sedimentibacter. Next base: position 10,613 of record JAHDLA010000028.1, read on the forward strand.
CATCAGCATTGAAAACAGCTACTTCAAATATACCCGCTGCTTCTAATTTTTGTATCATTTCGCTGTTGAATTGATCATCTTTATGTACTAAGATTTCTCCGGTTTCTTTGTCTACTACGTCTTCAGCGGAACGTCTTCCCATAATTCTGTTTTCAAAACTTAACTTTTTATTAAATTTATATCTTCCGACTTTTGCAAGATCATATCTCTTTGGATCAAAGAAAAGAGAATTTATTAAAGAAGAAGCGCTATCAAGTGTCGGTGGTTCTCCCGGTCTTAATCTTTTATATATTTCTATTAGTGCTTCATCTGAATTTGCAGTGTTGTCCTTTTCCAGAGTTTTCAAAAGCTGCTCTGTTTCTCCCAGCGTTTCGATAATCTGAGAATTAGAAGAAAGCCCCATGGCTCTGACAAGCACTGTGGCCGGAAGTTTCCTTGTACGGTCTACTCTTACATATATAATATCGTTTGAGTCCGTTTCATACTCAAGCCATGCCCCTCTGTTTGGAATAAGTGTAGCCTCATAAAGTTCCTTGCCTACCTTATCCCTGCTCATATTGTAATAAACTCCGGGAGATCTGACTAGCTGGCTGACAATAACACGCTCTGCTCCATTAATAATGAATGTTCCTCTGTCAGTCATTAGAGGAAAGTCACCCATAAATGTTTCTTGCTCCTTAATTTCTCCAGTTTCTTTATTAATAAGCCTTACTTTTAGCTTTAAAGGAACTGAATATGTTGCATCTCTTTCTTTACATTCTACTTCACTGAATTTAGGTTCTCCATATAAAGAATGATCCACAAACTCCAGAATTAAATTGCCGGTATAATCCTCGATGGGAGAAATATCGTCAAATACTTCTTTAAGCCCTTCGCTTAAAAACCATTCATACGATCTTTTCTGAACCTCAATCAAATCCGGCAAATCTAAAACTTCATCAATTTTAGAGTAAGACATTCTCACTCTATTACCTATTTTCACAGGATGCGGCATTTTTTCACCCCTTAGTAATTTTTTTTGGCATACAAATTCTGTGCCAACATTTTATGCTCATGGCAATATAATATATTATCACTATGATTTTTTTCTGTCAATACATTTTTAAAAATTATTTAATAATTTCATCAATTTCTTTTGATACTAGTCGTCAAAAATTACTCCAATACAATAAATTACAAAAACAGAATACTCTTCAAAATAAAGCATATTTTAGAAAATGCGCCTTAACTATTATTTACAATATTTAAAAAAATATACAACATTAATTGAAAAAAAGACTTTACTTTTTTGCGTAAAGCCTTTTATTGTCAATGTAATTTAAATAATTAAATTCAATTATTTGATTTCTACAGATGCGCCTTCAGCTTCTAAAGCTTCTTTCATTTTTTCAGCATCTTCCTTAGAAACAGCTGATTTTAATGTTGTAGGTGCTTTGTCAACAGCATCCTTTGCTTCTTTCAAACCAAGTCCTGTTAACTCTCTTACTACTTTTATTACTTTAATTTTTCCTCCGCCTGCTGCTGTCAACACTACATCAAATTCAGTTTTTTCTTCTGCTGCAGCTGCTGCTCCGCCTGCTGCCGCACCAGCTACCGCTACAGGAGCTGCTGCTGATACACCAAATTCCTCTTCTATTGTTTTTACTAATTCATTTAATTCTAATACTGACAACTTCTTTATTTCTTCAACAAAGTTTGTTATTTTTTCACTTGCCATTTCAAATTACCTCCTGGTATATTATATTTTAATTTTATTTTTATAATTTACAAAACCACACGATGTTAGAGCTTCGCGCAGTCTCATTCATGGTTAGGGCTTCGCGCAGTTTCGTTCACCAATTTATTTATTCGCTATCGCTCATATAAATTGGGAATCGCAGTCAAGCAGCTCAAATTTGTTTGCTCCTTACGTCGCACAAATTTGGTGCTTGTTGCGTTTGACTTACCTTCAATTTTTCTCTCCCTGACGGTCGGAAAAATTGGGTCAAGTCATAATCATTGCGAAAGACCTACCAACCATTTTTCAGAAAAACCACTCTGAAAAACGGGGTTAGGGCTTCTTACGCTACTTCTTCGTCTTTCTTAGCTACTTGATCAAGCAGATAAGCAAGATTTCTGATATTTCCTTGTAATACTCCTGCCAACTGTGCAAGAAGTACTTCTCTTGACGGAACACTTGCCAATGCTTTTATTTCATCAGAATTCATAACCTTGCCTTCAGATATACCGGCTTTAATTACAAGAGTGTCATTGCTTGTCTTAGCAAAGTCATTTGTTACTTTTGCGGCAGATACTTCATCGTCGAAAGAAATTGCAACTGCATTTGGTCCCTCCAAATTGGAAGTCATATCCTTATAGCCTAGTTCTTCAAACGCAAAACGCATTAATGTATTTTTATACACCTTGTATTCAACGCCTACTTCTCTGCACTTATTTCTTAATTCAGTAGCTTTTTCAACTGTCAGGCCATTATATTCAACCAACACAATCGATTTAGCACTTCTAAGCTTCTCTGTTATATCACTTACTACCTGTTTTTTCTGTTCTAAAGCTGTTTGATTCACGTCTAACTACACCTCCTTATAAAAATTGCAGTCCTGTTCACAAATTTATTCCATCCTATGGAATTTATCCGGAACGCATAAAAAAATCTCTCCGCAGACGAAGAGAAATTGATTTATTAGTTCTCACCTCGGTTGGGTATTTAAGCTATTTTAAAGCACCAACTGTCTGCGGTATTTATTTAATTGTCGATTAATTTATCAATTTAAGATAGTTCCAAAGCCGATACTATTCAGATACTTTTGACGTATTAACTTTTAGTCCCGGTCCCATTGTGCTAGCAACAACGCAGCTTTTCATATATTTACCTTTAGCTGCAGCCGGCTTAGCTTTAGCAATCGCCTGAACCATTGTTCTAATATTGTCAACCAGTTTTTCTGAACCAAAAGATTTTTTACCTACAGGAACGTGAATAATATTTGTTTTGTCAAGTCTGTATTCAACCTTACCTGCTTTAATCTCCTGAATAGCTTTTGCTACATCAAATGTAACTGTTCCTGATTTTGGGTTCGGCATTAATCCTTTTGGACCTAACACTCTACCAAGTCTACCTACAACACCCATCATATCAGGAGTTGCTATAACAACGTCAAAATCAAACCAGTTTTCTTTTTGAATTTTATCAGCTAACTCAGCTTCTCCTACGAAATCTGCTCCGGCGTCAGTAGCTTCTTTAGCCTTATCGCCCTTAGCAAATACCAATACACGAACTGTCTTTCCAGTTCCATGCGGAAGAACTATAGCTCCTCTTACTTGTTGGTCTGCATGTCTTGAATCTACACCTAATTTAACGTGCAATTCTATTGTTTCGTCAAAATTAGCTTTTGCTGTTGCAAGCATCACTTCCACAGCTTCTTCTAAATCATATAATTTCAATTTATCAATTGATTTTATACTGTCTTGATATTTTTTTCCTCTTCTTGGCATATCATTAACCTCCTTAGTGGTCAAACAGCCTTTAGGGCCTCCCACAGTGCCATTGCTATTTTTCTACTGTAACGCCCATACTTCTTGCAGTACCTGCTACTAAACTCATAGCTGCTTCTATTGTATTAGCGTTTAAATCCGGCATTTTAACTTTAGCGATTTCTTCGCATTTTGCCTTTGAAAGTGTTGCTACTTTCTTTTTGTTTGGTTCTCCTGAACCGCTTTCAATTCCAACTGCTTTTTTAATTAGAACTGCCACAGGCGGAGTCTTTGTGATAAATGTAAATGATCTATCTTGATAGACAGTTAATACAACCGGTATAATCATACCTGCCTGATCAGCTGTTTTTGCATTGAATTCTTTACAAAATCCCATAATATTCACGCCATGAGGTCCTAAAGCTGTACCAACCGGTGGAGCTGGAGTAGCCTTTCCTGCTGGTATTTGCAGTTTTACTATAGCTGTTACCTTTTTAGCCATATTGTTGCACCTCCTTCATACGAAACGCATGTATCTATTGAAAAGCATTACACTCTTTCAATCTGTTCATAATCAAGTTCAATAAGAGTTTCTCTTCCGAACATTGATACAAAAGCTTTAATTTTTCTTTTTTCCTGACTGATGCTTTCTACAGCACCGATAAAGTCCTCAAAAGGTCCTTCTTTTACCTTGATGGTATCTCCAGGTACAAGTTCAATTGCAGGAAGCCTATCAACAACACCAAGTGCTTTTACTTCTTCATCTGTCAATGGAACGGGTTTGGATCCAGGACCAACAAAGCCAGTCACACCTCTTGTATTTCTTACAAGATACCAAGATTCATCAGTCATTATCATTTTAATTATAACATAACTCGGGAACATTTTTCTTTCTTTCATTTTCTTCTTGCCGTTTTTAACTTCTGCAACTTCTTCAACCGGCACTCTGACTTCGAAAATAGTATCCTGCATTTCTCTGTTTTCTACTAATTTTTCGATATTTGCTTTTACTTTGTTCTCATGCCCCGAATATGTATGAACAACATACCATCTTGGTCCTTGTGATTCTTGCTTCATACCCGAATTACTCCTTCTTATACAATCAACGCAACCAAATTTTGGAATATGAGATCTAGTCCCCAAATTACAAGTGTCATAGTAAAAGTAGTAGCCAGCACTACAACGGTATAATTTGTTAATTCCTTTTTAGTAGGCCAATTAACTTTTTTTAATTCTGCTTTTACGCCTTTAAAATAATTACTTACACGAGCTGTAAATTTTGGTTTTTCATTTTCTCTATTTGACATTTACCAACACCTCAATACGGTTATTTTGTTTCCTTGTGAAGAGTATGTTTTTTACAGAATTTACAATATTTGTTCAACTCTATTCTTTCAGGGTTTTCTCTTTTGTTTTTTTCTGTATCATAATTTCTTTGTTTGCACTCTGTGCAGGCCAGTTTTACTGCTACTCTCATTTCAACACCTCCAGACCCTTATTAGTTAATAAGACTCATTATCCAATATAAGATATCACAAAACAATTTCACTGTCAATAATTTTATTTTATGATTACCTTATTTATACAATTAATTCATAAAACTTTTTATCACTAAAAAAAGCTCCTGCAAAGCAAAAGCTCCTTTTTAATCCAAAATAATTTTACAATATCAATTTGCATCTGTCAACATATTTTCTGAATTTTCTTTTTTATCTTTATTATCATCTTTCACATCATCATCTTGCAGCGCATTGTACCCCTCTTCTCCTGTGCGTACCTTTACTGCGTTTTCTACATCATATACAAATATTTTGCCGTCGCCTATGTTTCCTGTATGCAAAACTTTATTCGCTGTATCAATAACCACTCTTGCAGGCACCTTGCTTACAACTATTTCAACCTGAACTTTAGGAAGAAGGTTCATATCTATTTTAACTCCTCTATAATACTCGGTATATCCTTTTTGGACTCCGCATCCGAGCACATTCAAAACAGTCATGCCTGTTACCCCTATTTTTGCCATAGCTTCCTTTAAAACCTGAAATCTATTTTGATTAATTATTATTACTACTTTAGTAATTTTATGATCCTTGCTTGTTGTTCTGATTGCTTTCACAGGTTTTTCGTCTTCCTTTTTGCCAGTTGCATTAAGTAATATAGGTTCATAATTTCCCACGTGCGAAGAAGCCGGAGATATTGTCGGCATAAAGTCAGCATATGAGCTTAGCAAACCATGTTCAGAAAGATCCATCCCGGTAATTTCTTCTTCCTCCGAAACACGTAACCCAATTGTCTTGTTTATAACTGTAAATACAATTGTCATTGTTATTCCTACCCAAGCTGCAGAAGCCAAAACTCCAAGAGATTGTATTAACAGCATATCTGCCCCTCCTCCATAAAGAATTCCTCCATCAATAGCAAAAACTCCTACCAATACAGTTCCAAGGGCTCCACACATTCCGTGTACTGCAACTGCTCCGACCGGATCATCAACTTTAGCTTTTTTATCGAGAAATTCTATTCCAAAAACTATTACGAAAGCTGAAATAAGTCCGATCGCAGCAGCTCCTGCTACTGATACAGCATCACAACCCGCTGTTATTGCAACAAGACCTCCAAGAGCACCGTTCAATGTCATTGAAACATCAGGCTTTTTATATTTTATCCACGTTATAATCATTGCTGTAGCTGTAGCTGCTGCAGCTGCCATATTTGTCGTTACAAATATGGATGCAGCTGACAATATTGATTCATCACCTGTCATTGAAACTGTTGATGTTCCGTTAAATCCAAACCAGCAAAACCATAGAATAAATACACCGAGAGCTCCTATTGTTAAATTATGACCCAAAATTGCTTTAGGGTTTCCTTTTTCATCATATTTTCCTATTCGAGCGCCAAGAATTTTAGCACCTACCAGTGCTGCTACGCCGCCGACCATGTGTACAGCAGTTGAGCCCGCAAAATCATGAAAACCCATTTGATAAAGCCACCCTCCACCCCATATCCAGTGACCTGATACAGGATATATGAATGCGCTTATAACCAAACTATAAATACAGTAGGCCGAAAATTTAGTCCTTTCTGCCATGGCTCCAGACACAATTGTAGCAGCAGTTGCACTAAACACAGTCTGAAATATGAAAAATGCCATTGTTGGAATTGATGAGGAATAATCTCCTCTTAAAAAAAAGTCCGGTTTTCCTATAAATCCTCCAATTGTGGCTCCAAACATTAATCCGAAGCCTAAAATCCAGAACGCCATTGATCCAATTGTAAAATCCAAAGTATTTTTCATTATAATATTTCCTGCATTTTTAGCTCTTGTAAATCCTGTTTCTACCATTGCAAAACCTGCCTGCATGAAAAAAACCAATGCTGCTCCTAATAACACCCATATAGTGTCCACTGCTGAATACATAATAATTCCTCCTTTAATTTTTAAGTATACTACATACAATTTTCTGCTTTTAAAGCCTAACAAAACTGATCAAATAAAAAGCGCGTATGTACTCAGTACATACACGCCATTGTGTTGCTGATTTCCCTCCGGATTCAGTTAAAAAAACAGGCACTGTAGGTACTCACCTACAGCGCCTTTGCTGTTTTTAATATATTATACGATAGAATTAGTTTTGTCAACATGTTTCTTTTAATTATTTTATTATGCTTGTAACAACACCTGAACCAACTGTTCTTCCGCCTTCTCTGATAGCAAATCTTAATCCTTCTTCTATTGCTATCGGGTGGATTAATTCTACTATAAATCTTGCGTTATCTCCAGGCATGCACATTTCTGTTCCTTCTTCAAGGTCAATCTGGCCTGTTATGTCTGTTGTTCTGAAATAGAACTGTGGTCTGTATCCGTTAAAGAATGGTGTATGTCTTCCACCTTCTTCTTTTGTTAATACATATACTTCTGCATTGAATTTTGTATGTGGTGTTATTGTACCTGGTTTTGCCAATACCTGA